>NZ_JH815329.1:352939-1385544 GCF_000296615.1 Halorubrum sp. T3 | reverse complement strand
CGCACGTATACACGGTTGGTATCGAACCAGACCGACACAGGAGTCTCACTGTAGGAGATACAGTGAGTCTCGGTTCAACTCCGAGAGTCGGCATGAAGGCGGCCAGAGCGGTAGGGAAACACCCGTACCCATTCCGAACACGGAAGTTAAGCCTACCAGCGTATCGTGAAGTACTGGAGTGAGCGATCCTCTGGGAACCACGAGTCGCCGCCTGCCCACTCATACGGGAGTATTCCCACCAAGCCCACGGACGTTGTGTCCGTGGGCTTTTTTCATATCCAGCGACCCACCGCGCTCGCATTTTACTCGCGTTCACAGACTGTCGACCGACGGTCTCGCTTGCGTGGTCCGCAACCGTTGCGAATTTACTGATCCTAGGGCTCGGTCGGGTCGGCACTGGTCCGCGGACAACTCACCGCGCTCGGCTGATCGTCTCGCGGGACGGCGTATCAGTACTAATAGTTCCATCCGTAAGTTTATCACTTTTGTCGATGAACCCAACGTATCGTGGATAGATCGAACGGTACGGTACGACTGTTCTGTGGCGACCAGCCGTCGGTTCGCGACGGAGTCGCCTCGGAGCGTGTCGTGTCCGTGTTGTTCGGAACCGACGTTGAGGCGTGGCGGAGCGGATGGGAGCGAAGGCCGGCGGGGCCGCCGACGCGGGAGGCGGTGGTGGACGTGAGCGGCGTCGCTCGGAGCGGGGCCGCCGCGTCGACGCAGGTAGTACCGAACAACGGGCTCGCGTACACCGTACTCGGCCGCGACGCCGAGAGCGAACGAATTCTCGACGCCGTCGACGATAACCTCGACGGAGTCCCTTCGGGAACGGTCGACCTGGTAATCGACGACATCGCGCCGGTCGCCGCTCGGGATGGCGTCGATGCCGCCGTCGCGTTCGCGGACCGGCTCCTCGGCCGGTTCGGGGACCGAGCGAACCGGGTCGCGATCGGGTGTTCCTTCGAGGGGCCCGTGGAGTTGCTGTCGCGCGTCGGCGATCGCGTTGACGCCGTCGTCGGTGCCGACGCGGACGCCACGGCGGCGGTCGAACGGCTCTCCCGCGACGACCCCACGACCTTCGGATACGTGCGCCGTCACTGGGCCGAGGCCATGCGCGGCATCGAGACGTGCGACCGGAACTATCCGCAGTCGAAACAGGTCCACGCCGCGCTGACCGACCCGGAGACGACACCGCGGACGCTGGGGGCGACCCTGTCGGGACTGGTCACGCTCGGCGCGCTGGAGACGTGGGGAGACACCGTGGGGCCGACCCGATACGACCTCACCGCGTACCGGCCGGAGCGGGCGTGGGCAGTCGGCGCCGCGCTCGAAGCGGGCGCCTCCGAGGAGTGAAACGGCCGCGGCGCTGACTCGGACCGTCAGTCGCCCGCATCGTCCCGACCGTCGGGCGGCGCGACGCGGTTGAGGTCGGTCTCGACCACGGTGCCGTCAGGTTCGAGCGTCACGCTCCCGAGAGCGGCAGTCTCGCCGGTGTCGTACCGCGCAGCGACGGCCTCAAGGGTCGGGCGGCGGTTGAGTTGCTCCCACACGGCCTCCGCGACCAGCGACTGGAACGCCTCGGGATCGGTCCACCCGGCGTCGATATCGGAAGGGACGCCGACGACGACTCGGAGCTCCGTCTCGGCGACGCGGATGCCGACGCCGAACGTGTCCGCACACATGAGCGGTGGTTCGCGCCGGGGTGTGAAATCTCCGTCGGCGTCGTCCATTGGCGTCGTCCGTCGGGGGAGAGCGAGAGGAGTACCTCGCCGTGCCGGCGGGTCAGCTCTCGAAACCGGTAAGCGCCTGTCGCTCAAACGACCACGAGATCCGATGAGTTCGAAGCCGGCGGTGTCGCCGAAGGCGGGACTGGCGGCCGCGGTCGTCGCGGTGAGCGCGGGCGCGATCCTCGTCCGTCTGAGCGACGCGCCGAGCTCGGTCGCCGCCTTCTACCGGGTGCTGTTCACGACTCTGCCGCTGGCTGCGATAGCGGCGTGGCGGTACCGCGGGGAGTTCGCGCGGATCCGGTCTCGCGACCTCGCGTTCGCGGTGCTGTCCGGAGTCGCGCTCGCGGTCCACTTCGCGGCCTGGTTCGAGAGCCTCCGGTGGACGAGCGTCGCCGCGAGCGTGACGCTCGTTCAGGCGCAGCCGGTGTTCGTCTCGATCGGCGCGTGGCTCCTGTTGCGCGAGCGCGTCACGCGCCGGATGGCCGCGGGCATCGCGGTCGCCGTCGGCGGGATGGCGTCGATGTCGCTCGGTGACTTTCTCGCCGGCGTGGCGGTCGGTCCTCGTCCGCTGTACGGCAACGCGCTGGCGCTTGCGGGCGCCGTCGCCGCCGCGGGCTACGTGCTGGCCGGTCGCTCGCTTCGGCAGCGGATCTCGCTGATCCCGTACGTCACCGTCGTGTACGGCGTCTGCGTGGTCGTTCTGCTCGCGTTCGTCCTCGCCGCGGGACACCCCCTCACGGGATATCCCGCTCGGGAGTGGCTCCTGTTCGCCGGGCTCGCGGTCGGACCGGGCCTGCTCGGTCACACCGTCCTCAACTGGGCGCTCGCGCATCTCGAGTCGAGCGTCGTCTCGGTCTCGCTGCTCGGCGAACCGGTCGGTGCGACGCTGCTCGCGTTCGCCTTGCTGTCGGAGACGCCGACGCCGATAACGATCGCGGGCGGATGCGTCGTCCTCGCCGGTATCTACGTCACTGCGACGGCGGCTCAGTCGTAGCGTTTTCAGCACCGATATTTTGGGGTGAACGTTGAAGCCATCCGAACGAGTGAACCGGATATGGACCGGCGAACGGTCGTCGCGTTCGTGGGCGAGGACCCGAGCGCGAGCGAACGCGTGTCCCGAGCGGTCGACGCCGTCTGGGGCGGCCCGAGGGGACCAGAACTCCGCGTGTTCGTTCCGACGGACTTGGACGACGACCGCGACGGCGAGGATCCGCTGAACGAGACGTGCGGCGTCGTCGTCACCGCTGCGGCCGCGACCGAGGACCGGGTAACGGAGCGGCTCGCAGCGCTCCCGTCGAACGTGCCAGTGATCGCGCTCGTCGAGGACGCGACGCCGACGACGGTCAGGGCCCTGCTCGCGGCCGACGCAGACGACATAGTCGACGCCGGCGACTGGGCGTCCGATCCAGACGAGATCGACGCGACCCACCCGCTCGCCGAACGGCTTGCGGGCCGACTGGACCCCGACCGCGTCCGACTCGGCGGCGACGATGTCGCCCGTCTCTCAGAGGTGTTGCTTGACGCCGGAACGACGCTGATGAGCACCCGCACCGACGAGGTCGGGACGAAGATCGAGTGGACGATGGAGAACGTCGGCGAACACGCCGAGCTCGATCGGATCGTCTGTTACCGGGAGGATGACGGGCAGTTCGTCCCCGCGTACGGCTGGTGTCCCGACGGGTCCGAGCCGGAACCGAGGCCGTTCGAGGCGTTTCCGGACCCCGAAACGCTGTCGACGTTCGGTAACGTCGCGCGCGGATCCCTCCCCGCCGGGAATGCGGACGGCGAAGGCGACGAGGTTCAGGTCGCGGAATCGCCGGCGACGGTTCACGTCCCGCTCGTCGTCGACTGGGAGCTGAGCGGGATCGTCGCGTTCGAGTCCGACGACCCCCGCGCTTGGACGGACGACGAGGTCGATCTGTACCGCACCCTCGGCGACCTGATCGCGCACA
Organism: Halorubrum sp. T3; assembly: GCF_000296615.1. Taxonomy (NCBI): domain Archaea; kingdom Methanobacteriati; phylum Methanobacteriota; class Halobacteria; order Halobacteriales; family Haloferacaceae; genus Halorubrum; species Halorubrum sp. T3. Next base: position 1,381,865 of record NZ_JH815329.1, on the reverse strand, counting down.
CGATCGCGCGCAACGACCGCAGGACGGCGCTCCGCCGGCAGGCGGAACAGCTGGAACAGTTCAGCGCGGTCGTCTCACACGACCTGCGGAACCCACTGAACGTGCTCTCGGGCTACCTGTCGCTCTCCGAGGACGAACTCGCTCCCTCGCGGTACGACGCCATGAGCGGCGCGGTCGACCGCATGGAGACGCTGATCGACGACCTGCTCATGCTCGCGCGGCGAGGAGAGACGATCGGGGAGACCGAGCCGGTCCCGATCGCTGCCGTCGCGGAGGAGGCGTGGGGGTCGGTGCGCGCGCCCGACGCGACGCTCACGATCGCTGGCGAGGTCGGCCGCGTCGAGGCCGACCCGGGTCGGCTCCGGCAGGCCTTAGAGAACCTCTTCCGGAACGCCGTCGACCACGGCGGCCCGGAGGTGTCGATAGAGGTCGGCCCGCTCACCGCGAACGGCGGCGTCGGCGGGATGTACGTCGCGGACGACGGGCCCGGGATCCCGGTCGAACTCGCCGACACGGTCTTCGATTCGGGCGTCTCGTCGGCAGACAGTTCCGGGATCGGACTGGCTATCGTCGACCGGATCGTCGAGGCGCACGAGTGGGATATCGAGGCCCGAAACGACGACGGCGCCGTCTTCGAACTCACGTTCGGCGCTGACGCGACCCGGGTCGCGGCGCCGTGAGGATCGGACGGTCAAGCCGCCGCGGCGGTGTTCAGCTCTCGGAGAACCGCTCGACCGTCCGGCGGTGCCGGTCGCGGAACATCCCCTCGAACCCGACCTTCGCCATCGGTCCGACCGCGTCGCCGAGCGGGCCGAGCGGCAGCCGATAGGCGACCGTGTCGACGAGGAGGGTCTCGTCGCCGTCGGCGTAGAACGCGTGGGTGTGTTCCCACCGCCGGAACGGACCGCCTTCCATCTCGTCGACGAACCGAGCGGACCGCTCCGGCGACGCCGTGCCGTCGGGCTCGCGCTCGACGATCCGCGAGGTCCACCGCTGGCGCGGACCGGCCCCGAACGGCCGGATCGACATCGCTATCTCCGAGCCGGCGACGAGGACCTCGGGGTCGGGCGACCCGTCCGGTCCCTCGACGCCACCCACGCGGAGCCGCATCCAGTCCGGAGTGAGCTCTCGCAGTCCGTCGACCGTGGAGTGAAACGCCCACACGTCTTCGATCGGGGCCGGCACCCGAGTCGTCCGCCTGTACGTCGGCATACGTCAGATACGGGTCGCGCGGACAAAAACCCGTCCTCGGCGGCGGTTCGGGAGCGCGCCGATCGGTTACCGCGGCGGGACCGAAACCCGCATGCCCGCGGGCCTCCTGTCCCAAGACGATGGAACGCGGGGCGATCGACGTCGGCGACCTGGCTGGACCGTTCGACCTACAGGCGACCCTCGAGAGCGGCCAGAGCTACCTCTGGAACCGCGCGGACGGCGAGACGTACGCCGATCTCCACGCACACGGCGGCGACGCGTGGTACGAGACGGTCGTCGACCCGATCCCCGGCGTGACCGAGGAGCGCGTCGCGGTCCGAGTCCGACAGGAGGGCGGCGTCCACGACGGGACGCTCTGCTGGGAGGCGTCGACGGACGCCGAGCCGCTGTTGACGCACCTGCTCCGGCTCGACGACGACCTCGACGCAATCTTAGACGCCACGCCGGACCTCCCGCTCCTGGAGCGCGCGTACGACGCCTACGAGGGAATGCGGCTGACCCGCGATCCCGTCTTCCCCTGTCTGATATCGTTCATCTGCTCGGCGCAGATGCGGGTCGCCCGCATCCACGGGATGCAGCGACGGCTCCGGGAGACGTACGGCGACGCCGTCGCGCTCGGCGACGAGACATATCGGGCCTTCCCGACGCCCGAGCAGCTGGCCGCGCGCACCGAGGAAGAACTCCGCGACCTCTCCTTAGGCTACCGCGCGCCGTACGTCCGACGGACCGCGGAGATGGTCGCGAGCGGCGAGGCCGACCCCTTGGAGGCGGCTGACCTCCCCTACGAGGAGGCCCGGGAGTCGCTCACTCGGTTCGTCGGCGTTGGGGACAAGGTCGCCGACTGCGTGCTGCTGTTCTCGCTGGGGTTCCTCGAAGCGGTGCCGCTCGACACCTGGATCCGAACCACTATCGAGGAGTATTACCCCGACTGCGATCGCGGGAGCTACGCCGAGACCTCCCGGGCGATCCGCGAGCGGTTCGGCGGGGAGTTCGCCGGCTACGCGCAGACGTACGTGTTCTACTACCTCCGCGCCGGCGGTGAGTGATCGGGGTCGAGACGGCCGGCTCTCGGCCCGCCGAGGCCGATCCGGTCGCGGCCGAAGTTTGATACTCGTTCGCGTGGTATCCGCACGCGTGATGGACTGTCGAGTCGTCGTCGAGGCCGCGGTTCCGGTGTACGACGTGGAAACCGCCGACGAGGCGGTCCGGATCGCCATCTCGAAGACCGGCGAGATGCTCAATCCGGATCTCAACTACGTCGAGATCGACACCGGGACGCGAACGTCGCCGAGCGGCGAGGAGCTCGACCCGGCGTTCGTCGCGGCCGACGAGGCGCTCGTCGCCTTAGAGCTTCAGATGGACGTGTTCAACGTCGACCGCGACGAACACGCGAGCCGCGTCGCGCGCAAGGAGATCGGCAAGCGCCTCCGCAACATCCCGCTGAAAGTGCTTTCCGTCACCGAGATCGATTCCGAAGTGAGCGACCGCACGGAGGGAACTGGGGCCGCGGAGGAGGCCTCGTCCTCGGAGGAAACGTCCGAGTCGGACGGCCTCGGGGACGACGCCGGACACGGTACCGGAGAGGACGCCCAGTACTGAGCGACGGTCGCGACGCTGGTCGTCGATTGTGCGGTCAGCGAGGAGCAGCGCGCAGTAGACGTCTCAGTCGGCCGTCGGGGCCAGCGGCTCCGATTCGGACGATTCCATCGGCTCGGTGATTCCCTCTGTCAGCTTGAAAACGGCCGCTTTGTGGTCGGTCTTCGATTTGTGAATCGATGTCGGCTTCACGCCCAGTTCCTCGTAGGCTTCGAGGTCGACGTCGTCGTCCCAGAACTCGCACTGTTTTCGTACCTCCGCGAGGAGACCGTGAAGATGGATGAGCTCCTGCTTCTTCATGAGTACCAGTCCTTTGCTACCGGAGGTTTATATTATTATCTTGAGTCACGTTACCACATCGTTCGCGTATTTCGCGAGTAGCGGGGCGGAGAAGTGTGTTCTCGATAGATCGATCAGGATCGTTTTCGGACGTTTGCGGCGACGCGCGAAGCGAGCGAAAGGGGCGACTGCGCAGCCAATGGATTCCCGGTCGAGAAGGGGGCTCGGCGATCGATTCGGAGCAGCTGGCTCAGCCGCGCGTCACTGGAACTGCTTGACCGCCTCGAGGTCGCGTTCCGTTCGCATGAACTCGGTCAGGCGACGCGTCGCGTGACACGCCGAACAGCTGAAGTTGGAGCGAAGATCCTGAAGATCGGCGGGGTTGTCCTGCCACTCCTTACCGCACTCCGGACAGACGAGTCTGACGAACGCGTCAACCATGTCACCGTGTACAGCCGGCCGCGTTAAAAACGTAGGTGCCGACGGGGAGCCGCCCGCCGCGGCGGGGACCGCGGTCGTCCACCACCCGGGGTCGAATCGGTACGTAGCGACGCGTCAGGCGCTCACGGTGCCGCTCGCCTCGAGCAGCTCCTTGTACCGGTTCCGGATGGTGACCTCCGAGACGTCGGCGACGTCGGACACCTGGCTCTGGGTCACCTTCTCGTTCGACAGCAGCGCGGCGGCGTAGACGGCGGCGGCGGCGAGCCCGACCGGCGACTTCCCGCTCGTGATCCCCGCGTTCGCGGCGTCCTCGAGCAGTTCGCGGGCGCGCCGCTCGGTCTCGTCCGAGAGGTCGAGCCGCGAGACGAACCGCGGGACGTAGCTCGTCGGGTCCGCCGGCTGAACGCGCAGGCCGAGCTCGCGGACGACGTAGCGGTACGTCCGGGTGAGCTCCATCTTCTCGACCCGGGAGACCGCCGTGAACTCGTCGAGGCTTCGGGGATTCCCCACCTGCCGTGCGGCCGCGTACAGCGCCGCGGTCGCGACGCCCTCGATGGAGCGCCCGGGCAGGAGGTTCTCGCTCAGCGCGCGGCGGTAGATGACGGAAGCCGTCTCGCGAACGTTGTCGGGGAGGCCGAGGGCGCTGGCCATCCGATCGATCTCGCCGAGCGCCTGCTTGAGGTTGCGCTCCTTGGAGTCGCGGGTGCGGAACCGCTCGTTCCACGTCCGCAGCCGCTGCATCCGACGTCGCTGTCGCCCCGAGAGCGACTTGCCGTAGGCGTCTTTGTCCTGCCAGCCGATGTTCGTCGAGAGCCCCTTGTCGTGCATCATGTTCGTCGTCGGCGCCCCGACCCGCGACTTGCTGTCCCGCTCGCCGGAGTTGAACGCACGCCACTCCGGGCCGCGGTCGACCGAGTCCTCCTCGACGACCAGCCCGCAGTCGCTGCAGACCGTCTCGCCGTGTTCCGTGTCCGTCGCGAGCCGGCCGTCGCACTCGGGACAGGTGGTGATCCGCTCGCGCTCGCTCTCCGTGCGCTCCTCGACGTCCGCCGACTCCTCTTCGGTCGCGTCCGCCCGCGTTCGCGTACGCTCGCCGTTCGCGGACGCGTCGCCCGGGTCCGCGAGTCGCTCTCGTTCCGTTCCGCCGTCGCTGTAGGTGTCTGTCTCTGTCATGGGTGTGGCTCCGACGATCCCCCGACGAAAATACAGCGAGGTCCGCAATCGCCAGTCTGTTAACGTATAGTTAGTCTCGAGGGAATATAAATGTATCTATTATATCGGGCGCGGATCTGGTCATCGAAAAACCCACGAGAGGCGTTTTGCGGTCACAACCGCCGAAAACGGCCACGGATCCGCCCCCACCGAGACGGAGTGCCGTCCGGCGACCGAGACGGACGAGCGCATATATACTTCACTCCCGGATCGAGCCGGAGTAGTGAGTCCGGCTCGTGACCGCACTCGTCCCCGTGTCGAGGACACCGCCGCTGACGACCTATCGGCTCCGACTCACCGGGAACGCCACGCGGTCCGGGTTGTCGTTGAACCGCTCCAAGATCCGCTCGTACAGCCGGTTCTTCACGCGCTGCCCCCGCCTCGGGTGGGTGAGGTACCGGACGCGGAGTTCGACCCACGACTCCTCCTGCCGGACGTTGACCGTCGGGCCGTCGTGGACCTCCAGCTCGACGGGCGTCTCCGCGAGCGCCTCGCGGTAGGCGGCGATTCCCTCAGCCATGTCCCGGCCGATCAGGTCGGTCGCCTCCTCGACCATCACCGAACGCGCGAACTCCAGGTCGGTCTCGTAGGCGACTTGGACGGAGACCTCGTTCCAGACGTACGGCGACCCGCCGCCGCCGAAGTTGACGACGTTCGACGAGAGGACGACGCTGTTCGGGACGGTGACCACCCGCCCGGAGGGCTGGTTCGTCGTCACCAGTTCGCCGTTGATCTCCCACAGCGTCGTCACCAGGAAGTCGACCCCGATCACGTCGCCCTTCGCGTCGTCGATCTTGACTCGGTCGCCGACGCCGAACGGCTGCTTGACGGCGATGTACACCCACGCGATCAGCGACAGGAGCGGCTGCTGGAGCGCGAAGGTGACCGCGAACCCGATGACGCCGAGCGAGAAGAGGAGGCCGATCCAGTTCTCCGTCGCCACCGCGAGCGTCGCCACCGTCCCGACGACGCCGAACGCCAGCCGCAGCAGGTTCCGGACGTTGTGCGCGCGGCGCCTGTTGGCCGACCGCGTCAGCACTCGGACCGCGAGCAGGTAGGCTCCGTACACCAGTCCCGCGACGGCGACGACGAGCAGCGACCGGCCGACGACGGTCGTTGCGGGGTACCCGCCGATCGGCGGCCAGTTCGCGAGCGCGTCGGTCGTGCCGGCGACCGTTCCGGCGACCCCCGCCAGCAGTCCAACGGCGAGCGACGCGAGTCCGAGCGGACGTCTCACGCTCGTCGCTCGCGGCGGACCGGCAAAACGGTTGTGCCGTCGCGGAGTTCGATGCCACCTGCGCGAGCGACCCTCACTCGCCGTCCGCGACCCGCGCGAGCGCCCCGGCGAGCACCTCGGTCGCGGCGGCGCAGTCGGCCCAGTCGGTCCACTCGCGGGGGTTGTGGGAGATCCCGTCGCGAGAGGGGGCGAAGAGCAGCGACGCGTCGGTGACGCGCGCGACCCGCATCGCGTCGTGGGCGGCGCCGGAGTGGAGGTCGATCGCCTCGCGCCCGGCCGCGTCGGCGGCGGCGTGGGCGGCCTCGCGGAGGCGGTCGCTCATCGGCGTCGGGGCGACGTCGAACGGCCGCTCGAACTCGGTCTCGATCCCTCGCTCGCGCTCCAGCCGGGCCAGCGAGTCGCGCGCGGCGTCGACGATCGCCTCCATCGACGCGGCCTCGACGTCGCGAATATCGACGCCGGCCTCGACGCGACCGGGAACCACGTTCGTCGCGTTCGGCTCGACCGACAGCGACCCGACGGTGCCGACCGCCGAGGGCGACGACGACTCGACGACCTCGTTCGCGGCGGCCTCGACGTCAAGCACGAACTCGCTCGCGGCCGCGAGCGCGTCCGTCCGTTCGTCCATCGCGGTCGCGCCCGCGTGGTTCGCCTCGCCCTCGACGGTCGCCTCGCAGTGGGTGATCCCGGTGATCGTCGTCACGACGCCGGCCGCCGCGCCCGCGTCCTCCAGCGTCGTGTCCTGCTCGACGTGGAGCTCGTAGAACGCCGCCCACGACGCGGGATCGAGCGTCGCAGGGTCGCCGTCGGCGTCGGTCGGCGTGGCGGCGTCGACCGCGCTCCCGCCGCGGTAGCCGATCCGGTCGAGCGCCTCGCCGAGCGTCTCCCCTTCCGGATTCGTCAGCGTGAGCGCCTCGTCGAGCGCCAGCTCGCCGGTCGCGACCGTCGAGCCGAGCAGGCCGTTGCCGAATGTCCCGCCCTCCTCCTCGGTGAAGCTCACGACGCCGACCGGGCGCTCGGGTTCGAACCCGTCGTCGCGCATCGCGCGAACGGCCTCCAGCGCGGCGTAGACGCCGAGCGGGCCGTCGAAGATTCCGCCCTCGGGGACGCTGTCGAGGTGGCTCCCCGAAACGACCGGCGCCGCGTCCGGGTCGGCGCTCTCCGGCGTCCACGTCCCGAGGACGTTCCCGACGGCGTCGACCGTCACGTCGAGGCCGGCCTCGCGGAGGCGTTCGACGAGCCGGTCCCTCGCCCGGCGATTGGCCTCGGTCCCCGTCCGATTCGTTCGCGCGTGCGCCTCGGCGTCGTCTGTCTCGACCCGACCGAACGCCGCGTTCGCCTCGATGTCCGCGCGGAGCCGGTCCGCGTCGACTGGGAGCGTCATACCGGCACCGGGCGCCGCGGGATCAAAACGGTTCGGTCTCCGGCGGGGCTCTGCGGGCCGCCCGGAGCGATGCCCGGCCCGGGTCCGCTACTCACCGCGCCGCGCGAGCCAGTAACCGGCCGACCCCGCTCCGAGCCCGGCCGCGAACGAACGCTTCGACGCCGGATCGTCGACGGATCGGTCGACCGCGACGCCGATCGCCGTCCACGCCAGCGCGACACCGACGCTCCGTACCGGCCCGCTCCGGAACCGCCGACAGCCCGCGACCGCTCGCGCGTGGCGGTAGAGGTAGCCGGTCGCGAAGCCGACCGCGAGCGGGACGGTCCGCACCTCGGCGTCGGCGGCCGCCGACACAGCGAGCAGAACGCCGCCGAGACACTCGCCCGCGGCGCCGACCGCACGCACCACGTTATTCATGTGACACGTTCGCACTCGACGCGAAAAGCGGTTTCGCCGAGTGCCCGGTGAGGATCCGAAAACACTTATCGGAGGGCGTGCTGATATCGGGCGGCATGTCCCCGTTGCTCCTCCAAGGCGCGGCCGCCGGGATCGCCCTCCTGATCAGCCTCCTCTTCCTCGCCGTCCACCTCGCGATGATCGTGTGGACCTACTCGGACGCGGAGTCGCGCAGCGACCACCCGCCGGTCCTCTGGGCGCTCGTGGTGTTCTTCGCGCCGATCCTCGGCCTGCTGCTGTACCTCATTATCGGTCGGAACTCCTACTGAGGAATCGCCGTCCGGCGACCGTCGGAGCGAGACCGCTCGTGCCGGGCCTCACACACCCTTCAGCACGCTCGTCGCCCCGATCGTCTCGGCGACGACCCACGCGACGAACAGCCCGTAGGCCGCGAGCAGCGCGTACGATTCGCGATCGGTGAGCGCGAGGCTCGTCCGCAGGGTCACGAACAGCAGGACGGTCGCGGCCGTCAATACGCCCAGCATCGGCACCGCGGTCGAGAAGTTGACGGCCACCTCGCCGACGATCAGCACGCCGAGCGGGATCGCGACGAGCAGGTCGAAGGTGTTCGACCCGAGGACGTTGCCGAGGCTCGTCGCGCCGCGGTTCTCGCGTGCGGTCCGGACGCTCACCAGCGCGTCCGGCAGGCTCGTCGCCGCCGCGACGACCGTGACGCCGGCGAGGAACTCGGGGACTCCGAACGTGGCGCCGAGCGATTCGACCGACGCGACGAGCCGCTCGACGGTGACGACGATGAGCCCGAGCCCGGCCGCCAGCTTCCCCCACTCGCGGCGGACGTCGACCTCGTCGCGCACGGGGTCGATCGCCGCGTCGTCGACGTCCTGGACCTGAATGAACAGGTAGAGGACGTACAGCGCGAGCGGGATGACCGCGAGCGAGCGCGGCATCGTCCCGACGATCGGGTCCGCCGAGACCGGGAAGTAGATGACCGCGAGCGCGAACGTCACGACCAGCGCCGACACCGCGAGCATGTAGAACTGCGCCTCCTTGTACACGATCGCTCGGTTGGCCTCCAGCTCGTCGTCGGCCCCGAGCCCGGCGACAGCGGGGATCACGAGGACGTTGAAGATCGCCGATCCGACGAGCGCGCCCACGCCCATGTCGAAGACGCCGGTGAGGGCGGTGACGAGCACGCTCGTCAGCTCCGGGAAGCTCGACCCGACTGCGACGACGATCGACCCCTGAACCACCGCCGGGAGCCCGTAGTACCCGGCGAGCGTCTCGGCGGCCTCTTCCAGCCAGCCGCTCCCGAGCCAGATGAGGCCGGTCGCCGCGGCGATCACGAGGACGTGGACGACCGGCGCGTCGGGCAGGGGTCCGATCACGGGTCAGCGCACGTGTTTCCCGCTCAGCTCCCATAGCCGGTCCGCGATTTCGTCGTCGAGCGCGTCGCGGGCGACGCGCCACTCCCAGTTGCCGTCGAGGGTGCCCGGCTCGTTGAACCGCGCCTCGCTGCCGAGCCCGAGCAGGTCCTGAAGCGTCGTCACCGCGAGGATGGCGTCCGAGCCCCACACCGCGTCGATGATCGCCCACTCGCTCGGCTCGTCGGGGTCGGAACCGACGTTGTACCGGAAGCAGTCCCGCTGCGCGGCCGGGAGGTCCTCGAAGTAGCCGGCCCACGTGTCCGTGTCGTGCGTCGAGGTGTAGCCCACGACGCCCTCGCCGTAGTGTATCGGCTGGTACTCGTTCCCCTCCGCGCACCAGTCCGCGTACTGCGGGACGCGCATGCCGGGGAAGCCGAACTCGGCCATCAGTTCGTCCATCGCCGGCTCCTCGAAACCGAGGTCCTCGGCGATGAAGGGGGCCTCACCGAGCTCGCGCTCCACCGTCTCGAAGAGGTCGCGGCCAGGACCGTCTCGCCACTCGCCGTCCGCGGGGTCGTCGCTGTCGGCCGGGATCGCCCAGTAGTTCACGAACCCGAGGAAGTGGTCGAGCCGAGCCACGTCCGCGAGCTCGAACAGCCGGCGGAACCGGTCGAGCCACCAGTCGTACCCGGTGTCGGCGAGGTGTTCCCAGTCGTACAGCGGGTTCCCCCAGCGCTGGCCGGAGTCGCCGGCGTTGGGCGGGACGCCCGCGACCGCAGTCGGGCGGTTCCCCTCGTCGAGCCGGAACGCCTCCGGGCTCGCCCACACGTCGGCGGAGTCGAGCGCGACGTAGATGGGCACGTCGCCGACGATCGACACCCCCTCCTCGGCCGCGACGGCGCGCAGGTCGCGCCACTGGCGGTCGAACGTCCACTGGACGAACTCGCGGAACCGGACCTCGCGAGCGTGTTCCTCGCGCGCGTCGGCCAGCGCCTCGGGGTCGCGCGTCCGCAGCGGCGCCGGCCAGTCAGTCCAGACGTCTTCCGGCCGCGCGTCGGAGAGCGCCCGGAACAGCGCGTAGTCGGCGAGCCACGGCTCGTGCTCGCGGAATTCGGCTACCGCCGCGCGGTCGTCCTCGCTCGCCCGCTCCTCGAACCGCTCGAACGCGGTCCGCAACAGCGGGAGCTTGTACTCGCGGACCGCGTCGTAGTCGACGCGGTCGGTCGGGAAGTCGGGAACCGGTTCGAGGTCGTCCTCGTCGAGCCAGCCGTCGTCGACGAGCCCGTCGGGGTCGACGAACAGCGGGTTGCCGGCGAACGCCGACGGCGACTGGTACGGCGACTCTCCTGCGGCGGAGATGGTCGGCCCGATCGGACAGATCTGCCAGTGGTCGACGCCGGCGTCGCCGAGGAACGAGAGGAACTCCCGGGCGCCCTCGCCGAGGTCGCCGATCCCGTACGCCCCCGGCAGCGAGGTGACGTGACAGAAGACGGCGTCGGAGCGGTCGAATCGCATACGCCACCCTGCGATCCCCACCGACTCAAGCGTTGCGTCCGGGGGCGTCGCGGCCGAGAGCGACTCCCGAAACAGACCGTCGTGCGAGGCGGCCGCCTACTCCTCCGTGACCGGCACGACCGCCACCTCGTCGACGCGGATCCGCTCCGTCCCCTCGCCGTCCTCGACGACGCATCGCTCGTCGGTCACGAGGTCGCGCTCGCCGTGGCCGACATCGACCGCGACGCTCGCGTCGGCGGGCGCGAAGTTGATGACGACGAGGAGGTCCTCCTCGCCGTCGTGCCGACGGAACGCGACCACGTCGTCCGGGTGGACGTCGCCGCTGGCGACGATCGGCCGTTCGGAGAGGTCGCCGCTCGCGACGTGGTAGCCGACGCGCGCGAGGTCGCCGTCCGGCCCGAGCGCGGGGTGGTCGCGCCGCGTTTCGAGCAGGCGCTCGTAGCGGTCGCGCACCTCTTCGCGCGCGTGGTCCCACGCGATCGCGTCCCGGCGGCCGCGCTGGCCGATCTCCTGGCCGGCGTACACCATCGGGACGCCCGGCAGCGTCATGATCGCCGCGCCCGCGGCCGCCGCGGCGGCGTCGCCGCACTCCACGCGGTAGCGCGTCTCGTCGTGGTTCTCGATGTACTGGAGGAACTCGGCGTGGTCGGGGAACCCGATCTCGGCGCGCTGGTCGACCGCGTCCAGCACGCTCTCTGCGGGCTCGGCCCCGCGGCCGACCTGCCGGAGCTGGAAGTACAGCGTCGCGTCGAAGTGGACGTCGAACATCCCCTCGTGGAAGCCGGGGATGTACGGGATCGTCTCGTCCATCAGGAGGAACTCCCGGTCGATGTCCTTCACGCGGTCGCGGAGTTCGCGCCAGAAGGAGTCGGGGACCGCCCACGCCATATCACAGCGGAACCCGTCGACGAGCGGCGCCCACTCGTCGATCACGTCGAGCAGGAACCGCCGCACGTCGAGGTTCGCGTGGTTCAGGTTCGCGATCAGCTCCCAGTCGAAGTAGGTGCCCGGCTCGCCCGACTCCTGCCACTCGTAGCGGTCGCGGAACGGCGAGTCAGGGTTCTTGTAGGCGTCCTGAAACCACTCGTGGTCGCGCGCGGTGTGGTTCGCGACGAAGTCGAACAGCACGCGCATCCCGTGGTCGTGAGCGGTCTCGACGAGCGCCTCGAACTCCTCGCGGTCGCCGAGGTCGTCGGCGGTGTCGAAGAAGTCGACGATGTTGTAGCCGTGGGGTTTCCCGTCGTGGCCGAGGACCGGCGTGAGCCACAGCGTGTCGACGCCGAGTTCCGCGATCCGCGGGATCCGCTCGGCGATGGCGTCGAACGCCTCGCCCTCCTCGGCGTCGGCGAAGGTGCGGACGAAGATCTCGTACACCGAGGCGTCCGCGGTCCACGCCGGCGGATCGTTGAGTCGGACTGTCTCGAACTCGGGCGTGGCCGGCGTCAACATGGCCTCGCCCTCCGCCGCGTCGTCGATCGCGGACGGGCTACTGTCGACGCGCTCGATCGCCGCCGCATCGGCGACGCTGACTCGCGGGTCCTCGCCCGGGTCCCGAGCGACCGAGACGGCGTGAACCCGGAGCCGGTCGGGCACCGCGTCGAGCGGCACGCGGAGCTCGCGGCCGTCATCGCTCACCTGGAGCGCGTCCCGCGGGTTCGCCCGCCCCGCCGCGACGGCGTCGGCGACGTCGCGGTCGTCGACGACGAACGTCACCGCCAAGTCGTCGGCGTCGAGCGATGACTCCGGATTCGGCGAGGGGACCGCGGTGAACACCGCCTCCCCGGCGTGTTCGCTCTCCCCGTCCGCCTCACCGTCGAACGCGACGCTCGCGTCGACCCGCACGCGCGGCCGGCCGACTCCCTCGTGTCGCTCACGGGCGGCGTAGTCGCGCGGCGCGTCGACGTCGCCCGCGTCGCGGTCGCGAATCGCGGTGCCGCTCCCGCCCGCGACGTCGACGCCCTCGTAGCTCGCCGGGAACGCGCGGACGGTGAGCAGGTGGTCGCCGTCCGGCGCGTCGAGGCCGATCAGGTAGCGTCCGGGGACGTCGGGCGTGAACTCGGTCACGGCGTCGTCGCCGACGGTCGCCTCGCTGTCGGGCGGCGCGTCCGCGACGCGCCACGCGTACGCGGCGTCGGGGTCGGGGTCTCTCGGCGCGAGTTCCGTCTGCTCGCCGGTCGCGAGGAAGCGCGGGGGTCCGGGGTGGTGCATGTGACGCCCATCGGCACCCGGGGCCTTCGGTGTTGCTCTTGTTTCGGTGGCGTCTGCGCGGCGACGACAGGCGCCTCGACGCTCCCGACCGGACCGCGGCCGGCGTCGCGCGGTGTCCGCCGCGGTCGTCAAGGCTTTTACTCCGGCCGGCGCAGACCGGGTATGCGACTGCGTACCGCCCTTACGGAGCACGAACGTCGGCGCGGGGAGCGCTACCCGGCGGAACACTCGATGACCGCCGGCGCGTTCACCGGCGACGACGGCCGACTGGTCCACGTGGGGCCGGACGGGACCGTCCACGACTGTTCGTACTCCCTCTCCGAGGTCGGCGGCGCCGACCGCCTCCGGATGGGGATAACCGCCGGGCGCGGCGTCCGCTGGTTCGACGACCTCGAGACGACTCGCCAGCACTACGACGGCGACACGCCGCTCGTCGAGACCGAGTACGACGCCGGCCGCTACACCATCCACCAGTTCGACCTCGTGGTGAGCGACACGCACCTCACCCACGTCGAGCTCCGCGGCTCGCCGCCGGCCGACGCCGAGCTCGTCGCCGCCTACGCGTTCTCGCCCGACATGGTCGAGGGGCGGGTCGGCAACATGGTCCACGACGGTGCCGGCCCGAACGACGGCGGCGTCGTCGAGGTGTACCACCGCACCGAACACGACTTCCTCACCGCCTCGACCGGCCTCTCGAACGCCCACGGGCAGCGCCTGCGGACGATCCCGGAACTGCTCGGCGAGGGCGGCGACGGGTTCCCACACCGCGGCGAGATCGACCGGCGCGAGGACTCGCGGCTCACTCCGGACGTCGTCGTCCGCGCGCCCTTCGAGCGCGACGGGCGCACGGAGCGCGTCACCCTCGCGGGCCGCGCCGTCGTCGACCGCCGGGCGACGCGCGACACCGGCGACGACGCGAAGGACGCGCTCACCGACGGGATCGACCGCCAGCGCCGCATCGAGGCGGTCTCGAACATCGCCACCGCCTACCCCGACGCCGACGATCTCCGGGAGGCCGCGGACGGTCGCGGCCCGGACGTGCCCGAGGACGCTCCCCGCCGGTCGGTGATCGCCAGCGACCTCCGCGCGCTCGACCTGCTCACCGCGGAGTCCGGCGGCCGGATCGCCGCCCCCGAGTTCGACCCCTTCTACTCCACCTCCGGCGGCTACGGCTACACCTGGTTCCGCGACGAGGCGACGGTGTCGACCGCGCTGCTCGGCGCGAGCGAGGAACTCGGCCTCGACGCCGACGAGGAGCTGCTCGCGGCCGCGAGCTTCTTCTGCCGCACCCAGGACGCCGACGGCTCGTGGCCCCACCGCGTGTGGGCCGACTCGGGCAAGGTCGCGCCCGGCTGGGCGAACGCCCGGATCGAGGGCGCGAACGCGACGCCCGGCCCAAACGACCAGCTCGACCAGCCCGCCACCGTGGTCGCCTTCCTCGCGACGCTGCGCCGCGAGGCGGACCTCCCGACCGAGTGGCGCGAGCGGATCGACGAGACGATCGCGGACGCCGTCGAGTTCCTCTTGGAGACGACCGAGGACGACGGGCTGCCGCGCCGCTGTCAGAACTGCTGGGAGAACGCGCTCGGCCGGTTCACCCACACCGGCGCCGAGTACCTCCGGGCGTTCGCCGCCGTTGCGCGCGCGCCGGTCGACGAGGACCTCCGCGCCGCCGCCGCCGACGCCGCGGACGCGGCGCTGTCGGGACTCGACGCGCGCTGGAACCCCGACACGGAGCGGTTCCTCCAGCGCGCCAGCGACGAGGGGCAGGACGCCCGCGCCGACGCCAGCACCTTCGCGCTCGCGACCGCGGCCGCCGAGTACGCCGCCCTGCTCGACGACGAGGCCGGAGCGGGAGACGACCCGAGCGCCGACGGCTCCGCGGCCGACGACGCCGCGACCGACGGCTCCGGCTCGATCGATCCCGTCGAGAGCAGCGAGTTCGACCGCTTCCTCGACCGCGTCAACACCCACGTCCGGCAGTCGATCGACGCGCTCCGCCGCGAGACCGCCTCGGTGGAGGGGCTCGTCAGGTTCACCGGCGACGACTGGCGCACGGCCGAACAGGGCGCCGCGAAGGTGTGGTCCATCGCGACGCTGTGGGGCGCGACCGCGGCGGCGACGCTCGCGGGCGTCGTCGAAGAGCGCGGCGGGGCCGCCGGGCCGCTGTTCGCCGACGCGCGCGAGCTGTACGCGCTCTGTGAACCCGACGGCCCCTTCGTCAACGAGGCGGGGCTGTTCGCGGAGCAGGCGTTCGACGACGGCGACCTCGACAGCGCGACCCCCATCGCGTGGTCGCACGCGCTCCGGATCGACGCGACGGTGACGCTCGCGAGCCACGGCGAGCTCCCGGTCCCGCACGACCGCGAGACCGGCCCCGAGGCGGCGCCCCACTGGACGACCGGTCGGAAGTTCGGCGTCGGCACGCCCGCGGACTACGAGGCCGACGAGCCGGTGCCGGTGTGGTTCACGCTCACCGAGGGGGCGCTCACCGAGGCGCGGTTCCCCCGGATCGACGTGATGAACGTCCGGACGTTCGACTTCCTCGTCGCCGACCCCGACTCCGAGTACGCGATCCGCACGTTCGACGAGACGGGCCACGTCACGGCGACGGAGACGATCGAGCGGACGACGGAGCCGGCGGCCGACGACGCGCTCGCGTACGTCCAGCGGATCCGCGAGACCGGCGACGGCCACGGCCACAGCTGGACGCTCCGCGTCGAGTACGCGGTCGACACCGACGGGACCGCGATCCTCGCGGACGTCCGGTTCGAGGGGAGCCGCGAGTACGACGTGTACGCGCTCGCGGACGCGACGATCGCCAACGTCGGCACGAACGACCGCGCCGAGCGCGTCGACGGCGACGCGGGGGCCCACCTGCTCGCGCAGAAGGATAACCCCGATCGCGACGCGGGGAAGCTCGTCGACGACGAGGGCGAACCGTTCGCCCCCGCGCTCGCGCTGGCGAGCGGCGACGGGTTCGACTGGGCCAGCGCGCTCGGGGCCGGCGGCGACGCGGCGGCCGCGCTGTTCGGCGACGGCGAGCGCGGCGAGGAGTCGTCGGAGGCGGTCGGCAACGTCGTTCTCGCCGGGCTCGTCGGGAGCGGCGAGTCGGTGTCCGACACCGTCGCGCTCGGATTCGCCGAGGATTCGGACACCGCGGCCGCGCTCGGCGAGGCGGAGGGGGCGCTCGGCCGCAGCTTCGACGAGGCCGCTGACGCGTACGCAGAGACGTGGCGCTCGTGGCTCGCGGAGCGAGATCTCCCGGACTCGGTCGCGGGCGACCCGGACCTCGCGGCGCAGTACCGCTTCGCCCTGATGACGCTGGCGGCCGTCGAGGACAAGGCCCACGACGGCGCAGGGATCGCCAGCCCCTCCGTCCCGTGGGGCGAGACGGAGTACGCCGCGGAGGACCGCGGCTACGGCTACAACTTCGTCTGGTCGCGGGACCTCTACCAGGTGTTCACGGCGCTGATCGAGATGGACGACCTCGAACGCGGCGCCGACGCCTTGGCGTACCTGTACAACACCCAGCAGGACGACGACGGGTTCCTCCCGCAGAACACATACATCGACGGCCGCACCCGGTGGGGCGGCGAGCAGATGGACAACATCGGGTTCCCCTCGGTGATGGCCTGGCAGCTGTACGAGCGCGGCGTGACGCTTGACGACGCCGGCTACACCTACGACCAGGTCGCCCGCTCGCTCGACTACATCGCCGATAACGGCCCCGAGACCGCCCAGGAGCGCTGGGAGGAGGAGGCGGGCTACTCGCCGTCGAGCATCGCTGCCGAGATCGCCGGCCTGGTCTGCGGCGCGGCGCTCGCGCTCGCGGAGGCCGACCGGCGCGACGGAGACGTGTCTGGGAGCGAGACCGCGGCGTCGCCGGAGTCGCTCCGCGCCGACGCGCTCGCGTGGCTGGCGCTCGCGGACGACTGGACGGCCCGCGTCGAGGAGTGGTGCGCGACCGCGACCGGCACCGACCGCCACGACCGGACCCCGTACTACATCCGGATCACGGCCGACGGGAACCCCGACTCCGGGCGCCCCCGCACCATCGCCAACGACGGCCCCACCTACGACGAGCGGGAGATAGTCGACGGCGGCTTCCTCGAACTCGTCCGGCTGGGGATCAAGCCCGCCGACGATCCGGTCGTCCGCAACTCCGTCTCCGTCGTCGACGACTCGATCCGCGTCGACACGCCTCACGGCGCGGCTTGGTACCGCTACGTCGGCGACGCGTACGGCGAGATCGCCGTCGGCGACCCCGGCGCGCCGTGGGCCGGAACCGGCGACGGCCGCGGGCGGCTCTGGCCGATCTTCACCGGCGAGCGCGGGGAGTACGAGCTTCGCGCCCGCGCCGACGGCTCGGACGCCTTCGGCGGCACCGACGACGAGAAGCTCGAACCCGAGACGCTGCTGGAGACGATGGCCGGGTTCGGCAACTCCGGACTAATGTTACCCGAGCAGGTGTGGGACCGTGAACACCCGACGAAGTACGGCTGGGAGTTCGGCGAGGGAACCGGGGGGGCCACCCCGCTCGCCTGGTCGATGGCCGGTTTCGTCCGGCTGGCGCACGGCGTCGACGAGGGCGAACCCGTCGAGACGCCGACCGTCGTCCGCGACCGCTATGTCGAGCGCGACCGCCCTGCCGGCCCCGACCTGACGGCCACCGCCGAGTTCGTCGAGGATTCGGTCGTCGTCGCGGGCGAGACGGACGCCAAGACCGTCGCCGTCCACACCCGAACGACCTCGCGGCTCGTGACGCCGGACGACGACGGCGACTTCGAGGTCGACCTCGACGCCGACACCGACGCGGACACCGTCGTGGTCGCGGCCGCGACCGACGACGACTTCGAGGCCGCGGGCACCGCTGTCGAGCGGTTGCGGCTGTAGGCAGGACGGGGAACTCCGATTTTATGCGAGCGCGACCACGTCGACGGTGCGGGTCTCGTCGTCGACCTCGATCTCGACCGTCGAGCCGACGCGCTCCCGGACGCGCTCGCGCCACGCCGCGACGGCTTCCGCGTGTCGCTCCCGCCGCGTTTCGAGGTCGGCGTCCGGGTACTCGCTCGCGGTCTCGTCCGGTTCGGGGTACGGCGGCACCTCCGCGACGAGGTTTCGGGGGTCGATGTGAAGCGGCGCGGGCGAGTCGGAGGCGTCGGCGCTCCCCGCACCCTCGCCGTCGCCACCGTCCCCGCCCGCGTCGAGCGCGTGGAGTCGGGCGCGCATCCGCCCGGAGAACGGCGGGGTCACCCGAAGGACGACCTCGCGGTCGCTCCGGAGGCTGGCTTCGAGCGCGTTCGCCACGTCCTCGCGGTGGACCGCGATCGACCGGAGCCGGTCGGGCCCGGGGTCGTGACCACGCCCCTCCTCAGTCATCGTTCGCCGCCCACTCGGCGTCGGAGAGCGTGCGCTGGACTGCCTCCTCGCCGACCGCGCCCGCGAGGTGTTCGAAGCCGGCGCGGACGCCGCGGTCGCCCGCGTTCGCGACTAACCGCGAGACGATGAACTCCGGCGTGGACTTGCCGATCGTGCCGAACCGCGGCTGGTAGTCGACGCGGAGTTCGAGGTCGTTCGTCAGTCCCTCCGCGAAGATGCCGTCGATCCGGGCGGCGTCGGGCAGCGGGCTCAGGTCCTCGGCGAGGTGGGTGACGTAGACGCCGAGCGCGCCGCGGTCGACGGTGAGCGTCACCAGCCCGTTCAGCAGGTCGGCGGCGCGCCCCGGCTCCGTGATCGCCTCGAACTCGTCGACGAGCATGAGCGTGCGGCCGTCCGCGGTCAGCGGCGGGACGACCGACTTCAGCGTCGACTCCAGCACCCCGGCGTTGAACGAGGCGTGCCGGCGGTGGAAGACGATCCGGTCGAACGTCCCCACCTCGGCCGCGTCCGCGGGGACGGGCAGGCCCATCGACGCGAGCAGCGCGACCGCACAGAGGGTTTCGAGGAGCGTCGTCTTCCCGCCGGAGTTCGCCCCGGTGAGGACGCTCACGCGGTCGCCGGTCGGCGGCGCGTCCGCGCTTGCGACCCCCGGGTCGTCCGCCAGGGAGTGCGAGCCGACCCCGTAGGAGACGGGCTGGACCTCGCCGCCGAGGAAGGGGTTCCGCGCGCCGCGCACGGCGATACCGTCGTCGACGAGCGTCGGTCGGACATGCTCGTTCTCGGCCGCGAACCGCCCGAGCGACAGGAGGAACGCCGCGTCCGAAACAGCCGTCGCGGCGCGCGCGACGGTCGTGTCGCCGCCGTCCGCTTCCCCCTCAGTGCCGTCCTCGTCGCCCGCGTCCGCCGCGGGCTCGTCGCCCAGCCGCTCGCGGATGTCCGCCGCCACGGCGGCCTCGCGCTCGTCGACGGCCGCCTCCAGCTCGACGACGAGCTCCCGCAGCGTCCCGGAGACGAAGTCGGCGGCGTCGAGCGCCTCGTCGGGCGCCGCCGACCGGACCGTCGCCGGCTCGACGCCCGTCTCGCGGGCGACGTGCTCGATCGTCGCCGCCTCCAGCGCCTCGAAGTCCCGGAGGCTCCCGTCCCGGACCGATTCGAGCACGTCGAACGCGGAGTCCGCGAGGTCGCGCGCGGCCGACAGCTGCTCGCGCAGCCGGTCCAGCTCGTCGTCGGCGCCGCTCGCGATCTCGATGTCGTCCCCGTCGAGGTCGCCGGCCGGATCGATCGACCCCCGCACGTCGGCGAGCGCGTCGGCCGCGTCGCGCAGGCGGTCGCCGTCGAGCGCGCCCACGTCGGCGAACGGGCCCTCCGTCAGCCCCGCCTCGCGGAGCGCGACGGCGGTCTCGACCGCGGCGAGGTCGGAGCCGTCGGCCTCGTCGTACGCGGCGAAGGCGTCCTCGACGGCCTCGCGGTCCGCCTCGTCGAGGCCGGCCCACGCGTCGCGGGCGGCGACGACCCGGTCCAGTCGCTCCTCGACGGCGTCGCGGTCGAGCAGCGGGGTCAACACCCGGATCCGGTCGGCCGCGTGCGCGGTCAGCGCCGCGTCCGCCGCGAGCGAGAGGAGGTCGTCGTACACCGAGCGCGCGTCGCCCGTCGCGAGCACGTCCATCCCCGCCTCGCCGTTCGCTCTGCGGAGGATGCGGGTCGCTCGGCCGCGGTGGAGCCCGGCATCGACGAGCGCGCGGACGTCGGCCGACTCGATCGCCTCGATCGCCCGCTCGGTCCCGAGCGCCTCCGTGAGCCGCTCGCTCGTCTTGGGGCCGATCCCCCAGTAATCCTCCAGTCGCATACTCCGTGGTGTCGCCCCGGCGTCTTGGCGTTTTCGTCGCCACCGCCGCTGTCGGGTCGACCCGCTCACGGGACGGTCGCGCTCCCTGCGCTTCCGCCACGACAGCGTTCATCCCGCTCCGAGTCGTACGCGCCGACATGGCGACGGAAATCGCGGACGGCGTCTGGCGGTTCGACTGCCGCGGGGTCAACGCCTACCTCGTCCTCGACGACGTGCCGACGCTCGTCGACGCCGGCACGCCGTGGGACGAGGAGACGATCCGACGCGGCCTCGACGAGGCGGGCGTAGAGGTCTCGTCGATCGGTCGTGTCCTCCTCACCCACTACGACCTCGACCACATCGGGACGCTGGCGGCGCTGGCTCCCGACCTCGACGCGCCGGTCCGCGCGTACAGGTTCGACGCGCAGCTGCTCCGCGGGGCGCGGTCGCCGCCGCTCGGGAACCACAAGGGACTGATCCAGCGGCTCGGCGGACTCCTCACGGACCTCCCCGACCTCGACGTGGTCGACGTCCGCGACGGCGAGGCGATCGGCTCGTTCACCGCCTACCACACGCCCGGGCACACGCCGGGCCACGTCGCGTACGTCAGCGAGGAGCTCGGCATCGGGCTGCTCGGCGACCTCGTCTCGGAGTCGGACAGCGACCTGAGCCCATCTGGCTGGCTTATCAGCTACGACACCGACGCGGTCGCGGCGAGCGTCCGCGACCTCGCCGAGCGCGCATCGCCGTTCGAGGTCGCCTGCGTCGGGCACGGCGATCCGCTCGCGTCGGGTGGGAGCGAAGCGCTGGTCGCGCTCGCGGCCCGGATCTGACGAGCGTCGAACCGCTCGTCCTACCGCGACTGCCGGTAGATGAGGTTGCGCTGAATGTCGTTCGCGCCCTCGTAGATCACCGGAATGCGCACGTCGCGATAGACGCGGGCGATCCGGCGGTCGGTGAGGATCGAGCGGCCGCCGTGGAGCTTCATTCCCTGCTCGGCGCAGTCGGTTGCGACCTCCGTCGACTTCGTCTTCGCCAGCGCGGCCCAGTAGCCGGCGTCCTCGTTGTTCGCGACCTTCTCGCAGGCGCGCCAGTTGAGCGCGCGGGCCGACTCGAAGCCGATCCGCATGTCGGAGATGGTGTGCTGGACGGCCTGGAACTCGTCGATGGTGCGGCCGAACGCCTCGCGCTCGTCGATGAACGCCTCCGCCTCCTCGATGGCGGCGGCGGCGAGTCCGAGGCCGTGGCCGCCGACGATGACGCGGCCGTGGTTGAAGAAGTCCGCGAGGGCGTAGAAGCCGCCGCCCTCGCTGCCGACGACGTTCTCCTCGGGGACGAAGCAGTCCTCGAAGACGATGTGGCCCTGCTTGGACGCGCGCATCCCCATCTTCTCGGGGATGTGCTCGGCCTCGTAGCCGTCGGAGTCGGTCTCGACGATGAACAGCGTGTAGTTCGAGTAGCGGTCGTCGCTCTCGCCGGTCTTCGCGTAGACGGTGAGCCAGTCGGCCTCGACCGCGTTGCCGACCCAGTACTTCTCGCCGGTGAGCTCGTAGCCCCCCTCGACCTTCTCGGCCTTCGTCGTCATCCCCGCCAGGTCCGAGCCGGTCTGCGGCTCGGAGACCGCGAGCCCGGAGATCTGGTCGTTCTCTGCGACAGGTCGGAGATATTTCTCCTTCTGCTCTTCAGTCCCGTAATCTTCGACCATCTCGGCGCCGAAGCTGGCGAGCTGGAGGGTGAGCGCGATGCCGGCGTCGGCGCGGTAGAACTCCTCCGCGATGGCGAGCACCTGCGCCAAGTCGAACCCCTTCCCGCCGTACTCCTCGCCGATGTCTTGGGCGACGAGCCCGGCGTCCATCCCCGCCTCGAGCACCTCCCACGGGTACTCGCCCGACTCGTAGTACGCCTCGGCGTTCGGGGCGATGTACTCGTCGGCGAACTCCCGGGCCTCCTGTTTGACGTCTCGCGCGCGTTCCGGCACGACGCTGTCGTCGAGCAGCTCCATACGACCCGTGAGGACTCCGCGGGCAAAACGTTCGTGGAACAACGAAGAACGCCGGGGGAGTTTACTCCTCGTCGACCGCATCCGCGTCGCGCCCTTCTTTCTCGCCGTCGTCTCCCCCATCGCCTCGCTCCTCCGCTTCGAGGGCGTCCGTGTCGCCGGATTCCGCGGTGTTGGCGTCGCCGTCGCTCGGTTCGGTCGCGACCTCCTCCGCGTCGGCGATGTCGACCCCGCCGGTGTCGCTCGGCTCATCCTCGTCGGCGTCGCTCGGCTCGTCCGCGGTCGCGCCGTCGTCCGTCGCGTCGTCGGAATCGAGTCCCGGGGCGCCCGCCTCGCCGTCCGTCTTCTCCTCCGACTCCGCCGGCGGCTCGTCCGATTCGGTCGGCTCGGCGGGGTCGGCAGGCTCGAACCCCGCGGTTTCGAGGTCCGCGTCGACGTTCTCGCGGGGGTCCGCGCCGCGCTCGCGGAGGAGCGCGCGCGTCGCCCCCCTGTCGACCGTCCCCGAAACGGTCCGCGGCAGCTCCTCGACGTACGCGATCGTCTTCGGGATCTTGAACCGTGCGAGTCGCTCCCGAGCGAAGTCGACGAACGCCGTCTCGTCGATCGGCGCGGGACCGATGCCGCCGGCTTCGATCGCAGGCGGTTCGGATCTGTCGCTCTGCTCCGTGTCGCCCTCAGCCGTCTCGTCGCCCGAGGCGGCCTGCTCCGTGGCACCGCGTTCCGAGGTGGCTTGTTCCGAGGCGACCTGTTCCGAGGCGTCTCCCTCAACGGAGGCCGTCGCCGCCGACGGGAACCGGTCGCCGAGGGCCACGAGCGCCGCGACGCGCTCGCCCCACACCTCGTCGTCGAGCCCGACGACCGCCACGTCGTCGACCTCGTCGTACTCTCGGAGGACGCCCGCGACCTCTCCCGGCTCGACGTTCTCGCCGCCGCTGATGATCCGGTCGTCGACGCGGTTGAGCACGTGGAGATACCCCTCCTCGTCGAACCGACCGACATCGCCCGTGTGAAGTCCGTACGGGCCGAAATCGGATCGGTCGACGTCCGCGGGGTCGATCCCGTTCAGGTCGATCGCGTCGCCTGGGGACGCGTCGCCTTCGCCGACCGCGTCGGGGGAATCTCTCTCGTCTTCCACGAGGTACCCCGGCGTGATCGTCGGTCCGCTGACGACGATCTCGCCCGTGTCGCCCGGCTCGACCGGGTCGCCGTCGTCGACGATCGTCACGTCGGTGCCGAAGAGGGGTCGGCCCACCGTCCCGATCCGGTCTCGGGTCTGTCGCGGCGTCGCGGTCGTGATCTGTGAGGCGGCCTCCGTCATCCCGTACGTCGGGTAGACGGGGACCGAGTAGTCGCGACACCGCTCCAACAGCTCCGCCGGT
The DNA here is from genome assembly GCF_000296615.1 of Halorubrum sp. T3. Taxonomy (NCBI): domain Archaea; kingdom Methanobacteriati; phylum Methanobacteriota; class Halobacteria; order Halobacteriales; family Haloferacaceae; genus Halorubrum; species Halorubrum sp. T3. The sequence continues at coordinate 1,358,415 of NZ_JH815329.1, read as the reverse complement.
GCGGGCGCGCCGCCGAGCAGGACCACGCGGAGCGAGTCCGACAGCGTCCCCCGCCGGTCGAGCATCCGCTTGAGCATCGTCGGGACGAGCGAGACACCGGTTACGTCGTACGCGTCGATGTCGTCGGCGGTCCCGCCCGCGTCGAACCCCTCGCGCAACACGAGGGTGGTCCCGTACAGCACCGACCGGTACACCGGCGCCAGCCCGCCCATGTGGTGGAGCGACAGCGACACGAGCCACCGGTCGTCTGCCTCGACGCCGAGGCGGAACGCGGAGGCGACCGCCGAGCTGTACACGTTGCCCGCGGTCAGCGGCACGGGCTTGGGGTCGCCGGTGGTCCCCGAGGTGAACAGCACGCAGAGCGGGTCCGCGAACGACCACTCGGGCGGATCGAGCGACGCCGGGTCGACGTCGTGGATCCCCGCGACCTCGGCGCTCGTGGGGTCGTCGACGGAGTAGACCGGGACGCCGTCGATCTCCGCCGCCGCGTTGGTCGCCGTCGGCTCGGTCGGCTCCGCGCAGACAACGGCGTCGAGGTCGGTCCGGTCGATCCGCGCGGCGATCTCGCGCGGGGTCAGCTCCTGGCCGAGCGGGACGAACGTCGCCCCGATCCGCATCGTCGCGTGGACGAGTCCGACGGTGCCCACGTACGGGGGCGTGAGCACGCCGATCCGGTCGCCCTCCCCTAGGCCGTGCGCGACGAGCCGGCCGGCCGTCTCGGCGACGAGCCGGTCGAGGTCGGTGTAGCTCCACGCCTCGCCGTCCTCGGCGCGGACGAGGGCGGTGTCGTCGGGCGACGAGACCACGCGGTGAGAGAGCCAGTCGCGCATCGGTGTCACCCTCGTTCGCCGAGTACGCGGCTACTCATCCGTCGGCTGTCGCACGGTCAACACCGGGACGTCGGAGGTGCGGACGACCCGCTCCGTGACGCTCCCGAGCAGGTAGCGGTCGAGCCCCTTCCGCCCGTGTGTCCCCATCACCACGACGTCGATACCGTGTTCGTCGACGTAGTCGTGGATCGACCGGTAGGCCGTTCCCGACGTCACGCTGGTGACGCACTCGACGCCGGCGTCCGCGGCGGCGTCGGCCACGCGCCTCGTCGCCTCCTCGCCCTCAGATTCGAGCGCCTCGACGACGATCTCCGCGCCCGCCTCGAGGCTGGAGTACGCCGCGCCGTCGACGACGTACAGCGCGTGGAGGCGCGCGCCGTACTGGTCCGCGAGGTCGATCGCGTGTTCGATCGCGGCGTCTGACGCCGGACTGCCGTCGGTCGGAACGAGGATCTCTGAGTACATCTCACTCCGTAGTACAGCGGGTATCGATTAAAAACCCGATCAACTATCTCGAAGCCCGGCAAGGAACGAACACCGCGATTTCGAACGGGAGACCGCCCTAGCGGAAGCCCATCGCTTCGATCTGCTCCTGATACCGGTTGCGGATGGTGACCTCGGTGACCTGCGCGACGTCGGCGACCTCGCGCTGGGTCTTCTTCTCGTTACAGAGCAGCGAGGCCGCGTAGATGGCGGCCGCCGCGAAGCCGGTGGGCGACTTCCCGGAGAGCAGTCCCTGCTCGGCGGAGACGTCGATGATCTCGGTCGCCTTCGACTGGACCTCCTCGGAGAGCTGGAGCGACGAGGCGAACCGCGGGACGAACTGCTTGGGGTCGACCGGCTTCAGCTCTAAGCCGAGCTCTTGGGAGATGTACCGATAGGTCCGGCCGATCTCCTTCTGCGGGACCCGCGAGACGTCCGCGACCTCGTCGAGGCTGCGCGGGATCCCCTCCTGGCGGCAGGCGGCGTACAGCGCGGCGGTGGAGACGCCCTCGATGGAGCGCCCCCGGATGAGGTCCTCGTTGAGCGCGCGTCGATAGATGACCGAGGCGACCTCTCGTACCGAGCGCGGGACCCCGAGCGCGCTCGCCATCCGGTCGATCTCCGAGAGCGCGAACTGGAGGTTGCGCTCGCCCGCGTCTTTGGTCCGAATCCGCTCCTGCCACTTGCGCAGGCGATGCATCTGCGAGCGTTTCTCCGAGGAGAGCGACCGCCCGTAGGCGTCCTTGTCCTTCCAGTCGATCGTCGTCGTCAGCCCCTTGTCGTGCATCGTCTCCGTGATGGGGGCGCCGACGCGCGACTTCGACTGCCGCTCGTTGTGGTTGAACGCGCGCCACTCCGGCCCGCGGTCGATGTTCCGCTCGTCTAAGACGAGCCCGCAGTCCTCGCAGACGAGCTCTTGGTCGGCGTCGGTGACGATGTTCTCCGAGTCACACTCCGGACAGGAGACCGTCGATTCGTCCGTTTCCTGCTCCGTGTCTCGCTCCTGTTGCCGTTGGCGACTCGGACGTTCCATTAAAAGGTTTGTGGTCAGTCGCGTATTTAAGCCTTGTCCACGTCCATCATCGATCCTGAGGATTCTTGGGTCGGCCTCGTGTCCGGTTTATTCCGTTTAAAACGTCTGTAACGCCTGAAACGGGGACACAGATTCGAGTCGTCGACGACCTCGACGTGGTCCGCCGCGGTCCGGCACGACGCACGAAACGTGACCGCACATTGAGGTCGAAATTCGACATTGGGAACACCCGCCAAGGGCCGAAGACGCCATGTCGGCAGTGGAGCGTGTTCGATCCCGGAACGTCAACGGTGGAGTTCGTCCGGTTCCGGAACGTCAACGGTGGGGCGCGTTCGATCCCGGAGCGTGCCGTACGCGACCGCAGGACCTCTTATATTACTACTAAACATCCATAAAGACTTTTGTATAACCTCTGCCAATGGATTTGTATGAGCACTACTTCGTCTCCCGGCATCGAACGCACGCTGCGCGGCTGTCGCCCCGCCGATGTCGACCCCGTCGTCATCGACGCGGCGGACCTCGACAGCACCGCGCCAGAACACCTCCGCGACCTCAAGCGGGGGCTCGCGGCCCGCGGCTACCAGCCCGCTGCGGTCGCGACCGAGGCGGAGTTCGACGCCGAGAGCACGCTCGAACGCCAGCGCGAGGCCGACCGCCTCCGCGGGCTCGTCCGCGCGGCATCGTTCCTCGGCGCCGGTCGGATCGAGGTCAGCGTCGACGACGAGCCGTGCGAGGAGACCCGCACGGCGCTCGCGGCGCTCGCCGAGCGGGCCGACCGGGAGGGCGTCGAATTCGTCCGCGTCGAGGGCGACGGCGCGGCCTGACGATGGCGACAAAGCGGTCGCTCGCGACCAAGCTCGGCGTCGTCGCCGGCTTCGAGCGTCCCGACGCGGCCCTCGAACAGTACCCGACGCCCCCGGAGTTAGCCGCCCACGTCGTCCACCTCGCGGACCTCCACGGCGACGTCGACGGCCGAACCGTGATCGACTTGGGCGCCGGTACGGGGATGCTCGCGCTGGCCGCCGCGCTGCGCGGCCCCGCTCGCGTCGTCGGCCTCGAGCTCGATGGGAGCGCGCTCGCGACCGCCCGGGCCAACGAGCGGCGCGTCGCCGCCAGCGCCCCCGTTCACTGGGTCCGCGGCGACGCTACCCGCCCGCCGCTCGCCGTCGCGGAGCCCGCGACGGTCGTGATGAACCCCCCGTTCGGCGCGCAGGACGGGAACCGCAACGCGGACCGCGAGTTCCTCGCGGTCGCGAGCGACCTCGCGGCCGTCTCCTACTCGGTCCACAACGCCGGCAGTCAGGAGTTCGTCGAGGCGTTCGCCGCCGACGAGGGCGGCGAGGTGACCCACGCGTTCGCGGCCGAGTTCCGGATCGACGCGCAGTTCGACCACCACACCGACGCGGCGCGCGAGATCGACACCGAAGTGTACCGGATCGAGTGGGAGTAGCGCGGAGCTCGCCGGCGCCCCAGTTCGAGCGCCGAACCGAGCTACTGCCGCCCCTCGTACCGCTCCCGCTGCGCGATCCGTACGCGCGTCTCGCCGCGCTGCGCGTACACGCGGTCGCCGCCGCGGACGATGGAGACGCCCTGCGCCTCCAGGGTCGTGCCCTCCTCCGGCAGCGGGATGGTCACGGTCGCGTTCTCGTGGGTAACGCGGATCTCGAACCCCCCTTCGACGGCGGCGACGCTGATGTTCCGCCCGTCGATCTGCGGCTCCGCTTGTGCCGGATCGCTCACGTACAGCGTCCGTCTGGTCTCGTTTCGCACGGCGTCGACCCGGTAGGTCGGGCCGCCGTTCGCGGCGACCCACCCGACGCGCTGGACCCAGACGGTCTCGCGCCAGCCGGTGCCGCCCACGTCGACCGCGCGGTACCCCCAGAACGCGAGGTTCCCCTTCGAGACCGCCGTCGTCCATATCTCGCGGTCCGGGTCGCTGACGATCACCCCTGAGGTGTTGACCGACGTCGAGCGCCCGAACGCCTCGACGTCAACAACGCCCACGAGCTGGTCCTCCACGTCCTCCGCGTACGTCACCTGGTACCCCTCCACCTCGATCGGGTCGCCGGGGAGGTCTCCGTCGTCGACCGCGACGAGGTTCGGGACGACGGCCGGGCCGGCGACGGCCGCCAGCGCCCCGACGAGCAGGAGGAGTCCGACCGTCGCCGGCGTCGCCGACCGGATTCCCCCTCGGAGCGTTTCGGGCTCCGGAACCGCCCGAGTCGGCCACAGGGGCTCGTCGCGCGAGACGGCTGCGACGGCGACGACCGCGGCCAGCAGCGCGAGCAGCCCGACGCCGACGGCGCGGTACAGTTCGTACCGCTCGTTGCCGAGGTACCAGTAGAGCGCCCACAGCCGACGGGAGGCGCCGAACAGCAGCAGCGCGCCGAAGACGAGGAGCGCGGACCGCTCGGTCGCGTCCGCGCGGGAGCCGTCGTCGCCGACTGCGGTCGAGAGGGGGTGGTAGCGCCACCGCCCCGCGGTTGCGTCTGGGTCCGCGTCCGAGCCCGCGCCGCGGCCCTCGTCGGGCTGTTCTCGGGCGCGACGCCGTAGGAGGACGACGGCGACCAGCGCGCCGCCGATGAGCCCGAGCGCGTGTCCCTGGATCGCGACGTTCGCCCACCCCGGCACGCCGTAGGAGGGGGAGGCTTCGGCGAACGCCACCGGGACGCGGAGGGCGTCGTAGAGGACGCCGACGAGCGTCGTCCCCGCCATCGCGACGACCGCGGCGACAGGACGCGAGACGAGCGCGAACCCCCAGTACCCGAACACGACGACGGAGAAGCCGATCACCGGACCGAGCGCGAACAGTGCGGAGAGGAGCCCGAACGCGACCGCGGCGCCGGGGACGATCAGGAACGCCCGCACGTAGGGGCTCTCGGCCGGCGACTCGACGGCGGCTATTCGGCTCAGCACCTCCCGGACCCGTCGGGGGAGCCTACGGAGCCGGCTCGGGAGTTGTCGGGGGCGACTGAGCAGCCGCCGGAGGCGGACGACGAGGCCGTCCCCGCGGTCGACCTCGCGCCCGTCGGGGAAGTGGCCGTACGCGTACTCCGCGAGTCCGCCCGCGACGAGCGCGGAGAGGAGGTTCCCGGTGAGGTGTCCGCGGCCCGCGTGCGCGAAGCTGGACCAGACGAGCCCCTCGGGGTAGAAGTACGACCACGACCGGAACGGGATCACCACCGGTCGGTTCGGGTTCTCGATCCCCGACTGGACGAACAGGTACACCCCGATCACGCCGGCGATCACGAGGAGCGTCCCCCACGGGACGCCGAGGAGGAGCCGCGACCGGGGCGCCCGCGTCCAGTCGTCGCTCGGGCGGTCGACGAGGTACACCGCGGCGAGCGCGACGACGACGCCGACGCCTCCGGCCGCGAGATGGACGGCGTCCGACGTCAGCGCTTCCGCGACCATGTGGGGTTCGAGGGGGCCGCGCACACATCAATACGGGGGTCCGGCGCGTCGCGTCGCGATCGAAATAAGAGGAAGAGCGCGCCTCGACTCGTGACCGGAGCCTTCGGCCTCAGATCTTGTTCTCGGCGTCGTCAGCGAGCTCCTCCATCCGCTTGCCGACGCGGCCGGCGGGCGAGAACTCGTCTTCGCTCATCGCGTTCGCTAAGGCGTTACCGAGGACGAACACGGCGTGTTTGTGCTCGCTTTTCGACTTGTGGACGTGGGAAGGGTCGACCTCAAGCTCGTCGTAGGGGTCGAACAGCGAGCCGTCGACGGTCTCCTGCGCGCGGAAGTGTTCCATAATCGTCACCATCTGTTCGTGGAGTTCGAGCAGCTCGTCCTTGTGCATATCCACGGATACGGGTTGTATACCCTATAAGGGTTGTTGAGGGCGGTACGCACGGATCCGTGCCGCGCGCGGTTCGACGCGGGGGTCGTTCGCTCAGAAGACGTACTCGTCTTCGTGGCCCATCATCCCCTCCTCCTCGAACCCGCTGTTGGAGTCGTCGTCGTCCCGGGGACCGCTCGTCTTGTACGCCTTGATGCCAGTCGACAGCAGCTCCTCGACCGCCTCCTCCCGGTTGAGGAACTCTCCCTCCTCGACCATCTGGGCGATCTGCATCTCCAGATGCTCCGGCACGGTTATCTTCACTCGTGGCATTTGCTGTCCGGGTCTTGTGGCATGGCGTATATAAAATTGGCGTCGGAGATCCGCGTATATGAAAATTCAAGACGACGACTCAAAAGCTCATTTTTGATCTTCTGAATACGCGTTAGAGATGTACGAACCCGGGCCGCACTCCTTCCAGCGCCGGGGGCGTTCCCGTCGAGCGCGGCGCGCTCGGACGCCCGACCGGCTCCGAGAGCGACATTCATACGTCGGTCCGGGCCGAACAGAGCCGCATGACAGAGTCCGGCGTCGAGGCCGCCGAGGATCTCACCGACCTCTACCGCGAGTACGGCGACGACCGGCTCCCGCCGGGGCAGCGCGAGACCGACGGTTTCCCGGTCCTCTCGAAGAGCGGAACGCCCTCGTGGAACCCGGAGACGTTCGAGCTCGAGCTGTGGGGCGCCGTCGAGGAGCCGCGCTCGTTCACGCTCGACGAGTTCCGCGACCTGCCGGCCGTCACCCAACGGCAGGACTTCCACTGCGTGACGGGGTGGAGCAAGTTCGACTGCGAGTTCACCGGGGTCGCGTTCGCGGACCTGGCCGAGCGCGCCGGCGTCCGCGACGAGGCGGAACACGTGATGTTCCACTCGCTGGACGGCTACACCACCGACCTCCCGCTCGACGAGTGTACGAAGCCGGGCGTCCAGCTCGCGTACGGCTTCGACGGCGACGACCTCCCGGCCGACCACGGCGGGCCGATCCGGGTCGTCACGCCGCACAAGTACGCGTACAAGGGCGCGAAGTGGGTCTCGGGCGTGGAGTTCCTCACCGAGCCCGAACTCGGCTACTGGGAGAAGCGCGGGTACAGCGACACGGCGAACCCCTGGAACGAGGAGCGGTACAGCTAATCGCGGGCCGCTCGCCGTTCGAGTTCCGTTCTCCACTCTCACCGCGCCGATTTCCCCCGTCCGCTCCGCCCCGATAGTCAGGATAAAGGGTCCCCGGTCCCGACTCGATACGCATGAAACGGGCGCGCTCTCGGTCGTCGCCGCCGCTGGTCAGCCGGACTACGGCGGTCGACGAACCGGCGTTCGCGGGGGCGTTCGACGCGCTCCCGTCGCCGCGCACGACCTGGAGCGCGCCCGACGACGCGCTGGTGCTCGGCGGCGGCGCGGCCGCGACGCTCACCGCCGACGGCGGCGACCGGTTCGGGGCGATCCGGGAGGCAGCGACCGAGCTGTTCGAGTCGGGTGATGTCCACGCCGGCACCGAGGCGGCTCGTCCCCGCGTCTTCGGGGGGTTCGCCTTCCACGAGGGCGCCTGCGACGGCGACCCGTGGGGGCCGTTTCCGGAGGCGCGGTTCGTGTTACCGCGGGTCCAGCTGACGATAGCGGACAACGGCGCGTGGCTCACCGTCAACGCGGTCGGCGCCGACGCGGACGCGTCCGCCGTTGAGGACCGCTTGGCGCGCGAGGTCGACCGGTTCGCCGCGCTCGACCGACGCGACTCCGGGGAGACGGGCGAGAGCGCGGCCGCCTCTCGGCCGCCCCGCCCGGGGATCAGCGAGAGCCGCCGGACGACGAGCCGCGAGGCGTGGCGCGAGAGCGTCGGCGCCGCGGTCGACCGGATCCGCGACGGCGACCTCCGGAAGGTGGTGTTGGCGCAGGCGCTGGAGGCCGACCTCGCGGCCGACTTCCCGCGCGCGGCGACGCTCGAACGCCTCGCGGAGAAGTACCCGGACTGCCACCGCTACTGGTTCGAGCCGGACGGGGGGGACAGCGCCTTCTTCGGCGCCACGCCGGAGCGGTTGGTCTCGCTCCGCGGCCGCACCGTCGAGACCGACGCACTCGCCGGGACGACCGGGCGCGGCGAGACGCCGGCAGAAGACGAGTGGCTCGCGCAGGAGCTCCTCGACGACGAGAAGAACGTCCACGAGCACGAGCTCGTCGCTGAGACGGTCCGCGACCAGCTGGAGCCGTTCGCGGCGTCGGTCTCCGCGGGCGAGCGCCGCGTCCGGCGGCTCGCGACGGTCCAGCACCTCCATACGCCGATCACCGCCGAGCTCGACGCGGACCGCCACGTCCTCGACCTCGTCGAGGCGCTCCACCCGACGCCCGCGGTCGGCGGGCTCCCGCCGGACCGCGCGCTGGCGACGATCCGCGAGACGGAGCCGTTCGACCGCGGCTGGTACGCCGCGCCGGTCGGCTGGATCGACGCCGCGGGCAACGGTGCGTTCGCGGTCGCGATCCGCTCGGCCGTGGCGAGCCGCCGGCGGGCCACGCTGTTCGCGGGCGTCGGCATCGTCTCCGACTCCGACCCCGACCGCGAGTGGGACGAGGTCCAGCTGAAGTACCGGCCGATCCTCGACGAACTGGAGGGCGACGGCGAGGAAGACGCCGACCGGGGCGGTCGGTAGCGCGCCCCGCCGCGAACGGGACGCCGCTACTGGAACATCTTCAGCGGCTCGGCCTGCGAGCTCTCCTCTGTCGCCTGCCGCATCCGCTCGGCGAGCTGCTGTTTCGCGTTCCGGATCTCGGTCGCCTGCTCGACGAGCCCGTCGGTCGGCGTCTCGATCCCCGCGATGGGGTCGATACCGTCGGCGATGAGTACCCGCGCCGCCTCGGGGTCGGGGAACTTCGGGTCCGACTCGACGACGAGCCCGACCGCGTCGCGGTCGTTTTCGAGCGCCGCCGCGAGCATCGCGCCCGTCGGGCCGGAGACGAGCCCGGACTCGGACGGTTCGGACACTTTCGCGCGCCCGAGCGCCTCGGCGCCGTTTCCGGTCGCGATCCCGTACAGGTCCGGCGGCGCCTCGCCCTTCTCGCGGCCGAGCCCCGACAGGAAGACCGGGAACAGCTCGGCCTCGTCGAACCACGAGCCGAGGCACGCCGCGACCTCCGTCGCCGCGGCCGGGTTGACGGGCACGTCGCTGCGGAGCGCGACGAGGTCGTTCTCGGGGTCCGCGTACAGCCGCACGGGCGTCGTCGCGGCCGTCTCGGACTCGCGGTAGACGGCCACCGGCGGGAGCCCGTCGCAGTGGACGTTCGCGTAGTGGGTCATCTCGTGGACGTCGATCAGGTGGTCGGTCGCGATCTTCCCGACGAGGCCGACGCCGGGGAACCCCTCGATCAGGGTGGGCTCGTCCAGCGAGACGTCGTCGTCGAGGACGGAGATGCGTGCCATGCGCGCCCCTACGCCCGGGGCGGACCTAAAGGTGCGGCGCGGGGCGGTTCCGGAGGCGGGACACGCGGCGGAGATACGGGCGAGATGCGGGGCGACGGCGCGCGAGTCCCGAAACCGTCTAACGGCCCGCCGCGAAAGTGGAGCCATGAATCCGCTCGACCGATACGAGCCGCTCGTCGACGACGTCGACGCGTTCCGGGCGGCGTGCGACCGGCCCCTCCCCTCGGTCGTGCGCACGAACGGCATCGCGGCGACCCCGGACCGCGTCCGTGAGGCGTTCGACGACGAGGGCGTCGCCTACGAGCCGGTCGACTGGCACGACGGCCTCTTCCGGCTCCCGGACGGGAACCCCGGCGGCAACTGGCCGTACGTCCACGGCTGGACGCACGGCCAGGAGGAGGTGTCCGTGCTGCCGACGCTCGCGCTCGACCCGCAGCCGGGCGAGCGCGTCTGGGACGCCTGCGCGGCGCCCGGCAGCAAGACGACCCAGATCGCGGACGCGATGGACGACGAGGGCACCGTCGTCGCCAACGACAACAACCTCGGGCGGCTCTCGGCGCTCCGGCACAACGCCGAGCGGCTGGGGATCACGAATACGATCGTCACGAACCAGGACGCCCGCAACTTCTCGACGAAGCCGCTGGCGTTCGACGAGTTCGACCGCGCGCTCGTGGACGCGCCCTGCTCCTGTGAGGGCACCTGCCGCAAGAACCCGGACGTCTTAGACCAGTGGACGCTCGGCCACGTCGACGCGGTCGCGGGGATCCAGAAGGGGATCCTGGCCCGGGCCGTCCAGGCGACCCGGCCGGGCGGCGTCGTCGTCTACTCCACGTGTACGTTCGCACCCGAGGAGAACGAGGCCGTCCTCGACCACGTCCTCGCGAATGAGGACTGCGAGCTGGTGGAGTTCGACCTGCCGCTCGAAACCGACCCCGGCGTCACCGAGTGGGACGGCGAGGCGTACGACGAGTCGGTGACGCGCGCGAAGCGCATTTATCCGCACCGCAACGACACGGGCGGGTTCTTCTGTGCGAAGTTACGCGTGGGCGGCGAGGCAGATGAGAGCGCGAGCGATGGCGAGGTGGCCGCATGAGCGACGACGAACCGGGAGCGGTACCCACCAACGACGGGCAGCAGTTCGATCGCCTCCCCGAGACGCCCGCCGACCGAGAGATCGAGGGCCGCGCGAGCCGCGCGGAGGTCCTCGATTGGTGGGACGAGCGGTTCGGGATCGAGAAAGAGGTGTTCGAGGAATACAGCTTCTGGGAGAAGGGGGCGGGGAAGATCTGGATCTTCAACGGCGAGGCGACCGACCCGAGCGAGGTGGAGGCTGTCGGAATGACGTTCCTCCGGACGCGGCAGGAGCACTGGAAGCCGACCGGGCGTGCGGTCTCGCGGTTCGGATCGCGCGCGACGAAGAACGTGGTCGAACTGGATCCGGCGCAAGCGGCTACCTTCGCGGCGGGGGATGATCAGGACATCCCCGAGTGGGACGGCGACTGGGGATACCTGATCGCGACTCACGAGGTTGCCGGTGAAAGCGTGCCGATCGGGGTGGGGCTGTATTTATACGACGAACTGCGCTCCGTGGTTCCGAAGGGCAGTCGGGCCGACCTGCCCGTCGTGGAGTGACGGATCGCGTTCGCACGTCGATTTACTACTTATAAATGGCTGATCGCGGATCGGCGGAGAACACCTCCAAAGCCATAGCCGCTCGCTTATAAATGGCTGATCGCGGATCGACGGCGAACACCGCCAAAGCCCCAGCCGCTCGCTTATAAATGGCTGATCGCGGATCGACGGCGAACACCGCCAAAGCCCCAGCCGCGAGGCCGCCGTAGGCGACGTAAGCACCGGAGGGAGCGAGCGAAGCGAGCGACTGAGGAGCGCAACGAGCGTACGGCGGCCTCGCGGCTGCCCCTTTGAGTCCCACCCGCCCGCACAGCGACCGCACCTCACGCCTCCCCAGCCTCGTCAGTCGCCGTCGCTTCGCTCCGGCGACTGACTCCCTCGCACGCGCTCCTCGCGGTCGCCGGGGGCGACCGCTCGGAGGCGCGCGCCACCGCATCGGTTTAAATAGCTTATTCCGATTTCTCCCGAACTGTCCCGCCGCCGAGCCCCTCCCACTCGACCCGATAGCCGAGCCGCGAGAGCGCGGCGCTCGCGTCGTCGACGCCGTACTCGTCGAGGGTCGCTTCGGCCTCCGAGAGCGCCATCCCGGCCTCGATTTCCTCGGCGAGCGTCTCTATCACCGCCGGCCGCACGAGCGTCCGCCCGATTCGCTCGTGGTCGGGGAACGACTTGTCCGCTAGCGCCTCGACGCTCACGCCGCGCTCGTCAGCGAGGTTGTCAAGGCCGATGGCGTCGGCGTCGGGCGAGAGGGTGTCGGGGAGGTCGGCGGCCGCGTCCGCGACGAACTCGGCCTCGTACTCGCGGAGCACGTCGATCACGTCCTTCACGCGCACCGTCCCGGAGTAGGTGACGACGCGGTGGTCGCGGGCCGCGATCTCCTCGCCGACGCCGAGGCTCTCGTCGACGGCCACGAGGAGGTCAACGTCCTCCACGTCCGCGAGCTGGCCGAGCTTCTTTTCGACGTACTCGGGCGTCCAGAAGCCCATCACCTCGAAGAAGAGCCTGAAGTCGGCATGGTCGTAGTCGAACGCGAAGTCCGGGATCATCACGCTCGCCCCGGTTTCGAGCGGCTCCGGCTCGCGAACCAGGGTCCAGTCGAGGTCGAGCCCGCGGACGCGCCCGGCGAAGTCTGCCTCGACCCCGCTGTCGAAGTCGGGCTCCGCGACGGGCTCAACGTCGGGCACCGTCACGTCGCCGTCCGAGAGGCGCATCGTGCGCTCGCGGCCGCGGTCGTCGATCGTCGCCTCAAGCGACCACTCCGCCGACTCCGCGGCCGTCCGGAGCAGCCGCGCGAAGGCGGTCCCGTAGCGTCGCGTGCGCGAGAACAGCCGGTCCGGGCCGGTGACGACGAGCTCGCGGCCCTCCGGCGTCTTCTCGACCTCGTACATCAGTCGGAGTCGCTTGACGGCGGAGACGAGCCGTTTCGGGTCGTTCGACCGCACGCGGACCTCGGTGGCGTCGAACAGCGCGGTCTGGGCCAAGGAGAGGTCGTACTGCGCCAAGAGCGCGTCCGGGTCCCACCGCACGTCGGCGTCGACGAGGACCTGCTCGACGTCGCGGTCGGCGTACAGCGAGGCGTCCACCGCCTCGGACTCGATCCCGAGCGCGTCGGCCGCGCGCTCGACCGCGACCTCCCGCTCCGCCTCGCTCGCGACGCCGATCGCCTCCGCCGCCTCGAACGCGGCCCGGCGGACGCGACGCGGCGGGACCGGCGCGCGCGTCTCGAACTCGCACTCGCGCTCGACGAGCGCCGCGAGCCCGCGGACGAGCTTGAAGTCGCCGTTCCGCGCGGCGGCGTCGGCCTCCAGCTCCGCCAGCGCGTCGTCGAGGTCGCCGCGCCGCTCGCCGACGTGCGACTCGAACGCCCCGAGGACGCGGGCCGCGAGCGGACGGTGTTCCCGGCCGGTGAACTGCGGGCGGTAGCCGCCGCCCGCCCGGGAGACGCGCAGGAGGTCCTTCCGTAGCACGAGGCGGGGTACGCTGCGCCCGGCCTAAAACGAGCGGGTTCGGTTCCAACCCCCGAACCTGTGGTCGCGGTGGCGCGTGCCCGCGAGGCCGCATCGCGGCCGAGCGGCACGCGCGAGGGAGTCGGCGGCGACCGTCGGGAGCCGCCGACGAGGCTGGGGAGGCGCGAGGTGCGGTGCGGTCGCGGGGCTGTGCGGGGCGGGATTCAAAGGGGCAGCCGCGAGGAGACCGTAGGCGACGCAAGCACCGCAGCGAAGGAACGGAGTGACTGAGCGAGGAGCACAGCGAGCGTACGGTCTCCTCGTGGCTGGGGCTTTGGAGGTGTTCGCGGCCGATCTACGGTTAGTCATCTGTAGCCGAGCGACTGGGGCTTCGGTGGTGTCGCTCGCCGAGTTGTCTGATTTAAACCCCTGTACAGCCGATCGGCCGAGGGGTTGGAGTTCGTTTCGTCGAGGCGGGAGACGAGGTGTCGTGTGCTCGGATCCGTGGTACCGACTCTCGCTCTGCTGCCGACGCGCACCCCTCTCACGTATTGGTGCGACACGCTTAACTCCGAAACCCGTCGATCGGAGCGTAATGAGTACCGACGCGGCGGGCGACGCCGAGTCCGACGACGCCGCCGGAGACGCCGACCCCGCTGACTCCGAGGCGTTCGTCCGCACCTGCGAACACCTCGTCGACCGCATCCTCGACGGGGAAATCAAGCGCGACGACCTCGAACGCGCCAAGCTCGACGCCTGCTCGGAGTTCGGCTCGCCGAAGGTGCCGAAGAACACCGAGATCCTCGACCACGCGCCCGCCGAACACCGCGACGACGTGATCGAGGTGGTCCAGCGGAAGCCCGTCCGGACCGCCTCGGGCGTCTCGCCCGTCGCGATCATGACCTCGCCGGAGCTGTGTCCGCACGGGAAGTGCCTCTACTGTCCCGGCGGGCCGGCCTCGGAGTTCTCCTCGGCGCAGTCGTACACGGGCCACGAGCCGGCCGCCGCCCGCGGCGAGCAGAACGACTACGACCCGTACGGGCAGGTCACGCTCCGGCTCGAACAGCTCCGGAAGATCGGGCACCCGGTCGACAAGGTCGAGCTAATCTTGATGGGCGGGACGATGACGGCCCGCTCGCACGACTACCAGGAGTGGTTCGTCAAGCGCGCGCTGCAGGCGATGAACGACTACGACCTCGACAAGGAGCCGGAGCCGGCCGAGGGGGAGTCGTTCGCGCCGGACCCCGAGGCGACCGAGTTCGAGTACCTCGAGGACGTGATCGCCGAAAACGAGACCAACGAGATCCGCAACATCGGCACTACCTTCGAGACGAAGCCCGACTGGTGTGACCCGGAGCAGATCGACCGGATGCTCGATCTCGGCGGCACGAAGGTCGAGGTCGGCGTCCAGACCACCTACGAGCGCATCAACCGCGAGATGCACCGCGGGCATGGTAACGAGGCCTCCCGCAACGCGAACCGCCGCCTGCGCGACGCCGCGTTCAAGGTCGGCTTCCACATGATGCCGGGCCAGCCGGGGATGACCCGCGAGATGTGCCTGGAGGACTTCCGGCAGCTGTTCGAGAACCCGGACTGGCGCCCCGACTACCTGAAGATATACCCCACCCTCGTCGTCGAGGGGACCCGCGTGTACGACCGCTGGCGCCGCGACGACTTCGACCCGCTCACGAGCGAGGAGGCGGCCGACCTCGTCGCCGACGCCATGGACCACATCCCGAAGTACACGCGGCTCCAGCGCGTCCAGCGCGACATCCCCGCGGACTTCATCGACGCGGGCGTCCAGAAGTCGAACCTCCGCCAGCTCGCGGCCCAGCGCGCCGAGGAGAAGGGGATCGTCCAGCGCGACGTCCGCGCCCGGGAGGTCGGGCACAACGACGCCGATCCGGACCCCGACGACGTCGAACTCGACGTGCTCACCTACGAGGCCGGCGGCGGCACCGAGCACTTCATCTCCTTCGAGGACCCGGTCCGCGACCTGCTCGTCGGCTTCTGTCGCCTGCGGTTCCCCTCCTTCGCCCCGGACCAGCCCGGCGCGCCGGGCACCGAGGGCGACCCGATCCGCCCGGAGCTCGAAGACGCCGCCTTGGTCCGCGAGCTCCACGTGTACGGCAACGAGGTCGGCATCGGCGGCGACGGCGACTGGCAGCATCAGGGGTACGGGACGAAGCTCTTAGAACGCGCCGAGGAACTGTCCCGCGACGCCGGCTACGAGAAAATCGCGGTCATCTCCGGCATCGGCGCCCGCGAGTACTACCGGAACAAGCTCGGCTACCGACAGGACGGGCCGTACGTGTCGAAGCGATTGTAGCCCCCAAAATCGGGGTTCGGTGACCGGCGCTCAGAGTGCGTCGACGACGTTGAGGTAGCCGGCGCCGTAGTACTCCTTCCCGTAGTCGTCGGGCACCTCGGCGGCCTTCTTCAGCGCGGCCTCGACCTGGTTCGCGTTGTAATCCGGATTCGCCGATTTGACGAGGGCCGCCGCGCCCGCGACGTTCGGCGCCGCCATCGAGGTTCCGGCCTTCCAGCCGTATCCTGGGACCTGCTCTGATTCGCCGTCCTCGTCTGTTTCTACCGAGAACACCGTGTTGAACACGAGGTCGTACGCGTACGCCGGGACGCCACCGACCGGATCCCCTATGGAGAGATCGTAGTCGCCGCCGGGAGCGCCCAGCGTGACCGCGTTGGTCCCGTAGTTGGTGTAGACCGCCGGGCTCTCCGCGGGGCTGTTCACGTCGTCGAGGTCGAACGAGAGGCCGTAGCCGATCGGGCCGGTAGAGGCGACCGACACCGCCTGCGCGCCCTCGTTCGGGAGGCTGATGAGGTTCTTATCGTGCTGGAGATCGGCGCTGTCGTTGCCGGCAGCGATGACGAGCAGCGTCCCCTCCTTATTTGCGTACGTCATCGCGCTGTTGAGGACCTTCCCGTAGAACTGTCCGTTCGCCTGTCGCGGCACGGGATACGCCCCCAGCGAGAGGTTCGCCACGTCCGCGTCGATGTTCGCGCTGTAGACGACCGCCGCGAGGATGTCACCGAACGACGCACCGCCTCCCGCCGAGAACACCCGACAGTCGACGAGGTCGGTCTTCGGGGCGGTCCCGTTGACACCGGTCCCGCCGCCGTTGTCCGCGGCGACGATACCGGCGACGTGCGTCCCGTGATCGTCGCCGCCGACGGGGTTGTGGTCGCCGCCGTCGTCGGTGAAGTTCCGGGAGAGGTCGAGGTTCAGGGGTCCCTCCAGATCGGGGTGCGTTTCGAGTACGCCCGAGTCGATTACGGCGACCCGTGTCCCTTCGCCTTCGGTTGTCTCGTGAGCTTCTGGGACGTTTTGGTCGATTTTGTCCCACTGTAGGACATCGTTGGGGCCCTCGTAGTCGGCCTCATCGAGCGTTGGAACGTCGTCGTTCACGCCCGGCGAGTCGAGTTCGATCTGTACGTCCGCCTCGTAGCTCTTGACCGACCGCTTTACCGCCGACTCGTCGCCTCGGACGACAGAGTAGTTGATCCCGGGCATCTCGTGGACGACCGTCAGGTCGCTCAGGTCGGCCTTGCCCTTCGTCGAGACGATGAACCGATCGGTCCGCTCCGCGGCCGTGACCGTCGTTCCGGCCGCTATCCCGCCGATCAGCGATCCGCTCACCTTGAGAACGTCACGCTTGGTAACGTTGAGCATATGAGCGTTGATTGTACCAAATTAACATATAATTTTCTCACAACTCTTATGTAGGATAATATCAACTGCGGCGCGAAATCGCGCTGGTGTCCGCAACGCCTGGCTCGCTGCCACAACGACACGCCTTTTTCCGGCCCGCCGGTTGCTATGGAGTATGGACCAGAAGCGGGAGCTGTCGAGCATCGACCTCGCCGCGCTCGTCACCGAGCTGAATCGGTACGAGGGCGCGAAGGTCGACAAGGCGTACCTCTACGACGACGACCTGCTCCGGCTGAAGCTGCGCGACTTCGACCGCGGCCGCGTCGAGCTCATGATCGAGGTCGGGGACATCAAACGGGCGCACGCCGCGGACCCAGACCACGTCGCGGACGCGCCGGGGCGCCCGCCGAACTTCGCGAAGATGCTGCGGAACCGGCTGTCGGGCGCCGACTTCGCGGGCGTCGAGCAGTACGAGTTCGACCGCATCCTCACCTTCGAGTTCGAGCGCGAGGACCAGAACACGACGCTCGTCGCGGAGCTGTTCGGCCAGGGCAACGTCGCCGCGCTCGACGAGACGGGCGAGGTGATCGGGGCGCTGTCGACGGTGCGGCTCAAGTCCCGCACCGTTGCGCCCGGCTCGCAGTACGAGTACCCGGCCTCGCGGCTCAACCCGCTCGACGTGAGCCGCGGCGCGTTCGACCGGCACATGCGAGAGTCGGACAGCGACGTCGTCCGGACGCTCGCCACGCAGCTGAACCTCGGCGGCCTGTACGCCGAGGAGGTGTGTACCCGGGCCGGCGTGCCGAAGGAGACGCCGATCGAGGAGGCGACCGACGACCAGCTCGGGGCGCTCCACGACGCGCTCGCCCGCATCGACGAGCGGCTCCGCTCGGGCGACGTCGACCCCCGCGTGTACGAGGAGGAACTGTCCGGCGACGAGGCGGACGACCGCGACCCCCGCGTCGTCGACGTGACGCCGTTCCCGCTCGCCGAGCACGAGGGCCTGCCGAGCGTCGGGTTCGACTCCTTCAACGCCGCCGTCGACGAGTACTTCCACCGGCTGGGGAGCGAGGAGACCGACGACGGCGAGGCTCCGGCGGACGCGAGCGCATCCCGCCCGGACTTCGAGGAGGAAATCGCCAAACAGGAGCGGATCATCGAACAGCAGAAGGGAGCGATCGAAGGGTTCGAGGAGCAGGCGCAGGCGGAGCGGGAGCGCGCGGAGCTGCTGTACGCCCACTACGACCTCGTCGACGAGGTGATCTCGACGGTGCGCGAGGCCCGCGCAAACGAGGTGCCGTGGGACGAGATAGCCGAGACCCTCGACGCCGGCGCGGAGCGAGGCATTCCGGCCGCTGAGGCGGTCGTCGACGTCAACGGCGGCGAGGGCACGGTGACGGTCGAGCTCGAAGAGGAGGGCGACGACGGGGGGACGGTGACGGTCGAACTCGACGCGAGCGAGGGCGTCGAGGTCAACGCCGACCGCCTCTACCGGGAGGCGAAACGCGTCGAGGAGAAGAAGGCGGGCGCGCAGGAGGCGATCGAGTCGACCCGTGAGGAGCTGGAGGCCGTCAAAGAGCGCAAGCGGGAGTGGGAGGAGCAGCAGGCGGCCGACGACGGAGGTGATGGCGACGGGGGGAACGGCGAGGACGAGGAGGACGACGAGGAGTACGAGACGGACTGGCTCTCGCGCTCCTCGATCCCGATCCGGAGCCCGGACGACTGGTTCGAGCGGTTCCGCTGGTTCCACACCTCCACCGGTTACCTCGTCATCGGCGGGCGCAACGCCGACCAGAACGAGGAGCTGGTGAAGAAGTACATGAACAAACACGACCGGTTCTTCCACACGCAGGCGCACGGGGGGCCGGTGACCCTGTTGAAGGCGTCCGGTCCCTCGGAGTCGGCCGACCCGGTCGACTTCTCGGAGGAGACGCTGCGGGAGGCCGCCCAGTTCGCCGTCTCGTACTCGTCGGACTGGAAGGACGGCCGCGGCGCGGGCGACGCGTACATGGTCGAGCCGGACCAGGTGTCGAAGACGCCCGAGAGCGGCGAGTACATCGAGAAGGGGAGCTTCGTGATCCGCGGCGACCGCACCTACTTCGAGGATGTCGCCTGCCGGATCGCGGTCGGCGTCCAGTGTGAGCCGGTCACCCGCGCCATCGGCGGGCCGCCGTCGGCGATCGTCGATCGCGCGGCCGCGCACATCACCTTCGAGCCGGGGATGTACGCGCAGAACGACGCCGCGATGATGGCCTACCGGAACCTCAAAAAGCGGTTCAACGACCAGTCGTTCGTCCGCAAGGTTGCCAGCGCGGACCAGCTTCAGGAGTTCCTCCCACCGGGCGGCTCTGACATCGTCGACTGAGGCTCGTCGTCGGCTGGGGCTCGTCGGCAGCGAGGCCCCGTCGTCGACCGTGGATCGACTCCCCTCTCCCGAGCGCGACGTTTTCAAGCCTTGGCGACCGAGGCGGAGCCATGAGCTTCGAATCGCTGCCGGAGGGGTGGCGGGTGTGGAACGAGGAGCCCAGCGGGCGGGCGATCCTCGTCTACCGCCCCGACGTCTTCGGGAGCGGCGACCTCCCCGACGAGTGTCTCCCGACTATCTACCTGACGAACGGCGCTCGGAACGCGCGTCCCGGCTCCGGTCAGTACGCGACCGAGGAGTGGCACGTCGTTCTCTTCTTGGAGCCCGAGGTCGAGGCTGTCTCTGAGACCTACGAGAGCCGCGAGGCGGGCGCGGCCGGCGCGGTCGACGTCGCCGAGCGGTTCGTCGCGGGCGAGGTGGACTACCGGGGCGCGTATCAGGTGCCGCGGGAGGACTACTTCACGCGCCTCGACGAGTTCGTCGGCGGCGAGGAGCCGGCGTGAGCGGCGGCGGTCGAACCGCGTGACCGCGCGGCGACGCGAGGGTGTTTGTATCCACGATTACGCATAACTCGGCCCAACGTAGCGGCCGATACGCCACGAACACGAGGATTTTTATCGCCGCCCGCCCCACCGTCGCGTACATGAACGCCGGTGGGGACTACGGCGGCGACGAACCGCGGGAGAAGTGCGGCGTCGTCGGCGTCTCGCTCGAGGACCGGGAGGCCGCGCGACCGCTGTACTACGCGCTGTACGCGCTCCAACACCGCGGCCAGGAGTCGGCCGGGATCGTCACGCACGACGGGTTCCAGCAGCACAGCCACGTCGAGCGCGGCCTCGTCGGCGACGCCTTCGAGGCGGGGGACCTCGCGTCGCTGTCGGGCGGCACCGGCATCGGTCACGTGCGCTACCCGACAGCGGGGAGCCTCGACAAGAGCTGCGCGCAGCCGTTCTCGGTCTCCTTCAAGTCCGGCTCGCTCGGGCTCTCGCACAACGGGAACCTCGTCAACGCCGACGAGGTGCGCGAGGAGTTAGCGGCGGCGGGCCACGCGTTCACCTCCGACGGCGACACCGAGGTGATCGCCCACGACCTCGCGCGCAACCTCCTCGAAGAGGACCTCGTCCGGGCGGTCAAACATACGATGAACCGCATCCACGGCTCCTACTCGCTGGCGATCACCCACGACGACACCGTCCTCGGCGTCCGGGACCCGCTCGGCAACCGCCCGCTGTGTCTCGGCAAGATCGACGGCGGCTACGTCATCGCCAGCGAGTCGGCCGCCATCGACACGCTCGACGGAGAGCTGATCCGCGACGTCCGCCCCGGCGAGCTCGTCGTCCTCGACCCCGACGGCACCGGCTACGACACGTACCAGCTGGTCGAGCGCGAGTCGACCGCCCACTGCTTCTTCGAACACGTCTACTTCGCCCGCCCCGACTCCGTCATCGACGAGAGCCTCGTCTACGAGGTGCGGCGGAAGCTCGGCCGGAAGCTCTGGGAGGAGTCTGGCGTCGAGTCCGACGTGGTGATGCCTGTCCCCGACTCCGGGCGCGCGTTCGCCTCGGGCTACGTGGACGCCGCGGGCGAGACCACCGCCGACGGCGAGCCGCGGGCGGCCGACGACGGCGGCGTGGAGTTCGCCGAGGGGCTGATGAAGAACCGGTACGTGGGCCGGACGTTCATCATGCCGACGCAGGACGAACGCGAGCGCGCGGTCCGGCTGAAGCTGAACCCGATCCGCTCGACGGTGGAGGGGAAGTCGGTCACCATCATCGACGACTCCATCGTCCGCGGCACGACCTCGACCCAGCTCGTCGAACTGGTGCGCGAGGCGGGCGCCGAGGAGGTCCACCTCCGGATCGGCGCGCCGCCGATCCTCGCGCCCTGCTACTTCGGCATCGACATGGCGACGCGCGACGAGCTGATCGCCGCCGACGCCTCGACCGAGGAGATCCGGCAGGAGGTGGGCGCGGACTCGCTGTCGTACCTCTCGATCGACGCGGTCGCGGAGGCGCTCGGCGAGAGCCGGGCCGACCTCTGTCTCGGCTGCGTCACCGGCGAGTACCCGTTCGACGTCGAGGGCGAGGCGACCGACCGCGACGTCGACGCGCCGGTCTCGGACCCGACACCGGCGGACGATTAGCGCTCCTTTTCCGCGTCGATCCTACACACGTTCGCCGCCGGTCTGACCGCTCGGAACGTATCGGGGGCTTAAATACGCTCACGGCCAGACGTGGAGCTATGACACGGAACGCCGACGCTGCCGAGGACGACGCCGCGTCGATGAGCCGCCGCGGGTTCTTCCGCGCCGGGGCCGCCGGGGCGGCGGTCGCCGCGGGCGTCGCGGCCGGAAGCGGGACCGCGGCCGCCCAGTACGACGGGTGGCTGGAGGGCGTCAGCAACTACGACGGCACCCACGACTACCGCGGGCAAGACGAGGTCACCGTCGAGGTCGGCGCGGGCGAGAACGGACTCCGATTCGGCCCCGCCGCGATCCTCATCGACCCGGGCGCGACCGTCGTCTGGGAGTGGACGGGCGCGGGCGGCAATCACAATGTCGTCGCGAGCGACGAGACCTTCGACAGCGGGTCGCCGGTCGGCGAGGAGGGGTCGACCTTCGAGTACACCTTCGAGGACGCGAGCGACGGCGACGCGTTCAACTACCTCTGCGAGCCGCACGAGGCGGTGGGAATGAAAGGCGTCGTCGCGGTCGGCTCCGTCGACGACGACCTCGTCGATCCGCAGGCGGAGGGCGGGTCCGGTGAGGGCGGCTCCGGCGAGAGCGGAGGCGGCGGAAGCGGAAACGGCGGCCTCTCCGCGAGCGACATCGGGACGCTGGCGCTCGGCTTCGGCTTCGCCGGCGCGCTGCTCGTCCCGCTGTTCTACGCGGCCCACCAGATGGCCGAGCGGAACGCGTAGTCGACCGGCGTCTGTCGCGGCTTTTCGGTCAGTACAGATGGTACAGCAGCAGGTACACGCCGATCCCCATCGTGAAGGAGATCAGCCAGAGGACGGCGCCGACGAACCCGACCTGCGAGTGCCGCGTGTGGTAGAGTTCCTCGTACGGGCGGGTCACGGCGAGGAAGAGCGCGTGGAAGACGAACGGGACGCAGACGATCGCGAGCAGGATGTGGACCGCGAGGAACGGGAGGTAGACGTACGAGTAGACGAGCTCCGGACCGGGGAACTCGGTCGTGCCGACGTGGATCAGCCGGTAGAGGTACGCGCCGAGGAACGCGGCGAACAGCGCGAAGGAGGTTACCATGAAGTTCCGGTGGCGCTCGACGTTCCCGCGGGAGATCTCTCGCCAGCCGAGGAGGATCGTGGCGATGGCGGTCGCGGAGACGGCGGCGTTGAAATGGGGGATCGCGGCGAGGACGGCGTCGCTCGCGCGCGGCAGCAGCGAACTCGGGATGACGCCCCCCACCGCGCCGAACACAAGCGCGAGCGCGACGCCGGAGGCGACGGCGGTCAGGACGGAGACGTTCTCGCGGGCCCAGTCGGACATACTCGTGGGGTAGGACGCGACCCCCAAACGCGTGCCGGTTGCGGTCGCCGAGTCGCGGCCGCGTCCGGCCGCTCGGCGGTCTGCGAAACCCCGCCACGCTCCCACCAAATGGAAGGGCTTTTAATTAGGGGAAGGGTACGTGGAGACGCGACAGAACACCGCGAGCGTGGGTAGCCAAGCCAGGCCAACGGCGCAGCGTTGAGGGCGCTGTCCTGTAGAGGTCCGCCGGTTCAAATCCGGTCCCACGCATCGCACGGGGTACACCCCCACGATGCACGGTGTTGTCTACACGACAGCACCCACGCACAATTCCTTTCGATGCTACGCGAGAAGTGACAAGTACGATCGGAACGCTGTGGTCGTGAACACCGCCGACGTCCCAGTCGATTGTTTATAAATGATTACTCGCGGATCGGTGGTGAACACCGCCAAAGCCCCAGCCGGGAGGGCGGCGCACGCTCGCTGCGCTCCTCGCTCAGTCGCTCACTCCGTTCGCTCCTTCGCTGTGGTGCTTGCCTCGCCTGCGCCGCCCTCCCGGCTGCCCCTTTGAGTCCCGCCCCGCCCCGCACAGCACCACCGGAAGACGGTCCTGCTTGCTCGCTCCGCTCGCTGCGCGGGCTGCGACTTCCGTACTCCCGTTCGCTCCCTCCGGTCGCTCACGGGACCGCAGCCTCACGCCTCCCCAGCCTCGCCGCTCACGCCCTGCGGGCGTTCGCGGCGTCCCTCGCGGGCTGGCTCGCGGCCGCCGGTGGCGGCCGCTCGCAGGCGCGCCACCGCACTGTGGTTTATAAATAACGTCGCAGATTCCGGTCCCCATCGCTCGCGCGAACTGCCACCCTTTTAGTCGCGCGCCGTCGGAGTGAGGCGTAATGAGTACGGACGCGACCCCCGAGTACGACTACGAGGAGCTGGGGCTCGTCGCCGGGCTGGAGATCCACCAGCAGCTCGACACCGAGACCAAGCTGTTCTGCGACTCCCCGACCGTCGAGCGCGACCCCGAGGAGTCCGACCGGTCGATCACCCGCAAGCTCCACCCGACGAAGAGCGAGTTGGGCGAGCTCGACGACGCCGCGATGGAGGAGAGCCGCGTCGACCGCGAGTTCACCTACCTCGCGTACGACACCACCTGCCTCGTCGAGGAGGACGACGAGCCGCCGCGGCGCGTCGACGGCGAGGCGCTCGCGGTGGCGCTCCAGATCGCCGACCTGCTCGACCTCTCCGTCGTCGACCAGGCCCACGTCATGCGGAAGCTCGTCATCGACGGCTCGAACACCTCCGGGTTCCAGCGCTCGATCCTCCTCGGACAGGACGGCGAGATCGAGACGGAGTCGGGGTCGGTGTCGGTCGTCGACCTCATGCTCGAAGAGGAGTCCGCGAAGCGCGTCGAGGAGACCGACGACGGCGTCGTCTACTCGCTCGACCGGTTGGGGGTGCCCCTCGTCGAGATCGGCACGGGGCCGGACATCCGCAGCCCCGAGGGCGCGCGACAGGCCGCGGAGCGGATCGGGATGCTGCTGCGCTCGACGGGCGCGGTGAAGCGCGGGCTCGGCACGATCCGCCAGGACGTGAACGTCTCCATCGCGGACGGCGCCCGCGTCGAGGTGAAGGGGGTTCAGGACCTCCAAGGGATCGAGGACATCGTCCGCGGCGAGGTCGGACGGCAGGCCGAACTCCTGGAGATCCGCGAGGAACTCCGGGAGCGCGACGCGAGCGTCGGCGACGTCGCCGACGTGACCGACGTCTTCGCCGACACCGAGTCCGGCGTCATCCGCGGCGCGCTCGACTCCGGCGGGAAGGTGACGGCGGTCCCCCTCTTCGGCTTCGACGGGCTCGTCGGCCGCGAGCTCCAGCCGGACCGCCGGCTCGGCACGGAGCTCTCGGACCACGCGAAGCGCCACGGCGCGGGCGGAGTCTTCCACACCGACGAGCTGCCGGCGTACGGCGTCACCGAGGCGGAGGTCGACGCCCTCCGCGACGCGGTCGGCGCGGGCGAGGACGACGCGGTCGCCCTCGTCGCGGCCGACCCGGAGACCGCCGACCTCGCGATCGAGGCGGCCGCCGAGCGCGCCGAGACCGCGATCGAGGGCGTCCCGGAGGAGACCCGCGGCGCGAACGACGACGGGACCACGCGCTACCTCCGCCCACTCCCGGGCGCGGCGCGGATGTACCCCGAGACGGACGTGCCGCCGGTCGAGCCGGACCCCTCCGACGTGGAGACGCCCGAACTCCTCGACGAGAAGGCGGAGCGGTACGCCGAGGAGTTCGGGCTCGACGCCGGCCTCGCCGAGCAGGTGGCGTTCGGCCAGCGGTTCCCCCTCTTCGAAACCGCGGTCGAGCGCGGCGTCGACCCCACCTTCGCGGCCTCGACGCTGGAGTCGACGACGACGGAGATCCGTCGTGAGGGGGCTCCCGTCGAGACCCTCACCGACGACCACTTCCTCGCCCTCTTCGACCTCGTCGAGGACGGCGACCTCGCGAAGGAGGGCGTCCCCGAGGTGCTGACGACGCTCGCGGAGAATCCCTCGCTGTCCGCGGCCGAGGCCGTCGAGGAGGCGGGCCTGTCGGGCGTGAGCGAAGAGGAGGTCCGCGAGGCGGTCGTGGAGGTCGTCGAGCGGAACGCCGACCAGATCGAGGCCGAGGGGATGGGCGCGTTCTCCGGGCTGATGGGCGAGGCGATGGGCGCGCTCCGCGGGAAGGCCGACGGCGAGGTCGTCTCCGACGTGTTACGCGAGGAGATCGGCAAGCGGTCGTAGCGCGCTCCCCGTCCGTTAGGCCCGCTTTTTACGTGTCGCGAGGTCCTGCTTCGATCCGAGAACCACGATGGCAGACTCGTCTCCGACCGACCCGTCAGACGGGCCGTCCGAGTCGGACCGGACGCCGAACCCGTCAGTCGCGAAGACGCGCGGCGACCGCGTCTCCGACGCGACGAACCGCTTCATCCACGGCGTCGAGCTGGCCGCCGCGGCGCTGTTCGCGCTCCTGTTTGGCATCGGCGTCGTGGACCTCGCCATCCAGATCGCCGAATCCGTCCCCACCGGCGAGATAACGGACCCGAACACGGTCATCGGGTTCATCGAGACGGGCCTGCTCCTGCTCATCATCGTCGAGGTGTACGAGACGGTCGTCGCCTACATCGAGCAGAGCGACACCCGGCGGATCGTCAGGCTGGTGATCTACACCGGCGTCATCGCGATGGTCCGGAAGGTGATCATCTTCCGCACCACGGAATACCCCTCGACGCAGGACGCGCTGTTCGCCGCGGTGTCGTACACCATCATCATCGGCGGGCTCGTGGCGCTCCTCTACGTCGAGCGGTCCGTCGGGTCCTCGCTGGTCCCGAACGCGGAGTGAGTCCTGAGCGCGGTCCGTGA
Organism: Halorubrum sp. T3; assembly: GCF_000296615.1. Classification (NCBI taxonomy): domain Archaea; kingdom Methanobacteriati; phylum Methanobacteriota; class Halobacteria; order Halobacteriales; family Haloferacaceae; genus Halorubrum; species Halorubrum sp. T3. Next base: position 1,332,331 of record NZ_JH815329.1, on the reverse strand, counting down.
CCCTCGCCGTCAGTCCGTCAGCTCCTCGATCAGCGTGTCAAGGTCGTACGTCGCCGGCGCGCGCGGCTCGTCGCGCAGCGCCGCGATGGTGAACGTCGAGTTCGTGCGCTCGACCTCCGGGATTGCCTCGAAGTCGCTGATCAGCCGCTCGACGGTGTCCGACGAGGAGAGCCGCGCGAGGACGACGAAGTCCGTCTCGCCCATCGTGAAGAACGCCTCCGTGACGCCCTCGACCGCCAGCAGCTCCTCCGCGAACTCCTCGTAGGGCCCCTCGTAGCTCGCGAGCACCTCGACGATGACGGTGACGCCGAGCCCGAGCGCCTCGTGGTCGAGGTCGTACAGGTCGTTCTCGATGACGCCGTCCTCGCGGAGGTTGTTCAGCCGGTAGTGGATCGTCGACACCGGGATCCCGGTCTCCTCGTGGAGTCGCTCCGGGCTCCCGGTGCCGAGATCGGAGATGGCCTTCAACAGCCGCACGTCGCGCTCGTCCATACGACTCTTTCCCGTGTCGATCCGTTATATATTGCGACCGATACGGTTGGAGTCGAGTTCAAGATTCGCTCTCATTTCGGAACCGTATCGCACGCAGTTCGTATGTGTGATTGTTCGTTTTCGATCTCGGGGTATCTGAGAGACGTGTTTAACTATCCGCGGTAATTCTGAACTGGTAGTCAATGAAATTGCGGAACCTCCTCTCTACTCCCGAATCGATCCTCGCGGCGTTCGTCCTCCTCGCGACGCTGTGGGGCACCTCCTTCGTCGCCATCGAGGCCGGGTTACACTACTTCCCGCCGCTTTTGTTCGCCGGCGTCCGCTACGCGATCGCCGGCGCGGTCGTGTTAGGCGTCGCCGCGGTCGCCTCCGGCAGGACGATGCCCCGAGGCCGCGACGAGTGGCTCGGGGTCGCCGTCGCCGGCGCCTTCGTGATCGCCGCGTACCACGGGCTCCTCTACGTTGCGGAGCTCCGCATCTCGGGCGGGGTCGCCGCCGTGGTCGTGAGCCTCGCGCCGGTGTTGACCGCCGTGTTCGCGGCCGTCCTCCTCCCGAACGAGCGCCTCGGTCCCTTCGAGATCGGCGGGTTCGCCCTCGGAATCCTCGGCGTGATCGTGATCGCCGACCCGATGGAAGCCGGACTCGGGAGCGCCGCGCTGTTCGGGGTCGCGCTCGCGTTCGCCGGCGCGGTCGCCTTCTCGCTGGGCGCCGTGCTGCTCCGCCCGCTGCGGACCGACCTCCCGATCGCCGCGCTCCAGGGGTGGGCGATGGTCTCCGGCGCCGGACTCCTGTTCGTCGGCGCCGCCCTGCTCGGCGAGTCGCCCGCGGCGATCGTCTGGAACGCGACGTCGATCGTGTCGCTGTCGTATCTCACGCTGCTGTCGGGCGTCGTCGCGTTCCTGATCTACTTCGCGCTGCTCGACGAGGTCGGACCGGCCCAGCTCCACCTCGTCGGCTACGCGGAGCCGGTCGTCGCCGCGGTCGGGAGCTGGGTCCTGCTCGGCAACCTGATCGAGGCGGAGGCGATCCTCGGCTTCGTCGCGATCCTCGCCGGCTTCCTCGTCTTGGAGCGCCACGAGATCGCCGCCTACGTCGGCGTCGAGGACGCGTTCCGGGCGCACTGAGAGGTCGCCTCCGACGGGTTCTATCCTTCACTCCCCGATATCCTGACTCAGTCCCGCGCGTAGGTCCCGACCGAAGTAGTGGCCGAGCAGCGCGAGGACGAGCCCGACCCCGCCGCCGACCGCGACGAGCGGGAGCCCCCACTGCGAGAGGTAATCGATCCCGATCGGGAGGAACCCGACGCCGAGGACGCTCGTCACCGCGCTCGCCGCGCCCGCCGCGCCGCCGGCGATCCCCGTCTCGACGTACCGGCGCGTCGAGAGGACGAGCCCGAGCAGGAACGCGGCGAGGAACACGCCGCCCGCGGTCCCGATCGTCCCGCCGATGAGCGGGATCAGGCCGCCGACGAACACCCCGACCGCGACGGTCACGAGCGCGAGTCCGAACGCTTTCGCCGAGAACCACCGGCCCGAGACGCCGATTCGACCGGAGTCGCCGGAGCCACCGGTGTTCCCGGCGCTCCGCGCGCTCTCGGTTCCCGTGCCGGCCGCCGCGGCGTCGCCGGAATCGGCGCCGGACGACCCCTCGCCGCTCGCAAGATCATCGTCGAGGAGGTCGTCAAGGTCGTCCATCGGATCGTCGTCGGACGACTCGGACTCCTTGGAGGGTTGCATACCGGACCGTTCGGGCCCGCGGACTTGGCTTTTGTGCCGCGGCGGGCGTTCGCGCTCCCGATAGCCGCGCGGTCGCGTGTGACGCGGTAGCGTTCGCCGTTTCACCGGAAACGAGGTGTGGGGCCCGTCGGTTCGCCGCGCTCAGCGGCTGCCTTCCGGATTCTCCTCGTCCCGTCCGTCGGACCGACGTCCGCCCCACACGCGCTTGTCGACCAGCGCCACGGTCATGGGGCGGTCCACCGCGATCTGACAGGAGAGCCGCGGGTACCCGAACCGGTCGGCGAGCCGGTCGTGCCAGTGGTCGGCCGACGGCCCCTCCCGGACGCGGACGCCGCAGGTGGCGCAGAGCCCCCGCCCGCCGCAGTTGAGGCGACGGGTCGCGGCCGTGTACGGCGACACCCCGGCCTCGAGTAGGACCCGCCGGAGGTTGCGACCGCGTTCGATGTCGAGTTCGACGCGCTCGTCGCCGTCGACGACGACGAGCGGGACCGTCTCGGAGCCGTCGGTTGACCGGTCGTCGCCGCCGTCGCCACCACCGCGGTCGCCCTCATCGCCATCGGTCATCGTCCTCCCTTCGCGCGCCGGACACAAAGCGTCCGGGACCCGACCGGGCGTTCGAGACCCGGAACGGCTTTCGGCGCGGGCGTTGGATCGGGAAGCATGGACACGCGGCGCGCGCTGCTGGACGCCCTCGCGGCCGACGACGCCCCCGTCTCCGGCCCCGAGCTCGCCGAGTCGCTCGGCGTCTCGCGGGCGGCCGTCTGGAAGGCCGTCGAGGGGCTCCGCGAGGAGGGGTTCGCGGTGGAGTCGACGTCCGAGGGGTACGTTCCGCCCGACGACCCGGGCTACTCCGGGCCGGGAATCGCCTTCGGGCTCGACGCCCCCTACTCGGTGGAGTACCGCGACCGGATCGGCTCGACGAACGAGCGGGCCCGCGAGCTCGCGGCGGAAGGGAAAAGCGACGTCGCCGTGGTCGCCGACGAGCAGACCGGGAGCCGAGGGCGCCTCGACCGCGAGTGGATGGCGCCGAGCGGCGGCGTCTGGCTGTCGATCTTGACCCGCCCCGACGTACCGACCGCGCGGGCCCCGCTCTTCACCCTCGCGGCCGCGGTGGCGACGACCGACGCCGCCCGCGAGGTCGGCGTCGACGCGCGGATCAAGTGGCCGAACGACGTGCTCGTCGAGCGGGAGGGCAGCGCGGCGGGCGCGGACGACTCGGATCAGACCGGCCGCGGCGGCCGGAAGCTGGCGGGGATCCTCACTGAGATGGAGGGAGAGGCCGATCGCGTCGGCTGGCTCGTCGTCGGGGTCGGCGTCAACGCCAATATCGACCCCGAGACGCTGCCCGCGGGCGCGACGTCGCTGTCGGACGAATGCGGCGCCCCGGTCGACCGCCGCCGCTTCGCGGCGACGCTGCTCGAACGCTACGCGGAGCTGACCGACTCGCCCGAGGCGCTCGACGGCGTCCTCCCGGCGTGGCGCGAGCGGGCGAGCACGCTCGGGCGGCGCGTTCGCGTCGACACCGCCGACGGGATCGTTGAGGGAACCGCGGTCGACGTGGCGGAGCCGGGCGCGCTCGTGGTCGACACCGACGAGGGGCGGCAACGCGTCCACGCGGGCGACTGCGAACACCTCCGCGACGCGGAGTGACCCGGGGCGGAGCGGGAGTCGCGGCCGCCCCTATCCGGTCTCCGTCGCGTCCGAGACCGAACTCTCGACGTCGGTCCCCGCCGCGCTCGTCTCGCCCGCGCTCGCGGATTCGGCGGCGCTCGGCGGCTCCTCCCCGTCGCCGATCCGGACGGTCAATACCGGGACCGACGAGCCCCGGACGACCTTCTCCGCGACGCTGCCGAGGAGCAGTCGGTCGATCCCGCCTCTCCCGTGGGTTCCCATCACGACCAGGTCGCAGCCCGTCTCCTCGGCGTGCGTGATTATCTCGCGGCTGGGCGACCCCTCGACGACGGCCGTCTCGACGTCGACGTTGCGGTCCGCGGCCAGTTCCCGCACCGTTTCGAGCGCCGCCTCCGCGTCGTCGTACAGCAGGTCGCCGACGCCCTCCCAGGTCGTCTCCATCGGCATCCCGGCGTACCGCGCGGTGTCGACCACGTAGATCGCGCGGACCGAGGCCCCGTGGACCGCGGCGAGATCGAGCGCGTGGCACACCGCTAGCTCCCCCTCCGAGGAGCCGTCGGTCGGAACCAGAATTCGGTCGTATAGGGGCATGTTCACATGTACCGTGTCACCGACGACTGATAACCCTTTGCGGTTCTTGCCGGTTTCTCGCCGCCGGAGATCTCGCCTCGCCCGGCGTCAGAACGAGGCGCGCGTTTATGCCCTATCCCGCCGAGAGGACGGTATGACCGACGAGATCAACCTCTCCCGGCTCGAACCGACGCTCGAAGACCACGAGTACCCCGCCGACCGCGAGGCGCTCACCGAGTCGTTCGCGGGCACGACGGTGCTGTTCGCCGACGGCGACGCCGACCTCGGCGACCTGATCGCGGACGTCGACCAGGAGACGTTCGCGAGCGCCGCCGACGCCGTCGCCGCGCTCCAGAACGTCCTCCCGATCGAGGCGCTCGGCGAGCCCGGGCAGTCCGACGGCGACGCCTGATCGGCGCGAACAGGGGTCGGACTCCGACCGGCGCGGCCGGAACCTCGCTATCGCTCATCGTCACCGCATCCCACGCCACGGCGCGTCTCGCATCGCTTTTTACCGCGGATCGCGCACTGGTGGTAATGAGCTACCGGATCGGTCTCGTCGGCAAGCCCTCGGTGGGGAAGTCGACGTTCTTCAACGCCGCGACCATGAACGACGTGCCGGAGGGCGCGTACCCGTTCACCACTATCGACCCGACCGTCGGCGAGGCGTACGTCCGCGTCGACTGCGCCGCCCCCGAGTTCGACGAGACGTGCACGCCGAGCGTCGGCGTCTGCCGCGAGGGGACGCGGTTCGTCCCCGTGAAGCTCGTCGACGTCGCCGGGCTGGTCCCGGGCGCCCACGAGGGCCGCGGGCTCGGCAACCAGTTCCTCACCGACCTCAACGAGACCGACGTGCTGATCCACGTCGTCGACTTCTCTGGCAAGACGGACATCGAGGGCGAAGCGACCGAGGGCCACGACCCGCGCGAGGACATCGACTTCCTCGAGGAGGAGCTGGACGCGTGGTACCTCGACGTGTTAGAGAAGGGGTTAGAGAAGTTCGAGACGCGCTACCACGGCGCGGACGCCGCCATCGAGGCCGAGCTCGCCGACCAGATGTCCGCGTTCGGCATCGACAAGGACCGGATGAAGCGGGTGATCCTCGCCGAGGAGCTCGAACTCGACCCGGAGACGTGGGACGAGACGGACCGGATCGAGCTGGCCCGCGAGATCCGCAAGCGGACGAAGCCGATGGTCGTCGCCGCCAACAAGATGGATACGCCCGAGGCGCAGGCGAACTGGGAGGAGATAACGACCGACTCCGACTACGATCACCTCTCCTTCGTCCCCGCGAGCGCCCACGCGGAGAAGGCCCTCAAGAACGCGGACGACGCCGGCGTCGTCGACTACACGCCCGGCGAGAGCGGCTTCGACGTCGTCGGCGACGTCTCCGGCGAGCAGGAAGCGGGCCTCGACCAGATCGCCGAATTCGTCGACGAGTACGACGGGACCGGCGTCCAGGGCGCGCTCGAAGCCGCCGTCTTCGACGTGCTCGGCTGTATCGCCGTCTTCCCCGGCTCCGCGAACGGGAGCAAAGACGAGAAGGGCGTGTTCCGCGACTGCTTCATCCTCCCGGAGGGGTCGACCACGGAGGACTTCGCGTACCACATCCACTCGGACATCGGCGAGGGGCTCCTCCACGGCACCGACTGCCGGAGCGGCCGGCAGGTCGGGACCGACAACGAGCTCTCCCACCGCGACGTGATCGAACTGGTCTCGACGAAGCAGGCGGCGCCGTAGTCGGGCCGACTGCGGCGCCGATCCCGTAGCTCTCCGGCGCTCTTCGAGAACTCCGATCAGCTATTACCCGCCGGGGTCCAACTCTGACTCATGGAACGGACCGTCACGGTCGAACCCGAGGCCGGCCTCCACGCGCGACCCGCCTCGAAGTTAGTACAGACGGCGAACCGATTCGACGCCGACGTGTCGATCGGCCGCGCGGACGACGGCGACGACGGCCTCGTCCGCGCCGACAGCATGCTCTCCGTCAGCGGGCTCAACGTCGAACACGGCGAGTCGGTCCGCGTCGTTGCCGAGGGCCCCGACGCCGACGCGGCGCTCGACGCGGTCTGCGACCTGCTCACGAGCCCGGTCGAAGAGTCCGCGGACGACGACGCGGAGGACGCGCCGTGAGGACGCTCACCGGCGTCGGCAGCACGCCGCGTTCAGGGGTCGGGGCGGCGCGCTGGTACCGCCCGGACGCCGACCTGACGCTCCCCGACCGCCCCGACCCGGAATCCGTCGACGTCGACGCGGAACTGGACCGCTACGAGGCGGCTCGCGACGCCGTCAGATCGGCCCTGCGCGACGCCCGCGACCGGACGGCCGAGCGCGTGGGCGAGGAGGAGGCCGCGGTGTTCGAGGCCCACGAGAGCTTCCTCGACGACCCGACAATAGTCGAGGACGTCGAGGCCGCGATCGGCGACGGGACGCCCGCTGTACACGCCGTGGCTGACCGCTTCGACGAGGCCGTCTCGCAGTTCGAGGGGATGGAGGGGCGGATGGCCGAGCGCGCCGACGACCTGCGCGACGTCCGCGACCGGCTGCTTCGCGCGCTCCTCGACGCCGAGGGGGACGGACCGACCGGTGCCGCCGACCTCGGAGCCCTCCCCGAGGGGACGATCCTGCTCGCGGAGCGGCTCACGCCGAGTGACACCGCCGCGCTCGACCCCGACGCGGTCACCGGGATCGCCACGATCGAGGGCGGGCGCACCTCCCACGCGGCGATCATCGCGCGGTCGCTCGCGATCCCCGCGATCGTCGGCGTCGGCGCGGATCTCGAATCGGTCGCGGACGGGGAGACGATCCTCGTCGACGGCGAGGTCGGCGAGGTCGTCGTCGACCCGGACGAGGAGCGGCGCGACGCGGTGCGGGAGGCGGGGCCGGACGCGATCCGCGAGCGCGTCGAGACGGCCGACGGCCGGCCAGTCGAGGTCGCGGCCAACGTCGGCGGCGAGGCCGAGCTGGGTCCGGCGGCCGACCGCGGCGCCGACGGAGTCGGGCTGTTCCGCACGGAGTTCCTCTTCGTCGACCGCGAGGCGCCGCCGACCGAGGACGAGCAGTACGAGGCGATCACGGCCGCCCTGTCCGCGTTCGACGACCCGGAGGACCGCGTCGTCGTTCGGACGCTGGACGTCGGCGGCGACAAGCCGATCCCGTACCTCGACCTCCCCGACGAGGAGAACCCGTTCCTCGGACGGCGCGGGATCCGGCTGTCCCTCGACGAGCACGCCGACCTCTTCGAGACGCAGCTCCGGGCGCTGCTCCGCGCCGCGGCGACCGACGAGGGCGACGGGCTGGCAGTGATGTTCCCGCTCGTCACGCGGGTCGAGGAGGTCGAGCGCGCGGTCGACGCCGTCGAGTCGGTCGCCGACGACCTCGCGAGCGAGAGCGTCGACCACGCGGTCCCCGAGCTGGGCGCGATGGTCGAGACGCCCGCGGCGGCGTTCCTCGCGGACGCGCTCGCCGAGCGGCTCGACTTCCTGAGCGTCGGGACGAACGACCTCGCGCAGTACGTGATGGCGGCCGACCGCGGGAACGACGCGGTCGCCGAGTACCACGACCCGCTCCACCCGGCCGTGTTGCGGGCGCTCGACCGAACGACCGCGGCCGTCGAGGGGACCGACGCGTGGGTCGGCATGTGCGGCGAGATGGCGGGTGACCCGGCGCTCACCGAGCTGCTCGTCGGGCTGGGCTTCGACGAGCTCAGCATGAGCGCTGTGACGGTGCCGGACGTGAAGGCCCGCGTGCGCGAGGTCGACGCCGACGACGCCCGGTCGCTCGCGGCCGACGCGCTCGCCTGCGAGACGCGCGGCGAGGTGCTGGACGTACTCGGACTCGACGACCGCGCTGCGTAGACCGATCTTAAAAAAGAGGACCTCGGCCTACAGCTTCTCGATGTCGCGGGCCGCCTCCGCCTGCTCGCGGACGGACTCGACCGTGGCCGACGGGTCGGTGGCCGCGACCGCTGCGTTGACCGCGCCTTCGAGGACGGGCGCGTCCGCGATCACCGCCTCCGCGTCGCTCAACTCGACCGCGACGTCCGCGTTCATCACCGCGCTGCCGAGGTCGACGAGGACGACGACGCCGTCGCCGTCGCTTCTACCTCCCTCGTCCGTCTCTCCCCCGGCCACGGCGTCGATGGCGTCTTCGATGGCGTCCGGGACGGTGCCGATCCCGCCCTTCCCGTCGCCGCCGACCGGCTCGATCCGGGTGTCGCCGGCCATCTCGGCGGCGACCTCCGCGATCCCCTCGGCGGCGCGCTCGCTGTGCGAGACGATGACGATCCCGACCATCAGTCGTCCCCCGAGTCGGCGGCGGGGCTGTCGCCGCCCGCCTCGTCGGGATCCTCGTCCGGGATCGTCGGCGACGAGGCGTCCGTCTCGGGGACGTCAACGCCGAGCCGCTCCGCGGCGACGTCGAGGACCTCTTCGAGGATGAACAGGGTGCTGGTCGCCCCCGGGTCCTGGTGGCCGACGGAGCGCCAGCCGAGGTAGGAGGCGCGGCCCTTCCGCGCGCGGATCGGGACGGTGAACGCCACGCCGCGCTCGGCGGCGTCGACCGCCTTCGCGAGCGCCTCGATCGGCGGGAGGTCGTCGACCTCGATCGACTTCTTGAACGTGTGGACCGCGGGCGTCAGCGCGTCGACCATCGTCTGGTCGCCGACGCGCGCGTCGCCGCGGTCCTCGACCTTTTCGAGGTAGGTCTCCGCGAACGCCACCGCGGTGTCGGGCGTGATCCCCTCGCCGAGCTCGCCCGCCGCGAACACGAGCGACCCGCCGAACAGCGGGCCGGAGGCGCCACCGACCTCGGCCATCAGCGTCTTTCCGACCGTCTTTGCGACGGTCTCGGCGTCCGGGTCGTCGAGGTCGCCCGCGGCGTCGGCCGCCTCGGCCCAGCCGCGCGCCATGTTCCCGCCGTGGTCGGCGTCGCCGATGGCGGAGTCCAGTTGGGTGAGGTGGTCGCGCTCGGCCTCGATGCGCTCGGCGACCGCCTCGACGGCCGCGACGACCGCCGCGCCGTCGTCGGCCGCTCGGTCGCCGTCCGTCGCCGCGTCGTCGTCGCTCATTTGACAGTCAGCGCCGGGGTGTCGGCCGGCGCGTCGAACAGCTCCTTCAGCTCGTCGTCGACCGCGCACACCGTGATCGACGCGCCGGCCATGTCCAGCGAGGTCATGTAGTCGCCGACCCACGCGTCGTAGGTCTCGAGGCCGCGCTCGCCGAGCAGCTCCTGGAGCCGGCGGTTGAGGACGAACAGCTCCATCTGCGGGGTGGCGCCCATCCCGTTGACGACCGTGAGCACCTCCTGGCCCTCGTCGAGGTCGAGGTCGTCGAGGACCGCCTCGGTGAGGTGTTCGGTGACCTCGTCCGCGGGCATCGCCTCAGTGCGCTCGGTGCCGGGTTCGCCGTGGATCCCGATGCCGAGCTCGATCTCGTCGTCGCCGAGGTCGAAGGTGGGCTCGCCCTTTTCTGGGGTGACACAGGAGGTGAGCGCGGTGCCCATCGTGCCGACGTTGTCGACCACCTTCTCGGCGACGCGCTTCACCTCGTCGAGGTCGGCGCCCTGTGCGGCCTTCGCGCCGGCGGCCTTGTGGACGAGGATCGTCCCGCAGACGCCGCGGCGCCCGGAGGTGTACAGCGAGTCCTCGACGGCGACATCGTCGTTCACCACGACGCTCTCGACCTCGACGCCCTCCATCTCCGCGAGTTCGATGGCGGTCTCGAAGTTCATCACGTCGCCCTCGTAGTTCTTGATGATCGCGAGGACGCCGTCGCCCGCGTCGCAGGCGCCGATCAGTTCCTCGAACTCGTCGGCGGTCGGCGAGGAGAACACGTCGCCCGCGGCCGCCCCGTCGAGCATCCCGTCGCCGATGTACCCCGCGTGGGTCGGCTCGTGGCCGCTGCCGCCCCCGGTCACCAGCGCCACCTTGTCGTCGACCGGACCGTCGTCGCGCACGAGCACCTGCGTGTCCGGCAGGCGCCGCAGGCGGTCGGGATGCGCCGCGGTCATCCCGTCGAGCATCTCGTCGACGACGTCGTCCGGGTCGTTGATCAGCTTCTTCATGGTCGTTGGTACCGACTCGCGCTGAGCGGTTAAACGTAGTGGCGAGCGGCAGTCACCGGCCGAAAAGTAGCGGCGCGAGAAGCAGCGTCAGCGGCACGGCGATCCACACCTGTCCGGCCAGCACGTCGTACTGCCCGAGCGTCACCGACACCGGCGTCCCTTCGACGTAGCCGACAAGGAACTCGAAGCCGACCGTCAGCGCGGTCCAGCCGACCCCGATCGCGACCAGCTCCGCGGTCGCGTACGCGACCGGCGACCACCTGAAGAACCCGACCGCGATCGCGCAGATCGCGGCGACGAGGAGCGCGGTGCTCGCCACGTGGCCGGGGTACTCGCCGATTCTGGGGATCAGAACCAGCTCGCGGAAGACGCCGTTCGCGACCGCGACGACGGCCATGAGCACCCAGACGCCCACCGGAGCCAGAAGCACGCGCGGGCGGACCGCGGCGACGGTCGACGCGCCGGAGAGGGGATCGGTCATGTGTCGGCGTTCGCCGAAGAGGGATATGAATATGACGCGGGGCGACGCCCGCCGTTCCCGTTAGGCCGGGTCGAGGTCCGTCGTCCCGCACTCGCGACAGCGGAACACGTCGGCGTCGGTCAGGCCCGGGGCTCGGAACTCGTGGCCGTTCTCGCAGACGCCGCCGTCGTCGAACGCGTCCGCGACCGGGTCGAGGTCGACCGACTCGCAGGCCGGGCACGCGTACGTTCCGTTCCCGATCTCGGTCGGCGCGGCGAAGTAGTGGCCCTTCAGACAGCGGCCGCCGTTCCGGATCCCCTCGGCGCCCGGCGAGACGTTCTTGACGTTGCACTTCGGGCAGTAGTAGGTCCCGTCCCCGGCCTGCTTCGGTGACGCGAAGTAGTGGCCGTTCGCGCAGCTACCCCCGTTGTCGAAGGGATCAATACCCCGTTCGACGGTAAAATGCGTGTAAACTGCTGTGGTCGGGAACGTTGCGGGGATTCGAAATGAACGCGATCCAAAATATCGGCGACTAACATACTATTATTTATCGGGGAACTGTTGAATATATAACTCAGCCCCCCGTCGGAGCATCGATGTCTCCGTACAGTTCTTCTGCCTTATTTATTAGACCTCTATTAAACGACTTGCCATCACGTCCATAGTGAACTCGTCGGTGACAGTTCGGGCATATGGCGATAACATTTTCAGGATCATCTGGACCTCCGTCACCGCGGTTGTGTAAGTGGTGTACCTCAAGATAAGGTTCCCCATCAATATCCTCAAACGGTGCCGGGTTTTCACAGCCCATACAGACGCCATCGGCGACACGGCGGGCAAATTTCTTCACAATTTCAGAACGCACGTATGTTCGTCCTGAAGACGTCGTTCCATCGGTACTCCGCTTCGGTGCGCTTCTTTTTGCTGCCTCGAACAAATCTGGTAGAGATAGTTCGTCAGGATCGCCATCAATCGTGATTTCACGGCCTCCAACTGGTGTGAGGGTGAACCTAATCGCTTCGCGGAGGTTATTGTTTTTATCAGGCAGCGTCTCCCAGTGGTGGTCCTCGTATTGGTATTCACCACGATACGTAGCTATCCAGGGATACTCTGTATCAGCAAAAAGATAGAGATTTTCACCGTTTTCCTGGTGGTCACGGAGAGCGATGTTCCCTTTATCCATCGTCATATCCCCTTCTTGTCCCTCTCCGGTGTATTTGAAGGATCCATCTTCCTGAAAACCGTCAGCGTAACCGTACGCATCGCCCGAGTCGCCAGTGAACGCGAGAATGAAATCCTGATCGGAGGGAGTTGCTATGCCATAGTAGCGTTGACCGCCATAGATGTCGTGAAGTTCCCACCGGTTATACCGTGACCCGATAGTGAATTGCGTAGGGTCGTCTGGTATATCCGAGACGTCCGTCTCAATTGGTTCATAGAACCAACCCTTACTAAGACGCTTTATACGCGATCCGTCCTCTTCGAGAAGACTCTGTTGGACCGTTCGCAGTCGATGCTTCCACTCTGGTTGTGTTGAATTGCTGGAACAGACCTCTCGACAAAGAATTGAATCATCGCATAATTCTGGATACTCTGTTTCAACCAGATCGTACACGTCTGACGTATCCTGAAATCCAGGAGGAACACATGCTAACTCTGTCTCTCGGAGTTGCTGATAGAGAATCTTGTATGACTCCGGCATATATCTGAATTGAAAAGAGCGTGTATATAATTAGGGGCGAATTCGGGGTTCCGACAAACACGAACGCATCGGACAGTAAACGCGCCAACCCGCCGCTTGCACTTCACATCCATATGGCTCATCCCCTATCTCTCGCTCACTCCGGCTGATACGGATTCGTCGCGACGTCGAGGCGGGAGACGCCCTCGGCGGCGTCGAAGTCGTCGTCGAACGCGTAGCAGTAGTCGAGCCCCTCGACGCGCATGTACGCGACGAGACAGGCGTCGACGAGCGAGAACCCCTCGTACCGCCGGAAGAGGCCCTTCGCCGTCGCGAACGCGTCCGCCGTCAGCGACTCGACGTGGAGCCGCGCGTTCTCCTCCACCCGGTCGAGGAAGTCGACGGCGGCGTCGTGGCCCGCGTGCGTCGTCAGGCCGTTGAGCGTCTCCGCGAGTACGTAGTCCAAGATCACCGCCTCCGGGAGCTCCCCGGCGTCGATCCCTCTGAGGATCGGGAGCGCGTCCTCGTGCGCGCCGTCCCGACGGTACGCCGCCGCGAAGAGCACGGTCGTGTCGACGAGCGCCCGGGGCATCTACTCGGGGTCGACGCCCCACGCGTCGTGCTCGGTCTCGACGTCGGTCTCCCGGTCGCCGTCGTACCCGTCGAACTCGCCGAACGTCCCGCTGCGCTGCTGAACGACCCGCACGCGAAGCGTCCCGTCGTCTTCGATCTGCCAGCGAAGCGTGTCCCCGTCGTCGATATCCATCTCTCGACGGATGTGGGCCGGAATGTTCGCCTGATTTCCCGAGACCGTGCTCTCGGAGTCGACGCGCTCGCTGCTCATACATGTGCGTACGTGGCCGTTTTGATAAATGTAGTGTGCGTTCACACTACTCTCAGCCCCTCAGCTACTCCTCTGCGTCCAGCGCGACGTCCGTAGTGAGCGACTCGCTTGCGTCCGGCTCGGCCCAGATATCGTCGTTCGCCGCTCCGCTCGTCTGTCCAGGGAGCGTTTCTGAAATCCCTCGTGAACCACGACCCGGGCTTTCTATCTGGACTCGTACTTGCTGAGTCCCATCCGACAGAACGCTTATTCGAGCTGTCCCCGAAAGACGGGTATGGCGAGTGCGACGCGCGACGCCCACGACGGAGAGGGCGTCGAGTTCATCCACGAGGACGACGGCTCGATAACCGCCAAGGACATCGAGACCGGTCTCGCCTCCTTCGGCGACACGAAGGCCGAAGCCCTCCGCATGCTCGCGGAGGCGATCGAACTCCATGAGGGCGGCGGCGAGCCCGTCACCGAGGAGGACCTCGAAGAGTGGGGTCTCGAAGACTCGGAACCCGGTGACGAGGAGCTTCCCGACTTCATGGAGTGAATGGTCCGGACGAGCTTCTCCGGGCGCGAGATCGCGTCTGTGCTTCACGACTTCGGCTACGAGCGCGTCGGTCGGGTCGGAAGCCACCTGAAGATGCGATACGAGTCACCGGACACGGACGAGGTTCGAGTGGTGACGGTACCGATGGCGTCGGAAGACGAGATACCGACCGGGACGCTCCAGTCGATCGCAGACCAGTGCGGCGCCGACGATTTCCACGCGTGGTGCGAGTGGATCGACGAGCATCGGTGACCGGGGGTCACGCTCGTCGACGTCGACCACGACCTCGGCGCCACGCCCGTCCGGGCGCTGCTGCTCGACCCTGTGATCGGGTGCGACACCCCGACGTTATGGGTCAATGGCGCGAACTGGGCGAACGGACGGCATCTCTCCGACACCAAGACGAGCCGGTAGCGACCGACTGAGGGGCCGGCGCGCCGGCGAGAACCGAGCGGACCGACAACCGACCGCCGCTCTCCTGATCGGCCGCCCGCTCGTCGACGGCTCACGGCACCGCGTCGCGGACCGCGTCGGGGACGTCCGCCCGGTCGACCTCCCGTACCGACGCGGCGTCGACGGCTGCGCCCCCGTACTTGTACCCCGACCCGGTCAGTATCACGGCGACGTCGTCGTCGGAACCGAACTCCCCCGACGCGGCGAGCTCCCGGACCGCGGCCGTGGCCACGGCGCAGGACGGTTCGACGGAGACGCCGGCGTCCGCCGCGAGGCGCTCCGTCTCGTCGAGCATCGCCTCCTCGGCGACGGAGACGACGCCGCCGTCCGTCGCCGCAACGGCGGCCAGCGCCCGGTTCCCGCTCGGCGGGTCGGCGTTGTTGATCGAGACGGCCGCCGTCGGCTCCCCCTCGATTGACTCGACGCGCGACGCGCCGCGTCGGTACGCCTGCGCGATCGGGTCACAGCGCGCAGCCTGCGCGAGGTAGATCCGCGGCATCGCCGAGAGCAGTCCCGCCGCGTTCAGTTCGCGGAGCGCTTTCCAGACCCCGCTCGCCTGTCCGCCGCTGCTGACAGGTAGGACAATTGCGTCGGGCGCGTTGGGCGCGAACGCCTCGCAGATCTCGTACGCGACCGTCTTCTGGCCGGCCACCCGAAGCGGGGTGTCCGAGTTGAGGAACGCGACGCCGAGGTCGCCGTCGAGGGTGTCGTCGTAGAGCCGGCCGTAGTCGCCGCGGACCCGGAACAGGTGCGGGTCGTGTTGGGCGATCATCGCGAGCCGCGAGTCGGGCGTGTCTTCGGCCACGAGGATGATCGCTTCCCGGTCCGCCGCGGCCGCGTGGGCGGCGACGCTCAGCGCCATGTTGCCGTGCGAGACGGTGCCGACCGGACCGTCTACCCGACAGATACCGACCGCGGTCCCCCGGTCCTTGAAGCTCCCCGTCGGGTTGACGCCCTCGATCTTGAGATGGATCCGAGGCCCGTCCGCCGGTTCGATCGACGGCGCGCGGAACAGCGGCGTCCCGCCCGCGGCGGCAGCCAATCCGGTCGGCGTCGCAGCGGGAAGCACGGACTCGTAGCGCCAGAGGGTGTCTCGCCCGAGGGAGACCCCGCTCCCCGTCGTACCGCTCGCGTCGGGCCAGTCGAACCCGGCGGTGTCGGTCTCGAACCAGAGCGGTTCGCCGCAGCGGCAGCGGGCCGCGTCGCCGAACGCGTACGTCTCGCCGCAGTCGTAACACTCCAGCTGCTCCATACCCCTCCCTCGCGGGCGGTGTACAAATGACTGGTCACGGCTCAACGACCGAGGAGCTCGGTCGACTAACGCGGATCGGGAGACAGCGGCGACTACCGACGCAATTCTTTGCTCAGACAAGACGCGGTAGTGGTGCCACTATCGGGGTAGAACGACGAAATTGGGTGGCTGGGGAGTCCCAGCCCACCAATCTCGCCCGGTCGGAGACCGAGCGGGCAGTAGGTGGGCCAACACGGATTTGAACCGTGGACCTCCCGGTTATCAGCCGAGCGCTCAACCTGACTGAGCTATTGGCCCAGGTGAGCGCATTCAGTCGTTGCGCGGGTAGGATTTTAAGGGTTTCCTTTCGGCAGTCCGCCGCCGTGTTGCGGTTTCACGGGGAACTCACGACGCCCGCGCCGTCAGTCGGTTCGCTGCTCTCCCTCGTCTTCGACCGTGTAATCAACGTCGACGACGTCGTCGTCCGTCGACGCGCTCCCGCCCGAGCCGTCCGCGTTCCCGCCGGCGCCCCCGTCGGGGTCGGCACCGTTGCTACCGTCGAATCCGTCCGGGCCGCCACCGGGGCCGCCGGGACCGCCGCCGGGGAACCCGCCGCCGCCCATCGAGAAGTCGCCCTCACCGTCGTTCGGGAAGCCGCCGATGTAGACGTTCCCGGAGAGGAACCCGTCCGTCTCGCGCTCGATGTAGGGGACGACGACGTACTTCTTCAGGGCCACGCGGATGGGGACCCGCGAGAGCGGGAGCGCGAGCAGGAAGCCGACGGCGTCGGTGACGAGCCCGGGCGTGAGCAGGAACGCGCCCGCGGCGATGAGCAGCCCGCCGTCGAGCAGCTCGTCGGTCGGGGGCTTCCCCTGCGCCGCCTTGCGCTGGATACGGGCGAGGGTCGCGCGCCCCTCGGCGCGCAACAGGAGCATCCCGAGGACGGCCGTCAACACGACGAGCGCGACCGTCGCGGGCCACCCGAGCCGCGTCGCGACCACGATCAGGAACAGCGCGTCCACGAGGGGGACGACGAGTAGCAGCGCGAGCAGCGTTCGCGGGCGCATACCCCCGCCTTTCCCCCGGGCGCCCATAGCCCTTTTCGTCGCGGCCGCGGGTCGGGTGGGGGTCGGTCGCTCGGTTCCTCCGCGCGCCCGCCGGCCGCGCCGGCCGCGACCGCCACGGCTTTGCCCGCCCGGTCCGAGCCGGCGGTATGGATATCGTCGGCGCGCTCGGCCGCGACCCGCCGGACCGCGAGTCGCTCCCGCGGTGGGTCGCGCCGCTCCCGAAACGGCTGGAGGACGTCGCCTTCCGCTTCGCGTGGGTCATCGTCGCGATCAACCTCGTCGGCACCGCGTTCGGCTTCTGGTACTACCGGTTCCAGTTCCAGGAACTCCCGACCGAGATGTGGATCTTCATCCCCGACAGCCCGGGCGCGACGCTGCTCATCGCGCTCGCGCTCGGCGCGTGGGCGCTCGGGCGGTCGAGCGACACCCTTGCGGCGCTGGCCTTCTTCGGGAACGTCAAGCTCGGGCTGTGGACGCCGTACGTCCTCGTCGTCTTCTGGCCGGAGTTCCTCGCGGTCAACGGGCCGGCACTGTACGCGTTCCTCCTCTTCAGCCACCTCGCGATGGTGGTTCAGGCGTTCGTCCTCCACCGAATTACCGACTTCCCGCTGAAGGCGGTCGCGGTCGCGACCGCGTGGTACACCGTCGACCTGCTGATGGACTACTTCGTGCCCGTGATCGGCGACGTGACCCACACCTCGCTGCCGTACGCCGACGGCGCGCCGTGGTTCACCACGACGGTCCTCCAGGTCGCGGCCGCGGGCGCGGTCGCGCTCACCGTAGTTCCGCTGTTCTGGGCGCTCGGCACGCGGATCGCGACGCTCCGAAACCGAGCGGGCGACGCCGGAGAGTGATCGGAGGGCGCCGCGGTCGCGCTCACCGATTTAAGTGATCGGGCGACCTCGACGAGAGCATGAGCCACTACGAGCGGATCGCGGACCTGTCGGTGACGATCGAGTCGGTCGCGAGGCGCCGACAGACGGCGAACACGACGAGCGGGTTCGAGCGGACGACCACGGAGTATCGGCTCTCGGGCGACGGCCTCGTCGGCCGCGGCGAGGACGTGACCTACGAGACCGCCGACCACGACGCGCTCGCCGGGACCGATCCGATCGACGTCGAGGGTGAGTGGACGATCGACGCGCTGTCGGACCGCCTCGGAGAGATCGATCTCTTTCACGGACACGAGCCCGAGAGCGAGACCTCGCGGAACTACCGCCGCTGGGCGGTCGAGAGCGCGGCGCTCGACCTGGCGCTCCGCCAGCAGGAGGAGTCGCTCGGCGAGCGGCTCGGCGTCGACCCCGAGCCGGTCCGCTTCGTCGTCTCGACGCGGCTCGGCGACCCGCCCTCGACCGACCGCGTTGAGGCGCTGCTCGCGCGCAACCCCGATCTGGAGTTCAAGCTCGACCCCACGCCCGAGTGGCCAGAGGCGGCGTTCGAGACCCTCCGGAAGACCGACGCCGTGCGCGTCCTCGATTTAAAAGGGTGGTACGAGGGGACCGACGTCGACGTCGAGCCCGACCCCGAACTCTACCGGGACGTGTTCGCGGCGTTCCCGGCCGCGGTCGTGGAGGACCCGGCGTTCACGCCGGCGACGAGCGCGCTCGTCCAGCCGCAGGCCGACCGCCTCTCGTTCGACTACCCCATCGACGGCGTCGAGAGCCTGAAGTCGCTCCCGGTCGAGCCGGGGTGGTGTAACGTCAAGCCCTCGCGGTTCGGCACGCTCGAGTCGCTGTTCGAGACGATCGCCTACTGCGAGCGGGAAGGTATCGAGATGTACGGCGGCGGGCAGTTCGAACTCGCGAGCGGCCGCACCGCGATCCAGACGCTCGCCGCGCTCTGTTACCCGGACGGCCCGAACGACGTGGCGCCGCGGGCGTACAACGACCCCGACACCGAGCCGCCGTACCCGAAAAGCCCGCTCCGACCGAGCCGCGACGCTGTCGGCTTCGAGTTCTGAAACGACGGGATTCGGTCAAGTGACAGAATCGGACATTTATAAATGGATCCGCGGTGGCGCGTGCCTGCGAGCGGCCGCCGCCGGCGGCCGCGAGACAGCACGCGCGAGGGAGTCGCTGGTCCGGAGCGCAGCGGAGGACCAGCGACGAGGCTGGGGAGGCGTGAGGTGCGGTGCCGTGCGGTCGGGCGGGACTCAAAGGGGCAGTCGCGAGGCGGGCGCAGGCGACGTAAGCACCACAGGGAGCGAACGGAGTGAGCGACCGAGGAGCGCAGCGAGCGTGCGCCCGCCTCGCGACTGGGGCTTTGGAGGTGTTCGCCGTCGATCCACAGTCATCAATTTATAAGCAAGCGGCTGGGGATTTGGAGGTGTTCGCCGTCGATCCACGGTCGACTATTTATAAACGGACGACCGAATTCACGGAGCAATCGATCCCGCGACTAAACACGACTATTTAAGAAACGAACTTCAGCAGGTCGTCGCGGTTGTGGTCGTGGAACCGGGTCCGCAGACACTCCTCCAGCGCTTCGATGTCGCCTCGCTTCGCGCAGATAGGGGCCACGCGGTCGGACCACTGCTGCCACGGCGGGTAGAGCCCCAACCGATCACAGATCGCGTCGAGCCGCTCGTCGACGTCGTCGATCTTGTCGGTCTTGTTGACCGCGACGATGGGCTCGACGCCCACGTCCTCCAAGAAGCCGAACATCTCTACGTCGTGGGGGATGTTCCCGCGCTCCGCGTGGCGGTCGATGATATCGACCGCGGCCTTCCCGTCCATCACGACGACCCCGGCCAGAATCGAGTCGGCGTTGTCCTCTAAGTACCGCACGATGTTCGTCTTGATCTGCTCGCGGTGCTCGTCCTCGACGCCGGACATGAAGCCGAAGCCGGGGAGGTCGGTGAACATGAAGCTCTCGCTGGCCCAGTCGAAGTGATTCGGCTGGCGGGTGACGCCCGGCTTGCCGCCGGTCGAGAAGTCGTGGCCCGTCAACTCGCGCATCAGCGTGGACTTGCCGACGTTCGAGCGCCCCACGAGGACGACCTCGGCGTCGCGGTCCGGCTGGTCTTCGAACATACGTGTACGTGGTCGGTAGAGCGGTTTAAAAGGCGCGTCGCGGCGGCGGCTACTTACCGGCGGCCCGCCACCATCCGACATGGACAAACAGGCCGTCCGCGAGGCGGTGTGGGACGCCTTCGACGAGGGCGACCAGGCGCGGTTCCCGTTCCCGCCCCACGACCGGATCCCGAACTTCGCCGGCGCCGACGAGGCGGCGGCGCGGCTCGCGGAAACCGAGGCGTGGGCGTCGGCCGCGACGCTGAAGGCCAACCCCGACGCGCCGCAGCTCCCGGTGCGCCGGGCCGCGCTCCGGGCCGGAAAGACCGTCTACGTCGCGCAGCCGCGGCTCCGCGACCCGGACCCGTTCCTCCGGCTCGATCCGGCCGAGATACCGCCCGACGAGATCGACGACGCCACCACCGTCTCCGGAATCTCCGAGTACGGGACGCCGACCGCGCCCGAGGCCGTCGCGCACGTCGACCTGATCGTCGCCGGCTCCGTCGGCGTGACGACCGACGGCGCCCGGATCGGGAAAGGCGAGGGGTACAGCGACTTGGAGTGGGCGGTCCTCCGCGAGCTGGGCGCGGTCGATGCGGACACGACGGTCGCGACCACCGTCCACGAGCTTTCCGTCCTCGACGGTCCCGAGTCAGCGGTCGATGCGGACGCTGACCTCCCCGACCCCGACGCCCACGACGTCCCGCTCGACCTCGTCGTGACGCCCGCACGGACGATCGCGACCGACACGCCGTACGCGCGCCCGGATGGGGTCGACTGGGACGCGCTCGACGGGGAGAAGCTGTCGGAGATACCCGTCCTCGCGGAACGGGCGCCTGAAAAGGGGTAGTCGGTCAGTTCAGTCGGTTCGCGAATCCGCGATCAGTCCGCGTGCTGCGGCGTCGGTGCGGACCGCTCTGACCGGTGGTCGGCGACGTGTCCGCACTCCGGACAGACCACGGTGCGCTCGTCGCCGTCGCTGACGACGAGCCACCCGTCCGACAGGGCGCTCTCGAAGCGACACTCTGGACAGAAGAGGACCGACTTCCCGCGGGAGGGCGGGGAACCGCTGGCGTCTGCGTTCATGGGAACCGGTAGGTGCCGGAGCTATAAGGGTCTTGTTCGACCTGATCGTTCAGTATGATCGGGTTTCACACGCGTGTATGTCACGCGTTTTCAGGGATAATAGATCGATTATTTCAGAATTTAGAAGAATATTGATCGATATCTATCACCATCGTTCGGGAGTGTCCGACCGCTCGCGTCATCGGACCACTCGCGTCGATCTGATCGTTCGCGTCGGGCGTCTCGTGTGTCCGCGAGCTACCGCGCCAAGGGCATATTGTAGCTCGTCTCCTCGTCCATCACGTACTCCCAGGTGGCCTCGCACTCGCAGGACACCTGCTCGAAGACGCTCGGGTCCTGCCGCTTGTCGAAGTCTTTGATCGCGGTCTGGACGCGGTCGTCGCACTCGCCGCAGTTGTGCGCGCCGCGGTCGGAGCCGTGGCCGACCGGGTCGGAGACGACGATGGCGTCGACGTCGGCGGTCTCTTCTAAGACGTGCGCGACCGACCAGAGCCACGGCGGCCGGTAGCCCCCCTCGAAGAACAGCTCGTCGACCATCGTGTAGCGCTGGACGTTCGTCGGGTTCATCGAGACGGTGTGACAGCCGTCGACGTCGGCGCAGCGGCGGATCGAGTCGATCATGTCGGCGGCCGCTTCCGGCTCCGCGAGGAACGGCGGCTTCATCAGGAGGTACGCCTTGATCCCCACGTCGGCGTCGAACTCGTCGTCGGCCGCGGCCGCCTCCGCGCAGGCGTCCTCGAAGTCAGCGAAGTCGAAGTACTTGTTCACGCAGTCGTGACGCACCCGGTCCGTCGCGGTCTCTAACCCGACCGCCACGTCGGTGGCGATCCCGTGGTCCGCGAAGTCGGCGATCTTCTCGCGGTCGACGAAGTCCGGCAGCGACTCGACGACGATCCGGTTGCGGTCCGCGAACGTCTCGGCGATCGCTCGCCGGGTCTCCGCCGGCACCTCGCGCTCGTCGAGGAAGGAGCCGGAGGTGTAGATCTTGATCAGCTCGGCCGGCTCGTCCGCCTCCTCGGCCTCGTGGTCGAGGCACGCGTCGATCTGCGTCATGAGGTCCTCGTGGGCGACGCTGCCGCCCTCGACCGACTCGGCGACGTAGCCGCACATCGTACAGCCGCCGGCGCGGGCCCACCGGCAGCCGCCTGTGTTCAGGATGATCGTGAGGGAGTTCACCACGCCGTCGGGCGTGTTGTCCTCGTCGATCCACACGCGGGTCGGCTCCGTCGGGTCGTACGTCTCCGAGCGCTCGGCGCGGATGTCGCGCATCACGGCGTTGTGCGCGTCCATCCCGCGCCCCTGCTCGTACGCGTCGGGGCTCGGCTTGCTCATTGTCGGGGGAAACGCCCGAGCGCGTAAAGCGGTGTCGTCATCGCGGACCGGCCCTGTCCCGTCGTTCCGGGATCGCGGTTCCGGATCGATGGTTCGAGTAGCGTTGTAAAAAGTCCCGTCAATATAAATATATACTAATCTATAGAAAGATTTTATAAACACCGCTAAGTGGAAGAAATTGATGTCACGAGAGCGTGACTACGGACGGCGTGACGTGCTGCGAGCGGGTGGTATCGTACTCGGCGGGTCGCTCGTTTCCGGGTCGGCGACGGCCGCTGACGGCGACGGGTCGACGACGCTGACGCTTCTGTCGTACAACGACATTCAGACCGCGGCCGCGGAGGACAAGAAGTTCCCGCGGTTAGTGACGCTCATCGAACAGCGCCGGGCGGCGGCCGACGGCCCCGTCGTCGTGGTCGGCGGCGGCGACGAGGTGGGACCGCACGCGCTCAGCCCGATCTCGCAGTGGCGCGCGCCGGTGGACGTCCTCAACAAGGTCGGGCCGGACGCCGACGTGATCGGCAACCACGAGTTCGACTACGGCTTCGACGCCATCTCGAACGTCACGGAAGACTCCGAGTTCCCGTGGCTCGCCACGAACCTCGTCGACAGCGAGACGGGCGAGGCGTTCGACGGCACCGAGTCGGAGCGGATCGTCGAGCGCGGCGGCGTCAAGGTCGGCCTCATCGGCCTCGCCGACGAGGGCGCGACGACCGGGAAGACGAACATCGACTTCGAGGCGGAGGGCGTCACTATCGAGGACTTCACCGAGACCGGCCCCGCCGAGGCGAAGCGGCTCAAGGAAGAGGAGGACGTTGACGCCGTCGTCGCGCTCGCGCACACCGGGATCGACGACGCGGAGAACCTCGCCGAGGCCGACGCGGACGACGATATCGACGTCGTGGTCGTCGGCGACGACGAGCAGTTCTACCCGCCCGAGGCGGTCGACGGGTCGATCATCTCCGAGGCGCGAGCCCGCGCGGCCTACCTCAGCGAGATCGAACTGACGATCGAGGGCGGCGAGGTGACCGCGTTTGACGGGCAGTTGATCGAGGTCACCGACGACATCGAGAAGGACCCGACCGCGTCGAGCATCATCAACGACTACCGCGCGGACGTGGGGCTCGACGAGGTGATCGTGGAGGCCGAGACGCCGCTCGACGCGACGTTCGGCTCGAACTACCACCGCGAGACCGGCTACGGCAACCTGATCACGGACGCGATGCGCGACCGCGCCGAGGCCGACGTCGCGATCACGAACGCGGGCGGTATCCGCTCGGACTCGGTGTACGGACCCGGCGAGATCACCGGCGGCGACATCTTCAACACGCTGCCGTTCCCGAACACGCTCGTCACGGTCGAGCTGACGGGCGAGGAGCTGGTCGAGACCTTAGCGAGCCAGATCGTTACGCTGGAGAGCGGCACCGGACAGGACCTCGGCGAGGAGATCTCTCAACAGACCAGCGGCGTGCGCTTCGAGTGGGTCCCCCACGAGGGCGTCGACGAGCAGATTCGGGACGTGCGCGTCGGCGGTGAGCCGCTCGACCCCGACGGGACCTACGATGTCGCCGTCAACAGCTTCATGGCCAACGGCGGGAGCGGCTACCCGCTCGAAGACAAGCCCGTGATCGAGGCGACCGACGAGCTGCTGGTGACGCTCGTCGTCGACTACCTGCGAGAGCGCGACACCGTCGCGCCGGAGCCCGAGGGTCGGGCGCAGCGCGTCGACCGCGACCTCCCCGACGCGTCGGTCACCGTCGACGGGAACGGCAAGGTCGTCACCCAGTTCGACGCGCCCGACGATGTCCAGTCGGTCGCCGACGACACCGTCGCCGTGTGGACGCCCGACGGCGAGCACGTCGACGCGGAGCACGTCGCCTTCGGCGAGGGAGACGAGACCCTCGTCGTCCGCCTCGACGACGGCGACCTCGCGGACACGATCGAAGACGCGGACGACGGCGACGAAGTCTCGCTTAACCTCTACGCCGAGTACGAGTCGAGCGAGTACGACCACGTTTACTTCGAGCGCTCGCGGCTGAACGCCGACGTGGCGGCGACCGTGCGACGTCGGGGTCGCGGCGCTTCCGGACGCGGCCGCGCCGCTCCGCCCGGGCGCTGACGCCGACGACGCGCCCGGTTCAGCGGCACTCCCGGCTCGCCGACGTCGGAGGGATCAACGCTCGGCCTCGCGGTCGTTCGCCGACGCCGGCCCGCGGCCACGAACGACCGCGACCGCCGCTCCGATCACCGCGCCGCCCGCGTTGACGGCGGCGTCGCCCCACGCGAACGAGCGCCACGGGATCGGCGCCTGGACGAGTTCGATCCCGAACCCGAACGCGACCGCGACGGCCGCCGCGAGGAGCGGGCCAAGCCGGAACTCCAGAGTCACCGGAACGAGCAGGGCGGCGAGCACAGCGTAGCCGACGAGGTGAAACGGATCGGTGAGACCGATTCCGGCGGGGAGGACGTCGAGGGCGCCGGCGAGCGCGCCGCCGCCTCCGCCGGACGACGACGGAACCGGAACCACCGATCCGACGAACACGACGAGCGCGAACGCGAGCGCCCTCGTTCGGTCGCGGGCGGTCAGCTCCGGGGCGCGGGCGGTCGGCTCCGGGCCGCGTCCGGTCGCCCGCGGCCGCTCGTCTCGGTCGGTCACGGTCGCGCTTCGTCTCGCCGCTAATTATGGGCTGCGGCTTCGGGAGATTCGGCTACTGACCCGTGATACCGACCGAAACCGGTCGTTCACACCACGACGTTGCCGAGCGATGTGTGTTGTTCACACACCGCCGCTGTCTCCGAATATTTCCGCGGCGGACGGGCGCTTTATTTATAAACATCGGCCGGACGACACGCCCCGTTCCGTAACCGGTACTAGTTGCGTTCAGAGGTGAACAACTAACACGCTGTGGGCCCACTATAATGAACGAGCATTACATGACTGAAATGGGCGGCTACAGAGACCGTGTGGCACAGGTCGATCTCGGCGGTGGCGAGGTCAGCTACCGCGGGATCGACGACGAGGACGCGGAGAAGTACATCGGCGCGCGCGGGCTCGGCGTCAAGTACGTCTTCGATAAGGGTCCCGACGTGGACCCGCTCGGACCGGAGAACCGACTGGCGTTCATGACGGGGCCGCTGACGGGTACCCAGACCGTGATGAGCGGTCGGATCGCCTTGGTGACGAAGTCCCCGCTGACGGGGACGGTCACCGACTCGCACCACGGCGGCTGGTCCGGCGCGCGGCTCAAGTGGGCCGGGCTCGACGGCATCCTGCTCGACGGCGCGAGCGACGAGCCGGTCTACCTGTTCGTCGAGGACGGCGACGTGGAGGTACGCGACGCCTCCCACCTCTGGGGCCAGGGCGTCCACGACACGATCGACCAGCTCGGCGAGGAGGTCGACGGGAAGGTCGGCCGCGACGTCTCCGTGATGGCGATCGGCCAGGGCGGCGAGAACGAGGTGCGCTACGGCTGCGTCATCAACGAGGACGACCGCGCCTCGGGCCGCGGCGGCACCGGCGCCGTGATGGGCTCGAAGAACGTGAAGGCGGTCGTCGTGAAGTCGGGCACCGACATGCCCAAGCCCGCCGACCCGGAGACCTTCCAGGAGGGCTACCAGCAGGCGATGGAGGTCATCCGCGAGTCCGACGTCACCGCGCCCAACGAGGGCGGGCTCTCGATGTACGGGACGAACGTCCTGATGAACGCGACCGAGGAGATGGACGGGCTCCCGACGAAGAACGCGCAGCACACCTCCACGGAGGCGTACAGCGAGACCGACGGCATCGACGTGCAGGCCGAGCGCGTCTCCGGCGAGAACGTCCGCGAGAACATCCTCGTCGACGAGCCGACCTGTCACTCCTGTCCGGTGGCGTGTAAGAAGGAGGTCGAGGTCGACGTGACCCACAAGGGCGAGGACCTGAACGTCCGCATGGAGTCGTACGAGTACGAGTCCGCGTGGGCACTCGGCCCGAACTCCGGCCACGACGACCGCGACGAGATCGCGGTCATGCTCGACCGGTGTAACGACCTCGGCATCGACACCATCGAGACGGGCAACATGATGGCGATGGCGATGGAGATGAGCGAGGAGGGCAAACTGGAGGGCGTCGGCCACCTCGACTGGGGCGACTCCGAGACGATGATCGACCTCATCGAGGAGATCGGCCACCGCTCCAGCGACCTCGGCGACCTCCTCGCGGAGGGCCCCGAGCGCGTCGCCGACGCGAAGGACGCGCACGGCAACAAGCTCTCCGTCAAGGGCCAGACGATGGCCGCCTACGACCCGCGCTGCATGAAGGGCATGGGGATCGCGTACGCGACCTCCAACCGCGGCGCCTGCCACCTGCGCGGGTACACGCCGGCCGCCGAGATCCTCGGCATCCCGGAGAAGGTCGACCCGTACGAGTGGGAGGGGAAAGGCGAGCTCACCGCCACCTTCCAGGACCTCCACGCGGTGTCGGACTCGTTCGACATCTGTAAGTTCAGCGCGTTCGCGGAGGGAATCGAGGAGTACGTGCTCCAGTACAACGGCATGACCGGCCGCGACCTCTCGGAGGACGAGCTGTTCGAGGCCGGCGAGCGCGTGTACAACCTCGAACGCTACTTCAACAACCTCGCCGGCTTCGACGGCGCGGACGACACGCTGCCGAACCGGTTCATCGAGGGGCACCCGGACGCCATTCCCGGCACGGGCGCCAGCGAGGGCGAACTCGTCGAACTCGACCAGCTGAAGGCCGAGTACTACGAGACCCGCGACTGGGTCGACGGCGTCGTCCCCGACGAGAAGCTCGAGGAGCTCGGCATCGACATCGGCCCCGGAACCGGCGTTTCCGCCGGCGACTCCGCGGCACCGGCCGACGACTGAGCGAGACCGCACCGCGAACGCGGTCCGCTCCGCGCTCGCGGTCCGCCCGCACGGTCCGGTTATTTTTAAGTGAATTCCGGCGGTAGCGCCGTCCATGGCGCACGACCCGCTCTCGCCCTCCGAAGCCCTCCGCACGCCGATCGGTGCCGTCCTCGCGTCCGTGAGTCTCCTCGTGTTCGTGTACTCGATCCTGATCGTCGGACAGATCCTGTTCGGCGTCTGGGTCGTCCTCGTGCTCGCCGCGGGGCCGTACCTCTCGTACCGGCTGCTCGCCGCGCTCGATTCGCTGGCCGACGGCGCGCAGCGGATCGCCGACGCCCGCGAGCGCGAGGTCCGAGGCGACGACGGGGCGCGGTTCGACCGCCCCGTCGACCGCGACGCCTCTGAGACGCGCGAGCGGTCCGGGGAGCGCGCGACCGAGCGCGAGCGCTGACGCGACCGTTTATCTCCCCTCGCCACGACCGGACGGGCATGAACTGGCGACTCGTCGCGACGGTGGGCGTCGGAGTGACCGCGTTCCTGGTCGCGGCCGCTGGCGTCACGGAACTGCTCGGGGCGTCGATCGAGTTCTCCGCGCTCGTCGGGCTCCCGGTCGGGGTCCTCGTCGGCGCCGCGTCCGCGGCCGCGACGCGGCTCCGACTCTGGAAGAATCCGGGCGCTCGCCCCGCGCTGCTCGGCGTCGCCGCGGTCGGCCACGCCGTCCTCGCCCTCGCGGCCGCCTCGTACGCGATCTCGTCGGTCCGGGGCTTCGTAACCGTCGAGCGCGCGCTCGTCATCGCCCTCCTCGTCGGCGTCGTCGTCTTCGCGCTCGCGAGGCGCAGCCCGGACCGGTTCGACTGACTCGGGCCAGTTTCTCCGGTCCGGAGTCGCTTCGCGCCCCTCACGCGAACACGACGAACCGGAAGAGCCACAGCGTGACCATCCCGGTCGCGATGGTCGCGAACACGTTCTCCGTCCGCCACGCGACGGCGCCGGCGACGGCGCCCGCGATCAGCCGCTCGTCGAGGAGGGTCGCGGCGACAGAGGGGCGCAGCGTCACGAGGTCGGGGAGGACGAGCGCCGCGAGGACGGCCGGGGGGACGTACCGCAGCGGCCGCTGAACGCGCGTCGGGACCCCGTCGATCCGCCCGAACAGGTGGATGAAGGAGAGCCGAATCCCGTAGGTGACGACGCCGATGACGACGATGGCGACCCAAGCGCGCGGCGAGGCGACGACCCCGGCGAGCGCGTCGGTCACGACGCCGTCACCTCCGTCACCAGGCCGGCCGCGATCCCGCACAGCGCGCCGACGAGCAGTCCGAGGTTGAGCGGGAGCCCGGCCGCGACCACCGCGACCGTGCCGCCCGCGACGCCCGCGACGGTGGTCGGCCGGTCCTTCATCGCGGGGACGAGGAGCGCGAGGAAGACGAGCGGCACCGCGAACGTGAGGCCCCACGCGTCGGGGACGCCGGCGCCGAGGACGACGCCGGCGACCGTCCCAATCTGCCAGACGATCCACAGCGACGCGGCCGCGCCGAGGTAGTAGCGCCACCGGCTGCGGTCCGGGTTCTCGTCGAACTCGGCGACCGAGAGCGCGTACGCCTGGTCGGTGAGCAGGTACGCGAGTCCCGCGCGGAGGCGACGCCCGTAGTCGGCGAAGTGCGGCGCGATGGAGGCCGAGTACATCAGCATCCGGAGGTTGATCACGACCGCCGTGCCGACGACGACCGCGAGGGGCGCGTTCTCGCCGAGCAGCTCCAGCGCCGCCAGCTGCGAGGCGCCCGCGAACACGATCACGGACATCCCGACCGCCTCTGCGAGGCCGAGCCCGGCGTCGACCGTCGCGATGCCGGCGACGAGCGCGAACGGCGCGATGCCTAACATTAGCGGCGAGACGTCCCGCACGCCGGCTAACAGGTCCTCGTCGAGAACGGAGCGGGCCACGCTATTGGTCCGTTGGGTACGGCGGCTCGTCGTACTTCGCCGCGAGGTGGTCGGCGTGCTCTAACTTCGCGTTCGCCTTCCGGAAGGTGCCGAGCAGCGAGTGGATCTCGCGCTCGGTCGGGTGCGCGCGGCCGAGCAGGCGGCGCACGAGCAGCGCGTTCTTCTCGCGGACGTGGTCGCGCTGGCCGGTCGCCGCGAGGAACTCGTCGAAGAACTCGTGGAAGCGCTCGACGTCGGCCTCGGGGGCGCGGGTCACCTCCGTGTCGGGCAGTTGCGTCTCGTCGACGGTGAGGTCGCGGAGCTCGTACAAGAGCACGGTCGCGGCCTGCCCGAGGTTCAGGACCGGGTAGTCGTCGTCGGCCGGGATCGAACACACCTCGTCGAGCCGCGAGAGCTCCTCGTTGTTGAGCCCGCGCCCCTCGCGGCCAAAGACGATGGCGGTGGGCGCGTCGACCGTCTTCAGCGACTCGCGCAGTTCGGCGGGCGTCTTGAACGGGAAGCGCTCGTGGCTGCGGTCGTCCTCGCCGGTGATCGCGGTGGTGCCGACCGTGTGGTAGTTCGCGACGACCTCGTCGAAGGTGACCTCCTCCGCGTTCGGGAGCACGTCCTCGCGCGCGTGGCCGGCGAAGCCGTACGCCTCGCCGTCCTCCTCTATCTCCGGCGGGTCCACGAGCTTGAGGTCGGAGAGCCCGAAGTTCTTCATCGCTCGCGCGATGGTGCCGACGTTGCCCGGCGTCTCGGGCTCGACGACGACGACGACGGGCTTCCGGCGGCCGCCGCCGGAGTCGTCGCTCCCCTCGTCGGTCGCGGTCGCGCTCACCTCGCTTCCCTCGCCGCCGCTCATCGGTCCGACGGGTAGTCGGCCGAGAGGTCGATGTCGGAGTCCGCGAGCTCCGCTTCGGAGATATCCTCGCCGTCGCGCTCCTCCTGGCCGGCGAGTTCGAGGATGTCGATCCGCTCGCCCTCGAAGTCTTCCTCCAGTCGCTCTTGGACCTCCTGCTGGTCCGGCAGGTCCGGCAGCCCGTCGGGGTCTTCATCGACGTGCTCGACGGAGGCGTACCCCTCGGGGGCCTCGTTGCCGGCGGCGACCCACTCGTGGAAGCGGTCGGCGAACTCGACCGACCCCTTGTACTCGCTGCCGCCTTCCTCGCGGAACCAGTAGAGCAGGTCCGGTTCGTGTTCGGGGCAGAGGAGCACCTCGCCCTCCGGCTCTCCGTACACGATCTCCGCCTGGTTACAGCGGTTGATCTCCTCTTCGCCGTAGTCGAGGTAACAGACGTCGCAGGGCTCCTCGACGAGGCTGACGAGCCGCACGAGTCGCTCCCGGGGATCTTCCGGAATCTCGTCGAGGGGCTTCAGTTCCTCGTCGTCGGTGAATATCTCGTCCTCCTCGAAGCGCCATCCGCGGAGGCCGATGCTCACTTTCGCCATGTCGTAGGCTACGCTCCGGCGGCGATAAAAGCGCGTCCTTCCCGGCACGAAGCCGGTCGCTCCGCCGTCCGGCGAAACCGGCTTTTTAAATCTACGAATCACTTCGGTGTGTGTATGAGACGCCGTCGCCTTCTCCGAGTGACTGCCGTTGCGACCGCGGGTGCCGCGGCTGGCTGTCTCGGGGGCGGGAACGTGGGGAACGACGGCAGCGATTCGGGCGAAGACGATACGGGTGACGGAACCAACGGTGATATCGAGTGGCCCAGCGAACCGTACGCAGACTACGAGACGACGACCGTAACCGTCGAGAGTCCGGACGGCGAGGCTCGCGGCTCGGTGACCGCCGCGATCGCGGATTCCGGCCCTAAGCGTCGGCTCGGCCTCAGCGACGCCGAGGCGCTGCCCGAGGACGGCGGGATGCTGTTCGTCTACGACGCGCCCCTACAGAGCCTGACGTACGTGATGCGTCGGATGAGCTTCGGCATCGACATCGTCTTCGTCGACGGCGATCGGGAGATCGTCCGGATCCACAACGCGCCCGAACCGGGACCGAACGAGGACGGCGAGGAGCAACAGTATGACGGATCCGGCCAGTACGTGCTCGAGGTCCCCTACGAGTGGACCGACCGCCACGGCGTCGAGGTTGGCGACTCGCTGGCGTTCGACCTCTGATCGCGCGTCTCAGCGAGGTCGTTCGGTCGCGGTCGCGTCGAGCGCGCTCAGATCCGAGCCACGGGCGACGCTCACCGCGAGGACGACGCCCATGACCGCGAACAGCGCCACGACCGCGAGGGCGAAGACGCCGACGCCGACCGCGACGAGGAGTTGACTCCCGAGGAGTTCGGCCCCTATCGTCGTGAGCAGGGCGGCCAACGCGAGTCCGAGCAGTCGATTCTCTGATTTCGAGTACATGCTTCAGATACGTTCTCGACGGCATTAAGACGTGTCCGACGACTGCCGTCGTGTCTCATACTGACACGTCTCGCGACGTTTTCGGGGGAATCTACGGACTGTCTCCGACCGACGCTCGGGCGTCGCCCTGCGCCGACCATCACTTGGTCGTCCTGCCTCGACGCCGGCGGTCACTCCCCCAGTTTATGTCGCTCGCGCCCGTGTTGATCGTATGCGAAACGTGGACGCCGCGGGGCTGGGGATCGGCGACGACCACCCGCCCCGGATCATGGGCGTGCTCAACGTCTCGGAGGAGTCGCCGTACGACCCCAGCGTGTACGACGACCCGGGAGAGGCCGCCGCGTACGTCGACGACGAGCTGATCGGCGAGGGCGCCGACATCGTCGACGTCGGCCTCGAATCGGCCAACAAGGACCTCGACGTGCTCTCGGCCGAACAGGAGCTCGATCGGCTCGACACCGCGGTGGAGACGTTGGAGTCGACTTCCGGCGACGCCGTCTGGTCGATCGAGACGCGCTACCACGAGGTCGCCGACGAGGCACTCTCGCGCGGCTTCGACATGGTCAACGACATCTGCGGCTTCGCCGACCCGGAGATGCCCCGCGTCTGCCGCGAACACGACGCCGCCGTCTCGAAGATGGCCTCTCCCCCCGACTTAGAGCGGCCGGGCGCCGTCGAAGACGTCGACGACATCTACGAGGCGCTCTCGATGAACGGCTTCACGGACAAGACCATCCTCGACCCCGCGTTCGGCGGCTGGTCGGAGGCGAAGACCCACGACGACGACCGCGAGACGTTCCACCGGCTGCGCGAGTTCCGCGGCTACGGCCGCCCCCTGCTCGTCTCGATCAACCGCAAGAGCTTCCTGAAGACCATCGCCGGCCGCAGCACCGAGGAGGCGCTCCCGGTCTCGCTCGCCGCCACGTCGATGGCGGTCGAGCGCGGCGCCCACGTGATTCGCACCCACGACGTGGCAGAGACGCGCGACGCCGCCTTGGTCGGCGCCGAGTTCGCTCGCGACCGCCACAGCTCCGGCGGCGACTCCGACGCCGTGAGCGTCGAGGAGCTCGACGTGACGACGGTCCGCGAGGCCGAGCGCCACCTCGACCGGATCGGCGCGGCGGGGGCGAGGCAGGGCGACCGCGACGCGGCCGGCAACGCGGTCGTCCGCACCTACGAGCTCTCCGGCCTCGACGACGCGGCGGTCGGCGCCCTGCGCGCCGCGACCGTGGGCGGCGACGCGAGCGGCGCCGCGTTCGCGCTGGGCGATCCGAACCGCGCTGAGGCGCCGTCGCCCCCGTCGGCGACCGACGGCGGCACCGGCGGCTCAGCCGGTCCAGCGGGCGACGGCTCCCCCGACGACGGCCCCGCGAGCGGCCGCCGCGGACTCCTGATCGGGACGCCCGCCGCGATCGAGTCGGTCAGAGAGGCCGTATCAGGCGTCTCCGACCCGCTCGACGCCGCGATCGACGAGATCGCCCGCGACGTGAATTAAGAGAAAGTTTATGCCCTCGTGTAGACAACCGATCGACCGGACGCCGGAGGGGCACGCGGGTAGGGGTACTCTGTGCCACTCCGGTCCATACCATAATTCGCCCGGCGAGCGGCGGCGCCGTTCTGCGCCCGGCGCGACGGTTTCCCGGAGCGTGGTCCGCCCGTGAACTTCGACACCTTCGAGCCCGTCTACGAGGCGATCCTCGCCGACTTCGGGTTCGATCGGACGGGCGACGAACGCGCCCGCGACGTCGCCGCCGACCTCGCGACGCCGTTCCCGCTCGACCGCCTCGGCGACTGGGAAGGGGAAACGGTCGCCGTCGCGGGCGCGGCGCCGTGCCTCGCCGACGAGGTCGCGCTCGCCCGCGACGCCGACGTCGTCGTCGCGGCCTCGACCGCCGCCGACGTCCTCGTCGACCGCGGCGTCGCCGTCGACTGTATGGTGACCGACCTCGACAAGAACCCGGAGACGGCGGCCGAACTGACCCGCGAGGGCGTGCCCGTCGCAGCCCACGCCCACGGTGACAACCTCCCCGCGGTCCACGAGTGGCTCCCGCGGTTCGCGGACGAGTGGACGCTGGCGACGACGCAGGCGGCCCCGGTCGGCCCGGTCCGGAACGTCGGCGGGTTCACCGACGGCGACCGCGCCGCGTTCCTCGCCGACCACGTCGGCGCCGGCGAACTGGTCTTCCCCGGGTGGAACTTCGACGACCCGGACGTCGATCCGATGAAGGCCCGGAAGCTCGATTGGGCCGCCCGCCTGCTGCGCTGGCTCGAACGCCGTCGCGGCGAGGAGTTCGATATTCTGGACGGCCGGCGGGAGGCGGCCGACGCCGCGCTCCGGGAGGCCCTCGGCGACCGGTTCGACGACTAAGTCGACTCCCGCTCGACTCGGGGCTCGGGGAACAGCTCCGCCTCGTCGCGGTCGCCGATCCACTCCGCTAACTGGACGAGCTGGTCCGCAGCCGCCTCGAACAGGCGCTCGCTCTTCTCCGGCGTCACGTCGGTCGGGTCGCCGAACGCGCCGTTCGCGGAGTTGTCGACCGAGTCGTAGAACGTCCGGGCGCCGTGGACCATCGTCTCTGCGCTCTCAAGGTCGACGAGGCCGCCGTCGCGGGCGTCTTCGAGCCGGTCCTCGCGGACGAGCTCGGGCGCGAGGTGGGTGATCATCGCGGTCTCCTTCGGCCCGGCGTGCGGGCCGTTGCGCTCGAAGAGGTCGTCGACCAGCTCCGGGATCGACTCGTCCCACATCCACTCGACGGCGTAGGCGACCTCGTCCTCGTGGAGGCGGCGGCCGACCTCCCGGAGGTGCTGGACGTTGCCGCCGTGGGCGTTGACGAACACCACGCGGTCGATCCCGTGGTACGCGAGGTTCCGCGAGAACGACTCGACGTAGTCGCGGAACTCCGGCGGGTCGACCCACATCGTCCCCGGGAACTGCCGGTGGTGCGGGCTGACGCCGACGTTGATCGTGGGCGTCCGGAACGCGTCCGATCGCTCGGCGGCCGCCGTCGCGAGCCCCTCGGCGATCAGGTGGTCGGTCGCCAGCGGCAGGTGCGGGCCGTGCTGTTCGGTCGAGCCGAGCGGGACGAGCGCGACGGAGCCGGGGTCGAGCGCGTCGCCCAGTTCCGGCCAAGTGTGGTCCGCGAGGTACATACCTCCGCCTCGCGCGCGACACGTATCAACCCAGCCGTCTCGGTCGAGTTCGCCGCGATCGGGCGGAGCGGATCCTTCCGGCATCGAGCGCGCCGGTCCTCGCCGCCGCGCCGACTCTGCGCCCCGTGTCGACACCCTTTTTGTGTCGTCCGGCCGAACCGAGGACCATGTTCGGAGGCGGCGGCATGAACCCGCGGAAGATGAAACAGATGATGAAACAGATGGGGATCGACGTCGAGGAGCTCGACGCCGAGCGGGTCGTCATCGAGACGGCCGACGGCGACGACCTCGTCTTCGACGGCGCCCAGGTCACCAAGATGGACGCCCAAGGGCAGGAGACCTACCAGATCGTCGGCTCGCCCGACGCGGTGGCCGACGCGGGCGCCGGCGGCGCGACCGCGGTCGAGGGGGACGAGGCGGACGACCCCGCGCTCGACGACGCTGACGACGCGGACGACGGCGACGACGGCATTCCGGAGGAGGACGTGAAACTGGTCGCCCAGCAGGCGGGCGTCTCGAAGGAGGCCGCCCGCGAGGCGCTGGAGGCGGCCAACGGCGAGCCCGCGCGAGCGATCGCCGACCTGCAGTGACGGACGCCGCGTACCTGCTCGTCCACGAGGACCGTGAGTACCTGCTGGAGCCCGGCGAGGAGTTCGGCACCGACCTCGGCGTGATCGAGGTCCCCGAAGACGTCGCGGCCGGCGACGAGGTCGAGACCCACCTCGGTACCGCCTTCGAGGTCCGCGCGCTCCGCGGTCCCGACCTCTTCAACCACCTCGAACGCACCGGCGCGCCGATGATGCCCCGCGACGTGGGGCTCGTGATGGGTCACACCGGCGCGTCAGGCGGCGACCGCGTCCTCGACGCCGGCACTGGCACGGGGATCCTCGCGGCGTACCTCGGCCGGGCCGGCGCCGACGTGACGACCTACGAGGTCGACGCCGAGTTCGCCGAGGTTGCCCGCGACAACATGCGGACCGCTGGCGTCGCCGACCGCGTCGAGGTCCGGACCGGCGACCTCACCGACGAGTTAGACGACCTCGCCGACGCGGAGCCGTTCGACGTGCTCACGCTCGACACCGGCGACGCCCCCGCCGTCGTCGAGCGCGCGGACGACCTGCTCGCGCCCGGCGGTCGCCTCGCCGTCTACTCCCCGTTCGTCGAGGGGACCCGCGAGGCCGCCCTCGCGGCCCGGGAGGCCGGCTTCGCCGAGGTCGAGACGCTGGAGACGATCCAGCGCGAGATGGACTTCTCCGACCGCGGCTCGCGCCCCTCCACCGCCGGCGTGGGCCACACGGGGTACCTCGTGTTCGGGCGGGCGCCCTGAGTTCGGCGTTCACGACACCTCTCTCCCGTCGATTTCCCCCGTCGCCCTCACTCCCAGCGCTCTCCTCCCCCAGCGGCGCCCCCGTGATCGGCGCAATGCTCATTCGGATCGCGGTCGTCACCGATCGGTGTGACCGCGGACGACGCCGGAGCCGAGACCGACGCTGGCGCCGCCAGCGACGACGCCGCGGCGGCGACCGACGGGTCCGTGGCCGCGAGCGACGACCTCGGCGGGACATCCGAGGTCGCAGACGTCCTCCCGCGTCCCGCCGACACGCTCGCCGAAGCGGTCGAGGCCGCGCTGGCGGGGCGGTCCGCCGTCGTCGCGGTCGGCGTCCCGATACGACTGCTCCCGGCGGTGCTGGCGGCCCGCGAACGGTCGTCGGGCCCGCCGTGGCGGATCGCGTGCCGCCCCGGCGTCGTCGACGCGCTCTCACGCGCGCTCGTCCTCGGCACCGCGGTCGCCGAGGCGGTCGAGAACGACGAGATACGGGTCCGGACCGGCGAGCCGCTCGGGCACGGGACGGGCGGGACGCTTTTCGCGAGCCCGGACCGCGTCGACGCCGTGGTCGGCCCCCGCGGGGACCGCACGCTCGCGGCGACTGCGGTCGACACCGATTCGGCGGCGGCCGACACCGACCCAAAGGCAGTCGACGGCGCCCGCACGACGGCCGAGGCGCGGTACGACGCGGCGTCGCCGGCGACCGTCGAGATGCCCTCGCGGACTCGGCTGCTCGCCGACGCGCGCGAGGTCCTCGACGACCGGTTCGCGGACGACCTGGAAGCCCTGCTGGCGTCGCTCGAACCCGGCGAGTTCGGCCGTACGACCGAGGTGCCGGACCGAACGCTCCTCGTCGCGCTCGCGGCGCGACACGACCACCTCTTCCGGGATCTGCGGACGTGGGTCGGGACCGATGGCGTCGGGATCGCCCCGGCACAGGAGTTCACCGGCGACCGGCAGGCCCTCGTCGATCGGGAGCTGATCGAGTCGATCAAGGTGCCGATGGGGCCGGGGCGGCCGATGCTCCGCCTCCGCGCGGTCGACGACGCGCTGTTGCGCGCCCGCGCCGAGGAGGTGCCGAGCGTCCTCCGGGGACGGTTCGCGCTGCCGACCGACGCGGACGGGCGGATTCGAGAGGACGCGAGCCGCGAGGGGCGGCGGCCGGTCTGGGAGCGGCGTCGGTGGTGACAAGAACTAACCCGCGGCGGCGCTCCCTCACTGGTATGACGACGTTCTCCGACAGGGTCGAGCGGATCTCGATAAGCGGGATCCGCGAGGTGTTCGAGGCGGCCGGCGACGACGCGATCAACCTCGGGTTAGGTCAGCCCGACTTCCCGACGCCGGACCACGCCCGGCGAGCGGCGGTCGACGCCATCGAGTCCGGGAAGGCGGACGCGTACACCGAGAACAAAGGCACCCGGTCGCTGCGGGAGGCGATCGCCGAGAAGCACCGCGCGGATCAGGGGATCGACCTCGACCCCGGGAACGTCATCGCGACCGCGGGCGGCAGCGAGGCGCTTCACGTCGCCCTCGAAGCCCACGTCGACGCCGGCGACGAGGTGTTGATCCCGGACCCGGGATTCGTCTCCTACGACGCCCTGACGAAGCTGACCGGCGGCGAGCCGGTCCCCGTGCCGCTCCGCGACGACCTCACGATCGACCCGGCCGCGATCGAGGCGGCCATCACCGAGGACACGGCGGCGTTCGTCGTGAACTCCCCCGGCAACCCCACGGGCGCGGTCTCCTCCGAGGAAGACGTGCGCGAGTTCGCGCGCATCGCCGACGAGCACGACGTGCTCTGTATCTCCGACGAGGTGTACGAGTACACCGTCTTCGACGGCGAGCATCACTCGCCGATCGAATTCGCGGAGACGGACAACGTCGTGGTCGTCAACTCCGCCTCGAAACTGTTCTCGATGACGGGCTGGCGGCTCGGGTGGGTGTACGGACCCGAGGAGCGCGTCGAGCGCATGCTCCGCGTCCACCAGTACGCGCAGGCGTGCGCCTCGGCGCCGGCGCAGTACGCCGCGGAGGCCGCGCTGCGCGGCGACCGCGACGTCGTCGACGAGATGACCGCCTCCTTCGAGCGCCGCCGCGACATCCTCCTCGACGGCTTCGACGACATCGGGATCGACTGCCCGACGCCGCAGGGGGCGTTCTACGCGATGCCGCGCGTGCCCGACGGGTTCGTCGACGAGTGTCTCGACCGCGGCGTGGTCGTCGTCCCCGGCGAGGCGTTCGGCGAGGGCGGCGCCGGCCACGCGCGCATCTCGTACGCGACCGACGAGGACGAACTGCGCGAGGCGCTCGACGTGATGGCCGAGGCGTACGCGGCGGTCCGCTGAGGCGGCCGCGAAACGCCGGGTCCCTCAGTTACCCTCTTCGTCCAAAATTCGGAGGTAGCGCTCGTAGTAGTCGTCGCCGTACCGGATCATCTCCTCTCTGTCCTCACCGACGCCGGCGTCTTTCCGAACGTTCCCGTCGATGAAGGGCCGCGCGTCGATCGCGCGGAGCAGCTCGACGTACGCGTCGGAGTACGGGTGCGTCTCGGCGTACTCCTCCATATCCGCCTGCTCGACGATCCGCCGAGATTCCGCGGACAGGTCGTCCGGCGCGACTCTGGGTCCGACGAACGTCGCTCGGAGGATCGCCTCCATCCGCTCCGGGCTCTCGGCGACCGCCTCCGCGATCGGCCGGTACACAGCCTCGTGGAACCGCTCCCGTTCGATCTCGACCCGGTAGGTGGAGTCTCGGTAGGCGACGCGTTTGGGGCCGCCGTCCGCGAGCAGCGCGCTCTCCGCGCGGGCGGTCTCGTTGCGGTACGCGTAGCCGCCGCGTTCGACCAGTCCGACGGGGTAGCCGCCCGCGTCTCCGCGGGATCGGGCCGCAAAGTGGGCGATGTGGACCGCACGCTGGTCGGCCTGCGGCAGGTCCCCCTCCTCGCCGCCGTCGACCGCCGACTCGCCGCCGTCGTCGCTCCCGGACCCCTCGTCGTCGACGTCGAAGAGTCGGAGGACCGGGTAGGTCTCGGCGACCTCGTCGACGACGACGGAGCCGAGCCGGTGGTAGGTCCCGTCACGGAGGACGTACGCCGGGTCGTCGGGGCTCGCGAAGAACGGCTTCCGGTGCTGGGTCGTGTACGACTCGCCGGCCAGAACCGCGTTGAGGGCCGCCTCGTCCCACTCCTCGGGCGGGTCGTCGCGGCTGTGAACGTAGCGGTCGCGCAGCGACCCGTCGACCCGCGAGAGTGAGAGCCTGAGCTCCGGTCCGTCGGCCGCGTCGCCGTCGCTCTCGGTTCCGAGACAGCCGGCCGCGGCGGCGCCGATTCCGCCCGCGAGCGCGCCGACGAGGAGGCGACGACGAGAGGATGCGAGTTCGTCCATACGGACCGTACAGACAGGCGACTGAAAGGTATTGCCGAGACGCAAACGCTGGCTTGAGTCACCGGGATCGACGCCGACGGAGTGGGTCCGTCGACGCGGTTATAAATTACTCTTAGTTATTCGATGTCCGCGAAGAGTTTCCGCAAGTTATACCGTCGCCCGCGGCGTATCCGGCGGTAATGGACCGGAACATACAGGTCAGCCGCCTCGACCGGCAGGCGGTCGAGGATCAGGAGGTCGAGATCGTCGAGCGAAAGGGGATCGGTCACCCCGACTCTATCTGCGACGGGGTCGCGGAGTCCGTCTCGCGGGCGCTCTCGCAGCTCTACTTGGACCGCGTCGGCAAGGTGCTCCACTACAACACCGACGAGACGCAGTTAGTCGCCGGCCGCGCGGCCCCCGCGTTCGGCGGCGGCGAGGTCGTCGAGCCCATCTACATCCTCATCGTCGGCCGCGCCACGAAGGAGTACGACGGGGAGCAGCTCCCCGTCGACTCAACAGCGCTGGCGGCCGCCCGTGACTACCTCTCCGAGGCGATCCCGGAGTTAGAGTACGGCACCGACGTGGTCGTCGACGTGCGGCTCGGCGAGGGGTCGGGCGACCTCCAGGACGTGTTCGGCGAGGAGACCCAGGAGGTCCCGATGGCCAACGACACCTCCTTCGGCGTCGGCCACGCCCCCCTGACGGAGACGGAGACCATCGTCCACGAGGCCGAGCGCGCGCTCAACACCACGTACCACGACGACCATCCCGAACTCGGCCCCGACGTGAAGATCATGGGGAAACGCGAGGGCGACCGGATCGACATCACCGTCGCCGCCGCGATGGTCGACGCCTACGTCGACGGCCTCGACGAGTACGACGACGCGGTCGCGTCCGTCCGCGAGTACGTCGACGACCTCGCCCGCGAGTACACCGACCGCGAGGTGGGCGTCGATGTCAACACCGCCGACGACTACGACGAGGGCTCCGTCTACCTCACCGTCACCGGCACCTCCGCCGAGCAGGGCGACGACGGCTCGGTCGGCCGCGGCAACCGCGCGAACGGCCTCATCACCCCGAACCGCCCGATGTCGATGGAGGCGACCTCCGGGAAGAACCCCGTCAACCACATCGGGAAGATCTACAACCTCCTCTCGACCCGCGTCGCCGAGTCCGTCACGAGCGAGGTCGACGGCATCCGCGACCTCCAGGTCCGACTGCTCTCGCAGATCGGCCGCCCGATCGACGAGCCCCACGTCGCGGACGCGCAGATCGTCACGGAGGAGGGCGTCGCGCTGGACGACATCGAGGCGGACGTGCTCGACATCGTCGACCGCGAGCTGGCCGACGTGACGGACGTGACCCGCAGCGTCATCGAGGGCGACGTCTCGACGTTCTGAGTCGAGGGTGAACGCCGTACCGCGTCACCCCGCGACCGCAACGGATTTGCGCCGGCCGCTCCGAGACACATTCATGACGCGGGTGTGTCTCCTCGGCGACCCCGACGTGGAGCTCTCCTACGAGCTGCTCTCCCGCGAGACGGCTCGCGACGCGCTCGCCACCTACACGATCGAGGAGCCCTTCGAGAACAGCGTCGCCGTCGACACCGTGAGCCTCGGCGCCGCCGTCTCCCTCCTCAACGACCTCGACTGGTACCTCGTCCGCTTCGTCGCGGAGGCGCTCGTGCTGGAGCCGTCCGTCGCGACCGACGAGTGGCTCTCCCGGGACCTCGCCCGCGAGGTCCGCGACGGCGACGTGCCCCCCGAGGAGACCGACCAGCGCCTGAAGGTGTTCGGGCTCGTCGACGGCCGGCCGGTCGAACCCCTCTTCGTCCGGCGGCGACAGGGCGAGACGCCGGAGTACGACCTCCGCGACGTCGACGAGACCGTGATCGTCCGCGTGAGCGAGTCGGAGTTCTCCGGCTGAGGCGACCGCAGCGCGCCCCGACTCAGCCCTCCTCGTCGACTTCCGCGAGAATCCGCGTCCGAACCGGGTCCACGTCGACCGGCGCCCACGCCTCCACGTCGTAGGTCACGTCCGCGAGCGTCTCCAAGCGGTCGTCGTCGCCCTCGCCTATCGCCTCGACCGCCTCCTCGCGAAGCCGGTCGAGCACCGCGTCCGCGAGCGTCTCGCGGTCGACCTCGCGGTCCGGCACGTCGAGGATGTGCGGCAGGTCCTCCGCCCCCTCCGGGAGCGTCGGGAACGCGGCCGGACCGACCGCGAGGGCGGTCGACTCGTCGGCGGGGTCGGTTTCGGCGTCCGCGACGTCGTCCGCGCCGCCGCCCGAGAGCGCGTCCGCCGGCGCCGGCACGAGCGCGTACTCCGCGACCGCGAGGTCGATGGCGGCGTCGATGGCGTCCTCGTCGACCTCGGTCCGCTGCTTGAACGCCAGCTCCGAGAGCGCGTTCGACAGCTCCGCACGCGTGAGCCAGCCGAAGAGGTCGACGACGCCGGCGAGGTCGTCGCGCGCGGCGACGCTCGGTCCGTCCGCCATCTCAGTCCTCCCCCGGGGCGGGCTCCGCCTGTCCGTCGTCGGTCGGCCGGGCGCCGACGGCGTCGATTCCGCCGGTCGCCCCGTCGCCGCGAACCGCGTCGAGGTCGTCGCGCGCCGCCTCGCGGACCTCGTCGGGGTCGACCGGCGCGTCTTCCCACGCCGGGAGCCGGGTGTCCGGCCCCGGCTCCCCGAGCGCCTCGGCGTACGTCGCCACCTGCGAGCGCTCGTCGGCCGCGTCGTACGAGAGGCCGTTGAACGCGGCGTCGGTCGCGTAGCCGTCGATCAGCGTCTCCGCGGCGTCGCGGTACCGTTCGGCGAGGCCGTCGTAGTCGACGTCGACGCCGGCGTCCTCGACCGCGCGCAGCGTCGCCTCGCCGACCGCCCGGCTCATGTCGGCGAGGCCGGTCGGTCCGTCGACGGAGCGGTGGTCGTGTTCGTACCGACCCAGGTCGACCTGCGCGCTGTCCGCGAAGCCGGCGTGGCCGAACGCCTCGCCGAGCGTCCCGACCTCTAACCCCCAGCCGCGCTGGACGCGGAGCCGCGAGACGAGGTCGCTCGTCGCCGCGAACTCGCCGGCGAGCGCGTAGCGGAACGCGGAGAGGTACTCTAAGACGTCGGGCGTCCGGCCGGGCGCAGCGTCACCGAGCGCGCGGACGAGCGGCCGGAAGAACAGCCTGAACAGCCGCCCGTACAGCGAGCCGTCCTCGACCCGGGCGTAGTACCCCTTCGAGAACCGGTACCCCTGACCCAGCGGGAACAAGAGTCGGTTGACGAACGCCGGCGAGTAGGTCTTCGTGTCGGCGTCGTGGACGACGACGAACTCCTCGTTGAGCGCACGACCTAAGGCGAGCCACACGTCTCGCCCCTTGCCGCGCTCGCCGTCGAGCCCCCGCGCCTCCAGCAGCGACGCGAGCCGGGGGCCGTCGCACCACAGTGTCTCGACGTCGAGGTCGAACTCGCCGAGCCACTCCGCGAACGGGCCGGCGCGGTCGGCGGCGGCCCGCAGCGGGACGATCACGCGGGCCGGGTCGACCGTCTCCAGCGTCGAGAGCACGCGCTCGGCCGCAAGCGTCCCGTACTCGCGCTCGGTCATCGGCACGACGACCGCGGCCCGGTCCGTGGGGGCGTCGGGCCGGTGGTCGGTCAACGCGTGAAGGGTCGTCACGCGTTCCTGAACGTACTCCATTTACCGATCACACGGGAGCGACGCCCAAAACAGGTGCGGTACCA
The DNA here is from genome assembly GCF_000296615.1 of Halorubrum sp. T3. Lineage (NCBI taxonomy): Archaea > Methanobacteriati > Methanobacteriota > Halobacteria > Halobacteriales > Haloferacaceae > Halorubrum > Halorubrum sp. T3. The sequence continues at coordinate 1,289,440 of NZ_JH815329.1, read as the reverse complement.
CCAACCGGACCGGGACGCTCTTCGCGAGCCCTTGCTTCCCGGGTCCACGCTACCCGGATCCGTCGCCGTTTCCGCGTCACGCCGCCCGCGTCGCGCCCGCCGCGCCGCCGGGGACGCGCCCGAGCCGGTACAGGGCCGCGTACGCGGCGACGAGGACCACTAAGCCGCCCGCGAGCGCGAGGAAGACGGCGTCGTACCCCGCGCCCGCCTCGACCGCCTCGCCGACGACCCACGATCCGGCCGCCTGCGTGGTCATCATTCCGGCCGAGAACATCGCGTACGCCGACGCGCGCGACTCGTCCGGCAGCGACGCCAGCAGGTACGTGTCGCCGGCCGGGAACAGCATGTGAATGGCGAAGCCGACGACGACGCTCGCGGCGATCACCGCGGCGAGCCCCTCCGCGACGACGACGAGGACGACGCCCACGACGAACGAGGAGACGATGCCGAGCAGGTACGGCACGTGCGGGAGCCGGTCCGCGAGGTCGCCGGAGACGAGGAACGCGGGCACGCCGGCGGCGAAGATCACCGTCAGGAGGTTCCGCGCGGTCGCCCGCGGCAGCCCCTTGTCGATCATGTACAGCTCGTAGAAGTTGAACAGGCCCTGCCAGACGAAGCTCGTGAGTCCCATCAGCACGACGCCCGCCGCGATCAGCTTCCACTCGCCGCGGGCGGCCGCGAGGAAGTCCGTGTCGCTCGCGCCGGCGTCGGGGAGGTCGGTCCGCTTCGCGAGCGCGACGAACAGGACCGTGCTGGCCGCCGCCGCGAGCGCGAGCGCGTAGAAGGCGTACCGCCAGTCGTACCACAGCGCGACGGTGACCGCGGGCGCGGCGATGACGGCGGAGAGCTGGCTGGCCATGCCGTGGACGCCCATCACGCGCCCGACGCGCTGCGGGAACAGCTCCGAGATGAACGGGTTCGCGGCGACGAAGTAGACGCCGGAGGCCAGGCCGACCGCGAAGGCGGCGACCATCAGCGCGAGGACGCCGGGGGCGAGCGCGACGCCCAGCGCACCGGCGGTCAGCATCGCGCCGGAGACGACGATCACGCGGCGCCGCGTGAAGCGCGTGAGCGCCCAGCCGGCCGGGAGCCGCGGGGCGGCCGAGCCGAGCCACGCGAGCGTGACGATGAGCCCGGCGGTCCCCTCGCGGATCCCGAACGCGTCGATGAACTCGCCCACGAGGGGGGCGAACACGACCCGCGCGAAATTGACGAGGAAGACCAGCGCGCAAAGCGATCCGAACAGCCTGGTCCGTGACACGGCGGCGATTCCGCGCGCCCGGACACAAGCGTTGCGAAAGCGGCCGCGCTCGGACCTCGAACCGCGATCGTCGGGACGACGCCGGTTTCGGTCCGCCTGACGCCGATTTCGGCCGATCGTCTGACCGATGTCGTACGGGGTTTTTATCCGCCCCGACCCCGAACGGCGGGGTATGAAATCCACGCGCAAGGGGCTCCGCGACGGCGACCTGATGAAGGACACCTACGAGCGGCTGAACTGCGCCGACTGCGAGCAGGTGTTGAAAAAGGAGAACGACCCCGACGAGGTGTTCTCGGTCCGCATCTGCCCGGAGTGCGGCGCGCGGTTCAAGGAGCTTCGCTGAGCGGTCCCCGCTGCCGTCGCCCTCTCTTCTCTCTCCCGCCGCGGTCGATTCGTCCGCGGCCGACCGCGCTCAATTCGACTCGAACGAGTCACTGACCGATTCAGTTACCGTCCGCGCTTCTCCCGTGACCGTCTCGATCCACCGGTACGCGGTGTACGCCTCGACCGTCGACCGCGCGCTTCGGTCGTCCGCCGCGAGCGCCCCGTCCGGCTCCGCGAACAGCGGGAGGAACTGCGTCGCCAGCCACCGGTCCAGCGGGTTCTCGCTCCCCGCGAGCGCCGCCGCCGATTCGATCGCTGCGCTCCGCGCCGCGCCGACCGCGGCCGCGTCGTCGGGGAACATCGCCTCACCGTCCTCGATCCGCGAGGCGAGGGCGTCGAGCCCGCGGAACCGCACGCGCGCGAGGAGTGTCCGCGTGAACGCGGTCGCCGGATGGTCAGGCTGGTAGTCGTCGAGCGGTATCGGGTCGAACCGGAGGTCCTCGAACGTCCGGTAGCGGGCCGTCGAGAGCTGCGAGACGCTCGGCGCGTCCCGCGCGACCGGTCGATCGTCGAGGAACGCCTCGGTCCCGGGGCTCGACCGGAGTCGGTCGGGTTCCCCTCCGTGGAGCTCACGGAGCCGTTCCCCGATCTTGGCGCCCACCCGCTCCGCCTCTCGACGGAGCGGCTCGGCGACTGCTTCCGGATCGGCGAGCGAGCTCCGGTACCGATCGCGGAGGTACCGACCCGCCTCGACCAGCGACTGGACACGCTCGACCTCCCCCACCGACTCGCCGGTCCGGAGCGGGTTCGCTCGCGAGGCGGGGCCCGCGTTCCCGCCGACCAGCGTCCGCCGCCGCGACTCGTCGTACCAGCGCTCGATCGGCCCGTAGACGGCGGCGCCGGCGGAGGGATCCGCCGCGGTCCCCGGCAGCTCGTCCAGCGTCTCGGACGCCCGCTGTAGCACCGTCTCGATGTCGGCGGCCACCGCTTCCGGGTCGCCCTCGACGGTCACGGCCGCCCACGTGCCGACGACGGTCGCGGCGTGGCCGCGCGCCGCGGCGTACCGCTCGGCGGCTCGGAGCGGCGGGAGCGACTCGTCGGGCCCCGGAAGCGCCTCGCGCGCCGCCGCCCGCTCCGTCTCGATCTGCTCTCGGATTTCGCCGTTCGGGAGCCGCTCCTCGGTCAGCGGCTCTGGGATCGGGGAGAGTAGGCGGTCCACCCGGTCGGCGAACGCGCTCTCGACCGCGGGCTCGACGTCGACGGGGACGAGCCGCGGCGGGTTGGGGACCGGCTGATCGAACTCGCGCGGGACGCCCTCGACGTCGAGCGACGGTGGGTCGTCCCAGAACCGCGGTTCTCTCCCCCTCCTGGAGCACCCGACGAGCGAACCGAGCGCAACCGCGCCGGCGGCGGCGAGCGCACCGCGCCGGGTCGTCCGACGCGTCATCCGTCGTCACCCCACGTGTCGATCGCCGTCTCGTTCCCGGGAACTGTCGCGTTCCCGTCGATCACCGCGTACTCGGTGTCCGTCGTGCGACACGGCGAGTGCCCGCTGGCGCCGGTACGGGTAAGCCGAGCGTCGAGGACGGCCGGGAGCCGGAAGAGGAGTGCCAGCGCGACCCGCTCGTCGGCCTCGCACGACTCGTCGGGCGGGCGAAGCTCGCTACAGTACTCGTACTCGACGCGCCCGGGCTGCCAGGACACCGACTCGATGTCGAGCCGCTCACACGACTCGACGCCGGCCGGCGAGACGTACACGGTCTCCGTCTCGTAGTCCGTCTCGTCGAGGAACGACCGGACCCGCTCGCGGTCCGCGTCGGAGACGCCCTCGGCGACCAACAGCTCGTCCGCTCGGTCCGCGCTCGTGACGAGCTCGCGACCGATCCGGGCTGGCTTGTTCTCGTCGTTCGCTTCGCTCCCGTCGAGGAGGACGCTCTCGCCGGACGGGTTCCGCGGCTTCACGACTGTCGGGTCCATCTCCGTGCCTCTCGTCTGCGGTCGGGCGGACTCCGCCTGCGGGTCGCTCGCGCCGGAACAGCCGGCGAGCGCGCCGACGACGCCGAGGGCGGCGCTCCCGAGGAGGGCTCGTCGCGTGGGGGCCATGGAACGGGCTTGGACCGGTTCCGACAAACGCTTTGTGGCGTCCGTCGCCGGTGCCGGATCCGCGGCGTCGTGGTCGACGGGGCCGACTCCGCGGCGTCCCGTCCGTCGCCCGTGTTCACTCGAAGACGGCGTCGAACGCCGACGCCCCGAGCGGGTCGAAGGTGCCGGCCGCAACGTTCTCGCGGACGTGGCCGGGGTCGGTCGTCCCGACGAGAGAGGAGGTGACGCCGGGGGCGCTCCGGGCGAAGTTGAGCGCGCGCTGGGCCGGCGTCTCCCCCGCGAGCGTCGCGTCGACGTCCGCCGGGATCGCGCCTTCGACGGCCAGATCCCCCTGCCCGATGCTCGCGCTCGTCACGACCGAGAGCCCGGCCTTGTGGGCGAATTCGAGGGCCGAGACTGGGCCGTCGGCGTCGGTGCCGGGCGGCGCGGGCTGGTTCCGCCGCGTGAACGCGTCTGCCATCGCGACGTTGAAGGGGAGCTGAATCGCCTCGAATCCGTGGTCGTCGTCGGGACCGACCGCCTCGCCGGCGGCCTCGGCACGGGCGAGCACTTCGGCGAGCGAGAGGTAGTCGTCGGCGTCCTCGGGGACACGGAACGCGCTCCACGACGCGACGCCGTACGCGCCGACGTCGCCTGCGGCCCGCCGGCGTTCGAGGGCCTCGAAGGCGGCTTCGAGCGCATCGTACACGTCCGCTCGCGAGCGGGCGGCGAGTTGGGTCTCGGGGTTGTGGACGTAGAAGCAGTCGACGGAGTCGAGGTCGAGCCGGTCGAGCGAGCGGTCCAGCGACCACTCCAGAAATTCCGGCGTCATCGCGTGCGCGCCGTTCGTGAGGTCGTCGGGGTCGACGATCTCGGGCTCGACGAACCGCTCGCGGACGTACGCGCTCGGGTCGTCCGGGCGCTCCCCGTCGAACGGGAGGAAGCCGCCCTTCGTCGCGACGACCACCGACTCGCGGTCGACGGGGGCGTCACGGAGCGCCTCGCCGACGACGCGCTCGGCGCGGCCGCACCGGTAGTTGGCCGCGGTGTCGACGTGGTTCACGCCCGACCGGAGCGCCAGTCCGATCGACTCGCGCGAGGCGTCGTCGACTTCGGGGGTCGGCTCGCCGAGGTACGTCCCGATCCCGACGCTGGAGACGACGCCCGGTCCGAAGCGACGGAAGTAGGTGCGCCCGAAGGCGTCGCCGAACCGGTTCCGGTACCCCCAGAGAGCCTCGCGAGTCGCCATGTGGTCGAGGTAGTCGGCTCGCGGGTAAAAGTCGCGCGGGAGATCGGGTCGCCGCGGTCCGTCCGCCTCTGTCGAGGGCGCCGGTCAGTCGGCCACGCGGAAGGTCCGCGTCGTGTCCCTGTCGCCGTGGACGACGTTGACCTCGACGAGGCCCAGCGAGGTGAATATCTCCCCCCAGTCGCGGTAGTACAGCGGCGTCTCGTCGTCGACGTAGTTCACGTCCGGGTCGGCCGACGCCGACCCGCGCGTCGGGTCCTCGATTTCGGCCGTGACGAGCACGTCGTCGGTGATCCGCGCGATCTCCGCGAAGGCCGACTCGACGTCCGGATGGAGGTGTTGGAGCGTCTCGACCGAGTACACCGCGTCGAACGCGCCGTCGTCGAACTCCTCCACGAGGTCCTCGATCGCGCCGCAGTAGAACGTGCCATGCGCGGCGAGTTCGGGGTAGGCGTCTCGCATCGTCTCGAACGCCTCGGCGTTGATGTCGATCCCCGAGAGGTCCTCGAACCCGTGGTCGGCGAGGTGTTCGAGGTGTCGGCCCGAGCCGCACCCCAGTTCGAGGACGGCGGCGTCGCGGTCGAGGTGTGCGTCGAGCGCCTCGCGGATCAGCTCGCTCGTCTCGTTCGGCCCGTAGTGCGCGTAGTACGCCGGTGAGTATTCGCCCGCCCGGTTCGTCCACGACTCTCGGACGGAATCTGGTTCCACGTCTGTCAACGCGGGCAGAGAGGGAAAACGTCGTCGGACGGCGTTCCGCCGGCGGTGCGCGGCGGTTCGCGTGTCGTCTCGTGTTTCGGTAGCACGGCTCTGCTGAAATCCTCTTCTTCAGACATATTCTCGTCTGTAACGTCTGGTCGCTGAAGCGTGCTTCTTGATCTATCGCGGGAGTTGGTGTCGTACGTCGCTCAGTGTGATGGCGTGGGTATTTATAAGCCAGATCGCGGTGTTGCTGTCGGCTATTTATAAGTGGTCGACGCTGCTGCGGTGAACGTCTTCAAAGCCCCAGTCGCGAGGCGGCCGCACGCTCGCTGCGCTCCTCACTCAGTCGCTATCGCTCCCTCGTTGCGGTGCTTACGTCGCCTGCGGCCGCCTCGCGACTGCCCCTTTGAGTCCCGCCCCGCACAGCACCGCAACCGCACCTCACGCCTCCCCAGCCTCGCGGTTCGCTCGGGGCTCCCTCCGGTCGCCCACGTCACCGGCTGCCATTTGTAAGCGTTCGTCGCCGTTGATCACGGCCATTTAAATACTGAATCGCGCCCGGCGATCTGCGATACTCACTCGCGCTATCGCTCGCCGCTACCCCTGTACTGAGCGATTAGGGTGCGAAAATATCAATTTCTGAGGATTTTAACAAAGCCGGTAGCACGGGTACACTTAATTGTCCGACCGTCCACGACTGTCCATGACAAGCACGGAATACGACTTCGTCGTGGTCGGCGCCGGGTCGGCGGGCTGCGTCCTCGCGAACCGACTCACCGCCGACCTGGAGACGAGCGTCCTGCTCTTGGAGGCGGGTACGCCCGACGACGACCGGAACATCTCGATTCCGGCGGCGTTCCCGGAGCTATTCAAGACCGACGCGGACTGGGAGTACTACACCGAGCCGCAGGACGGCTGCGCCGGCCGGGAGCTCTACTGGCCGCGCGGCAAGACGCTCGGGGGGTGTTCCTCGACCAACGCGATGATCTACGTTCGGGGCCACCCCTCGGACTACGACGGCTGGGCCGAGCTGGGCAACGACGGGTGGGCGTACGACTCGATGCTGGAGTACTTCAAGCGCGCGGAGACGTTCGAGCCGGGGGACTCGTCCTACCACGGGGACGAGGGGCCGCTCAACGTCACCGACCAGTCGTCGCCGCGGCCCGCCTCCGAGGCGTTCGTCCGCGCCGCGGCGCAGGCCGGGTACGACCGCAACGACGACTTCAACGGGGCCGAGCAGGCCGGCGTCGGGCTCTACCACGTCACGCAGAAGGACGGAAAACGCCACAGCGCGGCCGACGCGTACCTCAAGCCCGCGCTCGATCGGCCGAACCTCACCGCCGAGACCGGCGCGCAGGTGACCGAGGTCACCATCGAAGACGGTCGAGCGACGGGGGTGGAGTACAGTCAGGACGGCGAGATCCGGTCCGTCGACGCGACCGAGGAAGTCGTCCTCAGCGCCGGCGCGGTCAACTCCCCGCAGCTGCTCATGCTCTCGGGGATCGGCGACCCCGACCACCTCGCGGACCACGGCATCGACGTGGAGGCGGCCTCGCCCGGTGTCGGTCGGAACCTCCAGGACCACCTGTTCGCGTTCACCGTCTACGAGACGGACGACGACGTGAGCACGCTGGACGACGCCGGGAGCCTCCGGGACCTGTTCAACTGGTTCGTCTTCAAGCGCGGGAAGCTCACCTCCAACGTCGGCGAGGCCGGCGGCTTCGTTCGCACCGACGAGGGCGAGCCCCGGCCGGACCTCCAGTTCCACTTCGCGCCCTCCTACTTCATGGAACACGGGCTCGAGAACCCCGAGGAGGGGCGAGGGCTGTCGATCGGCGCGACGCAGCTCCGACCGGAGAGCCGCGGCCGCGTCAGGCTCAGTTCGGACGACCCGTTCGAGGCGCCCGCCATCGACCCGAACTACCTCGACGAGCGCGCGGACCTCGAAACCCTCGTCGAGGGCGTCAAGCGTGCCCGCGAGATCGCCGACCAGGACGCGCTTTCGGAGTATCTCGACCGCGAGCTGTGGCCCGGCGAGGACGTCGAGACCGACGAGGAGATCGCCCGACACGTCCGCGAGGAGTGTCACACCGTGTACCACCCCGTCGGGACGTGTAAGATGGGCGACGACGACGCGGCGGTCGTGGACGACGAGCTCCGCGTCCGCGGGGTCGAGGGGCTCCGCGTCGTCGACGCGAGCGTGATGCCCACGCTCGTCGGCGGGAACACGAACGCGCCGACGATAGCGATCGCCGAGCGGGCGGCGGACCTGATTCGAGAGGATCGGACGGCGGCCGCCGAGGGATCGGTCTCGGCCGCCGGCGACTGAGCCGGCTCGCTCCGTTTCGGTACTGATAGGCCGACCCAGCCGCTCTCCGTTCGGAACCGACGGACCTCGTCACGCACCCTCTAACGCGGGCCACGCGTCGATCCAGCCCGGGCGTCAGACGCCCGCACGACGCAACGACTATACGGACTCCGGGAGTCACGTGTGATAATGGCCTCGCTCACCGACCACCTGGCGGACCTCGTTGAGGACGTCGACGCCGCCCTGCTGTTCTCCCCGACGAGTTCCTTCTACGAGCGATTCGCGGACGCCGACGCCGAGGTCGAGGTCGTCGTCGTCGCGCCCGACAACGACGTCGACGCGGAGACGTTCGTCGAGCTCCCCCTCCCGTTCGACAACGTCAAAGACCGGATCCGGTTCGGTATCGAGGGCGCGATGGACGAGGGGCTCCTCGCCGAGGGCGACGAGGTCGCGTGCGTCGCCTCGGTGTTCGACGCCGGCTCGGACGCGGTGATCCGGGCGACCGTCGACGAGGGGGTCCACACCGGTATCTACGACCTGTTCGCCAACTCGCGGGCGGAGCCGAGCGTGATCCGCGACGTGTTCGAGGTCGCGATCGAGCTCGGACAGAAGGGGCAGAAGGGGAAGCCGGTGGGCGCGCTGTTCGTCGTCGGCGACGCGGGGAAGGTGATGAACAAGTCGCGGCCGCTCAGCTACAACCCCTTCGAGAAGAGCCACGTCCACGTCGGCGACCCGATCGTGAACGTCATGCTCAAGGAGTTCTCGCGGCTCGACGGCGCCTTCGTCGTCTCCGACTCCGGGAAGATCGTCTCGGCGTACCGCTACCTCGAACCCGCCGCCGAGGGGGTCGACATCCCGAAGGGGCTCGGCGCGCGTCACATGTCCGGCGCGGCGATCACCCGCGACACGAACTCGACCGCCATCGTCCTCTCCGAGTCCGACGGGCTCGTCCGGGCGTTCAAGGCCGGGGAACTCGTCTTGGAGATCGATCCGGAGGAGTACTGACCCATGTCCGCGGCTCAGATCTCCGTTCCCGAGTTCCTCCTGAACGTCCCGTATCGGATCTGGCTGGCGCTCGGCGTCCTCCTGTTGGGACTCGTGTTAGCGTACCTCACCGGCGTGATCAACCGTCGGCTGCTCCGGCGCGCCGGCGTCCCCGAGGTGATCGAGGGGACCGCCTTCGAGCGGACGGCCCGCGAGTTCGACACCTCCACGGTGCGAATCTTGGCCAAGCTGTCGAGCTACTTCATCCTCGCCGTCACCGTCATCGTCGCGCTCACCGTCGCGGACGTGAACTACCTCGAACAGTTCTGGTCGGGCGTCGCCGCGTTCCTCCCGCGGCTGTTCGTCGCCGTGGTCGTGTTCATCGTCGGAATCGTCGTCGGCGACAAGGCCGAACTGCTCGTCGCCGAGCGCCTCCGGGGGATCAAGCTCCCCGAACTCGGCGTGCTCCCGACGCTCGTGAAGTACAGCGTCGTGTACGTCGCGACGCTCATCGCGCTCGGCCAGGTCGGCGTCCAGACGCTCGCGCTCATCGTGCTGCTCGCGGCGTACGCGTTCGCGCTCGTGCTGTTCGCCGCGCTCGCGACGAAGGACTTGGTCGCCTCGGCCGCGGCCGGCGTCTTCTTGCTTCTCCGGCAGCCGTACGGCATCGGCGACGAGGTGCGGGTCGCCGGCGAGCGCGGCGTCGTTCAGGAGGTCGACCTCTTCGTCACCCACATCGAGACGGACGGCGAGGAACACGTCGTCCCGAACCACGCGGTGTTCCGCGAAGGGATCGTGCTGATCCGGGATTAGCCCCCGATCCGACCACGTTGCGGCAGGCGCCGACTCCGTTACCGATTCTCACGCTGTGAAAGTCGTTGTCACCCTATAACACGACCCGACGCCAACGTCGAGACATGACCCCCGATACCGCGAGCGCCGCTTGCGACGGCTGGGACGGGAGCGAGTGCGAGGGGACGCCGCACTGCCCGCCGCGGTGTCCGCGCTTCGTCGACAAGGAGGGCGCGCGCTGGACGATCCGGCCCGCGACCGACGCGGACGAGCCGTTCCTCGCAGAGATGTACGAGCGGTTCGACCGCGCAGACCGCGCGCAGGGGCTCCCGCCGGTGAGCCGGCGCCGGCGCGTCGACTGGATCCGATCCATGCTGTCGGAGGGGAACAACGTCGTCGCCGAGCGGAACGGCGAACTGTTCGGCCACGCGATGTACACCCCGACCGACGCCGACACCCCCGAACTCGCCGTCTTCGTCCACCCGGACGCGCAGGACCGCGGCGTCGGGACGGAGCTGTGCCGTCACGTGATCGCCAACGCCGCCGCGGCCGGCCGCGAGGGGATCGAACTCCACGTCGAGACCGGGAACCGGCCCGCGCGGAGCGTCTACCGGACGGTCGGCTTCGAAGTCGTCGAGCGGCGCGGCGACCTCCGGATGCGCCTCGACCTCGACGATCCGATCGCGACCGAGGTCCGCTGGCCGCCGCTCGCCCGCGAGGGCCCCGCGGAGCCGGCGGTCGACCTCTCGCCCGGCGACGGCGGGGGCTCGCGCTCGCCCGCGGACGACTGAGCGCCGTCGGTCGGTCGCCCGCATTCGACTCCTCGCCACCGCAACCGTTAGGCCCCGCCGACCCCAGGGTCCCGTAACCGTGGACGACGCCATCGAGTGGCTGCGGGACCGCCCCTTCTACGAGGGACAGATCGCCGACCACCGGCGGCTCCCGGCGCGCGAGCCCGAGTTCGCCGACGTCGACCTCGAATCGCGGCTCGCCGACGCTCTCGCGGAGCGCGGGATCGATCGGCTCTACCGCCATCAGGCCGACGCGATCGAGGCGGTCCGCGACGGCGACGACGCCGTGCTCGCGACCGAGACGGCGAGCGGCAAGTCGCTCGCGTACACCGTCCCCGCGTTCGAGGCGGCGATGGATCACGGCGGACGGACGCTGTACATCGGGCCGCAGAACGCGCTGATCGCCGACCAAGAGGAGTCGCTGTCGGGGTTGGCCGGCGACCTCGGCTTCGGCAGCCGGGTCTCCGTCGACTCCTACACCGGGCGGCTGTCGCAGTCGGAGAAGCGGGACGTGCGCGACCGCCGGCCGACCGTCCTCCTCTCGAACCCGGACATGCTCCACTACGCGCTGCTGCCGTACGCGGGGCGCCTCTGGGACTGGTTCTTCTCCTCGCTGGAGTACGTCGTGATCGACGAGGTCCACAGCTACCGCGGCGTGTTCGGCTCGCAGGTCGCCCTGACGCTTCGACGGCTCGCGCGGACCTGCGAGCGGTTCGGCTCCGCCCCGCAGTTCGTCTGCTGTTCGGCGACGATCAACAACCCCGTCGACCACGTCGCGACAGTCACCGGCCGCGACCCCGACGGGATCGCCCTCGTCGACGAGGACACGTCGGGTCGGGGGCCGCGCGACTGGGTGCTGTGGAACCCGCCGGAGTACGACGACGACTGGCAGGAGCGCGGCAGCGGCCGTCGCAAGTCGAGCCACACGGAGAGCAAGCGGCTCTTCGTCGACCTCGTCACGGCGGGCCAGCAGACGCTCGCGTTCACCCGCGCCCGCCAGACCGCCGAGCAGTACGCGACTGACAGCGCGAGCGACCTCCGCGAGCGGGGTGAGCGCGACCTCGCCGGAAAGGTGGGGGCCTACCAGGCCGCGCTCACTGACGACCGGCGCCGCGAGATCGAGGCCGACCTCCACGCCGGCGACCTGCGCGGCGTCTGGTCGACGAGCGCCCTCGAACTCGGCGTCGACGTGGGCGGGCTCGACGCGGTGGTGCTTGACGGCTACCCCGGAACCCGGATGTCGGCCCACCAGCGCGCCGGCCGTGCGGGCCGCGGCGACGACCCGGCCCTGGTCGTGATGGTCGGCGGCGAGGACCAGCTCGACCAGTACCTGATGCGCAACCCGAGCGACTTCTTCGACGCGCCGCCCGAGGACGCCATCTGCGACCCGGAGAACGGCCAGCTCATGCCCGGCCACGTCGCCTGCGCGGCCGACGAGAACTGGCTCTCGCCCGAGGACGAGCGCTTCTTCGGCGACTCCTTCCCGGGCGTCGTGGCGGACCTCACCGACGAGGGCGTGCTGAACCGGCGGGAGGCGGCCGCGGGCACGCGGTGGGTTCACGCGGGCGGCTCCAGTCCGCAGCAGTCCGTGAACCTGCGCACCGCCGAGGAGCGCGAGATCTCGCTGATCGAGCGGTCGAGCGGCGAGACGGTCGCGACGCTCGGCTTCGCCGACGCGCTCCGCGACGCCCACCCCGGCGCCATCTACCACCAGCAGGGCCGCACCTACGAGGTGGTCGAGCTGGACCTCGACCGCGACGTCGCCGAGCTCCAGCAGTCGTGGGCGGACTACTACACGCAGGTGCGCTCCGACAAGGACATCGTCGTGAACGAGGACCTCGACGAGCGCGCGCTCTCGGCGCGCGAAGACGTCCCCGTCCGCTTCGCGGACGTTACGGTGACCGAGCGGATCACGGGGTTCGTGCGGAAGGACGCCGCCACCGGGGAGTCGCTGGGCGAGTCGACGCTCGACCTCCCCGAGACGACGCTGCGCACGAAGTCGCTGTACTTCCCCGTCCCGGGGGACATCGAACGCGAGATGCGGCGCCTCGGCGACGTGGTCGACGGCGACGGCTCGGGTGACCCCGAGGTCAGCGCCGACGGCGGCGAGCCGCCGAATGGCGAGTCGGCCGTTGACGACACCGCCGACGACGGGGAACCGATCCCGGGCGGCGAGTACGCGTTCAACGGCGGCATCCACGCGGCCGAACACGGGATCATCTCGCTGTTCCCGTTCCACCTGCTGTGCGACCGCGCCGACGTCGGCGGCATCTCGACGCCGCACCACCCGCACACCGAGGGGCCGGCGGTGTTCGTCTACGACGGCTACCCCGGCGGCGTCGGACTCACCCGCCGCGGCCACCGGCGGATCGAGGAGCTGATGACGCGGACGGCGCGGCTCATCGACACCTGCGACTGCGAGGGCGGCTGCCCCGCCTGCGTCCAGTCGCCGCACTGCGGCAACGGGAACGACCCCTTGGCGAAGGCGCCCGCCGTCCGCCTGCTCGAATCGCTGACCGGGGCCGAAGCGGGCCCCTGACTGGGTCCACCCAAAGCCCCTTGCTGCCGGGCGCCGAGAGATCCGACGATGGAGTTCGACCTCGACGACGCCGCGGATCCCGCGGCCCGGGCGATGGAGTGGCTCGTCCTCGGCGCGGCGTACTTCCTCCTCCTGCTCTTTCTCATCGGCGTGTTCGACCTGTTCGTCTCGCTGTACCGCCTCCTCGTCGCCGGTAACTTCACCGATCCGGCCGAGGTGGTCGAGCTGCTCGACAGCGTCCTCCTCCTCCTGATCATCGTCGAGGTCCACCGAACGCTCGTGGCGTACGCGCGCGGCAAGCCCGTCCTCCGGATCGTCGTGAGCGCCGCGATCATCGCCGTCTCCCGACGTGTGATCAGCTTCCGGCTGGAGGACTACGGCGGGGGCAACGAGGCGCTGCTCGCGGCCGCGGCGCTCGGCGTGTTGATCCTCACGCTCACGCTCGGGTACTTCATGCTGGACCGCGTGAACGTTCCGGGGCGGCTGGAGCTCTGACCGGAACACCGAGCCGCGCTCGACCTGCGATCCCGGTGGTTTCACAGTGGACGCGCACGTGTCGATCCCATGGAGCTGTTCTGGCACCGACGGGACCTCAGAGTCGCCGACAACGTCGGGCTCGCGGCCGCGACGGTGGCCGGAGACGACGCGGACCGCGGCCCCGCCGCGCCCGTCTTCGTCTTCGATCCGGACGTCCTCGACCACGCGAGCGACGTGCGGGTGCGCCGCCTGCTCGACGGGCTGGCCGCGCTCCGCGACGACTACCGCGAGCGCGGGAGCGACCTGCTCGTCGCGCGCGGCGACCCCGAGTCGGTCCTCCCCCGGCTCGCGGACGCGCTCGACGCCGAGCGCGTCGTCTGGAACCGCGACTACTCCGGACTCGCCCGCGAGCGAGACGCCGCCGTCAGGCGCGCGCTCGACGCGGTCGACGTGGCGCGCGAGGCGCACCACGACGCGGTCCTCCACGACCCCGACGCGATCCGGACGAACGCCGGCGACCCGTACTCCGTCTACAGCTACTACTGGAAGAAGTGGACCGACCGCGCGAAGGACGACCCGGCGCCGGTGCCGGCCGGCGAGGACCTCGTCGACGACGACGGGCTCGCGGACGCGGTCGACGCGGTCGACTGGGGCGACGCGTCGGACGCGGTCGCCGACGGCGGGGACGCCGACGCCGGAAGCGTCACCGCCGACGCCGGTCCGAACGGCCTCGCAGTCGGCGACCTCCCGACGCCCGCAGACCTCGGTTTCGCGGAGCCTGATGCGGAGATCGGGTCTGCGGGTACCGCGGCCGCCCGCGAGCGCCTCGACGAGTTCCTCGACGAGGCGGTGTTCGCCTACGAGGCCGAGCGCGACTACCCGGCGAAGGGGGCGACCTCCCGGCTCTCGGCGTTCCTGAAGTACGGCGAGATCGGCGTCCGGGAGGCGTACGCCGCGACCGAGGAGGCGATGGCGGAGGCCGAGTCGGACGCGCGGCCCGACGACGCCCCCGAGCAGGTCGAGGAGTACCAACAGCAGCTGGCGTGGCGGGAGTTCTACGCGCAGGTGCTCTTCCACAATCCCGAGGTCGTGACGTCGAACTTCAAGGAGTACGAGGCGGGGATCGAGTGGCGCGACGACCCCGAGGAGATCGCGGCGTGGAAGCGCGGCGAGACGGGGTACCCCATCGTCGACGCGGGGATGCGCCAGCTGCGTCAGGAGGCGTTCATGCACAACCGCGTGCGGATGATCGTCGCCTCCTTCCTCACGAAGGACCTCCTCGCCGACTGGCGCCACGGCTACGACCACTTCCGAGAGAAGTTGGCGGACCACGACACCGCCAACGACAACGGCGGGTGGCAGTGGGCGGCCTCGACCGGGACCGACGCGCAGCCGTACTTCCGCATCTTCAACCCGATGACACAGGGCGAGCGGTACGACCCCGACGCGGAGTATATAAAAGAACACGTGCCGGAGCTGCGCGGACTCGACGCCGACCTCATCCACGAGTGGCACGAGCTGTCGCCCACACAGCGCGCGAACGCCGCGCCGGAGTACCCTGCGCCGATCGTCGACCACTCGGAGCGGCGGGAGGCGGCGCTGGCGATGTACAAGCGAGCGCGCGGCGAAGATCCGGAGGAATAAGCGGGTGACGATGGATTCAGAGTCGCTGTGACGGCGACCACCGCCAAAGCCCCAGCCGTTCGCTTATAAACAGTTGGTCCCGGATCGACGGAGAACACCATCAAAGCCCCAGCCGTTCGCTTATAAACAGTTGATCCCGAATCAACGGAGAACACCATCAAAGCCCCAGCCGTGAGGCGGCCGCACGCTCGCTGTCGCCCGAAAATCTCCGATTTTCGGGATGACGAGACGCCTCCGGCGTCTCGAACCACGCGCTTCAGTCGCTCGCTTCGCTCGCTCCCTCCAGTGCTTACGTCGCCTGCGGCCGCCTCACGGCTGCCCCTTTGAGTCCCACCCCGAACCGCACCGCAGCCTCAAGCCTCCCCAGCCTCGTTGACCGCCCTCCGCGTTGCTCCGGGCGGTCGACTCCCTCGCACGCGCTCCTCGCGGCCTATCGGCCGCTCGCAGGCGCGCGCCACCGCACGGCGGTTCTTATTTAAAAAGGCGTTATTTAAAACAGCGCCTCGCTCTCGTCAAGGACGCGCGCCGGGCCGCCGACCTCCCAGACGTCGGCGTCGATGCCGATCTCGGCGATCCGGCTCTCCACCTCGTCGACGTGGTCGGCGAGCGTGTTCACGTACACCGAGGCGCCTGTGTCCGTCGAGAAGTAGACGGGGACGCCCTCCTCCCGGAGCTCGCGGACCGCGTTGAACACCGCGATCGTCTCGGGCTGCCAGTACACCCACCCCGCGGGGCCGGTCATCGTCGTCGCCGTCAGGGAGAGGGAGTCGTGCTCGGCCGTCTCGAAGATCCGGTCGAACTCGCCCGCGCGGAGCGCGTCGGTCATCTCGACCAGCTGGTCCTGGACGTGCGCGGTCCGCGCCTGCATCATGTGGCTCGCGGCGGCCTCGCGGTGCGCCTCCTCGGTCTCTTTATAAGCGGGGACGTGGGCGGCGACGATCCGGAGGTCCTCCTCGGGGTCGAAGCCGTCCTCGCTCACGCCGGTGTCGAGGCGGTAGGAGCGGCAGTCCTCGTCGTTGAGGCCGGCGTCGAGCCGCGAGTACGCGCCCGTGACGGCGCGGGCCGCGGAGGAGGAGCCGCGGCGGGCGACGGTGGAGACCTCCGGGAGCGACATGTCGAGCCCCGCGGCCTCGACGAGGGCGAGCGCCGCGGCCGCGAACCCGGACGAGGAGGAGCCGAAGCCGATGTTCGACGGGAAGGAGTTCTCGCTCTCTAACCGCACCGCGGCGTCGACGCCCGCCAGCTCGCGGACGTGGTCGACGACCATGTCGATGCGCTCGGCGGCACGCCCGTCGACCGCCTCGCCGCCGATGACGTAGGTGTCCTCGCTCGCGTCGGGCTGCCACTCGACGGTGGTCGTCGTCGCGGTCGGGGCGGTACAGAGGCTGATGCTGTCGTGGTACGGGAGCCGCAGTTCCTCGTCGCGCATCCCGTGGTACTTGACGAGCCCCTGGATCGGGTGGGCTCGCGCGGTGGCCTTGCCGGTCATACCTCGGGAAGCGTCCGGCGGGGGATTAGTCGTTGCGATAGGTGGGAGGAAAACGAGGCCAGCTGGCCGGCGCTCAGTACGTCTCCACGTCGAGGCCGTCGATACGCTCGAAGTGGTCGCGGTTTCGAGTCACGACCGGTTCGTCGTTCAAAAGTGCCGTCGCCCCGATGATACAGTCCTCTCTGTCTATCTCTCGCCCTTGGGCGCGAAGCGAGCCGGAAATCTTCCCGGCCTTTCTCATCACGGTCTCATCGGCGACGACCGCGTGGCGCGTGTCGAGTACGTCGAGAATCGCCTGTCGGCGGTCTTCAGGAGCGTTCAACTGTGGGACCGCCTCGTACAGTTCGAGTACCGTCATCGAGGAGATCTTCTCGGGCCGATTCTCGCGCTCGATGAGATCGAGGTATCGGATCGCGTCCTGATCGTCGTGTAGGACATCGATAATGAACGTCGTGTCCTCGATCATTCGACGTCCTGTACATCTGCGTCGATCTGTTCGCGCCGGTCGCGAGAGCGAGACCGCCCCTCCTCGACGAGGGATTCGAGTTCCTCGCCCTCCTCTTCGGAGAGAATTCCTGCGACTTCCGTCCACGATCGCTCACCAGCGATCCGTTTGACCACGTCGGAAAACGACTCACCCTCCCGCTTGTGCGATTTGAGCCGCTCGTAGGCCTCCTCGTCGAGCGAGATCGTTTTCGTCGACATCACAGTACACAGTTACGTGTGTATATTTATAAATCTCAGCGACGATTTCCGCTCGTTTCGTTCTCTTCCGTCCCCGCGACAACGACGCGATCGAGGGGAACCCTTTTTGACCGGTCGGCGGGTACTCGGCGCCATGACCGAGTACACCGTCGAGTTCGTCGGCACCGGCGAGACGATCGAGGTGGCCGACACGGAGACGATCCTCAGCTCCTGCTTCGACGAGGGGATCGCCCAGGAGTACTCCTGCCGCGTCGGGATGTGTCTCGCCTGCTCCGCGGAGATCGTCGAGGGCGAGGTGACTCAGCCGGCGGCCCGCGGTCTCACCGACGAGGAAGCCGAGGAGTACGCGCTCACCTGTATGGCGCGCCCGCAGTCCGACCTGAAGCTCGACCGCGGGAAGTACCCGCCGAGCATCGAGGACGACGCGGCGACCGCCGCGGGCGAGGGCGACGGCGCGGCCGCGGACGACGACTGAGTCGGCTCGCGTTCCCCGCTCGCGCGCCTCGTTCTCCCCGCTCCGCTATTCGTCGCTCAGTTCGCTATTCGTCGATCCGCTCGAAGCGGTGTCGGACCACGTCGGCGTCGTCGTCCCAGTCGAAGTTGCCGCCGTGCGCGCGGACCATTCGCTCCTTGTACGCCTCTAAGGAGGGCGACCCCTCGCGCTTCGCGTCCTCGTCGGTCATGTCGCCGAGCGTGCGCTCGGTGACCTCGGTCAGTTCGAAGGCGACGCCGTCGACCTCGAACGTGTCACCCTCCTCGCCGTAGCGGTTCCCGCGGTGGAGCTGCGTCACCTCGCCGTCGAGGGCGGCTTGCTTCACGCGGTCGTTCGGGAGCAGGTCGGCCGGGTCGTTGTCGGACATAGTCGGACCTTTGGCCCGGATCGGTTTATAAGCGCGGACGGGTGTCGGCGGCCACCGAGCGTGCGAACTATCACCGCGTTCTGCGAATCTCGAAACTGTCGGTCATAGGGATCCACACGGACGTGAACACCCGCGCTGCGCCCCGAGCCGAGGGATTCAAGATACTGCCGAATCCCATCTCAGACGATGCGACAGGACCACCTCATCACCGCGACCCAGCTCTCGCGGGATGACATCGAGGCCGTGCTCGACCGGGCCCGAGCGGTCGCCGACGACCCCGCCGCCTACGCGGACCGGCACGCCGGGCGCGTGCTCGCGCTGTGCTTCTTCGAGCCCAGCACGCGCACCCGGATGAGCTTCGACAGCGCGGCCAAGCGCCTCGGGATGAACACCATCGACATGGGCGACGTCGACTCCTCGTCCGTCTCGAAGGGGGAGTCGCTGTCCGACACCGTCCGCGTCATCGAGGGGTACGCCGACGCCCTCGTCCTGCGCCACCCCAGCGAGGGCGCCGCGACGCTCGCCGGCGAGCGCGTCGACGTCCCGGTCGTCAACGCGGGCGACGGCGCCGGGCAACACCCCTCCCAGACGCTGCTCGACCTCCACACGATCCGCGAGGACCATGGGCTCGACGACCTCACCATCGGGATCATGGGAGACCTGAAGTACGGGCGGACGGTCCACTCGCTGGCGGCCGCGCTGACGGAGTTCGACGCCAACCAGCACTTCATCAGCCCCGAGTCGCTGCGGCTCCCCCGCTCCGTGCGCTTCGACCTCCACGAGACGGGCGCGCAGATCCGCGAACACGAGGAGCTCGACCCGGTCCTCGACGAGCTCGACGTGCTGTACGTCACCCGGATCCAGAAGGAGCGGTTCCCCGACGAGAACGAGTACCACCGCGTCGCCGGCGAGTACCGGATCGACGCCGAGACGCTCGACGCCGCCGCCGACGACCTCACCGTGATGCACCCGCTCCCGCGCGTCGACGAAATCGCGCCCGACGTCGACGAGACCGAGCACGCGCGCTACTTCGAGCAGGCGCACAACGGGATCCCGGTGCGGATGGCGCTGCTCGACACCCTCTTGGAGAACGCGAATCCGGACGGCGACGAGGGGACGGAGGTGGACCGATGAGCGACCACGAGCTGCGCGTCTCGAAGATCCGCGACGGCACCGTCATCGACCACGTCGAGGCCGGGCAGGCGCTGAACGTCCTCGCAATCCTCGGCATCGACGGCTCCGAGGGGTTCGGCGTCTCAGTCGGGATGAACGTCCCCTCCGACCGGCTCGGCCGCAAGGACATCGTGAAGGTCGAAGACCGGGAGCTGTCGCAGTCGGAGGTCGACGTGCTCTCGCTCATCGCGCCCGAGGCGACGATCAACATCGTCCGCGACTTCGAGGTCGTCGAGAAGAACCGCGTCACCCGCCCCGACGGCGTAACGGGCGTGCTCTCCTGTCCGAACCGCAACTGTATCACCAACGCCGACGAGCCAATCGAGACCCGATTCGACGTCGTGGCCGACGGCGTCCGCTGCGACTACTGCTCGACGATCCTCCGGGCGGACATCGCCGACCACATCGACGTTTGAAGCGTCGGCTCGCGTTCGGTGTGGGATACCCTCGCGAGTCTCCCTCCGGTAGATTTTAGCGCCCGCCGCCCGACGCGTCTAGTATGAGCAAGAAAGCCAAGCTCGTCCTCGTGCTGTCGCTCGTCGCGCTCGCGTACTTCCTCTTCGCCGGCGACAAGCAGCCCGTCGAAGTCGAGTAACGCCGCGCAGCCGCGTTCGCGCCCTCCGCGAAGGGAATCGCGCGTCGAACCGAATCGCACGAGACCCGCATCGCGCGTCGACCGCGCCTGCGGCCGATCGCTGCGATACCGTCCGTTTTTACCGACCAGTCCCGTATCCGGCCCCATGTACGGGGTCGTCACGCGCAACGCCGACGAGGTCGCGATGGAGCCGTTCGACCTCGGCTTCTACGAGGTGAAAGACGTCACGGGGCGGTCCGCCGAGCCGCTGCCGAACGCCGTGAACATGGTGTCGTGTTTCGGCGACAACGCGGCCGCGAGCGAGGACGACGACCTCGTTCCCGTCGACGAGCGCGGCGAGCCGGCGACTCGCGACCGCGAGTACTTCGACTGGGCGTACATCTGCCCGACGCACCCGGAGTACCGCGAGGGCTTACTGGAGATTATCGCGGACTGCGCGGCCGAGAACGACGACGTCCGCCTCGACGACGTCGGGTTCCCCCGTGAGGGGTTCTGTCACTGCGACCGCTGCGAGCGCCTGTTCGCCGAGAGCGACCGCGACGACTTCGCCGACTGGCGCGCGGACATCATCACCGAGTTCGTGGCCGAGGCGGCCGAGCTTGTCCCCGGACGGCTCCTGCTCACGTTATACCCCGACCCGTATCCGGACCACCTCTACGAGCGCGCCGGGCTCGACATCGACCGGCTCGCCGAGCACGTCGACGAGTTCGTCGTCCCGCTGTACGACACGGAGTACAGCACGACCTACTGGCTGGAGACCATCGCTCGCGGGTTCCGCTCGCGGCTCGGCGGCGACTACGACCTCCACGGTGCGCCGCCGGAGACGCCGTTCTCGCTGGAGCTGTACGCGGTCGAGGTCGACGTCGACGACCTGATCCACGCGACCGAGGTGGCCGAGACGTACGCGAAGGACGTGTTCTTCGGCTACGACGCGAACAACGCGGCCGCCGCGCTCCGCCGGAAGGACGCCGACTCGCGCGACGGCGAGGTCCACCGGCCGGACTGACGGGACGCGTCGGCCGTTCGCTCGCGGTCTCGTGAACGAGGGTTTATCAGTGGCCGCGGTCGAGACACACGTGACCGGCCGCCGGCGTGCGACACAACCGGTCGTCTCGCGTTCGCGTGAGGCGGCCGCCTTTCAACGTCCGCGCCGTAGCGGCGGTCGCTCTACACTGCTGAGCCGCCGGCTCGTCGGTTTCTTCAAGCAGTCGGAATCAGTCCAGCGACAGCGATACGATATTTAAAACGGAGTAAGTGGCGGAGACAGTTGCTTATAAATGGGGCGGTGGCGCGTGCCTCCGAACGCCCGCAGGGCGTGAGGAGCACGCGCGAGGGAGTCAGTCGCCGGAGCGAAGCGGAGGCGACTGACGAGGCTGGGGAGGCGTGAGGCGCGATGCCGTGCGGTGCGGGGCGGGACTCAAAGGGGCAGCCGTGAGGCCGCAGTAGGCGACGTAAGCACCGCAGCGAGCGGAGCGAGCGAGGAGCGCAACGAGCGTACTGCGGCCTCACGGCTGGGGCTTTGGAGGTGGTCGCCGCCGATCCGTAGTGAGCTATTTATAAGTAAGCGGCTGGGGCTTTGGAGGTGGTCGCCGCCGATCTCCGGTCAATCATTTATAAACTGATGTCAGGGGCGTCGGAGGGTTTCACCGGAATTCCGTGGTCAGATACCCCGCACACCGCTAACTCCAATCAGTGAACCGTCCGGTCGTCGCTCGCGTCGATCTCCTCGATCGGGTCGGCGTTGCCGAATTCGGGTTCGGGCCCGTCGCCCGGCTCCGCCCAGTCGACCGCGTTCCGGAGGACCTGCCGCACGTCCTCGTCGTAGTAGATCGGGTACGTCTCGTGGCCCGGGCGGAAGTAGAACACCTTCCCGTTCCCGCGGCGGTAACAGCAGCCGGAGCGGAACGTCTCGCCGCCCTCGAACCAGGAGGTGAAGACGAGGGTGTCGGGCGCGGGGATGTCGAACCGCTCGCCGTACATCTCGGTCTCGTCCAGCTCGATCCGCTCGCCGATCCCGTCCGCGATCGGGTGGCTCGGCTCGATCGTCCACAGGCGCTCGCGCTCGGCGGCCTCGCGCCACTTCAGCGAGCAGCTGGTTCCCATCAATCGCTTAAAAATCTTCGAGTAGTGCGCGGAGTGGAGGACGATGAGGCCGGTGCCGTCGAGGACGCGCTCGTGGACCCGGTCGACGACTTCGTCGCGGACCTCGTCGTGGGCGGCGTGGCCCCACCAGACGAGCACGTCGGTGTCGTCGAGGACTTCCTCAGTGAGCCCGTGCTCCGGCCCCTCGTCGAGCGTCGCGGTGCGGACCTCGTGGCCGCCCTCCTCCAGCGCGTCGGCGACGACGGCGTGGATCCCGTCGGGGTAGACGTCGGCGACGACGTCGCTCTCGCGCTCGTGTCGGTACTCGTTCCAGACCGTGACACGTGCCATACGTCGCGTGGACGCCGGACCGACTTGAGCGATCGGTCACGGCTCCGCCCGCGACGCGCGGACCCGAAGGCACTTGCCTCGCGCGGGAGACGGCCGCCCATGGCAGGTCCCCGACAGCTGTACCGCCGGCTCGACGACTGGGCGCGCGGGCTCTCTCGGCTCAGATACGCCCTCCTCACCGGCGTGATAGTGACGGCGTCGGTCCTCGCGGTCGGCGTCCTTCTCGACACGACCACGACGGTTCAGGCGGTCACGATGGGCGTTACGATGACCGTACTCTACTACGCGTTCGACGTGAACGCGAGCGACGACTGAGCGGCGGCAGTCGATTCAGGCGGTCGCTTCGACGTCCGCGAGCTGATCGGCCAGGTACTCCGCGATGGAGACGGCTTCCTCCTCGACGAACCGCGCGAGCTCCTCGCCGTCCGCAGTCTCGACGACGACAGTCGGGATCAGTTCGATCCCGTACGCCTCGACTAATTCGCCCTCCTTCCCCTCCGGCCCCTTCGTCACCGGGTACGCCTCGATCCGGTCGTCCGGGACGCCGGCGGCCGCGAGCGCGGCGCCGAACTCGGGGAGCTGGCGCTGGCAGTCGCCGCACCAGTCGCCGCCCCACACTTTAAATACGTAGTCGTCGGCTCCGAGCGCCGCGAGGACCGAGTCGTCGAACGCGTCCGCGTCGACGTCGGCGGCGGGCGCGAGGGTTTCGAGCGTCATGGGGCTGCGTAGGTCGTCGAGGCACCTAAACGGCGCGTCGGTGGCAAGACGAGGTTCCGGTCGGTCGCGATAGGAACGCCCCCGAAGGCCCAGACGCTCGGCCGTACGGTGCTGGCGCTTATAAATAGCCGATCGAGACAAACACCACCGAAGCCCCAGCCGCGAGGCGAACACACGCTCGGGGCGGTCCTCGCTCGTTCGCTCCGCTCACTCGCTGCGGTCCTGCCTTCGCCTGCGTTCGCCTCGCGGCTGCCCCTTCGAGTCCCGCCCCGCACCGCACAGCACCACAGCCTCACACCTCCCCAGCCTCGTCAGCCGGCCTCCGCTTCGCTCCGGCCGGCTGACTCCCTCGCACGCGCTCCTCGTGGCCGCCGAGGGCGGCCACTCGGAGGCGCGCGCCACCGCGTCTGCCTCGGATTTCACCCATTATTTATAAGCGAACTCGATCGCGAGGCGATATTTTATAAACGGATTCCGCCACAGCGGTCGACATCGATTGCCGGAGTCCGCGGGGCCTTTGAGTCGCGACCGCCTCCGTTCGGGTAATGGACGACGACATCCTGTCGACGCTCGGCTCGCCGCTGGTGCGGGTCGACGCGCCCACGGGGACGACGGTGGCGGCGAAGGTTGAGTCGCGCAACCCGGGCGGCTCGGCGAAGGACCGCCCCGCGCTGTACATGGTCGAGGCCGCGGAGGAGGCGGGCGAGATCGAGCCGGGTGACCGCATCGTCGAGCCGACCTCCGGCAACACCGGGATCGGCCTCGCGATGGTCGGCGCGACGCGCGGCTACGACGTCACGCTGGTCATCCCGGAGGGGAAGTCGATCGAGCGCCGCCGCCTGATGAAGGCGTACGGCGCGACCGTCGAGCTCGTCGACGGCGACATCTCGGACGCGAAGGAGCGAGCGGACGAACTCGAAGAAGACCCGAACACCGTCCAGCTTCGCCAGTTCGAGAACCCCGCGAACCCGCGCGCCCACTACGAGACGACGGGGCCCGAGATCCTCGATCAGGTCGGTGACCGCACCGTCGACGCCCTCGTGGCCGGCGTCGGCACCGGCGGCACGCTCTCCGGGATCGGCCGCAGCCTGCGCGAGGCGTTCCCGGACGTCCGGATCGACGCGGTCGAGCCCGCCGACAACGCCGTCCTCTCGGGCGGCGAGCCCAGCGTCGACGACTTCCAGGGGATGGGACCGGGGTTCGTCGCGCCGAACCTCGACGTCGACCTGATCGACGAGATCCACACCGTCGAGCTCGACGCCGCCGAGGCCGAGTGCCGCCGCCTCGCCCGCGAGGAGGGGATCTTAGTCGGTCAGTCGTCCGGCGCCTCGAACCTCGCCGCGAAGGACGTCGCGGCGGAACTCCGCGAGAGCGGCGAGTTCGCCGGCGAGGAACCGCTCGTTGTCACCGTCTTCTGGGACAGCGGCGAGCGCTACCTGACCGCGGGCACCTTCGACGAGTGACCGCGGAGTCGACCGGACCAAGCGGCGCGGTCGACGCGCTCGTCACGGCGCCCGAGAGCGGCGCCCCGCCCGTCCGCCGCGACGCGGTCGAGATCCGCCCCGACGGCGTCGAAGGCGACCGCTACCGCAGCGGCGACGGCCACTTCCAGCTCGACGCCTGCGCGGTCACCCTCGTCGCGGCGGAGGCGGTCGCCGCCGTCCGCGAGGAGACCGGCATCGACGTGCGCGACGGCCGTCACCGCCGGAACGTCGTTGTCGATGGGTTCGGCGCCGAGATGGACGCGCTCCTCGACGCGACCGTCGCGGTCGGCGACGCCCTCCTGCGACCGACCCGGCGTCGGCCCCCCTGCGCGCACGTCGAGGAACTCGCCGGCGAGGACGGGCTCGCGTCGGCGCTCCGCAACCGCGGCGGCCTCTGCTGTGACGTGGTTGAGCCGGGCCGCGTCGCCGTCGGCGACCCGGTGACGGTGCGCGAGGCCGACCCGCGGACCGCCGGCGCGGCGATCGCGGAGCGGTTGTCGGAGCGGGAGCAAACCGCAGAGGCGGAGCGAACCGCGGACCGAAAGTGAACACCCCGACCGATCGCCGCGAGAGGACGGTTTATACGGGTCGCACGAGAGGACCGAGACGAGACGTGAACCGCGGAGTCGACGCCACGAGCGCTCGGAGCCCCTCAGCAGTGAATCGACCGGACCAGGCGGCGCGGGGGCGGCGGTCGGCGTGAACTGGCGCTACCGCCACACGGTGTTGACGCTGTGTATGCTCGCCTTCTTCGTGACGTACTTCGCCCGGCTGGCGATCAGCCCGGTGGTCCCCCTGATCATCGACGACTTCGAGGTCTCGAACACGGCGGTCGGCGTCGCGCTCTCCGGGATGTGGTTCGCCTACGGGCTCTCGCAGTTCCCGAGCGGAATCTTAGCGGACCGGTTCGGCGAGCGCCGCGTCATCCTTGTCGCGGTCGGCGGGACCACTGCGATGAGCCTCCTGCTCGCCGTCGTGCCCGTGTTCCCCGCGTTCGTGCTGGCGGCGGTGCTTCTCGGGCTCGCGGCGGGGCTCCACTACGCGGTGGCGACCACGCTGCTCTCGCGGACGTTCGACGACCTCGGCACCGCCGTCGGGATCCACTCGCTCGGCGGTCCGCTGGCGGGTCTCGTCGCGCCGGTCGCCGCGACCTGGGTCGGCGTCCGCTACGGCTGGCGCCCGGGCGTCGCGCTGGCCGCGCTCGTCGGCGTCCCCATCTTCGTCTTGTTCGCGCGGCGAGTCCGGCCGACCGAGCCGCGGCGCCCGGACCAGTCGATGGCGGAGCGGCTCCGGCTCGCGCCGCTGCTCGAACTGATCGGGCGGCGCGAAGTCCTCGTCCCGCTCGCGGTCGCGACGCTCGGGACGTACGTCGCGCAGGGCGTCATCTCCTTCCTGCCGACGTTCCTCGTCGAGCTCCGCGGGTACTCGCCCGCGTTCGCCGGCGGCGTCTTCTCCGCGTTCTTCGTCGTCCGCGCCGGCGCGCAGGTCGGGCTCGGCCGGCTCTCCGACCGGCTGGGCCGCGACGCGAGCATCGCCGTCGCCCTTCTCGGCGGCGCGCTCGGCCTCGGAGGGTTGGTCGCGCTCCCCGACCTCGTCGAACTCCCGGCCGCGGTCGGGCTGCCGGCGCTCCCGACGCTCGCCGGCCTCGGGGTCGCCGTGTTCCTCGCCGGCCTCGGCTCCTCGTTCTTTTCGGCGATCGACCCGCGCTTCATGGACGCGCTCGGCGACGCGGAGCGCGGCGCAGGCTTCGGGCTGATCCGGACCGTCTACACGGTCATCGGCTCCGCGGGCTCGGTCGGCGTCGGCCTCGTCGCGGACCTGTTCGGCTGGGCCGCGTCCTTCGCCGTCATCGCCGGCATGTCCGGGCTCGCGTTCCTCGTCATCTCGGTGAACGCGCTCGTCGGCGAGGGGCGGTGAGTCCCTCCGGTCAGCCGACGTACCGTCGCCGCGTCGTCCGCTCGCCGCCGGGGCCGTACACGGTGACGACCTCCCCCTCGTCGTCGAGAGCCGGCGCACCGCGGCCGAGGTAGTGGTCGGTCGCGGTGTCCGTGCCCGATCCGACGTGAACGGTGAGGGTCTCGTCCGGGCCGAGCGTCGCGCCGGGGAGCTCGTCGCGCTGGCCGTCGAGATCGATGACGTAGCCGGTCAGGTCGATCGGGTCGTCCGCGGCGTTGCGCAGCGTCACCGACTCGTCAAGTGGGCCGCCCGACCCGTCGCCGACGCCGCTCCCCGGCCCGGCGTCGACGGCGTGGATCACGAGGCCGTCGGGGTTCGCCTCCGCCGCGAACTCGGTGATATCGGCGAGCGTGTACCTCTCGGTCGGGGTTGGCTGCGGGAGGCTCGGCTCCCAGTCGTCGGGCGCGGCGTTCGGGTACGCCGTCTCGTCGGCCTCGATCAGGCCGATCAGCGTCTCAGCGACGATCCGGCTGCCGACCGCGCCGAGGCGCTCGCCGTCCTGCTGGTGCTCGGCCTCCGCGAGCACGTAGTACCACAGCGGCGAGTCGGGGTCGGCGCCGCGGTCGTGCGCTCGCAGCGTCTTCATGATCGGCGAGTCCTCGCCGAACGCCTCGTTGCGGATCGGGTCGTACCCCATCCGCGCGGCGACGTCCTGGCCGGAGGGGATCCCGAGCGCCTTCGCGCGACGGAGGTTCCGGACGGCGAGCGAGGAGTCGCCGGAGATGGGCAGGTCGAACAGCGTCGGCGCGAGGAGCGGCTCCGTCTTCCGCGCCGGCTGGTAGTCGCCGTCGCCGGTGTCCAGCAGGCGTGACCAGTCGACGACGAGGTCGCTCGGGACGGGACGGCCGCCGCGGAGGTTCCGGCCGTCCCCGGCCCCGGTCGGAAACAGCGGCACCTCGCCGACCTCGTCGTTGACGTCGAACGCGTGCCGGATCATGCTGTGGCCGAAGCGGTAGGCGGCGCCACCGAACTCGACGGGAATCGCCGGCGTTCGCCCCGGCGGGACGAAGTGCTGTCGGCCGCGCTCCTCGATGTCGTCGAGGACGTATCGGTCGCAGATCCGCGGCAGGAAGTCGTGTCGCACGACCCACTGGTAGTGCCACCTGACGAGCCGCTGGGCCGCTTCGAGGACGGACTCGCCCCCTTCGACAAGGTCGGAGCCCGGGCCGCGCAGGTGGTCGACGACGCGGTTGTGGAAGTTGACGAACGCGAGCTGAAGCTGCGAGACGACGACGTTCTCGTCGTTGCGCGGGTCACCGATCAGCGCCACCCCCTGCTCGTTCCGCTGGAGGTCGGTCCCCGGGAGCCCCGAGAGGCCGCCGCCGTCCTCGGCGTCGGGCGCGGCCGCCTCGCCGGTGAGCAGCTTGCGCTCGTTCGTCTCGTGGTCGTAGAGGAACGGCGCCGCCTCGGCGTTCGTCCGGTACAGGGAGTCGAGGTCGAGCGCCGGCGTCCGGAAGTTCCGCAACGCGGCCGGGTCGTTCCGTCGGTCGATGTCCGAGGTCGGGTCGAACGTGACGTCGTGGTCGACGAACTGGCCGAAGATGCCGTAGCCGGCGGGCGTCTCGGCGTCGCCGACCGGGTCGTCCGGGGACTCCATCATCGGCGCGTCCGCCTCGCCGTCGGCGCCGCCGAGCGTCCGGAGCAGGTCCTCGTCGCGCT
Organism: Halorubrum sp. T3; assembly: GCF_000296615.1. Taxonomy (NCBI): domain Archaea; kingdom Methanobacteriati; phylum Methanobacteriota; class Halobacteria; order Halobacteriales; family Haloferacaceae; genus Halorubrum; species Halorubrum sp. T3. Next base: position 1,261,222 of record NZ_JH815329.1, on the reverse strand, counting down.
CGTACGGATCGAGCCCCGGGAACTGCGTGTGGAACCGGTGGCTCCTGACCGGCCCGGCGGCGGTACACGCCGCGTCGTTCATCCCCCGGTGTTCGGTCCCGCCGTGGATCGCGACGTTGTGCGCGTTCACCGTCAGGCGAAGCGCCGCCTCGTCTCCGTCCGGCCGGTCTCGCCGTCGGACCGACTCCTCGTCGCCCCCGCCGGCGGGGTTCCGAACCGTGAACGAGACGTCGTCCACGTCGACGCCGCCGTCCGCATCGAGGACGAACCCCCCGTCGTCGCCGGTCGTCCAGTAGCCGATCCGGTCCCCGTCGCCGCCCCGCCGCTCGCCGACCACGACCCGACCCGCCAGCGGCCGGTCGTCGCCGTCCACGACGCGACAGCGTATCTTGCCAGTAGTACCCATGGTATGATAAACCAATCATCAGCGAGAAAAAATTTTCTAAATGAACTTTCAACGAGTTTCGCGGATCATGTTGCTGGTTCGATCGCGGCGTGCCGGGGGTTCGATCGCGGCGTGGCGGGACTGGGTCTCGCGTGCGAACGCGTTCCGTGCGACCCGAACCTTCGAGTCGGACCGTGACGAACGGCCACCGTGTACGACTACCACGCCCACACGAACTACTCGGACGGGGCGTTCCTGCGCTGGATGGTCGACGCGGCCGCGGACGCCGGGCTCGACGGAATCGGGTTCGCCGACCACTGTAACGTGTCGCCGGAGCCGAGCGCGCGGCGCTACAAGCGCGCGCTGGGGTTCAACCTCGACATGACGTACGAGCGGCGCCGCGAGGCCATCGAGGCGGTCCGCGAGGAGGCCGCGGTCGACGTGTTCGACGCCGTCGAGATGGACTACGACCCCGCTCACGAGGCGGCGATCGCCGAGTTCCTCGACGACGCCGGCTTCGACTACGCCGTCGGCAGCGTCCACGACCTCGACGGCGCGAACGTCCACACGCGCTCGCACTTCGCCGACAAGCCCGAGACAGAGCGGCGAGAGCTGGTGGACCGCTACTTCGAGAAGCTGGTCGCCCTGGTCGAGTCGGAGCAGTTCGCGATCGCCGCGCACCCGGACCTGATCGAGCGCAACCCGCACCTCCGCGGGTTCGCGACCGAGGACCACTACGCCGCGGTCGCCGACGCGTTTCGAAGTTCGCGGACGGTCCCGGAGATCAACGCCGGACGCCTGCTCGACGACTACGGGGAGTTCCACCCGGCGCCCGCGTTCCTCGACCGCCTCGTCGACGCCGGCGTCGAGGTGACCGTCGGAACCGACAGCCACGAACCGGACGAGATCGCGCCCAGAACCCGGGAGATCGAAGCGGAGCTCGACCGGCGGGGGCTAGGAGCGGTTCGGCTCGATCAAGTGGCGAAGAAAGCCTGACGCGGACGATTGGTACTCATGCCCTCAGAAATTATCGATCATTCGGCTCGAACACTCGCAGTCCAAATTGGCTTCTGGATGTTCGTCGTTGCTGTGGCTGCGAGCGCTTTCGGATACGGAAACTCCGTCACGTTAGCCGGTCTTGCCTTCGGAGGTGCGATCTTGGCTAGCGCGGTCGTCTTGGAACTCACCGAAACCTATCGAGCGACAGACTAACCGCGCGAATTGATGGGTGTCTCTCCTGGCTGATCGATCACTCGTGAGGCCGTTTATAAGTGGAATCTCGGTGTTTCCGTCAGCTGTTTATAAACGGTTGAGGCTGCGGGGATGACGACCGCCAAAGCCCCAGTCGCGAGGCGGGCGCACGCTCGCTGCGCTCCTCGGTCGTTCGCTTCGCTCACTCCCTCCGGTGCTTACGTCGCCTGCGCCCGCCTCGCGACTGCCCCTTTGAGTCCCGCCCCGCACCGCGCCGCCCAGCACCTCAGGCCTCCCCAGCCTCGCGGTTCGCGCTCTGCGAGCGCTCACCGCGTCCCTCGCGGACTGGCTCGCGGCCGCCGGTGGCGGCCGCTCACAGGCGCGCCACCGCCTGTATTTTATAAGCTCTCGTCGAAGTCACTCACGGTTATTTTAATAAATCAGAGATTTCCGCGCTTGACTTCGCCTTACGCCTCGTCGAACAACGTCTCGCCCTCGACCATGTGCTCCTCGACGGCGTCCATGTCGAGGGTGAGGCCGAGGCCCGGCTCCTCCGGCACCTCGATGTAGCCGTCCTCGATGACGTCCTCCTCGACGAGGTCCTCCCACCAGCCGAGCTCGTAGGAGTGGTACTCGATCGCGAGCGAGTTCGGGATCGAGGTGCCGACGTGGGCCGCCGCCATCGTCGCGATCGGCGAGGCGACGTTGTGCATCGCGACCGGGACGTAGTACTGGTTCGCCACGTCCGCGATCTTGCGGGTCTCGCGCATGCCGCCGACCTTCGGCAGGTCGGGCGCGACGATGTCGACCGCCTGGTTCTCGATGAGGCGGCGCAGCTCGGTGACGCGGTAGCGGTTCTCACCGACCGTGATCGGCGTGGTCGTGTTCTTCGTGACCTCTTCCTGGACTTCGAGGTTCTCCGGCGGGACGGGGTCTTCGAGCCACCACACGTCGTACTCCTCGATGGCGTCCGCGAGGCGCTTCGCGGAGCCGCCCGAGAACGTCCAGTGGCAGTCGAAGGAGACGTCGGCCTTGTCCTTCACGCGCTCGGTGACCTTCTCGACGATCTCCGCCTTGTGGCGGATCTCGCCGGGGCGGAGATGGCGGTTCGCGCGGTCCTTCTCGAACCCGCTCGGCACGTCGAGGTCGAACTTCAGGGCGTCGTAGCCCAGCTCATCGACGACGCGCTCGGCCTCATCGGCGCAGGCCTCTGGGTCCGCCTCGTCCTCGGTGTGGCAGTCGCAGTAGACGCGCATCTTGTCCCGGTACTTCCCGCCGAGCAGCTGGTAGGCGGGCACGTCGAGGATCTTCCCGGCGAGGTCGTGGAGCGCGACCTCGATGCCGGAGATGGCCGTGACGGTGACGCCCTCGACGGAGCCCTCGCCGGACATCTTCTGGATCAGGTGCTCGTAGAGGCGGTCGATGTCGAGCGGGTTCTCGCCGACGACGAACGGCTTCATCCGCTCGATGAGTTCGGGCACGCCGGCGCCCCAGTACGCCTCGCCGGTGCCGACGACGCCCGCGTCGGTGTACACGCGGACGAGCGTCCACGGGAAGTTCCCGTCGACCATCGTCGTCTGCACGTCCGTGATCTCGACGTCGCGGCCGCCGCCGCGCGTCCCCGTGGTCCCCATCGTCTCGGCGGAGAGCTCTCGCATCGTGTACTCCGCATTCGGGTCGTGGAGTGACTCGTAGTTTCGGCTCATGCGCGGTGATTCCTTCGGGAGAGGGTAAATGTTTACCTTCGCACGCCGGGCGCCCGAACAGGTGGCTTTTCATCCCCGTGCGCGAAAGGAACGGGCATGGTCGAAATCACTGATTCTCTCGCGTGTCTGTACACGGGGCGGGTGGAGTCCCGCGGCGACGACTACGTCGTCACCGTTCCCGCCTCGGAGATCGAACACGGAAGCGTCGACGTCGGAGAGACGTATCGGATCGCCGTCTTAGACCGTGCCGAATCGGGTGACGAGGAGTCGGCGTCGAGCGCCGGAGACGACGCCGCGTCCGTTCCGGACGCGAGCGGTAGCTCGGGCGAGACCGCGTCCGACGACGGCCAGCGACCCACCTCCCGGGGTGCCGCCGGCGCCGTCCAGCCCGACCCGCCCGTCTCGGAGGGGGAGGTCCGCGACGTGACGATCGAGACGCTCGGCGACAAGGGCGACGGGATCGCGAAGATCGAGCGCGGCTACGTCGTCATCGTCCCGGACGCCGAACCCGGCGAGGAGCCGACCGTCGAGATCACGAGCGTCCGCGAGAACGTCTCGTTCGCGAACGTCGTCGAGGAGTAGCGACCGACCGGGGTCGCAGCGTTCCTCAGTCGCCGCGACTTTTCTGTTCCGGAGGGGCCCCCCGCGAGAACAGCGCCCGCAGGTTCGACGGCGAGAAGAACGAGGACGGCTCGTCCATGTGGACGCCGATCTCGCCCGACAGCGCCCGCAGTCCGACCCGCTGGACCGGTTCCGGGAGCGAGTAGCACCGCCGGATCGCCTTCCCGAGCCGGATCTCCGTGGCGAGCTCGTCGCGCCACCCGGACTCGTAGTCGGCGAGCGTCGCCGGGTCGCGCGGGTCGATCGCCGCCGCGGCAACGTCGGCCGCGCGCATCCCGTAGAGGATGCCGCCGCCGGTGAACGGCTTGGTCTGCGCGGCGGCGTCGCCGATCAGGAAGCCGCGGTCGCTCGTCGTCCGCGCCGGCGGGCCGACCGGAATCGCGCCCGAGCAGCGCCGGTCCGTCGTCGCGCCGTACGCGTCCGTGAGCCGGTCGAACATCCCCGACACGTCCTCGCTCGGCGGCGCCGCTAACCCGTACTCGACGCCCGCGTCGCCGCGGGGGATCCGCCACGCGAAGAACGTCGGCGCGGTGAGGTGGACGTCGACGTAGTCGCCCGCGTCCGGCTCCGGGTCGAACCCGAGGACCCCGTGGAGCAGCTCGTCCGGCTCCGGGAGGTCGAGCGCGCGGCGCACCCGCGAGGTCGGCCCGTCGCAGCCGGCGACCATCCGTGCCTCGACCCGCTCCACGTCGCCCGCGGGCGTCTTGACGTCGACGACGACCCGGTCGGATCGCTCCTCGACGCCGACGACGGTGTGGTCCTCTCGGACGTCGGCGCCGGCATCGCGCGCGCAGTCCGCGAGTGTCCGGTCGAGCCCGACGCGGTCGATCACGTTCGACACCGGCTCTCGCTTGTAGAACGGGTACGCCCGCGAGCCCGGACCCCCGACGTGGAAGCGAGCGCCGTACACGAGGTTCTGGAGGAGTTCGTCGCGGGCGCCGTCGGGGACGTACTCCCACACGTCGTCGGAGACGTGCCCGGAGCAGGCGAGCGGCTCGCCGACCGACCCCTTCTCGAAGGCGACGACGTCGTGCCCGGCCTCGGCCGCGCGCCGCGCGAACCGGGAGCCCGGCGGCCCCGCGCCCACGACGACGAAATCGTACATGGAGGGTGGGAGGTGACGGGGATATATAATTACGGCGTGGCTAACCCGTCGCCCCCGGTGGACCTCGGGATGTTCCGATCCGAGGCGCCGCCGTCGCTACGTCGACGACTCCCGCGTCTCCAGCCACTCCAGCGCCGCGTCGAGGTCGGTCCGCGGCGGCGAGCAGGTGAACCCCTCGCAGACGTACGCGGTCGGCTCGCCGTCGGTCGCGCCGCGGTCCGCCCAGATCGGCGGGGCCTCGGTCATCCCGAGGTCGTCGAGCCACTCGTCGAGCCCGGCTTCCGTGGCCGGGCGCGGGGCGACCAGCGCGCCCGGCAGGTACCGCTCGCCGAGCGTGTCCCGCCACTCGTCCGGTACCTCGTCGGCCGCGATCGTCACCTCGATGCCGCCGGTCTCGACGACGTCCGCGGCCCGCACGAGCGAGGCGTGTTCCAGCGGGCTCCCGCGGACCCGGTCGGCGTGCGTGCGAACGACGCGCCGGGCGATCTCGCGCAACTCCCCGTCTGTCCGGAAGCCGTCGAGGAGCGCGAGCGTCTCGGCCGCGACCCCGAGGCTCGACGGGGTCGACCGGTCGGTGAACTCCTGCGGTCGCGCGATGAGGGGGCCGGTGTCGGCGCCCCCGGCGCTCTCGCCGCCTTCCGCGGCCCCCTCGCTGTCGAGGTCGCGGGTGAAGTAGATCGTCCCGTCGTCGACGTCGTGGAACTCGTCGACGAGGTCCTCGGCCAGGTCGAGAGCGAACCCGAGCGGCTCCGGATCTCCTGTCGCGGCGTAGACATCGAGTGCGCCGCGCGCGAGGAACGCGTAGTCGTCGAGGTACCCCGGCCCGCGCACGTCGCCGTCGAGCCAGCGACGAGCAAGTGCGCCGGTCTCCGCGTCGGCGTCGTAGAGCCGCTCGCGGCAGAAGTCGAGCGCCTCGCGGGCGATGTCGGCGTACTCTTCGCCGAGGGCGTCTCCCGCCCGCGCGAACGCGGAGATGGCTCGCCCGTTCCACGAGGCCAGCACCTTCTCGTCGCGGGCGGGCCGGGGCCGCGTCTCCCGGGCGTCGAACAGCGCAGTTCGGGCCTCGGTCAGGATCTCTCGGACTTCCTCGGGCGACAGGTCGCGGTCCGCGGCCAGTTCCTCGACCGACGCGGCTATCGTCGGCACGGTCGTGCCGCGCTCGAAGTTGCCGCCGGACCGGATCCCGTACCGCTCCTTCGCGAGCGACGCCGCCGGCTCGTCGAGGACGGCGTCGACCTCCTCGGGGGTCCAGACGTAGAAGGCGCCCTCGACGTCCTCGTCGTCGTCGGCGTCGCCCTTATCGTCGCCTCGCCGGCTCTCGGGCGGCCGGCTCCGCGCGTCGAGGGTGCTGAAGAACGCGCCGTCGTCGTGGCGCAGTTCGCGGTCGAGGAACGCGAGCGACTCGCTTGCGACCCGGGCGTAGGCGGGGTCGCCCGCGAGCCGGTAGCCGTCAAGGTAGGCCATCGGTAGCTCGGCGTTGTCGTACAGCATCTTCTCGAAGTGGGGGACCGTCCACTCGCGGTCGACCGCATAGCGGTGGAACCCGCCGCCGATCTGGTCGTACATCCCGCCGTTAGCCATTCCGTCCAGCGTCCCCGTCGCGGCCGACAGGAGCGCGTCGCGGCCGCGACCGGCGTACGCACGCATGAGGAGGTCGATCCGGCCGGGCATCGGGAACTTCGCGCCGCCGCTCCCGAAGCCGCCGTACTCCTCGTCGTAGCCGCGGAGCGCGGCCGCGGCGGCCGTGTCGAGCAGGTCCTCGCTGGACGGTGAGTCGGTCCCCTCTCCATCTAAGTCCTCCGCGTCCGGCGTCGGCACCGACTCCAGTTCGTCGCGCGCGCTCTCGGCCCACTGGTCGGCGCGCCGCTTCATCTCCTCGCGCTGCTCGGGGTCGCTCCAGGAGTCGGCGATTCGCTCGCAGAGCCCGCGGAATCCGGGGTGGTTCTGCTGCGGCTCGGGCGGGAAGTAGGTCCCGACGTAGAACGGCTTCCCCTCGGGCGTACACCACGCCGAGAGCGGCCACCCGCCGCCGCCGGTGACCAGCTGGCAGACGGTCATGAACGTGCTGTCGACGTCCGGGCGCTCCTCGCGGTCGACCTTGATCGGGACGAACGACTCGTTCACGACGCTCGCGACCGACTCGTCCTCGAAGCTCTCCTCAGCCATGACGTGACACCAGTGACACGAGGAGTAGCCGATGGAGACGAACACCGGCACGTCGTGTTCGCGCGCTCGCTCGAACGCCTCGTCGCCCCACGGCTGCCAGTTGACGGGGTTGTCCGCGTGCTGTTGGAGGTAGGGACTCGCCTCCCCGTCGAGGCGGTTCCGCTCGGTCGGCTGTGACATACCCGCGATTCGGCCCGGCGGGGCAAAAGGCGTCCGCACCGGGACGAGCGCCGGCGCTCGATCCCGAATATAGCCACGATTATGTACATCTCGGACCGAACAGAGGGTAAGGTTTACACTACCGTGCGGGAATCCGTCGGACATGACGGAGACCGTACTCTTAGTGGGGGGCGGCGGCCGCGAACACGCGATCGCCCGCGCCGTGGCGGACGACTGCGCGCTGTACGCCTGCGCGAGCGTCCGGAACCCGGGGATCCGACGACTCGCCGAGGGCTTCGAGGAGATCGACGAGACCGACGCTGGCGCAGTCGCGGGGTACGCGACCGACGTGGGCGCCGACCTCGCGGTCATCGGCCCCGAATCGGCGCTGGAGACCGGAGTCGCCGACGCGCTCGACGACGCCGGCGTCTACGCGTTCGGCCCGCGGGCCGAGGAGGCGCGCTTGGAGACGGACAAGGCGTACCAGCGCGAGTTCATGGAGGAGCACGCGATTCCGGGCTGTCCCGACTACGCGGTGTTCGACGACATGGCGGCGGCCTGCGAGTACATCGACGAGTACGACGGCGACCTCGCGGTCAAGCCCGCCGGCCTCACCGGCGGCAAGGGCGTGAAGGTGATCGGCGATCAGGTGACCGCGGAAGAGGCGAAGGCGTACCTCCGCGACTCCGACTACGACCGCGTCGTCCTCGAAGAGCGGCTCGTCGGCGAGGAGTTCACGATCCAGGCGTTCGTCGCGAACGGCGACGTGCGGACGACGCCCGCGGTCCAGGACCACAAGCGCGCCTACGAGGGCGACGAGGGGCCGAACACCGGCGGGATGGGGTCGTACTCCGACACGGGCCGCTCGCTGCCGTTCATGCGCGAGGGCGACTACGAGGCCGCCGTCGACGTGCTGGAGGCGGTCGTCGACGCGCTCCCCGACTACAAGGGCGTCCTCTACGGCCAGTTCATGCTCACCGACGAGGGGCCGAAGGTCGTCGAGTTCAACGCGCGATTCGGCGACCCGGAGGCGATGAACACGCTGCCCGTTCTCGACACGCCGTTCGTCGACGTGCTCGCCGCGGCCCGCGACGGCGAGCCGCTCCCCGAGCTCTCCTTCTCGGGCGAGGCGACCGTCTGTAAGTACACGGTGCCGGACGGCTACCCGACCGACCCGGACGCGGGCGCCGAGATCGCGGTCGACGAGGAGAGCGCGGGCGACGCGCTCCTCTACTACGCGAGCGTCGACGAGCGCGACGGCCGCCTGTACACGACCACGTCGCGCGCGTTCGCCGTCGTCGGCCGCGGCGACTCCATCGCGGCGGCCGAGGAACAGGCCGAGGACGCGCTGGCGGCCGCGGGCGACCGCGTCCGCATCCGCCACGACATCGGGAAGGCGGACCTCGTTCAGCGCCGGATCGATCACATGGACGAACTCCGGAGCTGAGGCCGCGGGTCCCCCGGGCCGCGGCCGCCCCCGAGCCGTCGCCGTTGCGTCCCGAACCGTCGCGGCCGGGAGCGACCCTTTTATTCTCGCCGTCCGAACGGCGTGACGTGAGAGACGACGACGCGGCCGGAACGCGTGACGAAGCCGATTCGGACCCGACGCGCGACGACGCGGACCCCGCCCGCAGCGACCGCCTCGATCGATTCCCGACGCCGGGCGTGCGCAACTCGCTGTGGTCGTGGCCCGACGCGAAGTCGCCGCTCGCGGTCGTCCGCAACTACGTCGTGATCGTCCTCGCGCGGATCTGTCCGAGCCTCCGGCTGAAGAACTGGCTGCTGCGTCGGATCGGCGTCACGGTCGGAGCCGGCGTCGCGTGGGGACTGGAGTCGACGCCGGACGTGTTCTGGCCGGAGCGGATCACCGTCGAGGACGACGCGATAATCGGGTACGACGCAACGTTGCTCTGCCACGAGTTCCTCCGCGAGGAGTACCGCCTCGGCGACGTGGTCGTCGAGGAGGGAGCGATGATCGGCGCGGGGGCGGTCGTCCTCCCCGGCGTCACGATCGGCGAGGGGGCACGCGTCGCCGCGAACTCGCTCGTCGCGGAGGACGTGCCGCCGGGCGCGACCGTCGCCGGCGTGCCGGCCGAGGTCGTCTCACAGGCCGAGTCGGCCCCGAGCGACGATTAAGCGGCGTCCTCGTCGCTCGCGTCGGGGTCCGCGCTCGCGGCCGAATCGTCGTCCGCGTCGGCGGCGGCGTCCGAATCGCCCTCGGCGCCCTCGGCGGCCGCCGATTCCTCGGCGTCCGTGATGTGCGCCTCGGTGCTCACGCGCTCTAAGTCGACGCCGACCTCTTCGGCGACCGCGTCGAGGACGGCCCGCTGTTCGGCCATCTCGTTTTCGAGCGTCTTCACGCGCTCGGAGGTGTCTATCACCGTCTCCTGCGTCTCGTCGACCTCGTCGCGCAGCTCGCTGATCTTCTTGTAGGTGCGCTCCGCGCGGTCGGCGAGCGTCTGGATCTTCTTGGCGGTGTCCCCGAATCCCATACCGACGCGTCGGCCCGGCGATACGTGTGCTTTTCCGTTCGGTTCGGCGTCGACGGCCGCCTCGGTGCGGGCGCGTCTCCGGCCGCTTCGGTGCCGTCGGGCCGCCGACCGACGGTGGACTTTTGGCCGACTCGCCCGTGATACGGGTATGAGCGCCGACCGGATCCTGTTGACCAACGACGACGGCGTCGACGCCGCGGGGCTCCGCGCGCTGTACGAGGCGCTCGCCGACGAGTACGCGGTGACCGTCGTCGCGCCGGCCGACGACCAGTCCTCGGTCGGCCGCCGCCTCTCCGAGGACGTCGCGGTCGACGACCACGAGCTGGGGTACGTAGTAGACGGCACTCCCGTGGACTGCGTCGTCGCGGGGCTCGACGAACTCGTCACGGACGCCGACGCGGTCATCGCCGGCTGCAACGAGGGGGCGAACCTCGGCGCCTACACGCTCGGCCGGTCGGGGACCGTCTCCGCGGCGGTCGAGGCGGCGTTCTTCGGCGTGCCCGCGGTGGCGACCTCGATGTACGTGCCCGGCGGCGACGACTGGTGGAAACGGGAGTTCGAGCCCAAAGACTTCGCGCACGCGGTCCGCGCGACGCGGTTCCTCCTCGACGAGGCGGCCGACGCCGGCGTGTTCGACCGCGCGGACTACCTCAACGTCAACGCGCCCATCGCGGACGCGGACCGCGCGCCGCTCCGGGTCACGACGCCCTCGACGTGGTACGGGATGCGCGCGGAACAGAACGGCGACGGTCGCGTGGGCTTTTCGGACCCGATCTGGGGCCGCATGAACGAGGGCAACGTGCCCGATCCCGTGGGGACCGACCGCCGCGCCGTCGTCGACGGCGAGGTGTCGGTCTCGCCGCTGTCTGTGCCGCACGCCGCCGAACCGAACGCGGGGCTCGACGAGCTGGTAGACGCCTACGAGGCGGCGATTCGGTCGTGAACGGGACCCGCGCCGATCGGTCTCGGGAGAGCCGTCGCGCTACTCCCCGCCGCCGGTGCTGACGGTCACCTTCGCCTCGCTCAGCACGCGGTCGCCCATCTCGTAGCCGGGCTCGTACACCTCGTGGATCGTCCCCTCCGGGCGGTCGCTGTCGACGCGGAGCATCACCTGGTGGCGCGCGGGGTCGACCTCCTCGCCCGGCTCGGGGTCGATCGCTTCGACGCCCTCCTCGGCGAGCACGTCGTCGAACTTCTCTAACGTCGACTCGACGCCGGGCCGAAGGTCGCTCCCCTCGTCCTGGTCGAGCGCGCGTAAGAGGTCGTTTCGGACAGGGGTGAGCCGCTCGACGAGCGCCTCGGAGGCGCGCTCGCGGATGTCCTCCTGCTTCCGCTTCGCGCGCTCCTTGTAGTTGCTGAAGTCCGCCTTCACGCGGGCGAGCTTGCTCGTCAGCTCCTCGACCTCCTCGTCGCGCTCGCGGAGCGCCTCGCGGGTCTCGGCGAGGTCCGCCTCCAGCGCCGCGACCTCCCGCGCGAGCGCCTCGTCGTGTTCGGCGACGGCCGCGGCGATCGCCTCGCCGTCGCGGCGGGCGTCGGAGGCGTCTCTGCTCGGCTCCCCGTCGGCCGATTCGTTGCCGGCCGACTCGCCCGCCGCTCCCTCGGCGGCCGCCTCCGCCGTGCCGTTCGCTCTCGCCGCGTCGCCCTCGGCGTCGTCGGGGGACTCGACATCGACGGCGTCGTCGTCGCTCATACCCGATCGAAGTCGGTCGTCGGGGATAAGCGTTCAGAACCGCGCCGCGGCGACCCCGACTGCGACGCGGCGATCGGCCGGCGTCCCGCCGGCGGCGCCGTGGTCTCGACTGACTCCCCTTCGTCCGGTTGCCGCGAGACGGGCGGATTTAAGCTCGCGGCGCCCACGACATGTCCCGCATGCCACCTCGACCCTCGACGTTCTCGATCGCCGCGCGCGACCCGGAGACGGGCGCGGTCGGCGTCGCCGTCCAGTCGAAGTTCGTCGCCGTCGGCGCCGTGGTCCCGTTCGTGAGCGCCGACGCGGGCGCGGTGGCCACGCAGAGCTTCGCGAACGTCGCCTACGGCCCCGACGGCCTCGATCTGCTCCGCGAGGGCCATGCGCCCGCCGAGGCGATCGATCGGCTCACGGCCGCCGACGAGGAGGCGCCCTCGCGTCAAGTCGGCGTCGTTGACGTCGACACCGACGAGGAGCCCGCGGCGTTCACCGGCGACGAGTGCCACGACCACGCCGGCGACAGGCAGGGGGATCACTACACGGTCCAGGGCAACATCTTGGAGAACGCCGACACCCTCGACACGATGGCGGAGGCCTTCGAGGAGACGGACGGCGGCCTCCCGGAGCGGCTGATCGCGGCGCTCCACGCGGGCAACGAGGCGGGCGGCGACAAGCGCGGCGAGCAGTCCGCGGCGCTGTACGTCGCCAAGCCCGAGGGGGGCTACGACGGCAAGAACGACCGCTGGGTCGACGTGCGCGTCGACGACCACGAGCGGCCGATCGACGAGCTGGAGCGCGTGTTCAAGATCTACGACGTGACCCTCCTCGAACGCGAGGCGCCCGACGAGACCCGAGAGCTGACCGGCGAGAGCGCGGTCGGCGTCCAGTCCGCGCTCGTCGACCTCGGCTTCTACGACGGCGAGCCGACCGCCGAGTTCGGCGACGATGCCCGCGACGCCCTCGAGTCGTTCCGCGGCATGAACAACTTCGAGAACCACTCGCTCGCGGTGCTGGAAGACGCCATCGCGCGAGGGTGGGACGAGACCGCCTCCGACGACGACCCCGAGTCGCGGCTGGTCGACGCGATCTGGCACGGGCTCTCTCGACTCGACCGGGCGTAACGCCCGCGCTCTCGTCGCGGTCCCGGTCCGAGCCGCGCCCGCGCTCTCGCCGCGGTCCCGGTCCGAACCGCGCCGATCCGGACCGCCCCGGGCCGGTCGACTTTTGCCCCTCCGCGACCGAGCGGGCCCATGACAATCGCACCCGACGAGGTCGCAGACCTCATCGAGGAGAACCTCCCCGACGCGGTCGCCCGCGTGACCGCGCCCCGGATCCACGACGACGAGGACGAGGACGCTCACTTCGCGGCCGTCGTCGTCTCGCCCGCCTTCGAGGGCGAGTCGCTCGTCGACCAGCACCAGTTAGTGTACGACGCGGTCGGCGACCACATGACGCGCTCGGTCCACGCCTTAGAGATCAAGACGTACACTCCCGAGGCGTACGCGGAACACGGTGACGGGAGCCTCGACGCAGACCTCCGCGAGGCGGGACTGCTCCCGGTCGACGAGGCCTGACCGCTCGACCGGTCGCACCCTCCGCGGACCCCCACCAACACTCCACCCTCCACACCGATGCGATCCGAACTCGTCCGCGCCGCGCGCGGGGTCCTCGCCGCGGTCTCGCTGCTGGCGTTCGTCGCGCTCTTTCTCGCCATCGAAGCGCGTGTCACGTCCCCGGCCGTCCTCGGCGGGCTCGCCGCGCTCGGGACCGCGACGCTGTTGGCTTCGGCGGGCCGCTCCGGAGCCCGTCAGTTGCTCGGGCGTGACGAGCCGCCCCTCGCGAACGACGAAGAGACGACCACCGAAAGCGACGCGTGGCTCGGCGAGGCGGCCGACGAGACTCCGTGGACCGACCGCTCCGACCGCGCCCGCGGTGACTCCGAACCCGACTGGCCGCTCGCGCGGCTCGAACCCGCGCTCGACGACGCGTGGAACCGGTGGTCGGACGCCGCGCTGACGGTCGGGCTAGCCGCGCTGGGGTTCGGCGCGCTCGTCGTCCTCGCCACCTACCCGGGCGACGATCCCCCGCTCGGACTGCTGATGCTGGTCGCGTTCGGGCTCAACGGGGCGCTCGTAACGCTCCCGTTCGTTTTTAAATAAGGCGCCGCAGAATCGGAATTCCGATCAGCCGTCCTCGTCCCTCTCGGCCGCGATCGTCTCGTCGGAGTCGTCCCCGCCGTCGTCGCCGGCGCCGTCGTTGTCTGCGGCGCCGTCGTCGCCGGCGCCGTCGTCATTTGCGGCGTCGTCGTCGCCGGCACCGTCGTTGTCTGCGGCGCCGTCGTCGCCGGCGCCGTCGCCATTTGCGGCGCCGTCGTCGCCCGCGACGCGGTCGGCGACCAGTTCGGCGAGCGGGTCGACCGTGACGGTCAGGCGGGCGACGAGGAACACGACGGGGACGAGCGCGACGAACAGGAAGGCGGCGTCGTACGCCCACGCGGCGCCGTTCAACACGGGTACCGCGAGGCCGGCGAGCCCGCGGTACGCGACGAGGACGGCGCCGAAGACGACGAGCCAGTGGACCACGCCGCCCGCGTTCTCGACGATCCGGTCCGGGCGAGCGTCCCCGTCAGCGTCGCCCCCGCCGAGCGCCAGCCGCGTCAACAGCGCGAACTTCGGGGCGGCGTACAGGAGGATGCCCGCCACCGCGAGCGCGACGACGGCCGTCGCGACCGCGGCGAACGTCACCGGGGCGAAGGGGACGAGCCGGTCGATCCCCGGTAGCAGCGTGACGACCGCGAGGACGCCCACCACCGCCAGCGCGCCGATCAGGAGTTTGCTCGTCGACCGGACCGTGTCGCGGTCGAGCGCAGTTCCGATCGCGGAGTCGTTCGAGCTCATGTGCGCCCGGCCGTTGCCGACGGAGCGATATATAAGGGCGAAGCGTTTGCGCCGATTTTCGGCCGTTTTGTCTCGATTTATCGCGTCGTCCCGTCACTGTCGCATGCTACCAATTGATGCGGTACCAGATCGCATATTCCCGCGCGCTGGCGCCTTCCAGTACCTTTTACAGCGTCTCGCGGGAAGGTCGGCGCATGGGTGACGACTACCGCACGGAGGAGGACAGCCTCGGCGAGATGCAGGTGCCGGCGGACGCCTACTGGGGCGCACAGACCCAGCGCGCCGTCGAGAACTTCCCCGTCTCGGGGATCCCGATGAGCCGGCGGTTCATCCGCGCGCTCGGCGTCGTGAAGAAGGCCGCCGCGCAGGCGAACCGCGATCTGGACCTCGTCGACGAGGACACCGCCGACGCCATCGTCGCCGCCGCCGACGAGGTGATCGCGGGCGAGCACGACGACCAGTTCCCGGTCGACGTGTTCCAGACCGGCTCCGGCACCTCCTCGAACATGAACGCCAACGAGGTGATCGCCAACCGCGCCGCCGAGATCGCGGGCGCGGAGATCGGCGACCGCGTCGTCCACCCGAACGACCACGTCAACTACGGCCAGTCGTCGAACGATGTGATCCCGACGGCGATGCACGTCGCCGCGCTGGAGGCGGTCGAGAAGGATCTCGTGCCGGCCTTAGAGACACTCCACGCCGAGCTCGAGGCCAAGGAGACCGAGTTCGACGGCGTCGTCAAGACCGGCCGGACGCACCTCCAAGACGCCACCCCGATCCGACTCGGCCAGGAGTTCAGCGGGTACCGCACGCAGGTCGCGAAGGGGATCGAGCGCGCCGAGGGCGTCCAGTCGAACCTCCGCGAGCTCGCCCTCGGCGGCACCGCGGTCGGGACCGGGCTCAACACCCATCCCGAGTTCCCGGAGCTCGCCGCGGAGTACATCTCCGACGAGACCGGCACCGAGTTCCGCGAGGCGGAGAACCACTTCGAGGCGCAGGCCGCCCACGACGCGATGGCGGAGGGCCACGGCGCGCTCAAGACGATCGCCGGCAGCCTCAACAAGATAGCCAACGACCTGCGGCTGCTCGCCTCCGGTCCCCGGAACGGCCTCGGCGAGGTCGAACAGCCGGAGAACCAGCCCGGCTCCTCGATCATGCCCGGAAAGATCAACCCGGTCGTCGCCGAGTCGGTCAACCAGGTCCACAAGCAGGTCGTCGGCAACGACGCCGCCGTCTCGGCGGGCGCCGCCCGCGGCGAGATCGACCTGAACCTTTATAAGCCAGTCATCGCGCACAACTTCCTTGAGTCCGCCCAGCTGCTCTCGAACGTCGCCGCGACGTTCGGCGAGCGCTTCGTCGGGAAGTTAGAGGCCAACGAGGAGCACTGCGAGACGCGCGTCGAGCAGTCGATGGCGCTCGCGACCGCGCTGAACCCCGCGATCGGCTACGACAAGGCGAGCAAGGTCGCGAAGACGGCCCTGAAGGAGGACAAGAGTGTCCGCGAGGCCGCCGTCGAGGCCGGCTACCTCACCGAGGAGGAGGCCGACGAGGTGCTCGACCCCGAGGCGATGACCCACCGCGTCATCCTGGGCGACGAGGACTGAGACGACGCGGGCGAGGCGCCCGGGACTGACGCCCTCGGGACCGACGCGCGCTCGACCGTCGACCGAAGCCAGCAGAACGTTTTTTGCGAGAGCGTGTGAGTGCCGGACATGGCTGAGAGTGACTTACAGGCCGAGCAGGAGCCGCTGAAAAAGGAGTACGAGGAGAACCCCGAGGCGGCGCAGATCACGCTGTCCGCGACCGGCGAGGAGCAGGGCGACGCCCGGTCGTGTAGCGTCGACATCGGCCGGGCGATCTACGAGGCCGAGCTCCACGAGGGTGCCGGCGGCCCCGGCGGGGGCGCCTGCTCGGGCGACCTCCTCCTCGGCGCGCTGGCCGCCTGCTCCCAGCTGACCGCGCAGGCCGTCGCCGAGAGCTTCGGCGTCGACGCCGACATCGAGGTCGAGGCCAGCGGCGACCTCGATCTCCGCGGGACGATGGGCGTCGACGACGAGGCGTCGGTCGGGTTCGAGGACCTCCGGCTCGACGTCAGCGTCGACGGCGACGTCGACGAGGACACCCGCGCGGCGCTTCAAAAGTACACCGAGAAGTACTGCGTCGTCTACCAGACGCTGGCGGACCCACCGGACGTCGAGACGATCTGGACGTTCGACTGACGGCGGCGACGCGTTCGGCGTCGCGGGCGGGTCAGCGCGCTTGGCGTCGGGCGGACAGGCCGCAGCGCTCGGTGTCGGACGGACAGGCCGCAGCGCTCCGCGTCGCGGACGGACCGCAGCGATCGTCGCCACGATGATCCCGCGGCCGCGGCGTTCGCGCCGAATCGGAACCATTTAAGCCGACGTCGGTACCGATCCCACACGGATGAAACTTCACGAATATCAAGCGAAGTCTCTCTTCGCGGACGCCGGGATCCCGGTTCCGGACTCCCGGCTCGCGACGAGCGTCGACGAGGCCCTCGACGCCGTCGACGAGATCGGCTACCCGGCCGCGATCAAGGCGCAGGTCCACGTGGGCGGCCGCGGCAAGGCCGGCGGGATCAAGATCGCGACCGACCGCGAGGAGGCCGAGGGGTACGCCGAGGAGATCCTCGGGATGGACCTGAAGGGGTACACCGTCGACCAGGTCCTCGTCGAGGCGGGCGTCGACTTCGTCGACGAGCTGTACGTCGGCGTCACGATGGACCGCGGCGAGGGGAAGCCGGTCCTGATGGTGTCGACCGAGGGCGGCGTGAACATCGAGGAGGTCGCCGAGGAGAACCCCGACGCGATCGCGCGCGAGCACGTCGACCCCGCGTTCGGGCTCCACCCGTACCAGGCCCGCAAGGTCGTCTACGAGGCCGGTGTCGACGCCGACGTCGCGCTCGACGTGGCCTCGATCCTCTCGACGCTGTACGACCTCTACGAGGAGAACGACGCCTCCGAGATCGAGGTCAACCCCGTCATGATCACGGGCGACCGCGACGTGGTCGCCGCGGACGCCGTGATGAACATCGACGAGGACGCGCTGTTCCGCCAGCCCGACCTCGCCGAGATGGCCCAGGAGTCCTACGAGGACGACCTCGAACGCAAGGCCGGCGAGTACGGCTTCGACTACGTCCGCCTCTCCGGGAACGTCGGCATCATCGGCAACGGCGCCGGCCTCGTGATGACGACGCTGGACTTGGTCGACTACTACGGCGGCGCGCCCGCCAACTTCCTCGACATCGGCGGCGGCGCGAAGGCCGAGCGCGTCACGCAGGCGCTCGACATGGTGTTCTCCGACGACAACGTCGACGCCGTCGTGTTCAACATCTTCGGCGGGATCACCCGCGGCGACGAGGTCGCCAAGGGGATCAACGAGGCCTTAGAGGGGTTCGACGAGATTCCCAAGAAGGTCGTCGTCCGGCTCGCTGGCACGAACGCCGAGGAGGGGATGGAGATTCTGAACACCGACCTCGTGGAGGTCGAGAAGACGCTGGAGGACGCGGTCCAGCGCGCGGTGAAGAACGCGGATGAGGTGACCCAATGAGCATTTTCGTCGACGACGACACCAGAGTGGTGGTCCAGGGGATCACCGGCGGGGAGGGGAAGTTCCACGCCGGCCAGATGATCGAGTACGGCACCAACGTCGTCGCCGGCGCGGTGCCCGGCAAGGGCGGCCAAGAGGTCCACGGCGTCCCCGTCTACGACACCGTCGACGAGGCCGTCGAGGCGGAGGACGCGGACGCCTCCGTCATCTTCGTGCCGCCGGCGTTCGCCGCCGACGCGATCTTCGAGTCGCTCGACACGGACCTCGACCTCGCGGTCGCGATCACCGAGGGGATCCCGACGCAGGACATGGCGAAGGTGAACAAGCGGCTGAGCGAGACCGACACCCGCCTCATCGGTCCGAACTGTCCCGGGATCATCACCCCCGGCGAGGCGAAGCTCGGCATCCTCCCCGGTAACATCTTCTCCGAGGGGAACGTCGGGCTCGTCTCCCGCTCCGGCACGCTCACCTACCAGGTCGTCGACAACCTCACCGAGCGCGGGCTCGGCCAGTCGACCGCCATCGGCATCGGTGGCGACCCGATCATCGGTACCTCCTTCGTCGACGCCTTAGAGGCCTTCGAGGCCGACACCGACACCGACGCCGTCGTGATGTGCGGCGAGATCGGCGGGGAGGACGAAGAGCAGGCCGCGAAGTTCATCGGCGAGCACATGGACACGCCGGTCGCCGGCTTCATCGCCGGCCGCACGGCGCCGCCGGGAAAGCGCATGGGCCACGCGGGCGCCATCGTCTCCGGCTCCGGCACGGGCACGGCGCAGTCGAAGATCGACGCGCTCAACGACGCGGGCGTCCCCGTCGGCGACACCCCCGAGGAGGTCGCCGACCACGTCGAAGACTTCTTGTAGGCGCTCGCACATCGCCGTTCTCCGGCGGCGAGCCCGATTTTCAGTCCCGGTATCCGAAGCGAAAACTAAAATTACTGGTAGGGAAACACACACACAGCATGAGTCCCGCCCCCGACGACCCGCCGCCCGACCCCGGTGCGGATGCGAACGACTCGTCGGGACCGCCCGGCGACGGCGGCGCGAGCCGCGTCCTGTTCGTCGACGACGAGCCCGGGGCGGCCGACCTCGCCGCGACTCACGTCGAGCGGCTCGTGGACGGGATCGAGACGGTGACGCGGCTGTCGCCGGACGAGGCGCTGGACGTAGTCCGCGAGGGGCGCGTCGACTGCGTCGTCAGCGACTTCGACATGCCGGGGGCGGACGGGCTCGAACTGCTGGAGTCGATCCGCGACATCGACCCGGGGCTCCCCTTCGTGCTGTTCACGGGGAAGGGGAGCGAGGAAATCGCGAGCGACGCGATCTCCGCGGGCGTCACCGACTACCTCCAGAAGGGGGCGGGCCGGGACCGCTACGAGATGCTCGCCAACAGCGTCGCGAACGCGCTCGGCCGCCGCCGGGCCGAGCGCGACCTCCGCGAGGTGAACGCGAAGGTCACGGCGATCCACGAGTTTGCGACGGCGCTGGCGTCCGTGACCGAGGTTTCGACGGTGTTCGAGCGCACGGTCGACGCGGCCGAGGAGATCCTTGAGTTCGACCGCTGCGTCACCGCCCGCCGGCACGGCGACCGGGTCGTCCCCGCCGTACTCTCCGAGAGCGTCACCGATGACGAGGTCCGGACGTTCGAGGTCGGCGAGGGCGTCGTCGGGACCACGGTCGCGGAGGAGGAGACGATGGTGGTCGACAACCTCAGCGTCGACCCCGCGGACCCGGACGAGTTAGAGGACCCCTCCTCCCCGGGTCGGCCGACCGCCGGGGCCGACCGGCGGGAGGGGTCCGAGGTGGCGGACCCGGTCGCCGACGACATCCGGTCGGCGATCAGCGTTCCGATCGGCTCGCACGGCGTGTTGCAGGCCGTCTCCAACGGCTACGCCGCGTTCGACGAGCGCGACGTGGAGTTCGCTGAACTGATCGCCTCGCACGCCGCGAACGCGATCGAGCGGATCGAGACGGAGGCCGAGCTCCGGCGGGAGCGCGACCGGCTGACGGCGCTGTTCCACGACCTCCCGCTCCCGGCGGTGCGTACCGTCGCGCTCGGGGAGAGCGAGCGCCGCCTCGACGCCGCGAACGACGCGTTCGAGCGGACGTTCGGCTACGGCGCAGACAGCGGGTACGAGGAGGTCCGCGAGGCGATTATCCCGGACGACGCCAACCGACTCGACCCGGAGTCGGTACTCGAACGCGACGAGCCCTCCCGGCTCGAAGTGCGTCGTCGGACCACGGACGGGTTGCGAGACTTCATCCTCCACGTGATCCCGGTCATGGAGCCTGACGAGACCGTCATCTACAGCGTCTACGCGGACATCGGCGAACAGAAGCGCGTCGAGCGCACGCTCCGGCGGCTCCACGCGACGACCCGCGAGATGTTCGGCGGCGAGGACCGCGAGGGGGTCGCGGCGGTGGCCGCCCGGGCGGCGATCGACATCCTCGAGTTCCCAAGCAGCGGCGTCAGGCTGTACGATCCCGAGGCGAACGTCCTCCGCCCGACGGCGATAAGCGCGGAGGCGACCGAGGCGCTCGGCGAACGACCGGCGTTCGGCCCCGGCGACGGGCGCATCTGGGACGCGTTCGACGACGGCGAGCCGATCGTGGTCGACGACCTCGACGCTGTCGACAGCCCGGTCGGGTACGGCGACCACCGGAGCCTCCTCGTTGTTCCCCTCGGCGAGCACGGCGTGATGCCGCTCGGGTCGCGCGAGCCGGGCTTCTTCGACGACACGGACCTCCAGCTGGCCCGCGTCCTCGCCGCCAACGTCACGGTCGCGCTTGACCACGCCAAGCGGACCGAGCAGCTCCGCGACCGCGACGCCGCGCTCCAGCGGGAGATCGACCGGCTGGAGAAGTTCGCGGGGTTCGTCTCCCACGACCTCCGAAACCCGCTCAACGTCGCCGCCGGGCGGACCGACCTGGCCCGGTCGCTGACGGACGACGCCGCCGTCATCGAAGAGCTCGACCGGGTCGAGGACGCGCACGACCGGATGACGCAGCTGATCGACGACCTCCTCGCGCTGGCGCGGCAGGGGCGGACCGTCGACGAGATCGAGTCCGTCCCGCTGGACGAGGCCGCCGAGCGCGCGTGGCGCACCGTCGACACCGACGACGCGACGCTCGACGTCTCCGAGGCGACGGCCGCGATCGAGGCGGACCCAGAGCGGCTCCGCACGTTGTTCGAGAACCTGTTCACAAATAGTGTGGAACACGGTTCCACGAACGGTCGGTCGGACCCTGACGGCAGCGTCGAGCACAGCTCGGACACCGACGCCGAACGCGACACCGACGCCGCAGACCTCACCGTCTCCGTCGGGTCGCTCCCGGACGGGTTCTACGTCGCCGACGACGGGGTCGGCTTCGACATCGACCCGGAGGAGGCGACGGAGTACGGCCGTTCGAGCGCGCCGAACGGGACGGGGTTCGGCCTCGCGATCGTGCGCGAGATCGCGGCCGCGCACGGCTGGGAGCTGTCGATCGACGGCGACGACGGCGCTCGGTTCGAGTTCCGAGACCAAACAACTATATAAAAACCCGGTTGGCGTGCGCACCGGGCGCACAGGCGGGCCACGGTTATGCGCGATTCGCCCCTGTACGTTACGTATGGACGAAGGCACCCGCGAGCTGCTCGAACCGCTCCCGCCGAGCGCCAAGCTGGTCTACTACGTGCTTGACGCCGAGGGCCGGTTCGACCAGACCGGCCTCGCCGAGGAGACCCGCCTCTCGACGCGCACCGTCCGGTTCGCGGTCGAGAAGCTCACTGAGGTCGGACTCGTCGAGGAGGGGCTCTGCCCCCGCGACGCTCGCCGGTCCGTCTATCAGGCGGTCCCGCCTGCGGAGCGCGACGCGGTCGACGAGCCGGAGGCGGCCGCCGAGTCCGCCTCCGAGGCCGACGCGCCGGCCGCCGCGGTCGCCGAGGACTGAGCCCCGCAGCCCGCCGAACTGACGCCCCGCCGACGAACCGACGCCCCGATCCGTCGCGCTTTTGCCCCCGGGACCGATAGCGTACTCACTCCGATGGCGACGTACCACATCGAAACCTACGGCTGCAGCTCGAACCGGGGAGAGAGCCGGGAGATCGAGCGCGCCCTCCGCGACGGGGGGCACCGCCCGGCCGACGGCCCCGAAGACGCGGACGTCGCCATCCTCAACACCTGTACCGTCGTCGAGAAGACCGAGCGGAACATGCTCCGCCGCGCCGAGGAGCTGTCGGATATGACGGCGGAGCTCGTCGTCACCGGCTGTATGGCACTCGCGCAGGGCGAGATGTTCGCCGAGGCCGACGTCGACGCCGAGATCCTCCACTGGGACGAGGTCCCCTCCTACGTCCTCAACGGCGAGTGTCCCACAGTCACGTCGGACGCCGAGCCGGTCCTCGACGGCGTCGTCGGGATCCTCCCCATCGCGCGCGGCTGTATGAGCAACTGCTCGTACTGTATCACCAAGTTCGCCACCGGCCGCGTCGACTCCCCGTCCGTCGAGGAGAACGTCGAGAAGGCCCGGGCCTTGGTCCACGCCGGCGCGAAGGAGATCCGCGTCACCGGCCAGGACACGGGCGTCTACGGCTGGGATAACGGCGAGCGCAAGCTGCCCGAGCTGCTCGACCGCATCTGCGACATCGACGGCGAGTTCCGGGTCCGCTTAGGGATGGCGAACCCCGGCGGGATCCACGGCATTCACGAGGAGCTGGCCGAGGTGTTCGCGGCGAACGAGGAGCTGTACGACTTCATCCACGCCCCGGTCCAGTCCGGCTCCGACGACGTGCTCGCCGACATGCGACGCCAGCACCGCGTCGAGAAGTTCCGCGAGGTCGTCGCGACGTTCGACGACCGGCTCGACCACTGGACGCTCTCGACCGACTTCATCGTCGGCTTCCCCACCGAGGACGACGCCGACCACGAGCTGTCGATGGACCTGCTCGCCGAGGTGCGCCCGGAGAAGATCAACGTCACCCGCTTCTCGAAGCGCCCCGGCACCGACGCCGCCGACATGAAGGGGCTCGGCGGGACCGTCAAGAAGGAGCGCTCGAAGGCGATGTCCGAGCTGAAGATGGAGGTCGTCGGCGAGGCGTACGAGTCGATGGTCGGCGAGACCCACGACGTGCTCGTCGTCGAGGAGGGGACCGGCGACTCCGTGAAGTGCCGCGACGGCGCCTACCGACAGATCATCGTCCAGAACGCGACCGACCGCGGCGTCGAGGTCGGCGACTTCCTCACGGTCGAGGTGACCGGGCACAACACGGTGTACGCGTTCGGCGAGCCGGCCGACGAGACGCCGTCCGACGCCGCCGGCGTCGACGACGCCGGTCGCGTTCCGGGCGACGACTGACCGGTCGGGTCAGGCGACGGCCGACCGGTCACGTTGAACTTCGACCGGTCAGGTCACTCCTCGTAGATCATCTCGACCTCGTCGGCGAATCGGTCCAAGATGTTCCGCCGCTTCTTCTTCATCGTCGGCGTGAGCAGGTCGTTGTCCTCGGTGAACTCCTCCTCGACGAGTCGGAACTGCTTGATCTTCTCGTACGACTCGAACTCCTCGTTCACGCGGTCGACCTCCTCCTGAATCCGCTCGCGAACGCGGTCGTCGCGGCAGACCTCGGCGCGCTCTTCGGGCAGGTCGATCCCCTCGGCGTCGGCCCACGCCGCGACCTTCTCGAAGTTCGGGACGATGATCGCGGAGACGAACTTCCGCCCGTCGCCGAGGACGACGCACTGCTCGACGAACTCGTTGGCGGCGAAGCGGTCCTCGATCGGCCCGGGCGCGACGTTCTTCCCGGTCGAGAGCACGAGCAGCTGCTTGGCGCGCTCGCGGAAGGCGATGTACCCGTCCGGCCGGAGCTGGACGATGTCGCCGGTGCGGAACCACGGCTGCGCGGCGGCCGCCGCCGCGTCGGCTTCTCGGGCAGTCTCGCCGTCGCCGCCGTCGTCGAGGCCGTCCCCACCGACGCCGACACGCTCGTCGGGCGGGGTCCCGGCGGTGACGACGTCGTCGGGGAGGTCGTCCGCGTCGACGAACGCCTCCGCGGTCGCGTCCGGGCGGTTCCAGTAGCCGTCTGTCACCTGCGGGCCGCGGACGAGCAGCTCGCCCACGTCGCCGTCCAGGTCCGCGACCTCCTGCCCGACGACGGAGCCGTCGATCGCGATCTCGGTGTTCACGACCGGCGGGCCGATCGTCCCGACCTTCGGCGCCTCCGGCGGGTTGACGCTGATGACGGGGGAGGTCTCCGTGAGGCCGTATCCCTCTAAGATCGGGAGGTCCATCGCGTGGTACAGCGCGCACAGCTCGGCCGACAGCGACCCGCCGCCCGAGATGAAGAAGTCGACCTCGCCGCCGATCGCGTCCCGGACCGACGAGAAGACGAGCCGGTCGGCGACCGCGCGCTTGGCGTCGAGCAGGGCGCCGGGGTCGTCAGCCTCGTGGTGGGCGCGGCCGACGTCGACCGCCCACTCGAAGATGCGCTCCTTCACCGGCGACTCGCTCGCCTGCTCGCGGATCGCGTCGTACAGCTTCTCGTAGACGCGCGGGACGCTGGTCGTCGTCGTCGGGCGCACGAGCCCGAAGTCCTCCCGGAGCGTATCGGGGCTCTCCGCGTACGCGACGGTCGCGCCCGCGGCGAACATCATGTAGTGACCCGCCATCCGCTCGAAGACGTGCGCGAGCGGGAGGAAGGAGAGGGTGGTCGTCTCCGCGGAGATGCCCGGCACGTCCGGGTCGCGGTCGGGGCGGTCCGCGAACCGGCGGTAACACTGCGAGACGTTGTCCCGGAAGTTGGCGTGTGTGAGCCGGACGCCCTTCGGCTTCCCGGTGGTGCCGGAGGTGTAGATGAGGCTGGCGAGGTCGCCGACGTCGGCCGCGTCGATCCACCCCTCGTAGGTCGCCTCGTCGAACGCGGCGGCGCCGCGCTCGTGGACCTCGCCGAGGGTGTACACGTCGTCGAGGGCGCCGTCGTCGAGCGCGTCGGCGTCGACACCGACGTCCGCGGCCGACATCTCGTCGGCGTCCACGTCGTCGACGGTGACGATCGCGTCGAGATCGTGTTCGAGGTCGCCGCGCACCGCGAGCACGTCCTCGAGCATCTCGCGGCCCTCGGCGACGACGACGGTCGCCTCGGGGTCCTCCAGCAGGTAGCGCAACTGCCTCGGCGACGACGAGGCGTAGACAGTCGTCACGACGGCGCCCGCGGCCAGCGCCGCGAAGTCGGTCTGGGCCCACTCCATGCGCGTCTGCGAGTACATCGCCACTCGCGTGTCGTCGTCGACGCCGAGTTCGCGGAAGCCCGCGGCGAGGTTCCGGACGATCCCGCGCATCTCGGTATACGTCAGGTCGGCGTACTCGCCCGCGGGCGCCTCCGGAACGACCCCGGCGGCGACGAGCGACCGGTCGTGGATTCCCCCCTTGTACCGCTGCGCGATCCGGTCCGCGTGTCGCTCCGCGGTGCGTTCGAACATCTCGGGGAGCGCCTCCCGGGCGACCGCGTCGTCCGTGAACGCTCGTTCCGCCGCTTGCCAACTCATACACGCTCAGTCCCGCCCTACCTTCATAAACAATCCGGTAGTTTTGAGTTTCTCTCCGCTCGGCGCGGCCGTTGGGCAGTCAGTAGGCGCCCAGCGGACGGTCAGTAGGCGCCCAGCGGACGAACCGCGACTACCAGGCGGTCAGCGGCCGCCGGCGATCCGCGTGCCGACACGGTCTCTGTCCGCGCGGATCCCGTCGGCGACCTCCGCGATCTGCGCGAGGACCGGGTAGCGCGGCCCGTCGGTGCAGCCGTAGAGGTAGTCGTAGAACGGGCGCTCGTGGTCGCCGTCGAGCGCCGTTTCGGGGGTCAGCGGCGGGTCGTCGAGCGAGCGCTGCCGATCGGCGGCGAGGTCGTCGCACTCCTCTTCGAGTTCCGCTAACCGGTTCCAGACGTCGATCGCCGCGTCGGCCTCCCGGCCGGAACGGATCCCCTCCAAGTGACCGATCAGCCGGCGGCGGCGGCGGTCGATCGACGACAGCGTCGTCTCTCGGTCGCCCAGCTCGCCGATCTCTTCGTCTATCGCGTCGGCGAGTTGATCGCGCGCCTCGGCTGCGCGGCAACTCCGGTCGACGAGCGCCGACCGGGCGCCGCTCGACAGCCCGCCGTCGGACGCCAGCGCGGTCGCGGTGTCCGGGCCGAGCTCCGCGGCCAGGCTCTCCGCGGCCGACTCGTCGTACTCGGCCCGGTAGTGGGGCAGCGACAACACGGTGTCGTGGTACGCGGCCATCACCCGCCTCAGCGTCGCGTTGTCGCTCGCTGGCCCGTTTCCGGGGGATCGGCCGCCGCCGGGGCCGTCGAGTCCGCGGAGCGCGCCGGCGGGCACGCCCGAGGGCGTCGCGTCCGTCGCGACGGAGACGGTGTCGATCCCCGCGACCCGATCGGCGAACGACTCGAACGCGTCCCGCTCGTCGAGGACGCGGCGGCGCTCGCGGCGGCAGGCCGCCTCGGCGTCGCGGACGTACGCGAACGCCAACAGCGCGAGTACGCCGGCGAGCGCGACCGCCGTGATCACTCCCGGCTCGGTCGCGACCGCCCACAGCTCGCACCAGCCGCTCGCGCAGTTCGCACCCGTCACCCCCTGATCTGGAATCTGAAAAACCGCCGTCGAACCCGGATGAACGCTCATTGTACCCGTTAACACGGTACACGCACAAAGCGTTTTGGGCTACACGGAGCCGTTCGGCCGGCTACGCGGCGTTCGGGCGGGTGCGACGGCGCTCGAGAAGTACGACGATAATCGGTGCGGCACGCGCGACTTGCCCGTGCGCCGCTCAGTTCCAGACGCCGTCGTCGGTGATCACGGTGTCGATCATCCCGATCGGCGTGGCGTCGTAGCTGGGGTTCTCGATCTCGACGTCCTCGACCGGCTCGCGCATCACCTCGACGGCGTCGCGGAACTCGTTCTCGAAGCGGAACTCCTCGATTGTCTTCGCGCCCGAGCCGACCGCCGTGACGGGGACACCGAGTTCGCGGGCGGTGACCACCAGCGGGAAGGTGCCGATCCGGTTGTAGTAGGTCCCGCCGGTGATGCAGGTGATCCCGAGCAGGACGCGGTCGCAGTCGCGGAGCGCGTACCCCATCGCGCTGTCGACGACCATCCGCGTCTCGACGCGGGACATCCCAGCGAGGACGCGCGCGGTCTTGCGGCCCAGCGTCCGCGGGCGCGCCTCGGTGACGTAGACGGTGAGGTGCGCGCCGTCGCGCGCGGCGTTCTCGATCGCCTCCAACACCGTCGTCGAGTAGTCGTGGACGAGCAGCGTGTCGCCGTCCTCGATGCGCTCGGCGGCGTTGGCGGCCGCCTCACCCTTCGCCGTCTCGATGTCCTCGGTGACGCGGGCGATCACGTCCTCCAACAGCTGCTTCGCGCCCTCGACGCTCGTCGCCTCGCCGACGATGGAGCGTTCCACGTCGCGCATCGCGTTGTGGAGCGCGGCGTGGGAGGGGTTCGACCGGCGCAACACGCCCGCGTTGTGTTCGAGGTCGCGCTCGAACTCGTCGACGGTCACGTACTCGCGGTCAAGCAGGTCCGCGAGCGACCGCGTCGCCTTTACGGCCACCGCCGACGTGCTGTGGGTCCGCATCGCCCGGATCTCGGCGACGGTCTCGTCGATCATGCCCGAACGGTCGACCGCGCCGGTAAAAGGGGTTCCGGGGGCGAGCCGGCGGTGGGACGCTCCGAGGCGCTCGGAGCGATTCGCCGCGCCGGCGGGCTACTCGAATCCGAGTCGGCCGACCGCGCGCGGCAGGCACCCCTCCTCCGGCTCGACGTACGAGTAGTGGTCCGCGACCAGGTCGGTGACGTCGACGTCCGCGTAGTTCTCGGGGGCGATCGCGGAGTCCGGGAGCCCGCCGTGCCCGACCGCGCGCGTCCGGTCCGACGCGCGGTACACCCAGCCGAGGACGCGGTCGTTCCGGCTGTGGAAGTTGTAGACCGGCGCGTCGAGCGCCGCGATCGCGGGCCCGTATCGGCCGTCGACGGCCGCGCTGTCGTGCGGGACCGCCCCGCCGAACAGCGAGACCGAGGCGAGGGCGTCGGGCCGCTCTCGGGCCGCGAGTTCGCGGAGCGTCGCCCCCGTCACCCGGGCGCCCAGCGAGTGGGCGAACAGGTGGACCGGGCGCCCATCTTCGTCCGCCCACGCCGTCAGCCAGTCGGCGAGCGGGACGGCGTTGGCGTCGGCGGTCTCCTTCGCTGGCCCCCAGTCGACGTTCGACGCCCACGAGTAGCCGATCACGGGGCGGTCGCTGGCCTCTCCGCCGGTTTCAATCGCCGCGTCGAGGCCGAGCCGAGCGGTGTACGCGAGGTCGCGGGCCGACTCGGCGTCCGCGCCCAGACCGTGGACGAACAGGACCACGGAGTCGGCCCCGTCGAACGCCCACGACCCCGACCGCTCCGTCGAATCGTCGGTGTCGAGGCGGTCGCGCGTCGACACCATCGGCTGCGTTTCGGGTGCCTCGTACCCGCCGGCATCACCGTCGAGTTCGTTCGCGACGTAGAGGCCGCCGCCGCCGAGGAGGCCGACCCCGGCCGCGACGCCGTAGAGGAGCCGTCGTCGGGTGACGAGTCCGGAGGTGTCGTCCGATGCGTCCGAGCCGTCAGCGGGGGTATCGGATGAGATGTCGGATTGTCGGCCCGAGCGATCAAATACCTGACGCGACGGCGACGGCTGTTTATAAATGGCTCTCGTATGTCCGGTATGAGCTACCCGGTCACGTACTACTGTCCGCACTGCGGGACGCTCGTCGCGCTCGAACGCGAGGGGTACCTCGCGGACAAGTCGGTGACGCCGTATCCGCTGGAAGGGTGGACCTACGTCGCGCCGACCGAGCCGTTCGACGCGGAAGAGGGCGGTGGGGGTGCGGACAGCGGCGAGGACGGCGACGAGGTCGACGCAGACGGCGTCCGGTTCGTCTGCGGCGAGAGCGACGGCGTCGACTGGGACCCGCACGACGGGGTTCGGGGGACCGACGTCGGCGGCGACGAACCGTACCGGGAACCCGACAGCGAGGGCGTCGGCTGCGGCGAGCCGTTCTACCTCTCGTTCGTCCGCTACGAGGAGGGCCGCGAGATCGATCCGCGAGCGGAGTCGGAACCCGTTGAGATCAACCCTGACCCGCGGCCGAGCGGTCCCCGCGGTCCGCCCGGCCCCGGCGAGGCAGGCGGGCCGGACGACTCCGACGGCGGCTTCTGGTGAGCGGTCGGGTCGACCCCCGTTCGGACGGCAGCATCCGTTACGCCGGAAAATACTTCAGTTGAAGGCCGGAATCGCCGCGTATGCCCGGCAGCCGATCGAACTCCCCGCTCGGGAGGGCCGTCGGCGTGGCCGTCGCCCTCCTCGCGGTCGCCCTCCTCGCGTTGGACCGGTGGACCGATCTGTCCGTCCCATACGGCTACGACTCCGGCAGCACCGCGCTGTTTCTCGTCGGCGCGGCGGCTGCCGTCCTCGCCGTTGCGCTCGGCGGCTACCGGTACTTCATCAGCGAGTGACGGTCGTCGGGACTGTCGGCGCGGTTCGGCAGTCCGGCGTCGGCTTCGGTGACTTCGCATTTATAAACAGTTGCCGCTGAGCTGAGAGCGACGCTCTTCGCATCGCGAGGTTATTTATAAATGAGCGGCCGCGGACCACCGGTATCCCGCCGAAGTTTCAGTCGCCTGTTTATAAACCGACGCTCGCAGATCGACAGAGATCACCGCCAAGGCCCTACTCGCCCGTTTATAAATAATCGCAGTGAATCGGCGGCGAACACCGGCAAAGCCCCAGCCGCTCGCTTATAAATTTCCGTCAACGGATCGGCGACGAACTCCTCCAAAGCCCCAGCCGCTCGCTTATAAATTTCCGTCAACGGATCGGCGACGAACTCCTCCAAAGCCCCAGCCGCGAGGACTCGCGCGGCTCGCTGCGCGCTTCGGTCGCTCACTCCGTTCGCTCCCTCCAGTGCTTGCGTCGCCGTGCTTCGTCCTCGCGACTGCCCCTTTGAGCCCCGCCCCGCACAGCGACCGCACCTCACACCTCCCCAGCCTCGTCAGTCGCCTCCGCTTCGCTCCGGCGACTGACTCCCTCGCGCGGTGCCGTTCGCGGCCGCCGTGGGCGGCCGCTCACGGGCACGCGCCAACAGCACCGCTGGCTTATAAATGACCGATCGCTAGGTGCGTTCGTTTTTAAATTAGCACGTCGTCACGGCCCGCGAGTCGAACAGCCAAACCCCTTAAACGGGGAGCGAGTACCGTTTCGTATGGAAAGCATCAATCGGACCGCGATCGAGCTGGTCGACGAGGCGCTCGACTTCGCCGGCGAGCTGGACGTCGTCGGCTACGAGCTGGACAACGGCGCCACCGTCGTCGACTTCGGAATCGACGCGGCCGGCGGCGTCGAGGCGGGACTGCTGCTCGCGGAGATCCAGACCGCCGGGCTCGCGAACCTCCAGACCCGGATGGGCGAGCTCGCGGGCGCGCCGCGCCAGTACGTCGAGCTGTCGACGGACCACCCCGCCGTGGCGCTGCTCTGCTCGCAGAAGGCCGGCTGGGAGCTCACGACCGAGGGCGGCTTCGAGGGGCTCGGCTCCGGGCCGGCCCGCGCCCTCGTCGGCCGCGAGACCGAGTTCGAGCGCGTCGGCTACTACGACTCCTCGGAGTTCGCCACGCTCGCGATCGAGTCGACGACGCTCCCCGACGAGGAGGTCGCCGAGCAGGTCGCCGACATGGCAGAGGTCGACGCCGACGGCGTGTTCCTCCCGACGTTCGCCACCGGCTCGACCGCCGGCTCCGTCACCACCGCCGCGCGCGCCGCCGAGCTCGCCGTCTTCCGCCTGCTGGAGGTCGGCTACGAGCCCACGGACGTGCTCCACGCCTCCGGCTCGGCGCCGCTCGCGCCCCCGACCCGGGACGAGACCGAGGCGATGGGTCGCACCAACGACGCCTTGGCGTACGGCGGGCAGGTCCACCTCCAGGTGGCGCGCGACGACGACCGCTTCGACCAGATCGTCTCGACCGCCAGCGAGGAGTACGGAACCCCCTTTGTCGACGTGTTCGAGGACGCCGACTGGGACTTCTACGACGTGCCGGAGAGCGTGTTCGCCCCCGCGCAGGTCACCGTCGACGTCGTCGACGGCCCCGTCTACACCGTCGGCGAGACCGACGAGGAGCTGCTCGCGGAGTCGTTCGGCTACCGCTGACCGCCGCGTAACCCTTCTCACGCTCCCGTGCGACTCAAACCCGTCCCCGAACCCCCGGCCGATCTCGACGCGCTCAGCGAGTACCAGCGCGCCGTCCCGCTCGTCCCCGGCGACACGGACGACTGCTGCGCCCGACTCCGGCGGCGCCGCGACCTCCCCGACCGGCAGACCGCGAACGACTGGCTCGCGTTCCTGCGCGCGCTCGGCCTCGCCGAAGAGACCTCGCGCGGGTTCGTCCGCGCCGACGCCGAACCGACCCCCGAGCGCGTCCGGGAAGGGCTCCGCGACGGCGTCCTCCTCGTCCCGGAGGCGCTCGCGGCGCTGCGGGAGGCCTCGCCCGACGATCCGCTGACTGCCGCCGACCTCTTCGCGGCCACCCGCGACCGGGTCCCGCGTCACGACCGCGCCCGGAACCCCGACTGGGAGGCCGCGTGGCGCGACCGCGCGGCGCGGCTGCTCGGCTGGCTCGCGCTCGTCGACCTCGCGGCTCCGGTCGACGGCGATCCGAGACCGCCCGAGGAGGGGCCGGGATACGTCGCCGGCGACGCGCTCTGACCCGGCCGTCACCCTCGCCGCGACCGTCTCACCGCCCCCGCAACAAGCCTTTTACTCGGTGCCGGTGAGGGAGTCGCATGGGACGCTTCGACGAGCGCACGGTCCGCTACGAGCCGACGAGCGTCAAGGACCTGCTCGTCGAGATGAAAGACACCGCGGAGCTGCTTATCGACCTGTCGTACTCGGCGGTCCTCCACGGGAGCCCGACGGTCGCGCACGAGGTCGTCGAACTGGAACACCGGATGGACGTGCTCCAGCTTCGCGCCCGGATGAGCCTGATGCTCGCGGCGCGGAATCCGAACGAGGCGGAGACGCTCGCCCCCGTCCTCGGCGTCGTCGGCGCCGCGGAGAAGATCGCGGACGCGGCCGGCGACATCGCCCAGATCGTCACCGAGGAGATCGGGCTCCCCGACGCGATGCGCGGCGCGCTGTCGGCGGGCGTCGAGACGCTCGTTCGCGGGACCGTGGCCGCCGACTCCGCGTACGCCGGACGGACGCTGAAGGCGATCGACCTCGAATCGGTGACCGGCGTCCGCGTGATCGCCGTCCGGCGCGACGAGGACTGGATCCTCAACCCCGGGCCGACAACTCGGC
Organism: Halorubrum sp. T3; assembly: GCF_000296615.1. Lineage (NCBI taxonomy): Archaea > Methanobacteriati > Methanobacteriota > Halobacteria > Halobacteriales > Haloferacaceae > Halorubrum > Halorubrum sp. T3. Next base: position 1,228,897 of record NZ_JH815329.1, on the reverse strand, counting down.
TGGAGGCCGGCGACGTGACGCTGCTGCGCGGCCCCGAGGGGGGCATCGCCGACGTCTACCCCGAGCTGAGCGGCGAGCCGTTCGAGCCCGACCCGCCCGCGGAGCCCGCGATCGACGACCTCGAACGCGCGGTCGACTCGATCGTGTTGATGAAGAACCTCTCGGAGCTCGCCGTCGACCTCGCGTACGGCTCCGTCCTCTTCGACAACGAGGAACTGGCCGAGGAGGTGAGCAACTTAGAGATCGAGGTCGACGCCCTACAGTCGCGGTTCGAGGCGTGGACGCTCCGGGCCGCGGCCGAGGCGGACGACCCGGTGTCGCTGCGCGGGCTCATCCACCTCGGCGTCGCGACCGAGGAGATCTCCGACGCCGCGCTCGCGATCACCGAGGGCGTCCGCCGCGACCTCGACGTTCACCCGGTCGTGGAGATGGCGGTCCAGGAGTCCGACGAGATCATCACCCGGACCGAGGTCGCCGCGGGGAGCGACCTCGACGGGACCGCGGTTGTCGACGGCGTGCCCGCGACCGACATCTCGACGAGCGTCCTCGCGATCCGGCGCGCGGACGACGAGTGGCTGGTCGGGCCCGACATCGACACCACGCTGCGCGGCGGCGACGTGATCATCTCGAAGGGAACCCGGACCTCGGCCGAGGAGTTCGATGCCCTCGCGGCGTGAGGGCGGGGAGGGGGAAGCGGCGCCGGCCGCGGACCCGGACCCCGCCGCGCTCGCTCGGGCCTACTACGACGCGCTCGACGCCGGCGAGTACGACCGGCTGGCGTCGCTGCTCGCTCCCGACTTCGTCCAGCGGCGCCCCGATCGAACCTTCGAGGGACGCGACCGCTTCGTGGCGTTCATGCGCGACGAGCGGCCGAACACGGACACGACCCACGCGGTCGAGCGCGTGTACCCCGCCGGCCCCGGCGTGGCCGTCCGCGGTCGACTGCTGGACAACGACGGGGAGGAGCTGTTCGCGTTCGTCGACGTGTTCTCCGTCGACGACGGGCGGTTGACCGCGCTGGAGACGTACGCGGCAGAGTCGTCTGCCGACTGAAGCGCCGCCGCGCCTACCACGCGGCGCGCAGCACGCCTAAGATTCCTTCCGCGGTCGCGTCGAGGTCGGCCGGCGCGCGCTCCATCGGAGGGTCCTCGGCGACGAACTCGGCGATCGCCGGCAGGTCGTCCTCGTCGGTCTCGGGGAGGTCTCGGAGGCGGCTCGGAACGTCGAGCGCGTCGCGGACCTCGGCGACCGCCTCGACGACGTCCTCCGCGATCGCGTCGTCGTCGCGGCCGTCGGTCCGGACGCCGAGGCCGGCCGCGAGCGCCCGGCGGCTCGCGTCGACCTCGTCGAAGAGGTACGCCAGCGCGTGGGGCGCCACGACCGCGTGGATCGCGCCCTGCTGGACGTCGTAGCGGCGCGCGAACCCGTGGCCGAACGCGTGGATCACGCTGATCTTCCGGTCGAGCTGGACGAGCAGCGCCCCGACGACCGCTCGGTCGGTCGCCTCCTCGCCGCCGGGCCGGTCGCCGGCCACGCGCGGGAGGGCGTCCGAGAGGAGGCGGAGCCCGTGGACCGCGGCCGCGTCGCTCACGGGCGAGGCGTCGCGGGCGTACGGCGTCTCGATCCCCTTGTCGAAGCCGTTCATCGCGGACCCGGCCAGCACCGACTGCGGGGTCGTCTCGAACAGCGCCGGGTCGGCGACGTCTGCGATCGGCCACGCGTCGCTCCCGCTGACGTTCACCGGCTGGCCGGTCGGCGACTCGTCGGCCGCGAAGACCTCCAAGGACCCGCCGGTCGAGACGTCCGCGCCCGCGAACGTCGTCGGCACGACGACGGACGGGAATGTGGGATCGCTCGCCGGCGCGAGGTCGCCGAGTGCGTCCGGCCCGGCCTCCGCGTCGGCGCGGATCTCGCCGAGGTCGCGGCCGTCGGCGGCGAGCAGCGTCGCCTGTCTGGCGATATCGAGGCTGGCGCCGCCGCCGACCGCGACGAGGACGTCCGCGCCGACCTCGGCCCGCGCGTCGAGCAGGTCGTAGGCGGTCTCTACTCGCTTGTCGGGAGTCGTCCCGTCGAAGACGCCGGCGAGCCGGTCGCCGAGCCCCTCTCGGACCGGGTCCATCAGCGCGTCGTTCGCGCCGGTGTTCGAGCCGCAGACGACGAGCGCGTCGTCGAGGCCCCGCTCGCCGAGCCAGTCGCCGAGGTCGTCGATTCGGCCCCGTCCGTACCGGATCTCGCAGCCCCGGTGAACGTGTTCGAAGGAGTCCGCGATCGGTAGCATCGGCGATCGGTACGCGAGGGCGCGGCTTGTAGCTGTGGGAAAAATCCGCATACGCGAGGCCGGACTGCGCGCTGCCTGGCCGAGGCCGTCCGCCCGCCTCGACTCACACGCCCGCGCGCGTGCGCCGGCTTTATAACCCGACGGCGATTAGCGACGGTAAGTTCCTATGTCAGAGCAGAGCGAATACGGAGCCGGCCAGATTCAGGTCCTCGAGGGCCTACAGGCCGTCCGTAAGCGACCGGCGATGTACATCGGGTCCACGGACGGTCGAGGGCTCCACCATCTCGTCTACGAGGTCGTCGACAACTCCATTGACGAGGCGCTCGCGGGATACTGCGAGGAGATCGAGGTGCGGATCCACGACGACGGCTCCGTCTCCGTCAGCGACGACGGGCGGGGAATTCCGGTCGACACCCACGAGGAGTACGACCGGCCCGCACTGGAGGTCATCCTGACGGTCCTCCACGCCGGCGGGAAGTTCGACTCCAAGTCGTACCAGGTCTCCGGCGGGCTCCACGGCGTCGGCGTCAGCGTCGTGAACGCGCTCTCCGAGCGCTTGGAGGTCGAGGTAAAACGCGACGGCGGCGTCTTCCGCCATCGATTCGCCCGCGGTGAGCCCGCGGAGGACGGCTTCGAGCGCGTCCGCGACATGGAATCGGGCGAGTCGACGGGCACGGAGATCCGATTCTGGCCCGACGAGGAGATCTTCGAGACCACGGAGTTCCAGACGTCGACGCTCGCCAACCGGCTGCGCGAGCTCGCGTTCCTCAACTCCGGCGTCGAGATCCGCCTCGTCGACGACCGCGACGACACCGAGGAGACGTTCAAGTACGACGGCGGCATCCGCGAGTTCGTCGCGTACCTCAACGAGACGCGCTCGCCGATCCACGAGGAGGTCATCTACTTCGAGGACGAGACCGACGGCGTCCACGTCGAGGTCGCGATGCAGGCGACCGAGGAGCTCCAGGGCTCCGTCCACGCGTTCGCCAACAACATCAACACCCGCGAGGGCGGCACCCACCTCACCGGTTTCAAGACCGCCCTCACGCGCACCGTCAACGACTACGCCAACGAGCACGGGCTCGTCGACGACCTCGACGCGAACCTCAAGGGCGAGGACGTCCGCGAGGGGCTCACGGCGGTCGTCTCGGTGAAACACCCCGACCCGCAGTTCGAGGGCCAGACGAAGACGAAGCTCGGCAACAGCGAGGTCCGCGGCGTCGTCGAGTCCGCGACCCACGAGAAGCTCGGCACCTTCTTCGAGGAGAACCCCGACACCGCAGAGAAGGTCGTCCACAAGGCCGCCGAGGCCGCCAGGGCGCGGAAGGCCGCCAAGAAGGCGGAGGAGCTCACCCGCCGGAAGTCGGCGCTGGAGTCGACGGCACTCCCCGGTAAGCTGGCGGACTGTCAAACGCGCGACCCCACCGAGGCGGAGCTGTTCGTCGTCGAGGGCGACTCCGCGGGCGGCTCGGCCAAGCAGGGCCGGAACCGCGAGAACCAGGCGATACTCCCGCTGAAGGGGAAGATCCTCAACGTCGAGAAACACCGCCTCGACCGCATCCTCGAGAACGACGAGATCCGCGCGCTGATCACCGCGATCGGCGCGGGGATCGGAGAAGAATTCGACATCGAAGATGTCAGATATAATAAAATAATTCTCATGACCGATGCAGATGTCGACGGAGCCCATATCAGAACCCTCCTCTTGACCCTCCTCTACCGCCACATGAAGCCGCTGCTCGAAGCGGGCTACGTGTACGCGGCCCAGCCGCCCCTCTACCGCGTCCGGTACCGCGGGAACACGTACGACGCGATGACCGAGGAGGAGCGCGACCGCATCGTCGAGGAGGAGTGCGACGGCAACCCCACACAGGTCCAGCGGTTCAAGGGGCTCGGCGAGATGAACCCGGACCAGCTGTGGGACACCACGATGGACCCGGAGAACCGCCGGCTCAAGCGGATCACCATCGACGACGCGGCCGCGGCGGACCGGATGTTCAACGTGCTGATGGGTGACGCGGTCGAGCCGAGGAAGCAGTTCATCAAGGAGCACGCGACCGAGGCGGAGTGGGTGGACATATGAGCTCGGAGACCCCTGACGCCGACCCCGGCGACGTACGCGCGGCGCAGGTGACGAACGCGCGCATCGAAGACGAGATGGAGCAGTCGTACATCGACTACGCGATGTCCGTCATCGCGGGGCGGGCGCTCCCCGACGTGCGCGACGGGCTCAAGCCCGTCCACCGCCGCATCCTCTTCGCGATGAACGAGGCGGGCGTGACGAGCAACTCCGCGCACCGCAAGTCCTCCTCCGTCGTCGGCGAGACGATGGGCGACTACCACCCGCACGGCGACAGCGCCATCTACGACACGCTCGCGCGGATGGCCCAGGACTTCTCGATGCGCTACCCGCTCGTCGACGGGCAGGGGAACTTCGGTTCGGTCGACGGCGACCCGCCGGCCGCGATGCGGTACACGGAGGCGCGGATGTCGCCCATCGCCGAGGAGCTCATGGCGGACATCGAGCGCGACACCGTCGACTTCCAGGCGAACTACGACGACCGCCTCGAGGAGCCCGAGGTGCTGCCCGCGGCGTTCCCGAACCTGCTCGTCAACGGCTCGTCGGGCATCGCCGTCGGGATGTCGACGAACATCCCCCCGCACAACCTCGGCGAGGTGATCGACGCCACCGTCGAGCTAATCCAGACCCCCGACGCGAGCGTCGAGGACCTGATGGAACACGTCAAGGGGCCGGACTTCCCGACCGGCGCGAACATCGTCGGGCGGAACGCGGTCCACAAGGCGTACAAGACGGGTCGCGGGCGGATCCGCGTCCGCGCGGAGTTCGAGGTCCTCGAGGAGGAGGGACGGATCGTCATCAGCGAGCTCCCCTTCCAGCAGAACAAGTCGCGGCTCGTCGAGCGCATCGCGGAGGACGTCAACGAGGGCGCCATCGAGGGGATCCGCGACCTCCGCGACGAGTCCGACCGCGACGGGATCCGGATCGTCGTCGAGCTCAAGCGCGACGCGATGGCCGAGGTCGTCAAGAACCAGCTGTTGGAGAGCCACCTCGAACGCACCTTCGGCGTCATCAACCTCGCCTTGGTCGACGGCTCGCCGCAGGTGCTGGACCTCAAGCAGACCTTAGAGCACTACGTCGAACACCGCCGCGAGGTCGTGCGCCGGCGCTCTGAGCACGAGCTCGCGGAGCGCGAGGACCGCGCGCACATCCTCGAAGGCCGCCTGAAGGCGCTCGACAACGTCGACAGCGTCGTCGAGACGATCCAAGACTCCGACGACCGCGACGCCGCGAAGGCCGCGCTGGAGTCGGCGTTCGACTTCACCGAGGCGCAGGCGGCCCACATCGTCCGGATGCAGCTCGGCTCGCTCACCTCGATGGAGACTGCCGAGATCGAGGAGGAGTACGAGGAAGTGAAAGCGCGGATCGAGCGGCTGGAGACGATCCTCTCGGACCCCGACGAGCTCGACCAGGTGATCGTCGACGAGCTCCGGGAGATCAAAGCCGAGTACGACGACGAGCGCCGCACGAGCTTCATCGAGGACGCGGGCGACGTGACCCACGAGGACCTCATCCCCGAAGAGGAGTGCGTCGTCGTGATGAGCGAGGACGACTACATCAAGCGGATGCCGCTCGACGAGTTCCGCGCGCAGAACCGCGGCGGCAAGGGGATCATCGGCACCGGACTCAAGGAGGGCGACCGCGTCTCCTCCGTGTTCGCGGCCAGCTCCCACGACTACCTGCTGGTGTTCACGAACCGCGGGCAGATCTACGAGCTGAAGACCTACGAGATCCCGGAGATGTCCCGCACGGCCCGCGGGAAGTCCGCGGTCAACCTCCTCGACCTCGACGACGGCGAGGAGATCGAGTCGGTGGTCAACACCGAGGACCTCGACGACGACGAGTTCCTCACGATGGTCACCCGCGACGGCTACATCAAGCGGACCGCCGTCGACGAGTTCGGCAACATCCGGTCGACGGGGATCCGCGCGATCCGACTGGAGGACGGCGACGAACTCGTCGACGTCGAGGTGACCGACGGCGAGCGCGACATCGTCATCGGCAGCCGGAACGGGATGGCGATCCGCTTCGACGAGTCGGACGCCCGCGCGATGGGCCGCACGGCCCGCGGCGTGATCGGCATCGACCTCCGCGAGGGCGACGCCGTCGCCGGCGTCGCCGCGATCGACGAGGAGTACCACAACTGGGTGCTCACCGTCACCGAGAACGGATACGGGAAGCGCTCCGACCTCGACGAGTACCGCCCGCAGTCGCGCAACGGGAAGGGGCTCGTCGACATCAAGACCGGCGACCGCAACGGCGAGGTCGTCGCTATCGAGGCCGTCACCTACGGCGACCACCTCGTCGCGATGAGCGGGGCCGGGCAGATCATGCGGACCCGCGTCGAGGAGATCTCGACGGTGAGCCGCAACACGAAGGGCGTCATCGTGATGAATCTCGACCCCGACGACGAGGTCGCCTCCGTCGACATCGTCCCCGAGTCGGTCCACGCCGCGGCGGACGAGGAAGAGACGGACGACGACGAGTAGCCGCCTCCCGCGAGCCGACCCGTTTTCGCGTTCCCCGCCGACCGCGAGCCGCGTGTCCGGGCTTGAAGTCCCGCCGCGACGAGCGATCGCCATGGAACGCCGCAGACTCCTCGCCGCGGGGACTGGCGCGCTCGCGGTCGCGGCCGCCGGCTGTCTCGGCTCCGACCCCGACCCGAGTCGACTCGACCTGACAGTCCGCAACGACGGCGACGGCCCGGTCGACGTGGAGGTGACCGTCGCGGGCGACGACGGGACCACCTACGCCGAGGAGTCCGACCGCGTCGACGCCGGCGTCGCTCGGGCGTTCGAGGTCGCCGTAGGGGCGACGGGCCGACACGAGGTAACGGTGACCGGCGCCGACTGGGAGGGGCGGCTCGCGTGGGACGCCGGGACCTGTGCGCTGTACGACGGGGAGGTGTCGGTCGACTCCGAGACCGTCGCGGTCGCGGGCGAGTGCGCCGACCTACGATAGATCCTTCAGGAAAGTTACTTACTGTCGCCGCGAAAATCACCGGACGAGATGACCGAGTACGAGGGGATAGACGAGGTCGTACACGAGCCGAGCGAGGCGTTCGCCGAGTCGACGAACGTCGCCGCGTTCATGCGCGAGTACGGGATCGACGACTACGAGGCGCTCATCGAGCGGACCACCTCCGAGGTCGAGGGCGAGCCCGCGTCCGGCGTCGACTGGTTCTGGGACGAGATCGTCGACTACCTCGACATCGACTTCTACACCGACTACGACGCGGTTCGCGACGACTCCGATGGTCCGCAGTTCTCCGACTGGTACCCCGGCGGCGAGATCAACGTCGCGCACAACGTCGTCGACCGCCACGCCGCGGTCGACTCGCCGAACCGGAACCGCGTCGCGCTGATCTGGGAGGGCGAGCCCGGCGACGTCCGCGAGATCACCTTCCACGAGCTCCGCCGGCAGAGCGACAGGGTCGCGAACTACCTGACGGAGGCCGGGATCGAGACCGGCGACACCGTCGGCCTCTACATGCCGATGGTGCCCGAGGTCGTCTCCATCCTCTACGGCTGCCTGAAGGTCGGCGCGATCGCCGTGCCGATATTCTCCGGCTTCGGCCGCGAGGCGACCGCGACGCGGATCGAAGACGCGGAGCCCTCGGTACTTTTCACCGGCGACGGGTTCTACCGGCGGGGCAGTGAGGTCCGACTGAAGGGGACCGCGGACGAGGCGATCGCGGACGCGGGGCAGGTCGAGGAGGTCGTCGTGTACGACCGGCTCGGGGCGACGCCCGCGGGTGACGCCGCCGACTCCGGAGCCACCGCTGACCCCGTCCCGTGGAACGACGACCGCGACCGGACGTGGGAGGAGGCGGTCGGCTCGCAGCCGTCCGCGTACGAGACGAAGCACCTCCCGAGCGACCAGGAGTCCATGCTGCTGTACTCCTCGGGGACCACCGGCGAGCCCAAGGGGATCGTCCACACCCACGCCGGCGTCCTCACGCAGTGCGCCAAGGAGATCCACTTCGGCTTCGACCAGAAGCCCGCCGACCGGTTCTTCTGGGTCTCTGACATCGGCTGGATGATGGGGCCGTGGACGCTGATCGGCAACCACGCGTTCGGCGGGACCGTGGTGATGTACGAGGGCGCGCCCGACCATCCCGAGCCGGACCGCTTCTGGGAGCTGATCGACCGACACGGGATCACGCAGTTCGGCATCTCGCCGACCGCGATCCGGGCGCTCCGCAAGCACGGGGATCAGTGGGTGGAGGGCCACGACCTCTCCTCGCTCCGAATCTTGGGTTCCACCGGCGAGCCGTGGGACCCCGAGTCGTGGCGGTGGTTCTACGACGCGGTCGGCAGCGGGGAGTGCCCCATCGTCAACATCTCCGGGGGCACGGAGATCTGCGGCTGCTTCCTGATGCCGATGCCGAACCAGCCGCTCAAGCCCTGTACGCTCGGCGGGCCGGGCCTCGGGATGGACATCGACATCGTCGACGAGACCGGCGAGTCCGTCAGGGAGTCGGGCCAGCGCGGCTACCTCGTCGCGCGCGACTCGTGTCCGTCGATGACGAAGTCGCTGTGGTCGGGCGACGAGCGCTACCTCGACGAGTACTGGTCGACGTGGCCCGACCTGTGGGACCACGGCGACTTCGCGCAGAAGGATTCGGACGGCTTCTGGTTCCTCCACGGCCGCGCCGACGACGCGCTCAACGTCGCGGGCCGGAAGGTCGGCCCGGCCGAGATCGAGGGCGTCCTCATCGACCACGACGCCGTCAATCAGGCGGCCGCGGTCGGCGTCCCCGACGAAACCACCGGCACTGCGGTCGTCGCGTACGTCGTCCTCGAACCGGGCGTCGACCCGAGCGACGACCTCCGCGACGAGCTACGGGCGCTGGTGGGCGACGAGCACGGCAAGCCGTTCCGGCCGCGAGAGCTGCTGTTCGTCGACGCGTTCCCCAAGACGCAGTCGGGGAAGATCATCCGGCGCGCGATCGAGTCGGTGTATAACGATGAGGACCCCGGCGACCTCTCCTCGATGGAGAACCCGGAGGCGCTGGAGGCGCTGCGCGACCCCGCCTGAACCACTTCGGGGTCGCGTCCGCTACCTTCACCCTTCAGGCGGTCGCGTCCGCCACCGCCTCGTCGAGCGCTTCGTAGTCCGGCTCCTGTCCGGCGTTGTCCGCGAGCCAGCGGTACGTCACGGTCCCGTCCGCGTCGATCACGAAGACGGCGCGCTGCGCGACCGTCTCGACGCCGTAGCCCTCGAACGCCTCGATCACGTCGTACGCCTCGATCGCGCGGTGGTCCGGGTCGGCGACCAAGGCGAACGGGAGGTCATACTGCGCGCGGTACGCGCCGAGCGCGTGCGGGAGGTCGGTGCTCACGCCGAACAGGGTGCAGTCGTCGCGGTCGAACCCGTCGCGGAGCGCCTCCATCTCGTCGGTACAGGTGTTCGAGAAGGCGGCGGGGAAGAAGGCGAGGACGACCGGCTCGTCGCCGAGGTGGTCCGAGAGGCGGAAGGGTTCGATGTCGCCGTCCACGAGCGATCCGGTGAAGTCGGGGGCGTCATCGCCGACGTCTGTCATATCAGACATCTCGTCGGCCGCGGGTATCACGGTTTCGACGGCGGAACTCCGCAGGACGCTCATTCCTCGAACCGTATCGCGGGGGGAGGGGAGCCGGCCCAGTCGGCGGTCCGGGGAGAGAACCAAGTGCCCCGAAGACGAAGGGCCAATGATGTCCCGCCCTCCACGCCGCCTCTCCCGTCGACGGACAGTACTGCTCACGGCGACCGCGTCACTAACTGCGCTGTCGGGCTGTTCCACGAACGACCAAGCGGACGGCGCTCGCGCGGAGACGGTGCTTCAACTCGACGAAGCCTCGCCGGTCGGCGTCTCCAACGAGTTCAGCACGCCGGTCGACGCCGTCGGCCACGCGGGACGGGCGGCCGTCCGGACCGCGATCGACGGCGGGGAAGGGACCGTCGACGGGTACTACGGCCCCGGCGTCTCGGCGCCGTACGTCGTCACCGACGACGCCGAGTACTACTGCGTCGAGACCGAAACGGTCGATTCCGTCGCGGCACCGGGCTACGCGTACACGGTCGAGGTCGATTCCGTCGACTCGTTCCTTCTCGGTCCCCCGTCGAGCGTCCCGTTCGCCGACCTCCCAGCGCACGACCGGAACGCCGTTCGGGACGCCCTCGGCGACGCGTCGCTGATCCACGCGCCGCACTACCCGCCGTTCGGAGTCACGTTCGCGTACGCGTCCGCCGAGCGGCGGGAGCGCTCGCGGTTCGTCCCCGAAAACGACGGCCAACGGGTCGAGTGGGACGGCGAACTGCTCCGGTTCGCGTTCGAGGGGGAACGGTCGGTCAATGTCGCGACGGTCGCCGTCCGCGCCGACCGCGTCGCCTCGTCGCAGCGCGAGTTCCGTCGGGCCGTCGGCGAGGAGCGCGGCCGGTCGATCGACGATCCGACCGCGGACCAGCGAGCGGTCCTCGACGAGGCCGTCGATTCTGAGTACGCCGAGTCCCCGCCACACTCGGAGGCGTTCGCGACGGTCCTCGACGCGCTCTCGGCTGACGGGGAGGTCGTCCCGCTCGTCCGCTACGACGGCAGCTGGTACTTCACGCATTTTTCCCGGGCGGACTGACTCGGGCGGCCCGCGCGTCGAATCGGACGAGGCAAAAAGACTATAATCGACACAGGGCTACTGCGAGACAGAGATGGTAAGTGCGACACCACTAATCGGCGGCATTCCGGCGGGGCCGGAGCTCCTCATCATCCTGCTCGTGTTGGTCCTGCTGTTCGGGGCGAACAAGATCCCGAAGCTCGCTCGGTCGACCGGGCAGGCGATGGGAGAGTTCAAGAAGGGCCGCGAACAGGTCGAAGAGGAGCTGAAAGACATGCAAGACGGCGAAAAGGCGGACTCGACGCTCGACGACGAGGACGACGACCTCGACGAGCTCGAGACCGAGACCGACAAGGAAACCAGCACGTAAGCCGGCCCCCTCCGCCGACCGATCCCCGCAGTTCCGTTTTCTCCATCCGTTCTGGGCGCGTGGCCTAGCGGACAGGGCGAGAGGTTCCTAACCTCTCGATCGCGGGTTCAAATCCCGTCGCGCCCGTTCCTTCGCTTCGCTCAGTCACGGGCGCGACTGGCTCCACGCTCGCTCGCTCCGCTCGCTCGCGTGGATCCCGCCGCGCCCTTTTAACACATTTAAGTGACGTTTGATGGAGCTATTCGGTTATTTAAATGACACTAGCCGGGCTCGGCGTTTCCGAGCGCGGCTCAGTCCGTCTCCTCCCCCAGCCATCGGAACGAGTGCGCCGCGAGCGCGACTGCTCCGACCGCGATGGCGAGCGTCGCGGCCGCCAGTCCGGGGCCCGGCTCGTACAGTAGCGGCGGGTGGAAACCGAACCCGTAGTCGATGACGACGTTTACGACGCCGAGCGCGAGCGCCGTCGCGAGCGCCCCGCGGGTCGTGCGTCCGAAGGCGGGGAACAGCAACGCGAGCCCCACGAACAGCAGGTGCGTGCCGATCACGCCCCAGTAGTAGATCCAGGCGTCGGGCGCGGCGACGTACTCGCCGAACGCGAGGTTAAGCGAGACCAGCGGCCAGACGCCGAACTGGACCAGCCAGACGAACGCGAGCGTGTGGAGGTACGCCAACGGCCGCGACGTGGGAGCGTCCGCGGTGACGTTGCCGCCGCGTCGCACGGTCGCGACGAGGGTCGCGAGGACTGCGCCGCCGAGCGCGACGGCGACCGCCGAGTCCGCGTACAGCGGCCAGAGCGCGACCGGCACCTCGCCCGCGCTCGGCGCGTAGTACCCGATCCCCACCGCGAGCATGAACGCGGTGAACGCGAAGACGGCGGCGAGGCTCCGCGGCGTCCCGAGCAGTTCCTCGGCGATCGCCGCCCGGACCCGCCGCCTGACCGCCGGTCGGCGGAGTCGTCGAAGCCGTCGGAGTCGCTCGGCGCGTGACACGGTCACCGATCGATGCGCGGGGACCTAAAATCCGCCCGTCCGCGACGATTATCAATCGCGGTGTTTTGCGAGACACCTTTTTCAACGGACGCGCCGTTCCCTCGACCATGGCCAACGAGGACGCCGAGCGGTCCGCCCCCCGATCCGACCCCGAGGGCGATCGCTCGGCGTCCGGCGCGTCCGAGTCCGAGCCGAAGGACGCGGACACGACCGAACCGGACGCGGACACGACCGAACCGGACGCGGTAGACACGGACATGGCGGAAGAGGAATCGGCGGACTCGACGGGCGCTGAGCCGGAAGAACGACACGAGACGGCCGATTCGGACGGCGGGGCGTCCGTCGCCCGGGGGTCCGACGAGCGGGACGAAACGAACGACGGCGCGCCGGTCGTCACCGACCGGTACACCTGGCGATCGCTGCTGGCGGAACGAGGACGCGAGGACGCCGCCGAGCGCGTGTACGCCGACGTACCGGACGCGCCGGTCGTCCCGGCGGACGCCGTCGCGCTTCATCTTCCCAACGGCGTCGACCGGGTCGTCCGCGCCCCGGGCGTCGACGAGCCCTTCGAGGCGGACGGCGAGACCGACGTCCCCGGCCACGGAACCCCCGAGCGGGGGACGCTCGTGGTCGGCACCGACGCCGTCGTCCTCGACGGGGGCGCCGTCGTGCCGACCGGTGAGCTGGTGGCGGCGCCGGTGACGTCTGAGCTGGCCGGCAAGGACGAACGCGAGGAAGACATCGCTGACGAGGAGGGCCCGGAAAAAGACGTCGACGCCGAGGCTACCGAAGACGCTGCGCCGGACGAGGCGGGATCCGGGGCCGACGAGACGGACTCGGACGAAGTGGGAGATACGGACGAGACGGACTCGGACGAGGCCGAACGCGTTGATACCGGCCCCGAGACGGTCTTCGACACCCCGGTCGGCCGCGGCGGCGTCTCCGGGGTCGTCGTCGCGCCCGGCGGCGACATCGAGTCGGTCCCGTCGCGCGCGCCGACTCCGGACGAGTGGGACCGGGTCGAGTTCGCCCCGGCGACGCTCCTCGGGTTCGACCCGAGCGAGACCGACTACCGGTTCCGCGCGGCCGCCGCGGTCGGAGACGTCCTCTGGGACCTGTGCGCGGCCCGGTACGACCCCTACTCCGTCCCGGTGTTGAAGGGGTACTACACGTGGGACGACTACCGCGAGGAGTTCTTCCTCGACGAGGAGGGGAACCCGCCGACCGAGGCGAACGAGGAGGGAGAGGCGGTGCCGCTGGAGTTCACCCACGAGGACAAGACCGAGGCGCTCGGCTTCGACCCGGACCGGACCGAGGAGCTGCTCGGCGCGGGCGGGACCGCCGCGGCCGACCTCGCCGACCTCGTCGACGAGCGGACCGTGGACGTCAACCCCGAGGTCGACGAGGACGCGTTCTTCTCGACCGACGAGGGCCACACCACGCTGACGAACCGGTACGACTTGGAGAAGGCGGTACCGATGCCGAAGAAGACGCACTTCCAAGAAGAGGAGCGCTACTGGGTGAACAAGCCGTACGCGTTCGTCATCGTCTTTCGGTCGCGGAAGGAGAACGAGGCGAAGTACTACGCCGTCCAGCCGTACCGGACGGAGATCGAGGCGGACCTCACGGAGTTCCTCACCGGGAAGCTCCGCACGTCGATCAAGTACGCCGACGAGTCGATCGCGGGCGGCGACGAGGCGTTCCGCGAGGAGGTGATCGTCGAGGAGACGCGCACGCTGCTCGACCGCTACGGGCTCTACGAGGACGAGGGCGACGAGCGCGGGATCGCGGACACGCTGGTCGACCGCTTCGGTATCGACCCGACGGAGGGGATCGCCGGCCGGATCGCTGAGTCGCTGGGATACGAGCCCCCGACCGAGGAGCCGGCCGACCCGCCGTCGATTAGCGCCCGCCCGGAGCCCGCGGTGCTCGCGGAGGACTCCCGGACCCTGTCGGCCCACCAGGTCGAGAAGCTGCTGTACTACCTCAAGCGGGACTTCGTCGGCTACGAGCGGATCGACCCGATCAAGTACGACATCAACGTGGAGGACATCTCCTGTGACGGGTACAACTCTCCGGTCTTCGTCTACCACTCAGAGTACGAGCAGATCATCACCAACGTCTACCACGGCACCGACGAGCTCGACGACTTCGTCGTGAAGCTCGCCCAGCGCTCCGGGAAGGGGATCTCGAAGCGCCGGCCGCAGGTGGACGCCACCCTCCCGGACGGCTCGCGGGCCCAGCTCACGCTCGGCCGCGAGGTGTCCGACCACGGGACCAACTACACGATTCGCCAGTTCAACGACGTCCCCTTCACCCCCATCGACCTGATCAACTGGAAGACGTTCTCGCTCGACGAGATGGCGTTCCTCTGGCTCTCGATCGAGAACCACAAGAGCCTGATCTTCGCGGGCGGCACCGCCTCCGGGAAGACGACGAGCCTGAACGCCGTCTCGCTTTTCATCCCCTCGAACGCGAAGATCGTCTCCATCGAGGACACGCGCGAGGTCGAACTCCCCCAGCGCAACTGGATCGCCTCCGTCACGCGCCCCTCCTTCTCCGACGACGACAAGGGCGATATCGACGAGTTCGACTTACTGGAGGCCGCGCTCCGCCAGCGCCCCGACTACATCGTGATGGGCGAGATCCGCGGCGAGGAGGGCCGCACCGCCTTCCAGGTGATGTCCACCGGCCACACCACCTACACGACGTTCCACGCCGACTCCGTCGGCGAGGTACTCAAGCGGTTCACCACCGACCCGATCAACGTCTCGAAGACGATGTTCACGGCGCTCGATCTGGTCTCGATCCAGACGTCGACGCGGGTTCAGGGGAAAAAGGTGCGCCGGAACAAGTCGATCACGGAGATCAACCACTACGACGCCGAGAACGACGAGATCAACGTTCAGGACGTGTTCCAGTGGCAGGCGGAGACGGACGAGTTCCTCCAGATGGGCGACTCGAACACCCTCGAGGACATCATGTTCGACCGCGGCTGGAGCCGGGCGACCCTCGACGAGGAGCTGCGCAAGCGGCGGGTCGTGTTAGCCTACCTCATCGACCGCGGGCTCAACAGCTACGCGCAGGTGGCGGCGACGTTCCAGGCGTTCATCAACGACCCCGAGACGGTCCTCGCGCTGATGGCCAACGAGGAGCTGGAGCGCTCGCTGGAGGACCTCCGCGAGATGGAGTCGGTGCTGATCAACGTCGACCGCGAGAAGGAGGCGCTGGTCCCGCGGCCAAAGCCGGACGCGGACGGCGAGGCGGAGGCCGCGGAGATACTCGACGCCGCCGAGGACCTGTTCGAGACGTACCGCGGCGAGGTGCCCGACTCGGTCGCCAACGCCCTCTTAGAGATGGACTACGCGGGCGACGTCGAGGCCGCCCCGAGCGACCGCGAGGCGCTCGCCGAGACGGCTCGGGAGGCCAAAGCGGCCTACGACGAGCCGGCCGGTCCGGAACCGGCGACGAGTGGGACGGACTCGGACGAACCCGACAAACCGCGCCGGGACGCGGAGGGATCGGACTCCTCGGGAACCCCATCTCCGGACCCCGCGCACGGCGACTTCGAGGGTGTCTCGGAGGCGGCCGGCGACGGCTCCGACGACCCGAACCGGATCGATTTCGGGGAGCCGTTCGACGAGGGGGTCGACGTGCTCTCGTCGCCCGCGGGCCCGCCCGAGAGGGATGCGGACGCCGAACCGGAGCGAGAGCCCGAAGCGGATGCGAGTCCCGACGTGAGCGAGGGGTTCAGCACCGCGGACCACGTCGCGGGCGACCCCGCCGGCGAAGTCGACGACGGAGAGACGGACGGGGACGGCGGAGAGTCTGAGGGGGAAGTGGACGAGCGCGACGACACCGTGGACGAAGAAGCGAGCGACGACGGCTCGGCCGACGACATCGACGACTGGGGGTTCGACGCCGTCGAACCCGCGGAGGACGGGTGATCCCATGCCCGTAGCGAGGGCAGCGCCGTGAGCCTCGACGTGGACGCGGGCGACGGCGGCGTCGACGCGAACGTCCTCGCGGAGTTATGTTACCCCGTCTTCGAGCTGCTGTTCGACCCCGAGGGCGACTTCGTCGGGGACGTCGAGCGCAAGCTGGCGGAGGCCCGGATGCCCGATCAGGTCGAGATGTACGTCTCGCTGGCGCTGGCGGTCGGACTGCTGGTCGGCGGGTCGCTCTGGGCGCTCGGCACGCTGGTCGGCTACGGGGTGTTCTCGCTCGGGCTGATCGCCCCCGAGGCGCTCTCGCTCGGACTCCCCGCGCCGACGCCCGCGATTAAGGAACTGCTCCGGTCACTCGTCGTGCCGACGGCGGTGCTTCTCAGCGGGCTGATCTTCGGCTCGATCGGGTTCGCGATCGGGTTCGGCGGCCTCGTCGCGGTCCCGTACTCGCGGGCCTCCG
The DNA here is from genome assembly GCF_000296615.1 of Halorubrum sp. T3. NCBI lineage: Archaea > Methanobacteriati > Methanobacteriota > Halobacteria > Halobacteriales > Haloferacaceae > Halorubrum > Halorubrum sp. T3. Next base: position 1,212,180 of record NZ_JH815329.1, on the reverse strand, counting down.
CGCGGAAGCGGGAGATCAACCTCCTGCTCGCGGACTCGGTGTCGTTCATGTACGCCCTCTCCGTCGGCGGGCTCAACCAACTGGAGATCCTGCGCGCAATGGCGACCGCCGAGGACACCTACGGCGAGGTGTCCCGCGAGTTCCAGAGCATCGTCAACGAGACGGAGTACTTCGGGACCGACTACCGGAACGCGATCCGCCAGCAGTCGCTGGAGACCCCCTCCGACGAGCTCTCGCAGTTCCTCGCGGACATGCTCTCGATCGTCAACTCCGGCGGCGACATGGAGAGCTTCCTGAAGGACAAAAAGGAGAAACACCTCCGCACGTCGAAACAGGAGCGCGAGATGACGCTGGAGACCTTAGAGCTGTTCGGCGAGATGTACATGACGCTCTCGCTGTTCCCCCTCCTCCTCATCATCATCCTCGTCATCATGGGAATGATGGGCGAGGCCGACGACCGGCTGCTGTACGCGACCGTCTACGTCCTCATCCCTCTGGTCGGCGTCGGCTTCCTCGTGTTAGTCTCGACGGTGAAACAGGACGAGCCCGGCGACGGCTACCTCCAGCCGGACGGCGGCAGCGAACGGCTCCGACAGACGAGCCAAGAGGGGCTCTTCCACTTCGGACTCGTGGAGGCGTTCGTCGGGACGTTCGGCGTCTTCGACCGCATCCGCGACCGCGAGGGGACCCACAAGACGATGGAGATCCTCGCCGCCCCGCACCTCTTCCTCCGCGAGAACCCGCTGTACACCCTCGCGTTGACCGTGCCCGCGGCGCTCGCGCTCGTCGTCGTCGCGGCCGCGGCCGGCTCGGCGCCGACGACGTTCGACGGGTGGGTCGCCCGCCCGGTGTGGTCGGCGTTCGTCTGGCTCTACGTGCCGCTGTACGTCGTGTTGATCCCGCTCGGGTTCTTCTACGAGTGGCACCAGCGCTCGCGCCGGGCGGTGACCGGAAAGCTCTCCGAGACGCTCAGGAAGCTCTCCTCCGCGAACGACACCGGACAGACGCTGTTGGAGTCCGTCCAGACCGTCTCGGAGACGTCGACCGGGAAGCTCGCCGAGGAGTTCGAGGTGATCCACGCGAAGGTGAACTACGGGATGAGCCTGCGTGACGCCCTCGTGGAGTTCAACAACTCGTACGCGGTGCCCCGGCTCGCGCGGACCGTGAAGCTGATCACCGAGGCGCAGGAGGCCTCCTCGCAGATCACGGACGTGCTGACGACGGCCGCGCAGGCCTCCGAGAACCAGGACGACATCGAACGCGAACGGAAGTCACGGACCCGGATGCAGGTGGCGATCATTGTGATGACGTACGTCACGCTGCTCGGCGTGATGGCCATCCTCCAGACGCAGTTCATCGACGTGATGGGCGACCTGGTCTCGCAGAGCGACGGGGGCGGCGGGGCCGGGTTCGGCGGCGGCGGGGGCGGCGTCGACCCCGACGTGCTCTCGATGCTGTTCTTCCACGCGGTGACGATCCAGGCGATCCTCTCGGGATTCATCAGCGGCTACATCCGCGACGCGGAGCTGATCTCCGGCGTGAAGTTCGCCGTGATCCTGATGACGCTGGCGCTGGGGGTGTGGATCTATGTCGGGTGACCGCGCGCAGACGGTCCTCGACTTCGTCGTCGGGATGTCGGTGTTCCTCGTCGCGGTCGGATTCACCTTCGCGTTCGTCCCCTCTCTCTTGGAGCCGTACGCCGTCGGCGAGGGAGCGACCGTCATCGTCGCCGAGCGCGGGGCGGCGCGGCTCGCGGAGTCGTCGCTCGCGGAGCCCTCGCTCGCTGGGGCGGGCTCGACCGCGACGCTGTCGCACGCGTGTACCATCGCGTTCTTCGACGGGACGGACCCCGAGACGGCGAGCGAGGAGTCGGACTGCGCGTGGACGGCGAACGCCGACGACCTCCACGCGGAACTCGGCGTCGACGACCTGCGCGGGCTCAACCTCACGGTCACGCAGCACGGAGCGATAGAGAGGCTGGACCCCGACGACGGGACCGCCGTCCCGATGCGCGCCGGCCCCGCGCCGCCCGGCGGAACGAGCGTCTCGTCGGCGAGCCGTATCGTCACCATTGACGACCCCGAAGACCGGGGGCCGCCAGAGACCTACCGGCTCACGCTGCGGGTGTGGTGAGATGTTCGTCGAACACCTCCCGGACGACCGGGGACAAGCGCACACCTTAGAGGCGTTCACGGCGGCGCTGCTCTTAGTCACCGGGCTCATCTTCGCGACGCAGGCGACGGCCGTCACGCCGCTGTCGGCGAGCACGTCGAACCAGCACGTCGAGAACCAGGCCGAGATCGCCGCGGGGGACCTGTTGGCGACGACCGAAGCGAGCGGAAACCTCTCTGCGGCGCTTCTACACTACGACAACGGGAGTTTCGTCGGCGCGACCGACGCGGGCGGCTACGCGGGGGTCCCGCCGGCGTCGCACCCGCTCCACGAGCCGCTGACGGAGGCGTTCGGCGATCGGCAGATCGCGTTCGACATCGACGTCTACTACCCGGACGACAGCAGCGACGGGACTGGCGACGTCGCGATGGTCGACATGGGGTCGCCGAGCGACAACGCGGCGACCGCGAGCACGCGCGTGACGCTGTACGGCGACGACCGGTTCGGCGACGACGACCAGCACGTCCTCGCCGAGGACGGTCCCGGCAGGGGGTACTTCGCCGACCCGGTCGACGGGGACGGGGAGGTCCTGTACACGGTCGTGGAGGTGCGAATCACCGCATGGCAGATGTGAGTTTCCCCAGTCCCCTCGGCAGCGGGGACGCCGACCGCGACGAGGACCGAGCGCAGATCATCCTGATCACGGGGCTGACGCTCGCGGTCCTCTTCGTCGCGGTCGTGCTCCTCCTCAACACCGTCATCTACACGGAGAACCTCGCGACACGCGGCGCCGACGCGGGCGGGGCGGAAGCGATCGAGTTCCGCGACGGCGTCACCGAGGACCTCGCTGGGATCTTACACCGCGAACACCGGAACGCGAGCGACGGCGACGTCTTCGCCGAATTCAATGCGAGCGCGGAGACCTACGCCCGGACGGTCGCCGACCTCCGGGCGCGAGACGGGGTGATCGCGGACGTTCACGTTAATCGCTCGACCCTTAACGAGGGCCACTTCATCGCGCAAAACGAGACCGAAAGCGGATTCCGGAACATGACGAGCCCCAGCGGATCGGCCGACTGGACGCTCGTGGGCGGCGTCAGCCGCACGCGAAACTACCAAGTGACGGTCGACTCCACGACCCTCTCCGACAACGCGGACGACGCGTTCACGATCGTGGCCGACGGCACGGGCGAGGATTGGTCGGTGACGCTGTCGAACAGGTCGGCCGACGCGATCGACGTGCGGGTGCGGAACGCGACGATCGTCAATTCGACCACCATCTCTCACGAGGGCGGCAAGAACGTCACGATCGACCTGACCGCCGGCACGGCTAACGGCCAGCAGTTCCCGGGACCAGTGTGGGCCGGGGGCGTCCAGAGCGACGACGAACCGTACGGCCCGTACAACATCAGCTACGAGAACGGCGACAACGCGACCGGAACGTACCGCTTCGTGGTCGACGACCACAACGAGACCCCTCACCTCGACAGCTCCTCGCGCCCCTACGTCGTCGAGGGGATCTACAGCGTCGACGTCGAGGTTTATCACCGGACACCGGAGCTGACCTACGGCGACGTGATCCGGCTCGCGCCGGGTGAGCGCGATGCGTGACCGCTCGGGCGGGTCGGACCGCGCCGTGTCGGTCACCGTCGGCTACGTGATGACGCTCGCGATCTCGACGCTGCTGCTCTCAGGGCTGTTCGTCGCGGGTGGCTCGTTCGTCGAGACACAGCGCGAGCGCGCGGCGCAGGGAGAGCTCACCGTCGTCGGCGAGCGGATCGCGGCCGACATCGGCACCGTCGACAGGCTCGTCGCGACCGCGGAGTCTCGGGAGAAACTCACGGTCGACCGACCGCTAACCCTCCCGAACAGGGTGTCCGGGACCGGCTATCGGATACGGATCGCCGCGAACGGCACCCAAGGGACGATCGCGCTCGAAAGCGAGCAGACCGACGCGACCGTGGAAGTCCCCTTCCGCACGAGCGAGGACGTCGCGGTCCGAAACACGACCGTTGACGGTGGGAGCCTCCGGATCTCGTGGGAGTCGGACGCCGGGCCCGAGGGCGACGGCGAACTGGTGGTGAGCGAGCGATGAGGGGCGCTGACCCCGACGGCGGTTCCCTATCGGGGGAGACCGACGGTGGATTCCTGTCCGCCGACCGCGGCGTCAGCGAGACCGTCGGCTTCGTGCTGGTGTTCGCGCTGATCACCTCCACCATCGCCGTGACGTTCACAGTCGGGCTCGGCGGGCTGGAGGATGCCCAGTTGGCCGAGCGGGACAACAACGTCGAGCGCGCGTTCGACGTCCTCCACGACAACTTCAACGACCTCAGCCGGGACGGTGTGCCGAGCCGGTCGACCGAGCTCCGGCTCGGCGGCGGCGAGCTGGCGTTTGACGACGAGTCCGAGTTCCGGCTCAACGGGACGGGATTCGAGTCACAGGTTATCGAGGGGGGATCCCTCACGTACCGGGGCGCCGGCGACACCCGGATCGTCTACGAGAACGGCGCGGTGTTCCGGATGGACGGCGACAACGGCGTAATGATCAGGGAACCCGATCTCCTGATCGGCGACACGATCGTCTACTCGCTGTACGGACTCAACGGTCCCGCGGAGTCGGTGAGCGGCGAGCGGACGGTCCTCGTCGTCGGCGAGCGCACGGACCGGGAAGTCGCGGCCGACGACCAGACGGCCGCTGAAAACGTCACGCTCGACATCAACTCCACGCAGGCGATCGTCTGGGAGCGGTACTACAGCGACCTCGCGGCGGAACACGAACAGGTCAACGTGACGACGAACGGCTCCGCGGACCTCTCCGTGACGTTCGTGGCCGAGGAGTACGACCGGTTGCTCGTTCACCGGACCGCCGCCCGCGTCGAGTTCTCCGATTGAGGATCGACGCGTCCGAAGCGGGGCGATCGCCGCACTCAGTCGGACTCGACGACCACGCCGTGCGTGGAGACGTGGAGGTAGCTCACCACGGGGACCGTCTCGCCATCGAACGGCTGGCGCGTGCGCAGCGCCTCGTCGTAGTGGATCTCGATGTCGCCGTCGTCGAACGAGAACTTTCGGAACGTGAACGATCCCCTGATCGTCATCTGGTCTTCCAGTTCGACCTCGCTTTGGGGCGCGTAGAAGACGCCGGTGAATCGGACCCGGTCGCCGTCCGTCTCCGGGCCCTCAATCTCGACCTCGTCGCCGCTCGAGTACAGCCAGAGGTTGTTCGCCACGTCGCCGTCGGCGGCGATCTCGACCGGTCCGGTCAGATCGATCTCGCCGGTGTTGTAGACGTCGAGGCGCGTGTCCTTGGCCGTCGTCACCGAGGCCGCGTCCCGGACGGTGATCGAGTCGTCGACGTACAGCTCCGCGCGCCCGCCTCCGGAGGCCCGTACCGCAGCGTCGCCGCTGAGGTCGAGCCCCTCGTCGAGCAGCACGGTAACGTTCCCGCTCCCGGTATCGAGGTCGAGCGTCGCCGTCTCGTCGCCCTCCACCGTCACAGAGCCGGCGATGTGGAGCGTCGCGCCGTCGGTGACCCGAAGCGTCGCGCGCTCGGAGACGGTGACGTCGCCGTCGACGTACGTGTTCTCGTCTATCGTTGCCGTCTGATCGTCCGACAGATTGATCCCGGTCGACTGGTTCGGCGCCTCGCCCGCGAGGTCCTGCTCGCGCACCCCGTCGATGCGCTGTCTGATCCCGCCCGCGACCGGCGCCAGCTCGTCGAAGTCGCTCTCCGTGCGGGTCTCGCCGCTGACGTTCAGCTTGTCGGATTGGCCCGGGGGGATGTTGTACGACTCCGCCGTGAGGTTCCCGAGAATCTGGACTCTCTCGGTGTTCCCGCCGCCGCCTTTGGTGAGCGCGAAATCGCCGCGGGTCTGGACGCTCGCGTTGTAGCCCGGGGTCTGCGAGTCGTAGGTTCCGTTCGTCGAGTTGTAGCTGTCGGCGTACAGCCAGTCGACGTCCCCCATCTGGAGCTCCGAGCGCCCGGTCGCCGAGACGCTCGCGCTGAGCGTCGGGTGCGTGGTCGCGGTCCGGAGCCGGATCCGCACGCGGTCGTCGTCGAGTTCGGTCACCGACGCGCTCGTTCGGGACTCGAAGAACCGGCCCCAGGCGTCGGCATACGCGCTCTGGACCGTGATCTCGACCGTGACGTTGCTGTCGGCGAGCGGGTTCCGGTAGTCGTCGTTCGGGAACACCGACTCGGCGTCGGTCGCGCTCTCGCCGATCCGAACGGTGTCGCCCAACGGGCCCGACCCGTTCTCGATCGTGACCAGCGGGAGCGTGAGCGTCTCGGGACCGTCGGTCCCGCGGTAGTGGAACTCCGGGGGCGACACCATCTGCGAGCGGCCGCCGCTCGACCGCCAGACGCCGCCGCCCTGGTAGGCGACGGTCTCGCCGCCGCGCTCGTAGACGATGGCGCCGAGCGCGGTCTGGTCCGTGAACGTACCGTTGTCGCCCCCGCTCACCTCGATCCGCAGCCAGCCGGCGTCCTCGTCGACGCGGAAGTCGGCGCCTCGGCCGACATCCATGCTGACCCGCTGGGAGGGCGACCCGCCGTGCGCGACGAGGCTCGCCTTGGAGTCGACCTGCGTCATCGCCCCCTCGACGCGCTGGATGTCCGCGGTCCGCTGGGAGTCGTCGAGCGCGGTCGCGCCGAGCGCGACGGTGGTGCCGACGACTGCGACCGTCAGCCCCAACAGGAGCACCGTGCCGAGCACCTCGCTCTGCGCGCGCTCGGCGGTCGCTCCTCGCTCTGCTCCGTTCATAGGGACCCGTTAGACGGGCCCGCTGATAAACGTGGACACCCGCGTATCAGTCGCGATAGCCCTAATCGAGGGAGACTTCTCTCCCACCCGAGCGGTCCGACGTCGACTCTCGCGGACCGGGGACACTCTCGCGGACCGGGGATATATTTCGCCGGCGCCCCTCCGGGCACCCGTGACCGAGCGACTCTACCTCGCGGACGACACGGTGACGGCGTTCGAGGCGACCGTCGAACGCGTCCTCTCGAATCCGGACCGGCTCGTCCTCGATCGGACCCACTTCTACCCGACCGGCGGCGGCCAACCGCACGACACGGGAACGATCCGGGTCGCCGACGACGGCGGAACCGCTCGCTGGCGCGTCGTCGACGTCGAGATGGCCGACACGGTTCACCACGAGATCGAACCGGCCGGCGAGGCGGGCGGCCCCGAGGGCGGGGCGGCCGACGACGCGAGCGACGCGGCCGAGTCGCCCCCGCTCCCGGAGCCGGGCACCGAGGTCGCCTGCGAAATCGACGCCGACCGCCGCGCCGCGCACTCGCGGTATCACACCGCACAGCACCTGCTGTCGGCGCTGCTGCTCGACGAGTTCGACGCGCGGACGACGGGCAACCAGCTGTATGCCGACCGCGCGCGCCTCGACGCCGAGTACGACCGGTTCACCGACGCCGACCTCGACCGGATCGAGGCGCGGCTCAACGAGCTCGTCGCCGACGGGCGTGAGGTGGCGAGCTACACGATGGACCGCGAGACCGCGGAGGCGACGCTGGACACCGACCGGACGCGGATCGACCTCCTCCCGGACTCGATCGAGGAGCTCCGGATCGTCGAAATCGCGGGCGCGGACGACGCGGACGAGCCGTACGACCGTACCGCCTGCGCCGGGACCCACGTCGCGGACACCGCCGACATCGGCGAGGTCGTCGTCACCGGCCGGGAGACGAAGGGTCCCGACGAGGAGCGCGTCCGGTTCGCGCTCGCCGAGCACGTCGACGCGGACTGACGGCCGCGTCGGCGCCCCGAGCGCGCGTCCGGCCCTCGCCCGCGATCCCGCCGTTTAAATACGATCCGCGGTAGGTTCGGGCATGAAGTTCTGCGACGAGTGCGGATCCATGATGAAATCCGGCGAGGGCGAAGACCACTGGGTGTGCGACGCCTGCGGCTACGAGATCGGGCGCGACGATGGCGACGACGAGTGGACGACCCAGTCGCAGGTCGAGTCCGAGATCGTCGACGTGAGCGACGCGGAGGACAAGGGGCTCCCGACGACGACGGCCCAGTGTCCCGAGTGCGACAACGACCAGGCGTACTGGTACATGCAGCAGATCCGCGCGGCCGACGAGTCCGAGACTCGGTTCTTCGTCTGTACCGAGTGCGAACACAAGTGGCGCGAAGACGACCACTGACAACGTTTTCGCTCGCTTCCTTCCCTCCTGCCGTCAGTCTGTCCTCTCTCACGTCATCTCTCTGACTCTCCTCCCGCCGCCCGTCCGTTTTATTCCCGTTCGGAGAAAGGCGGGACCATGGAACCGCCCGTCGTTCCCCACGACCGCCTCGACGGCTGGACGCTCGTCGAGGCGGCGACGGAACGACCGTTCGAGGCCGGCCCGGTCTCGGTCACGGCGGGCACGGCGCGCTACGAGCGCGAGACGCCGCCGCCGCGACCGTTCTTCTTCGTGAGCCGACTCCGGATCTCTCCGGACGCCGGACCGAACCCCGCCCTGACCCGACTCGTCGAGTCGCGGGCCCGAGGGGGGTTCCGCGACCGTCTCGCGGACCGGGACATCACCGACCTCGCGCGTCGCGACGAGCGACGCCTCGACGTCGACGACCCGGACGCGTCGCGCGCGACGCTCACCGTGTTTCACGGCCGCTGTGCGGTCGACGACGAACGGGTTCCCGTCGAAGCCCTGCTCGCGGTGTGGGAGGCCGGCGAGTACCTGCTCGCGGGCGGCGCCTATCCGATCGGTAACGGCTTCGAGGCGACGAGACAAGACGTGTTGTCGCTGGTGCGCGGCGTTCGGCCGCCGGACGCCGAGGGCGGTGCCGTCGAGCACTCGGAATAGCCGGTCAGCAGTCGATCGCGCCGGCGCTCGACTCGATCGGCGACCCGTCGTCTTCGTAGTCGGCGTCGCCGACCGAGCCGGCGAACATCGGAAGCTGGAGTTCGTAGGTGTACAGCACGTCGAACGCCGCGAACGGGTCGATCCCGTCGGCGATCGCCTGCCGGGCGGTCAGCCTGACGCCCGCGGCGAGGACCACGATCGGTTCGCCGTCGAGTCGCCCGGCGGTCTCGACGCCGAACTCGTTGCCCGCGCCGGGGTCGGTCAACACGGAGAGGTGGACCACCGTCTCCATCGTCGCCCCACCCTCGCCGTCGCCGATCGAGATCGGGTACCCGCTGCCGGTGAAACACCGCGTGATCGGGGCGACCTCAGTCCGGTCCGCGTCGACGCCGGGCCCGGCAGTCGCTGGACCGACGGCGGGACCTTCAGCCGCCGACTGCGTCGCCGTCTCCCCCGGCGTCGCGGCCTGGCCTGCGACCGCGCCGGCGCCGAGGCTCGCCGCAAGGAGCAGCAGCGCGAGCGCGAGGGCGCGAACGCGTGTCCGTTGCGGGCGCGTCATCGGCCGTCCGTTCGTCGTCCCGGTTTAAATCATCGCGGTCGACGGTATCAGTCGAGAGAATCGCCGCCGAGCAGCCCCTCGACGAGCAGCTCCGCGGACGCGACGTTCGTCGCCAGCGGCACGTCCTTCACGTCGCAGACGCGCAGCAGCGCCGAGATGTCGGGCTCGTGTGCTTGCGCGGTCAGCGGGTCCCGGAGGAAGACGACGCCGTCGATCCGGTCGCTCGCGATCATCGCCCCGATCTGGAGGTCGCCGCCGAACGGCCCCGACGCCTGTCGGTTCACGGAGAGCCCGGTGGCGTCCGCGATCCGTTTCCCCGTCGTCCCGGTGGTCACCAGTTCGCACTCGTCGAGGGCGGCCGTGTGCGACTCGACGAACGCGACCATCTCGTCTTTCAGTTCGTCGTGAGCGATGAGCGCGATGCGCATACGGGGCGGTCGCTCCGGCGTCGCTTAAGTACTCGCTTCCCCGTCGCTTTCGTCGACCTCGTCGCCGCCGGGCCCTCGCGGGGGCCCGCCGCGCGACCGGTGGTCGACGAACGGGTCGAGTGCGTCGGGCCGTCGAACGGGGCGGTCTTAAGTCCGTCCGGTGACGAGGGCGATCCATGCCACGCGACCGAGCCACCTCGACGCTCGGCGTCCGGAGCTCCCGCGACGCCGCGGGGGTGTCGTAGATGGGCGGGGGGCCGATGGAGGATCGGGAGAGCGGCAGCCGAGGGACCGGCGGCCGAGCGATCGGCGTCGACGTCGGGGGGACGTTCACCGACGTGGCGCTCTCGGTCGACGGCGACCTCGTCACCGCGAAGGTGCCGAGCACCGACGACCAGAGCGAGGGCGTCGCGGCCGGTATCGAGAAGGCCTGCGAGGCGGCCGGGGTCGACCCCCAGACGGTGACCGAGTTCTCCCACGCGATGACCGTCTCCGTCAACGCGCTGCTGGAGGGCGACGGCGCGCGGACCGCGCTCGTGACGACCGAGGGGTTCCGCGACGTGTTGGAGATCGGCCGGCAGACCCGGCCGTCGCTGTACGACCTCGACGCCGAGAAACCGGAGCCGCTCGTCCCCAGACGCCGTCGGTTCGAGGTCCCGGAGCGGGCGACCGTCGACGGGATCGAGCAGCCGATCGGCGACGAGGCGATCGAGCCCCTCGTCGCCGACCTCCGTGACGCGGACGTCGAGTCCGTCGCGGTCTGCCTGCTCCACGCCTACGCGCACCCGGGGAACGAGGAGCGCCTCGCGGACGCGCTGCGCGACGCGCTCGACGTGCCGGTTTCGGCCTCCCACGAGGTGCTCCCGGAGTTCCGCGAGTACGAGCGCACCTCGACGACCGTCGTCGACGCGTACGTCCGCCCGGCGATCGACGGCTACGTCGGTCGCCTCACCGAGCGGGCACGAGACCTCGGCCTGCCGCAGCCGCGGATCATGCAGTCCAACGGCGGCGTCACCGACGCCGACACGGTCAGGCGGAACGCCGTGACGACCGTCCTCTCGGGGCCCGCGGCGGGCGTCGTGGGCGCGAGCGCGACGGCGGCGACCGACGCCGACCGCGAGGGGCTGATCACCTTCGACATGGGCGGCACCTCCAGCGACGTGAGCCTCGTCCGCGACGGTGAGGCCGAGCGGACGACGGAGGCGACCGTCGCGGACCGACCGATCGGGACGCCGATGGTCGACGTCGAGACGGTGGGCGCGGGCGGCGGGTCGATCGCGTGGGTCGACTCCGGCGGCGCGCTCCGGATCGGACCCCGCTCGGCCGGCGCCGACCCCGGCCCCGCCTGCTACGGGAAGGGCGGCACGGAGCCGACGGTCACGGACGCGAACCTCGTGCTGGGCTACGTCGGCGCGGACACGGACCTCGGCGGCGACCTTTCGCTCGACGCGGCGGCCGCCCGCGACGCGCTCGCCGACCTCGCCGACGAGGCCGGGATGGAGGGCCCGGTCGCGGCCGCGCTCGGCGTCCACCGCGTCGCGAACGCCGACATGACCCGCGCGATCCGCTCCGTCACGGTCGAGCGCGGCCACGACCCGCGGGCGTTCGGCCTCGTCGCCTTCGGCGGCGCGGGGCCGATGCACGCGGTCCAGATCGCCGACGGCCTCGACGTCGAGCGCGTTATCATTCCGCACGCGTCGGGGGTGCTGTCGGCGTACGGCCTGCTCGCGGCCGACGAGACCCGAGACGCCGTGCGGACCCGTCAGGGCCCCCTCACCGAGGTCGACCCGGAATCGGTCGACGCGCTGTACGGGGAGTTGGCCGACGACCTGCTTGACGAGGTCAGCGACCCGGACGCCGCGCGCGTCAAGTACGCTGCGGACCTGCGGTACGCCGGGCAGAGCTTCGAGCTCACCGTCGACGTCGAGCGCCCGTTCGACCCCGCGGACGCCGAGGAGCGGTTCGCGGCGGCCCACGAGTCGGCGTACGGCTACCGAGCGGACGAGCCCGTCGAATTGGTGAACTGCCGCGCGACGGCGACGGTCCCGCGGAGCGCGCCGGCGATCGAGTCCGTCGGCGCCCCCGACGCTGAGCCGCGGACCACCCGTGAGGCGGTGTTCCCCGATGGGACCCGCGAGACCCCCGTCTACGACCGGGAGCGGTTCCCGGCCGACGAGCGCGTCGCGGGTCCGGTCGTGGTCGAGGGGCCCGAGAGCACGGTCGTCGTCCCGCCGGCGTGGGGCGTCCGACTGCGTGACGACGGCGCCCTGGTCGCGGAGGTGAGCGACGCGTGAGCGACCCTGAGCGCGACACGGACATCGACCCGGTCACGCTGGAGATCCTCCGCAACCAGCTGGAGAGCGTCGCGAGCGAGATGGGTCACGTGCTGATCCGCGGCGCCTACTCGCCGAACATCAAGGAGCGACAGGACTGCTCGACGGCGCTTTTCGACGCCGACGGCCGGATGGTCGCGCAGGCGGAGCACATCCCGGTCCACCTCGGCGCGATGCCGGACGCGGTTGACGTGGTCCTCGAAAAGGACCCGAAGCCGGGCGACGTGTTCGTCGTCAACGACCCGTTCGCCGGGGGGACGCACCTCCCGGACGTGACGCTGGTCTCGCCGATCGCGCCCGAGGGAGAGATCGTCGGCTACGCCGTGTCGCGCGCGCACCACGCCGATGTCGGCGGGAGCGCACCGGGGAGCATGCCGCCGGGGGCGCGGGAGATATACGAAGAGGGACTCCGCATGCCGGCGGTCCGGCTCGTCGACGGCGGCGAGCCGAACGACGCCGTCCGCGACCTGATCCTCGCGAACGTCCGCACGCCCGACGAGCGCGAGGCGGACCTCCGGGCGCAGCGCGCCGCGAACGCGCGCGCCGAGGAGCGGGTCGGCGAGCTGCTCGACGAACACGGCGACACGCTCCTCGACGCCTTCGACGCCGTCATCGACTACTCCCGCGAGCGCGTCGAGGGCGAGATCCGGGAGCTCCCGGACGGCACCTATCGAGCGCGAGATGTCCTGGAGGGGGACGGCATCACGGACGCGGACATCCCCGTCGAGGTGGCGGTCACCGTCGACGGCGCCGCGATCGACGTCGACTTCGCCGGCACCGCAGACCAGGTGGACGGCAACCTGAACGCGCCGTTCTCCGTCGCGAAGAGCGCGGTGTACTTCGTCGTCCGCGCGGTCACCGACCCGGAGATCCCGCCGAACCACGGCTGCTACGAGCCGGTGTCGATATCCGCGCCCGAGGGGTCGCTGCTCGACCCTCAACCGCCGGCCGCGGTCGTCGGCGGCAACGTCGAGACGAGCCAGCGCGTCACGGACGTGACGCTGGAAGCGCTCGCGGCGGCGGTCCCGGAAGCCGTCCCCGCCGGCGGACAGGGGACCATGAACAACCTGATCGTCGGCGACCGCGGCGGCGAGTTCACCTACTACGAGACCATCGCCGGCGGCTTCGGCGCCCGGCCGACCAAAGACGGGATGGACGGCGTTCAGGTCGGGATGACGAACACGCTCAACACGCCTGTCGAGGCGCTGGAGACGGCGTACCCGCTCCGCGTCGAGCGCTACGCGCTCCGCCCGTCGAGCGGCGGCGACGGCCGCTACCGCGGCGGTCTCGGAATCGAACGGACGCTCACCGTCGAGACGGACGCGACCGTCTCGCTGCTGACCGAGCGCCGGCGGACCGCGCCGCGGGGACTCGACGGCGGTGAGGACGGCGCCCTCGGCGAGAACCTGATCGACGGCGAGCCGGTCCCGGCGAAGGCGTCCGTCGACGTCGCGGCCGGGACGACGGTCTCGATCCGCACCCCGGGCGGCGGCGGGCACGGCGACCCGGCGGAGCGCGACCCGGACGCACGGGAGCGAGACAGGCGCGACGGGAAGGTGACCGAGCGGGAACGCGGGACGGACAGTGGTCAGGAAGGCGGGACGGATAGCGATCGACCGGGGGAGTTCGGTAATGGCTGAAGAGAAGTTCCCCGGGGTCAGGCCTTCAGTCGGTGGTGTCTTCGAACGTGACGACGAGTCGGTCGGCGGCGAGCGCGTACACCGTCATCTCCGTTCCCTTCTCGGAATACCACGTCTCGGTCGGCGTGATCAGTTCGGCGTCACAGAGACGATCGAGGTGGTACGAGACGTTCTGGACCGACTGATCGACCGACTTGGCGATCTCCGAGGCCGTCTTCGGTTTCGCTTTCAGCGTGCTCAGTATCTGCTGTGCCGACTCGGAGGAGAGGACCTGTAACACGTCGGTCGTCTCGTTTTGGTCGACGACGACGTTCGTCTGTTCGCGGGGAGCGTGGGTGACTGGCGGCTGGTGGGGAAAGGCGCTGGGCATGGGTTCGGTGAGTCGCGATCGAGTTGTTCTGTTTGTTCGGCTCACTCCGAACGAACGAATCAAACAATTTAATACTTACGCAATCTATGACCGAAACATGACTCAACACGGGTTCCATCACGTCGCGCGGACAACAGACAGCTATGAGTGAGGACGACCGTAGCGTCGCCCGCGAGCGCGTCATCGAGTCGATGGAACAGTCGGCGGAAGTCTACGGTCTCAGTCGAAGCGCGGGTCGGATCTACGGCGTGTTATACTTCTCCGAAGGGCCCCTCTCGATACCGGAACTCGTCGAGGAAACGGGCTACGCGAAATCGACGATCAGCAACGTCACGCGGACGCTGACGCGGATCGGACTGATCTACCGCCGCTCCTCGAAAGGCGGCGGACGGCGCGTTCATTACACGGCCGAACGGGAGATCTGGTTCAGCCTCCAAGACGTCTTTCAACAGTACGTCCACCGAGAGATACAGACGACGTTGCGTGCGATCCAGCGCGCGGAGGCGCAGCTCCCCGACGACGCCGGCACCGAGGCGGAACGGATCGAGGAGCTTCGAGAAACCTACGAGGATCTCCGGGAGATCGTCACGCTCGCGTCGGACTTCACCGCCGCGGAACTCAGGGACGCGCTCGAATCCTACGACCGGTAGTCACCAGTACACCGCGTACGTACAGGCGTCGTCGCCGTCACGCCGACACGTCTCTCCGGTCTCTTCGATGAAGACGAACGCGTCCACGGACGCGTACTGCTTGGCGACGCCGCGGACGAGGCCCCGATCGAACGGACAGGGGTAGGGGTTGTGACACGTGAGTTCGCAGCTCCGATCCCCCGTCCGTTCGAACTCGTAGTACCCGATCTCGCCGCCGCGGTGGTTCTGTTGATAGGCGTCGTCGATCGACTGAAGTCCCGCGGCGACGGTCTCGAAGTCGTTCGGCCACGCGGCGACCTCGGGGACTTGTTCCCCGAGCCGGTCGAGGACGTGCGGCTGTAGCTCCTCGGCGATAGTCTCGAAGGCGTTCAACCAAGTCTGCTGCGGGTACCACTCCTCGGGGTCCGGGTCGGTGATGCCTTCCGCGGCGAGCGCCCGTAGCGCCCGCTCTCGATACGCGTCGGAGAAGCGTCCCATCGCTTCTTCGACGATCGTCAGCACGGTCTGCCCGTTCACCTCGACGCCTCGGTCGAACGCCTCATAGGCGGCCATTACCGAACCGACCGTTCGGATCGTAAAAGTAACTTCGATGTCATAGTCGTCGATCCGCCGATTCCCCCGGGTCGGCGGACGACGGCACGACGGAGCGCCACACGAGGTGTCGCGCGCCTACTTGAACCGGAACGTCTCCAGGTTCTTCGGCGCGAACGTCCGCATGTTGTAGTCGTGGTACAGCGCGGACGAGAGGTCCTGAACGGAACTCTCGTCGCCGTGGACGCACAGCACCTTCTCCGGGCGTGGGTTCATCGTCTTCACGAAGTTCTCTAACCCCTGTCGGTCGGCGTGGCCGGAGAAGCCGTCGACGACCTCGGTTCCCATCTCCAGGGTGAGCGTGTCGCCGCGGCCCCCGCCGCCCCAACCGTCGACCGGAATCTCGTCCCAGCCGTTCTGGATCCGGCGGCCAAGCGTCCCCTGCGCCTGGTAGCCGACGAAGACGAGGTTCGAGTCCGGGTCGGGGCCGATGTGGCGGAGCCACGACATGATCGGCCCGCCCTCGATCATCCCGGAGGTGGAGATGATGATACACTCATCGCCGTCGGCGACCTCCTGCCGCTCGTCCTCGCCGGCGTCGATGTGGTTGAACTGGTCGGCGAGGAACGGGTTCTCGTCCTCGTGGAAGATCCGGTCGCGGAGGTCGTCGCGGAGGTACTCGGGGTAGGTGGTGTGGATCGCGGTCGCCTCCCAGATCATCCCGTCGAGGTGGACGGGCATCTCGGGGATCTCCCCCTCGCGCATCGCCTCCTCCAAGACGAGCATGATCTCTTGGGAGCGCCCGACCGCGAAGGCCGGGATAACGACCTTCCCGCCCTGCTCGTACGTCTCGTTGATGACCTCCTTGAGCGCCTCCTCGGAGTCCTCTTGGTCGGTCTGGTAGTCGTTGCGACCGCCGTAGGTGGACTCCAAGACGAGCGTCTCGACGCGGGGGAAGTCGTTGACCGCGCCGTTGAACAGGCGCGTGTCCTCGTAGTGGATGTCACCCGAGAACGCGACGTTGTAGAGCCCGTCGCCGATGTGGAAGTGTGTGACCGCGCTGCCGAGGATGTGGCCCGCGTTGTGGAACGTGAGCTTCACGTCGGGCGCCACGTCGGTGACGTCGCCGTACTCCAGCGGGATGGTGTGTTTGATCGCCTCGCGGACCTGCGCGGACTCGTAGGGGGGCGTCCGCCCGTCCTTCGCGGCGACGTCGAGGTAGTCGAGGGTGAGCAGGCCCATCAGGTCGCGGGTCGGCTCCGTCGTGTAGATGGGGCCGTCGTAGCCGTACTTGTACAGCAGCGGGACCAGCGCCGAGTGGTCGAGGTGGGCGTGGGTGAGGATGACTGCGTCGAGCGTCGCCGCACCCGCACCGAGCGCCTCGGGCACTTGGAGGTACGGCACCTCTCCCTCGGCGCCGGGCTTGTCACCGCAGTCGATGAGGATCCGGGTCTCGGGCGTCGAGAGGATGAACGCCGCGCGGCCGACCTCGCGGCAGCAGCCGAGCGTCGTGATCCGGACCCACTCGTCGTCGGACATCTCCTCGCGGTGGATCTGTCGGCCCACGCGTTCGAGGATGTCGCGGCGCTCCTCGCGCTCGTTCTTCAAGAAGCCGCGGACGTTCGAGACGGTGGAGGACTCGATCGGCGGCGTCCGAACGACCTCGGGCGTCCAGCCGACCTCCTGAGTGATCTCGCGGAGCGTCGAGCCGCGGCGGCCGATCACCATCCCGGGCTTTTCGGCCTCGATGACGACCTCGCCGGTGTCCTCGTGGAAGTCGAGGTCCGTGACGCCGGCCTCCTCCGGGATCACGTCGCGGACCTCCTCTTCGGCCCGCGCCGGCGGCGAGAGGGCGCTCGGGTCCGGTCGGACCGTGATCCGCTTGCGGAGCTTCGACGCGAGCCGTCGGATCAGGTCGCCGTCGCCCGCGAAGCGCTTGGGGTCGCGCGTGTACACGACCAGCTCCGGCCCCTCGTATTTCACGTCGGTGACCGTGATGTCGTTCGGAATCTCCTGTTCGATCTCGGATTTCAACGTATCGAGTTGCTTGTCGACTTGACTCATATCTCACTGCGGGTCGTCGAGGCCGTCGTCGTCGTCGAATCGCGTCGCGCGTCGCGCGGCGACTCGCCGCCGATCGATCGACCGTGACGGGGTAGGCATAGTGGAAGTACTGTCCGTACTGGTTCCGTGCGCGGGAACAGCCAGCGAAAACCCGCTTGGATCGGACTACTGCCCCGCCGTTATAAAAGCCTTCGCAAAGGGCAAGCCCCCGCCGCCACAATCCGGCCCATGCGCGTCACGCCGCAGACGGTCAGCGACGAACACGCCTGGGTCCGCGACCGCGCGGATGTCGTCGTCCCGATACTCAATGACACCCGCGACCGCCTCGGCCGGCTCTTTGAGACGGAGGTCGACCCGGTGGCGCCGGAGGCGTACCGCCGCGAGGTCGACGCCGTCTTCGCCGACGGAGAGGTCGCGGTCAACGTCGCGGCCTGCGTCGCGCTCCTCCGCGACCTCGACGTCGAGGGCGACTACCCCGGGTTCGTCGTCGACGAGGTCCTTGGCCGCGAACTGGCGGCGACGATCGCGGGCGGCCGCCCTCTCTCGCTGCTCGCGCAGGCGACGTTCCACGTCGCCGACCTCTACGTGGACCGAGACGCGACCGCGGCCGAGGCGGACGGGAACGAGCGCGGCGCCGGAACGGCCGGCGCCGACGATCTCGACGCCGCGCTCGCGGCGGGGTTCCAGACGCGGCTCCCCGGGTGGGACTGGCGGGAGGGAGAGAGTCCGTTCGCGGTCGAGCCCGATGCGTGAGCGTCCGTCCGCGCCGCCTTACGACGTGAAGTTCCTGACGAGCCCGTACGCCTTGTCGAGCAGCGCGTCGGGGAGGAACCGCGCGAGGACGCCGACGCGCGCGACGGTGCCGGGCTGGACCCGCGCGGGCGGCCGCGTCGCGCTCGCGGCGTCGTAGATGGCGTTCGCGACGAGCTCCGGCTCGACCGCGCCGGGGCCGTCGCCGCCGATCAGCTTCGCGTCCTCGAACATCGCGTAGAACTCGTCGTACGCGTCGGTCCGATCGATCCCCTCGCGCTCCTCGGGGTCCGCCTCCCGCTCCGCGCGCTTCGAGAAGTTCGTCTTCACGGGGCCGGGCTCGACGACGACCACGTCGATTCCGAGGTCCGAAACCTCGTTTCGGAGCGCGTCGGACATCGCCTCCAACGCGAACTTCGACCCGCTGTACACGCCGCCGCCGGGCATCGACACCCGGCCCGCGACCGACGAGACGTTGACGATGGTCCCGTCGCGCTCGCGGCGCATCGCGGGGAGGACCGCCCGAATGAGTCGATGGGGTCCGTACACGTTCACGTCGAACTGCTCGTGGACGCGGTCCGTGGTGACGTCCTCGATCGGTCCGAACTGGCCGTAGCCGGCGTTGTTGATCAGCGCGTCGATCGCGCCCTCCTCGTCCAAGATCCGCTCGACGACGCGGTCGACGTCGTCCTGATCGGTGACGTCGAGCGTGGCGAGCTCACAGCCCGCCTCGCCGAGCGCCTCGACGTCCGCGGGGTTCCGCGCGGTGGCGTACACGGTCCATCCCTCGTCGAGGAACGCGTGCGCCGCGGCGCGGCCGATGCCCGAGGAACAGCCGGTGATGAGTGCCGTCTTCTGCACGCCTCTCCGGTCAGTCTCCGAGGGCATAACTCTCCCGACCGGCGGCGAAACGTCGCCGTCGACCGAGAGCGAACGGACGCGTTACTCCTCGCCGTCCGTGGCGTCGTCGTCCGCCGCCTCCTCGTCTTCGTCGGCCGGGAGGAGGTCTCGCTCGTCGAGGATCGCCTCGATCTCGTCAGCGGGGCGCTCGCTGTACTGCGGGTCGTCGACGGTGATCGTCGCGACGCCGACACCGTCGGGGGACAGCTCGCCGTCGTTCGACTGGGCGAGGGTGTCGAGCGCGAGCCCGACCGCCTCGTCCGTGGAGATACCTTCCTCGTACTCCTCTTCGAGGTAGTCGCGGAGGTCGCTGCGGTCCGACCCGATCGAGAGCGCCTGCCACTCGTAGGGGGTGCCGGAGGGGTCCGTCTCGAACAGGCGCGGCTCGCCGTTCTCGACGCCGCCGACGATGAGCGCGACGCCGAAGGGGCGCGCGCCGCCGACCTGCGTGTACTGCTGGATGTGGTCGGTGATGTTCTTCGTCAGCGTCTCGATACCGACGGGCTCGCCGTAGCGGAGCTGGTTGATCTGCGCCTGTCGGCGCGCGAAGTCGATGAGCTGGCGGGCGTCGGCGACGTGGCCCGCGCTCGCGACGCCGACGTGGTCGTCGGCCTTGTGGAGCTTCTCGATGCTCTCCGGCTCCATCAGGGGGGACCGGGCGCGCTTGTCGGCCGCGAGGACGACCCCGTCCTCGGCGCGGATCCCGACGCTCGCCGTCCCTCGTTTCACCGCCTCCCGGGCGTACTCGACCTGGTAGAGTCGGCCGTCCGGAGAGAAGATTGTGATGCCGCGGTCGTACGCCTGCTGTTGGGATTGGCCCTGCATGATATCACTCGGTGTCGAACGTCGTCGCGCCGACGCGACCCGACTCGGCCCGCACGTCGCACGCGTCACCGCGCACGGTCGCGGACCGCTCGGCGCCCTCGAACGCGACGTCTCGCTGTGTCGAACTGGGGGTCGCGCGACCCATATATCTTTCCTCACAGGCGCGCACCGTCCCCGAAATCCCTCTGACGCGGATTCCGACCGGCTCGCCGTCGACCTCGCTCACGCAGGCGATCGCGGCGCGCGCGTCGTCGACGTGCCCGTGCCTGACGCGGACGACGGCCTCGCCGGTCCCGTCCGCGTGCGCGAACGAGAGCAGCGTGAGGTCGGCGTCGGCGCTGCCCGCGTCGCCGAGGAGGTTGCCGGCGCTGTACCACAGCGCGCGCTGGAACGCCCGCCGACCGATCCCCGCGTCGGACCACGTCTCGATTCCGACCGCGACGTACCGCCAGCGCGGTCGGAGGTGCTTGGGGAGGTGTTTCACGACAGGGCCCTCACGCCGGCAGCTCGCGGATCCGCTCGGCGACGATCACCGCCACCTGGTCGTGGACGCGCTCGACGGCGGTCACCGCGAACCCCTCCGCGGTGAACGCCTCGACCAGCGTGCCGACGGTCGCCGGGTCGTCGACCTCCGGGCTGTAGAACGGCGCTTCGGGGTCCGGGTCCTCGAAGAACGCCACGTCGCCGAGGACGATCCGGCGCGCGCCCGTCTCGGCCATCACACTGATCGCCTCGCGCTTCTCGTCGTCGGCAAGGTGGTGGAGCGCGAAGTTCGAGGTGACGACGTCGACCCGCTGGTCCGGGTCGAGGCCGGGGTCGCGGAACTCGCCGTACGCGAACTCGACGTTGTCGAGCCCCCGCTCTTCCGCCTTCCGGCGGCCCTCCTCCATCATCCCCTCGCTGATGTCGCGCGCGAGGACGCGTTCGGCGTCCGCAGCGACCTCCAGCGCGATGGCGCCCGTGCCCGCGCCCAGGTCGAGGACGACGTCGTCCGCCTCGGGCGCGGCGTGATCGATCACGAGGCTCGCGCAGGCGTGATACTCGTCGCTCTTCGAGTCGTCGTACGCCGCCGCCTTCTCGGAGAACCGCTCGGCGTGCTCCTCAACCGTCTTCTTCATACTTGCCACGTCGGACCCCCGGCTCTATGAAGGCCTCGGAGCGGCGCTCCCGGTTGCGCTCGACGAGGTCGCCCCACGCTCGCAGTCCCTCCCGGATGGCCTCGGCGTCGAACCCGACCGCCTCTCCGACCGCGACCAGTTCACGGGGCGCGCGGAGTTCGAGGTGCGAGCGCGCGTTCGCGCTCACGACGTACGGCGCGTCGTAGTGGGAGACGATCTCGCGGAGCTTCCGGAGGTCCGCGAGCGCCCGGACGCGCTTCCCGCCCGTGGCGCGCAGCGCCGGGCCGAAGTCGAACTCGACGTGAACGCCGTTGTCGCGCGCCGCCTTCGCGAGGACGTGGTTGAAGTCGCCGCCATCGGCCGTCGGACGGACGAGCACGTCGACGCGCGCCTGCTCGACCGCGAACCGATTCAGCGCGTCGTCCCCGCCGACGACGCAGACGACGGTCCGGTCGGAGCGGTAGTTCCCGACGGCGCCGGAGGCGCTCGTCGGGTCGTCGGCGTCGACCTCGACCGCGTCGACGACGTCGATCCCGTACTCCTCGCGGAGCGCGTCCAGGTCGCGGACGGGGCTTTTGTCCGCGTCGGCTGGGACCGAACCGCCTTGCCCGCGTCCTCCGGCCGGGTCCAGCGCGTCGCGCGACCGCACCACGATCCCGTCGTAGCCGTGGCGAGCGGCTGTCGCGGCGTGGCGCGCGACGGTCGCCTCCCCGTCGGGGTAGGCGTGAACGGCCTCGTACATGGGCTCCCGTTTTGCGGCCGAGCGTATCGGCGTTGCGCTTCCCGATCCGCGACCGAGGCGGAGCGTCTCCGCACCGACCCGGTCGCTTTTGTCCGCCCGTCGGAACGTTGGCGTATGCCCGCCGACTTGGATGAGAAGACGGACCGCTACGAGCGGATGCTCGCGGACGCGCTCTCCGTCGCGGAGCCGCGCCCGCCGGCCGACACGCCGCTGGGGGAAGCCGCCGCCGACGTGGCCGAGATGGCCGAGTCGTACCTCGACGACGGCCGCCACTTCCGCGCGGACGGCGACCCGGTGAACGCCCTCGCCTCGTACTCGTACGGTTACGGCTGGCTCGACGCGGGTGTCCGGCTCGGGCTGTTCGCCGTGCCCGACGACACCGAACTGTTCACGACGTGAGGCCGGGGCGCCGCCGGCCGGCCGCCCCGACCGCGCCCGAGGGACGCGCTTATGCGGCGACGACGCCCAGCGTGGGCATGGACGAACTCGCGGACCTGACCGAGCGGCTCGTCTCGATCCCCTCTCACGAGGACGAGACGGCCGCGGGCGACGCGATCGAGGAGTGGCTGCGCGCGGAGACGGACGCGACCGTCGAGCGCGACGAGGCCGGCAACGTCCTCGCGTTCGCGGGCGCGACCGACGACCCGGACGCCGACTCGCTCGCCCTCGTCGGCCACCACGACGTGGTACCGCCCGCGCCCGAGCAGACGACGGGCGAGGGGACGGACGGAGAGTACGTCGTAGAGCGGCGCGACGGCCGGATTTACGGCCGCGGGACCGCCGACATGAAGGGGTCGGTCGCGGCCGCGATGTGCGCCTTCCGCGACGCGACGCCGCCCGCGGGCCGCGAGCTGATATTCGCCTCGTTCGTGGGCGAGGAGGTCGGCGGCGAGGGGGCGCGCCACGCGATCGACGCGGGGTTCGCGCCGGACCGGGCGGTCGTCGCGGAGGGCTCGACGAACTACTCGAAGCCGGGCGTCACGGACGTCGTCGTCGCGCACCGCGGGCGCCGCGGGTCGCGGCTCGTCGCCCGCGGGGAGGCCGCGCACGCCTCGGAGCCGGAGGCTGGCGTGAACGCGATCTACCGCGCCTGCGACGCCATCGACGCGGTCCGCGACCTCGACGTGCCCGATGCGACGGTCCTCGGCAACGACGTGTCGGGGTCGCTCGCGGTCACGATCGTCGACGGCGGCGAGACGTGGAACGTGATCCCGGAGCGCTGCGAGGCGACGGTCGACGAGCGGACGGTCCCCGGCGGCCGCGCCGACCTCGCGGGCGTCGCCGACGCGACGCCGGGCGTCGAGCTCGTCGTCGACCAGGACCTCCCGCCGATGGCCTGCGGCGACGCCGGGTTCGCCGACGCCGCGCTCGACGTCGCCCGCGCGATCCACGACGACCTCGGCCTCGACGCGCCCGAACACGTCACCAAGCCGCACGCGACCGACGCGGGGTGGCTCGCGCAGGCCGGCACGGAGTGCCTGGTCTGCGGCGCCTCCGAGCCCGGCGAGGCGCACACGGACACCGAGAGCGCGAGCCTCGACGTCCTCGACCGCTGTTACCGGATTTATACCGGGATCGCCGAGCGGGAACTGTAGCGGTCGCGACGGTGGTCTCGGTCGGGTTTCGGCGGGACGGAGGCGGCCCGTATGGAAGGGGTTTTATGCGACCCGCGGAAAGTGTGCGCCACTATGGGAGACAAGTCGAAGGCTCAAAAGAAGCGTCTGGCGAAGGCGGAGCGCCAGAACACCCGCGTCCCCGCGTGGGTCATGATGAAGACGGACATGAACGTGACGCGAAACCCCAAGCGGCGCAACTGGCGCCGGAACGACCTGGACGAGTAAATGTCGACGAACGACTTCGAGGAGCGCGTCGTCACCGTCCCGCTCCGCGACGCCAAGGAGAAGCCCGTCCAGCAGCGCGCCGACTACGCCATGAAGATCACGCGACAGCACCTCGCCAAGCACTTCTCCGTCGACGAGGGCGACGTGATCATCGACGGCTCCGTCAACGAGGCCGTCTGGGAGAACGGGCGTCAGAACCCGCCCAGCACGGTGCGGGTCCGCGCGGCTCGGTTCGTCGAGGACGGCGAGCCGGTCGTCGAGGCCGAGCACGCAGAGTAACGTGTTACGGGCGACCTTCACCGGCTCGTCGTACGTGGGCGTGTTCGCCCGCGCCGTCGGCGATATCCTGTTAGTCCGGCCGGACGTCGACGAGGAACTCGCCGAGGACCTCGGCGCGGAACTCGGCGCGGAGCCGCTGCCGACGACGGTCGGGCGGTCCAACACGGTCGGCGCGCTCGCGACGGGCAACGAGCACGGCGTGCTCGTCTCCTCGCGCGCGACCGAGCGCGAGAAGGATCGAATCGCCGACGCAGCCGGCGCCCCGGTCCGCGAGCTCCCGGGCGAGATCAACGCCGCCGGCAACGTCGTCCTCGCAAACGACTACGGCGCGTACGTCCACCCGGACCTCTCGCGCGAGGCGATTCAGACGATCAAAGAGGCCCTCGACGTCCCCGTGACCCGGGGCGACCTCGGTGACGTCAGAACGGTGGGCACGGCGGCGGTCGCCAACAACACAGGAGTGCTCTGTCACCCGCAGTCGACAGAGTCGGAGCTTCAGGCGGTCGAGGAGGCGCTCGACGTCCGCGCCGACCTCGGCACCGTCAACTACGGCGCGCCGCTCGTCGGCTCCGGCCTCGTCGCCACCGACGAGGGGTACGTCGTCGGCGAGGACACGACCGGCCCGGAGCTCGGCCGGATCGAGGAGACGCTCGGCTTCATCGACTGAGCCGCTCCCCCGTCCTTCTCCCCTCGGTTCGTATCGCACTCACACATTTACAAGCCGCAGCGGAGTTGGGGACGGTATGCCCGCTATCGAGTGTCGAAACCTCTCCAAGTACTACGGCGACGTCCGGGGGATCGAGGACGTCTCCTTCGCCGTCGAGGACGGCGAGGTGTTCGGCTTCCTCGGCCCGAATGGGGCGGGGAAGACCACAGCGATCCGCACCCTCTTAGGCTTCCTCTCGCCGACGAGCGGCGGCGCGACGCTGCTCGGCCGCGACGCGACGGACCAAGTCGAGTCCCGCCGCGCTCGCGAGCGGATCGGGTACCTCCCCGGCGACCCCGGACTCGACCGCGACCGCACCGCGAAGGCCTTCCTCGACCACCAGGCGGCGCTCCGCGGCGAGTCGAGCCGCGACGAGCTCGTCGACCGGTTCGGCCTCGACGAGTCGCGGCGGATCGCCGACCTCTCGCGGGGGAACCGGCAGAAGGTGGCGCTGGTGGCCGCGTTCATGCACGACCCGGACCTGCTGCTGCTCGACGAGCCGACCTCCGGGCTCGACCCGCTGTTACAGGAGGAGTTCGCCGCGCTTGTGCGGGAGCGCGTCGACGACGGGGCGAGCGTCCTCCTCTCGTCGCACGTCCTCGGCGAGGTAGCCGCGCTCTGCGACCGCGTGGGCGTTCTCCGAGAGGGGCACCTCGTCGCGGTCGAGTCCGTCTCGGACCTCCGGTCGCGCGGCGGGAAGCAGGTCCGCGTCCGCGTCGCGGAGGAGGTCGACCGCGCCGACTTCGAGGTCCGCGGAATCTTGAACCTCCGCGTCGGCGAGACCGTCTCGTTTACGTGGACGGGGGAGTACGACGCGCTGATCGACCTGCTCTCCGGCTACACCGTGCTCGACCTCGATGTCGTCGACGCGCCGCTCGAAGAGGCGTTCATGACGTTCTACGACGGCGACGTGCCGGGCCCGACGGGGAGCGGGAGCGGCGGGACTTCAGGTCCCGACGCGGCGGGAAGTGGGGCGGCTGACTCCGGAGGTGAGGGCCGATGAGCGAGCGCCGGACGCCGTGGCTCGCCATCGCCCGGTACGCCGCCGCCGGTCGCGCTCGCGGCTCGCTCGTTGTGACGGGGCTGCTCTCCGCGTTCCTGTTGCTCTTCTTAGCCTTCTTCCCCTCGTTGTCGACCGCTGGGATCGACCTCGACGCGTACGTCGAGGCGTTCCCGCCCGCGTTCCAAGAGGCGTTCGGGATCATCGCCATCTCCTCTATCGAGGGATTCCTCGCGGTGGAGTTCTACCAGTTCGCGTGGCTGCTCTTGGTCGGCCTCTATCTCGCGTACCTCGCCGGGGGGACGATCGCCGGCGACGTGGCCTCCGGTCGGATGGACCTCACGCTGTCGGCGCCGGTCGCGCGCCGCGACGTGGTGATCGGGCGGTTCCTCGGGCTGGTCCCGCTCGTCGTCCTGTTGAACGTCGTGCTCCCTGTCGTCGCCTACGTCGGCGTCCTCGCGGTGGGAGAGACGATCGCGGTCGAGCGGCTCGTCGCGGTCCACGCCTTAGCGGTGCCGTACCACCTGACCTGCGTCGCGGTCGGGATCGCCGTGTCGACGCTCGTCTCGCGCCCGGGGATCGCCCAGCGGGTCGCGCTCGGCGCGCTGTTCGCGCTGTTCATGTTCGAGTCCGTCGTCGCGAGCACCGACTACGCCGAGGCGGGCGATCTCAGCCCGACGGCGCACTACGACCCCTCCGCGGTCCTCGTGCTTGGCGAGTACGACCTGACAGGCGCGGCGGTCCTGCTCGCGGCGACGACCGTCCTCGTCGCCCTCGCCGTCGTTCGGTTCCGCCGCGCGGACCTCTCGGGGTGAAACGCCGCGCTCCGAGACCGCTCCGCCGTCGTTCGAGGCCGATTCGTTTCGCCTCCGGCCGCCTCGCCGCCTGTCCTTTTTTAGGAAGATACTTCCCTGTCCCTGCCGGATCGGGAGACATGAGTACCTACACGGTGAGTGGACGGTTCCAGAGCCGAGACGGCGACCAGCCGTTCACGAAGGACGTTGAGGCGGAAAACGAGGATCTCGCCCGCGAGCGGATCTACACCACGGTCGGGAGCCAGCACAACCGCAAGCGCACCCAGATCGACATCGAGGAGGTGTCCGAGGAATGATGGGCGGCGGGCAACAGCAGCTCCAGCAGCTCTCGCAGGAACTGCAGGAACTCGACGAGGAGATCGAGGCCCTCGAAGCCGAGATCGCGGACTACCGCGAGGAGAAGGCCGACATCGACGACGCGGTCGAGGCCATCGAGACGCTCGACACGGGCGCGACCGTTCAGGTCCCGCTCGGCGGCGGCGCCTACCTCCGCGCGGAGGTCCAGGACATCGACGAGGTCATCGTCTCGCTCGGCGGCAACTACTCCGCGGAGCAGGAGCAGGACGACGCCATCGACGTCCTCCGGCGCAAGCAGGAGGCGCTCGACGACCGCATCGCGGAGACGGAGGAAGAGGTCGAGGAGCTGGAGTCCGAGAGCGACGAGCTCGAACAGCAGGCCCAGCAGATGCAACAGCAGATGCAGCAACAGCAGATGCAGCAGATGCAGCAGGCCGAGGAAGACGACGGGGAGTAAGACGAGGACTCGACCGTGTTCGACGGACTGAAAGACAAGCTCTCCGGCTTCCGCGAGGACGTCGAGGAGTCGACCGAGGTCGAGGAGGAGGCGGCGCCCGACGACGAGGCGGCCGCCGAGAGCGACGCGGGCGACTCCGCTGCCGAAGCCGTCGGTGACGACGCCGCCGCGGCCGAAACCGCCTCCGACGAGCCGACCGCGGACGGCGACTCGTCGTCTGACGACGACGAGCCGAGCACCTTCCAGCGCGCGAAGGCGTTCGCGACCGGCCGGATCATCATCGAGGAAGAGGACCTCGAGGAGCCGCTGTGGAACCTCGAGATGGCCCTCCTCGAGAGCGACGTGGAGATGAGCGTCGCCGAGCAGATCCTCGACAGCGTCCGCGAGAGCATGCTCGGCGAGTCCCGCAAGCAGGTCGAGACGACCGGCGAGCTCGTCGAGTCGGCGCTTCACGACGCGCTACTCGACGTTATCGCCGTCGGCCAGTTCGACTTCGAACAGCGGATCGCCGAGGCCGACAAGCCGGTCACCATCGTCTTCACGGGCGTCAACGGCGTCGGGAAGACGACGAGCATCGCGAAGCTCTCCGAGTGGCTCGCCGACCGCGGCTACTCCACCGTCCTCGCGAACGGCGACACCTACCGCGCGGGCGCCAACGAGCAGATCCGCGAGCACGCCGACCGGCTCGGGCGCGACCTGATCAGCCACGACCAGGGCGGCGACCCGGCGGCCGTCATCTACGACGGCGTCGAGTACGCGGAGGCGAACGACATCGACGTCGTCCTCGGCGACACGGCGGGCCGGCTTCACACGAGCGACGATCTGATGGCCCAGTTAGAGAAGATCGACCGCGTCGTCGACCCGGACATGACGCTGTTCGTCGACGAGGCGGTCGCGGGCCAGGACGCGGTCAACCGCGCGAAGGAGTTCGACGACGCCGCCGCGATCGACGGCGCGATCCTGACGAAGGCGGACGCCGACTCCTCCGGCGGCGCCGCTATCTCCGTCGCGTACGTCACCGGGAAGCCCATCCTCTTCCTCGGCACCGGACAGGGGTACGACGACATCACGCTGTTCGACCCCGAGGACCTCGTCGAGAGCCTGCTCGACGAGGAGTGAGCACGAGCGCACCGCTCTTCCTCTCTCGCCGTTTCGCCTTTCCCGCGAGCGGCGCGACCCCCGGCTCGCCGCGCGTCCGGCGGTTCAGCCGCCGTCCGAGCGTCCCTCCGTCGTCGCGCGCGCAGTGCGGCCGCGAACTCGCCCTCGACCGCGTACGGCCCGTCGGTGACGCGGTGCGGTAGTTCCCGCTCGGGTCTCGCTGATCGCCTTCGCACGCCCCGCTCCGATCGCGTTCCGATCCGAACCGCGATAAAGAGCTTTCTCACGCTTTTTTATTAATGGTAGTGCCGATGAGTATAGTGGTTAATTATTTATGTTACTCAGGGGCCGGTTAGTTTGAGGCGAAAGTAATGACTGACAGCGATAACCACGGGGACGGCTCGACGCACAGCCTAGAGACAACCGCGTCCGATCGCGGCTCGCAGCGCCGCGATATTTTAAAGGTGGGGGCCGGAGCGGTAGGGATCGCCGGACTCGCGGGGTGTCTCACCGACGACGGTTCGAACGGTTCGGACGGGTCAGATGGGTCGGACGGCTCGGACGGTTCCGACGGCTCGGACGGCTCGGACGGCTCCGACGGCGGCAGCGACACGACGAACGTCGCTATCGTCTCCAGCCCGGCGGGGTTCGGCGATCAGGCGTTCAACGACCTCGCGCTCGACGGGCTCCAGAACGCGGCCGAGGAGTACGACATCGAGATCCAGCAGGTCGAAGAGACCAACCAGTCGAACTACCAGACGGTCCAGTCGCAGCTCGCCGAGAGCGGCGACCCCGACTACGACCTCATCGTTCTGGTCAGCTACAACCACACGCAGGCGCTCCAGACGAACGCCGAGGAGTACCCGGACCAGAACTGGATGCTGATCAACGCGTCGGTCGACCAGCCCAACGTGGCGGGCTACACCTGGGCGAACCACGAGATGTCCTTCCAGGCGGGCGTGTTGGCGGGGACGATGACCACGCGCGAGCTCTCCCACGAGGGCAACTCGCTCGACCCCGACGAGAGCGTCGTCGGGTTCGTCGGCGGCGTCGACGGCTCGCTCATCAACGCGTTCGAGCGGGCCTACCGCGCCGGCGTGGAGTGGATCGACGAGGAGATCGAGGTCAACGTCGGCTACATCGGGAACTACACCGACACACAGACCGCGAACAACATCGCCACCTCGCAGTACGACGCGGGCGCCGACATCGTGTATCACGCCGCCGCGGCGGCCGGTCAGGGCGTGTTTCAGGCCGCACAGGAGGCCGACCGGTTCGCAATCGGTGTCGACGCCGACCAGTCCGTGACCCTCCCCGACTACCAAGACGTCATCATGGCGTCGGCGGTGAAGTACATCAACGAGGGGACCTACGAGGTCGCCGAAGCGGTCGTCGAGGACGACTGGTCCAGTGTTCAGGGGTCGAACGTCCTCGGCCTCGAGTCCGGGGGCGTCGAGGTCGTGTTCGGGCAGGCCATCGGCGACAGCCTCCCGGACGTCGCGGCCGAGAACCTCGAGGAGAGCAGGCAGGCGATCATCGACGGGGAGGTCACGGTCCCCTGTAGCGCCGGCGGTTGCTGACAGCGGGCGGTGCCCGCGAGTATTTTTCCACTATGCCAGAATCCACAGACAACGCGCCCGCCGTCGAACTCACGGACATCACGAAACGGTTCGGCGACGTCGTCGCGAACGACGGCGTCGACTTCTCCCTGCGGAGGGGGTCCGTTCACGCCGTGGTCGGCGAAAACGGCGCCGGGAAGACGACCCTGATGAAGGTGTTGTACGGGCTCTACGACCCCGACGAGGGGACGGTGACCGTCGACGGTGAACCGCGGACGTTCGAGTCGCCGCGCGACGCGATCGACGCAGGGGTCGGGATGATCCACCAGCACTTCCAACTGGTGGACACCATGACGGTCCTCCAGAACATCGTCTTAGGCCACGAGCCGTCGAAAAACGGACTTGTCGACGATCGCGAGGCTCGCGAGCGCGTCCGGGAGATCTGCGACGCCTACGGGTTCTCCGTCGACGAACACCTCGACGCGGACGTCGAGGACCTCGGCCTCGGCGTCCAGCAACACGTCGAGATCGTAAAGAGCCTCTACCGGGGCGCCGAGACGCTCATCTTCGACGAGCCGACGGCGGTGTTGACTCCACAGGAGGTCGAGGGCCTGTTCGACGTCATGGACGCGCTCACCGACGACGGGCGGTCGCTCGTCTTCATCACGCACAAGCTCGACGAGGCGATGACGGCGGCCGACGAGATAACGGTCCTCAGGGACGGCAGCGCGGTCGGCACGGTCGACGCCGACGAAACGTCGCGGAACGAGCTCGCCCGGATGATGGTGGGTCGGGAAGTGCTCTTCGACGCCGAGCCCCGGGAGCGGTCCCCCGGTGACGTCGCGCTCTCCGTCGACGGCGTCTGCGCGGACGACGAGCGGGGCATCCGCCAGGTCGACGACGTGAGCTTCGCCGTCAGGGAGGGAGAGATTCTCGGCGTCGCCGGCGTCGAGGGAAACGGACAGCGGGAGCTGATCGAAACGATAACCGGTATGCGGGGCGCCGAACGCGGAGTCGTGGCGCTGTTCGGCGACGACATCACGGAGCTGAGTCGGCGGGAGCGCATCGAGTCCGGGATCGCGTACGTTCCCGGAGACCGGACGCGGGAGGGGCTCGTCCAGGAGTACAGCCTCGTCAAGAACGCGCTGCTCGGCAACCAGACCGTCGAACCGTTCGCGGACGGCGCCTTCCTCGACTGGCGGGCGATCACCGACCACGCGGACGCCATCGTCGAGGAGTACGACGTCCGGCCGGCCGACGCGGACGCCACGGCTGAGTCGCTGTCCGGCGGCAACCAACAGAAGTTCGTCGTGGGTCGCGAGCTCGAACGGAACCCGTCGCTGCTCGTCGCGGCGCATCCGACTCGCGGCGTCGACATCGGGTCGATCGAGTTCATTCACGAGCGGCTCCGCGAGATGCGCGACGAGGGCGTCGCCGTGGTTCTGGTCTCCTCGAAGCTCGACGAAGTCAAACGGCTCTCCGACCGGACGGCAGTCATGTACGAGGGGGAGTTCGTCGACGTGGTCGACCCCGGCGACGTGACCGAGGAGGAGCTCGGACTGATGATGGCCGGACAGTCGCTCGACGACCCTGACACGGTCGCGCTCGACGCGGGGGGTGACGCGTGAGCGACGCCGGCGCTTCGCACGTCCGAGCCGCGCTCGACCGGATCGTCGACCGGATGCTCCGGGCGTCCGTGCTGGAGCGGATCGTCATCGCGATCGTCTCGACGACCCTTGCGCTCGTCATCGGCGCGGGCATCGTGGCCCTGTCGGGCTACGACGCCGTCGAGTTCGTCTACTCGCTCGTGTACGGGGCGGTCGGCGAGCTCTCGAACGTCGCCTTCACACTCCGGCAGTCGACGATGCTCATCTTGGCGGGCGTCGCCGTCGCCGTCGCGTTCCGCGCCGGCGTGTTGAACATCGGCGTTCAGGGGCAGTTCGTGGTCGGCGGATTCGCCGCCACCCTCGCGATCCTGTTTCTGACGCCGCTGCTCCCCGCGAACACCGTCGTCGGCGTCGTCCTGATGGTCGTCGCCGGCGGAGCAGCCGTCGCCGCCGGCGGGGCGTACGGCGCGCTGCCCGGACTGATGAAGGCGTACGCCGGCGCGAACGAGGTCATCACGACGATCATGTTGAACTTCATCGCCTCCGGCGTCGTCTACTTCCTGTTGGACGCGTATCTGCGTCCGCCGGGGGCGGCGGCGCCGAACACGGAGTCGTTCCCCGACTACGTCGACCTCCCGGGGTTCGCCTTCGGGAGCCCGTCGTTTTCGGTCATCGGGTTCGGGATCGCACTGGTGACCGTCGCCGTCGTGTACGTGTACATGACACAGACGGGGTCTGGCTACGACCTCGTCACCAGCGGCTATCAGGAGCCCGCCGCGAAGTACTCCGGCGTCGATCCGAACCGAATGATCGTCCGGACGATGACGCTCTCCGGGATGATCGCCGGGCTCGCCGGGGCGCTGTTCGCCGTGATGATCCTCGGGTACTACAGCGACCCGAACACGTTCCCGACGTTCGGCTTCGACGCCATCGCCGTGAGCCTCTTGGCCGCGAACAATCCGCTCGGGGTGATCCCCGCCGGGCTCCTCTTCGGCGGGCTCGACGCGGGCGGACAGTACATCGGTTTCACGCTCGACGTCCCCAGCGAGCTGGTCGACGGCGTGATCGGGCTGATCGTCCTGTTCGTCGCGGCGCCGGAGCTGTTCCGCGCCGCCGGTCGGTACACGGGCCTCGGAGGTGACGCCAGATGAGCGCCGTCCGGGACGCGATCGGCGGCCGCTCGGCGTTCGTCGGCAGCCTCGCGCTGCTCGCGGCCGCTCTGCTCGTGTTTCTCGTCGCCGACATCCCCGGCTCCGACCTCGTGACGGTCGGCGCGATGGAACGGGCGCTTCAGGCCGCGACGCCGATCGCGCTGGCCGCCATCGGCGGGCTCTACGCCGAGAAGAGCGGCGTGTTCAACATCGGGCTGGAAGGGTTCATGATCTTCGGCGCGCTGTTCGGAGCCGTCACGGCTTGGACCGCGTCCGGCGGCGACGGCGTCGGGCAAGCGGACCTCTGGTTCGGCGTGTTGGTCGCGACTCTCGTCTGCGGCCTGCTGGCGGCGCTGTTCGCGGTCCTCCTGATCCGCTACGAGGCCGATCAGATTGTCGCTGGGCTCGCGGTGTGGTTCATCGGACTGGGCTTCGGTCCGTTCATCTCTACGGTCGTCTGGGGCGGCGTTTCGAGCCCGTCGCTCCCGAACATCGACAACGTGGTCGTCCCCGTTCTCTCCGAGGTGCCGATCGCGGGGCGGCTGTTCTTCGACGCGTCGCCGCTGGTCATGTTCACGGTCCTCCTCGCGGTCGGCGCGTGGGTCGTGCTGTTCCGGACCCGATACGGCTATTGGGTACAGGCGGCCGGGGAGAACCCGGAAGCGCTCGACACGGCCGGGGTCGACGTGAACCGCGTCCGCTACGCGACGCTCGTCTTCTCGGGCCTCATGGCCGGGCTCGGCGGTGCGGTGCTGTCGATCGGCATCGGGAGCGGGTTCACCGGAACCGGCGTGACGATGGTCGACGGTCGCGGCTGGATCGCGATCGTCGCGTACCTCTTCGGCAACTACAATCCGCTCGGTACGTACGGAGCGTCCCTGCTGTTCGGTGCGATGGACATGCTCCAGATCCAGCTTCAGACCGTCGGCATCTCGCTTCCCGGGAGCATCACGGGGCTGTTCCCGTACGTCGCCGTCCTCGTCGTCCTCGTCGTGGTCGGGTACACGCGGGTCCCGGCGGCCGTCGGCGAGCCGTACGCGAAGGAGGACTGACCGACGGGGTAGCGCTCTCGGCCCGTACGGGCACTTCTTTACCCGCCCTGTCGAAAGCCGGCGTCATGAGCGGAACCGATCCCGATCTCCGGGACCAACTGAAGTCGTTCGGATTCTCCGACAAGGAGATCGACACGTACACGACTATCCTGACCCTCGGCGAGGCGAAGGCGAGTGCGATCGCCGAAGGGGCCGACGTGTCCAAGCGGTACGTCTACAACGTGTTGGGGGAGTTCGAAGACCGCGGGCTCGTCGAGATACACGACCACGAGACGCCGACGACCGTCCGGGCGCTGGACCCGTCGACCGTCGTCGACCGACTCTCCGACACGCTCTCGACGCTCGAAGGGAACCTCGACGCGCTCTACGAGCCCGACCCGGAGGTCGACCGGCGCTACGAGGTTATCAAATCGACGGCGACCGTCCGAAAGCGTATCTCGCGGCTGCTCCGGGAAGCGGAAAACGAGGTGAGCCTCTCGGTCCACGCCTCCATCGTCTCGGACCTCGCCGCCGACCTCAGGTCCGCGGTCGACCGCGGCGTACTCACTCTCGTACTGGTCAACGACGACGGGACCGACGCGGTCGAGAGAGGCCGCTTCGAGGGGCTGGGCAGCGCGGTGCGCGTCTGGGACCACACCGGGCCGATGATCCTCAGCGTCGACCGAACCCACGGCCTGTTCTCCCCGCCCGAGGTGGTCGTCGGGCCCCCTACCGACCAGCAGGCCATCGGCTTCACCGAGGACCGGCTCTCGCCAGCGCTGGTCGGATCCTTTCTCGGAAACTACTGGCCCCTCGCGACGGAGGTCTACGTCGACGGGCCGAGCGAGCCTCCGGAGACGTACGATAGATTCAGACACGCGGTGTTGGACGCGACGCTCCACCGCCGCCGCGACCGCGAACTGATCGCGGAGGTGTCCGTTCGTCCCGCCCGGTCCTCCGAGCCGTTCGAGACGCGGCGCGGGCGGGTAACCGGGGTGCGGCAAGGGCTCGTCGAACCGACGACGAATAACATCCCCATCGAGAACACGTTGGTGCTCGACGACGGAACCGAGGAGTTCACTGTCGGCGGGCCGGGCGCGATCATGGAGACGTACGAGGCCAGGCGAGTCACCCTCGAGACCCCCGAGACGGCCGATCAGTCCGTCTCCGAACTGCTCGACTCCTCCTCGAAGGTGTAGTCGAAGCCGGACCTGCCCCGCGAACCGGCCGCTCGACCGCCAATAGCCGTGATCTCCCGCTCACGCGTACGATTCCGGCGGAGGTGCCTCACACCAAATTATATATCGCGGTATGTGATTTATGAGTTTCACACTGAACGCGTGTCGACCGACCGAGGCCGACGGAATACGAGACGATCTGCCGTCAGACCTCTCAAACCAGGAGCCGGTACACGTTCGTCTCGTAGACCTCTCGCACCTGGTCTCCCCAGTTGTGCGTGTACGTGTCGATCACGTCGTCGGCGACGTCGCCGCGCAGGTACTTCACCACGCCGCGGTCGCCGGTCCTGTCGCGGAGGTGCGTCGTGAAGAAGTGCCGGAAGTAGTGGGGCGTGACGTTCTCGTCCGCACCACCGCCGGTCCGGTACCACCCCTCTTCGCGGGCGTACCGTTCGACGACGTGTCTGACCGCCTCCGGTCGGATCCGCTCGCCCCACCCTTCCGCAGTCCCGACGAACAACGGCTCCGCGGGCGACGGCGAATCCGGCCGAACGGCGAGCCACGCCTTCAGCGTCCGGCGCAGCTCGTCGTCGACCGGGATCACCGTCCCGCGCTTGCGCTTGTTCGCGGCCGTCCGCACCTCGCCGTTCAGCTCCTCGCCGACGGTCGCCTCGGCGGTCACGAATATCGAGTCCGGCCGCTCGGACAGCGCCGGCCGGCCCCCGAGCGAGTACGCCGCTTCGAGGTCCGGATCGGTGACCGACAGGTCCCGTAGATCGAGGTTACAGAGCTCGCCGACCCGCATTCCGGTCTTCAGGAGGGTGACCACGAGCGCGCGGTGAAGCGGATGGCGGATCCCGGCGACGAACGACCGCATCGCCGGGATCGAGACGTCGCGACGCGCCGGGTCCTTGTCCACGGTCTCGTCCATCTCCTCCATCACCAGCGTCATCGGATTGCCGTCGAAGGCGCCGACCTCTGTCATGTACCCGTAAAACCGATGGAGATAGGCCGCGTACGTCGCGACGGTGCTGTCGGCGACGTCGCCCCGAAGCGAGTGGACGAACGACATACAGTCGCGGTGGCTCGCCGACTCCGGGTCCGTGTCGTCGAGGAACTCCTCGAACCGCCGCAGGACGCGCTCGTACGCCTGTCTGGTTCGATCGGTCTTCCCGTGGTAGGTGAGGTCCTCGAGGAAGTACCCGATCGGATCGTCGGGATCGGGGGCCGCGCGGGTGCTACTCATCGGTCAACACGTACCCCCCGTCGCGGCCGCTGTACCGAACTCGGTTTCGTTCTTGGAGGTCGTCGAGCGTCGCCTCCAGCTCGTCCTCGACGTCGCCGACCACCGCCTCGACGAGTTCGTCCCACGAGCAGGGGCCTGATTCGAGAGCCGCCCGGACGCCCCTTTCGAGGTCATGACCCCCGGGGTCAGCGCCCTCGGAATCGGGTTCCTCGCGCTCGCCGGAGTCGACCGGCGCGAACCCCTTGCGTCCGGCCTGTACCATCGTCCTGACGAACTCGCTCAGCGACATGTCGAGTTCGTCGGCGTGGTCGCGCCACAGCTCCTTCTGTTCTGTCGGCACGTACGTCTTCACCGACTGTCGATCGCCTCCCATCGTTCTCGGACGACGGTTCTCACGGCCGCGACTTCAATCTATCCCAGATTTGCGGATAAGTGACCTTATCTCGGCGAGTAGTACCCTATATTCGCTGCTACGTAAGTAATATCCTAAATTCTAGTATCACACATCGCGGCTTCGGAGTCCAGATATTCGGATATCTCTTCGAGTAGCATGCCGCACCCAAACGCCCCCGAAGTTCGCCGCTCTCGAATCCCTCTCGGCCGGCTCGGTAATGGTCCCGAGTATTCGGGCACGGCCCGCGTTGCGTCGTCGGCAGTAGTTCGGGAGGGTCGCGTGGATCGCAGATGGTTAATTTGCGAAACTCGCGACGAATCGATCCCACGCGTCGGGACCGAATCCATCTTCGTCCGCACGCGTATATTCCATACCGCTATACGATACGTGGACTCAGACCCGGATCTCCGAGTCGGCCGCCTCGTGTTCGAGCGCCCGCAGGACGCTGGAGACCGAATCGTCCGTTTCGGCCGCGTTACGCATCAGAACCGTCTCGCTGGGGAAGAGGTGTTCACCGACGCTGAGCCCGTGTTCGCGCGCCGTCGACCCGGTGACAGTGAGGTACACGCCGAGTCCGACCCGGGCGATCGCGGCCTCTTCCTCCTCGTCCGCCTCGGGATAGACGAACTCGACGCCGTTGAGCGCGTCGGTGCCCAACACCGCGGTGACGAGGCGCTCGTACCGCGGCGAGATACACAGTGGCCCCTCGTAGTCGTCGAGATACGCCCGGTCGAACGTCGTGTTCGGCGCCTGCCGGTCCTCGCGTCCCATCAGGGTGTGGGACACCGTGTCGCCGAGCCCGGTCACGACGCGCACGTCGGTGTCGACCGGGTCGATGCGGTCGTTGATGTCCGAGATGTTGCCGAGCCCGGCGTCGCGAATCCCGACCACCTCCTCTAAGACGAGGTCCGCGGAGTCGAATCCGAGCGCGAACTCGTGGGTTCGAAGCGCGCGGAACGGCTCCTCGCGACCGACGAGCTTGACCGTCACGTCGCCCAGATCGACCGTTGCGGCGTCGAAGACGATCCGGCGGGGCTTCCCGTTCCGATCGTCGCGCATCAGCGTGAACTCCGGCTCTGCCGTCGTCGTCGGGTCCGAGTACTCCGCGAGCCGATCGTAGGGGCCGGCGTCGGCGTCGACCGACCCCTTCGTGACGGCCTTCTCGTATCGGAGCGTGTTGCTCACGCTGTCCGCGAGCCGGTCGAGACGGTCGTCGGCCGAGACGGCCGCAATCCGCTCTAAGACGGCTTCGAGCGGGCGTCCCTTGCGGGGGACGGCGACCGGAACCGGATCTGTCATTGACCGATCTGCGACCGCGCGCGTAAAACGGGTTGCGTTTTTGAACCGGGGTGACGGAGGCCGACGGCGTCGTTCCGCGCCGACGGCGCCACGTCGAGAACAGGTGAGTTAGGGCCCGAAGGCCTCGTTGAGACGCGAGCGGAACTCGTCCAGCTCTTCGAGGTGCTCGTTGATCTCGTCTAACTCGGCCGCCACGTCGTCGAGGTCCTCCCCGAGACGGTCCTCGATGTCGGTGAGCCGCGCGTCGACCTCCGCGAGGTCGTCCCACAGGTCGTCGAACTCCTCGTCGAAGCGGTCGAGCCCAGACTCCACGTCGTCGACGCGCTCCGCGGCGTCAGCGGCGCGCTCCTCGGCGTCTTCGGCCAGATCCTCGGCGATCTCGGCCCGCTCGGCAGCCCTGTCGACCTCCTCGTACAGCGTCTCGACGTCGTCGCCCAGGTCGTCGACCGTCTCCGCGACGGTTTCGGCCTCCGTTTCGACCCGGTCGACGTCGGCGGCGAGGTCGTCCACGTCGGTCTCGACCGTCGAGACGGCGTCCCGGACCGACTCGACGCTCTCGTCAACGGTCGCGACCTCGTCTTCGACAGCCCGCACGTCCGCTTCCACGCCGCGCACGTCGCCTTCGACCGCCTCAACGTCGTCTTCGACCGCGTCCACCCGCTCGTCGACCGCATCCACCGCGTCGGAGGTAGAGTCGACCGCGGAGTCGACGCGGTCGATGTCCGACGCAATCGTCTCTCGCTCCTCGTCGGCCGCGTCGAGCCGGTCGTCGAGGGCGTCGACCTCGGACTCGACGGCGTCGACGCGCTCGTCGATCCCGTCGAGGATCTCGCGCGCCGTCCCCTCGCCGTCGATGAACTCCGCGAGCGCGTCGGCGTACGCCTCGATGTCGGCCACGCTCGACTGGAGGCGGGCGATCCGCACGTCGACGCTGCGCGGGACGCCGCCCTCGAACGCCCCCTCGATGGTCTCGATGTCCTCCTCGTCGGCCGCGCCGGAGCGGATCTCGGCCGCGAGGGCCGCCGCGAGGCCGCCCTCGCCGGGCAGCGTCGCGGGCTCGTCACGCTCGTCCGCTTCCGTCTCGTCGATTTCAGGCGTTTCGTCGGGCTCCTCGTCGTCTGCCGGTTCGGATTCAGCCTCCGTCGCGGCACCGATCGGGTCACCCTCGTGAGCGGTCACGGCGGCCGTGCCCTCGTCGACCGCGCGAGGTTCGGGGGCGTCGGCTTCCTCGTCGAGTTCCGGTTCGTCGTCCTCGTCGAACTCCGGCTCCTCGGCGTCGGCGTCCGGTTCCGCATCGTCCTCTGTCGCTTCGTCCTCGCCCTCAACGGACTCCGCGTCGGCCTCCTCGGTTTCGGACGCCTCGTCGGGCTCTCTCGCGGGATCCTCCAGCAACAGCTCGTCGTCCTCCGCCATTCCGGGGAGGGTCGCGCGGTCGCCGGAGAGCACCTCTCGCACCGCGTCCGTGTCGCCGGCGCCGAGGACGTCCTCGATCTCCTCGCCGACCGGGACGTGTTCGATCACCGGCGTCCCGAGGAACCCGTCGAGGTCGGGGTCGTCGTCTCGGATCCCGAACACCGTCTCGACGGTCTCGTCGGGGTCTATCACCCGTTCGAACTCCACGCGGTGGTCCTTGTACGCCGTCCAGTTCTCGCTCTCGTACTCCGGGTGGAACCCCACCCGGTCCATCGGGAACGACTCCGGGATCCGGTCGACGATACGCACCCGTACGGGGTCCTCGCGGTGCGAAGAGAGGGTGTACATCACCGCGGGCACGGGGAACGCGTCGTCCGTGAAGGATTTCTCGACGCGGATCCCGTCCTCGTCGACGGTCGTGGCCGCCTCTGCCGTCCGTTCGCTCATATCCGCACGTCCCGGAGCAGGGGCTTAAATTCCACGGGCCGGGTTTCGTGGTTGATAACCGAAACGCCGGGAAAGCGGCCGTTCGGCTCCCGTTTACAGGTCGATCCGATCGCCGATCTCGACTATCTCTAACCGCTCCGGCGACTCGTAGCTCCGGACGTGGTCGTGGAGCGCCGTCGGGTCGGCGGTCAGCCCCTTCCACATGTCCCAGTGGGTGGGGACCAACCGGTCGAGGTCGAGGTCGTTCGCGGCCGTCGCGATCTCGTTCTCGTCGCTGTACCACTTCGTCTGGACCGGCTCGCCCGTCTCCTTGTCCGGAATCGTCCCCTCGGAACCGAACGCGAGGATACCGAGGTCGATGTCGAACCGCTCCGCGAGCCCCGTAAAGGACGGCGAGGGCTTGCTGTCGCCGGCGTGGAACACCGTGCCGGCGTCGTGTTCGATCACGTAGCCGACCGGGTGGGTAGCGTCGGCGTCGTGCGTCTCGACGACGTGGACGGTGAACTCCCCGATCCGCAGCTCGTCGCCCTCCCGAACCTCGGTGAAGGCGGCCTCGCTCACCGCGTACTCCTCGGTCCACGCCTCCTCCTCGCGCGCGACCGCGAGCGAGTCGTCGGGCGCGACGAGGTCGGCGTCGGTGTTCGCTAAGATCGGTGCCTGCGAGGGGCCGTGGACGTGATCCGTGTGCTCGTGGGTGGCCAAGACCGCGTCAGCCGCCTCGACGTCTTCGGGATCGAAGGGTATCGGTATCATGCGGATCGTCCGCGGCGGGTCGCCCGTGCCGACGTACGGGTCGATCCAGATAACGGTCCCCTCGCTTCCCTTGATCGCGAAGCCGTTACAGCCCAGATACCACAGCGCCACCGTGTCGGGGTCGGCGTCCGCGATCGCGCGCGGCAGCCAGTCGCCCCAGTCGGAGTCGACCATGGGCGTCGATGCGGATGCGGCGGGGGTAATTATTCCGGAGTGCGTCCGAATTGGTGGCCCAATGCCGATATCCGTTGCTCCTGAAACGACAAAAATCTGTTCGACCCCGAACAAATAAATCATATGTCGCTATACTAAATACAGGCCGAATCGAAACGATAGGCGGTCACCGAGTATCCTCGCGAAACCCGGCCACTGCGTCCGGTCGGGGGCGACGCGGTCAGCCGCGAAAGAGGTTGACGACCTCGTCGACGACGTCGGACTCCACCGCGAGGATGTACCGTTCGGAGGCCTCCAGCATCGTTTCGGGGCCGGCGAGACCGTCCCGGTCCGCGGTGGAGATGAGGAGGCTCCCGGCGGGGAGGGCGACCTCGTCGAGTCGTCTCCCCGCCACCGGGGCCGACTCGGCGACCGTCACCTCGATGATGTCGAGGTCGGCGGTGGGGTACACGAGCGTCCGAATCCCCTCGCCCGTGAGCATGTCGGCCGCGTGGTCGCCGCCGAGCGACTGCGGGAGGAGGGTGGCGTCGACGACCTCGTCGTGGTCCGGCTCCGTGGCCGTCTCCGATCGGGCGAGCGTCCGGATCGACGGCTCGAGGTAGTGGGCCGTCAGGCAGATCTCCGTGTTCGTCTCCGTCTCGTCGGTGAGCGCCGCGATCGCGTCGGCGTCGCCGAGGTCCGCCTGCCTGAGAATTGACTGGTCCGTGGCGTCGCCGTGGATCACCGGTCCGAGGTACGCGTCGGCCAGCTCCTCGACGCGGTCCCCGTCGACCTCGATCAGCAGCACTTCGTGTCCCTGCTCCGTGAGGTTCTCCGCGGTCCGCAGCCCGACCCGGCCCCCGCCGGCGATGACGAACCGCTTCGTTCGGGTCATGTGCCGGATCTCGGCCCGCAGCGTCTTCAATCCGGCCGACGTTCCTACACGTCCGGAACGCCGGACACGGGCGCCGCGGATAAACCGTTTTCAGCCCACGACACGATTCCCAGGTCGGGGAAACTCTCACCGGATATGAAGTGGTCGAGACCGTCCGGATCCGAGCGTACGATGGACGAACTCGGACGCGGGGCTTCCGAGCGATGAGTGGGGAACAGACCCGGTCCCCCGAGGCCGAACTGGGGCTGCTCGACGCGACGATGATCGGAATGGGAGCGATGATCGGCGCCGGCATCTTCGTGTTGACCGGATTGGCCGCCGAGATCGCGGGCCCGGCGGCGATCGTCGTCTTCGCGTTGAACGGCGTCGTCACCGCCTTCACCGGACTTTCGTACGCCGAGCTCGCCAGCTCGATCCCGAAGAGCGGCGGCGGGTACGCCTTCGTCCGCGAGATCTTCGACGACCTCTCGTCGTTCATCATGGGGTGGATGCTCTGGTTCGCCTACATGATCGCGGGGGCGCTGTACGCGCTCGGGTTCGCCCCGAACTTCCTCGAACTGCTTCACGTGTACGGGGTCGTCCGACCGCCAGAGGAGGTCGGCGCCCTCGCCCTGCCGGTCGTCGACGCGGCGGTCCCGACGGGGTTCCTGCTGGCGTTCGCCGCGGTGTTCGGGCTCGTCGCGCTCAACGCCGTCTCGACCGCCGCCAGCGGGAGCGCCGAGACGGTGTTCACGATCATCAAGGTGGCGATCCTGCTGGTGTTCGTCGCCTTCGGGCTAGCGTCGCCGATGTTCTCGGGCGCCGAGTTCCAGCCGCTGTTCCCCGAAGGGAGCGGCGCGGCCGCCGTGCTGCCGGCGATGGGGCTCACCTTCATCGCCTTCGAGGGGTACGACCTCATCACCACGGTCACCGAAGAGGTGAAGAATCCCCGCGAGAACATTCCGAAGGCGATCTTCGCGAGCCTCGCGGTCACCGTGGTCGTCTACCTGGCGGTCGTCGCCGTCGCCGTCGGGACGCTCGGCGCGAGCGGACTCGCCGAGGCGGGGGAGGCGGGGATCGCCGAGGCGGCGACCTCGTTCATGCCGACCGGACTGCCGATCATTCAGAACGGCGGCGCGCTCGTCGTCTTCGGCGCGGTGTTCTCGACGCTGACGGCGCTGAACGCGGTCGTGATCGCCTCCTCCCGGGTCGCGTTCTCGATGGGGCGCGAGGGGCAGCTGCTCCCCTCCTTCGGCCAGATCCACCACCGGTACGGGACGCCGTTCGTGGCGATCCTCGCCAGCGCGGTGGTGATGCTCGGGTCGGTCGCGCTGCCGACCCAGAGCGCCGGCAACATGTCGAGCCTGTTTTTCCTACTGTCGTTCGTCATCGTCAACGTCGCGGCGATCAGGCTCCGCCGGGAGCGCCCGAACATGCACCGCCCCTACGAGATGCCGTTCTACCCGGCCCCGCCGCTGATCGGAATCGCGCTCAACCTGGTCCTGACGGGCGTGCTCGTGGAGTACCTGCTGCGGACGGACCCGCTGGCGTTGGGGCTCAGCGCCGGGTGGATCCTGCTCGGCGGGGCCGCGTACCTCACCCTCAACAGGCTGCGCGCGGAGCCGGACTCCGGGCCGGCGGCCGCCGAGGCCGAGATGACCACGGAGACGGAGGACTGAACCCATGCCAAGCTCACTCGACATCGTGATCGCGGGCGGCGGACGCGTCGGCTTCCAGACGGCGGAGATCCTCGCGGACCGCGGCCACGAGGTGACGATCGTCGAACGCGACGAGGCGGTCGTCTCCGAGATCGCCGACGAGTGGATCGCGACGGTGATTCGCGGCGACGCGACGAACCCCGACATCATCGAACAGGCGGGCATCGAGGACGCCGACGCGATCGCCGCGCTCACCGGCGAGACGGGGCTGAACCTCGCGGTCTGTCTGGCGGCCTCGGAGCTGTCCCCGGGGATCCGGACGGTCGCCCGAATCGACCGCACCGCCGGCGAGGCGTACACGCGCTTCGTCGACGCGGTGCTGTTCCCCGAGCGGGCCGGCGCCCGGGTGGCGGCGAACGAGGTCCTCGGCAGCGACGTCCAGACGCTGGCCGACGTGACGGGAAACCTCGACATCATGCTCATTCGGGTCGCGGAGGGGGCCCCGGCGGCCGGGAAGTCGCTCACCGAGGTCCGCTTCCCGGCGGGCGCAGTCGTCGTCTCCGACGCCGACGGCCACCGGATCGCCCGCTCCGACACGTCGCTGACCCCGGGCGAGCGCTACGTCGTCGCCGTCGAGCCCGACGTCGCCG
This sequence comes from Halorubrum sp. T3, assembly GCF_000296615.1. Taxonomy (NCBI): domain Archaea; kingdom Methanobacteriati; phylum Methanobacteriota; class Halobacteria; order Halobacteriales; family Haloferacaceae; genus Halorubrum; species Halorubrum sp. T3. The sequence goes on along the minus strand of NZ_JH815329.1, from coordinate 1,168,426 downwards.
ACGAGGTCATGAACCTGTTACAAGGGTAGAAGGGCCGCTCTCGGGGGCTCGACCGCGGTCACCGCCCGCCGGGCGTCCACTCGGCGCCGTCGAGCTCGCGGTGTGTGAAGGGGAGCGCGTCCTCGCCGCTGTAGCTCGCGACGAGGTGGCCGTCGCCTTCGAGGTAGTACTTGTACGTCGTCAGCCCCTCCAGACCGACCGGGCCGCGGGCGTGGATCTTCCCGGTGGAGATGCCGACCTCGGCGCCGAGCCCGTAGCGGTAGCCGTCCGCGAACCGCGTCGAGGCGTTGTGGAAGACGCTCGCGGCGTCGACGCCGGTCATGAACGCCTCCGCGGTCTCCGAGTCTTCGGTGATGACCGACTCCGTGTGTTTCGAGCCGTGCTCGTTGACGTGGTCGATCGCGTCGTACGCGTCGTCAACCACCTTGATCGACAGTTCGAGGTCGCCGTACTCCGTGTCCCAGTCCTCCTCGGTCGCGGGGTCGACGTCGACGACCTCGCGGGTTCGCTCGTCGCCGCGCAGTTCGACGCCGCTTTCCTCGTAGCGCGCGACGAGGCCCGGGAGGAACTCGTCGGCGACCGACTCGTGGACCAACAGGGTCTCGACCGCGTTACACACCGCCGGGTACTGGACCTTCGCGTCGAAGGCGACGTCCGCGGCCATCTCCAGGTCGGCGTCCGCGTCGACGTAGACGTGACAGATCCCCTCAGTGTGGCCTAAAACGGGGATCTGGGTGTTCTCTTGAATGTAGGAGACGAACTCCGAGGAGCCGCGCGGCATCACGAGGTCGACGCGGTCGTCGAGCTCGAGCAGGCGGTCGACCTCTTCGTGCGCCTCGATGAGGGCGGCCCAGCCGTCGGGCAGGTCGGCGGTCGCCTCGACGATCGCCTCGTACAGCACGCGGTTCGACTCGCTGGCCTCACTGCCGCCCTTGAGGACGACCGCATTCCCGGATTTCAACGCGAGCGCCGCGATCTGGACCAAGGCGTCGGGCCGCGACTCGAACACCGTCGCGACGACGCCGATCGGCACCGCGACCCGGTACAGCTCCAGGTTCTCGTCGAGCTCGCGCGCCGCGAGCGTCTCGCCGAGCGGGTCGTCCTGTGCGGCGACCGACTCGACCATCGACGCGATCTCCTCGACCTTCGTCTCGTCCAGCTTCAGCCGGTCGACCAGCGCCTGCGTGTACTCGCCGTCCGCGAGCATCGCCTCCGCCTCCTCGACGTCGACCGCGTTCGCTTCGAGGATCTCGGCCTCCCGCTCGCGGATCGCGTCGGCGATCGACCGGAGCGCCTCGTTCCGGGTCGCCTCGTCCGCGTTCGCGAGGCGCAACGCGGCGCTCTCGGCCCGGCGGGCCAGCTCGTCGGTGTCGGCCTCGACATCCGTGGTGTGGCTCTCACTCATGGTCGTCACCCGTCTTCGGCACGAATAGCGTGCCCGTCGGCTTACCCGCTGCGATCCGCGCTAACACGTCGCGCTCGGCCGACCCCGCGATGATCGCGGGGATGCCGTTACGGCTCACGTCGTGGGCGCCCTCGACTTTCGTGCGGATCCCGCCGAAGTCGGTCTCGGTGCCGTCGCCGACGATCTCGCGGAGCCGCTCGTAGCCGTCGTCGACCGCCTCGATCAGCTCCGCGCCGTCCTCGCGCTTCGGATTCCCGGTGTAGACACCGTCGACGTCGGTGAGCGTCACGAGGAGGTCGGCGTCGAGCCCCATCGCGATCGACGCGGACAACATGTCGTTGTCGCCGATCCGCAGCTCGTCGGTCGCCACCGCGTCGTTCTCGTTGACGACCGGGACGACCCCCCACGACAGCAGCGTCTCGACGGTGTTGGTGAAGTTGTCGAAGCGCTCGGGCGCGTCGAGGTCCGTGCCCGTCACGAGGATCTGCGCGACGTCCTGGTCGAACCGCTCGAAGCTCTGCGTGTAATGTCGCATCAACAGGCCCTGTCCGACCGTCGAGAGCGCCTGACTCTCCGCGATCGAGTCGACGCCGTCTCGCGACTCCGGCCCCTCGTCGAGCCGGCCCGTGCCGGCGCCGACCGCCCCGGAAGAGACCAGCACGACCTCCGTGCCGCGTTCGCGGAGGTCCATCACGTCCGCGACGAGCTTGTCGAGCTTCACCCGGTCGAGCCGGGAGTCCTCGTCGGTCAGGGAGTTCGTCCCCGCCTTGACGATCACGCGGTCGGCCGCGGCCGCCTCCCGTCGGGCGGCTTCGACCCGATCGCCGTCGGTCGCGCCGACGCGCTCGACGCCCGCGTCCTCAGGCATCGTCGAATTCCTCGGCGAGCTCGCGGGACCGGCGCTCCGCGGCCGCGACGGCGTCCTCGACCGCCGCGTCGGCCTCGCTGTCCCACAGCACGTCCATCCCCTCTATCGTCGTGCCGTTCGGCGAGCAGACCGCATCGATGAGCTCGTCGACGCTCCGGTCGTCGCGCAACACCGTCTCCGCGGCGCCCTTGAACGTCTGGGCGGCCAGCGTCTCCGCCTGCTCGGGGTCGAGCCCGCTGTCGATCCCGCCCTGTTTCATCGCGTCGATCAGGTAGAAGGCGAAGGCGGGACCGCTGCCGTTGACCGCGGTCGAGACGTGCATCAGCGACTCGTCGACCTCGACGAACTCGCCGACGGCGTCGAGCATCGCGCGGACCTCGTCGGTGAGGCCCTCGTTCGTCGCGGCCGCGGCCATGTCGCCCGTTTCCGCCGCGAGGTTGGGCATGATCCGGACGACCGGCGCGTCCGTGCGCTCGGCGACGAACTCGCGGGGGAGCCCCGCGGCCAGCGTCACGATCTGCTGGTCCGCGCGGAGGTCGAGGTCGTTGAGGACGGCGGGGGCCACGTCCGGCTTCACCGCAAGGACGACGATGTCGGCGTCGCGCGCTGCCGCCACGTCGTCGGTCGTCTCGTCGGCGGCGTCTTCGATCGCGGCGAGCGCCTCGGGGTCGAGGTCGATCGCCGTCAGGTGGTACCCCTCCGTGCGGGCGAGCCCCCGGAGCAGGGCACCCCCCATGTTACCGCAGCCGATAACGCTCACTCGAGTCATTTGCCTCTACGGAGTCGACGGGCGGACATACCAACTGCGGTTTTCGCAAGTTTCCGTGAGAAGCCGACGATCCGGCGTTCGGGGCGGTCTACACCAGATTCGCGTACAACGAGCGGTACCGATCGGCGATCGCGTCGAGCGAGAACTCCGCGCTGCGCTCGGCGGCGGTCGCGCCGAGTTCGGCCCGTCGGTCGGCGTCGCGGAGCTCGTCGATCGCGTCGACGAACCCCTCGACGTTGTCGCCGCGGGCGTCGTCGGCTCCGCCGGGTGCGCTCCCCTCGTCGCCCTCGCTGCCCACCTTTAGACACTCCTCGCCGTCTTCGAGCCACGAGAACGTCTCGATGTCGCGCACGACGAGGGGTTTCCCGGCCGCCATCGCCTCTAAGAGTGCAATTCCCTCGTTCTCCTCGTGGGTCGGGAAACAGAAGACGTCGCCCGCGGCGTACGCGCCGCGGATGTCGTCGACGAACCCCGTAAACGTACAGTTGCTGGGCGCCTCGTCGATGAGCCGCTTCGTCTCGCGACCCTTCAGGGAACGGTCGATGTGGCCGAACCACGCGAAGTCGACGTCGGGGGTGCGGTGGGCCGTCTCGACGAACGTCTCCAACCCCTTCCGCTTGATGACGTGGCCGACCATGAACACTGTCGGCGGGTCCAGATCGTAACGCTCGCGGTACTCGCCTTCCAGCGATTCGAATCCGTCGAGCTTCCCGCGGTCGACGCCGTTCGAGATCACCGTGGTCGGCGCGTCGGTGTACCCCTCGATCACGTCGCGGTTGTACTCGGAGGGGCAGACGAGCCGGTCGGCGAGCCCGTAGGCGCGCCGGAGGTACGGCCTGAGCGGCCGCGCGAGCGCGTTCGTGAACCGGAAGCTGTCGCCGAAGTCCTCGGCGGTGACGTGGGTGTGCGCGACGACGGGTATTCCGGCCTTCCGGGCGCGGCGCGCGTACCAGACCGAGCGCGGCCCCATCAGGTTGAGGTGAAGCACGTCGGCGTCCAGCGTCGGCTCGGTGGTGTACTCGATGCCGGCCCGGTCGAACATCTTTCGCTGGTGGTCGACCGAGGCCGCCATCCCGCCGGTGACGTGCTCCTCGAACTCGAAGTAGTGGCTGACCTTCATCGGCGGAGGGGCGCGCTCGCCGGCGCCGCGGCCGCGGGTCGAACGCCTACTCGACTTCCAGCCACGGGACCTCCATCAGCGCGGGGATGTACGTCTCGATGTGGTGTTCCCAGACGCCCTCCTCGCCGAACGCCTCGCCGTGGTCGGCGGTGACGACCACGTCGCCGTCGAGCTCCTCGACCAGCTCCGAGACGCTCTCTAAGGCGATCCGGAGGTTCTCCTCGTACATCGACAGCGCGGTCACGCGCGTCCCGTCCTTCACGAGGTCCTTCGGATCGAGTTCGAGCCACAGGCCGGCCTTCTGGGCGAACTCGCTGTCGTCGAGCCGGCTCTCGATCTTCGGCCGGACCGAGTCGCTGAGCGAGGAGAGCAGGCCGCCGTCGTCGTCGCTTCCCCCCTCGGCCTCCTCCTCTTCCTCCTGTTGTTTGATCCCCTTCTGGATCTGCTTGAGCTTCTGCCCTTTTCCGCGGGAGAGGTATGGCGCGTGCGGCTGCATGTAGTGGAGGACGGTGCGGTCGGCGCGCTCGACCGCGTCCTGATTGCGGTGGAACGCGTCCGCGAGCCCCTCCGGCGGGACGGTGCCGAGGTCGTCGTCCCAGTCGGTCTTCCACACGTCGTGGATGTCGCTGATGTGCTCGGAGGCGGTCCACTCGTAGTCGCAGCTGGCGCCCCACTTCAGCTCGTTCAGCGGGATCCCCAGGTCGTTGATGAACGGGTTCCCGGAGAAGTACGCGATGTCGTGGTCGCCGGTGAACGTACGGTAGGCCCACTCCGGCGTCGACGAGCCGATGCTCTTCCGCTTCTCGAGCGTCCCGTCGAGGTACTCGTCGTACACGTCCGCGAACACGTCGTACCGGCACGCGTCGAGCACCAGGCAGTAGTCCCAGTCCGACTCGAGGAACCGCTGATCTTCCATTAGGTGGGCCGTCGGCCCGCCGGTACGTATGTATTCTCATTCTCGGTCCGGAAGCGAGCCCCGACGGCGGAACCGCGACGCGGGAAGGCCTGTCGCCCCGACGAGCGCGAAGCAGACGTTTCAAGTTCGCTACGGCGCCACCTGTTCTATGGAAGGCCCACAACGGCGCGCGCTGATCCTCGGGTCGGCCGGCGCCGTCCTCCTCTTCGCGGTGCTGTTCGTCGCCGTCGGGGTCGACCGCGTCGTCGACGCGCTCGCCGCCGCGGACCCGGCCCTCGTCGCCGTGACCGCCGTCCTCGGGCTCTGTTGGCTCGCGGCGTGGAGCCTCATGCTCCGCACCGTGCTGGGCGCGCTCGACGTGGAGCTGTCGGTCCGGACCGCCTTTTTGGTCTACAGCGGCGCCGCCTTCGCGAACAACGTCACCCCGTTCGGGCAGGCGGGCGGCGAGCCGGTCGCCGCGGCGCTCATCTCGAAGGTCGGCGAGGCCAGATACGAGACTGGCCTCGTCGGCATCGCGAGCGTCGACGTGCTCAACGTCGTCCCCTCGGTGTCGCTCGTCTTCCTCGGCGTGGGGTCGTACGCGGCCACCACCGCGGTCGGCGACCGCGTCGGCTTCGCCGTCGCGAGCGCGGTCGCGCTGATCGCCGCCATCGTCTCGGCGATCGCGTTCGTCTGGCGCTACCGCGTTGCGGTCGTCGACCGCGTCCCGGGCGCGGTCGGGCCGTTCCTCGGCCGGTTCGACCGGTTCGACGCGGAGACGATCGAGGCCGGCCTCGCGGACCGCTTAGGGAACTTCTTCGCCGATATCGAGCGCGTCGGCACCGACCGCCCGCGGCTCCTCGGGATCGTCGCGCTCTCGCTCCTCGGCTGGCTCTTCCAGGCCGCCGCGCTCACGGCCGCCTTCGCCGCTGTCGGCCACCCGATCTCGCCGCTGATCCCGGTCTTCGTCGTCCCGCTGTCGTACGTCGCGGGCGCGACGCCGCTCCCCGGCGGCCTCGGCGGCATCGAGGCCGCGCTCGTCGGCCTGCTCGTCCCCACGACCGGGGTCGCCGCGTCCGCGATCACCGCCGCAGTCTTAGTCTTCCGCGGCGCGGTCTACTGGCTCCCGATGGTGATCGGCGGCGCGTCGGCCTCCGCGCTGGGCGTGAAGGCGTTCGAGTAGGGCGGCTCCGTCGGAACCCCTCTCATGTAGACACGTTCTCGTTTAAATTGGCTGGCCGTTCGACGATGGTTCTCGATCGAGTGCGGGAGTGAGTATCGCAGATCGGCGGCCGCGATGTAGTATATAAACAGCCGTGAGCGACGGCGACGAATGCTTATAAAAGGGGTGCGGTGGCGCGCCTGCGAGCGGCCGGAGCGAAGGCGGAGGCCGCGAGCCAGCCCGCGAGGGACGCCGCGAGCGGAGCGAGCGGCGAGGCTGGGGAGGCGTGAGGTGCGGTCGCTGTGTGGGGCGGGACTCAAAGGGGCAGCCGTGAGGGCGTCGTAGGCGACGTAAGCACCGCAGGGAGCGAACGGAGTGAGCGACCGAGGAGCGTGGTTCGAGAGAGCAAAGCTCTCTCGTCATCACGAAAGGCGCTTCGCGCCTTTCGAACGACAGCGAGCGTACAACGCCCTCACGGCTGGGGCTTTGGAGACACTCGCCGCGGTGGCGTCAGTCACTTATAAACAGCCGACAGCAACCCCGCGATCTGACTTATAAACGACCACACTCACGACGTACTACACCCACTCCCGCTATCGCTCACCGCCGCCTCCGTACTGAGCGATTCAAAGCGAAAAATCGGCGACTACTGAGGATTTAAATAGCGTCTGGAGAGCGGAAGCGTCCGAGCGGGGCGAGGAGTCAGCCGTCGAGTCACCGCACCGAGCGCCGACGCAGTCCCGCCCCCAGCGCGAACGCCGCGCTCCCGAGCGTGAGCGCGACCAGGAGGGCGACGACCGGCCCGATCCGAATTCCGGTCAGCAGTTCGGCGCGCGGACTCAGCGCGACGATCGACGGACGCGGGACCGCGTAGCCGCCGGCGTCGAGCGTATCGCCGCGAACGACCGCCGCGAGCGGCGGGACCACGTAGATCCAGATCGTCGCGAGGAACGTCGCTCCCCACCCCGCGACGAGGCCGCCGCGGTGCCGACCGGCGTACCCGGCGCCCGCGAGGCCGATCCCGACGAGGGCGGCCCAGATCGGGTACCGCCCGGCGGTTCGTATCGGCTCCCACGGGAGGGCGACGAGGAGCGACGCGGCGACGAACGCGGCCGCGGCCGCGCCGAGCGCACGTTTCGGGGACCGGCCGGTTCCGAGGAGGAGGGCTCGCGAGACCATGGGGACGCGTCGACGGGAGCGCACAAAAACGACGGGGACCGCTCGCTCGGGGGCGACCCCGCCCGCGATGGCCTCCTCTTAGAAGAACAGCCACAACACGAGCAGCACGTACAGCGTCACCAGCGAGATGAGCGTCAGCCGGATGAGGATGTTGACGCTGAACACCAGCCCGTTGTAGTCGTTCTTCAGGAGCTTCACCGGCTCCGTCCGCCGGCTCTCGAACCCGACCGTCGCGGGCGCCACGTCGTCGACGGCGCGGTCGACCGCGCGCTCGATGGCGTCGGTGTCGGATTCCCGCATGTTCGCCAGTTCGTGGATCGACGCGTGGGTGTCCGTCGAGAAGGGGATCACCGCGTCGAACTCCTCGCGGTACGCGTCCGCGGTCGCCCGCACGTCCGGGGTGAGCCCGTTCGTGTCGACGCCGATCCAGAGCACCTCCTGGTCGCCGACGGACTCGACCATCGCCAGCGCGTCTTGGCCGGTCCGCGTCACAGAGAAGCCGGCGGCGTAGTCGTCCGCGAGCTCGGTGTCGGCGAGCCGATCGCGGAATTCGTCGAACGCGCGCTTCAGGCGGTCCGCCTCGGCGGAGCCGTACTGGATCTCGACGTCCGGCCCCTGCTGGATGTCGTGTCTGTGCTGGTCGATCAGCAGCACCTCGTCGTGGTCGACGTCGCGCATGAACACGCCGGTGTCGTAGTCGTCGATCCCCTCGCCGTGGAGGACGATCACCTCCTGATCGCCGATCCGACGGCCGTGGAACCGGACGTCCGCGTACCCCTCGCGTTCGCCGTAGGACTCCGTGACGAGCCGCGACGCGCGCTCGGTCCCGTCCGGCTCCGCGACCGCGTCGAGGATCCGTTCCGCGTCCGCCGGGTTCGAGAGGTCCTCCTTGTGCGTACACGGGACGTGGAAAAAGAAGCCGGCGTCGCCGTTCGAGGCCGCGCCGGTCCCGCCGTCGGTCGCAGCGGCCTCGGCATCGCCGTCGGCGGCGGCGGCCGCGGCCCCGGATGGATCGCGCCCCGAGCCGTCCCCTCGACCCCCGTTCAGCGCGTCGATCAGGTTCCCGCTCAGCTGACCGCCGCCGAACCCGCCGAGCGGGCCGGGATGAACCCACGGGGCCGCGACCGTGAGGCGGCTGCCGTTGTCGACGGCGAACGTCTCGACGGACGGGCGGGCCTCGACGCCGAGGTCGAGGGACTCCCGGTCGTTCCGGAGGAGCCCGGAGGTGAGCTCGAACGCCGAGACATCGGTGTTGCTCTTGATCAGGTAGTCGACGACGAGGAGGACTAAGACGAGGAAGCCGGCCGCGATGAGCAGCGACGCGAACGCGAACACGTGGCGGTACGTCGAGAAGCCGAGGTCGCTGCCGCCCAGCGCGTAGAACGCCGCGATGAGCAGTCCCGGTTCGACCAGCGAGACGAGCAGGATCCGGTCTGAGCGGTCGATGCCCGTCGAGACGACGAGCACTAGGATGTTGACCAGGTACAGCGTGATGAAGCTCAGCCAGATGATGCTCCAGGCGTTCCCGACGTTGTTCGCGCCGGAGAGCACCAGCGCGTACACGAACAGGACGAACTGCGAGGTGAGCGCGAGGAAGTAGCTCCACGGCCGCGGGTAGCCGTCGAGGACGCGGGGGAACAGCTCCGCGGCGACGACGAACGGGATCAGGAAGATGAGGACCGCGACGGGCACGATCCGAGACGGGTCCGGCGAGAAGGGCGTGAACAGCCAGAACCCCGCGACGGTCGCGATTCCGTACACGGCGCTGAGGAGGACGAGCGCGGCAGCCTGTACCCGGAGCCGCGGAACCGAGAAGATGAACCGCTGGAACGCGTCGACGTTGTCCGCGCCCATCTACGCGGCCACCCCGTATATCGATTCGAGCTCGTCTATCGTCTGTTCCACCGAGAACTGCTGGACTGCCGCGCGGGTGTCCCTGTCGCCGTCGAGGCAGTCGCGGACCGCGCGCTCCATGTCGTCGAGGTCGCCGAGCGCGAAGCGGGCCCCGTTCTCGGGACCGATCGTCTCGTCGAACGGCGCGACGTCCGCGGCGGCCACCGGGGTGCCGCAGGCGTTCGCCTCCAGCGTCGAGAGGCCGAGCGTGTCGCAGGTCGAGGCCGTGACGAAGACGTCGATCGCGGCGTAGAAGTCGGGGAGGTCGTCGCGGGGGAGGAAGTCGTGGAACCGGACGTTCGCGGGCGCGTCCGCCTCAAGCTCCGCGCGGACGGGCCCCTCGCCGACGAGTTCGAACCGGACCTCGGGCAGCCGCTCGGCGAGCCGGAGCGTCTCGTCGACGTTCTTCTTGTGGGTCATCCGGCCGCTGTACCCGACTACTGGCGCGTCGGCCGCGGTCGGGCCGCCGTCGGTCGCGAGCGCGGCCACCCGGGCGCCCTCGCGCGGCCGGAACCGGTCCATCTCGATCCCGACCGGGAGTCGGTACGGCTCCACGTCGCGGCGGATCCGCGAGGTCGAGGCCGTGACGCAGTCGAACGCGTTCAAAAATCGGTTCTCGTAGGCCACGTACGCCCGCCCGGCGAGCGCGGCGAGCCGCTCCGACTTGAGCCCCTGAACGAAGTAGTCCTCGACGGGGGTGTGGTGGGTGTACACCGAGGTCGCACCGTACCGCTTCGCGTACCGAAGGCCCATCAGGCCGGTCGACGCCGGGCCGTGACAGTGGACCACGTCGAGATCGGGGAGCGTCGACAGGCGGCGGTAGGTCGGGATCCGGTACTGTCGGTAGAAGGGGTTCGGCAGCGAGGGGACCGGTATCTCGCGTTCGTCGGGCTCGTGGCTGCTCTCCGGATACACGACGTACACGTCGTGGCCCCGGGACTCGAGGCGGTCGCGCCACGCCTGAATGGTGTAGGTGACGCCGTCGATGCCGGGGAAGTAGCTGTCGGTGAAGAAGCCGATGTTCATGGTCGCGTCTGGCGGTTTGAGGGCTGCCCGCGGCCGGAGCCGCCGCGGAGGGATCCGTCGGCGGGGACTGCGCCGGTCGGGGCGGGGCTCGGGTCGACGTCCGCGCCGACGGCTACTGCGAGTACCACGGTCATTCGCGGACTTCACTACCTGACCGCTTCAACATTTTCATTTCTCGAGACCGCGCTCCGGGGCCGCCAGCGGGCGGCGCGCCCCGACCCCGCCCGCTTAATCCGTCGGCGCCCGAACCGCCGGTCATGATCACGACCGACCGGATGGCGGCCGTCGACGCCAACGCGGCCGCGCTCGGGGTGCCCCGCAAACAGCTGATGGAGTCGTCCGGCAACGCGGTCGCCCGCGAGGTGCGAGCCGCTGCGGATCCCGGCGCGACCGTCGCCTTGGTCTGCGGCCGCGGGAACAACGGCGGCGACGCGCTCGTCGCGGCGCGGTTCCTCGACGGGTACGACGTCGCGGTTCACCTGCTCGGGCATCCCGAGACGATCCGGACCGACATCGCGCGAGAGAACTGGACGGCGCTCGAAAGCGCCGAAATCCCGAGCGAGACCGTCACGGACTCGCGCGAGTTCGGTTTAGGCGGGCCCGACGGCGACGATCCGGACGTCGTCGTCGACGCCATGCTCGGCTCCGGAATCGCGGGCGGACTCCGCGAACCGGAGCGGACGGCGGCCGAGGCGATCAACGCGAGCGACGCGACGGTGATCGCGGTCGACGTCCCCTCGGGGATCGACGCCGACACGGGGGACCCGACTGGCGGCGCGGAGGCTATCGCGGTCAACGCCGACCGCGTGGTGACGTTCCACGACGAGAAGCCGGGACTGGCCGCGCTCGACGCCGAGGTGACGGTCGCCGACATCGGGATCCCGGCCGCCGCGGAGCGGTTCACCGGCCCCGGCGACCTGCTCGGACTCGACCGCGACCCGGACTCGCACAAGGGAGACAACGGCGAGGTGCTGGTGGTCGGCGGGGGGCCCTACACCGGGGCGCCGACGCTGTCCGCGCTCGCCGCGCTCCGCGCCGGGGCCGACCTCGTCCGCGTGGCGTGCCCGGAGTCCGTCGCGAGCGCGGTCCAGGGATTCTCGCCGAACCTCATCGTCCGCGGGCTGCCCGGCGACCGCGTCGGGCCCGCCCACGCCGAGCGGGTCGCGTCGCTCGCGGCCGACAACGACATCGTCGTCCTCGGGCCCGGTCTGGGCGACGGCGACGGGACGCGCGAGTTCGTCCGCGAGTTCCTGACGGCCTACGAGGGGCGCGCGGTCGTCGACGCGGACGCGCTCCGGGTCGTCCCCGACGTCGACACGGACGCCGACCTGATCTGTACGCCGCATCAGGGCGAGCTCGTCGGGATGGGTGGCGAGACGGCGGGCGACCCAGCCGAGCGCGCCGAGCTGGTCCGCGAGTTCGCTGCCGAGGTGGGCCACACGCTGCTCGTGAAGGGCGCGGTTGATGTGATCGCCGACGGCGACGACGTGCGGCTGAACCGCACCGGCAACCCCGGGATGACCGTCGGCGGGACGGGGGACGTGTTGGCGGGGACGGTCGGCGCGCTGGCGGCCGTGACAGAGCCGTTTCACGCGGCCGCGGTCGGCGCCTACGTCGTCGGGCGAGCGGGAGATGCCGCCGCGGAAGCGAACGGCGCCGGCTTAGTGGCGACGGACTTACCCGACCGGCTGCCGGAGGCGATGCGTAATGAGTGAGGAGGAAGGCAGCGCCGACAGGGGGGCCGACGGAGCGGGCGCGGAGCCCGCCGGCGCGGACGCGCTGACCCACACCGACGACGCGGGCGACGTCCAGATGGTCGACGTCGGCGCGAAGCCTGACAGCAGTCGCCGCGCGGTCGCCCGCGGGGAGATCCGGTTGACCCCGGAGACGATCGACGCGGTCGAAGCCGACGCGGTCGAGAAGGGGGACGTGCTCGCGACCGCCCGGATCGGCGCGGTTCAGGCGGTCAAACACACCTGGGAGACGATCCCGATGTGTCACCAGATCCCCATCACGAACGTCGACACCGAGTTCGCGGTCGGCGAGGACCGGATCGAGCTGACGGTCGCGGTCGAGACCACCGGGAAGACGGGCTGCGAGATGGAGGCGCTAGAGGGCGTCACGACCGGCCTCAACACCGTCTGGGACATGGTGAAGGCCGCCGAGAAGGACGCGGACGGCGGATATCCCGACACGCGAATTTCGGACGTCGAGGTCGTCGAGAAGCGGAAAGAATCGGTCGGGGAGTAGGTCCGCGGTCACCCTAACCGACGCAGTTCCACCCGATCAGAACAGGCCGGTCACCTCGCCGTCGGCGTCGACATCGATGTCCTCCGCCGCGGGCTCGGCGGGGAGTCCCGGCATCGTCATCACGTCGGCGGTCTTCGCGACGACGAAACCGGCGCCCGCCGAGGGAGTCACTTCGCGGATCGTCAGCGTCCACCCCTCCGGGACCCCGGTCCGCGCGGCGTCGCCGGACAGCGAGTACGGGGTCTTCGAGAGGCAGACGGGCAGGTCGCCGTACCCCCACCCCTCGACGCGCTCGACGTCGTCGGCCGCGCCGTCGACGTACTCGACGTCCGCGGCCCCGTACACCTCTCGGGCGACAGTCTCGATCTTTTCTCGAATCGGCGCGTCGACGTCGTACAGCGGCGAGAACGAGCCCGTCCCGGCGCGCTCGCGGACGAGTTCGGCTAAGTCAGTCGCGCCCGCGCCGCCGTCGCGGTAAGCGGTCGAGCGCACGACGGGGATCCCGCGGTCCGCGATCGCCTCCTCCAGCGCCGCCAGTTCCGCCTCCGTGTCGTCGCCGAACACGTTGATCGCGGCGACCGTCGGGACGCCGAACGACTCGGCGATCGAGACGTGTTTCGCGACGTTGTCGACGCCGGCCCGAACCGCGTCTGGGTCCGGCTCCGCGAGGGCGTCGAAGTCGGTCGGCCACATCTCCAGCCCGTGCCGCTTCGCGCCGCGGACGGTGGCGACCACGACCGCGACGTCGGGGACCATCCCCTCTCGCGCGACTATGTTGCCGAACTTCTCCGCGCCGAGGTCGGCGCCGAAGCCCGCCTCGGTGACGAGGTAGTCGGCGAGCGCGCTCCCGACCCGGTCCGCGACGAGCGTGTTCGTCCCGTGCGCGATGTTCGCGAACGGGCCGCCGTGAACGAACGCGGGGACGCCCTCGACCGTCTGGACGAGGTTCGGGCGGAACGCGTCGCGCAGCAGCGCGGCCGCGGCGCCGGTCACGCCCAAGTCGTCCGGCGTCACCGGCTCGCCGTCAGCGTCGACGGCGAGGACGATGCGACCGATCCGCGCTTTCAAATCCTCTAAGTCGGACGCGAGCCCGAGGACGGCCATCAGCTCCGAGGCGGCGGTGATCACGAACTCGTCCTCGCGGGGGACGCCGCTCGCGGTGCCGCCGAGGCCGACGACCGTCTCGCGGAGTGCGCGGTCGTTAACGTCGAGCGCGCGCGGCCAGTGGACCCGCCGCGCGTCGACGTCCGCGTCGTTCCCCTGATGGAGGTGGTTGTCGAGCGCGGCCGCGAGGAGGTTGTGCGCCGCCGTCAGCGCGTGGATGTCGCCGGTGAAATGGAGGTTGATCGCCTCCATCGGCAACACCTGCGAGTACCCGCCGCCGGCCGCGCCGCCCTTGATCCCGAAGACGGGGCCGAGCGACGGCTCGCGGACCGCGACCGCGGTCCGCTCGCCCAGCTCTGCGAGCCCCTGACCGAGCCCCACGGTCGTGACCGTCTTCCCCTCCCCCTTCGGGGTGGGCGACATGCCGGTCACGAGGACGGTCGTCCCGTCGGAGCCGGCCGTTTCCCCTCGCTCGGCCGGTCCGCCGGCCGCGCTCGTCCCGTTTGCGGCGTCCGCCGCGCCGCCGACGGCCTCGCGCACCGCCGCGTGCGTGAGCTTCGCGACGCCCTCGCCGCGGCGCTCGACGTCGTCGGGGGAGAGGCCCAGATCGGCCGCGACGTCCTCGATCGGGCGGGGATCGGTCGCTTGCGCGACAGTGAGGTCGGACTCCGGGGCGCCGGTCGCGTCGCTCGCGGGATCGGTCGGTGCCATACCGGCGCTTCTCGGGCCGGTCTCATGAGGATTGCTCGGTCCTTGCTGACAACCCTCACCGATCGAGGAACGGCGGGATCACGACCTCGGCGCGCTTCTCGTCGCCGCGCACGACGACGCTCACCTCGGCGCCGGCGTCGGCGTACGACTCGTGGAGGTAGCCGAGTCCGATCGGCTCGTCGAGCGTCGGGCTCATCGTCCCGGAGGTGAGCTTCCCGACGCGGGTGAGGTCGCCGTCGGTGACCGCGTAGCCGCCGCGGGGCACGCCGCGCTCGCGGAGGCGGACGCCGACGAACTTCTCGTCGACGCCCTGCTCCTTCTGGGTCTCCAAGGAGTCGCGGCCGACGAACTCCGTGTCGAGCTTCACGACGAAGCCGATCCGCGCCTCGTACGGCGTTCTGGGTTCGTTCTCGGGGTCGAAGTCCTGTCCGGACAGGAGAAAGCCCATCTCGGTGCGGAGTGTGTCGCGCGCGCCGAGCCCGCACGGCTGCGCCTCGCGCGGCGCGTCGACGAACGCCGTCCAGACGGCCTCGGCGGCGCCAGCGGGACACATCACCTCGAAGCCGTCCTCACCGGTGTAACCGGTGCGCGCGACCCAGCTCTCCGTCTCCGCCACGGCCGCCGCCGTCGCCTCGAACTTCGAGAGGTCGACGACGCGGTCCCGGGGGGTGGCCTCGTCGAGGGCGTCGGCCGCGTCGGGGCCTTGGACCGCGAGCATCGCCCAGTCGTCGGTGGCGTTCGCGACGGTCGCGTCCAGCTCCCACTCGTCGCGGTGCGCGGTCCAGCGGTCGAACATCTGCCCGTCGTGGCCCGCGTTCGGCACGAAGAGGTAGGCGGGGTCGCCGCTCGGCGCGTCCAAGTCGCCGTCGTGGGCGTCCTCGAGGGCCGCGAGCGACGCGGCCGCCTCGCCGGCCGCAGTGCCGTCGGGGAGCCGGTAGACGACCGTGTCGTCGAGCATCACGCCCTCCTCGTTCGTGATCGCGGCGTACTGGGAGTCGCCGGGGTCGAGCGCGCGCACGTCGTTGGTCGTGAGCCGGTTCATCAGTTCGGTCGCATCGGGGCCGGCCACCTCTATCTCGCCCATGTGCGAGACGTCGAAGACGCCGACGGACTCGCGGACCGCGGCGTGTTCGGTCCGGATCGAGTCGAACTCGACCGGCATCTGCCAGCCGCCGAAGTCGGTGAACTTGGCGCCGCGCGCGTCGTGGGCGTCGTGGAGCGGAGGGAGGCGATCGGTCATATTCGCACCTCGCCCGGACGCGCCTAAGCCTTTGTGGCATCGGGGAACGGGAGCCCCGACGTCGGATCCGGCGGTCGTCAACGACTCCGCCGGAGCGACTCGGCCGACAGCCTCAAGCGGTCGCCGGTCCCCGTATCGGGCGTGAGCAGCCGTCGCCCCGATCGCACCGGCCTCGTCGCGCCCGCGGTCGCGGTCCTCCTGATCGCGGTCCTGCTCGGGTCGCTCGTCGGGACGTGGCCGCCGTTCGTCGCTGTCGAGAGCGGCAGCATGGCGCCGGGCGTCGAGCGCGGCGATCTCGTCGTCGTCACGGCGACCGACCGGGCGCCGTGGGGCGACCTCTCGACCGCCGCCGACCCGGACGCGCCGACGCGCCTCGGCGGGACGGGGGACGTGGTCGTCTACACGGTTCCGGGCGCCGGGGGGAGACCGGTGTTCCACCGACTGGCGTTCCCCGTCGACGCCGGCGAGGACTGGACGGAGCGGGCCGACCCGGCGCTGCTTTCCGGCGACTGCGCGGAGCTTTCGACCTGTCCCGCGCCGTACGACGGGTACGTCACGTACGGCGACGCGAACGAGCTGTACGACCAGAGCGCGGGCATCGCGCCGGTCGTCCCCGACGAGTGGATCGCCGGCAAGGCGCTGTTCGCGGTGCCGAACCTCGGCTGGGTCCGGGTGGGGATCGACGCGGCGGCCGCGCGGTACGGCGGGGTCGCGACCGGCGTCGTCCTCGTGGGCGGCGCGGGACTCGCGGGGGGCGTCGGCGCGCTGCTTTTGGGGCGATTTCAGCGGAAGAGACGGCGATGAACCGGTGCGGTAGCAACGACGGGATATTTAAATAGTCGCTCACCGCAGCAGAGTTCACTTATAAACGTGGTGCGGTCGGCGCGCGCCTCCGAGCGGCCGCCATCGGCGGCCGCGAGGAGCGCGTGCGAGGGAGTCGCGACCGAAGGGAGCGACGAGGCTGGGGAGGTGTGAGGTGCGGTGCTGTGCGTTCCCGCGAGCGAAGCGAGCGGGAGCACGGAAGTCGCAGCCCGCGCAGCGAAGCGAGCAGGAACGTCTTCCGGAGGGGCGGGACTCAAAGGGGCAGCCGGGAGGCGGGCGCAGGCGACGCAAGCACCGCAGCGAAGGAACGTAGTGACTGAGCGAGGAGCGCAGCGAGCGTGCGCCCGCCTCCCGGCTGGGGCTTTGGAGGTGTTCTCCTACAGAAGACAGTGATTCGTTTATAAATAAACGACTGAGACTTCGGAGCCGGTCGTCGTCGATCCGCGACGTATCGAATCGAACTCGACTCCCAGTGCTACTGCGTCGAAGAGGTTTCGGCAGTCGTCTCGTCCTCGTCGCTCACGGACTCGCTCTTCGTATCGCCGTCGAGCGTCACGGAGCCGTTCGCGGCGTTCCGGAGCGCGTCCGAGCGGCCGAACTCGCCGGGCGCGATGGCGAGCGTCCGGATCCCGTAGCCGTTCGCGGTCTCGACGACCGGCTTGAAATCCGTGTCGCGGGAGGCGATCGCGAGGGTGTCCATCCGGCCTTCGGCCGCGAACCGCGCGGCGTCGACCGCGAGCTTCACGTCCACGTCGCCGCTCGTGATCACGACCTCGAAGCCGCGGGCCTCCGCGGCCTGAATCAGCCCCGGCGTCGCGTGCTCGTCGAGGTAGAGGCGGGTGATGACGAGCGGCCCCTCCGCCTCGGCCGCCAGTCGCACGTCGTCAAGGTCAACGTCGAACTCCTCGCGCAACACGTTCGGGCCGTCGACGAACAGCGCCACGCCGCCGGCGTCTACGTCCGTGACGCCGTCCGCGCTCGTCACGCCGTCGACGGTCGGCTCGCCTTCCGGCCCCTCGCCTCGGTCCATGAGCTACCTTCGCCGTCGCCGGAAATAGGTATGGTGATCCGACGGCGGAGTTTCAGAGCCTCTGTGGGGAGTGAGCGTCCGTGCCCGTCGATCGAACACGCCGAACCACATGATCGTTTCAGAACTTCAAGACCTTATATTGGTATTACGACTTCGGTCACGACCGTAGTGAATATACGGAGATTTGAAGTAGGGTGTCCAGCAATAACGGGATAAGATGTCACAATCGAACGCGTACACCGTCATTTCCGCACAGAACGATCACGAATGTACCACAGTACGTGCCCATCCGCGCAACGAGACGTACCACGTCGTCGAGTACGCCGACGAGGACGCCCGCGAGCGCGTCGCGGACCTGCCGGTGGGCTCGGTCGTGAAGATGGAGCTGTCGCGCGCGGGCCGCCGGAGCAACGTCTGGCGCGCCGAGTCGGTCCGGACCGCACAGACCGACGGTGGGGTGAGTGAGGCGTAGATCAAGTAATTCTCGATATAGAATTCGGAATCTACCGACGGTCTCCGCGATAACTGATCGACTACGCTACGGAGAACACCTCCAAAGCCCCAGCTGCTCAGTTATAAATGTCTGATCGCAGATCGACGGTGAATACCTCCAAAGCCCCAGTCGCGAGGACGGCGCACGCTCGCTGCGCTCCTCAGTCGCTCGTTTCACTCGCTCCTTCCGGTGCTTACGTCGCCTGCGCCGTCCTCGCGACTGCCCCTTTGAGTCCCGCCCCGCACAGCGACCGCACCTCACGCCTCCCCAGCCTCGCCGCTCGCTCCCTTCGGTCGCTCGCGGCATCCCTCGCACGCGCTCCTCGCGCCCTGTCGGGCGCTCGGAGGCGCGCGCCACGGCACATTTTAAATCCGAAAAACGGCCGCTCGTCTCGTTTATAAGTCTCGCGTGAGCCGCGGGTTCGTCACCGCGCCGTCGGCGGCGGAGGCGAAGTCGCGGCCGTACTTCGCGAGGATGCCGCCCTCGTACGGCGGTTCGGGCGCGTCCCACGCCTCGCGGCGCTCGTCGAGCTCCTCGTCGGAGAGGTCTACCGTCAGGTCGCGCTCGGGGATGTCGACCGTGACGTGGTCGCCGTCCTCGATGAGGCCGATCGGCCCGCCGACGGCGGCCTCGGGCGCGACGTGGCCGATCATCGGGCCGCGGGTGGCGCCCGAGAAGCGGCCGTCGGTGAGCAGCGCCACGTCGTCCTCGTGGCCCGCGCCGACGACCGCGGCGGTGACGCCGAGCATCTCGCGCATCCCGGGCCCGCCGCGGGGCCCCTCGTTGCGGATGACGATCACGTCGCCGGACTCGATGCCGCCCGACTGGACGTACTCCATCGCGTCCTCCTCGTTCTCGAACACGCGGGCGGGGCCCTCGTGGTAGAACTCGTCGTCGCCGGTCACCTTCAGCACCGAGCCGTCCGGCGCGAGGTTCCCGTCGAGGATCTTGATGGCGCCCTCCTCCTCCTTCGGCTCGTCGACGGAGTAGAGGAAGTCCGCCTCAATCTCGTCGTCGGCCGGCAGGTCGCCCTGTTCTTCCAGCTCCGCGATCTCCTCGGCGAGCGTCCGGCCGGTCACGGTCATCGCGTCGCCGTGGAGCAGGTCGGCCTCCAGCAGGCGCCGGAGCACGACCGGCACGCCGCCGACCTCGTGGAGGTCGTTCATCACGCGGCTCCCGCCGGGCTGGAGGTCCGCGATCTTCGGCGTCCGCCGCGAGATCTCGTCGAAGTCCTCGATCGAGAGGTCGACGTCGGCCTCGCCCGCGAGCGCGAGCAGGTGGAGCACCGCGTTCGTCGAGCCGCCCATCGCGGTCTGGACCGCGATCGCGTTCTCGAACGACTCCCGCGAGAGGATGTCGGAGGGGCGGCGGTCGTTCTCGATGCAGTCCATCGCGAGCTCGCCCGCGCGCTCCGCGACCGCGTAGCGCGCCTCGTCCTCGGCGGGCGGCGAGGCGGATCCGAGCGGCGCTAACCCGAGCGCCTCCGAGAGCGACGCCATCGTGTTCGCCGTGAACATCCCGCCGCACGACCCCGCGCCGGGGCAGGCGTTGCGCTCCAAGTCGTCGAGCTCGTCGGCCTCCATGTCGCCCTGCGCGTACGTCCCGACGCCCTCGAACACCTGGACGATAGTCACGTCGCGCCCGTCGTGTTGCCCGGGCATGATCGAGCCGCCGTAGAGGAAGACGCTCGGGAGGTCCGTCCGGATCGCGGCCATCATCATCCCGGGGAGGTTCTTGTCGCAGCCGGCGACGGTCACCAGCGCGTCCATCCGCTCGCCGAAGGAGACGAGCTCGACGGAGTCGGCGATCACCTCCCGCGAGA
Source organism: Halorubrum sp. T3 (assembly GCF_000296615.1). Taxonomy (NCBI): domain Archaea; kingdom Methanobacteriati; phylum Methanobacteriota; class Halobacteria; order Halobacteriales; family Haloferacaceae; genus Halorubrum; species Halorubrum sp. T3. The sequence goes on along the minus strand of NZ_JH815329.1, from coordinate 1,148,637 downwards.
TGAGGCTCGCCTTCATCCCCTCCGTCCCCATCGAGATGGCGTCGGAGATGGTGATCGTCCCGAACTCGATGGGCATCCCGCCGGCGGCGTCGATGCCGTCGAGCGCGGCGTCCGCCACGTCGTCGAGGTGGACGTTACACGGCGTGATGTCGGCCGCCGGGTTCGGCACGCCGATGATGGGCGAGGAGAGGTCCTCGTCGTCGAACCCCATCGCGCGGAACATCGCGCGGTGCGGCGCCTTGTCCGGTCCCTCCGTCACGTCGCGGCTCCGCAGCTCCTCGTCTTTCCCGCCGGCGAATCGGTCCGTGTCCTCCCGGCGACGACGCCGCTCGTCGTCGTCGGATCTTGGCTGCTGTTCGCTCATACTCGACCCTGTCGCTCGGGGCTCTTAAACGACCGCGTCGGGGCGAGGGTTGCTCGGTAGTGCGAACTGGTTCGGGGCGGCGCTGAGTGACCCGTCCCGCGGTCACACCGTCACACCCGCGCCTTCAGCTCCACCCGATACCCGAACGGGTCGCGGACGTACACCGCGCCCGCCTCGCCGGTCGCGCCGAGCGGCGAGTCGAGCGTCTTCTCGACCTCGACGCCGGCCTCCGCCAGTTCGGCCTCGATCTCGTCGACCGACTCCTCGACGACGACCGCGACGTGGTCGTAGTTCGTCTTCGTCGGCCGCTCGAACTCGTCGGTCGGCCAGAGGTGGATCACGGCGGTCGCCGAGAGCCGCACGTCGAAGAACGGCTTCTCGTCGGCCGCGTACAGCGCGTCCTCGATGCCGAAGCCGAGCCGCTCGCCGTAGAACTCGCGGGCGTCGTCGGCGCCGTCCGCGGGGATCCGGAGGTTGACGTGGTCGATGTGGCGTGCCTTCACGCCCGCCGGTTCGGCGGCCGGGCGCAAAAGTCGTGCGGGGAGAAGCGACGCTCGCTCCCGCCGTTCGCCGGCGCCGGTCTGCGGACGACCGACGCGTTCGACGACGGCGGAGCGGCGTCTCACGGCCTGCGAACGGCCGCGGCGTATTTAAATACAGAAATGTAACTACCACACATGATAGCCTTCGACAGCGTCGCCGTCACCCCGCTGATGGGCGGCATGGCCGGGTCGGGAATGGCAGGCGGGATGATGGGGGGTGGGACGGGCGGCGCGATGTTCGTCTTTCCCCTCGTCGCGCTGTTCGCCGTCGCGGCGCTGCTCGTCGCGGGCGTCCTCGGCGCCAAGCTCCTCGCGAGCGAGTCCGACGACGGCTCGGACCCGAGCGAACCCGACGAGGCGCCGGTCGAGCGCCTCAAGCGACGGTACGCCGAGGGCGAGCTCACGGAGGCGGAGTTCGAGCGGGCGCTGGAGCGCGAACTGGAGCGCGAGGGCACCGGCGGAACCGATGCGGGGTCACGGGCGGAGACGGAGTCGACCGGAGAAGCCGCGCGGGCCGGGTGAGCGAGGGGCGGGTCAGGCGAACGCTTCGAGGATTCCCGCGCCGTCGGTGCTGCGGCCGAGGTCCGGGAGCGTGGCGCGCTCGGGGTGGGGCATCAGCACCGCGACCGTCTCGCGCTCACCGAGGACGCCCGCGACGTTGTCGGTGGAGCCGTTCGGGTTGGCCGCGTCGGTGACGTTGCCGTCGGCGTCGCAGTAGCGGAAGAGCACGCGGTCGTCCGCGACGAGGTCGGCGTGGGCGTCCTCGCTTATCTCGAAGCGCCCCTCGCCGTGGGCGATGGGGACCTCGATCACGTCGCCCTCGTCGTAGGCGGCGGTCCACGGCGTGTCCGCGCGCTCGACGCGCAGGTGGACCGGCTCGCACTGGAAGCGCGCGGAGGCGTTCGTGGTGAACGCGCCCGGCGTCAGCCCGGACTCCGATCCAATCTGCGCGCCGTTACAGATCCCGACCACGGGAACGCCGTCGTCGGCCGCCGCGCGGACGTCTTCCATAATCGGCGCGCGAGCCGCCATCGCGCCGGCGCGGAGGTAGTCGCCGTAGGAGAACCCGCCAGGGAGGACGATCCCGTCGGGGTCGGCCGGGAGGCCGTCCTCGTGCCAGACGCGCTCAGCGTCGACGTCGAGGTGGTCCAGCGCGCGGACGGCGTCGCGGTCGCAGTTCGAGCCGCCGAACTGAACGACGGCGACCGTCACGCCGCCCACCTCGTGCGGGCGGCCGCAACGGCCGAATCGACGACCGTCATCGCTCCGCGACCGCGACGTCGTAGTCGTGGATTGTGGGGTTCGCGAGCAGCCGCTCGGCCATCTCGTCGGCGCGATCGGCGGCCTCGTCGGCGTCGGCGGCGTCGAGGTCGACCTCGAACCGGTCCGCCGAGCGGAGGTCGGACAGCTCGAACCCGAGCCGTTCGAGCGCCTGCTGGGTCGTCTCGGCCTCCGGGTCGAGGACGCCCCGCTTCAGCCGGACCGTCACCGTCGCCGTGTACGCGGTCATACCCGTTGGTGCGGAGTCGTGTGTAAAAACCGTTTTGGAACGACGTTTATACACACATACGTGGATATATTTTGGTCGTTCGTGCGGGAGGCAGGGACCGCACGGAACGAAAGGGGCAAACCCCTCCGCCTGTTGAGGGGGGTGTATGCAGCCGTTCGAACCCGCGGAGGTGATCGTCGCATGACCCGCGAACTGACCGAGATCACGGTCGTCGGAGGAGACAAGACCGGACTCATCGCGCGGGTCACCTCCCTGCTGTTCGAGCGGGGAATCAACATCGAGGACCTCGATCAGGCGGTCCGCGAAGGCGTCTTCCGGATGACGACCCGCGTCGACGCGTCGGAGATGGAGACGTCCCGGGGCGAGCTCCGCCGCGCGCTCGCTGAACTTGGTCGCGAGCTCGACGTCGACATCCAGGTCCGCTTCCCGAGCGACCGCGACGCCCGCCGCGTCGCGCTGCTCGTCACGAAGGAGACGCACGCGCCCGAGGCCCTGCTGGAGGCCGAGGCCAACGGCGAGCTGGCCGACGAGGGCGCGGAGGCGGAGATCCCCGTCGTCATCGGCAACCGCGGCGACCTCCGCTCGCTCGCGGAGCGGTACGACAAGCCGTTCTACGACGTGGGCGACGGCAACGGCAACACCGACGAGGGCCGCCTCCTCGACCTGCTCGCGGAGTACGACGTTGACCTCATCGCGTTGGCCCGCTACATGCGCATCCTCTCGCCGGAGGTCGTCTTCCGGTACGAGGGCCGGATCATCAACGTCCACCCCTCGCTGCTGCCGGCGTTCCCCGGCGCGGAGGCGTACCGGCAGGCGAAGGACGCGGGCGTCCGCATCGCGGGCGTCACCGCCCACTACGTCACGACCGACCTCGACCAGGGCCCGGTCATCGCTCAGCGCGCCTTCGACGTGCCGCCGGGCGCCGACGTCGACGAGATCAAGCGCCGCGGGCAACCCCTCGAAGCCGAGGTGCTGCTCAACGCCGTGCGACTTCACCTCGCGGATGCCATCGCGGTCCACCGCGGCACCGTCCACGTGCGCGAGGACGCCGACGTCGACGCCCAGTTCGGGCTCAGCGACGCCGCTATCGACGCGAACCCCGACGAGCCCGTCGACGGCGAGCCGCTCGGCCGATCCGCCGTGTCGCCCTCGGACGACTGAGCGGCCGCGACCGAGTCGGACGACCACGCTAACTCGGCTCCCTTCACCGACTCGGTCGCTCCACCGGCCCGCCGCTCTGCCGGCTACTTTTAAGCGAACGCGTGCGCAACTGTGGACAATGACCGGGCGTCGCCCGCGGACGGAGTTCCTCGCGGACACCGCCGTGGTCGTCCGCAGCGACGAGCGGTTGGTCCTGCTGTTCTTCCTGTTGCTGTCGATCGCGGCGCTGGTAGTCTTTCTCCACTACACGACGCTGATCTTGGACGGGCTCCCCGATCCGCTCCCGACCGAGCCGATTCGGCCGTGATACGCCGTCTCAGTCCGGTCAGCGGTCCGCGGCCGGTTCGGCGTCGCGGTCTCCGACGTCGCGGTCAGCGGTCCGCGGCCGGTTCGGCATCGTGGTCTCCGGCGTCGCGGTCAGCGGCCTCGTCGCTCCCGGCGCTCCGCGGCGCCTCGCCGATCTCCTCCATCACGCGGGCGTGGAACTCCCGAAGGACGGCCGACTCGTCGTCGGCGATGACGGTGTCGGAGTCGACGAGCGTCGCCAGCCCGAACGCGAGCGGGCTCGGCGAGTCGACGACGCGGTGTTTCACGGAGAGGTCGCCGCTCGCGATCCGTCCGACCGCCTCGCGGATCCCGTCGACGTCCAGCCGGTCTTCCAGCAGCTCTCGATACGTCTCCTCTAACACCGCGAACTCCTCCAGGTCGGCCGCGAACGACAGCAGCATCTCGGCGGACACCTGCTGTTCGGCGGCCGACTTCTCGTACCCCTTGTACCGCTTCAGGATGAGGAGCGCCCGCCCGGCGTTGATCCGGAAGTAGCGCTGGAGGAGATCCGTCCCCTGGACGGCGTCTCGGAGGTCCTCGCGGACGGTCTCCGAGTCGAGGTCGGCGAGGATCTGTGCCACGTCGACCTTGCGGTTCAAGGGGAGCGCGAGCGAGAACCCGCGGTCCGCGACCGCGACCGCGACGTTGGCGTCTGTCCGGTTCGCGACCGCAGCCGCGACAAGCCGGGAGAGGCCGTCGTTGAACCGGCGGCCGTAGACGGAGTGGACGTAGAAGCGGCGCTTGTACTCGTTGCGGTCGAGTTCCTCCTCGACGACGATGCGGTCGGGCGTCGATACGCTCTCCGGGCCCGCGTACCGGACCTGCTCGTCGTACATCCGCGCGAGCGCGCGGACCGCGTTCCCGTCGAGGGGGAACTCGCGGAGCCACGCGCGGACCGCTGCCGGGCCGGCGCTCGGGTCGTCGCCGGCCAGCCGGTCGAGGAGTTCAGCTTGGAACGCCAACACCTCGCGGGCGAGGTCCGCGGACAGCGGGAGGCGCTCGGCGAACCACGAGGGGACGGTCGGGCGCTCGCTCGTGCGGTCGACGTACACCTTCGAGCCGCGTCGGTAGCGGAACGCGAACCGCTCGCCGCCTAAGGCGAACACGTCGCCCGACTCCAGCGTGTCGAGGTACGACTCGTCGAGCGTGCCGACCCACTCGTCGTCGCGCGTGAACACGTCGCAGGTGAACGAGTCGGGGATCGTCCCCACGTTCGTCATGTAGATGACCCGCGCGAGCCGCCCGCGCTTCCCGACGAGCGTCTCGCCGACCGGGTAGTCGGGGTAGTGGTGCTCGCCGTCCGGCGGGTCGTTGGCGTCGCGCCACACCTTCGGGTAGACGTTCTTCTCTTCGAGGCCGTCGTAGTCGCCGGTGAGGTACCGGAACAGCCGCTCGTAGGCCGCGTCGTCGAAGCCGCGGTACGGGTGCGCCCGACGCAGCACCTCCCGGACCTCGCGGTCGGGCCGGACCCGGTTTATCGCCATCCCGTAGACGTGCTGGGCGGCGACGTCGTAGGCGCCCTCGGGCGGGAACACGCGGTCGACGAACCCGTCCTCGGCGCGCGCGAGCAGCGTCGCGCACTCGATCAGCTCGTCGCGGTCGAGCGCAAACACCCGCCCTTCGACGGTCTCGCCCGGGCTGTGGCCCGCGCGCCCGACGCGCTGGAGCAAGGCGGCGACCGACTTCGGCGAACCGACCTGAACCACGAGGTCGAGGTGCGGCATGTCGATGCCGAGCTCCAGGCTCGTCGAGGTGGTGACCACGTCGAGCTCGCCCGACTTCAGCCCCTCCTCGACGCGCGTGCGCTGGGCCTCGCCGAGGCTCCCGTGGTGACAGCCGGAGTCCGACTCGTCGTAGTCGAACCGCTGGCGGAGCTCCTGAAGCGTGCGCTCCGCGCCCGACCGGGAGTTCGTGAACACCAGCGTGTTCTCGTGGGACTCGATCAGCTCGCGGAGCGACTCGTAGAACCGATCGGTCACCGCCGACCGCGGCGTGTGGATCAGGTCGGCGGCGGGCGTCCGGAGTTCGAGGTCGAACTCGCGGGCGAACCGGGCGTCGACCACCTCGCAGGGGCGCGTCTCGAACCCGTCGACGTCGCCGACCTCGCCGTCGACGCGCTCGCGCCCGACGAGGAACGAGGCGATCCCGTCGAGCGGTTCGACGGTGGCCGAGCAGCCGATGCGGGTGATCTCGGTCTCTCCGTCCCGCTCACCGTTCCGCGCCAGCTCGGTCAGCCGCTCCAGCGACACGGAGAGGTGCGTGCCGCGCTTGTTCGCGGCCAGCGAGTGGATCTCGTCGACGATCACGTACTCGACGGTGCGGAGCTTCTCCTTGAACTTCGGCGAGTTGAGCAGGATCGCCAGCGTCTCCGGCGTGGTGTTGAGCACGTGCGGCGTCTCCGAGAGCATCGCCTGCCGGTCCGCCTTCGAGGTGTCGCCGTGGCGGATCGCCTGCCTGACGCCGGGGTCGTAGGGGTCTTCGTCGTTGTCGGACTCGCCGGCCGCGTCGGCGTCGCTCGTCGAGTCGCCGTCGCCTCCCTCCGCCGCGGCGACCGCGTCGCCGATCCCGGCCAAGGGCGCCTCCAGGTTGCGCTCGATGTCGTTCGCGAGCGACTTCAGCGGCGACACGTAGAGGCAGTAGACGGAGTTCTCCAAGTTGCCGGCGCGGTCGCGGGCGAAGAGGTCGTCGAGGACCGCGAGGAAGGAGGCGAGCGTCTTGCCGCTGCCCGTCGGCGCGGCCACGAGACAGTTCTCGCCGTCGTTGACGTGGGGGATCGCCTCGCGCTGCGGGGGCGTGAAGAAGCCGCCGTTCTCGCCGACGTACTCGCCGAAGCGCTCGACCCACCAGCGCCGGACCGGCGGCGAGAGCCGCGCGAGGACGTCAGCGTCCGCGATCGGCACGGTCTCCGGGTCGAACTCGGGGTCCGGGATCGCGCCGCATTCGACCGCGTCTCGGAGGAGGGCCCGCGCGGCCGCCTCGTCGCTCCGGTCCGTGGTCTCGCTCACGACGTTCACGAGGGCTCGGGGAGGGAAATCCGTTGCGTCGGTTCCGCGGACCTTCGCGCAACCGACCCCTTGTCCGTCGGTCCCGCGGAACTTCCCGCGACCGACCCCTTGTCCGTCGGTCCCGCGGAACTTCCCGCGACCGACCCGTTTATCCGGCGGCCCTCCGTGGCGAGACACGCATGAGCGGCACCTCGCCGGAGCCCGACAGACGGATCGACCGGAACCTGTTCGTCACCGTCTCCGGCCCGCCGGGCTGCGGGGCCACGACGCTCGTCGAGGGCGTCGCCGAGGCGCTCGACTGCGGCTACGTCTCCGGGGGTGAGCTGTTCCGCGAGATCGCCGCCGAGCGCGACATGAGCCTCTCGCAGCTGATCGCGGAGACCGGCGAGTCCGAGGAGATCGACCGCGCGCTCGACCGCCGGCTCCGCCGGATCGCCGAGAAGTGGGGCGCCGCGAACAAGGCGTTCGTGCTGGAGTCGCGGCTCGCGGGCTGGATCGCCGGTAACCGCGCCGACATCCGGATCTGGCTCGATGCCCCCGACGAGGTCCGCGCGGACCGCACGGCCGCCCGCGAGGAGATGACCTCGGAGATGCAGGTCCGCGAGGTCATCGAGGAACAGCGGTACAAGTCCTACTACGGCATCGATCTGTCCGACCGCTCTATCTACGACCTCGTCATCAACACGGGCCGGTGGGACCAGGAGGCGACGCTGGACCTGGCGCTCACCGGGATCGAGGGGTACGACGTCACCGCCGACGAGGGGGCGTTCGACACGCCCGACTTCGATATCTGAGCGCCACGTTCGGTTCGGGACCGACCCGATTTATAACCCTTCCACGCGCCGGAACGCGCTCCGGACGTCGCCCGGCGTCGCGTACGGCCCGCCGCTCACACGGTGGTCCGGCAGGAAGATGGGGATCGGGTTATCGTCGAGCGCGCCGGTCACGGTCTCTAAGTCGTCCGGGTCGTCGGGATCGAACCCGCCGAGCCGCGCGAGCCGGCTCACGGAGACCTCCTCGCCGTACGGCACGCTCCGGAGCGACTCCAACACCTCCCGCTGGTCGGTCGGCACGGTGAGGCCGAGCGCCACCTCGGCGAACTCGTCGCGCTCGCCGCCGAGGTACGCGTCGATCCGGTCCAACAGGTCGTGGTCGCCGTCGGCATCCCCCGGCGGTTCGGCGGGGAACGACACCGAGATGACGCGACCGCCGGCGAAACCTATCTGGACTGTCCGGTCGATGACGTCGAACTCGCGGGCGAAAACGCCGGACGTGCCCGATACACTCATACCCTTCATTGGGAGGGTCGCTTACTTAAAATGCCTCCCGCGAGACCGGTTCGCGCCGCCGGCCGGGAGCCGAGCGGATCGGTCCGGTCCCCCGCAAGCCTTATGAACAGATACGTACATTAGTGTATAGTAATGGACGATCCAGACGAGCTGGCGCCGGCGGTCAGGTCGATCCTGTCCGCCGCACGGGACCGCGCTGACGCGGCCGCGGGGGCCGGAGAGGCCGTCTCGGTCTCGCCCCGCGACCTCTCGGCGGCGTTCGAGCGGGCCGAGGCCGACGGGCGCGTCCCGGTGATCGCCGAGGTGAAGCCGACGAGCCCGACGACAGAGGGGAGCCGTGAGGACGACCCCGTCGCGCTCGCGGAGGGGATGGTCGCCGGCGGGGCGGCCGCGCTGAGCGTGCTCACCGAGCCGGAGCACTTCGGCGGGAGCGTCGACACGCTCGAACGCGTGCGCGACGCCGTCGACGTGCCGGTCCTCCGGAAGGACTTCGTCGTCGAGGAGGCGCAGTTGGACGCCGTCGAGAGCGACGTCGTCCTCCTGATCGCGCGGTTCGTCGGCGACGATCTCCCGGACCTGCTCGCGGCCGCCCGCGACCGCGGCTTTCAGGTCCTCGTCGAGGTCCACGACCGGGAAGAGTTAGAGCGCGCGCTCGACGCGGGCGCGACGACGATCGGCGTGAACAACCGCGACCTCGCGGAACTCGTCGTCGACCTCGGAACCTTCGAGTCCGTGGCGCCCCACGTCCCGGACGACGTCACGCTGATCGCGGAAAGCGGGATCGGCTCGCCCGCGGACGTCCGCCGGATGCGCGCGGCGGGCGCCGACGCCCTGCTCGTCGGCAGCGCGATCATGGACGGCGACGTGGCGGCGAACACGCGCGAACTGGTGCGGGCGGAGGCGGACGAGGACGAAGACGCGGACCCGAGACTCGACGACACGACTGACACCACGGAGACACCCACATGAGCGAGACCGAATCATCGACGAGCGAGGTTGGAGAGCTTTCGCGACGGCCGGGCCGCGAGCGCGGCCGTGACGACGGGAAGTTCGGCCGCTACGGCGGCCAGTACGTCCCCGAGGCGCTGATGCCCGCGATCGAGGAGCTGACCGACGCCTACGAGCGCTACGTCCTCGACAACGAGGACGGGTTCATGGACGAGTTCCGCGAGCGCCTCGCGGACTTCGGCGGGCGACCGACCCCGCTCCAACGCGCCGATCGGCTCTCGGAGCGCTACAACACGGAGGTGTACCTCAAGCGCGAGGACCTCCTCCACGGCGGCGCGCACAAGCTGAACAACGCCCTCGGGCAGGTCCTCCTCGCGAAGTACATGGGCAAAGAGCGCATCATCGCGGAGACCGGGGCCGGCCAGCACGGCACCGCGACCGCGATGGCGGCGGCGCACCTCGACATGCCCTGTACGATCTACATGGGCGAGCGCGACATCAACCGCCAGCGCCCCAACGTGTTCCGGATGAAGCTCAACGGCTCGGAGGTGAAGCCGGTGACGACGGGCCGCGGCACGCTCAAGGAGGCCATCTCCGAGACGATGCGCGACTGGGCTGAGACGGTCGAGGACACCCACTACGTGATCGGCTCGATCGTCGGCCCGCACCCGTTCCCGGTGATGGTCCGCGACTTCCAGGCGGTCATAAGCGAGGAGGCCCGCGAGCAGGCGATCGAGAAGACCGGCGGGCTCCCGACCGACGTGGTCGCCTGCGCCGGCGGCGGGTCGAACACGATGGGCGCGTTCGCCGACTTCGTCGACGACGAGTCGGTCGCGCTGCGCGCGGTCGAGGCCGGCGGGTCCACGCTCGAAGTCGACGAGGAGGCGGGCGTCGCCCCGAACTCTGCGTCGCTGTACGCCGGCGAGGAGGGGGTGCTCCACGGCGCCCGGACGAAGCTCCTCCAGGACTCCGACGGGCAGATCATGGAGAGCCACTCCGTCTCCTCCGGGCTCGACTACGCAGGCGTCGGCCCGGAACTCGCGTACCTCGTCGACGAGGGGCGCGTGGAGCCGGTCGCGGTCGACGACGACGACGCCTTAGAGGGGTTCCACCGGCTCTCGAACACCGAGGGGATCATCCCCGCGCTGGAGACCGCGCACGCGTTCGGTTACCTCGAAGAGCACCACGAGGAGCTCGGCGAGCGCGTGGTCGTGAACGTCTCCGGGCGCGGCGACAAGGACCTCGACGCCGCCATCGAGGAGACCGATCAGCGCGACCTCCCGAACGCGCCCGACATGTCGATGTTCACGGGGGGGATCTGAATGGCGGACCGGAGCGCGGAGCCGGTAACGGGCAACTCCGAGGCCATCGCGGCCGCGTTCGCGGACGGCCCCGCCTACGTCCCGTACCTTGTCGTCGGCGACCCCGACTACGAGTCGTCGATGGCGTACGTCGAGGCGCTCGACCGCGGCGGCGCCGACGTGATCGAGCTCGGCCTCCCCTTCTCCGAGCCCATCGCCGAGGGGTCGACGATTCAGGAGGCCCTCGTCCGCTCGCTCGACGCGGGGATGACGCCCGAGCGGTTCTTCGCGTTCGCCGAGGAGGTGGACGTCGACGCCGCCTTAGTGTGTATGACGTATTACAACCTGATCTATCAGTACGGCGACGAGACCGGCCCGCGCCCGTTCGTCGAGCGGGCGGCGGCCGCGGGCATCCAGGGGCTCGTCGTCCCCGACCTGCCGGCGGAGGAGGCCGACCCGCTGCGCGAGGCCTGCGACGAGTTCGGGCTCGACCTCGTCTTCATCGTCGCGCCGACCACGCGCGGCGACCGACTGGACCGCATGATGGAGAACGTCTCCGGCTACGTGTACGTCCAGGCGCGGCTGGGGACGACCGGCGCCCGCGACGACGTCTCCGACCAGACCACGGAGAGCCTCGATCGGCTCCGCGAGTACGACGTGCCGAAGGCGGTCGGGTTCGGCATCTCGTCGGGCGAGCACGCCGAGCGCATCGTCGCGGGCGGTGCCGACGGGATCATCGTCGGGTCGGCGCTCGTCGACGTCGTCGCCGACGGGGTCGAGAACGACCTGTCGACCGAGGAGGTGGCCGACCGCCTCGAAGCGCTCTCCCGCGAACTGAAGGACGGAGCGGAGCGCGGCTACCGCTCGCGGACCGAACCGGTCGAGTCGGCCTGAGCCGCTCGCTCCGAAACGAACCAATACGTCCCCGAACGAAACCGACTTACCTCCGATTGCCACACTCTCACACAACGACCCACCTCACAATGACAGCAGGACTCTCGGCACGACTCGACCGCATCTCCACGAACGACCGATACCTCATCGTCCCGATGGACCACGGGATCACGATGGGCGCCGTCGAGGGGCTCGTCGACATCGAGTCGACGATCGACGGCGTCACGAGCGGCGGCGCGGACGCGGTGCTCACCCAGCGCGGGATCGCGCCCCGCGTCCACGAGAACAAGAACGACGCCGGCTACATCGTCCACCTCAACGGGTCGACGACGATCGGCCCCGACGAGAGCGACAAGCGCGTCACCGGCACCGCCGAGGACGCGGTCCGCGCCGGCGCCGACGCCGTCTCCTTCCACATCAACGTCGGCTCCGACCACGAGCCGGACCAGATCGAGGAGCTGGCGGAGCTGACGGCCGACGCCGAGCGCCTCGGGCTCCCGGTCCTCGCGATGGCGTACGCGCGCGGCCCGGGGGTCGACGAGTCCGACCCCGAGGCACTCGGCCACGCGGTCCGGCTCGCCGAGGAGCTCGGCGCCGACGTGGTGAAGACTGGGTACTCCGGCGACGGCGACTCCTTCGAACGCGTGACTGAGTCGACCCGGCTCCCGGTCGTCATCGCCGGCGGCTCGAAGGGGACCGACCGCGAGACCGTCGAGATGGTTCGCGGCGCCATGGACGGCGACGCGGCGGGCGTGTCGATGGGGCGGTCGATCTTCCAGCACGACGACCCCGAGGGAATCGCGCGCGCCGTCTCCGCGGTCGTCCACGACGACGCGGCCGTCGAGGAGGCGCTCCGGGCGGGCGGATTCGTCGAGGCGTAACGGGTCAATCGCGCTCGGGATCCGCGTCAGCAGGCGACGCGCACTCGCTCCTCCGCGTCCGGTTCCCCGACCGGGCCGGTCGCGTCGACGGGCTGCTCGACGTGGAAGACGGTCACGGACTCCAAGTCGCGGTCCGACCGTTCGCAGGCGTACGACGCCACCGGTCGATACTGCGACTCGGCGGCGTTCTTCATTCTGAAGCCGAACTGATGCCAGAGAGTGGACGGATACGTCTCCGCCGCGTCCGGCGGCCGGTCGTACGAGACCGCGCCGCCGTCGCGCAGGTCGATCGTGTCGCCGGATTCGAGCGTGCCCGCGACGACGTACCAGCCCGAGGCGTCCGGGGGGTTCGGCGCGAAGAACGACCAGCTCACCTCCGACAGCTGTCCGGTCGACTCCTGTGCGGGGAGGTCGACGAGCCCGACCCCCGCGGCCTGCCACCACACGAGCGCGAGGAAGAAGCCGACGAGCAGCGCGGCGGCTCCCGCCCTGATCCCGCGGCGGGTCCGTGACGGGGTCGGAGACGGGGTCCGTGCGTCGGTCCCGCCGTCGCTCCGGTGCGGCCGATCGGTCTCCGCGAGCCCGGTGGCCTCGGAGAGCCTCGACGCGACGGCCTCGACGCGGTCCCACGCGCCGGGCGGGAGGAACAGGAGCAGGATCGAACTCATGACGAACGGGAACACCGCGAGCCGCATCGTCGCGGCCATGCCGAGGTGCGCGGAGATGAACGCAAGGGCGAGCGCGGTCCTGTGCCGCTCGGTCGCGACGACCAGCAGGGGGGAGACGGAGAGGAGCGCGATCCAGAGCCAGTTGGTCGCGGTGAGGGCCGCGGTGTACTCCGAGACGAGCGGCCCCAGCCCGACGGTGAACTCGCCCAACTGGAAGATCCGCGGGACGGCGGTCCCCGACATCCACGAGTCGCTCCGGTACTTCGAGACCGCGTTCGCCGCGTATATCGACACGAGCGTCAGGAGGGTGACGGCCGTGCCGAGCGAACAGATCCGCGGGTCACCGGCGTCTCCTCCCCCGGCGCTCGCGCCTCCGTCGGCGTCGGTTCGCCGTTCCTCGTCTTCGCCGCCGCTCCGGCGGCCGGCACCGAGCGACCAGCGGGCGTCGAGCGGGAGGAAGAGGCTCAAGAACAGGAACGCGACCAGCACCGTGTTCCCGCCGTTGAGCACGTACGGGTTCCGCGCGTACAGCGACGCGAACAGGAGGGCCGAGAGGCCCGCGGCCGCCCGCGTGCGATAGCCGACTAACAGGCAGACGGCGGCGACGGCGGCGACCGCGAGCAGCCCCGTCTGTACTCGCGCCGATCCGGACATCGCGTAGAGGGACGCGCGCTCCAACAGCGGGTAGACCTCGGCGAGCGTCGATCGCGGGAGGACGCCGTCGTCCGTGTAGAACGTCCGCACCGCCGGAAGCCGGTAGATCAGCAGGTCCGCGAGGAGCACCAACGCCACCGCGATCCGGAACGCGCCGAGCGCCCGCGGGTCGATCCCGAGGTGGGGCCGGGCGCGTTCGCGGAGGGACTCGCGCGCCGCGGCGTACCGGGACCCCGCGTCCGAGAGGCGCTGGCTTGGTTGCGTCATGCGGGAGTGTATGTCAGACGATACTATCTCACCGATAAGTGCTTTGTCGTCTGCCGGGCCGACGCCCGCAACGCACGACCCTTTCGCAGTTTTCAAGCCGGCGCGCCGTGAGGTTTCGACAATGACACGCACGGTCTGGGTCAAAGCCGACGGGGACGTCGGTGACTGGGAGGCGCGCAAGCGACGGGTCACGACGGCCATCGAGGCCGGCGCGGACTGGGTGCTCGTCGACGAGGACGACGTCGGCCGCGTCCGGGAACTGGGCGACGTGAACGTGGCGGCGTTCCGCTCGGACGCCGACGTGATCGACGACGCCGAGAGCGACGTGGAGGCCGACGCGTACTTCGTCGGCAAGGGCGGCGAGGGGGACGGGACGGTCTCGATGCCGGACGACTTCTCCGGGTCGGCTGACCTGACCACGCTGCGCCGCCGCGACGACCGCGCGCAGGGGGCGTACGTCCGCGTCCTCGGCACCGAGTACGAGGAATTCGCTGAGGCAGCCGCCGACGAGGCCGATTTCACCGTGGTCATCGGCGAGGACTGGTCGATCATCCCCTTAGAGAACCTCATCGCCCGGGTCGGCGAGGAGACGCACCTCGTTGCGGGCGCGACGACCGCCGCCGAGGCCCGAACCGCGTTCGAGACGCTGGAGATCGGCGCCGACGGCGTCCTTCTCGACACGGACTCGCCCGACGAGATCCGCGGCGCCGTCGAGGCCCGCGACGCGGCCGACCGCGAGACGCTGGACCTCCGGCACGCCGAGGTGACCGAGGTCGAACAGACCGGAATGGCCGACCGCGTCTGTATCGACACCGGGTCGCTGATGGACGACAGCGAGGGAATGCTCGTCGGCTCGATGTCGCGCGGGCTCTTCTTCGTCCACGCCGAGACCGCGGAGTCGCCGTACGTCGCCTCGCGACCGTTCCGCGTGAACGCCGGCGCGGTCCACGCGTACGTCCGCAACGCCGAGGGCGGCACCAACTACCTCGCGGAGCTGTCGAGCGGCGACGAGGTCCAGGTCGTCGACACCGACGGCCACACCCGCGAGGCGGTCGTGGGCCGGGTGAAGATCGAGAAGCGCCCGATGTTCCGGATCCAGGCGGAGATAGAGACGGAGGACGGGACCGACCGGATCGAGACGCTCATCCAGAACGCCGAGACCGTGAAGATCGCGACGAGCGAGGGTCGGAAGGCCGTTACCGACGTCGAGCCGGGCGACGAGGCGCTCGTCTACTACGAGGACGTCGCGCGCCACTTCGGCGAGGCCGTCGAGGAGAGCATCATCGAGAAGTAATCGGGGTCTCGCGACCGGAGGGCGCTGTTAAACTTCTCTTTATAAACACCGACATGCCTGAAACAGCCGATAGCTGAAGCGTGCTTCTCGATCGGTTACGGGAGTGAGTATCGCAGATCGCCGGCCGCGATGTCGTATTTAAATGACGGTGAGCGGCGGCGACGAGGGGTTATAAAAGGGATGCGGTGGCGCGCCTGCGAGCGGCCGGAGCGAAGCGGAGGCCGCGAGCCAGCCCGCGAGGGACGCCGCGAGCGGAGCGAGCGGCGAGGCTGGGGAGGCGTGAGGTGCGGTCGCTGTGTGGGGCGGGACTCAAAGGGGCAGCCGTGAGGGCGTCGTAGGCGACGTAAGCACCGCAGGGAGCGAACGGAGTGAGCGACCGAGGAGCGTGGTTCGAGAGAGCAAAGCTCTCTCGTCATCACGAAAGGCGCTTCGCGCCTTTCGAACGACAGCGAGCGTACGACGCCCTCACGGCTGGGGCTTTGGAGACACTCGCCGCGGTGGCGTCAGTCACTTATAAACAGCCGACAGCAACACCGCACTCTGGTTTATAAACGACCTCACTCACGACATACTACACCTACTCCCGCTATCGCTCATCTCTTCCTCTGTACTGAGCGATCGAGAGCGGTCAACTACCAACTACGGGTACTCAACAGTGTACTGGGGTGGTGAGCACGTGGTCACCGCTGAGAACCGGCTGCGATCGTGTCGACCAGAACGCATTTGACGGAGACTCGGGATCCGGCGTCCATGGCTGTCGCTGACGAAGGTAGCCGTCACGTCGCTGAGTCGGGATTCGTCGAACGAGTTCGCCACCTCGCGGACGCCGCGAACCCGGCGTTCGCGGCCGGGAGCTTCCTCGTGCCGCTGGCGTTCCTCGCCGCGAGCCTCGCGCTCGCGAGCACCGAGCTGCTCTTTTACACGCACGTCGCCGCCGGCGCGGTGTGGTTCGGCTTCGCGCTGATCTTCCCCGCGATTATCGGGCCGACGCTGGGCGGCCTCGACGAGGAGGCGTCGGCCGCGGTGAACAGGACGCTGATTCCGAAGGCCGTCTTCTTCCTCGTCGGCTTCTCGCTGACGACGGTGCTCTCCGGGACCGTCCTCCTCACGCCCGACCTCGGGCTCGGCTACGGCTTCGGCGGGATGTGGTCGGGGCTCGCGCTCGGCCTCGGCTGGGGGCTGTTCGCGTTCGGGTTAGCGGTCCCGCACCGGCTCCAGCTCAGCGCGTACTACGAGACGCTGTCGCCGGACCCGGACGCCTCGCGGCTCGAATCGATCGAGAAGAAGAACCTCGTCGTCGGGCTGTTCGAGGCTGCGGTGATGCTCGCGCTGATTGTCCTGATGACCGGGTTCCGGCTGGGCGTGTGACGGGCCCTGTGGTCCTCCGGAGGCACCGCCGGAACCTGTGACATTCATTACCTCGCGTTTCCAGTACGACACCATGGGACGACGCCGCGCCGCCGTCATCGAGACGCTCCACGACGTCGCGACCACGATCCAGACCGAAGAGACGGTCACGGACGTCTGCGAACGGACCGTCGCGGCGGCGGCCGACCTCCTCGATTTCAACCTGTGTACCATCGTGATTCGGGAGGACGACTGGCTCGTCCCGTACGCGACCTCCGCGGACGCGCCGTCGGACGGCAGCCAACGGATGCGCGTCGACGAGGGACTGGCCGGCAAGACCTACCAGACCGGGGAGTCGTACACCGTCGCCGAGGTCACGCCGGACGACGAGACGGTGCCGGCCGACGCCTCGTACCGGTCCGGGATCAGCGTGCCGATCGGCGAGCACGGGGTGTTCCAGGCGGTCGAGACGACGACGGGGGACTTCGACGACGACGACATCGAGCTGGCGGAGCTCCTCGTCAGTCACACCGCGACCGCGCTGGACCGGCTCGACCGTGAGCGGGAGCTTCAGCGGCAGAACGAGCGGCTCGACCAGTTCGCGTCCGTGGTGAGCCACGACCTTCAGAACCCGCTCAACGTCGCCACGGGCCGGCTGGAACTCGTTGCCGAGGAGTGTTCGAGTCCGCACCTCGACGCGGTCGCGGACGCCCACGGGCGGATGGAGCGACTCATCGACGACCTGCTGCTGTTCGCGAAGATGGGGTCTGAGACGCTCTCGCTCACGACGATCGATCTCGGAGGGCTCGCCGACGACTGCTGGGACCCGCTGGCGACGTCGGCGGCCACGCTCACAGTCGAGTGCGACCGCGACGTTCGCGCCGACCCCGACCGCCTCCGACAGCTCCTCGAGAACCTGTTGAAAAACGCGCTCGATCACGGCGGCGACGACGTCTCCGTGACGATAGGCGAGCTGGCCGACGGCTTCTACGTGGCCGACGACGGCCCAGGCATCCCGCCCGACGACCGCGGGGACGTGTTCGCCGCGGGCTACACCTCCGACGCCGACGGGACCGGGTTCGGCCTGTCGATCGTTTCGCAGATCGCCGACGCCCACGAGTGGGACGTCGAGATAACGGAGAGCGCGTCCGGCGGAGCCCGGTTCGAGATCCGGGGTGTCGACATCGTCGAATCGTGAGACGGCGAGTCGACGTCTTCGAGCCGTGAGGCGGCGAGCCAACCTCGTCGAGCCGTGAATCCGCGAAGCGCGGTCGTTCGCTCGCGTCCCGTTAGATCCCGTACAGCTCGCCGTACTTCTCGTCGACGTAGTCGAGGAACGCGTCCGCCGAGAAGTCCTCACCGGTCGCGCGCTTCACGAGCTCGTTCGTCTCGTAGCGGGAGCCGTGTCGGTGGATGTTCTCGCCGAGCCACTCTTGGAGGTCGCCGAACTCGCCGTCGGCGATTTTCCCGTCGAGGTCGTCGATGTCGTCCTCCGCGGCCTCGAACAGCTGGGCGGCCATCACGGAGCCGAGCGAGTAGGTGGGGAAGTAGCCGAAGTTGCCGTGGCTCCAGTGGATGTCCTGGAGGCAGCCCTCGCTGTCGGTGTCGGGGCGGATGCCGAGGTACTCCTCGTACTTGTCGTTCCAGACCTCCGGCACGTCCTCGACGTCGAGGTCGCCGCGGATCAGGTCGCGCTCGATCTCGAACCGGATGACGATGTGGAGGTGGTAGGTGAGCTCGTCGGCCTCGACGCGGATGAGGTTATCCTCGTACACCTGGTTGAACGCCTCGTAGGCGTCCTGAACCGTCGCCTCCTCGGTCTGCGGGAAGTGCTCCTGGAAGACGGGGAGGAACTGCTCCCAGAACGCCTCGCTCCGCCCGACGTGGTTCTCCCAGAGGCGCGACTGCGACTCGTGGACCGAGAGGTCGCGGGACTCGCCGAGCGGCGTGCCGAACTGCTCCTGCGGCAGCCCGAGGTTGTACTGCGCGTGGCCGTACTCGTGGATCGTCGAGCCGACGGCGCCGAGCGGGTCCTCCTCGTCGAACCGGGTCGTCACGCGACAGTCGAACTGGTTGCCCGAGGTGAACGGGTGCGAGGAGACGTCGAGCCGACCGCGGTCGAAGTCGTAGCCGACGAGCTCCAAGGCGTCTCGGGAGAGCGCCTCCTGCTCGTCCTCGGGGAAGGTCCCCTCGAAGGTGTCGACCGCGAGGTCGACGTCGGACTCGCGGATCTCGTCGATCATCGGGACGAGCGCCTCGCGGAGCTCCGTGAGGATCGACTCGGCGCGCTCCATCGAGAGGCACGGCTCGAACTCCTCGAAGAGGACCTCGTAGGGGTCGCGGTCGGGGTCGATGTGCTCGGCGTACTCCCGCTTCAGCTCGACGTGCTTCTCCAGGTACGGGGCGAACGTCTCGAAGTCGTCCTCGGCCTTCGCCTCCTCCCACGCCTGGAGCGCCTCGGAGCCGGTCTCGGAGATCTCCTCGACGAGCTCGACGGGGACGGCGTCGGCGCGCTCGTACTCGCGGCGGACCTCGCGGACGACCGCAGCCTGCTCGTCGGTGAGGTCGGCGTCGTCGAGCTCGTCGAGCAGCTCGCCGGTCTCGTCGTCGGTGACCATGTCGTGGTGGACGGAGGAGAGCGCCGAGAGCTGCTTCGATCGAGCTGGGGTACCGCCCTCGGGCATCATCACCTGCTGGTCCCAGCCGAGGACGCCGGAGGCGCTGCCGACCGCGTTCCACCGCTGGACGCGGTCGAGGAGGGCGTCGTAGGCGTCCGGTGCGTCGGCTGCGTCGTCTGGCGCGGCTTCCGTTGCCATACGCCACGGATCGGCCGCTGTCGTTAAATAGGGACCGAACGCGGAACCGGGTGGATCGGCCTCGGGACCGTCGGAAACGGTCGGTCTCCGAGGGCGTTCGCCGAGCGCGGGATATATGCCCGCCGCCGCGGAACGGCATACAACCGATGTCCGACGACGACTTCATCGACCTGCGGTCCGACACCGTCACGGCGCCCTCGGACGAGATGCGCGACGCGGCCGCGACCGCCGAGGTCGGCGACGACGTGTACCGCGACGACCCGACCGTCAACGAGTTAGAGCGGCGCGCCGCCGACGCCGTGGGGACCGAGGCCGCGCTGTACGTCCCCTCCGGGACGATGGCGAACCAGATCGCGGTCCACGCGCACACGGAGCCGGGGCAGGAGCTCCTCTTGGAGCGCGAGTCGCACATCTACCGCTGGGAGCTGGCGGGCGCGGCCAAGCTCTCCGGCGTCCAGACGCGGACGATCGACGCCGGCGACCGCTGCGTCCCGACGCCCGACGCGGTCCGCGAGGGGCTCGTCGACGAGGACCTCCACCGCCCCGGGACCGGGCTCCTCTCTCTGGAGAACACCCACAACTACCGCGGCGGGGTCGCGGTCCCCGTCGACCGGATCGCGGCCGCCGCCGAGGCCGCCCGCGACGCCGACGTGCCGGTCCACCTCGACGGCGCGCGCGTCTTCAACGCCGCGGTGGCGCTCGGCGTCGACGCGAGCGAGATCGTCGCCCCCGTCGAAAGCGTCACCTTCTGCCTCTCGAAGGGGCTCGGCGCGCCTGTCGGCTCGATCCTCGCCGGCGACGAGGACTTCGTCGAGGACGCGCGCCGCGTCCGCAAGCTGTTCGGCGGCGGGATGCGGCAGGCCGGCATCATCGCTGCGCCCGGCATCCGCGCGTTAGCGAACGTCGACCGCCTCGCCGAGGACCACGCCAACGCGGAGCGGCTCGCGGCCGGGCTGGACGCCATCGACGGCGTCGACGCGCCCGCGCCCGACACGAACATCGTCGTGGCGCACACCGAGGACGCCGGGGTCCCGGCCGAGTCGCTCTACGCGGCGTGTAAGGAGGCCGGCGTCGGCTGCGTCGAGTTCGCGGACTACACGACGCGGTTCACGACTCACCTCGACGTCGACGAGAGCGACGTCGACGAAGCGGTCAAGCGGATCGCGGCCGTCGTCGACGACCTCCGGGACTGAGCGACGCCGTTGGCGTGCGTCCGCCTAAGCGCCGCCGCTGTCGCACGCCCGACGGAAACGTTCAATTCGCCGGGTGACCAACGTTCTCGCATGGACGCACAGACAACCGAGTGGACGCGCGGATCGGTCGAACTGTGGTGAACGCCGCCCACCCCTGAAGTCGTCGGCGTGGACATCAGCGGCCGCCACGAGGAGGACGGCGAGTACCTGATGGTCGCGGCCGCGGTCCACGCGCGGATCGACTCCGCGCGGATCCGGTCGGTGGAGGGGATGGGGTTCGCTGCCGCGCGCGAGGGGCCGACGCTGGAGGCGACCGTCGCGCTCGCTGCGGAGGCGGTCGGCGACCTCCCGACGCCGCCAGACGGTCCGATCGTCGCGGAGGGCGGCGAGTTCTACGAGGAGCCGGCGGAACGCGTCGGCCTCAGCTTTCAGCCCGACTTTAAATACGTCGAGAGCATAGGCGAGCGCGAGACAGTGCAGGCAGCACACCACGCCGCGTACGCCGCCCGGGACCACCTCCGATGAGCGGGGGCACCGGGGAAGCGGACGCCGACGCCGAGTCGCCGACCGGGGGACGCCGCGCAGTCGTCGCCAAGCGCGTCGACTCCGGAGAAGCCGACCTCACCGAGATCGGGCAGCTCGCGGCCGCCGCGGGCTACGACGTGGCCGGCGAGCTCACGCAGACCCGCACCGAGGACGCCGCGTTCATGTTCGGCGAGGGGAAGGTCGCTGAGCTGCGCGACCTCGTTCGCCGGACGGACGCCGAAGCGGTGATCATCGACAACGACGTCGGCCCGTACCAGACGTTCAACATCGGCGGGAAGCTCCCGGAGGGCGTCGAGGTCGTCGACCGGTTCACGCTCATCCTCGAGATCTTCGGACAGCGCGCCGACACCCGGAAGGCGCAGCTCCAGGTCGACCTCGCGGAGCTGCGCTACGAGCTGCCGCGCGCCGAAGCGAAGGCGAGCCTCGCGAAGCGCGACGAGCGCCCCGGGTTCATGGGGCTCGGCGAGTACGACGAGAGCGTCGAGCGCGACATCAAGCGGCAGATCTCCGAGATCCGCGACGAGCTCGAATCGATCGCCGAGAAGGAGGAGGCGCGCCGCGAGCAGCGCCGGGACTCCGGCTTCGACCTCGTCGCGCTCGCGGGCTACACAAACGCGGGGAAGTCGACGCTGATGCGCCAGCTCGCCGACGAGCTGGCCGTCGACGAGAACGACGAGCGCCACCGCGACCTCGACACCACCGCCGAGTCGCAGGACATGCTGTTCACGACGCTCGGCACCACGACGCGCCGGGCCGAGATGGAGAAGCGCGACGTCCTCCTCACCGACACGGTCGGGTTCATCGCGGACCTCCCCCACTGGCTGGTGGAGTCGTTCGAGTCGACGCTCGACTCCGTCTACCGCGCCGACCTCGTGCTGCTCGTCGTCGACGCCAGCGAGCCGGTCGAGGAGATGCGCGAGAAGCTCGTCACGAGCCACGACACGCTCTACGAGCGCAACGAGGCGCCCGTCGTCACCGTGTTCAACAAGATCGACCGGCTGGAGCCCGGCGAGCTCGCGGACAAGCGCGCCGCGCTCTCCGGCGTCGCGCCCGACCCGATCGCCGTCTCGGCGAAGACGGGCGCGGGCGTCGCGGAGCTCCGCGACCGCGTCGAGGGCGAGCTCCCCGACTGGGAGCGCGAGCGGCTCGTCCTCCCGGTCTCGGACGACGCGATGAGCCTCGTCTCGTGGGTCCACGACCACGGGCACGTCGCCGAGGAGACGTACGCGGGCGACCAGGTGACGGTCGACTTCGAGGCGAAGCCCTCCATCGTTTCCCGCGCCCGGGCGAAGGCCGCCGAGCTCTCGGCGCCGCCCGCCGAGGAGTCGGCCTGAGCGGGGGGACCGCCGCGACCGCCGCGACCGCCGCATTCGGTGGGGACTCTCACTCGGCGGAGACCCGGACAAAGTATACGGGCCTCCGCGGGCCATACTGTGTCATGGACGATCCCGGGACCGACGGTCGGCTCGTCGACGGGGACGAGGACGCCGTCCCGCCGCCGGCCGACTTCCGGACGCGAGCCGCCGCGAGCGACCCCGCGGTGTACGAGCGGTTCGACCGCGAGGGGCCGGAAGCGTGGCGCGCGGCCGCCGACCTCCTGACGTGGGACCGCGAGTACGAGACGGTCCTCGACGACTCCGACCCCCCCTTCTACGAGTGGTTCCCGGACGGGCGGCTCAACGCCGCGGCGAACTGCGTCGACCGCCACCTCGACGAGCGGCGGAACCAGCTCGCGATCCGGTGGTTCGGGAAGCGCGGCGAGCGCCGGTCGTACACCTACCTCGACCTCCACCGCGAGGTGAACGCGGTCGCGGCCGGGCTCCGCGACCTCGGCGTCGAGGAGGACGACGTGGTGACGCTGTACCTGCCGATGATCCCGGAGCTACCGATCGCGATGCTGGCGTGCGCGCGCATCGGCGCGCCGCACAACGTCGTCTTCGCGGGGCTGTCGGCGGAGGCGCTCGCGACGCGGATCGACGCCGCCGACTCCGAGTACCTGATCACCTGCGACGGCTACTACCGCCGCGAGGACGCGTTCAACCAGAAGTCGAAGGCGGACAACGCGCGGATACGCGCCGAGGGAGAGCTGTCGGCCGCGGTCGTCGTCGACCGCCTCGGCGACGAGCTGGCCGTCTCGCTGGGCGACGACGAGCACGAGTACGACGCGCTCGTCGACGCGCACGACGGCGAAACGGTCGAGCCGGTCGCCCGCGACGCGACCGACCTCCTCTTCGTGATGTACACCTCGGGGACGACCGGGCGGCCGAAGGGGGTCGAGCACGCGACGGGCGGCTACCTCGCGCACGTCGCATGGACGACGCGGAAGGTCTTGGACGTGCGCCCCGACGACACCTACTGGTGCGCGGCCGACATCGGCTGGATCACGGGCCACTCCTACGGCGTGTACGGGCCGCTCGCGACCGGGACGACGACGGTGCTGTACGAGGGGTCGCCCGACTATCCGGACCGCGACCGCGTCTGGGACCTGATCGAGCGCAACGCGGTGAGCGTCTTCTACACCTCGCCGACCGCGATCCGGTCGTTCATGAAGTGGGGCGCGGAGTACCCCGAGTCGCACGACCTCTCGTCGATCCGCCTGCTGGGGACCGTCGGCGAGTCGATCACGCCGAAGGCGTGGCGCTGGTACCGCGAGCACGTCGGCGGCGGCGACGTCCCCGTCGTCGACACGTGGTGGCAGACGGAGACGGGGGCTATCTCGCTCGCCACCCTCCCGGGGATAACACCGATGAAGCCGGGGAAAGTCGGCCCGCCGCTGCCGGGCATCGACGCCCGCGTCGTCGACGAGGACGGCGAGCCGGTCGACCCGGGCGAGTCGGGGTACCTCACGCTCGCCTCCCCGTGGCCCGGCATGCTGCGCGGGCTCCGCGAGGGCGACGAGCGCTACCTGCGGGAGTACTGGGTGGAGGGCGAGGACGGCTGGCGCTACCGCACCGGCGACGGCGCAACCGTCGACGAGGACGGCTACGTCACGATCCTCGGGCGCGTCGACGACGTGATCAACGTCCGCGCACAGCGGTTCAACACCGGCGAGTTAGAGGCGGCCATCGTCGACGCCGACGGCGTGACCGAGGCCGCGGTCGTCGGCGACGGCGACGGGCACATCGTGGCGTACGTGACGACGAAGAGTGGGGTCGAGCCCGACGAGGCCCTCCGCGACGCCGTCGCGGACCGGCTGGCGAGCGCCGTCGGCGACGTTGCCCGCCCCGACCGCGTCGTGTTCACCCCCGAACTCCCGAAGACGCGCTCGGGGAAGATCATGCGGCGGTTGCTGGAGGACATCGCCCGCGGCGAGGAGTTCGGCGACGTGAGCGCGCTCCGCAACCCGGAGGTGGTGGGCGAGATCGAGTCGACCGTGCGAGAAATGAGTAGGTGAATATGGGCTGTTTAAACGCATACTGACACGGGTAACGTACGTATTCGCGGCGACCGAATCGACCGGCGTGGGAGCTGTCGTTTTCTCGCGGGAGGCGATACACGGCCGTCGACGGGCGGTCGTCAAGACCAACTGCTACCGGGCGCTGATGGTGACGGTCGCGGTCGCGTTTCTCCTCGTCAGCGACGTCGGGCAGGCGGCGAGCATCGGTCTCGTGACCAACGTCTTAAAGACGCTCACGTATACGGCTACGAGCGCCTGTGGGACCACGTCTCCTGGGGCGTCGGCGCGTCCGGGTGACGGCGACCGTCGTTTCGGAGTGCCGAACAGAACCGAAACCGCTCGGTCGAGATGTGACCGCGGTAAGGGGTGCTTTCGCCAAAGAGCGGGAAGCTCCATCGCGGAGGTGGCGTTTTCCGGAACAGTTTTGTTTCGGCTACTTGTTGAGTTCCGAAACGAATGGTCGACGGCCTCGACGCGGACACATACGACGCGCTCGTCACCGCCGCGGAGACGTATCGCGCGGCGCTCGTCGTCAGGCTGGCGGGCGAGGCCGGGCTCCGCACCGAGGAGATAACCCGCGTCGCGCCGCGACACCTACGCGAAGCGGAGTCGGTTGCGGGCGCGCGCCTCCTCGCGGTCCCCGCGGGCGACGACGGGAGCGCGGAGGGTGAATCGCCACCGTCCGACGACGAACCCGTCGACCGAGAGACCGTCGTTCCGGCGTCGCTGGCGGCCGACCTCGACCGGTACGCGACGAGCGAGGGACTCGACGAGGACGACCCGTACGTCGACGTCTCGCCCCGCCGCGTCCAGATGATCGTGAGCGAGACCGCGGCGCGGGCGGCCGGCCTCACCGACGCCGCGCTCGACGAGCGGGTTACCCCCAGTTCCCTGCGGAAGACGTTCGCGCGGCGGCAGCTCGTCGACCGCGGCGTCGACCCGCGAGCGGTCCGCGACGCCGGCGGCTGGGAGTCGCTCGGCACGCTCGACCCGTACCTCGACCCGCTCGACGGAGAGGCCCTTGCGGCCGCTATCGCCGGCGACGAGGGGACCGCTGACCCGTCAGCGGAACGGGTGACGCGGACCGTCCTACCGGGATTCGAGGCGCTCGCGGAGCCCGGGTCCGCGGCCCCGGCAGCGGCCGTCGCCGCCGGACTGATCGAGGCCGACCGCTGGGCCGAGGCGTGGGTCGTTCGTCGGGCGGTCGGCGGCGGGCGGGCGGACGTGACCGACGCGGCCGGCGTCGACCGCGAGACGCTCGCGGACCGCGGCGTCGCGGCCGGCGGTCCGTGGCTGGACGTGATAACGGACGGCGCACCGGCGACGACCGACGGCCGGCAGGAGACGGACGGCCGGCCTGCGGTCGCGGTGCCGGTGGCCTCCGAGGGCGTGGTCCACGGCGCGCTCTGTGCCGTCGCGGCCGACGGCGATCCGGTCGGCGAGCCCGAACGCCGAGCGCTCACCGCCCTCGGCGGCTGTCTCGGCCGCGCGATCACCGCTGAGCGGTGGCGAGAGCTGCTCCACTCCGACGCGGTCACAGAGGTTGAGTTCCACACGACCGACGAACGAGCGTTTCTCGCCCGCGCGAGCGAGCGACTGGGCTGCCGGATCGAACTGGCGTCGACCGTCGACGTCGACGACGACGTTTCCCGGGCGTACCTCTCCGTCGACGGGGCCCGCCCGCAGGACGTCGCGGCGGTCGTCGAGTCGGCGCCGGGCGTCTCCGACTTCCGGGTGATAGAGACAGGCGAGGACGGCTGTTCGGCGTCGGTCCGCCTCGCGGACGGGTCGCTCGTCAGGGCGCTCATCGACCACGGCGCGACCGTGCGCGACGCGTCGGCCGCCGACGGCCGGGTCCGCGTCGTCGCGGACTTCCCCGAGGGGACGAACGTCCGCCCCGTCGCGGACGGGCTCCGCGACCGGTTCGCGGACGTCAGGCTCGCGAGCAAGGAGTCGGTCGCACGGTCGCCGCGAACGGAGTCGTCGCTGCGTGACGGGGTCGCCGACCGGTTCACCGACCGCCAGTGGGCCGCGCTGTCGGCGGCGTACCACGGCGGCTACTTCGACTGGCCGCGCGGGAGCACGGCCGAGGAGGTGGCCGACGCGATGGACGTCTCGTCGCCGACGTTCCACAACCACCTCCGGAAGGCGCAGCGAGCCCTCCTCGACGGCGTCTTCGAGGACAACGCGGACCGTCCGATTCGGGAGGGCGACGAGCGGGCGACCCCGCCCGGCGGGTGACCGGCCGAATCGCGAGGCGACGGCGGGGTCGTCGCTCCGACGGGGCCCTCGTCGCCCGCTGAGACATCCGCGCCGGGTCGGAGCGGATCTATCACGATTTTTCGTATTTAGCGTCAGCGTTTATATGGCGATATTGGTTGGGTACGCCCGTACCATGACAGAGGGAGACGGCCAACTGGAAGCGAGATTAGCGGAACAGGAGGTATTCGAGCCGTCGGAGTCGTTCGTCGAGCAGGCGAACGTCTCCGACCCAGAGATATACGAGGAGTTCGAGGAGAACTGGCCCGAGTGCTGGGAGACGGCCGCCGACCTGCTGGAGTGGGAAACCGACTACGACCAGGTGCTCGACGACGGCAACCCGCCCTTCTACGAGTGGTTCACGGGCGGCGAGCTGAACGCGTCGGCGAACTGCCTCGACCGACACCTCGACGAGCGCGGCGACGAGGCCGCCATCGAGTGGGTCGGCGAGCCGGTCGATGAGGACGACCGCACGTACACGTACGAGGAGCTCCACCGCGAGGTGAACGAGTTCGCGGCCGCCCTCCGGGAGCAGGGGGTCGAGGAAGACGACGTCGTCACGATGTACATGCCGATGATCCCGGAGCTGCCGATCGCGATGCTGGCCTGCGCGCGCATCGGCGCGCCCCACAGCGTCGTGTTCGCCGGGTTCTCGGCCGACGCGCTCGCGACGCGGATGAACTCCGCGGACTCCGAGTACCTCGTCACCTGCGACGGCTACTACCGCCGCGGCGACCCGCTCGACCACCTCGACAAGGCGAACGAGGGGCTCGCGGGCGTCGACCACGAGACGACCACGGTCGTTGTCGACCGGCTCGGGCCGAACGGCGACGACTTCGGCCACGATCTCGGCGACGACCAGATCGACTACGGCGACCTCGTGGCGGAACACGAGGGCGCCGAGGTCGAGCCGGTCACGCGCGACGCCGAGGACATGCTGTTCCTGATGTACACCTCGGGGACGACGGGGGAGCCGAAGGGCGTGAAACACACGACCGGCGGCTACCTCTCGTGGGTGTCGTGGACCTCGCAGTCGGTGCTCGACATCAAGCCGGATGACACCTACTTCTGTTCGGCCGACATCGGCTGGATCACGGGGCACTCGTACATCGTCTACGGGCCGCTCTCGCTCGGCACGACGACGATGATGTACGAGGGGACGCCGGATCACCCGGAGCGCGACCGACTCTGGGAGATCGTCGAGGAGCACGAGGCGACCCAGCTGTACACCGCGCCGACGGCGATCCGGGCGTTCATGAAGTGGGGGTCGAAGTTCCCGGACCGCCACGACCTCTCCTCGCTGCGGCTGCTCGGCACGGTCGGCGAGCCGATCAACCCGCGCGCGTGGAAGTGGTACTACAAGCACATCGGCGACGAGGAGTGTCCCGTCGTCGACACGTGGTGGCAGACCGAGACCGGCGGGATGATGGTGACGACGCTGCCCGGCGTCAAGGACATGAAGCCCGGCGCCGCGGGGCCGCCGCTGCCGGGGCTGGACGTCCAGATCCTCGACACGCTCGGCGACGAGGTAGAGCCCGGGAAGGCCGGCTACCTCACGGTACAGAAGCCGTGGCCCGGCATGCTCCGGACGCTGTACAACAACGACGAGCGCTACATCGAGGAGTACTGGGCGGAGTACTCCGACACCGACAGCGACGACCCCGACGACTGGGTGTACTTCCCGGAGGACGGCGCGAAGATCGACGAGGACGGCTACATCACCGTCCTCGGCCGCGTCGACGACGTGCTCAACGTCTCCGGCCACCGGCTGGGGACGATGGAGATCGAGTCGGCGATCGTCGGCGTCGAGGGCGTCGCCGAGGCCGCGGTGGTCGGCGGGAACCACGACATCAAAGGCGAGGCGGTGTACGCCTACGTCACCACCGAGGACGGCTACGAGGGCAACGAGGAGCTCCGCGAGGCGATCGTCGCGGCCGTCGAGGACGCCATCGGCCCGATCGCCCGGCCCGAGCAGGTCGTGTTCACGCCTGACCTGCCGAAGACCCGGTCCGGGAAGATCATGCGCCGCCTGCTGGAGAACATCGCCGACGGCGAGGAGCTCGGGAACACGAGCACGCTGCGGAACCCCGAGATCGTCGAGGAGATCCAACAGAAGGCCGACGCCGAGTAGCGCTCGGCGAGCCGTTTTCAACTGTTCCACTCACGACCACACCGGACCACACGACGGTAATCATCACGAAAAAATCACACAAACGAGATCACAACACACGTCAAAACATGACAGATAATACCTCACGCGAACGAGACGACGCGGTCACCGATGGTGGACGCGCAACTGACGACGCGGTCACCGACGGTGGCCGCGCAACCGACGACGCGGTCACCGACGGTGGCCGCGCAACGAACGACGCGGCCACCGACGGCGGCGTCGCGTCCTCGGGAGCCGCACAGACGCACAACAACACTGACTACCTCGGAGCGGAGGTGAACATCCTGAACCCGAGCACGCCGTACATGCGCGATCACCTGCGCATCGTCTGGTCGGGGTTCGCCGTCTGGGTCCTCGCGGTGTGGGGGCCGGTGACCCTGACGAACTTCGCGCCGGGCGTGATGACGCAGACGATGCCGATCTTACAGTTCCCGCTCCACTACTTCCTCGTCGCGTTCGGCGCGCCGACCAGCGCGCTGATCTTAGCGTTCTGGTACTCGCGGAAGCGGGACGCGCTCGACGAGAAGTACGGTATCGAGCACGGCACCGCTGACGTCGCGACCGACGGAGGGTCCGACGAATGACGGCGAGTTCGATCCTCCTCCAGAGCGACCTCCTTCCGGAGGCGCTCGACATCTCGTTCAAGCTGGGACCGGCGCTCCTCGTGATCGGGATGTTGGGGCTGTTCCTCACGATCGGCTTCGTCTTCCGCGTGGCCGACACCGACGACATGTGGGTGGCGGGCCGTTCCATCGGGAACGTCGAGAACGGGATGGCGATCGGGGCCAACTGGATGTCCGCGGCGTCCTATCTCGGGATGGCGGCATCCATCGCGCTAGCCGGGTTCTACGGGCTCGTGTTCGTCGTCGGCTGGACGACGGGCTACTTCATCCTGCTCATCTTCCTCGCCGCGCAGCTGCGCCGGTTCGGGAAGTACACGGCGCCGGACTTCGTCGGCGACCGATTCAACTCCGACACCGCGCGCGCCATCGCGGCGGTGACGACGTTCCTCATCGGCTTCGTCTACGCCATCGGGCAGGCGAAGGGGATGGCTCTGGTCGGCCTGTACATCTTCGGTAACTACGGGGGGCTCATCCCCGGCCTCGACGGGTACCAGGTGATGGTCGTCGCCATGATGGTCGTCACCGTCGGCTACCTGACGCTGTCCGGAATGTTAGGCGCCACGAAGAACCAGGCGGTTCAGTACGTCATCCTCATCCTCGCGTTCGTCGTGGGGCTGTTCGTCGTCGGCTACACGAACGGTTACTCCACGGTGCTGCCGCAGCTCGAGTACGGCGCGCTGATCAGCCAGCTCGGCAGCGAGTTCTCCGAGCCGTTCTCCGGGTCGAGCTACTACCTCTGGGTCGCGACGACGTTCTCGCTCATCGTCGGCACCTGCGGGCTCCCGCACGTGCTGGTCCGGTTCTACACGGTCGAGAGCGAGCGGACGGCCCGCTGGTCGACGGTCTGGGGGCTGTTCTTCATCTGTATCCTCTACTGGAGCGCTCCGGCGTTCGCGGCGTTCGGGACCGACCTCTACTCGCAGAACGTCGGCGCGACGTACGGCGACCCCGGCATGACGGGCGCGGCCAGCGAGGTCATCGTCGTGCTGGCGGCGCAGCTGTCCGGGCTCCCGTCGTGGTTCGTCGGCATCGTCGCGGCGGGCGGTATCGCCGCGGCCATCGCGACGGTCGCCGGGCTGTTCATCGCCGGCTCCTCGGCGATCAGCCACGACATCTACACGAACATTATCAACGAGGACGCGACGCAGCGCCAGCAGATCCTCGTCGGCCGCCTCTCGATCGTCGCGCTGGGCGCGCTGACCACGCTGGCGGCGCTCAATCCCGCCTCGTCGATCGCGGCGCTCGTGGGGTACGCGTTCTCGCTCGCCGGCTCCGTCCTGTTCCCGATGTTCTTCCTCGGCATGTGGTGGGAGAACGCCAACCGGCAGGGTGCGCTCGCCGGCATGACCACCGGACTCACCCTCTGGTCGATCCCGATGATCAACCAGATCGTCCCGACGTACATCGGCTCCGTCGAAGCGCCGCTGTCGGCCGGGCTCGCGACGTGGATGCCCGCCATCGGCTCGGCGCTCATCACGCTCCCGATCGTGTTCGTCGTCACCATCGCCGTCTCCATGGCCACCGACGAGCCCTCGCTCGAAACGAAGCGGATCGTTCGGCAGTGTCACAGCCCCGAACCGATGGGGCAACAGGAGACCGCCGAAGACGTCGTCGCCGACGGCGGCGAGGACGTGGCGACCGATGGCGGCCGCGCAATGGACGACGCGGGCGCCGATGGCGGCCGCGCAGTTGACGACGCGGCCGCCGAGGGCGACCGCACTGACGACGCGACAACGGAGGAGGAGCGATAATGTACGACCGAATCCTCGTTCCCACGGACGGAAGCGACGTCGCGGAGGCCGCCGTCGACCACGCGCTCGACCTCGCGGAGAAGTACGACGCCGAGGTCCACGCGCTGTACGTGGTCGACATCGACTCCGTGAACTTCAGCCTCGGCACCGAGCAGGTCGACCGGCTCAAGCAGGGCCGGTTCGACGAGATGGGTGAGCTGAAAGAGCAGGCCGACGAGGCGACCGGCGTGGTCGCCGACCGCGGAGCCGAACGCGGCGTCGATATCGTCGAGCACGTCTCGGGTGGTCGACCGCACAAGGTGATCGGCGACTACGCCGAGAACCACGACATCGACCTCATCGTGATGGGAAGTCACGGCCGCGCCGGCGTGCGCCGCGCGCTGCTGGGCAGCGTCACGGAGCGCACCCTACGCTCGACGCACGTCCCCATCCTCGTCGTCGACTACCTCGACGAGGACTGAGGTCGCCGCACCGGGAGCGAACCGCCCGGTCCGCGAACCGTTTCCTCGCGCGGTCGACCCCGCGCGATTCCGCAACACCGACGTACCCCCTCTTCCACACTCAGTTCATGCCCGACTCGGACGCCCCGGAGACGCCGGACGACCAGCCGACCGACCCGAGCGTCGCCGACCGCGCCCGGCACGTGCTCAGCGAGAACGGCACCGGGATGCTCCAGGACCTGCTGTTCGCGCTCGTGTGGGTGGGGCTCGCGTCGGCGCTATACAACGTCGCCTTCTCGACGGCCCCGCAGTGGGTGCTGTACATGTTCATGCTTGCGGGGATCCCAGCGTATTTCGGCTTCTTCATCTCGCTGGAGATGGCCAAAGAGCGCAGCGCGCGCTGACGGGCGTTTTCGAATCAGGTATCGCCCCGCCGCTCACCCGGCGAGGTCGCGAATATCGGAGACGTCGAGCAGGCGGTCGTCCGGGTCCAGCGCGGCGCGGTACGTCGCCCGCGCGACGGTGTCGACGGAGAGCGGCCGCGCCTCGCCGAGCCGCGACGCGAGCGGCGGCGCGCTCGCGACGAACCGGAGCACGCGGTCGACGACGCCGGGGAGGTGCGGCTGTCCCGCGCCGTAGACGGGACCGGGACGGAGGGTAACGACGTCGAGGTCGAGGTCGGCGATTGACGCCTCGGCGCGGCGCTTGGCCGTCAGGTAGGCGTTTCGGATACCGGGCGGCTTCGCCGCCGCCGAGAGGAAGGCGAACGCGTCGACGCCGGCGCGTTCCGCCTCGAGCGCCGTGAGGAGGGCGGCGTCTCCGTTGACGCGCTCGAAGGTGACCCCGTCCGTCGGCGCCTCGGTGAGCGTCCCGACCGAGTGGACCACGGCGTCGACGCCGTCGAGGCGGTCGCGCCACGCGTTCGGACGGAAGAGGTCGGCGCTCGTCCACGAGACGGCGTCCGCCCACGCCTCGTCGACGTCGGGACGGCCGCTCCGCGAGACGCTGCGGACCTCGTGGCCGTCGCGGACCGCGAATCGGCAGACGTCGCGTCCGATGAAGCCGCTGCCGCCGACGACGAGGAGGGTCGACATGTGCCGCCGTACGCGCCGCGTCGTCTTGGGGCTTCGGGACCGCTGGCGGAGAAAGAAAACCGGGCCGCGCTCAGCGCCGCAGGAACCCGAGGAGCCTGTAGTCGCCGTCGGGGTCGTACCGGCGGAACAGGAGGCTGTTCGTCAGCACCGACACCGAGGAGAACGCCATCGCCCCGGCCGCGAGGACGGGCTGAAGCAGCCCGAGCGACGCCAGAGGGATCATCGCCGTGTTGTAGCCGAGCGCCCACACGAGGTTCTGTTTGATCTTCTGGAGCGTCGCGTCGGAGACGCGGATCGCCTTCACGACGTCGAGCGGGTCGTCGCGCATCAGCGTCACGTCGGCGGCCTCGATGGCCACGTCGGTCCCGGAGCCGATGGCGGTGCCGACGTACGCGACCGCAAGCGCCGGCGCGTCGTTGACGCCGTCGCCGACCATCATCGCCCGGCGACCGTCGGCCTGGATCTCCTCGACCGCGTCGGACTTGTCCTCGGGGAGGACGCCGGCGCGGACGTTGTCGGGGTCGATTCCGACCCGCTCGGCGACCGCGCGGGCCGTGCGCTCGTTGTCCCCCGTGATCATCATCACGTCGATAGCGCGGTCCCGGAGCTGACTCACCGCCTCTTTCGCGCTCGGTTTCACCGTGTCGGCGTCGGCGACGACGCCCATGAGCTCGCCCTCGTCCGCGCCGTCTCGAATCCGGGCGACGAGCATCGCCGTCTTCCCCTCGCTCTCGAGGCGTTCCATCGTCTCAGCGGCGGGCGAGGGGTCGATCCCGTTGTCGCGCAGCAGCTTCCGGTTCCCGACCAGTACCCGGTCGCCCCCCACGGTCGCTCTCACCCCGTGGCCGGGGACGTTCTCGAACGATTCGGGGTCGGCGAGGTCGAGGCCGCGCGCCTCGGCGCCGTCGACGATCGCCTGAGCGAGCGGGTGTTCGCTGCCGCGCTCCGCGCTCGCGGCGAGCCGGAGTACCTCGTCCTCGTCGGCGCGCGCGTCGGTCGCGGCGTCGTCGCCGGCGGCCGTGGCGTCGTCGCCGGTCACCGCCGCGTCCTCGCCCTCGGCGACCGCTCCGCCGTCGGGGACGCGCTCGTTGCCAACCGCGACCACGTCCGTGAGCTCCATCTCGCCTTCCGTGAGCGTTCCCGTCTTGTCGAACACCACGGTGTCGACGTCCTTCGCGCGTTCGAGCACGTCGCCGCCCTTGAACAGGACGCCGTGTTGCGCGCCGATGGTGGTCCCGACCATCGTCGCGGCCGGCGTCGCGAGGCCGAGCGCACAGGGACACGCGATCAGGACCGAGGAGGCGAAGACGACGATCGCGAACTCGAACACCGAGACGGTTCCGCCGACCGCTGCGGGGCCGCCCGCGACCTGGCCCCACAGCGGGAGCCGGTCGACGAACGCGGCGAGCGTCTCGGGGAAGACGAACCAGACGACGCCCCAGAACAGCGCGTTCGCGATCACCGCGGGCACGAAGTACGCGGAGATGCGGTCCGCGAGGTTCTGGATGTCGGGCTGGCGGGACTGCGCCTCCTTCACCGTCTGGACGATCTGCTGGAGCGCGGTGTCGGCGCCGACCTTCGTCGCCTCGACGACGAGCAGGCCGTTCTCGTTGATGGTGGACCCGACGACCTCGTCGCCTTCCTCCTTCTCGACCGGGACAGACTCGCCCGTCACCATCGACTCGTCCACGGCGGACTGCCCCTCGACGACGACGCCGTCGGTCGGGACCTGTTCACCGGGACGGACCTTCATCCGGTCGCCGACCTCGACCTCGTCGATCGGGACCTCGCGCTCCGTTCCGTCCTCGTCGACGAGGGTGGCGGTGTCGGCCTCCATCTCCAACAGCTTCCGGAGCGCCTCCCCGGCCTGCCCCTTCGAGCGGGCCTCGAGGTAGTTACCGAGCGTGATGAAGACGAGGATGAGCGCGGCCGTGTCGAAGTAGACGCCCCCGGCGACCAGGTTGAGGAGGACGGCGACGGAGTAGACGTACGCCGTCGTCGACCCCAGCGCGATCAGCACGTCCATGTTGGCGCGACCGTTCGTGACGAGCGCCTTGTAGGAGTTCACGTAGAACGGCCGACCGAGGACGACCTGGACGGGCGTCGCGAGCGCGGCCGCGACCCAGTGGATCCCGACGCCGAAGACCTGGTCCGGCACGACCGCGCCCCCGAGGAGGAGGTTGTCGACGAGGAAGAAGAGCAGCGGCGCCGAGAGCGCGGCGCCGAACAGCGTCAGCCGGCGCTGCTTTCGTATCTCGGCGTTCCGAGCCGCGTCGCGCGCGCTCTCGCCGGAGCCCTCCCCCTCTCCGTCGGCGCCCTCGCCGTCCGCGCCCTCGTCCTCTCGGACGGGAGAGTAGCCCGCGTCCTCGACGGCGTCGTACAGCGCCGACAGCGAGGTCTCGGCGGGGTTGTACCGCACCTGCGCCTCGTCGGTCGCGTAGTTCACGTCGGCGTCGACGACGCCGGGCACGGACGCTAACGCGTCGCGGTTGGCGTCCGCGCAGTTCGCGCACGTCATGTCGGTGATCGCGACGGTCGCCGTCTCCGAGACCGCGCCGTAGCCGGCGTCCTCGATCGCGTCGTAGATCGCCGCGAGCGAGGTCGCCTCCGGGTCGTACTCGACGGTCGCCTCGTCCGTGGCGTAGTTCGCGTCGGCCCGCGAGACGCCGTCTATCGACTCTACGGCGTCGCCGACACTCGCCGAGCAGTTGGCGCAGCTCATCCCCGTGATGTCGAGGTGGGTGGTTCTGGTGTCCATCTTGGGTGTTACTACGGGATACTCCCTTAGTGCGTTTTCCCCTTCGAAACCAAAGCCCTCGGCCGTCAGTATCTTCGGATCAAAAGCGATCGCGGGTCAGAGCCCTCCGGCAGAAAATGACGGGCGCGAAATCGGTCGGACCGCCCCGTCTCCGTCCGCGGTCCAACCCTCGGCCCAACTCACCGGAACGCGCCGAAGAAAGACTATAGGAAGCGGCGCCTCGTACCCACGACATGGCCCGTTTGGAGCGACTCAGGGTGTATCCGGTGAAGGGGTTAGACGGGGTCGACGTCGACGGCGCCCGGGTCCTCGACAGCGGGACGCTGGAGCGCGACCGCGAGTTCGCGCTGTTCGACGCCGACGGCGACGTCGTCAACGGGAAGCGGACCGACCGGGTTCACGACCTCTCGACCGGCTTCGACGCCGATTCGGGCACGCTCCGGGTCGAGACGCCCGACGGGAGCGTCCGGCGGTTCGACCTCGACGAGGATCCCGCCCGCGCAGCCGAGTGGTTCGGCGACTTCTTCGACGCGGACCTACGGCTCCGGCGCGACGAGTCCCTCGGGTTCGTTGACCGCCGGGAGATGGGCCCCTCCGTCGTCAGCACGGCGACGTTGGAGGCGGTCGCCTCGTGGTTCGACGGGATGACCGTCGAGGGGGCGCGCCGCCGCCTCCGCGCGAACGTCGAGGTGTCTGGCGTCCCGGCGTTCTGGGAGGACCGGTTCGTCGGCGACGGGGCGCCGGCGTTCGAGGTGGGCGGCGTCCGCATCGAGGGCGTGACGCCCTGCGGTCGGTGCGTCGTCCCCGAGCGCGACCCCGACACCGGCGAGCCGACGCCGGAGTTCCGCGAGCGGTTCGTTCGGCGGCGGGAAGAGACGTTCCCCGAGTGGGCCGACGAGGACGCGTTCGACCACTACTACACCGTGATGACCATCGCGCGGATACCCGAGCGCGACCGCGGCGAGACGCTCCGCGTCGGCGACGAGGTCACGGTCCGCGAGTGAGGCAGGGAGCGGCGTCGCGGGCTGTCGCACGTCGAGAAAATCCGTCTGAGCGCCGAATACGCCCGAGAGAGCGCAGGCGGCGGCGATTCAGCGCGGCACACAACACTTATCACCTCGTCGGGAGACAGTTAGGATGCGATGGCGACAGGCAAGGTTGACTTCTTCAACGACACCGGCGGCTACGGATTCATCGAGACTGACGACGCTGACGAGGACGTGTTCTTCCACATGGAAGACGTCGGCGGCCCGGACCTCGAGGAGGGACAGGAGGTAGAGTTCGAGATCGAGGAGGCGGACAAGGGTCCGCGCGCGACGAACCTCACTCGGCTGTAGCTCGGTCGCGGCATCCGCTACCGGCGAACTCGGACAGCTCTCGAAACGCGTTCCGCGTATATTATCACCGCGAGCGGCGGCGCCGCCGTTTTGTCGGCGAGTCGGTAACGGGCCCACATGAACGCCGACGACCTAGATTCGTTCGTCGCCGAGAACCTCGACCGCTACGCCGAGACGCAGGGGGTGCTCCCCGAGCGGCTCGACGAGTTCGGCGAGACGTACCGGTCGCAGGGGCACCTGACCCGGGAGCAGTTGTACGAGATCGCCTACGAGTCGTCCACGCGGAGCGCCTACCACGTCGAGAAGAACCCCGAAGACCGGTGTCGGGAGGTGACGCGCAACGCCCGCGCCGTCGACGGCGACTTCTCCGCGATCCACCTGATTTGCGGGCTCTCGGGGTTCA
Source organism: Halorubrum sp. T3 (assembly GCF_000296615.1). Classification (NCBI taxonomy): domain Archaea; kingdom Methanobacteriati; phylum Methanobacteriota; class Halobacteria; order Halobacteriales; family Haloferacaceae; genus Halorubrum; species Halorubrum sp. T3. The sequence continues at coordinate 1,111,398 of NZ_JH815329.1, read as the reverse complement.
AGGCGCCGACCGCGTCGTGCGTGCTGGCCGCGCTCGACGGCGACCGCCATGCCGTCGTCGACACGCGCGTCTGGGCGTCCTTAGAGCGGCTCGGCTACCTCGACGGCCGCAAGGAGAGTTTCGACGCCGCGGACTACGTAACGATGATCGAACCGATCCGCGAGATCGCCGACGAGACCGGCTCCCGCGCGGTCGACGTGGGATACGCGCTGTTCGCGCACGACGCGCACGTCCGAGAGGGGACGCTCCACTGACGCCGCGGTCCCGTACGGAGACAGCTTATACCGGGTACTCGACGCCGGTCGCCTCGGTCGAGTACTCCCAGAGCTTCCGAGCGTCTCCGCGGTCGTATGAGGCGTCGTTCGACCGGCCGACGGTCGGGTGCCCGCGCATGTTCATGAGGCCGCCGGGCTCGACGTAGGCGCCGCCGTCGACGTCGGTCGTCGCCGCGAACAGCATCGGCTCGACGCCGATTTCGGGGTCCTGTCCAAGTACCGCGTTCGCGGCCCTCATCGCGACCTTCATGAGGGGGTTGCCGCTCTCGGCCGCGGTCCGCATCTGGAGGTTCGTGTCGGTGTAGCCCGGGTGACAGGCGACGCTGCGGATCCCGGTCTCGTCGGTCTCGCCGCTCGCCGCGTCGAGCCGCCGCTGAAGCTCGTAGGCGAACAGCAGGTTCGCGAGCTTGCTGCGCCCGTACGCCTTCCACTTGCCGTACGACCGCTCCCAGTTGAGGTCGGAGAAGTCCATCTCGCCCTGCTCGTGGGCGCCCGACGACTGCGTGACGACGCGCGCGTCGCCGCCGATCCCCTCCGCCGCGTCGAGGAGGTCGAACAGCCGGCCCGTGAGCGCGAAGTGGCCGAGGTGGTTGACGCCGAACTGCGTCTCGAAGCCGTCCTCGGTCTCGCTCCGCGGGATCGCCATCACCCCGGCGTTGTTACAGAGGACGTCGACCGCGTCGTAGTCGGCGGCGAGGCCGTCGGCGAACGACGCCACCGAGTCGAGCGAGGCGAGGTCGCACCCGCGGACGTCGAGCTCGCCGTCGACCTCGCCGCCCGCGTCCGCCCGGATCTCGTCGGCCGCGTCCTCGGCGCGGTCGACGCTCCGACACGCCATCACGACGGTCGCGCCCCGGGCCGCGAACGCGCGGGTCCCCTCGAAGCCGAGCCCGCTGTTCGCGCCCGTGACGACGACCGTCTTCCCGTCCAATCGCGGCATCTCGTCGGTCGTCCAGTCTGCCATGAGGTACGGAAGGAGCGTCAGGGGGAGAAACCTGTCGGCGGCCGAACCGGTGATCCGAAAAATCGGTCTCGGAGCGAGGCCGAAGCCGTCGGATCAGACCTGCTCGAACCCGCCGAGCACCACGGTGACCGCGTCCTTCGGCGGAACGTCGCGGACCCCGTACTCGGTCGGGTGCTGCCGGTCGTGCGGGTACGCCTGCGGCTGCGGGACCTCGTACGTCTCGGTGCCGTTGGCGTCCCGGAGGAACTCCCGCGTGAGCATCGGCTCGACGAACGCCAGCCGCGACCCGTCGGTGTCGCCCACGAACCCCTGGATGAGGGTGTTGTCGAAGGCCTCCGGATTCCCCGGCTCGCCCGGCGCGTCGGGCAGTTCCGGCGCGTCCGCGGGGGCCGTGTGCTCGCCCATGTCCGTGATGTAGCGCTGGTCGGCGACCGGTTCGGGCGAGCGCGCGTACCCCTCGGGAAGCTGGTCGTAATCGAAGTTCGTCTCCGTCACCTTCCCGCCGGGGTCCGGACTCGGGCCGCCGGGCGTGTACTCGTCGTTCCCGGTGTCGTACGGCGGGAGCCGCGGTCCCTCGACGGCATCGACCCTCGCCGGGTCGAGCATGTGGAAGTGGACGTCGAAGTGCGGCTTCAGCCACGCGCCCGCCCCGCCGAAGTGGCCGCCGGGGTTCCAGTTGAGCCCCAGGAACGTGAACGGGGTCGCCGCCGCGTCCGGGAACGGGACGAAGAACTGGAGCGACTGCTTGAAGTGAACCTCCGTCGCCTGCCCGCCGACGCGGTACTTGTCCGTCTCGGCCCGGTTGTCGGCCGCCGCGAGCGCGTCGGCGCTCGGTAACCCCTCCAGCGCCGCCCGCTCGAACTCCGCGCCGTGGTACTTCGGCTCGCCCGACGGCGTCGCCGTCGTGAACGTCCTGACCGAGCCGTTCCCGAGGTCGACGCTCCGTCCGTAGGTCGTGATCCCCTTCGGCGGGAACCCGCCACCGGGAGACCCGCCACCGGGAGCCCCTCCCTGACCGTTTCCTCGCCCTCGTCTCGGCTCGCCCGCGACGGCCCCCGCCCCCCAGACCAAGGCGGCGCCGGTCGCGACCGCGCCCCGGAGCAGCGACCGTCGGCTCGCCGCCCGCCGTCGAGTCGTGCTTCGCGCTCGGTTCGCCTCTCCCGTCGCGTCGTCGTCTGTCATCTGTGTGCTCCCTCCCGGCACGGTCGTCACTAAGTGACACGTCACCGTGCCACACAAATAAATTTAAATTATTTCAATGTAACGACGCGCGAAGCGGCGAGACTTCGGCCGACGCGAGCGGTCCGCACGCGGCCCGAACCCCGTCCGCGAGAGCGACTCGCACACGGACGAGACGGCGTCTGACGCCGAGATCCACTTTCACCGCGCCGCCGGTGCGTTTTTAGGTGCCTCGGAGGTAGGAACGGGTACCGAATGACGTCCTTCCAGTCGACGATCGGCGACGAGGAGGGGATCGCGGAGGAGCTGGCCGAGGGCCAGCGCGAGATCTCCATCGCCGAGTTCTTCGAGAAGAACAAACACATGCTCGGGTTCGACTCGGGCGCCCGCGGGCTCGTCACCGCCGTCAAGGAGGCGGTCGACAACGCCCTCGACGCGACCGAGGAGGCCGGGTACCTCCCCGACATCTACATCGAGATCGAGGAGGTGGGCGACTACTACCGGCTCGTCATCGAGGACAACGGGCCCGGTATCACGAAGGAACAGCTTCCGAAGGTGTTCGGGAAGCTCCTGTACGGGAGCCGCTTCCACGCCCGCGAGCAGTCCCGCGGCCAGCAGGGGATCGGGATTTCAGCGGCTGTACTGTACTCCCAGCTGACCTCCGGGCAGCCGGCGAAGATCACCTCTCGCCCGAAGGGACAGTCGCGGGCGCAGTACTTCGAGCTGATCATCGACACGGACACGAACGAGCCGGAGATCCAGGCCGACGAGGAGACGACGTGGGACCGGCCCCACGGCACCCGGATCGAGCTGGAGATGGAGGCGAACATGCGCGCCCGCCAGCAGCTCCACGACTACGTGAAACACACCGCGGTCGTCAACCCCCACGCGCGGCTGGAGCTGCGCGAGCCGGGGCTCGACGAGCCGCTGAAGTTCGAGCGCGCGACCGACGAGCTGCCGGCGGAGACGGAGGAGATCCGCCCGCACCCGCACGGCGTCGAGCTCGGCGCGCTGATCAAGATGCTGGAGGCGACGGAGTCGTACTCCGTCTCCGGTTTCTTACAGGAGGAGTTCACGCGGGTCGGCAAGAAGACCGCCGACTCGGTCATCGACAACTTCCGGGACGTGTACTACGGCCGCGAGCTCGCGTGGTCGCCGCCGCGCGCCCACGACGACCGGGACGTCGAGAGCGCGGTCGCGGACGCGGTCGCGAACAAGGGCGCTGAGGCGACGTCGACCTTCGCGGACGGCGTCGCCGAGGCGGTGGGGAACCACGACCGAGTCACTCGGTCCCAGCTCTCGGAGATCGTCGACAACGTCGCGGAGACCGTCGAGGGCGACACCGGGAAGACGTTCGGCGGCACCGTCCGCGAGAACGCGGTCGACGCCGCGTGGCGGGCGGTCACAGGGATCGGCGGGGAAGACGAGGCCGCCGATTCTGGCGAAGGCGGTGAGGGAGCCGACGACGCCGAAGAGTCGCCGCTCGTCCCCGACGCCTACGCCCTCGTCGACGAGGCGACGTCGACGCGGAAGGACGACGAGGCGGTTCAGGCGGTGGCCGAGGCGCTCGCGCGGCGGTTCGAGAACCTCGACGGCGACGCGTTCCGGATCACGCGCGACGACCTCGAACGGCTCGTCGCGGACGCGGCCTCGTTCGTCGCCGAGCAGCGCGACGCGACGTTCGGCGAGACCGCCCGCGAGAACGTCGTCGAGGCGTTCTGGTCGCGGGCGGTGACGGTGCCGGACGACCCGCCGAAGGTGAAGGCGATCGCGGGGAGCCGCGACGCCGCCGCCGACCTGCTCGACGCGATGCGGACGACGGACATCCTCGCGCCGCCGACCGACTGCCTCGCGCCGATCACGGCGGAGCTTGTCGAGGCCGGGCTCCGGAAGGAGTACGACGCCGACTTCTACGCGGCCGCGACCCGCGACGCCGACGTCCACGGCGGCGACCCGTTCATCGTCGAGGCCGGCATCGCCTACGGCGGCGAGATTCCGGCGGACGGCTCGGTGGAGCTGCTGCGGTTCGCGAACCGCGTCCCGCTCGTCTACCAGCGCGGCGCCTGCGCGACGACGGACGTGATCAAGGGGATCGGCTGGCGCAACTACGGGCTCGACCAGCCCGGCGGCTCGGGGATGCCGAACGGGCCGGCGGTGATATCGATCCACGTCGCGTCCACTAACGTCCCGTTCACGAGCGAGTCGAAGGACGCGCTTGCGAACGTCCCCGAGATCGAAGACGAGATCGAGCTCGCGGTGCGGGAGGCCGCCCGCGAGCTGAAGTCGTTCCTCAACAAGCGGCGCTCGATGCAGCAGCGCCGGGAGAAGCAGGACGTGCTCGGCCGCATCCTCCCCGAGATGGCGGACAAGGTCTCGGAGGTCACGGGCCGGTCGCGGCCCGACATCGACGGCGCCTTGGCGCGGATCATGAACAACGTCAGCGTCGAGCGCGAGGTGAGCGACGGCTCCGTGACGCTCGTCGTCGAGAACCACTCGGACGTGAACGAGGAGCTGGACATCACGGACATCGTCTCGACGGAGCCGACGGACCTCTCCGACGGGACGGTGGTGGACATGGACGGCGAGTGGTTCGTCCAGTGGAAGCCCGAGGTGCCCTCGGGCGACGAGCGGGAACTGACGTACGCGGTCGACGGCGACCCCGAGTTCGAGGTCAGCGTCGGCGGCGTGGAGACCGAGAAACTCACGGTGAACGATTAAATGACGACCGAAAGCGACGCACGAGACGAGCTGATAGACTTAGCGGCGGACTTCTACGACCAGTTCGCGGCCGGGAAGATCCCGGAGATGACGCTGCCGACGCGGACGAAGAGCAACATCGAGTACGACGAGGAGAGCGGGGTGTGGACCTACGGCGACCGCACCTCGACGCGCAGCGCCAACTCGGTGCGGGGCGCGCGCAAGCTGCTGAAGGCCGCCTACACGATCGAGTTCCTCGCAGACCAGCTCGACGACGACCGCTCCTCCACGCTGCGTGAGCTGTACTACCTCTCGGAGTCGTGGGACAACGACGAGGCGCAGTTCAAGAGCCAAGACGAGTCGAACGACCTCGTCGAGGACCTCGAGATCGTCACGGGCGTCACCCGCGAGGACTTCCACATGCGCCCGGAGGAGTCGGGCGCGAAGGTGATGGGGCCGCTGGAGATCCGCGAGCAGACCAACCGCGGCGACCGTGAGATCCACTGCCAGCTTGACGTCGGCCAGGGGGGCTACCAGATCCCCAACAACCCGGACACGATCGAGTTCCTCGACAACGACGCCGAGTTCGTCCTCTGCGTCGAGACCGGCGGGATGCGCGACCGGCTCGTCGAGAACGGCTTCGACGAAGCGCACGACGCCCTCGTCGTCCACCTCGGCGGCCAGCCCGCTCGCGCCACGCGGCGGCTGACGAAGCGCTTCCGCGACGAGCTCGACCTCCCCGTGGTGGTGTTCACCGACGGCGACCCGTGGTCCTACCGCATCTACGGCTCCGTGGCGTACGGCTCGATCAAGTCCGCGCACCTCTCAAAGTACCTCGCGACGCCGGAGGCGCGGTTCATCGGCATCCAGCCGGAGGACATCGTCGAGTACGACCTTCCCTCCGACCCGCTCTCGGACTCGGACGTTAACGCCCTGGAATCGGAGTTAGAGGACCCGCGCTTCCAGACCGACTACTGGGAAGAGCAGATCGAGCTCCAGCTCGACATCGGCAAGAAGTCCGAGCAGCAGTCGCTCGCGAGCCGCGGGCTCGACTTCGTCACCGACACCTACCTCCCCGAGCGGCTGAACGAGATGGGCGTGCTCTAAGGGGCGGGCGAGACGCGGCTACTTGTCAGCGTAGACGATCTCGTCGACCTCGCGACGCTCGCCGTCGGCGTCGTCGTTCGCGTATTTATAAACGACGCCGTCTTCCTCGTCGGTCGTCGCGTTGTGTGACCCGTCACAGAGCGGCTTCGTGTCCGACAGGCCGCACTGACAGACGTAGATGAGGCCGTCGTCGCCCTTGTCGTCGTCGTCGAGCACAGCGGGGCCTCGCTCCTCGTGCGTGACTTCGCGCGTCATGGGCGCGGTTCGACCCCCACCCGAATACGGTTTGTGACCGCCGCAACCCCCTTGCCCGTGGGGGACGTATCAACGGTATGAGCGAGACCGACGAGCGCGACCCGAGCGAGCTGACCGACGAGGAGTGGCGCGAGCGGCTCTCCGAGGAGGAGTATCGCGTGCTCCGCGAGAGCGGCACGGAGGCGAAGTTCTCGGGCGAGTACGTCGACCACCACCCCGATGACGGCGAGTACCGCTGTCGGGCCTGCGGCACCGTCCTCTTCGAGGCCGAGACGAAGTACGAATCCGGCTGCGGCTGGCCCGCCTTCTACGCCGCCGAGGAGGAGTCCGTGACCACGACGGTGGACACCAGCCACGGGATGCGCCGCACCGAGGTCCGGTGTGCGAACTGCGACTCCCACCTCGGCCACGTGTTCGACGACGGCCCCGAGCCGACGGGCAAGCGCTTCTGTATCAACTCGGTCGCGATGGAGTACGACGAATAAGGGAGTTCGGGGTTCCGTTGGAGATCTGTTTATATAGTCCAACCGCCTGAAACGGTACTTTGGCGTAGATTCATGGTCGGCTATTTATAAGCAAAATCGACTACTACTATCGACTATTTATTATCGAAGGGTGACGCGGAGAACCTTTCTACGAACCCAGCCGCTCGCTTATAAATAGCCGTCAGTCGATCGGCGGTGACCGCTGCCAAAGTCCTAGTCGCTCGCTAATAAATGGCTGACAGCGGATCGGTAGCGAGTACCGCCAAAGCCCCAGTCGCTCGGCCATACGTCGATGCTTACGCTTGGACCACTCCCAAAGCCCCTGCCGCTCGCCTATAAATGACTAATCACAGATCGGGGTCGAAAATCTCCAAAGCCCCAGTCGCGAGGCGGGCGCACGCTCGCTGCGCTCCTCACTCGGTCACTCACTTCGTTCGCTCCCTCGTTGCGGTGCTTACGTCGCCTGCGCCCGCCTCGTGACTGCCCCTTTGAGTCCCACCCCGCACGGCACCTCACACCTCCCCAGCCTCGTCGGCCGGCCTTCGCTTCGCTCCGGCCGGCCGACTCCCTCGCGCGTGCTGCTCGGCCGCGTGGCGGCCTCGCAGGCACGCGCCACCGCATGGTTCTTTATAAGTAATCGATGTCGCGTCTGCTGAGTGTCACCCTTCACAGAGCGGCAGTTGGACGACGAACACGGCTCCCTTCGGCTCGTTGTCCTCGACCCACACGTCGCCGCCGTAGATCTCGACGAGCGACCGGACGAGGTAAAGCCCGATCCCCGCGCCCGGGCTGTCGAGGCCCTTCTCACCCTTGCCGAATATATCGTCCCGCTGCTCTTCCGGTATCCCGGGGCCGTTGTCGGCGATCCGCACCTCCGCGACCCCCTCGGCCTCCTCGACGGTCGCCGACACCGTCACCGTCGGCGGGGTCTCGTCGTTGTGCTGGACCGCGTTTCGCAGGAGGTTCCGGAACACCGAGCTCAGCATCTCGTCGCCGACGACCTCCGCCTCGGGGTACGACCCCTCGACGGTGAAGACCGCCTCCGAGTAGCCGGAGCGGACCTCCTCCACCTGCTGTGAGAGGACCCTGTCGAGCGAGACGCGGCTCGGCTCGGCGTCCTCCCGGAGCATCACCTCCGCGAGGTCTCGGACCGTCGTGGTGAGCGACACCGCGCTCTGGGTGTTGCGCTTGATCACGTCCAGGTACTTCTCCCCCTCCTCGTCGACGTGGTCGTCGAGCAGCTCTGCGTACGCGCCGACGAGCTGGAGGTCGTTGCGGATGTCGTGGCGCATCACCTGGTTCAACAGCCGGAGGTCGTCGCGCTGGCGCTTGAGCCGCTCCTCCGGGTCCACCTCGGCCTCGCTCATGGCCCGTCTAACGTCTGCCTGCGACATTTACGTGCCGGTTCCGAGTCCGGGGATTCACGACCGCACGGGGCGCCGCCTCACATCCCCTCGTCGAGCAGCTCGCGGGCCACGATGTTCTTCTGGATCTCCGTGGTCCCCTCGTAGATCTGGGTGATCTTCGCGTCGCGGTAGAGCCGCTCGACGTCGTGGTCGTTGACGAAGCCGGCGCCGCCGTGGACCTGAACCGCCTCGTCGGCGACCTCGACCGCGGTCCGCGAGGCGAACTCCTTGGCCATCGACGCGAGCGCGGTCAGGTCGCCCGACTCGTTGTCGACCGCCCACGCCGAGCGGTAGGTGAGCCAGCGGGCGGCCTCCGTGTTCGTGTGCATCTCCGCGAGCTTGTGTTTGATCGCCTGGAAGTCGCTGATCGGGCGGTCGAACTGCTCGCGCTCCTCGGCGTACTCCAGCGCGCGCTCGGCGGCGCCGCGGGCGATGCCGACGCCCTGCGCCGCGACCGCGGTGCGGGTCTCGTCGAAGAACTGCATGAGCTGGAGGAACCCCATCCCGCGCTGCCCGATGAGGTTCTCCTCGGGCACCCGCACGTCGTCGAAGCGTAGCTCGGCGGTGTCGCTCGCGCGGATGCCGAGTTTCCCGGTGATCTTGTCGCGGGTGAGCCCGTCGCGGTCGGCCTCGACGAGGATCTGCGAGTAGCCGGAGTAGCGGTCGTCGATCTCCGGGTCCGTCTCGCAGACGACGACGAAGTAGTCGGCGACGGTGCCGTTCGTGATCCACATCTTCGAGCCGTTGATCACCCACTCGTCGCCGTCCTTCTCGGCGCGCGTCGCGACCGAGGTCACGTCCGACCCCGCCTGCGGCTCCGAGATGGCCGAGCCCATCACCGCGTCGCCGGCGGTCACCTCGGGGAGGACGCGCTCCTTCTGTTCCTCGGTGCCGAACTCCATCAGCGCCTCCGCCCCGAAGCCGGCGCTGGAGATACAGAGCCCGATCCCGGGGTCGGCCGCGAACAGCTCCTCGGTGAGGATCGCGTTCTCCAGCGAGGAGTAGCCGATCCCCCCGTACTCGACCGGGACGTGCGGCGCGAGCAGCCCCATGTCGGCGGCCTTGTCCATCACCTCGTGGGGGTACTCCTCGTCGACGTCGTACTCCGTCGCGACCGGCCGGATCTCCTCGTCCGCGAACTTCCGGACCTCCTCGCGCAGCTGCTTCTGTTCGTCCGTTAGCTGGAACTCCATACGCGGACGATCAGGAACGAGCGTGATAATCGTTGGCGAACGCTCGACAATTCGCGAGGAGTTGTTCGTTTACGAGTCGTCTGCCGGGTACTCCCGTTCCTCGCGCACCTCGTAGTGGCGCGCGCGGTCGTCGTACCGCTTCAGGACCTCGCGGGCGGCGTCCGGGACGTGCGCCTCCCGGTACTCTTCGCCCGCGAACTCCCTCACCGACTCGATCGAGTCAAACCGCAGTATCGTGACGAACTCGACCTCCTCGTCGTCGCCGTCGGCGTCGGACTCCCGGCGGAGCAGTCGGGCGCCGCGATACCCCTCGTTGTCCGCGTTGGCGAACGAGGGGAGGATCTCCTCGCGGAGGAGTCGCTCGTACTCGTCCGCGTCTGCCGGCATCGTCCACCCGTGCCAGATCCTGTCGATCATCGGTCTTCGACGGACTCGGTCATCGACCCTCGACGAACGACGCGATCCGGTCGGTCGCCTCCTTCAGCTCGCGCATCGAGGTCGCGTACGAGACGCGGAGGTGCCCCTCGCCGCCCTCGCCGAAGACGGACCCCGGGACGACTGCGACCCCCTCCGCCTCCAGCAGCTCCTCGGCGAACGCCTCGTCGTCGCCGCCGCACTCCGGGAACGCGTAGAACGCGCCGCCCGGCTCGAACGTGTCGAGGCCCATCTCGTTGAACCGGGAGACGACCAACCGCCGCCGGCGGTTATACTCGTCGACCATCTCCGTCACCTCGTCGTCGCAGCGGTCTAAGGCCTCGATGGCGGCGTACTGCGGCGTCGTCGGCGCCGACAGCATCGTGTACTGGTGGATCCGGTTCATCGCGTCGATGGCGTCGGCCGGGCCCAGCGCGTAGCCCAGCCGGAGCCCCGTCATCGCGTACGCCTTCGAGAAGCCGTTGACGACGACGGTGCGCTCGCGCATCCCCGGCTGCGTCGCGATCGAGGCGTGGTCGGCGCCGTAGGTGAGCGCGGCGTAGATCTCGTCGGCGACCACCCGGAGGTCCTCGTCCCGGCAGAACGCCGCGACCTCGGCCAGCTCTTCGTCGGTCATCGTCGCGCCTGTCGGGTTGTTCGGGTAACAGAGCACGAGGAGGTCGGCCTCGGCGGCGCCGGCCGCCTCCAGCGACTCCCGCGTGAGCGCGAAGTCGTCCTCGGCGCGCGTGGGGACCGTCAGCTGCTCGCCGCCCGCCAGCTCGATCCCCGGCCCGTAGGAGATGTACGTCGGCTCGTGGACCGCGACGGTGTCGCCGGGGTCGACCAAGGCCCGGAAGGCGAGGTCGACCGCCTCGCTCGCGCCGGTGGTGACCAGTATCTCCGACTCCGGGTCGTACGACTGGTCGTAGCGCTCGTGGTGGTCGGCGATCCGTTCGCGGAGCGCGGCCATCCCGCGGTTCGACGTGTAGGAAGTCTTTCCGCGTTCGAGCGAGTCGATCGCGGCGGTCCGCGCGGCCCACGGCGCCGAGAAGTCCGGTTCACCGACCCCGAGCGAGATGACGTCGTCGCGCGCCTCCGCGAGCTCGAAGAACTTCCGGATCCCGGACTCGGGGAGGGTGCGCGCGCGGTCCGACAGTCTCATGGCGACACGGAGAGGCGGTCGTCGTCGTCGCCGTCCTCGAACCGGATCCCGCCGTCCTTGTACGTCTCCATGATGTAGTGGGTCACCGTCTGGGTGACCTCCGGCATGGGCGCGACCTGCTCGGAGATGAACTCGGAGACGTCCTGCATGTTCTCGCCGAGCACCTCGACGGCGAAGTCGTAGTCGCCGGAGACGAGGTGTAAGGCGTCGACCGCGGGGAACTTCGCGATCCGGTCCGCGACCTGCTCGTAGCCGGTCTCGCGGTCGAGCTCGACGTTGATCTCGACGACCGCGCGGATCTTCCCCTCGTCGACGCGGTCCCAGTCGACGACGGCCTGGTAGCCGTGAACCACGCTTTTCGCCTCCAGCGCGTCGATCGCGTCCGCTACCGCCGCCGCGTCGAGGCCCGTCTGGGCCGCGATGTCATCGATGTCCTCGCGGGCGTTCCGCGCCAACACGTCGAGTACCTCGCGCTCGGCGTCCATGCCCCTAAATCACGCGGGGGCGGTTTATGAGTAGCGACGGACGCAACACGGGCGAGCCGGGTCGACCGCGAGGGGACCGCCCGGAGCCCACGCCGCTCTTCCGGCATCCCCACGGCTTTCCGCGTGGCGCGAGATCAGTCTCCCATGGCTTCGAACACCACCAGCGGGAGCGAGACGTTCGACATCGGCGGCGACCTGACCGTCAACCGCCTCGGCTTCGGCGCGATGCGGATCACCGGCGAGGAGATCATCGGTCGCCCCGAGGACGAGGCGGACGCGGAGGACGTGCTCCGGCGCGCCGTCGACCTCGGCGTCGACTTCGTCGACACCGCGGACTCCTACGGGCCGGGCGTTTCGGAGCGGCTGATCGGCGAGGCGCTCGGCGACCCCGACGACGTGGTCGTCGCCTCGAAGGCGGGGCTGCTCCGCAACCGCGAGGGCGACTGGCTCCCCCACGGCGACCCCGACTTCCTGAAGAATCAGGTGCTGTGTAGCCTCGACCGACTCGGGACCGACACGATCGACCTCTACCAGTACCACCGCCCAGACCCGGACACCGACTTCGAGGACTCCGTCCACGCGTTCGCGGAGATGAAAGACGCCGGGCAGGTCGCCCACGTCGGCCTCTCGAACGTCACCGTTGAGCAGCTGGAGACGGCGACCGACATCGTCGACATCGCGACGGTCCAGAACCGCTACAACGTCGGCCACCGCGACGACGAGGACGTGCTGGCCGCCTGCGAGGAGAAAGGTGTGGGGTTCATCCCGTGGGGTCCGATGTACGCGGTCGACGACGAGGACGCCGGCGAGGTGCTCGACGAGGTCGCCGAGCGACGAGACGCGACGCCCCAGCAGGTCTCGCTCGCGTGGCTGCTCGACCACTCCGACGTGACGCTCCCGATCCCGGGCACGTCGAGCGTCGACCACCTCGAATCCAACCTCGCGGCCGCGGACCTGTCGCTCACCGACGAGGACCGCGCCGCGCTGAACGCCGTCGACCCGCAGTAAGCGTCGAGCGGCTCACCCCGTCGAGCGCTCACTCGACCGTCTCCACGTCGGCCATCTCGGCGACCTTCAGCGCGGTCGCGACGTTGAACGCGAGCCCCAGCGGCGCGGCGACGACCGCCGCGAGCAGGGCGCCGGCAGGCCCCGCATGTGTCAGGAGGCCCAGCGGGACGGAACAGACCGCCGTGACGACGGCGACGAATAGGAAGAACCCGAGCGGCCGGTGGCGAGCGGTGAGCTCGCGGGCCCGACGAACCGCCGACTCGATCCCGCGGTCCTCCAAGGCGAGGACGTACACCGTCGGGAAGTACAGGTAAGCGAGCACGAGCGCCGCGAGGATCGCGGCGACGAACAGCGGCGGAACGACGAGCAGCGGCAGGAAGAGGGCGGCCACCGCGACCACGACGATCGCCTCGAGGAGTATCATCCGGACGCCGAATCGCCGGACGCCCGCGACGAAGTCAAACTGTCCGGTCGTGATCCCCTCGGCGATTGCGCCGAAGTAGCCCGCACTCAGCGCGCCCGAGACGACGACGTAGGCGCCGAGCAGCGGGACGAAGAGCACGACCGACTCCACGGTGCCGAACGGGAGGGCGACCGAGAGCCCGTCCCCGGTCGGCGACTCCACGAAGCTCCAGAGGTCGTACCGGTAGACCGGGAACGACGCCCGGACCGAGATCCCATCCGTCCGCGACGCCGCCAGCAGGTCGCTCGCGTTCAAAAGCGTCGTGACGAGCGGCACGAGCGCGAGCGGGAGCAGCCGCGAGAGGTGTGCGAACGTGCGTACGACGATCGGTTCCGGAGCGGACTGCGTGCCGTCTGAGGGACCGTTGGAGGGCCGGGCCATGTCGGCGGTTCGCGCTCGACCCTCAAAAGCGTCGGCCGTCCGCGATACCCGCACGCTGTGCCGGATTTGCCCCGCGGCGGCGACGTTACTCGTCGAACGGATTCGTCAGCTCGACCGTCTCCTCGCGGTCAGGACCGACGCCGACGGCGTACACCGGGGTGTCGATCTCGTCGGCGACGAACTCCAGGTACTCGCGGGCCGCCTCCGGGAGCGCGTCGTAGCCGGCCTCGGCGACCGCCGCGGAATCGAACGCTTCCCACGTGTCGAGCGTCTCGTAGATCGGCTCACAGCGCTCCCACCGGTCGGTGGTGGTGGGGACGGTGTCGAGCGTCTCTCCATCGAGCTCGTAGGCCGTACACACCTTCAGCTCGTCGAGCCCGGCGAGCACGTCGACGTGGTTGACCGCGACGCCGGTGAAGCCGGAGACGCGCGCCGAGTGCCGGAGCATCGGGAGGTCGAGCCAGCCGATCCGGCGCGGGCGACCGGTGACGGTCCCGAACTCACCGCCCTTCTCGCGGATCTCGTCGGCGAGCGCCTCCTCGTCGGCGTCGCCGTCGAGTTCGGTCGGGAGCGGCCCCTCGCCGACGCGCGAGAGGTACGCCTTCACGATGCCGACGACCTCGCCGTCGCCGACCTTCGTGACGCCGAGCCCCGATCCGACGGCCGCGCCGCCGGCGGTCGGATTCGACGAGGTGACGAACGGGTAGTTCCCGTGGTCGACGTCGATGTGGGTCCCCTGCGCGCCCTCGAAGACGATCGCGTCGCCGGCCTCGTGGCGGCGGTGGAGGTAGTCGGAGCAGTTGACGGTCATCCCCTCGTCGGCGAGGCGCTCGCCGATCGCGGCGAACTCCTCGTGAAGCGCGTCGACATCGAACGCCTCGGCGCGGTCGTCGACATCGTCGATGTCGAGCCCGTACACGTCCTCGACGAGCGCGCGCTTCTGCGGGACCGCGTATTCGAGCTTCTCGCGGAGCGCGTCGGGGTCGAGCAGGTCCGCGACCCGGATCCCGCGGCGGCCGGCCTTGTCCTCGTAGGTCGGGCCGATCCCGCGCCCCGTGGTGCCGACCTCGTCGCCGGCGTCGTCGTCGGCCTTGACTTCCTCTTCGATCCCGTCGAGCACGCGGTGGTACGGCATGATGACGTGCGCCCGGCGGGCGACGCGCACGTCGGGGTCGAGCCCGCGCTCGCGCAGGTCGTCTATCTCGGTGAACAGCGTGCGCGGGTTGACGACGCAGCCGTTGCCCAAGATCCCGACGGTCCCCCGGACCGCGCCGCTGGGAACCAAGGAGAGCTTGTACTCCGCGCCGCCTTCGACGACGGTGTGGCCGGCGTTGTCGCCGCCCTGATAACGGACTACGACGTCCGCGTCCCCTCCCCACCGGTCGACGAGGGCGCCCTTGCCCTCGTCGCCGAGCTGGGAGCCGACGATGGTGAGTGTCATACGACCTGCCGATTCCCGTCGGGGGGTAAAACCGATTACGGTCTGCGACCGCGAGACAGGCACAGATGTGGATCAAAAAATACGCCGGGCACAGTGAATACGCTCGTTCGTGTATTCTCTCGGCGTCTCTCCGGGAGGCCGTACCGTCGCGCGCTCTTCCGTGCGTACGCTCACCGTCTGCCGTGCCGCGATCGAACACGTTAACTACTCCCACGTCAAAGCCTGCGATCTGACGAGGCCTCCCCGGCCGCCGACAGCAACTTTTAAACGGGGGCATGACGAGTTAACATGTGCCATGATAGATCGATTAGAGAAGGAGGTAGACATGCTGGAACGTCACCTCCAAGTCCTGCGGATGGTCATCGAGAACGAGCCGATCGGCATCGTGAAGATGTCGAACGAGACGGGCTACCCGCACCATAAGGTCCGCTACTCGCTTCGCGTCCTCGAAGAGGAGAACCTCATCGAGCCGTCCAGCCAGGGCGCGATCACCACCGAGCGCACCCACGAGTTCGTCGACGAACTCGACGAGAAGCTCGACGAGACCGTCGAGAAGCTCGGCTCCATGCGGATCGACGACGCCGCGGAGCTCGAGAACTGACCGCGCTTTCGATTTCGCCCGCCGACGCATCTGCCGCGTTTCTGCTCTCCCGGTAGCCGCCTCCGATAGGGTCCCGTGACGGCTACAGGTCGGGGACCGTCATGTGGAACCCGCCGTCTCTGGCCTCGACGAGGCACAGGTGGTACCCCTGCTTGCGCGAGAGCTTCACGAAGCTCGCCCGCTTCGATCGGCTGAACAGGCCGCCGCCGACCGCGTCGCTCGCGGTCTCTAAGGCGCCCGGCTCGAAGAAGCTCTCCGTCACCGCGAACGCCCCGGCGAACGTCTCGTTCGATCCGGCGATGTCGCGCCCGTTCTCGACGAGCGACTCCAAGGTCCCCTCCGGCGTCGGGTCCCTGCTGTCGTTCAGGTCGGCGACGAACAGCGGGTGGCCCATCCGGTCGCGCAACACGAGGTCGAACGACCGCTGCTCGCGGACCTCCTCGCCGCCCTCGCGGAGCTCGATCGACACCGTCCCGCCGATCTCGGCGCGATCGATCTCCGGGAGCGCGTCGTAGAGGTCACGCAGCGTCCCCTCGTTGCCGGTGCCGCGGACCTCGAACGGGAGATCCTCGACGAGCCAGCGGGTGAAGCCGTACTCGATGGTGTCCTCTAAGAACTCCGCGAACGGCCGGCCGTCCACCGCGAGGCCCTCCGTCTCGAAGCTCGTGTGGTGTTCGACCCGGAGGTTCTCGCGGAGCGCCTCGCGGTCGACGCTCCCCTCGTGGGCGTCCGCCAGCGTCGCGCCCTCCTTCGAGTCGTACCTGATGAACAGGTTCGTCCCGTTGCGTGCCTCCGCGGGCGTGAGCGTCCGCTCCGCGTCCGGAAGCCGCTCCTTGGCGTTCGAGAGCTCGCTGCGGAGCCGGTCGCGCTCCTCTTTGAGCTCGTCGACCTCGGACTCGAGCCGGTCGACCTCGTCGGCCAGCTCGTCGCGCTCCGACTCGACCTCCTCGCGTTCGGCCGCCAGGCGGTCGCGTTCGTCCGCGAGCGACTGCCGCTCGGTCTCCGTCTCCTCCAAGGCCGCCTCGAGCTTCCGCAGCCGTTCGGGGTCGGCGTCGCCCTGCCCGCCGCGCCCGTCGCGCCCCTCGCGTTTCGACACCGCCGACGGCCCCGACGCCGTCTCGGTGGAGCGCGGCGACGGCGACCCGCCGTTCGCGTTCGACCCACTTCGCTCCGCGCGGCCGCGGTCCTCGCCCGAGCGGGAGCGCTGCGAAGCGGCTGCGCGGCGCTCGTCGGGACGCTGCGGTTCCCCGCCCGCCTCGGAGGGGTCGAGCGCCGGGATCGACTTCTGTTCCCGCCACTCGGCCTCCTCCGAGAAGACGTTCTCGGAGTCCGGCGCGTCGGCGGCGTCCGGGTCGGGCGAGTCCCTGGCGTCGGATTCCGAAGCGGTCGCTCCCTCGGGATCTGACGGTGATCGGCGCGCGCGGTCGGCACCGGGCGAGCCGTCTGCGTCTCGCTCGGCCGTCTCGGCGTCGCCGATCCGGACCTCGTCGGGCGCCGACCCGCCGGACCCGCCGGCCTCGCCGCTCGAAACAGCCTTGTCGCGGTCGTCCGCGGCCGCCTCCGCGTCGACGCCCGCCGACTCGTCGCTTCGGCTCGCGGCGGTCGAGTCGCCGTCTCGGGCGGCGCTCGCGGCGGGACCGACCGCGCTCGCGGGGCCGTCGTCTCCTGCCGTCTCCGGCTCGGCGTCGCTCTCGGTGTCCGACGGCTCGTCGGTCGGCTCTTCGTCCGCGTCGCTCGCGCCGTCGGAACCGGCGGTCTCGGTCGGGTCGGTCGCGGCGCTCGCGTCGTCCGCATCTTTCGCGTCGTCGCCGTCCGGGAGCGGGCGGACGTCGAGGTCGACCTCGTACACCGTGTAGATGCCGACCTCGTCGGCGGCGAGGTCGAACGCGTCGTCGCCCGTTTCTAGCCGCCTCGCATTGCCGACGTACGCGGCCGCCATCGACTCGCCGCCCGTGTAGGCGACGTAGTAGTCGCCGGAGAGGACGTTCTCCGACAGCTCGATGTAGCCGGTGAACCCCCCCTGTGAGAGCTTCTGGTCCGCCTCTCGCAGGGGCGTGTCCTTGGTGTAGTACTTCGCCCGCGGCTCGCCGCCCAGCTCCTGCATCGCGAAGAGCACGGGGAGCGCCTCGTCCGGGGCCCGGTAGACGGTCCCGGCGGCGTCGGCGAAGGCGTCGAGCGTCGCGTCGACGACGCCGATAACGCGCCCGTCGACGAGGAAGATCCACCCGGTCCCGTCGGTCGCCGCGCCGGAGAACCCGTCGTCGACGATCCGGCGGAGCCCCGCGAACCCGTCGGAGAACGAGCGGTCGTCCCACTCGGTGATCGCTTCCCGTCGCTGTGCGTCCATCCTTGCGTTTACGTCGCCAACACCGACCCAAATACCTTCCGGAGCGTGAGACGGCCGTCTGACGCCGCGACGCCCCTCGTTCAGCCCCCTCCGACGGCGTCGATCGCCTCTCGACCGAGGTCGACGACATCCTCCGGGAGGTCGCTCGCCGCCAGTTCCTCCGAGGTGTACCAGCGCCAGCGCGCCGGGTCGACCTCGTCGTCGCCGTTCGGGGCGATCTCCCGGGAGTCGACGCGGGCGTAGTAGAGGTGGTCGACGTGCTGGTGGCCCACTGACCCGTCCTCGTGGACGTTGATGTCGTGGAGCATGAGGTGCGCCGGCTCCGGGAGCCCGCGGGTGTTCGGGCCCGTGATCTGTGACTCCGTCGCGACGAGATCCGGGGTCAACCCCGTCTCCTCGCGAACCTCGCGGCGCGCGGCCTCGTGCGGGAGCTCGTCGCGGTCGACGTGGCCGCCTGGGGGGAGCTTGATTCCGAGGCGCTCGTGGTCGTGAAGCGCGGTCGCCCCGTCGTTGACGATGTACGTCGTCGCCGTGAAGTGGCGAGTCGTCTCCATACCTCCGGGTGGCGACGCGCCGCCTTCGCGGTTTCGGCTCGGGCGGACGCCGCGACGCGGTGACGCGGAGCGGTCGCTGTCAGGGTACTACCGTATCGGCGACGACGTCGACTACTGCGCGGGCGAATGCGGCGACTGAAAACGGAGGGAACTCGAACGGTACGACGACCGGGCGCGGAGCGACCCGTCAGTTCAGCGCGACCGAGTCCTCGGCCTCGAGGAGTTCGTGGTACCGGTTCCGGATGGTGACCTCGCTGATGTTCGCGACCTCGCTGACCTCGCTCTGGGTCACCTTCTCGTTGACGAGCAGCGAGGCGGCGTAGACGGCGGCGGCGGCGAGCCCGACCGGCGACTTGCCGGAGTGGATCCCCTGCTCTTTCGCCGTGTCGAGCAGGCTGCGGGCGCGGCGCTCGGCCTCGTCGGAGAGGCCGAGGTCGGAGGCGAACCGGGGCACGTAGCTCTCGGGGTCGGCGGGCTGGATCTCCAGCTTGAGCTCGCGGACGACGTAGCGGTACGTCCTCGCGATCTCGTCCTTCTCGACCCGGGAGACGCCCGCGATCTCGTCGAGGCTGCGCGGCGTGCCCGCCTGCCGCGCGGCGGCGTACAGCGAGGCCGTGGAGACGCCCTCGATGGAGCGGCCGGGGAGGAGGTCCTCGTCGAGTGCGCGGCGGTAGATGACCGAGGCCGTCTCGCGGACGTTGTCCGGGAGGCCGAGCGCGGAGGCCATCCGGTCGATCTCGCCGAGCGCCTGCTTGAGGTTGCGCTCCTTGGAGTCGCGGGTGCGGAACCGCTCGTTCCACGTCCGCAGCCGCTGCATCTTCTCCCGCTGGCGGCTGGACAGCGACTTGCCGTAGGCGTCTTTGTCCTGCCAGCCGATGTTCGTCGAGAGCCCCTTGTCGTGCATCATGTTCGTCGTCGGGGCCCCGACCCGGGACTTGTTGTCCTTCTCCTTGGAGTCGAACGCGCGCCACTCCGGCCCGCGGTCGATCTCGTCCTCCTCGACGACGAGCCCGCAGTCGACGCAGACGGTCTCGCCGTGCTCCGTGTCCGTCGCGAGCTGGCCGCCGCACTCGGGGCACCGCAGCTCCTCGTCTTCGGTCTCCGACTCGCTCTCGTTCTCGTCGTCGACGGTCTCTGTCGTGTACGTTCGAAGGTTCTCGCTCATTGGTGTTGTGCGTGGAGGGAACAGCGGAACCGAGAGACGGATCTCGGTGTTTTCCTCACCTTCGGGTAAGTGAGCCAAATACTTAAATGTTTGCGTGGTTGGCGCCCGAGAGACACGGCCGAAAACACCGTGTACAACCCTGTACAATTCGGTATTTGAGACGCGGTGATCGGGACCGAAGCGAGAGCGAAACTGACGGCCGCCCGGCGGGATATGGTATATAGGCGTTTCGCGAGCGGCGGACGGCGCTCAGGGCGACCAGCCCGTCGGTCAGTTCCCGGTCGCGGCGGCCGCGACCGCGCCCGCGAGGTAGCCGCCGATCACGCCCAGTCCGGTCACCAGCGCGAGGGCCGCGGCGAGGTCGGGACCGGCCGTGACGCCGGCCGCCTCCGATGTCGGGATCCCGTCCGCGTCGGAGATCGGCACCCTCCCATCGGCCGCGTGGCGCGTGAGCGGCACCCGGGAGACCCACCACAGCGCGAGCATCGCCGGGAGGTACCCCAGCGTCGCGCCCACCCCGGTCGCGGCGCCGGCGAGCAGGTCGTCGATACCGAGGTACCGGACGGCGGTCGCGACGCCGAGACCGAAGGTAAGAGGCACTAGACGGAGCGGCCACAGCGCGGCGTCCGACTGTATCAGCGGATGCCCGAAGATTACGAGGTTCGACAGCCCCGGACCCGTCCGTATCCGGATCCAGTGCGCGTCGAAGAGGAACCAGATCGCTCCCTCGACCCCGAGGATCGGTCCGCCGACCATCCACCGGGCGATCTCCGAGTCTCCCGGCGACACGCCGGCGACCGCGAGCCCGATCCACGTCGTCGCCAGCCCGGCGAGGGCCGCACCGCTCCCGCAGGCGACGGCGACGCGGAGCCACCCGGGCGGGAGCGACACGAGCGAGCCCAGCGTGGTTCGCTCTCCCGTCGACATCTCGGACCGGCCGTTCCCGAGCGAGCGGCATATGCTTTCTCACGGATCGACGGAGGTCTCAGACCGGTTCCGCGAGGACAACCGCTTTGACCGTCGCCCGAGCAGGGTGAGGTATGAACCGAACGCGGCTCGACGACCGCCTCGTCGACCTCGATACGGACGGCTACCTGCTCGACGCCTCGCAGGAGGACGCAAACCAGCTGTACCTCTCCGGGTTCACCGGGCCCGACCCGTTCCTCACGCTGTACGCCGACGGCGAGGTCCACCTCCTCGTCAGCGGGTTAGAGTACGGCCGCGCGACGAGCGAGGCCGCGGCCGACACGGTGGAGCGCCACGCCGACTACGACTACGAGTACGGCGGCCGCGAGGAGCGCAACGACATGTACGCCGCGTTCCTCCGCGACAAGGGCGTCGACTCCGTCTCGATGCCGCCGCGCGGCCCGGTCGGCACCGCCGACGCCCTCCGCGAGCGGGGGATCGATGTCGCCGTCGACGCCGACGACCGGCTCCAAGCGGTCCGCGCGGTGAAGACCGACGAGGAGATCGACGCGATCCGCGAGGCGCAAGAGGCCAACGAGGCCGCGATGCGGGCCGCCGAGGAGCTGATCGCCGGCGCCGACGTGGCGGGAGAGAGCGACGAGGCGGAGACGGGAGTCTTGCTCCGTGACGGCGAGCCGCTCACCAGCGAGCGCGTGACCGAGGAGATCGAGGTGACGCTGCTGCGTCACGGCTGCGCGCTCGACGAGACGATCGTCGCCGGCGGCGCGCAGGCCGCGGACCCCCACGACCGCGGCTCGGGCCCGCTCCGCGCGAACGAGGCGATCATCGTCGACATCTTCCCGCGCTCGAAGGCGACGAAGTACAACGCCGACATGACGCGGACGTTCTGCGTCGGCGAGCCGAGCAAGACGCTTCGCGAGTGGTACGACCTCACCGAGCGCGCGCTGAACGCCGCGCTCGACGCCGTCGAGCCGGGCGCGACCGGCGAGGAGGTCCACGCCGCCGCCTGCGAGGTGTACGAGGAGGCGGGCGAGCCAACCTTCCGGACCGACCCCGACACCGAGACCGGGTTCATCCACTCGACCGGTCACGGGATCGGCCTCGACGTCCACGAGTCGCCGCGGCTCGCGAGCGGGGGCGAAGAGTTAGAGCCCGGACACGTGATCACGGTCGAGCCCGGGCTCTACGACCCGGATATCGGCGGCGTCCGCATCGAGGACCTCGTCGTCGTCACCGAGGACGGCTACGAGAACCTCACCGACTACCCGATCCGGTTCGCGGCGGAGTGAGTCCCTATTGGATCTGACCGGGCAACCCCCGGCCTGTCTGACCGCGATCGGAAGCCGCTTTGACCCGTACCGGGAACGGCGACCGTGAACTGGCGGTACGAACACACGGCGCTCGCGCTCTGTACGCTCGCGTTCACCGGCACGATGGTGGCGCGGCTCGTCGTCAGCCCGCTCGTCCCGGAGATCACGACGCGGTTCGACGTGACCAATGGCACCGTCGGGCTCGCGCTCAGCGGAATGTGGCTCACCTACGCGCTGACGCAGTTCCCCTCCGGGATCCTCGGCGACCGGTACGGCGAGCGCCGCGTCATCCTCGCCGCGGTCGGCGCGACCGCCGTCGCGTCGGTGCTGCTCGCCGCGTCGCCGTCGATGCTCGCGTTCGGGCTGTTCGCGGCCGCGCTCGGCGTTGGTGCCGGCCTCCACTACTCGGTCGCGACGACGTTCCTCACGCGGCAGTTCGACGACACCGGCCGCGCAATCGGCGTTCACGTCGCCGGCGGCCCGCTCGCGGGGCTCGCCGCGCCGCCCGCCGCCGCGCTCGTCGGGTCGCGGTACGGCTGGCGCGCCGGCGTCCTCCTCGGCGCCGCCGTCGCGGTCCCCGTCTTCGTCCTGTTCGCGTGGCGGGTCCGGCCGACCGATCCCCTCCGTCCCGACCAGCCGATGGGCGAGCGGTTCGCGCTCGGACCGCTCGCCGAACTGCTCTCGCGGCGGGAAATCCTCTACACGACCGCGCTGGCGACGATGGGCGCGTTCACGTGGCAGGCGACCGCCTCCTTTCTCCCGACGTTCTTAGAGGTCGGGACCGGCCTGTCGAGCGCGCTCTCCGCGCTGCTGTTCTCGGTGTACTTCCTCGTCCACGGCGGCACGCAGCCGGTGACCGGGTCGGTGTCCGACCGGATCGGCCGCGACGCCACCGCGATGGTGACGATGGGCGCCGGCGTCGTCGGCTACGGGACTCTCGTCGCGGCCGCGGCCCTCGACTTGGGCCTCCCCGCCGTGATACCGGGCGTCGGCCTCGTCGGCCTCGCGATGTCGTGGGGCGCGCCGGTCCAGTCGCGGTTCATGGACCTGCTGTCCGACGCCGAGCGCGGCGCCGGCTTCGGGCTCGTTCGGACCGCGTACATGGTGACGGGCGCCTCCGGCAGCGTCGTCGTCGGCGCCGTCTCCGACGCCGCGGGGTGGCCCGTCGCGTTCGGGCTGCTCGCCTGCGTGATGGCGCTCGGGCTGGCGACGCTGTCGGCGAACCGGCTGCTGGGGCTGGGGTACTGAGCCGAGGTTGACTCGAGAATGAGCGGAGCGCGCGGCGGCTCAGAGCCGGTCGTCTTCGATGCTGCCCGGGTCCTCCGCGGTGTCGAACATGTTGTTCTCCGCGCCGTCGAGCATCTCGTCGCGGGGCTCGTCGTCGACGACGCTCACGTTGTACGCCTCGATTCCGGACGCGATGAGGTCCTCCGCGGCCTGCTCCTCGGAGACGAACTCCTCGTCTGCCAGCTGCTGAAACTCCGCGTACACGTCGTCCGAGAGGTTCAGCTCGAAAGTGGGCATACCCTCCGTTCCGGCCGAACGCTTTTAAATTGTTTCCTCGATGGGGGACGTGTCCGGAGCGGCTGGTACCAGTGACCGACGAGAACGAAACGGTGATCGAGACGTACGACGGCGGCCGTCGGATCGTCCGCGAGGCGCGGAACCGCCCCGACGCGTACCACTTCGAGGGCCCCGACGGACGGATCGCGTCGTTCGAGATTCCGGCGGCGGCGAGGCTGTACGCCGACCTGTACGCGATCACCGGCGGCTTCGACGAGAAAGAAACCGGCAGGCGGGGCGTCCCGCCGACGATCGCTCGCGCCGACGAGGAGGTCCGGATCACCTACCTCGCGGTCCGGTTCTCGGTGACGTACGCCGCGCACGCGTTCGGAATCGATGAGTCGGCCGCTCGCGACGCCGTCGACAGCGTCCACGCGCGGGCGACGGAGCTGCGCTCGCGGGACGGCGAGAACGGCTGAGGACCGCACGCCGGCGACGGCCCGAACATCTGCGGGGTCAGGAGTACCCCGGCGGGCGGTCACCGTACGCACATGCCCGGTTTCCCGTCTCCATTCGGATCCGACGGCGACGACCTGTTCGACGGCTACGACGAGTTCGTCGCGGACGACCTCCCGCGCCCGGGAGCGTTCCTCGACGGCCACGACGTCCTCACGGGGGCGGACCACCTCGCGTTCCACCGCCTCACCCGCGACTGCTTCGAGGAGCGGGGGGTGTACGACATGACGTTCGACTACAACCTCGCGCGGCTGAACCTCGACACGCGCCACGGGGACGCCGGGTTCCGCTACGCCGTCGAGCGCGGCGACGCCGCTGACGCGGTCGACGGGAGCGAAGTCGACGGCGACGCGGCCGACGGAATCGACCGCGTCCTCCGCGCGGAGTTCACGCCGACGACGGCGTTCTGCCCGCAGACGCACACCCTGACCGTCGGCGCGTTCCGGGCGTGGAACGGGCTCGCCGACCGACACGAGTACGACCTCGTCCGGGTTCGCGCGGCCCCGACGCACAACCAGAGCGAGGCGGTGAACGACCGGCTGGCGGAGCTGGAGGAGGCGTACTTGGGGATGGGCGACGCGGAGACGGCGGTCGACGAGGACGTGGGAATCGGGGCGAACCCGGTGTAAAAGGGGCGGAGCGAGCGCGCCGAGCGGCTCGACCGACACACCATTTAAATAGTGACCGCGCGGGGAGTCACAGGTCGCGCCAGGCGCCGAGGAACCGCTGGACCGCCGTCAGGTGGCCGACGACGGCGAACAGCGCGAGCAGGAGGCCGACGACGTTCAGCCCGGCGACGACCGGCGCAGAGTAGACCGCGGCGGCGACGCCGACGATCCCGGCGAGCGCAAGCCGGTCGGCCCGGCCGAGCAGGCCGCCGTACTCGCGGCCGATCCCGACCGCCTGGATCTGCGTGCCGAGGTAGGAGGTGAGGAGGACCCCGGTGACCGCGGCGAAGCCGAGCGCGTACGCCTCGACGCCGGCCGTGAACCCCGCGATGATCGCCACGTCGGCGTAGCGGTCGAGGACGTGGTCGAGGAAGTCGCCGCCGTCGGAGGCGACCTCCTGATGGCGCGCGAGCGCCCCGTCGACCACGTCGAGCCAGCCGTTGAGGAGGACGAGCAGCGCGCCGGCCGCGTAGAGGGGAGACGACCCGGCGGCGAAGGCCCCCGCGGCCGCGACGGCGACGAGGAAGGCGATTACGCTCACCTGATCGGGCGAGAGGCCCAGCCTGTCGGCCGCCGACACCCACGGGCCGAGGAGGCGGTCCGCCACGGACCGGTACTGGTCGAGGGTCATCTACCGTCTCGACGCTCGCGGTCGGCTCATATATAATCGATGAAGTCCACGGTGCCGGCGCTCGGCTCCCGCTCGCCCTCGATCGCGGCGCGGACCGCGTCGGCGACCGCCTCGGGGTCGCGGTCGGTCGCGTCGACCTCGTAGACGTTCTCGGCGCCGTGTTCGGCGACCGCCTCCGAGAGGATCACGTCGAGCGCCTCGCTCTCGGCATTCTCGGCGGCCGTCTCGGGCGACTCGCCGCGCTCACGGAGCCGCGACTCGATCGTCTCGGGGTGACACCGCAACACGACCACGCGGTCGACGTCGAACCGGTGCGCGAGGTGGGAGTCGAGGACGCCGCTCCAGTCGCCGAGATCCTCGCGGACCGCGTCGAGATCGGCGACCAGCGTGTCGCGGTCGGCGTCGCGCTCGGTCCAGAGGTCGTCGTCGGACTTGATCCGGTTGTTGAGGTGGATCACGTCGTAGGCGTCTTCGAGCAGCGCCGTCGCGGTCGTCTTGCCCGTTCCGGGGGTCCCCGTGACGGCGACGCGGTCGGCGCGGCCGCGGTCGGAGTCGGCCGAGGTCTCGGTGCCGTCGGTCACGCGCGAGCCTCGAGTTCCAGGTCCGCGAGCGTCTCGTTGAGCAGTTCGACCGCCTCGCGGGTCTCCTCGCGGGTGCCCGTCGAGATCCGGACGTGCTCCGGGAGGCCGAACGAGGTACAGTCGCGGATTATCACCCCGCGCTCCTGGGCCGCCTCGGCCACGCGCTCGCCGTCGCCGACCGCGGCGAGGACGAAGTTCCCCGCGGAGTCGATGGTGGGCGCGTCGAGCTCGCTCGCGATGTACTCGCGGGCCCAGCGGGCGGACTCGACCGACCGTTCGACGTGCTCGTCGTCGTCGAGCGCGGCGAGCGCGGCGCGGCAGGCGAGTTCGTTCGCCGCGAACGGGGTGTTGACGCGGGCGTACGCCTCACCCCACGCCTCCGGGACGACGCTGTACCCGATCCGGAGCCCCGCGAGCCCGTACGCCTTCGAGAAGGTGCGGAGGACCGCCACGTCGTCGCGCTCGTCGACGAGGGGGATCGCGCTGTCGACCTCGGCGAACTCGCCGTACGCCTCGTCGACGACGAGGAGCGTCTCCTCGGCGGTCGCGTCCGCGATCGCCTCTATCTCGTCGAGTGGCATCGTCGACCCGGAGGGGTTGTGCGGCGAGGTGACGTAGACGATCCGCTCGCCGCCGTAGGCGCGCAGGACGGTCTCCGCGTCCTGCGCGAAGCCGTCGTCGGGGGTGAGCTCGTACTCCGTCACCTCGCCGTGGTGGTACCGCGAGGACATCGCGTAGTAGGCGAAGCCGGGGCTCGGCACCAGCACCTCGTCGCCGGGCTCTAACGCGGCCCGCGAGAGGTAGTCGATCGAGCCGTCGGCGCCCGGCGACACCCACACCTGCTCGTCGTCGACCCCCCACTTCGCGGCGATCTCCGCGGTGAGGTCCGTGTGCGATGACTTCGGGTACTGGTTCACGCGGTCGGCGTGCTCGCGGATCGCCTCGACGGCCGCCGGGCTCGGGCCGTGCGGGTTCTCGTTCGAGGAGAGCTTGATGAGGTCGTCGGGGTCGAGCCCGCGCTCGCGGGCGACCTCCTCGACGCCCCGACCCGGGACGTACTCGGAGTGGTCCGAGAGATCGCGTGGTTGCATGCCCGGAAGTCGGAGACCGGCGGGCTTAAGCGTGGTCTTGGCGGTCGAGGGCTCGCGACGGCACCGCCCCGCGGCTCACGACGACGGGGCGTCCGCGAACCGCCGCTCGGCCTCGGCGACCACGTCCGGCCGCCCCGCGAGCTCGACGGCGACGGTCTCGCCGCAGTAGTCGACGTCCGCGACGACGCCGCGGTCGTACGCCCACGAGAGCGCGGCCTGCGCGTCGCCGCCGTTGGGCGCCTCGACGGTCGCGGTCGCCGTCGGCAACGAGTCCGCCACCGCGTCTGCGAGGTCGGCGAGCCCGGTCCCCTCGCGGACGCTGATCGGAATCGGCGACCGGAGGGCGTCGACGACGGGCGTGTCGCGCGGGTCGAGGTCGGCGACGGCGTCCTCGTACGCCTCGACGGCGGCCGCGAGCCCGTCCGCCCCGACCTCGTCCGCCTTCGACAGCACCGGTATCACCGGGCCCTCTGTCGCCTCGATCGCCGTCAGCGACGCGCGGAGCTTCCGTCGGAGGTCGGCCGGCTCGTCGCTCGCGTCGACGACGAGCAGCGCGCAGTCGGCCGCCCGGACCGCGTCGATGGTCGTCCGGAACGAGCGCACCGCCTCGTGGGGGAGCCCGTCGAGGAAGCCGACGGTGTCGGTGACGAGGGCTCGCCGCCCGCCGACCGTCGCCCGGCGCGTCGTCGTCGAGAGCGTCTCGAACGGCCGGTCCGCGACCGCGAGCGGCCCGTCGCCCTCGGCCGGGTCGCCCTCACCCTCGTCGGCGTCGGCGCGGCCGGCGTCGGTGCGACCGACATCGCGAGCCCCGGCCTCGTCCCCGAAATCGGGGTTGTCGACCTCGTCGGCGAGCCAGCGAGCCAGCGTCGACTTCCCGGCGTTGGTGTACCCCGCGAGCGCGACGAGGTCGAACCCGGCGTCGCGGCGCTCCGCCCGTCGGGCCGCGCGGTCGTCGGCGATCTCGCCGAGCGCGCGCTCGGCGGATTCGATCCGCTTCTCGACGTCGAGCACGCGGCTGTCGCCCTCCGGCTGGAGGCGCACGTCCTCGCTCGCGTCGCGGGCGACCGCCTCCCGGAGCCGGGGGAGTTCGTACCGTAACCGCGCCAGCTCGAGCTGGCGGTCGGCCGCGCGCGAGTCGGCGGCGTCGGCGAACAGCTCTAACACGAGGCGCGGGCGGTCGATCACCGCGGTCCCGGGCGGCAGCAGGTCGCCCAGCGAGAACGTCTGTCCCGGCGACAGTCCCCCGTCGTAGATCACCGCCTCGGCGCCCGCGTCGGCCGCGAGCCGCATCAGCTCCTCGGCCTTCCCGCGACCGAGGTCGTAGGTCGGGTCCTCGCGGCGCCGCTGGGTAACCTCGCCGACCACCGCGTAGCCGGCCGCGGCGGCCAGCTCGCGGATCTCGGTCGTGTCCGGCTGCTCGCCGTCGGACCGGGCCGCGACGACGGCGGGGGTCGCGTCGGCGGCCGTGAGGTCGGTCTCGACGGACGTTCGGTCGGGATCGGCGCCCTGAGAGTCGCTTTTACTCGTTTCGGCGGTTTCGCTCGGTTCTGCGGTTTCGCTCGGTTCGGTCGTCTCGTTCGTCGTGGCGTCGTCTCGTGACATTCGGTCGGGCGCTCGCGTCGGCCCGGAGAGGGGAGCGTCTCGCGCTCCGGTCGCGGCTCTGGGGCGCGTGCGACCGGCCCGTCTCGTGCGGAGCGGGGCGGTCGCGTCGCGCCGCGGCGGTACCGTCAGCGGCCGGCGACGAACGAACTGGTCTCCATACCTCCGACTCTGTGGGCTCGCATATAAGCGTTCACCGGAAACGAGGTGTAGTACCGAACCGCAAAAACGGGGCGGCGCCCGAACGGCGCGCCGCTCAGGGGATCCGAACGTCGTGTTCCAGCGTCCCGACGCCCTCGACCTCCACCTCGACGGTGTCGCCGTCGGAGAGCGCCCCGACCCCCTCGGGGGTGCCGGTCGCGATGACGTCGCCGGGTTCGAGCGTGAGGTACGTCGTGATCTCCTCGATCAGCGTCGGCACGTCGAAGATCATGTGTTCGCGGTCGCTCGACTGCTTCGTCTCGCCGTTAACGCGGAGCTCGACGCTCGCGTCGTCCGGCACCTCGTCGGGCGTCGCGAGGACCGGGCCGAGCGGCGCGGCGCCGTCGAACGCCTTCCCGCGCACCCAGTTCTGCTCGCGGTTCTGGTCGTCGCGGTTCGACACGTCGTTCATACAGGTGAAGCCCGCGACGACATCCATCGCGTCCGCGGCGTCGACCGCCTTGCACTGCTCGCCGATCACGACCGCGAACTCCGCCTCCCAGTCGATCCGGTCCTTGCCGGCGGGGACGGTCACGGTGTCGCCGTGGCTCGCCACCGCGTTCGGCGGCTTGAGGAAGAGGAGAGGGCGGTCCGGTACGTCGTTGCCGAGCTCCTCGGCGTGGTCGGCGTAGTTGCGTCCGATACAGACGATCTTCGAGGGGTCCGTCGGCGCCAGCACGTCGATCGCGGGGTCCGAGAGCGCGTACTCGTCGCCGCCGAAGGCGACGGTGTCAGTCGCTGGGTCGTACTCGCCCTCGCGGATCGATCCGGCCGGGTTGCGGAACCGTGCGCGGTACATACGCGAGCGAACGGGCGGCCGCCCGAAAAGCGTTCCCGGAGAGGCAAGCGACGGCCGCGGGTGTCGGGGCCGCCGACTCACTCGGTCGCTTCCGTGGCCCGCTCGTCGCTGAAGGCGTCGTCCGCGGTGTCCCCGCCGTCGGCCTCGTCCGCGGCGTCCCCGCCGTCGGCATCGTCCGCGGCGTCCCCACCGTCGGCGTCCGCGTCTGCGAAGCCCTCGTCGTCGTGCCCGGCGTCATCGCCGTCCGCGTCGTCGGCCGCGTCCGCGTCGTCGACCGCGTCCACGTCGTCGACCGGGCCCGCGTCGTCCGCCATGTCGTCGAGCGACGGCGAGCCGACGCGGTCACCGAACAGCTCCGACCGGGCGCAGTCGGCGCAGTAGTGGTTGTGCCGCATCGAGTGGGTCCGGACCGGGACGCCGGCGACGACCGTCTCGTCGCGGCGCCGCCTGACGAGGCCGCGCTCGAACGCCTCGCCGCAGACGACGCAGGGCTCCTCGACGGACTCGGGCGGGCGGACGATCCGGTGGTCGACCGTCTTCTTCCGGCCGAACGCCGTGACCCCGTGGCGGCGGTCGAGGCGCCGGCGGACCGGCGGGGCCACGCCGAGGCCGAGCCCGATGAACGCGAGGCCGATCAGGGCGGCAGGCGGGGAACCGCTCGTCGCCGCGAAGTAGGCGATCAGGCCGCCGATCGCCAGCAGTAGCGCGATGAGGATGTACCCGGCAGCGGTCTCCGTCAGACTCTCGCCCGCGGCGCTCGACGGCGCGCGCGCCGCCGTCTCGTCGCCGCGGACGAGCCGCCGTCGCTCCGCCAGCTTGGAGTAGTGCCACCAGCCGTACAGCAGGTTTCCGATCCCGCTGGTGAAGATGAAAAGCAGGATGTGGACGCCGACGGATCCGATACCGCGGTCGACGAGGACGACGCGGTCCCCGTCGTCCCGCTCGACGTTCCACCCGGCGTCGAGGTGGTCCTGGACGCGGCGGCGGAAGGCGCGGGAACTCTCTCGCGGGGTCGACGCCGAGCGCGACGGGGACGAGTCGGGGTCCGCCGACTCCTCGGTCGCGCGGCCCGCCGGCTCGGACGCGTCGGGCCCGCCGCCCGACCGCGACGCGCCGCAGTTCGAACAGAACCGGTCGTCGTCGTCAAACGCCTCGCCGCACGCGGAGCAGTACGCGGGGTCGGCGGGGTTGCCGAGGTCGGCGCCGCAGTCGGGGCAGAAGCTCGCCCCCGCCGGCACCGCCTCGCCGCAGGCGGGGCAGGCGGCCGGCGGGCCGCCGGGGTCGCTGGTCTCGGAGGGCATCTACTCTGCGTTCGCGTTCGTGCCTGTTAATTGCTTTCGCCGGCGGACGACGCGATCCGCGGCGTCGAGTTTTATTACGGCCCGCCGAGATGTATCGGACGTACCATGGAACTCACCTGGCACGGCCACTCCACGTGGCACGTCGTGGTCGAGGACACGGAGCTGCTCATCGACCCGTTCTTCGACAACCCGAAGACCGACGTCGACCCCGAGGAACTCGACCCCGACTACCTCCTCCTGACCCACGGCCACTCCGACCACATCGCCGACGCGGACCGGTTCGAGGGGGCCACCGTGGTCGCGACGCCGGAACTGACCAACTACGTACAAGAGAACTTCGGCCACGAGCACACACTCCCGGCGGGCGGGATGAACATCGGCGGCACCGTCGAGTGCGGCGACGCGTGGGTGACGATGGTCCGCGCGGACCACTCGAACGGCATCGACAACGGGTACGGCACCTCCGGCGGCATGCCGACCGGGTTCGTCATCGGCGACAAGAAGCCGACTCAGGAGTCCGACGCAGACTGTACCACGTTCTACCACGCCGGCGACACGGGCCTGATGTCCGAGATGGTCGACGTGATCGCCCCGTACCTCGAACCGGACGCCGCCGCTCTGCCCGCCGGCGACCACTTCACGATGGGCCCCGCGGGCGCTGGCATCGCCGCCGACTGGGTGGGCGCCGACGTCGTCTTCCCGATGCACTACGACTCGTTCGGCCCGATCGAGATCGAGACCCGCGAGTTCGTCAACGAGGTGAAGGCCGCGGGCGCCGCCGCCGAGCCGGTCGTCCTCGAGGGCGACGAGACGTACACGCTGGACTGACTCTCAGAGAGGGCGGCCCCATCGGTGATTCCACCTTTTTTCCGAGCCGACCGCGTAGCGACGCGACCGTCGTTCGGTGAACGCGACCCTCGCCCCGGCAGCGACGTCCCGTGTCGGCAGCCTTTAGCGGTGGGAGGCCGAAGCCACACTCGACTATGGCAGACATCGAGACGTCCACGGTTTCCGAGGAAGGGTACGCGAGCACCAGTCAGGTCGGCGAGTTCGACCTCCAGATCGACGCGACCGACGAGACGGGCCCGAACCCGAACGCGACGCTCGTCGCGACGTACGCCTCCTGTTATCTTCCGGCGCTCCGCGTCGGCGGGAGCCAGCGCGGCGAGGAGGACCTCGGCACGATCCAGATCGACGCGAGCGCCGAACTCGACGACGACGACGACCTCGAATCGATCGCCTTCGATGTCCACGTCGAGGCCGACCTCGACGACGAGACCGCCGCCGACATCGCCGAGCGCGCCGAGGGCATCTGTCACGTCCACAGCGCGCTCCGCGAGGGGCTCCACGCCGACGTCAGCGTCTACCCCGGCGCGTTCTAAGGCCGGACCGCCGCACCGACCGTTCCTTTTCGCAGTCGGTTCGGACGCGCGACCCGCGCTCAGTCCCGGGGCTCGACCGCCTCGCCGGGCGACTCCGACGCCTGCGGCGACGGGTCCGGGCGGTCGACGCCGGTGAACTCGAACCGAGCGCCGCCGCGCTCTCCCTCCGTGACCACGACGTCCCAGCCGTGCGCCTCGGCGATGCGCTGGACGATCGAGAGCCCGAAGCCGGTCCCCGTCTCGGAGGTGGTGTAACCGCTCTCGAACACCTTCTCGCGCTCGTCCGGGCCGATCCCGGGCCCGTCGTCCTCGACGTAGAAGCCGTCCGGGAGGTCGCCGACGACGACGCGCTCGCCGCCGTGTTCGGCGGCGTTGCGGAACAGGTTCCCGAGGAGCTGCCGGACCCGACCCGGGTCGGCGCAGATCTCGCCGTCAGCGCCGACGTCGACCTCGATCGGAGCGGCCTCCGCCTCGCCGTCAGCGGCGTCGCCGGGGTCGCCGGCGTCGCCGCCGAACGGGTCCTCCCCGTTCGCCGATCCGAACGCGTCGTCGCTGTATCCGGCGGCCAGCTCGCCGAGGTGGACGCGCTCGAACGACCCGACCGCCTCGCCCTGCTTCGCGAGCGCGAGCACGTCCTCGATGAGCCGCTCCATCTCGTCGAGCGCGCGCTCGCAGCGGTCGAAGTAGGAGTCGTTCCCCGTCTCGCGCGCGAGCCGGAGGTACCCCGAGAGGACGTTGAGCGGGTTCCGGAGATCGTGCGAGACGATGCTCGCGAACTCGTCGAGCCGCTCGTTCTCCCGCTCGATGCGGCGCTCGTACGCCTTGCGCTCCGAGATGTCGCGGCTGCTCGCCAGGAACCGGTCCTCGCCCTGGACGTCGATGCGCCGCACGTGGACCTCGACCGGGAACGTCGAGCCGTCCGCGCGGGCGAAGGTCGTCTCCAGCCGGACCGTCTCGTCCATCTCCAGCCCGTTCCAGAGCCGAACACCCTCCTCCGGATCGAGCTCGGTGTCCACTTCCCAGACGTCCATGCCGACCATCTCCCCGTCGTCGTAGCCGAGCGCATCGGTCATCGCCCGGTTCGCGTCGACGATCTCGCCCGCCTCGTCGTGGATGTCGATCATGTCCGGCGAGCGCTCGAACAGCGCCTCCAACCGCGCCGTGGTGCGTTCGAGCCGCTGCTGTCGCCGCCGCTCGTCGGTCACGTCGCGGGAGATGCCGAGAATCCCGTCGAACTCCCCGTCGATGACGAGGCGGGTCAGGCCGTAGTCGACGATCGCCTCGGACTTCCCGGGCAGGTCGACCTCGACCGTCCCGGCCAGCGAGCCGCGTTCGCCGTCGACGAGGGCGTCGTACCGGTCGCCGTCGCCCGCCGCCCGAATGCGGTCGACGAGGCGGCTCTCCCGGCCGACGAGCGCCTCGGGATCGGCCGCTAACACGTCGGCGGTGTGGTCGTTCGCGAGCGCGATGCGGCCGTCGGCGTCGTAGATACACACCGACTCCGGCAGCTCGTCGACGATGCGGCGGTACCGCTCCAGCTCGCGCTCTCGCTCCTTCTCCTCGGTGACGTCGATGTGGATGCCGACGGCCCGGAGCGGCTCGCCGTCGTCCGTCCGCTCGACGACCCGGCCGCGGTCGCGGATCCACTTCCAGTCGCCGGACTTCGTCCGCATCCGGAAGTCGGCCTGATAGAGGTCGGTCTCCCCCGCGAAGTGCGCCTCGATGGCGTCCCAGGCGTCGTCGACGTCGTCCGGGTGGACGCGGTCCTCCCACGCCGACAGGTCGAAGTCGATCTCGTCGGCCTCGTGGCCGAGCATCGCCGCCCACCGCTCGTCGAACCGGACCTCGTCCGTCCGGACGTTCCAGTCCCAGACGCCGACGTCGGCGCCCTCGACGGCCAGCTGGAGGCGCTCGGAGAGCTCGCGGAGCTCCCGCTCCCGTTCCCGCTTCTCCGTCACGTCCCGGAAGTACAGCGCGAGCCCGTCGGGCGTCGGGTAGGCGTTCACGACGAGGTCGGCGCCGAGCCGGTCGACGTGCGCCTCGAACCGCACCGGCTCGCCGGTCTCGGCGGCCTCGCGGAGGGCTTCCTCGCCGTCGGTGTCCGTGGTCTCCGGGAACAGGTCCCAGATCCGCTCCCCGAGCAGTTCGTCGGCGTCGAGGTCGATCATCCGGACCGCGCGGTCGTTGAGGTACGTGATCCGCCACTCGTCGTCGACCTCGCAGAACGCGTCGGAGACGCGCTCCAAGTGCTCGGCGACCCGGCGCTCGCCCCGGGTCCGCGAGACGAGGCCCTCGACGGCGCCCGCGAGCCGAGAGTACTGATCGGACGCCTCTCCCTTGCGGAGGTACTCGTCGACGCCCGCGGAGACCGCCTCGCTGGCGACCGCCTCTGACCCCTCGCCGGTGAACAGCACGAACGGGACGTCGCCGTGTCGATCGCGGACGGCTTCGAGCAGTTCGATCCCGTCGGTCTCCGGCATCTCGTAGTCCGAGACGACGCAGTCGTACGACGACGCCGAGAGCGCGTCGAGCGCCGCCGACGGGCTCTCGACCGGCGTCGCCTCGATCCGGTCGTCGCGCGACTCCAACAGCGAGGCGGCCACGTCCGCGAACCCCGGCTCGTCGTCGACGACGAGCACGCTGACGAGCGAGCGCTCTCGCCCGCCCGTCGACCCGTCGCCGTCGTCGGCACCCTCCGCTTCCCTCATCTGAATTGGTGTTTTCTATTCGACATGATAACCGTTTCGTTCGGTTTCACCGGACGACCGTCGAAACGGCGATGCCGGAACCGACGGGGAGGACCGCGGTCTCCACGGCGTCGTCCGAGCGGACCGTTCCCACGTACTCGCCGATGCCGCGCGTCTCCCCGTCGACCGCGTCGTCCGGGAGCGGTTCGCCCGCCTCGAAGTGCGCGACGAGGGCCTCGAAGTCGATCGGGCCGCGGGTGACGTTGTCGGCGACGATCACGCCGCCGGTCCTGACCTTCGGGAGCACCGTCCGGTAGGCGTCGGCGTACCGCCCCTTCTGGTGGTCGATCAGGACCACGTCGAAGGGGCCGTCGTAGCGGTCTATCGTCTCCATCGCGTCGCCGACCTCGAAGGTGACGCGGTCGGCGTAGCCCCCCTCGTCGGCGAACGCGACGCCCCGTTCGGCCTCGTCGGCGTCGAACTCGGTGCAGACCACGCTCCCGGCGCCGCCGCGGAGGAACCACGTGGCGGAGTAGCCGAACCCGGAGCCGAACTCGAAGACGCGGTCGGCGTCCGTCAGCCGCGCGAGCAGTCGGAGGACCGCCCCCGCCTCGGGGCCGATGATCGGGAACCCCCACTCGTCGGCGAGGTCGGCCATCTCCGCCTGGACCGGCGTGTGTTCCGGCGCCGTCGCGGCCAGGAACCGGCGCGCTGGGTCCGTGAGCACGTCCATGCGAGCGCATCGGACGCGTGTCACTTAAATCGGACCGGCGGGCGCGACTCCCGACGGGCGAGGGCCGCCGGACTGGCACCCGGCCGGCCCCTGAAAACTGTTAAGTCGCGGTCGGTCGACCGATTCGATAATGTACGATCCCGAGGAACTCGCCGAGATCCGGGCGGCCAAGGAGTCGTGGGAGGACGGTACCTACGGCGAGACGGTCGACCGGTTCGGCGAGCGCGAGGAGACGTTCACCACCGACACCGGCGGCCAGGAGGTCGACCCCCTCTACACCCCGGCCGACGTCGAGACGGACTACCGCGAGGACCTCGGTTACCCCGGCGAGGAGCCGTACACCCGCGGCGTCTACTCGACGATGCACCGCGGGCGGCTGTGGACGATGCGCCAGTACGCCGGGATGGGCACCGCCGCGGAGACGAACGAACGCTTCCAGTACCTCATCGACGAGGGGTCGTCCGGGCTGTCGATGGCGTTCGACCTCCCGACGCAGATGGGGTACGACTCCGACGCCGCGATGGCCGAGGGAGAGGTCGGGCGCTCGGGCGTCGCCATCGACACGCTCGACGACTTCGAGACCGTCTTCGACGGCATCCCGCTCGACGAGGTGTCCACGTCGATGACGATCAACGCCCCCGCCGCGGTCCTCCTCGCGATGTACGTCGCGATGGGCGACGAGCAGGGCGTCCCGCGCGACCAGCTCCGCGGGACGATCCAGAACGACATCATGAAGGAGTACATCGCGCGGAACCTCTACATCTATCCGCCGAAGGAGTCGATGCGGCTCATCACGGACATCTTCGAGTTCTGCGCGGCCGAGACGCCGAAGTTCAACACGATCTCCATCTCCGGCTACCACATCCGGGAGGCCGGCTCGACCGCGGCCCAGGAGATCGCCTTCACCCTCGGCGACGGCATCGAGTACGTCGAGGCCGCCCTCGACGCCGGGCTCGACGTCGACGAGTTCGCCCCGCAGCTCTCCTTCTTCTTCAACGCCCACAACAACATCTTCGAGGAGGCCGCGAAGTTCCGCGCCGCCCGCCGGATGTGGGCGCAGATCATGGAGGAGCGGTTCGGCGCGGAGAACCCGAAGTCGAAGCAGCTGAAGTTCCACACGCAGACCGGCGGCTCGACGCTCACGGCCCAGCAGATCGAGAACAACGTCGTCCGCGTCTCCTATCAGGCGCTCGCGGCGGTGCTCGGCGGTACCCAGAGCCTCCACACGAACGGGAAGGACGAGGCGCTCGCGCTCCCGACCGAGAAGTCGGTCCGGACCGCGCTCCGCACCCAGCAGATCCTCGCCCACGAGTCCGGCGCGGCCGACACGATCGACCCGCTCGCGGGGTCGTACTACGTCGAGGACCTCACCGACGGGATCGAGGAGGAGGCGTTCGAGATCCTCGAGGAGGTGGACCGCCGCGGCGGGATGCTGGAGGCCGTCGAGAGCGGGTGGGTCCAGCGGCAGATCCAGGACGTCGCCTTCGAGCGACAACAGGAGATCGAGGCGGGCGAGCGGATCATCGTCGGCGTCAACGAGTTCGAGGTGGACGAAGAGCCGGAGATGGACCTCGAAGAGGTCGACCCGGACCAAGAGCAGAATCAGCGAGACCGGCTGAACGGGGTGAAGGCCGAGCGCGACGACGGCGCGGTCGACGACGCGCTCGCCGGCCTTCGCGAGGCCGCACAGGGGTCCGACAACGTGATGCCGCACATCATCGACGCGGTAAAGGCGTACGCGACGGTCCAAGAGATATCGGACGTGCTCCGCGACGAGTTCGGGGAGTACAAGCCGGGACGGTAGGTCGGGTCGCGACGCGCTCCCGTTCGCGGACGGCTCAGTTCGCGCCGCGGACGACGTGCCCGTACTTCAGGAGCGCGACGAACACCGCGCCGCCGAAGGCGTTGCCGAGCGTCGCCAGCACGAGGAATCCGACGTAGTCCGCCGGGGTGATCGCGGACGACACGATCAGCCCGAACAGCACCTCGACGTTGCCCGCGATCGAGTGCGGGAGGTGGAGCAGGCCGATGGTGCCGGTGACGATCAACACGAGCAGGATCCGCGCGGTCGTGTCCTGCGCCGCCGTGATGAGCCACGCCAGCAGCCCCATCAGCCAGCCGGCGAAGACGCCGCCGACGAACAGCCACGTGAGGTCGTGGTCGACGAGCTTCAGGGCGATGGTCTCGAACGCCGCCGGGTCAACGACCCCGAGCTCCGGCATCAGGAGCGTCACGAGCAACGTGAACAGCAGCCCGCCGACGATGTTCCCGACGTACACCAGCCCCCAGAGCCGGCCGAGCTGGCGGACCGACGCCTGGCGGTCGAGGACGGGGATCACTGCCAGCGTCGTGTGTTCGGTGAACAGCTCGGAGCGGCCGAGGATGACGAACATGAACCCGATGGAGTAGACGCTCGCTAACAGCAGCTCGGTCGGGAGGTCGCCGAAACCGCCGGGCGAGAGGGTCAACACGACGGCCATCATCAGCGGGCCGAACCCGATGTCGAGCCCCGCCGACAGCCCGGAGAGGAGCAGCCCGGAGCGCTCCCGGTTCATCTCGTGGAGCCCGCTCTCCAGCAGCGAGCCGAGGATGTTCCGCGACGTCATCTGCTCCGTCGAGTCGGTCTCTGAGTCGCTCACGGGGTGGATCGTCCCCGCTTCGACCGGACCGCACCCAAACCTTTGGATCCCGGCGGGGAGCGACGGGAAGGCACTTCGTCCGACTCGGTTGAAACCCTCACCAGGAGACATATTCTGCTCCGGTTGTGGTCAATACAGACGTAACGACGAGCGATTTCGGGAGTACGTGTAGTACGTCGTGAGTGAGGTCATTTATAAACCAGAGTGCGGTGTTGCTGTCGGCTATTTATAAGTGACTGACGCCACCGCGGCGAGTGTCTCCAAAGCCCCAGCCGGGAGGGCGTCGTACGCTCGCTGTCGTTCGAAAGGCGCGAAGCGCCTTTCGTGATGACGAGAGAGCTTTGCTCTCTCGAACCACGCTCCTCGGTCGCTCACTCCGTTCGCTCCCTGCGGTGCTTACGTCGCCTACGACGCCCTCACGGCTGCCCCTTTGAGTCCCGCCCCACACAGCGACCGCACCTCACGCCTCCCCAACCTCGCCGCTCACGCCCTGCGGGCGTTCGCGGCGTCCCTCGCGCGTGCGACTCGCGCCCTCCGGGCGCTCGTCGGCACGCGCCACCGCACTCCTTTTATAAGCGCTCGTCGCAGTGGCTCACGGCAATTTAAATACTGAATCGCTGCTACCGATCTGCGATACTCACTCCCGCACTCGATCAAGAAGCACTCTTCAGCAACTGGCTGTTTCAGACGAGAGCGGAGCTGAATAGTAGTGTTTCAACGGGGCTCTTCGCCCCGGCGCTCTGACCCCGGCCCGCTCGGTCCTTATAAGTCGTCGGCGCCCATTCCGGCCCGTATGCGCTTCGACCACGTCGGCGTCGCGACACGCGACGCCACCGCCCTCGCCGACCTGTTCGGCGGTCTGCTCGACGCACCGGTCGCCCACGAGGAAGCGTTCGACGGGATGCGCGTCGTCTTCCTCGAACTCGACGGCGGCGGCTACTTCGAGCTGCTCGAACCGGACGCGGGCGGGACGATCGCGGACTATCTCGACCGCGAGGGGCCCGGCGTCCACCACGTCGCGCTCGCGGTCGACGACCTCCCGACCGCGCTCGACGACGCGCGCGACCTCGACATCGACCTCGTCGACGAAGAGCCCCGTCCCGGCGCGTGGGGCCACGAAGTGGCGTTCTGTCA
Source organism: Halorubrum sp. T3 (assembly GCF_000296615.1). Classification (NCBI taxonomy): domain Archaea; kingdom Methanobacteriati; phylum Methanobacteriota; class Halobacteria; order Halobacteriales; family Haloferacaceae; genus Halorubrum; species Halorubrum sp. T3. The sequence continues at coordinate 1,072,114 of NZ_JH815329.1, read as the reverse complement.
CCCGGGATCGACGGGCGGCGTGCTCGTGGAGTTCGTCGAACACTGAGAGGCGGCGGCCCCTCTCGCTCCTACCGGCTCACTCCTCGTCGGACTCGGCCTCGACCGCCGGGTCGTGCGTCTCGTACCAGTCGAGGATCTTCTCCAACCGGTGGATCGCGCGGTCCGGGTCGCCGATGTTGTGGTGTTCGTCGGGGTAGACGACCAGCTCCGCGTCGATCCCCTGCTTGCGCGCCGCGACGTACAGCTGCTCCGACTGCGACGGGGGACACCGCCAGTCCTCGCCGCCGGCCATCACGAGCAGCGGCGTCTCAATGTTCCCGGCGTCGAGGATCGCCGTCGACGCGTCGAACGCCTCCGGGTTCTCCCACGGGAGCCCGAACTCCGCCTCCATCCAGATGTGCGTGTCGTCCGTACCGAACGCGGAACGGATGTCGTAGATCCCGTGTTCCGGGGCCGCGGCGGTGAACAGGTCGGGCTCCTGCGTGACGAGGAACCCCTGCGCGATGCCGCCGTACGAGAAGCCGTGGCCGAACACGCGGTCGGGGTCGACCCAGCCGCGGTCCGCGAGCGCCTCGACGCCGGCCGCGATGTCGTCGACTTCGGCGGTCCCCCACTTCCCGGTCAGCTCCGCGGTGAACTCCCGGCCGCGGGAGGTGCCGCCGCGGTAGTTCGGGCGGAAGACGAGGTAGCCCCGGCTCGTCAACGCGGCGTGCCCGAAGCTGAACACGGGCTCGTCGTACGACATCGGGCCGCCGTGGATCGCCACCACCAGCGGGTGGTCGCCGTCCTCGGGGTCGACGTCGGGGTCGTGGTAGAGGACGCCGTCGAGCGTCCAACCGTCGGACTCCCACTCGACCCGGCGGGCCTCCGGCATCGCGAACTCGTCGACGAGCGACTCGTTGACGCGGGTGAGGCGCCGGAAGGAGTCGGGCTCAGACTCCTTGTCGAGATCGTCGACGTCGACCGCGTACAGGTCGGATCCGTCTTCCGGGTCCGAGAGGACCGTCACCGCCGTCGACCCGTCGTCGGCGACGTCGAACCCGGCCATGGCGCGGTCGCGGCCCTGCGCCTCGAAGAGGCGCTCGACGGTCCCGTCCGTCTCGACGCGGACCAGCCGCGTGCGGCTCTCGTCGGCGATCCGAGTGTAGATCGCGCCGTCGATCCACACCGGCTCGCCGCCCCGGGCGACCGTCCGGTCAAGGTCGGCGGTGAGCGAGACGGGGTCGTCGCGGGCGTCCGCGTCCGCCTCGGCGTCGACGAGGTACACCTCCGCCGGGGCGGGCGGGTCGTCGGGGTCGCTGCCGACCGTCGCGATCCCGTCGCCGTCGGGGCGCCATGCCGGCGCGCCGTGGGTGAGGTCGCCGCCCGTGAGCCGCTCGGCGTCGCCGCCGTCGGGCGAGACGGCGTAGAGGTCGCGGACGGAGGTGTCGTCCGGGCGGTCGAGCCGACAGGAGGTGAACGCGATCCGGTCCTCCGGGCCCCACGTCGGGTCCATCCCGGCGAGGTCCTCGAAGGCGCCGCCGCCGTACGCGTCGTCGAGGCGTCGGGGGTCGCTCTCGGGATCGTCGAGGTCGACGACGAAGAGGTACCGCGTCACCTCGTCGGTCCACCCCGCGCCGTTCACCTTGTGCTGGAGGCGAGTCGTCTCGATGGGGCCGCCCTCCTCGCGGACCTGGTCGAGGTACTCCGACTCCTCGTCGGTCGGGTCGCGCGACTCGATCACGAGGCGGTCCCCGTCGGGCGACCAGTCGAAGCCGGCGACGCCCTCGTCGCGTTCGGTAACCTGACGGGCGTCGCCGCCCAGCGCGAGGTCAAAGATCCACACCTGCGGCTTGGGCTCCTCGTCGCCGTTTCCGAGGGGTTCGTCCTCGTCTTCCTCGGCCTCGTCTCCTCCCTCGTCGTCTTCGGTCTCCGCTTCCTCGTCGTCCTCCTCGTCTCGGTCGCGCCAGCCGACCCGCCGCTCGGCGTCGCGGTCGCGGGCGGCCACGAACGCGAGGCGGTCGCCGTCGGGCCCCCACGTCGGTGCGGAGGCGCCCGAGTCGCTCGTCAGCCGGTGCGGCTCGCGGGAGCCGTCGGTGGGAGCGACGAACAGCGAGGAGACCGCCTCGTCGGCGGCCTGGTCGTACTCGGTCGCGGTGAAGGCGACGCGGTCGCCGGTCGGGGAGACGGCGACCTCGCCGACCTGCGTCAGGTCGTAGTAGGCGTCCAGCGGCAGTTCCGACATGAACCCATCCAGCGGCGGGCGCAGGAAATACGTTCGGGCCGCGGAACCTCGCCGGGCGGGAGCAACGCGGTCGCCCGCGACGCGGAGCGGTGGACGGCGACCGACTTAACCGCGCCGCGCCCGCACCGCAGCCCGTGTTCCGCGATCTCTCGCAGCCGATCGAGACGGGGATGCCGACCTACCCCGGCGATCCCGAGGTGACGCTGGCGTCCGACGCGACCCACGAGGCCGACGGCTACGCGACGAGCGAGCTCCGGACCGGGACGCATGCGGGAACGCACGTCGACGCGCCGACGCACACCGTCCCCGACGGCGAGGCGATAGACGAGCGGGCAGTCGGGCGGTTCGCGTTCGACGCGCGGCTCGTCGACCCCCGCCCGCTCGAACCGCGGGAAGCGATCGCGCCCGACGCGCTGCCCGAGCCGAGCGACCTCGACCCGAACGTCGATCTCCTCGTCCTCCGGACCGGGTGGGAATCGCACTGGGGGACCGAGCGGTACCGCGACCACCCGTATCTGACCGCGGCGGCCGCCGAGCGCTGTCGCGCGGCGGGGGTCGGCGTCGGTCTCGATACGTTCGGGCCCGATCTGACCCCGACCGCGGGAGGCGCCGCCGGATCGTCCGCGACCGCATGCGACGCCGACTCGGCCGCAACGACGGACGACGAACCCGGCGGGACTCCCTCCCACGACGTCCTCTTGGGCGACTCGCTCCCGATCGTCGAGAACCTCCGCGGCCTCGACGGCCTCCCGCACCGGTTCCGGATCTACGCCTTCCCGCTCCGGCTTCGCGGCGCCGACGGGTCGCCGGTGCGCGCGGTCGCGGAGTGGGAGAATTAGCCGGCCGCGGACCGCCGCGCGCGCCGGATCGCGGGCGCCCCAGACCAAACCCGTTTTAAGCGTCGGCGACGAACCGCGCCATAAGGTCGATATCCATGGAAATGCCACGCCGCTTCAACACGTACTGCCCACACTGTGACTCCCACCACGAGCACGAGGTGGAGAAGGTCCGATCGGGTCGCGCGACCGGAATGAAGCGCGACGCGCGGCAGCGACGCCGCGCACTCGCGACGATCGGCAACGCCGGCGGGTACTCGAAGGTGCCCGGTGGCGACAAGCCGACGAAGAAGACCCACCTGAAGTACCGCTGCGGCGACTGCGGGAAAGCCCACATGCGCGAGGGATGGCGCGCCGGCCGTCTCACGTTCCAGGAGTAAGCATGGCGGGAGACTTCCACCGCGTCGCCTGCGGCGACTGCGAGAACGAACAGGTCGTCTTCGGCAAGGCCTCCTCCACGGTGTCGTGCGCGGTCTGCGGCACGACCCTCGCGACCCCAACCGGCGGAGAGGCGGAGCTTCACGGCGAAATCGTCGAAACCGTTGAGGCGCGGTAACCGCCTCACCCACCCCGTATGAAGTACAGCGGCTGGCCCGAACCCGGCGAGTTGGTGGTCGGCGACGTCGACGAGATCGCCGACTTCGGCGTGTTCGTCGACCTCGACGAGTACGAGGAGAAGCGCGGCCTCTGTCACATCAGCGAGGTCGCCTCCGGCTGGATCAAGAACGTCCGCGACCACGTCCGCGAGGGACAGACGGTCGTCGCGAAGGTGTTGGAGGTCGACGAGTCGTCGAACCAGATCGACCTCTCGATCAAAGACGTCAACGAACACCAGCGCAAGGAGACGATCCAAGACTGGAAGAACGCCCAGAAGGCCGACAACTGGATGCTCATCGCGCTCGGCGAGGACGTCGACGACGACCGCTACACGTCGGTCGCCAACGCCCTCCTCGCAGAGTACGAGAGCCTCTACGACGCCTTCGAGTCGGCCGCGATCAGCGGCGACGAGGCGCTCGACGACGTCGACGTCGACGGCGACACCGCCGACGCGATCGTCACGGCCGCCCGCGACAACGTCTCCGTCCCGTACGTCGACGTGACGGGGTACGTCGACCTCGAGTCTGCGGCCCCCGACGGCGTCGACGACGTGCGCGACGCGCTCGCGGCCGCCGAGGGGAACGGCGAGATCCCGGACGGCGTCGAGCTCGACGTCGGCTACGTGGGCTCGCCCGAGTACCGGATCAAGGTCCGCGCGCCGGACTACAAGACGGCGGAGTCGCAGCTCGAGACCGCCGCCGAGCGCGCCCGCGAGTCGATCGAGGCCGCCGGCGGCGCCGGCGAGTTCCACCGCGAGCGACGCGAAGACGACGAGTAACCGCGGCCCGTTCGACCCGCAACCTTTTACCGTGAAATCAGATATCCGCGTCTGCGCGAACTGGGAGACCGCTCACGACCGACCGGTGTACGCGCTCGGCGACCGCTGTCCGGCGTGCGACGGCCCCACCGAGAACAGCGCGCCGGCCCCGTTCGGCCCGGAGGACCCCTACGGCGAGTACCGCCGGCGGGCGCGGCGGCGGTCGGAGTAGCCCCGCCCCGACCGGGACGCGGCGGAGGTCCGTCGGCTGCGACCGATCGCGAGCCGGTGGAACGCAAGCCACCGGAATAGCCACGCTCTTGTGACCGCCGCCCGGACGGACGGGGTATGGAGGACATCGAGATCGACGAGGTCGCGACGCCGGAGTTAGAGAACCCGGTGTTGATCGAGGGGCTGCCGGGCGTCGGCCACGTGGGGAAACTGGCGGCCGAACACCTCTTGGAAGAGTTCGACGGGGAATTAGTCCGTCGGGTGTACGCCACGGAGTTCCCGCCGCAGGTGAGCGTCGACGACGAGGGGGTCGCGGAGCTGACCTGCGCCGAGTTCCACGCCGTCGAGACCGACGGCGCTGACCTGCTCGTGCTGACCGGCGACCACCAGGCCGGGTCGAACGCGGGCCACTACAAGCTCACCTCGACGTTCCTCGACGTGGCCGAGGAGTTCGGCGCCGAGCGCGCGTTCGCGCTCGGGGGCGTCCCGACCGGCGAGCTCGTCGAGGAGTACACCGTCCTCGGCGCGGTCTCCGACGCGTCCCTCGTCGACGACCTCGAAGACGCCGGCGTGGAGTTCCGCGCGGACGAGCCGGCCGGCGGCATCGTCGGCGTCTCCGGACTCGTGCTCGGCCTCGGCGGTCGGCGCGGCTTCGAGGCCGCCTGCCTGATGGGCGAGACGAGCGGCTACCTCGTCGACCCGAAGAGCGCGCGGGCGGTGCTGGAGACGCTGGAGGCCGTCCTCGAGTTCACCCTCGACTACGAGAGCCTGGAGGACCGCGCCGAGGAGATGGAGGAGGTCGTCGGCAAGATCCAAGAGATGCAGGAGGGCCCCGCCGTCCCGGACGACGACCTGCGCTACATCGGTTGAATCGGGCGCATTCGCCGGACTCGCCTCGTACTCTCCGCGGCAGTTCGCTTCGGTCCGGCGACCGGGACCCCCGCTTCCGGCAGAGCTAAACCGCATCCCCAATCATCGTCCGTGTATGACAGAGGTACGCGTCGCCGGAGTCGGGCTCACTCCCTTCGGCCGGCACCCGGAGCGCACCGGTCGCGACCTGTTCGGCGAGGCCGCGCTGCGGGCGTTCGAGGACGCGGCGGTCGACAGGGCCGACGTCGAGGAGCTGAACTACGGGAACTTCATGGGGGCGCTCGCCGAACACCAGGGCCACCAGGCGCCGCTGATGGCCGAGGCCGCGGGGGTCCGCTGCCCGGCGACGCGCTACGAGTCGGCGTGCGCGTCGGCCGGCGTCGCGGTCCGCGAGGCGGTCCGGACGGTGGCCGCGGGCGACGCCGACGTTGTCCTCGCGGGCGGGATGGAGCGAATGACGAACCTCCCGACCGACGAAGTGACCGAGGGGCTCGCCATCGCGGCCGACGACCTCTACGAGGTGCGGGCCGGGGTGACCTTCCCGGGCGCGTACGCGCTCATGGCCAACGCCTACTTCGACGCGTACGGGGGGAGCCGCGAGGACCTCGCCCATATCGCGTCGAAGAACCACGAGAACGCCCTCCCGAACGAGTACGCCCAGTACCGCAGGGAGGTGTCCGTCGCGGAGGCGATGGACGCCCCGCCGGTCGCGGAGCCGCTCCACCTCTACGACGCCTGTCCGATCACCGACGGCGCGAGCGCGCTCGTCCTCGTCTCCGAGGAGTACGCCGCCGAGCACGACCTCGACGCCTCGGTCGCGGTGACGGGGACCGGGCAGGGGACCGACCGGATGGCGCTCGGGGACCGCGAGCACCTCGCGCGGACGCCCGCCGCCGACGACGCGGCCGACGCGGCCTACGCGGACGCGGGCGTCGAGGCGGCCGACGTCGACGTCGCCGAGGTCCACGACTGCTTCACCATCGCGGAGGTGCTGGCGCTGGAGTCGCTCGGGCTGTTCGAACCGGGTGAGGGGATCTCGGCGGCCCGCGAGGGGCTCACGACCGCCGACGGCGACCTCCCGGTGAACCTCTCCGGCGGGCTGAAGGCGAAGGGCCACCCGGTCGGCGCCACCGGCGGCTCGCAGATCGCCGAGCTGACCCGCCTGCTCCGGGGCGACCATCCCAACAGCGAGCACGTCCCGGAGGCGGAGGTCGGCGTCGCGCACAACGCGGGCGGCACGGTCGCCAGCGCGGTCGTCCACGTGCTGGAGGTGGCCGGATGAGCGACGACGGCGCGGACGCGGCGGACGAGACGGACGAGACGGACGCGGCGCCGCCGACGGACCGCCACTACGCCGAGTGGCTCGACGCGCTCGCCGACGGGGACGGGTTCGCCTTGGTCTGTCCGGAGGGGCACGGCTCCCTCCCCCCGCGGCAGGTGTGTCCCGAGTGCGGTTCCCCCGACCTCTCGCGGGACCCCCTCGACGAGACGGGGACCGTCGAGACGTACAGCGTCGTCCACGTCCCGTCGCCGCGCTTCGCGGACGACGCGCCGTACGCGACCGCGGTGGCGGACTTCGGTCCCACGCGGCTAACGGGGGTCGTCCGCGACGGCGGCGCGGACGGCGAAGCGCCCGCGGTCGAAATCGGCGACGTGGTCGCGGTCGACGTGGGCGACCGGGCCACCGACGGCGAGCGCCTCGTTGTCTTTCGGCCGGCGGGCGAGCGCTGAGCGCGGCGGCCGCCGACGGCGCCGGTGAGCCGAAACGGACCCCGGTCCCCGGGGGCGTTTCCGTGACGAGCGTGTCAGCGCCAAAACCGTTATATCCGGGTCGTCGGTAGTCGGGACACATGCCCGACCGCATTCCGGTCCTCCTCGTCGACGACGACCCGGACCTGCGCGAGGTCACCGCCTCGTTTCTGGAGCGCGAGGCGGACCGGATCGCGGTCGAGACGGCGCCCGGCGCGGCCGAAGGCCTCGACGCCTTAGCGGAGCGCGACGTCGAGTGTATCGTCTCCGACTACGAGATGCCCGGGAAGGACGGGCTCGCGTTCCTCGCCGACGTTCGAGAGCGCCACCCGGACCTCCCCTTCATCCTCTTCACCGGACGGGGGAGCGAGGAGGTCGCGAGCGAGGCGATCTCCGCCGGCGTCACCGACTACCTCCAGAAGCGCGGCGGCACGGAGCGGTACGAGCGGCTGGCGAACCGGATCGTCGAGGCCGTCGAGAAGCGGCGGGCCGAGCGGGACGCGGAGCAGGCGGTCGAGCAGTTCCGCGCGGTCGCGGAGGGCGCGTCCGACGCGATCGTAACGATCGACACAGAGGGCGTGATCCGGTTCGCGAACCCGGCCGTCGAGCCCGTGTTGGGGTACGAACCGTCGGAGTTAGAGGGGGAACCGCTGACGACGCTGATGCCCGAGCGACACCGCGAGGCCCACCGCGAGGCGGTCGACCGGTACCTCGCCACCGGCGAGCGCGGCGTCGACTGGTCGGACGTTCGGTTCAACGCGCTCCACCGCGGCGGGAGAGAGGTCCCCGTCTCCCTGTCATACGGCGAGTACGAGGTCGACGGGGAGCGGCGGTTCGTGGGCGTGATCCGCGACGACGGCGAGCGGGAGCGCCACCGGGCGTTCATCGAACACGCCAGCGACGTGGTCGCGGTGCTGTCGAGCGACTGGCGGTTCCGGTACCTGAGTCCCTCCTGTGAGCGCGTGACCGGCCACGCGCCGTCGGACCTGCTCGGTGAGCGGTCGCTGGACTACATTCACCCCGAGGACCGCGACGCGGTCAGGACGGCGTTCGAAGAACCCACCGCCGGCGAGAGCCCCCCGACCGCCGAGTACCGGTTCGAGACGGCCGACGGCGAGTTCCGCTGGCTCGAATCTGTCGGGAGCGAACGGCTCGATACCGACGACGTCGAGGGGTACGTCGTCACCACGCGCGACGTTTCCGAGCGAAAGGAGCGCGAGCGGACCCTCGCCCGGCTCCGGGAGTGGACGCGAGAGCTCAACTACTCCCGGACCGCAGAGGAGACCGCCGAACTGGCCGTGACGGCGGTCGACGACCTGGTCGACGCCGGGCTGAGCGGGATCCACCTGCTCAACGAGGCCGGCGACCACCTCGCACCCGCGGCGCTCGGCCAGTCGGTGCCGGATATGTTCGACGAGCAGCCGGGGTACGACCGCGACGCCCCGCCGGGGACGCGGTCGGCGCTGGCGTGGGACGCCTTCCGCGGCGACGGGTCGGTCGTCATCGACGATCTGTCGACGTACGAGGAGCTCGACGAGGATTCCCCCGCCGAGAGCCTCGTGTTGCGCCCGATCGGCGACCACGGGCTCTTCATCGTCTCGTCCCCGGAGGCGCACAACTTCAGCGACACCGACGTCCTCGTGGCCGAGATCCTCACCGGCCACCTGGAGGCGGCGCTCGACCGCATCGAGCGGGAGAGCCGCGTCGAGCGGCTCCACGGCGCCACTCGAACGCTCGTGGGGGCGGAGTCTCGGGAGGAGATCGCCGAGCGGGCGGTCGAGGCGGCCACCGACGTGCTGGGCTTCTCGATCGTCACCGTCCGGGTCCACGACGAGGCGGCCGGGGGACTGGTGCCGGCGGCGGTCTCGCCGGAGGCCGCGGAGCTGCTCCCGGAGCGCGAGACGTTCACGCCCGACGGCGGGAGCCTCAACTGGGCGGTCTTCGAGGAGGGCGAGCAGCGGATGTACGACGACATCCGGACAACGGACGCGCTCGACGCCGACACGGCGCTCCGAAGCCTGCTTATCGTCCCGATCGGCGAGTACGGGACGATCGCGGTCGGCGAGACGGAGCCGGGGGTGTTCGACGGCGTCGACGAGTACCTCGCCGGCATCCTCGCGACCGCGGCCGAGACGGCGTTCCAAGCCGAGGCGCGCACCCGACGGCTCGCCGAGCGGACCGCAGAGTTAGAGCGGCAGAACGACCGGCTCGAGGAGTTCGCCGGCGTGGTGTCACACGACCTCCGGAACCCGTTAGAGGTCGCTCGCGGCCGGACCGAACTGGCCCGCGATGAGTGCGACAGCGACCACCTGGCGGCGGTCGAGCGCGCGCACGACCGGATGACCGCCCTGATCGACGACCTGCTCACGCTCGCCCGCGAGGACGACCCCGTGACCGACGCCGAGCCGGTCGATCTGAGACGGGTCGTCGGATCCTGCTGGCGGACCGTCGACACGCGAGACGCGACGCTGCGTAGCGAGGCCGAGGGGAGTATCCTCGCGGACGAGGGGCGGCTCAGACAGCTGTTGGAGAACCTGATCCGAAATGCGATCGAACACGGCGGCGAGGACGTGACAGTCACCGTCGGAACGCTGCCGGACGGCTTCTACGTGGCCGACGACGGGCCGGGGATCGACCCCGACCGGCGCGAAGAGGTGTTCGACGCCGGCCACTCGACCTCGCAGTCGGGGACCGGGTTCGGGTTACGGATCGTCGAGCAGGTGGCCGACGCGCACGGGTGGTCGGTGCGCGCGGTCGAGAGCGAAGCGGGCGGGGCGCGGTTCGAGGTCACCGGGGTCAAGTCCGCGGAGTAACCGGGTCGAGACGCGACCGGAGAAAAAGCGGGTTCGAACGGTCGGCTTTTCGCGTGGCCTCGTCAGTCCCGCGTGACCAGCTCGACCTCGTGGCCGTCTTGGTCCTTCGTGAACGCGTAGTTGTGGTCGCACGATTCGGGGTCGCGGTAGTCGGGCGCCTCGCGGGTCATGAGGTCGTCCCAGGCGTCGTCAAGGTCGTCGACGCGCACCGCGACGTGCCCCCAGCCGTCGCCCATCGTGTACTCGCGGCCGTCGTAGTTGTAGGTGAGCTCGATCTTCATCGCCTCCTCCGGGGCGTCCTCGGGCGCCACGAAGTAGTTCGAGAAGGAGTCCGCCTCCCAGCGGCCGGGAACCTCGGTGTACTCGAACTTGCGGGTCCAGTAGCCGAGCGCCTCGTCGGCGTCCTCGACGCGGATCATCGTGTGGTCGATGCTCCACTTCGCGCCGTGGTCGCGCTTGACGATCTCGATCTCGTGGCCGTCCGGGTCCTTCACGAACGCGTAGCGGTTCCCACAGGACTCGGGGTCGCGGTAGTCCTCGACGCCCTCCGCCATCAGCTGGTCGTACGACTCCTGGAGCGCGTCCTCCGGGACGCGGACCGCGATGTGGCCCCAGGCGTCGCCGAGGTCGTAGGTGCGGTCGTCGTGGTTGTACGTGAGCTCCAGCAGGGCGCCGTCCTCGTGGACGTCCTCGGGCCCGAGGAAGACGTTGGTGAACGTGTCCGCCTCCCAGCGGCCCTTCTCCTCGTAGTTCAGGTGGGTCTGGTACCAGTCGAGGCTCTCCTCCAAGTCCTCGACGCGGATCATCACGTGGTCGAAGGTTCCGTCCATACGCCAGCGAATGGCCGCTCGGGTCAAAAGCGTACTGAAGCCCGAACCCGTCCTGCCCGAGGCCCGAACCCGTCCGGCACTGCGGACCGGGCGAACTGATACCGCCAAAATCCGTGTTTTATTAACGCCGCACGGAGTGGATAGATACCACTCGACGCCCCATTCCGGACGTTCGCCGTCTTCCGGCGGCGGACGTTCCAAATGGCAAACGAACCGACGAAGCCGTCCGCGCCGGACGGCACGACAGCGCAGTATCGCTCGCACGCAACACCTCCCGACTCGGGGACGCTCCGGCAGATCGCCGCGTTCGCGGCCGGCGCGCCGTTCACGGCGCTCGTCGCGGCCGTCGAGGTGGCGGTCGTGACGGCCGCGCTCGGCGTGCCGCTCTCGACCGCGCCGGTCGCGGTGGGGTTAGTGGCGTTCGCGGTGTACACCGCGGACCACGTCGCCGACGCCGAGGGCGACGCCGACTCGACCCCGTTGCGGGCGCGGATCGCGCTCCGCTACGGGGATCAGCTGATGGTCGTCGCCGCGGTGAGCTACGGCTTAGCCGTCGCGCTCGCGGTCGGCGCCGGTCCCGCGGCGCTCGCGCTCGTCCTCGTCCCGGGCGCGGTGTGGATCGGCTACGCCACCGACTGGCTCCCGGCCGCGGGAGCCTTCGTCGCGCCGCTCGGCGGGGCCTCCGTGCCGCGCCTGAAGGACGTGTTCCTCCTCAACTCCGCGGCCGTCGCGCTCGCTTGGGCGGTCGCCGTCGTCGCCGCGCCGCTCGCGTTCGCCGGCGTTCCCGTGGACTCGGCCGGAGCGCCCGCGGTCGCCCTGCTTTTCGCCTACGTCTTCGCCCGCTCGTTCGTCGACGTCGAGGTCCCGAACGTCAGGGACGTCGCGGCCGACGCCGCGCGGGGCGTGGCGACGCTCCCCGTCGTCTACGGAGTCAGCGGAACGCGGCGGGCCCTGCTGGCCGTCGACGCCGTCGCCGCCGGACTGCTGGCGGCCACCGCCGCGACCGGCGCCGCGTCGACCCCCGCCCTCGCCGCGCTCGGCGTCGGCCTCGCCGTTTCGGTGACCGTCACCGCGCTGGCCGACCGGCTCGGCGGCGCGGCGCTCGGGGTCGCGCCCGACTGTAGCTACCTCGTCGCCGGCGCCGTCCTCCTCGCGATCGGCTGGTGAGGTCGCGTCCGCGGGTCCGAGGGCCCCAACGGCCGGTTTTTTCGATAAGACAACTCGACCCGATGAGTTATAAATCCAATGTGCGTAAAAAACGGTATGGCCGCGCTGAGTCCCCTCTCCGTCGCCCTCCTCGTCGCGGTCACGGTCGGGTTGGCGGCGGCGATCCTCGCGTGGCGGGAGCGGCCGGAGCCGGGCGCGACGTGGCTCGCGGTGCTGCTCACCGGACAGGTGTGGTGGGCGACGTTCCTCGTCTTCGAGCTGGAGGCGACGACGCTGCCGGCGAAGGCGCTCTGGTACGACGTCCAGTGGGTCGGCGTCGTCGCGATCCCGGTCGGCTGGCTCTTCTTCGCGCTGGCGTACACCGGCTACGACCGCTACGTGACGCCCTTCTCCGTGGCGCTCGTGTCGGTCATTCCGGTCGCCACCGTCGCGGTCGCCGCCGCCGGCGACCCGGGCGACCTCCTCGCGGTCGACCGGGTCGTGCGCGAGACAGCCGTCGGGACGTTCCTCGACGTCGTCCCCGGCCCGCTGTACTACGTCATCGCGGGATACACCTACCTCCTCGGCGCGGTCGGATCGGTTCCGCTGATCCAGCTGATCCGCGACGACGCCCGCCCGTTCCGGGGACAGAGCGCGGCGCTGCTCGTCGGGACCGCTGCGCCGTGGGCCGGGAACCTCGCGCACCTCTCCGGCGCGGTGCCGATCCCCGGGCTCGACCCCACCCCGCTGGCGTTCGCGGTCTCCGGCGTGGCGTACCTGCTCGCGCTCTCGCGGTTCCGCCTGCTGACGCTCGCGCCGGCCCCCCGCCGCCGCGCCCGGCAGCTCGTCTTTGAGCAGCTTCACGACCCCGTCTTCGTCGTCGGCACGGAGGGCCTCCTCGTCGACCTGAACGAGTGCGCGGCCGAGACGTTCGGGATCGACCGACGCGACGCGATCGGCGAGCCCGCGGCGACCGTCGTGCCGAAGTACGACGCGATCCGCGAGCTCGACGGCACCGACGCCGACAAACCGCGGCCGATACCGATCGTCGGCCGCGACGGCCAACGGCCGTACGAGGCGACGGTTCGGGACGTCGTCGACGACCACGACCGCACCACGGCCCGGGTGATCACCTTCCACGACGTCGGGGCGTACCTCGGCCAACAGCAGCGGCTCAACGTCTTGAACCGCGTGTTCCGTCACGACGTTCGGACGGAGACCAACCTCATCCAGGGGTACGCCGAACAGCTCCGCTCGGACCCGACCGACGAGCGCGCCCTTTCGATCATCGAGGAGAGCGCCGGGCGGATGCTCGAACTCAGCGAGCGCACCCGGACCGCCGGCGAGCTGTTCGACCCGACGGAGGAGTCCGAGACGGCGCCGCTCACGGACGCCGTCGACGAGGCCGTCGCGGAGGCGAGAGCCGTCGCCCCCGACGCGCGGATCGAGGTCGGGCAGGTGGCGCCGGTCCCGGTTCCGGTCGTGTTGGAGGTCGTCTTGGGGAACCTCTGTACGAACGCGGTCAGACACAACGACGCGGACGCGCCGTGGATGCGGATCGACGCCGCGGTCGCGGACGGCTGGGTCGAGGTCACCGTCGCGGACGACGGGCCCGGGATCGACCCCGCCGAGTACGACGTGTTGGACCGCGGCACGGAGACGCCGCTGCGACACGGCAGCGGGATCGGCCTGTGGATCGTCAAGTGGGGCGTCGACCACCTCGGCGGACGGATCTCGTTCGACGAGCGCGAGCCGAGCGGGACGATAGTGACGGTCTGCGTCCCGGTCGACCGCTCGGAGACGCCGGGCGCCGACTCGGACGGGGAGCCCCCGGATCCGCCCCTCGACGACTCGGCGACAACCGGCGAGTCGGCCTCGCTGGGGCCGCCGCCGAACGCGGGTCGATAGGCACTTGACGCCGGGCGGCGACCCCGACGTATGGACGCCACGGCCACGACCTATCTCCCGTACGCGCTGCTCGCGATGGGCGCGTACGCGCTCGTCTCCCCGCTGATGCGCGTCGCCACGACCGGTCCGAACGCGATCCCGAGCGACGTCGCCGTCGTCGTCTCGAACACGCTGCTCGTCGCCATGGCGGTCGGCGTGATCGCCTACACCGGGCAGGGCTTTACGACACACCTCGCGTCGCCGAAGCTGGCGCACGTGCTCGCGGCGGGCGTGTTCCTCGGGATCGGCATCCTCGCCCTCTACCGGTCGCTCTCTCTCGGCCCGGTGAGCGTCGTGACGCCCATCTTCGCGATGTTCCTCGTCTTCTCGGCGGTGATCGGCTTCCTGTTCCTCGGCGAGTCGTTCACGGCTCGGAAGGGGCTCGGGATCGTCTTCGCCGCCGCGGCCGTCTACCTCGTCTCCGGCGCCTGACCGGAGGAGGTCGATCCGAGGCCGCCAAACCCCGCCGATCCGGAACCGTCTGCCGCGTGACGAAACCCCTTTAGCCGCCAGCGGGAAAGGAGCGCACCCGCCGTGTCTCGCCTCCCGAGCTCCCTGCGCACGCTGATCTCATACGTCGCCGACCTCCCGAACCCGTTCCGCCTGCTAATCCTCTACATCGGCTTCGCCCTCGCGAGGGTCGGGCTGATCGACCGCCACCGCGTGGTCCGGACCACCGACCTCGCGTGGCCGCGGATCGTGACCGGGATCGCCCGGATGTCGAAGAACGCGGTCGACGTCGCGATGGTCGGCGTCGCGGTCGGTACCAGCGCTGTCGCCGGGGTCGGCTTCGCGGGGCCGTACTGGGGGCTCGCGTTCGCGCTCGGCGGCGGCGTCGCCGGCGGCACCATCGCCCTCGTCTCCCAGCGGTACAGCGCCGAGGCGTTTGTCGAGCTCGGCGACGCCGTCCGGTCGAGCGTGCTCCTCGTGATCGCGATCAGCGTCCCCGTCAGCGGCGCGTTCTGGCTGTACGCGCCGGCGTTCATCGACGTCCTAAGCAGCAACGAGGCGGCGATCGCCTACGGCGCCGACTACCTCCGCGTGGTCGGCCTCGGCGTCCCGTTCGCCGCGCTCAACCTCGTCGGCAGCCGCGTGCTGGTGGGCTGCGACGACGCCTACACCGCGATGCAGGTGCGGGCAGGCGGCGCGCTCGCGAACATCGTCCTCAGCGCGCTGTTCATCTTCGGCTTCGGCTGGGGCGTCGAGGGCGCCGCGGTCGGCACCGTCCTCTCGAACGTCCTCGCGGTCGCAGGGTTCACCGTCGGCCTCGTCCGCGGGAGCGCCCCGCTGGTCGGGGAGTTCCCGGTCGAAATCGACCCGGCCGGCTCGTATCTCAACCCCGGTATGCTCCGCGACCTCGTCGAGATCGGCGTGCCGGTCGGCGCGCGCAACCTCGTGTGGACGGCCGCCGAGTTCCCCATGCTCGCCATCCTCGACGTGTTCGGCGAGAACACCGTCGCCGCGTTCGTCATCGCCCGCCGCATCTGGGGGATCATGAACACGCCCGGCTGGGGATTCGGCCTCGCCTCCTCCAGCCTCGTCGGGCAGGAGCTCGGCGTCGAGCGTCCCGACGAGGCCGAGGCGTACGCCCGTGACATCATCCGCTTCTCGGTGGCGACGTACGCCGTCTCCGCGGTGCTGATCGCGACCTTCGCGACCGACATCGTCTCGCTGTTCGCCCAGTCGCCCACGAGCCCCGAGATCCCGATCGCCGTCGACCTCGTGTACGCGGCCTGCGCGGCCGTGATATTCCAAGGGGTCTCCGGCGGCGCGGCCGGTCCGCTCGACGCCGCTGGCGATACGAAGATCCCCTTCGCGAGCCAGTTCCTCGGCATGTTCTGCGTGTCGATACCCCTCGCGTACGTCGGCGCACACAGCTCGACGCCGGCGATCGACCTCCCTCTCGTCGGGGTCACGATCCCGGAGGTCGCGCTGCCCGCGATCGGCCTGTGGGGCTTGTACCTGGCGTTCATGGCCGAGACGACGATCCCCGCCGCGATCAACTACCTGCGGTTCCGCTCGGGCAAGTGGAAGAAGATCAGCGAGGCGTACCGCCCCGAGGCGACCGCGGACGACTGAGGCGGCCGGCGAGCCGATCGCCGCTCCTCGAGTCACGTGCGGGCGCCGTGTGAGCGAAATAGTATTTTATATACTACACACTACTCGAAAAGTAAGAATCTGGAAAAGTCCAATCGGCGCTCGCTGCGGGATCAGTATTGGATGGTAGGCACAATAGTTATGCGGCAGCGACACTGATAATTCGGTATGATGAACTGCGAGAAAGCGCGGTTGTTCGGGTCGGCACTGGTACTGTTACAGGGCGTCGTGACGGCGCTGTTCCCACGGGCGAGCGTTCGCCTCACCAAGAAGATGATCGGGAAGAACTTCGATAACGCCGACGAGCTCGAGGCGACCCCGGCGTACATCCGGCAGCTGCGCGCGATCGGCGTGGGCATGATCGCGGCGGGCGGCACGGGCCTGCTGCTTCAGGACGCGGACGAGTTGGAGGCCGACCTCTCCGAGATCGCCGACGCGGCGGGGACCGAAGGCGACGAGTGACCGATTCGGATGGGAGGGCCGCGGGGAAGCGCCCGACGCGCGGCTCCGAGTCGGCCATCGCCGGTCCCGATTCGGCGCCATCCCGCGTGCGAGGACGGAAGCCGGGGCGGGCCGCTCCGCGGAGCGTTCGACGGCGCTAGGCGCCGGCTTTCGGACCGCGTGGTCGGCAACCGAGAACGCCCCGCACGCTTTTGGTCGGTCTCTGAGAGGGTACGCTCGTGAACGACGAGCTATTCGAGCGGATCCTGATACCGATCGCGGGCCCCGACGACGCCGAGGCCACGGCTCGGGCGGTTCGACCGCATCTCGACCCGGGCACGACGCTCATCGTGACGCACGTGACGCGGGGCGAGAGCGGCGAGACGACGATCAAGACGGGTCGAGACGAGTTCGCGGGAGCGACCTATGATACTTTTTTCGACATCCTCTACCGAGACGACCTCGAGTTCGAGTGGCTGACGCTCGAGGCGCAGGAGGTCGCGGCGGGTCTCATCGACGCGGTCGGCATGACCGAGGCGACGCTCGTCGCCTTCACTCCCAGAGACATCGACAGCTGGAAACGGACGATCACCGGTGACCCCGGCGGCCGCCTCATCCGAGAGGCGGACGTTCCGGTGATGGTCTTCCCGGACCGGCGCGCGTGACACGCGACCGGCGCACAGGCACCTCGAACAGTCGGGCGGGGTGAGGGAGAGCTCCACTGCCGCGGTGACCGCCTGCCGCCGTCTCGGACCGCGGTCAGACGACAGGTAACACGCCGCATTCGGCGTCTCGACGCCTGCCCGGCCCGAGCCCGAAACCGCTACGATTCGTTCGCGGACGACTCGACGAGGTCCGCGAAGTTGGCGAGCGTTCGGGTGGCGGTGGAGTCCTCGAAGGCGTCGTCGGCCGCCTCCCAGTCGTCGTACTCGTCCGCGATCCGAGGAGTGAATTCGGGGTGGTACTGGACCGACCAGACCGGCCGGTCGCGGTGTCGAGTCGCGAAGTACTCGTAGTAGTCCGCCCGCCCGATGACCTCCATCCCGTCGCCGAGCTCCGTCACGACGTCGGAGTGAAGGACGGGCACGCTCGGTTCGACGCCGTCGAACAGCGGCTCGTCGGCGTCGAGTTCGGCGTCGCGAAGCTGGAGGCGGGACGTCCCGCTGTCTACGACCTCGCCGCCGAGGGCGGCGTTCAGAATCTGATGGCCGAAACAGATGCCGAGCGTCGGGACGCCCTCCGCGACGAGCCGACGCGCGAACCGCTTCTGGGCCGCGATCCACGGCTGGTCGGGCTCGTCGTACACGCCGACCTCGCTGCCGCCGATGACGACGCCGTCCACGTCGTCGAGGCTCGGGTCGCCGTCCTCGTGCGGGTAGCGGTACGCGCGGGCGTCGGGGAGGAAGTGGACGATCTCGTCGGCCATGTAGCCGCCGTCGACCGCGTTATCAAGTACCAATATCATCTGGGAGTTATTTAAGATGAACTGAACTCTTGGCAGGTACATGAGTTTCGATGCCGAAGCGGTACGTTCGGACTTCCCCGTGCTCGACCGACGCGTGAACGGGCACCCGCTCACCTACCTCGACAACGCCGCGACCACGCACACGCCCCGCCAAGTGTACGACGTCTTCGAGGAGTTCTACGCGGGGTACAACGCGAACGTTCACCGGGGGATCCACGAGCTCAGCCACGAGGCCTCGCTCGCCTACGAGGAGGCACACGACCGCGTCGCCGACTTCCTCGGCGCGGACGGCCGCGAGGAGGTCGTCTTCACCAAGAACACCACCGAGAGCATCAACCTCGTCGCGTACGGCCTCTCCCGGAACCTCGGCGAGGGCGACGAGATCGTCGCGACGGAGATGGACCACCACGCCACGCTGGTCACCTGGCAGCAGATCGCCAAGCTCACGGGCGCGACCGTCCGCCACATCCCCGTCACGGCCGACGGCCACCTCGACATGGACGCCGCCCGCGACCTCGTCACCGACGACACCGCGGTCGTCGCTGCGCCCCACGTCTCGAACGTGCTCGGGACGGTCAACCCCGTCGCCGAGCTCGCGACACTCGCGCACGACCACGATGCGTACGCGGTCGTCGACGGCGCCCAGTCCGCCCCGACGCGGCCCGTCGACGTGGGGGAAATTGACGCGGACTTCTTCGCGTTCAGCGGCCACAAGCTCGCCGGACCCACCGGGATCGGGGGGCTGTACGGGAAACGGGAGATCTTAGCGGAGCTCGACCCGTTCCTGTTCGGCGGAGAGATGATCCGGAACGTCACGCTCACCGATTCGACGTGGAACGAACTGCCCTGGAAGTTCGAGGCCGGCACGCCGCCGATCGCGGAGGGCATCGCGCTCGGCGCGGCCGTCGACTATCTCGAGGAACTAGGAATGGACGCCGTCCGCGACCACGAGAACGAGCTCGCGCAGTACCTCCTCCGAGAACTCGCCGACCGGGATTTCGTCCGGACGTACGGCCCCGGCGTCGGCGAGGAGCGCACCGGCCTCGTCTCGTTCAACGTCGAGGGCGTCCACGGCCACGACCTCTCCAGCCTCCTCAACGATCGAGGCATCGCCATCCGGGCCGGCGACCACTGTACGCAGCCGCTCCACGATCGGCTCGACATCCCCGGCTCCGCGCGGGCGTCCTTTTACGTCTACAACACCCGCGCGGACGTCGACCGCCTCCTCGACGTCGTCGACTCCGCGCGCGACGATCTGGACGCGTACCTCGCCTCCGACCGCTACCACGATCTCGTCAGCGAGCACTACCACCACCCCCGTAACCCGGGTGCCCTCACCGATCCGACGTTCGTGAAGTCATCCGAGGAGACGACCTGCGGCGACGACGGCGAGTTCCACGTCGCGATCGCCGACGGCCGCATCGAGGAGATCGCCTTCGAGAGCCGGAGCTGTGCGGTCAGCCGCGCCGTCGCCAGCCTCCTTTCAGAGCATCTCGAAGGCATGTCGGTCGAGGCGGTCGCCGACCTCGACGGGTACGTCGCCCGCGAGCTCGACGGGCAGTACCCCGACCTCCGACGCGAGTGCGTCGAAGGCCCGGAGGACGTCATCCGAGAGGCGGCCCGGGAGTACGTCCAGAAAAACAGCGCGTAGGACCGCTACCGCATCGTCTTTCGCGGCTCGGTCACTTCTCGTCGGCGTGCCGCACCTCGACCGCGACCCCCCGCGTCGACTCCGCCATCTCCGGGCCGGACATCGCGGCGCGGCCGACCGCGAACGCCTTCGGCCCCTCGACCACGACCTCGTCGCCCACCCGAATCTCGTCGGCGGCGTCGACGACGCCGGGCGCCAGCACCGAGCCGTGCGGGACGAACGCGTCGATCTCGACCCGCTTCGTCGGCGCGTCGCTCTCGACCCAGCGGCGCGCGCCGGCGAGGGTGAAGGATAGGGTGCCGTACTGGGGAACCATCGTCGCTAACTGCTCTCCTGGTTCGCCCTCGCGGCCCGCGTCGGGGTCGTCGGCCCACACCTGGAGCTTGGGGTAGCGCCCGGTGGTGCGAACGTCGGCCTCGCCCGGCCCGCCGAACAGGTCGTCGCCCGCGCCGTCACCGAGGAGGTAGTCGGCGATCGCGCGGACCGTGTTGTGCTCGCGCTCACGCTTGCTGTAGGCGGGCTCACCCTGAAGCGTCGCGTTCAGTTCCCCGAGCGACTCGTCGGTCGTGGGGTGGTTGACGCAGGTGTATTCGAACTCGACGTCGACGGCGGGGTCGGCCTCGACGCGCTCACAGATCTCGCGGTAGCCGTCCTCGGGGACGTGCGCGATCACGCGCGAGTAGTCGTTACGGTCGAGGTACCGCCGGAGGACCTCGGCGACGAACGAGATTTCGTCCTCGCTCCAGTCGCCGGTGACGACCGAGTCGTAGTGTTGCGCGGGGTAGGTCGTCTCCAGCTCCTGGGGCACCACGCCGATCGGCGAGGTCATCGAGACAGTGTGGCCGCGCCACTGGATCGCGTCGTGGAACTGGCGGTGGCTCTGGGAGTCGCTGTACGGCTTGGTGGCCGAACAGGGGACGAGGACGAGCGGCTGGTCGGTGAACCGGTTCCGGTACCGGCTCGTCACGCGGTCGGCGAACCGCCGGATCTCGACGCGGTCGAGCGTCTCGGCGCTCGCCGCCGTCACCTCGGCGTCGCGCATCAGGGGCGTCCGCTGTTCGAGGTACCCCCACTGATCGTCGAACTCGCGGAACGCGGCCGTGAGCCACCCCTCGTGGCGCGCCTGTCCCTCGATATAATCACGCAGGCGACCCGACCGAATGCGCTCGCGCACGCGGCGGAGTTCGGCGCGCAGCGCGTTCACGTTGTGGTCGGCGCAGTCGGCGCGCGTGAACTCGCTCCGGGGCTTCGCGCAGGCCGGACAGGCGCAGGGGAGCTCGTCGAGGTCCTCGAGGAAGTGTTCCGCGTCGGCGGTGAGGTACATCCCCTGTGTCCCCTTCGTCCGCGCGAGCGTCTCGTCGACGAGGTCGACGCCGGCGTACGCGAGGAGGGCGACGTTCCGCGGCGTGGCGACGCCGGAGAGACCGAGCGCGGCGTCCGGCGGCAGGGCCTCTTTCGCCCGAACGATCGCGTCCCGGAACCCCTCGCCGTGGCCGACGAACCCCTGCGCGTCCGAGAGGAGGTACGCGTCGGCGCCCACGTCGCGGGCGCTCCGGCTGTCGACGACCGCCGCGGAGGGGAACTCTGCGTCCGGATGCTCGACCGCGAACGACTCGCGCACCTCGTCGCGCGTGCCGGCCGGGAACGACCGGTGCGGGAGCACCGTCAGCGCGCTCTCGTCGCCGTTGGGCACCTCGCGGTGGCCGGCCCAGAGGCTCCCGGCGTCGTCGAGGAACGGGTCCGCGAGCGCCGGCGTCGTCACGGGGTCGGCGAGGCGGACCGCCCCGAGGCGGGCGGCGCCGTCGCGCTCGTGGACCTCGAAGTAGTCGGTCATACCACCACTCGCGCGGGGACGGTCAATTCTCTTGTGTTCCGCGGACGCGCCGCGGACCGGGAGACGGGAGACGCGCCTCGGCGCAACTGTTAGGCGGGACGCGGCCGATGGATCGGCATGGACCCGACCGGCCCGTGGGACCGCGACCGCGTCGACGAGTTCCTCGCCGACGCGTGCGTCCCGGTCCGCCTCGGCTGCCGCACGCCGAGCGACCGCCCGTGGATCGTCTCGCTGTGGTTCGCGTGGGACCCGGACGCGGGGACCGGGCCCGACGCCGAAACCGGTTCCGGCGACTCCGTCGGCGCGATCCGCTGCGCGACGAGCGCGAGCGCGGACCTCGTCGAGTTCGTCGAACACGACGACGAGGTCTCCTTCGACGTGTCGACGAACGACCCGCCGTACAAGGGGGTCCGCGGCCGTGGCCGCGCGACGGTCCGCCCGGACGACGACAAGCGCCTCCTCCGGTCGCTCCTGACCAAGTACCTCGGCGGGACCGACAACGCGACCGCGGACCGGCTCCTGCGGCCCGAACGCGACGAGGTGGAGATCCGGATCGAGCCCGAGCGGCTCCACGCGTGGGACTACTCGGAGCGGATGGGGCCGGCAGAGGAGTGAGGCGAGCGCGGGCGGCCGGTCTCGGACCGGTTCGCGTCGCTCTCCGCGAGGCGATCGTTTAAGCTGTCGCCGAGCCACCCACGGGTATGAGCGCTCTCGAAAGCGACGAGTACCGCGCGTTCCGCCGCGACCTCCACCGCCACCCGGAGCCCGCGTGGCGCGAGTTCTACACCACCGCCCGCATCGTCGAGGAGCTACGCGAGCGGGACCTGACGGCGCTTCACCTCGGGCCCGACGCGCTGGCGACCGACGAGCGCCTGAACGTCCCCGACGACGAGGAGTTGGCGGAGTGGGAAGCGCAGGCCCGCGAGGCGGGCGCCGACCTCGAAATTCTCGACCAGCTCTCGGGCGGCTACACCGGCTGCGTCGCGGTCGTCGAGCGCGGCGACGGCCCCGTGGTCGGCCTGCGCGTCGACATCGACGGCCTCCCGATCACGGAGTCGGAGTCCGGCGACCACGTCCCGGTCGGGGAGGGGTTCCGCTCCGAACACGAGGGGTTCATGCACGCCTGCGGCCACGACGCCCACGCGACGATGGGGCTCGGCGCGCTCGACGCCGTCCTCGACTCCGACTTCTCCGGGACGCTGAAGGTGTTCTTCCAGCCGGGCGAAGAGCAGATCGTCGGCGGCAAGCCGATGGCCGAGTCGGGCCACCTCGACGACGTCGACTACCTCTACGCGGTCCACGTCGGCCTCGACCACCCCTCCGGCGAGGTCGTCTGCGGCATCGAGGGGTTCCTCGCGGTGCGGCACTTCCTCGCGGAGTTCTCCGGCGAGCCCGCGCACGCCGGCGCGCGCCCCGAGCAGGGCCGGAACACGGTCCAGGCGATGGCAGCCGCGATCCAGAACCTCTACGCGATCCCGAGACACGCCGACGGCCCCACGCGGGTGAACGCCGGGCTCGTCGGTGGCGGCACCGCGACGAACATCATCCCCGAGGAGTCGTACATCGAGGGCGAGGTGCGCGGGCAGACGACCGAGCTCGCCGAGTACATGTCCGACCGCGCCGACCGGGTCCTCGACTCCGCAGCGGAGATGCACGACTGCGAGGTCGACGTGTCGACGCTCGGGGAGGCGCCCAGCGCGACGAGTGACGACGCGCTCGCCGAACTCGTCGGTGAGTCCGCGAGCGACGTGGCGGGCGTCACGAACATCGTCGACAGCGACGAGCTCGGCGGCTCCGAGGACGCCACCTACCTGATGAACTACGTCCAAGAGCAGGGCGGGCTCGCCTGCTACCTCGGCGTCGGCACCGACCACCCCGGCGGTCACCACACGACCAACTTCGACGTTGTGGAGGACGACATCGCGATCGGCATCGACGTGATCGCCGGCGCGATCCGGCGCGTCGCCGAGACGCGGCCGTAGGGATCTGCGCCTTTTCTAACCAATATTAAAACCGGCTGCGACAGGGTTTATAAATGACTGCGGTGGCGCGTGCCTGCGAGCGGCCGCCACCGGCGGCCGCGAGGAGCCCGCGCGAGGGAGTCAGTCGCCCGGAGCGAAGCGACGGGCGACTGATGAGGCTGGGGAGGTGTGAGGTGCGGTGTGGAGTGGGGCGGGACTCGAAGGGGCAGCCGCGAGGCGGGCGCAGGCGACGCAAGCACCGCAACGAGGGAGCGGTAGCGACCGAGTGAGGAGCGCAGCGAGCGTGCGCCCGCCTCGCGGCTGGGGCTTCGGTGGTGTCGGTGTCGATCAACGGCTTATAAACAAAAGCGTACGGCCGAGCGACTGGGGCTTCGGTGGTGTCGGTGTCGATCGGTCATTTATAAACGGCCGCGTACAGCCGAGCGGTTGAGACTTTGGCAGTGTCGGTCGGCTATTTATAAGTAAAACCGTACAGCCGAGCGGCTGGGGCTTTGATGAACGTCACCCCCACAGTCGCCTATTTAAAAAAAAGCCGACCACGAGTCCGCCTCTCGGACCCTCGCAGCTCAGAACGTCAGGTGCGAACTCGAAGCCGGCCCCTGGTCGTCGCCGTCGTCGTCCGGGAGCCCCTCGTAGAGGTACGTGAGGTCGTCATCGATCAGAAACACCGCGCCGTCGCGCACCTCGACGTCGATCGAGCGGAGCGTCGTGCCCGCGGCCTCGCCGTTGTCACAGGAGCCCTCGCACGTATCGAACGCCGAGCCGTGCTTCGGGCAGACGACGGAGCCGCCGCGCGTCACGGCGCCCACACCCTCGCGGTGGAGGCGCTGGTCCTCGTGGGTACACCGGTTGATCCACGCGCGGACCGGCTGGTCCTCGCCGGTCCCCGCACCCCCATCCGGCTCGTCGGCGCACGGCACGAGGAACACCTCACGGTCTTCGTCGCCCTCGCGGGCCGTGAACGCCCACGACCCCTCCTCGCGCACCGTCTCGACGGCCGTCAGTCGGTACCCGCTCACGCCTCAGTACTTCGCGTCGGCGCCGGTCGTCTCGTACACGCGGTCCATGATGTCGTCGCGCTCGCGGGTCCAGTTCGCCATCGCGGCGGGGCTCGTCGGGTACTCGTCGTAGTGGCCGATCAGCTCGTCCGCCAGCGACTTCGTCTGGTAGAAGTTCCGGATCGTCCCCCAGTAGCCGAACGACTTGACCGCGGCCTTCAGCTTCAGCCCGAATGACATCGAGGTCGACCCCTCGTACAGCGCCTCCGCGAGCTTCTCGCCCGGCAGCGACGCCAGCAGGCCCATCAGGTCGTCGACGTCGACCGCGGTCGAGAGGACGTTGTACACGTCGAGGCCGGCGTAGCGCCCGCCGAAGTGGTCCATCACGCGGGCGTTGTACCGCCAGAGGTTCTCCTCGCTGACGTCGCCGTCGGAGATCGCCTTCACCGCCTGCTCGCCGGCGTACTTGCCCGCGTACGCCGCGCCGGCGATGCCGCCGCCGGTGGTCGGGTTCACGTGGCCGGCGGCGTCGCCGACCGCCATGTATCCCGGCGCGACCGCGGAGTCGTACGGGCGGCGCGTCGGCAGCGCGGCGCCGAGCTTGTCGCGCACCTCCGCGCCCTCGAACTCGGGGCGGTCCCGGAGGTCCTGCTTCAGCGACTCGACGAGCTGCATCGGCTCCTCGGTCATCTGGAAGCCGAGCCCGGCATTGATCTCCGTCGCCGTCCGCGGGAAGTACCAGAGGTACCCCGCCGCGCGGTCGGTCGCCTTGAACACGAGGGCGTCGTCCCACTCGACCGGCTCCGGCACGTCGACGATCTCGCGGTACGCCGAGCAGAACTGCGAGTACCGGACGTTCGTGTCGAAGGTGGTCCCCTCGAAGTCGGCCTTGTCCTGGAGCAGCGAGAGCGACCCGGCGCCGTCGATCACGACGTCCGCCGCGTACGTCCGCGGCTCGCCCTTCCGCACCGCGTGGAGCCCCGTGACGCGGCCGGTCTCGTCCTGTAACACGTCGTTGATGACGGTGTCGTAGTGGAAGTCGACGCCAGCGTCCTCGGCGCCGGCGATAATCTGACGGCCGTACTCCCAGCGGTCGATGACGGCGAGCTCGCCGGGCACGGGGATCTCCAAGACCGTGTCCTCCTGCGGGATCTCGAAGCGGCCGTGGTCGACGCCGGTGTTCGTGAACGCCGGCTCCAGCCGGTCTTTGGGGATCGCCTCGGGGAAGGCGTCGGCCCCCTTCAGAGCGTCGCCGCAGGCGATGTGGCCGGCCTCCTCAGCGTCCTTCCGCTCGACGATGACGACGTCGAGCCCCTCGTTCGCGATCGTCGCGGCGGCGTAGCAGCCGGCGGTGCCGGCGCCCGCCACGACGACGTCGTACTCGTCGATATCCATTACCGGACCGTGTCGTGCGCCCGGCAAAACTCTTTGCTCCCGTTTCGGTCGGACGCGCGGGGACGGATTCCGTCGACGACCGGCTGCGCGGCCGGTCGGTGTTCGGTGCCTAACTGTTCAGGCTCACCGTTTAACGGGCCGGCGGCGAACGCATCGGACATGGGGCAACTCGATCAGATCGACGCGGACCGCCTCCGGGCGTGGCTCCCGGAGGTCCGCTCGTCCGAGGCGACCGCGGCGCTGATGGTCGCCGTCGCGTACGACCGTGGCATCGGGACCGGAGAGCTCGCCTCGTGGTACGACCGCTCCGAGGAGTGGGTCGAGGAGACGATCGCGGCGCTCGACTCGCCCGGATTCGTCTCGACCGTCGCCCGGTTCGAAGGAGTCGACATCGAGGCGGTCGCCGACGAGTCGAACCTCGCGCCGACGACGGTGCGCGACTGGTTCGACGACCTCGCCGACGAGCCGGTCTCCGAGGCCGCCGACGTGGTCCGGCGATACGCGGAGGGATCCGTCGAACCGGTCCGCACCGGTTCGCCGTCGACCGTCTACCACCTCGACCGGAGCGTCATCGCCGAGCGGGGCTGGTCGATCGACGACGAGGACCTCTTCGAGAAGGCGGCCGACGCCGACCTCGACCTCCCGGAGTACGGGCGCTTCCTCGTCGAGCCCGGCGAGTCGATCCTCGAAGCCGCGGAGCGCGGCGGTCGCTCGTGGCCGTACGCCTGCCGCGGCGGCGCCTGCTCGAACTGCGCGGTCGTCGTCGTCGAGGGCGACGTGGCGATGCCCGGGCAGTCGATCCTCTCCGACGAGCAGATCCGCGAGGCGAACGCCCGGCTCTCCTGCGTCGGCGTCCCGATAACCGACGAGGTCGAGATTGTCACCGGTGTCGGCGACGCCGACGACTTCGCCGACCTGCGGCTGCCGTCGCCGGCCGACGAGGCCGGCGCGTCGGACTGACCGCGAGGCGGTGCGGGCGGCGCGGGCGGCGGTGGCCCTCGCCGGGCTCACTCCTCGGTCTCGTAGTGCTCGCCCGCGGCCTCGGGGATCTGCGTCCGGCCGACTAAGGCGAGGACGACGATCACGACGACGTACGGGATGGTCTGGACCAGCGTGTCGGGGACCGCGTAGCCGAGCTGCTGGAGCCGGATCTGCATCGCGTCGAGGCCGGCGAACAGCACGCCCGCGCCGAGCGTCCCGAGCGGGTTGTAGTTGCCGAACAGGTACGCCACGATGGCGATGAACCCCTTCCCCTGGACCATCGTCTCGCCGGAGCCGACGAACTGGCCGATCGACAGCGCCAGCGCCGAGCCGCCGACGCCGGAGAGGACGCCCGAGAGCAGGACGCCGGCGTAGCGCACCTTCGAGACGGAGACGCCGACGGTGTCGAGCGCCTTCGGGTTCTCGCCGGCCGCCCGGAGGTGTTTGCCGAACGCGGTCCGGTTCAGCAGCCACCACGAGCCGAGGGTCGCGAGGACCACCATGGTCGCGGAGTACTTCCACCCGACGCTCACGCCGAGGTTCGGCGTGTTGACGCCGCCGAAGAACACGGTCGACATGAACGGCGCGAGCCCGAGGGCGATGAGCCAGACGGCCAGTCCGGCGATGATCTGGTCGGCCTTGAACTCGATACAGACGACCGCGAACACCGCCGCCAGGAACGTCGACGCCGCGATCCCGGCGAGGAACGCGATCCCGAGCGCCGGGACGCCGAGGACGGCGTTGCCGACGCCCACGACCGACGCGGCGTACACCGACACGAACGCCGAGATGATCAACAGTCCCTCCAGCCCGATGTTGATGACGCCCGACTTCTCCGCGAAGATGCCGCCGAGGCCGGCGAGCACGATGGGCGCCGCGAGCCGCGCCGTCGACTTCGCCGTGCTGGTCGAGAAGACGATGCCGGCGAGGTCGCCCGCGACCGAGGCGGGGAACGCGAGCCCAAGCACGCCGAGGACCGCGAGCACGCCGACGGTGCCGACGACCAGCGAACGCACGTAGCTCGACTCGCTCGCGTCCTCGAGGAGCGCGGCCGGCGAGAGGGGGTTACGCATCGGCCTCACCCCCGTCGCCGCCGGCGGACTCGTCGGGGTCCGCCGACCCCGAGCCGCCCGCGTCGCTCGCACCGCCCGCGCCGCCGACACCCGCGTACCGCCCGATCATCCGGAAGAACTCCGGCATCGCCACGAACAGGATTATGAGTCCGCGCAGCACGGCGACGAGCTCCGTGGGAACGTCGGTTCGGAACCCGATCTCCAAGGCGCCGCCCTTCAGGATCCCGAAGAGGAACGCCGCCGGCAGCACGCCGAGCGGGTTGTTCCCGGCGAGTATCGAGACGGTGATCCCGTCGAAGCCGAGGTCCGGGACTGAGGCCATCCACCGGCCCTCGGACATCAGCACCCACACCGAGCCGCCGACGCCGCCGAGCGCGCCGGAGAGCGTCATCGCCCGCACTGTGGTGAGCTTCGCGTTCACGCCGCCGTACTCGGCCGCGGCGGCCTGGACGCCGCTCGTCCTGAGGTCGTACCCGAGCGAGGTGTGCTCGACGAAGTAGTAGAGCGCGCCGATGAAGGCGACCCCGACGAGCAGCGCGATCAGCGTGAAGTCGGTCGACGGCGGGAACAGCACCGACGGGAACTGCGCGTACTCCGGGACGTACCGGGTGGCGACCACGGAGGAGCCCTCGGCGCGGAACACCTCCAACACGAGCACGTACGCGACGTTCGCGGCGACGAAGTTGAGCATGATCGTCGTGATCACCTCGTTGGCGTCGGCGTACGCCTTGAGGGCGCCGGGTATCGCGCCCCAGACGCCGCCGCCGACGGCGCCGGCCGCGGTCCCGACGACGATCAGCACGAGGCCGGCGACGGGGCCGGCCGGGAGGAGCGGCGCGAGCGCCAGGACCGTGAGCGCGGTCGAAAGTGCGCCGACGACGAGCTGCCCCTGCGTCCCGATGTTGAACAGGCCGGCGCGGAAGGCGACGGCGACGGAGAGCCCGGTGAAGATCAAAAGCGTCGTCTCCGAGAGCGTCAGGCCGAACGAGAGGTTGAACGGCGTCCATCCCGGGTTGAACAGGCCGGGATCGCCGACCGCGAACGGGTAGCCGAGCGCGCCGTTGAACAGCACCACGTACACCTCGAACGGATTA
Organism: Halorubrum sp. T3; assembly: GCF_000296615.1. Taxonomy (NCBI): domain Archaea; kingdom Methanobacteriati; phylum Methanobacteriota; class Halobacteria; order Halobacteriales; family Haloferacaceae; genus Halorubrum; species Halorubrum sp. T3. The sequence goes on along the minus strand of NZ_JH815329.1, from coordinate 1,043,103 downwards.
TAACAGAACCCCAGCCCGGTGATCGGCATCGTCCAGGCCGCGGTCGAACACTCGGCTATCCGGCCGGAGACGAGCACGAGCGCGAAGCCGACGAGTATCGAGAGGAAGATGGCGGCGACGCTGATGACGAGCCGCTCCGCGACGCTCCGGTCGACGAACGGCGCGACCACGCGGGCGAAGACGGAGGGATCCCCGTCCGCGTCGGGGTCCGAGTCGCTCACGCGTCCACCCCCTCGTCGCCGCCGGTCGCTCCGTCGATCCCGTTACCCGACGCGTCGTCCGCGCCGTTGCTCCCGTCGCGCGACGTGTCGTCCGTCCCATCGCCCGCGGCATCGTGGATCGCGGCCCCCTCGACGGAGTCGTCGTCGAGCGACTCGCCGGCCATCAGCAGCCCGATCTCCTCTTCGGTCACGGTCGCGGGGTCGACGATCCCGGTGAACTCGCCCTCGTGCATCACCGCGAGTCGGTCGGAGAGTCCCTGTACCTCGTCGAGCTTCGAGGAGACGAGGAGGATCGCCTTCCCCTCGGCGCGCAGTTCGAGCAGCCGGTCGTGGAGGAACTCCGTCGACCCGATGTCGACGCCGCGGGTCGGGTGGGTGGCGACGACCAGCTCCGGGTCGCGCTCGAACTCGCGGCCGACGATGAACTTCTGCTGGTTGCCGCCCGACAGCGACTCGGCCTCCGCCTCGGCGTCCGGTGGGCGAACGTCGTACTGCTCGATGACCGACTCGGCGTGGTCGCGGGCGGCGGGCCAGTCGAGCCGGCCGCCGTTCGCGAACGGCGGGTCGTGTTGGCTCCCGAGGATTCCGTTCTCGACGAGGTCGTACGACATCACGAGGCCGCGCTCCTGTCGGTCCTCGGGGATGAACGCCATCCCGCGGTCGATCCGGTCGCGGCGCGTCTTCCCGACCATCGACTCGCCCCGGTAGCGGACGTCGCCGGACGCGGCCTTGCGAAGGCCCGTAATCGCCTCGACGAGCTGCGACTGGCCGTTGCCGTCGACGCCCGCGACCCCCAAAATCTCGCCGCCCCGGAGCTCGAAGGAGAGGTCCGAGACCGCCTCGACGCCCCGGTCGTCCTCGACGTTGAGGTCCGTCACCTCCAGCACGTGGTCGCCCGCCTCCTGCGGCGACGTCGCGGGCTCCATCAGCACCTCTCGGCCGACCATCATCTCCGCGAGCTCCTCGCGCGTCACGTCGGCCGCGGCGACGGTACCGACGTTGACCCCGTCGCGGAGGACGGTGATGTCGTCGGCCGCCGACAGCGCCTCGCCGAGCTTGTGCGAGATGAAGATGATCGTCTTCCCCTGCTCGGTGAGCTCGTCGAAGACGCCGTACAGCTCGTCGACCTCCTGCGGCGTCAACACCGCGGTCGGCTCGTCCATGATGAGCACGTCGGCGCCGCGGTACAGCGCCTTCAGGATCTCGACGCGCTGCTGTTCGCCGACGGAGATGTCGGCGATGGTCGCGTCCGGGTCCACGTCGAACCCGTAGCGCTCGCTCAGTTCGACGACGGCCTCGCGGGCCGCCTCCCTGTCGACGCGCAGTCCGCCCCAAGTCTTCGGCTCGTTGCCTAAGACGACGTTCTCCCACACCGTCATCGGGTCGACCAGCATGAAGTGCTGGTGGATCATGCCGACGCCGGCGTCGATCGCGTCCCGCGGCGAGTCGAACGACTGCGGCTCGCCGTCGAGGCGGACGGTCCCCTCGGTCGGCTGGTAGAGGCCGTACAGCACGTTCATCAACGTGGTCTTGCCGGCCCCGTTCTCGCCGAGCAGGGCGTGGACGCTCCCGCGCTCGACCGCGAGATCAACGTCGTCGTTCGCGACGACCCCGGGGAATCGCTTCGTGATGCCGTCCAAGTGGACCGCCGGGTTCATTCACCCGTAACTCCGCGTCGGAGCCTAAAAACGCGCGGATTCCGAGGCGCTACACGCGGTACTGTCTATCGGCCGACCGGAGCCGCAGAAAGGCCGCGTTTTCGGGGTCGGCCCGGAGCGCCCGGCAGGCGTCGGGTTCGGAGCGCGTGTCCGGGCCTCGTAGCCGTCTTGCCTCAGTTGCTCGTCGTCTCCGGGACCTCGATGTTCCCGGCGATGATCTCGTCGCGCGCGTCCGCCACGGCCGTCGTGATATCGTCCGGGACCTCGCCGCCGATCTGGTCGCCGTAGACGCACTCGACGCCGTTGGATTCGAGCCCGAGCGCCGTCGTCGAGCCGCCCTGGTGGGCGTCGTCGATGACGTTCGAGATCGACTCGTACACCGCGGTGTCGACGCGTTTCACCATCGACGCCAGGATGACGTCGGCGAACGACTCGTTGGAGACCGACTGGTCCTGGTCGACGCCGAAGGCGAACCGGCCCTCCTCCTGTGCGGCCTGGAACACGCCGACGCCCGTCGCGCCCGAGGCGTGGTAGATGATGTCGGCGCCGCCCTGGTACATCGACAGCGCCGCCTCCTGCCCGCCCGTCGGGTCGGCGTAGCTGCCGACGTAGCTCGACGTGACGCTGACGTCCTCGGAGACGTGTTCTACGCCGGCCTCGAAGCCGGCCTGGAACCGGCGGATCACCGGGCTGTCGACGCCGCCGACGAATCCGACCTCCGTCGAGTCGGTGTCGGTGGCCCCCTCGCCCGCGGAGAAGTCGATCTGGGTCAGCCGCGCGGCGAGGACGCCCATCAGGAACGAACCCTCGTGCTCGCGGAAGAGGTAGCTCGCGACGTTCGGCTCGTCGACGACGGTGTCGACGATCATGAAGTCCTGGTCGGGGTAGTCGGGCGCGGTCTGGCTCAGCGCGTCGCCCTGATTGAACCCGATGGTGGCGACCAAGTCGTACGCGGGGTCCGTCGACCCGGCGTACTGCTGCTGGAACTGCTCGAACTCGCCGGCGCCGTCCGGCTCCGACTCGTCGTAGGCGATGCCGAACTCCTCTTCGGCCTGGAAGATGCCCTGCTGGGCCGCGTCGTTGAACGAGTTGTCGCCGAGGCCGCCGTCGGAGTAGACGATACCGACCCGCGCCGGCACCTCGCCGTCGCCCCCGTCTCCCCCGTCGCCGCTCGGGCCGCCGCTACACCCGGCGAGGCCGACGAGGCCCGCTGCGCTTGCCGCCTTGATGAACCGCCGCCGATCGAAGTCGGATGCCATCTCACTCATAACCCCGTCGGAACGCGGCATAAATTCGTCGTTCCCGCCGCACCGAGGTGACACGTTCGTGAAAACAGCCGGCCGAATTACGGGGTAATCGCCGCTCGACCCCGGCTTCCGATCCACGTATCCGGATTTCTCACGATTGTAAACGTGACCAAACTCCCGAACGCCTGCGCCGACCGAACGCACCCGGCCTACGCCGCCGCGACCGCGTCCTCGACGACGTCCTCGACCTCGGCGACGAGGGCGTCGACGTCGTCGCTCTCGGCGTACACGCGGACGTACGGCTCCGTGCCGGAGGGCCGGACGAGCGTCCACGAGGCGTCCTCGAACTCCAGCCGGACGCCGTGGTCGGTGTCGACCGCGGCCTCGGGGAACGCGTCCGGCAGCGCCGTCTCCAAGCGGTCCATTACCGTCTCTTTCGCGTCGTCGGGGCAGGAGACGCTCACCTTGCGGTAGGGTCGCTCCGTGATCGGCGCCCGCAGCGCGTCGAGCCCTTCGTCGGCGACGAGGCGCGCGATCACCGCCGCGGAGGCCACGCCGTCGATCCACCCGCCGAAGGCGACGTGGATGTGCTTCCACGGCTCGGCGGCGAAGACGACGCGGGTGTCGTCGCCCACCTCGCCGGCGGCACCCGCCTCACCGACCACACCGGCCTCGCCGAGGGCGCCGGCCTCCGCAGCGTCCTCCCGCACCGCCGCGATCCCCTCGTGGAGCGCGCCGAGCCGCACGCGCTCGACGCGCCCGCCGGCCGCCCGGACGCGCTCGTCGATCCGACCGGAGGCGTTCGGCGTCGTTACCACGACGGGGTCCGCGGCGTCGCTCTCGCGGGTGTATCGCTCCGCGAGCACCGCAAGGACCGTGTCCTCGTGGACGACCTCGCCGTCCGCGTCGACGATCACGATCCGGTCGGCGTCGCCGTCGTGGCCGATTCCGAACGCGAACCCCTCCGTCTCGCCGTCTCCTTCGGCGCCGTCCCCTCCGCCGGTCGCCGGTCGACCCGGGTTCTCTACCCCCTCGTTCGCGTCGGCGACGAACGCGCGCAGGTCGGCGAGCGTCTCGGGGGTCGGCTTGCTCCCCCGGCCGGGGAAGTGGCCGTCGACGTTCCCGTTGAGCGTGACCACGTCGGCGCCCAGTTCGCGGAGGACGGTCGGCGTCGCGGGCGCGCTCATCCCGTTGCCGCAGTCGACCGCGATCCGGAGGCCGTCGAGCGGCGCGCCGAACCGCGACGCGTACTCGCGCACGTCGGCGAGATAGTCGTCGAGCGGGTCGATCCGCGCCGCCTCGGTCCACTCGTCCCACGGCGCGACCGACTCCTCGTCGGCCACCCGCGAATCCACGGCACGCTCCGCGTCGCGGTCGAACTCGACCCCGTCGCGGAACAGTTTGATCCCGTTGTCGGTCGGCGGGTTGTGCGAGGCCGTGAGCATCACGCCGTATCGACCCCGCGAGGCGTGCGCGAGCGCCGGGGTCGGAAGCCGACCGGCGCGGCGGACGTCGACGCCGCCCGCCGACAGCCCCGCCTCCATCGCGGCGGCGAGCGCCGGGCCGGTCACCCGGCCGTCGCGGGCGAGGACGACTTCGGGGTCGGGGGTCGACTCCGGGCTCGACCCCGGCGTCGGCTCCGCCGGCGACTCGTCGGCTCGCTCTCGGATCTCGGCGCCCACGGCCCGCCCGACTGCGAGCGCGAGCGCCGGCGTGACGCGGTCCTCGACGCCGCCGCGGATCCCGGCGGTTCCGAACAGGTCCATGTCGCCCACCTCGGCGCCCGGGAGTTAGTAGGCGTCGGTTGCGGGCGCGCGGCGGGTCGACTGAAGTCGGTCGCGGTCGGGTCGTTTAAGCGGGCCGCGGTCCCAACGTCGGCCGATGACCGACCGCGTTCGCGCGCACGTCTTCGTCTCGGGCCGCGTTCAGGGCGTCTTCTACCGAGCGAGCACCCGCGACGCCGCCCGCGAGGCGGGCGTCGACGGCTGGGTGCGGAACCTCGACGACGGCCGGGTCGAGGCCGTCTTCGAGGGGCCCGAGGGGGACGTCCGCGACATGGTGGCGTGGTGCGAGACGGGAAGCGAGGCCGCAGAAGTCGAGAGCGTCGACGCCGAGTACGGTGAGCCGGAGGGCGCCGAGGGGTTCGAGATCAGGCGGTGACGCGGCCGGATCAGTCGTCGTCCGCGGCCGCCGACTCCCCGGCCCCGGCGGCGCCCTCGGCGCCGCGGCCGGGGCCGTCCCGCACCCCGAGCTCCTCTAACGCGCGCAACACGACGATCGCCTCCACCACGTCGCGCTCCTCGGTGTAGGGGTCGTCGACCGCGTCGAGGGTCGCCTCGGCCTCCCGAGCCAGCCGCCCCTCCAGCTCGGTCTGGTCCGTCTCGGCCTTCGTCGCGGACAGCAGCGCCTCGTGGTCCTCGCGGAGGTCCAAGGAGACGTGCGCGGCGTTACACCGCGAGAGTGGATGCGTGTCCATCTCGATCGCGAGATCGCTCACGAGGTCCCAGTCGTCAGCGCAGAAGCGGAGCGTCACCGTGCCGACCACGTCGCGCCACGCGATCGGCCCGCCGTTCTCCATGAGCCGGAGCGCCCGCGGCGGCACGGCGATCCGCGTGTGCGTCTCCTCGCGGCCGCACAGACAGCAGGGGGTGTTCTTCAGTCCGGCGTACACGCAGATCGCTACGCGCCGGAGAAGGGTGTGCGTTTCGGCGGCGGTACGCCTTCGCGGCGCTCGTTTATAAATGAACAGTGCGGTGGCGCGTGCCCGCGAACGGCCGCCAGTGGCGGGCGTGAGCGGCACCGCGCGAGGGAGTCGGCCGGCCGGAGCGAAGCGGAGGCCGGCCGACGAGGTTGGGGAGGCGTGAGGCTGCGGATGCCGTGCTGGGCGGGACTCAAAGGGGCAGCCGCGAGGACGAAGGCGCGCGACGTAAGCACCGCAGGAGCGAGTGAAACGAGCGACGAGGAGCGCAGCGAGCGCACCGAGTCCTCGCGGCTGGGGCTTTGGAAGTGTTCGCAGCGGTAGGAACGACGTAGTGCCGAGCGGCTGGGGCTTTGGAAGTGTTCGCAGCGGTAGGAACGACGTAGTGCCGAGCGGCTGGGGCTTTGGAGGCGTTCGCGGTCGATCTGTCGGCGACGGCATATAAATAGGCCGCCACGGGGTCCAGTCTTATTTATAAATAGCCAACAGAAGCGTTTCCCAGATCCTACGCCTCACATTCGGCCAGCCACTCGTGGGCCCAGTCGTCGATCTCCTCGAAGACGGGGGCGAGCGACTCGCCTTTATCAGTTAAACTGTAGTACGTCGCCACCGGCGAGTCCTCCTCTAACCGCCGGTCGACGAACCCGGTCTCTTGGAGGTCGTCGAGCACGCGCGAGAGCGTGCGAGCGTTCGCGTCCGTCTCGCGCTTCAGTTCGTTGAACCGCGCCTCGCCGTTCAACAGCTCGTGGAGGACGACGAGCCGCCACTGCGATCCGATCTGCTCGATGGAGTCGATGACGGGGCAGGGGGTCTCGGGCGTCGTCGCCTCTGCCGCGGCGTCAGCGCCCGAATCAGCCGTCGCGTCAGCGCCCGAATCCGCCGTCTCCGCCGACTCTGCCGCCGAAAGGTCCTGTGATGACATCGGTGTTACCTACTAACCGTATTGTCCGGGAAGCGATAAATAGGTTACGTCCGTATAGCAGGTTACACGATGTTAGCTGAACTCGCGACGTTACCGCTCCAGTTCGACACCCCCCTCGCGGGCGAACTCTTCCTGCTCGGCCGGATCCTGTTCGGCGCGACGCTCGCGTTCATGGGGCTCAACCACTTCATGGACCTCGAGACGATGGCCGGCTACGCCGAGTTCAAGGGTCTCCCGGCCCCGCAGTTCTCGGTGATCGCTTCCGGCGCCGTCCTCGTCCTCGGCGGCCTCGGCGTCGCCGCGGGCGCGTTCCCCGTCCTCTCCGCCGGCGCGCTCGCCTTCTTCCTCCTCGCCTCCGCCGTGACGATGCACGACTTCTGGTCGATGGACGACCCCGAGGAGAAGCAGAACGAGATGACGAGCTTCCTGAAGAACGTCTACGGTGCCGGCGCCGCGCTGGCGTTCCTCGCCGTCGGCGGCAGCGCGTGGCCGTACGCGGTCGGCCTTGGCCTGTTCTGAGCCGTATACGCGAACTTTCCCGACCGACGCGCACGCGACGCTCCCTTTTCCAACCGCCTGACGACCGCGTCGAGCCCCCCGTACGACTAACTACCTCCCCGACGAGCGTTCACACAGATCATGACCGACGCGCCGCCGACGACCGGGCTCCACCACGTCACGAACATCTGTACCGACATCGAGGAGACCACCGCGTTCTACGAGGACATCCTCGGCTGGCACACGGTCAAGCGGACCCAGAACTACGACGACCCGGGGACGCCGCACTACTACTTCTCGCCGACGCCCGAAGGGAAGCCGGGGACCAACGTCACCTACTTCGAGTACCCGGACTCGCAGGGGACGCCCGGCCCGGGCGCGAGCTACCACTTCGCGTTCGGCGTCGAAGACGAGACGACCCTGAAGGAGTGGCAGGCGCACCTCGAATCCCACGACGTCGAGGTCTCCGAGGTGAAGGACAGAACCTACTTCAAGAGCATCTACTTCACCGACCCCGACGGGCTCGTCTTCGAACTGGCGACGCAGGGGCCGGGCTTCACCCGCGACGAGGACGACCCCGGCAGCGAGGTCATCGACCCGTTCGAGAAAGGTTACGAGAACTGAGACGCCCGACCGCCTCAGCGCCCGAGCGCCTCCCGGGTCACTCCCCCTCAACCAGCGCCGCGAACCGGTCGAGCGCGCGCCGGCAGACCGGGACGTACGGGGGCGCGATAAGCGGGACCTCGATCACCGCTCGACACCGGTCCGGCTCTCCCGCGTACCGGTCGACGCGGTGCCCTGTCGCTGGGACCCGCGCGACCTCCCAGTCCCACCGGAGCCGCGTCGCCGCTGTCACCCGAAAGGGCACCCACGCGCCCGCGACGCGGACCCTCCCGGTCGTCCCGGTCTCGACGTACCGGTCCGCGCTCTCAACGTCGCGGACCGACAGGCTCCAGTCGGGCCACCGCTGGGTGTCGCGGAGCGCCCTAGCTGTCCGCTCCGGCGGCGCGTCGACATCGCGACCGACCGCGAGCGTCGCGCCCTCTCGGTCCACCGACGCCCGCCCGTCGCGGTCGACGTTTCCGGTCGCGTCGCGGGTTCCGAACACGCGGACTACTCCGGCGGCCGCACGCCTCATCGCTGCGGTCCTCCGCTCGCACCCGGACGTTTGTCCGGTTTCCGTCCCGCCTACAGCCACCAATTCGCAATACGTCCACTGATCGGAGCGTCCCCGTGCCGCCCGATATTAATACCTTATATGGTATCAGGACTCATTATCTCTTTCCACGAAGGGTTAATACGGGGGTCCGAGCTATCCGGAGTCAATATGGCAAGCGATCGCGACAGCATGAAAGACGTTTCGCACACCGCACCGAACGACACCTCGGCCGACGCCGTCTGGGAACGAGGCCGAGGACCGGTCGAGGAAGAGGAAGAAGAAGAGTAGTACGGCGTTCCGATTTCTGCGATTTCTGCGTCCCGGCGAAGCCGCCGTCCGACACCGCAGCGCGTCTCGGACCAACACCGCAGCGCGTCTCGGACCGGGAGTGGTACGCCTCCCCGCTTGTTGCTGGCGTCCGGCCGACACCCTCTTTGGGGTCGTTTTTAAATACGACGTATGGTCGGAGTCACACTCGCCGTGGCGGGGATCGGGGCGGTAACCGCGCTTTTGGCGCTCAGTGCGTTCTTCTCGAGCTCGGAGACTGCCATCTTCTCGCTGCCGAGCGAGTGGTTCGAGCAGCAGGCCGGCACTGACGACCCGCGGGGAGACGTGCTGAAGGAGCTCCACGACGACCCCCACCGGCTCCTCGTGACGCTGCTCGTCGGGAACAACGTCGTCAACATCGCCATCTCGAGCATCGTGACCGTCCTAGTCGCTAGCTACCTCCCCCCCGGCCCGGCGATCGTCGTGACGACGCTGTGTACGAGCTTCCTCGTCCTCGTGTTCGGCGAGATCGTCCCCAAGGCGTTCGGGCTCGGAAACGCCGAGACGTGGTCGCTGCGGGTCGCGTCGCCGGTCCGGCTCGTCGAGCGCGTCCTCTCGCCGCTCATCACGCTGTTCGACGGGATTACCCGCCGGATGAACGCGTACATCAGCGGCGACGCGAGCATCGAGAAGCCGTACACGGACTAACGCGGACGAGCCCCCTCTCGCCGCCCGGACCGAGGGCGGCGTCCGCCCGCGTTCTCGCGGCCGATAACCACGTGCGTGGATTTAACCCGGCCGCCGGCGGACCCGAGCGCATGATCGAGGCCTCGGGGCTACGGAAGACCTACGGCGACTTCGCGGCCGTGGTCGACAGCGACTTCGCCGTCGACGAGGGCGAGGTGTTCGGGATCGTCGGCCCGAACGGGGCCGGGAAAACGACGACGCTCAAGATACTCGCCGGCCTCGTCGAGCCGACCGAGGGCGAGGTGACCGTCGCCGGGTTCGACGCCTCGGACCCCGAAATGCGGCGCCACCTCGGGTTCCTGCCGGAGGAGTCGCCGTTGTACGAGGAGATGACCGCGCTGTCGTACCTCCGCTTCTTCGCCGACCTCTACGACGTGCCCCGGGAGGTCGCCGACGAGCGGATCGAGGCCGCGCTCGACCGCCTGGAACTGGACCACCGCGAGCGCCGCCTCGGCGACGTCTCGAAGGGGATGAAACGGAAGGTCGCCATCGCGCGCTCGCTCGTCAACGACCCGGACGTGCTGGTGTACGACGAGCCCGCCTCCGGGCTCGACCCCGTGACGACGAACTCAGTGCTGGCGTTCACCCGCGAGCTCCGCGAGACCGGGAAGACGGTCGTCTTCTCCGCGCACAACCTCTACCACGTCGAGTCCGTCTGCGACCGCGTCGTGGTGATGAACGAGGGGCGGATCGTCGCCCGCGGGAGCGTCGACGGGATCCGCGAGCGACACGGCGAGACGACCTACCGCGTGTTCACGGACGTCGAGCCGACCGCGACGCCGGCGCTCGCGGACCTCGACGCGACGACCGAGGAGGTCGGCGACCGCTTCCGGACGGCGGTCCCGAGCATGGACGCGGTCGCCGCGGTCCGGGAGGCCGTCGGCGACGCCGGCGGCGAGGTCGTCGACATCCGGAGCCGCGAGCCGAGCCTCGAAGACGTGTTCCTCGACATCGTCGGCCGGCCGATGCCCGGGCGGTACACCGGCGACCTCGGCGGTGACGGAACCGAAGCTGCGAGCGACGCCGACGGCGATGGCGACGGCGAGGCCGACGGCGACGAACCGGAAACCGAAACGACGGAGGCGGCGACCACGGAGGCGACCGAGTGATCGACAGGTTCCGCCGCGTCGGCCGACGGCTCGCGGTCGGCGTCCGCCGCGTCCTCCGGGTCGCCAGGTGGGAAACCGCCCGCGCGTCCGGGGGTGTCGACCGCCGCACGCTCGCGGCGGGCGTCGCCCTCCTCCTCGTCGCCGGCGGCGTCGTCGGCGTCGGCGTGGCGACGGGCGTCGCCGGCCTCGACGTCGACCAAGACGTGTACCGGGTCGGCGTCGACGCCGAGTCGCCGTACGCGGACGCGATCGAGGACGCGCCGTCGCTGCGCCCGGTCCCGGCCGGGTCGGCGTCGCTCGGTGACCCCGCCGATGCGGTCGTGGTGACCGTGGTGGAACCCGGCTCCGGCGACGACGGAGTGATCGACGCCGCCGACGTCGAGGAGGTCGTCGTCCGCGCGAGCGACACGCGGAAGGGCGAGGCGGCGGCCGCGTCGGTCCGCGAGGCCGTCGCGTCGCACAACGAGCGGCTGATGCGCGCCGAGCCGAATCAGACTGCCGCCTTTCCGGTCGTCGTTTCGCTCCGGTACGTCGGCCGAACGTCCGGCGTCGATGACGGCGCCACGCTCGGCGGGAACGACGGCGGCTCGACGAGCGGTTCGGGCGGAGGGAGCGACGGCGGGAGCGACGCGACCGACTCCGACGGAGATGGCAGCGGTACCGACGCGGACGATACCGGATCTACTGAGTCCTCCGCGCCCGACTCCAATGGGGATGCCGACGCCGATGGCCCGTCCGGAGACGAGAGGACGAGCGGCGGGTCCGACGAGACCGACGGCGACGGCGACGGAAGCGCGACGGACGCCCCCGACACTACCGATGACGGCGCGGAGTCGGACGACGGCGGCTTCGCGGTGCCGTCCATCGGTGGCGCGGCCTTCGGCGCGAACACCGTCGGCTCGCCCGGGTCGATCACGCCGCCGTTCCCGTTCACATCGCTGCTGTTGGCGTTCGCCTTCCTCGTGCCGATGAACTTCCTCATCCAGGCGTACGGCTCCTCGATCCTCGACGAGCGGACGAACCGACGCGGGGAGCCGCTGCTCGTCACGCCGCTGTCGCCGGCGGAGATCGTCGCCGGCAAGACGCTCCCGTACGCGGCGGCCGCCGCGGTCGTCACGAGCCTCATCGCGCTCCTCGTCGGCGGTGGGGCGCTCTCGGTGGTCGCGGTGGCGCCGGTCGCGGCGACGTTCCTCGGGGCCACCTTCGTCGGCGCGATGTTCGCGCGCTCGTTCAAGGAGCTCACCTTCGTGACGGTCGGCGTGAGCGTCCTGCTGACCACCTACGCGTTCGTGCCGGCCATCTTCACGAACGTGACGCCCGTCGCGCTCGTCTCGCCGCTGACGCTCGTCGTCTTCGACCTCCAGGGCGAGGCCGTCTCGGCCGGCGAGGTCCTCTTCTCGACCACGCCGATGGCGGTCGGCGCCGCGCTGCTGTTCGGCCTTGGCCTCGGCGTCTACCGCGAGGAGGACATGTTCTCGCAGAAGCCCGTGACGCGGAAGTTCCTCGACGCGCTCGCGGTGCGGCTCTCCGCTGTCCCGGTCGGCGGGGCGGTCGGCGGCGGGCTCCTCGACCGCGACCGACTCCGCGCGCTCGGCTCGGTCGCCTTCCTCACCGCCTGTACGATCCCCTTCGTGTTCGTCGCGGAACTGCTTGCCGTCGCGGTGCTGTTCGCGCTGCCGGTCACCGTGTCGATCCCGGTGCTGCTCGTGACCATCGCGTTCATCGAAGAGGTCGCCAAAAGTATCGGCCTCTACGCCGGCTTCGAGCGCGGCGTCTTCGAGCGGACCGATCGGGTCGCCCTCGCGGTCGGTCTCGCCTCCGGGACCGGGTTCTTCCTCGCGGAGAAGGCGACCGCGGTCGTTCAGGCGGTGGGGCTCACGGAGCTCTTCCTCGGGCGCGCCGCCTTCGCCGACGTGTCCGGGTTCTCCGGGCTGCCGCCGCTCGCCCTGGCGGCGCTGTTCTTCGCCCCGCTCATCCTCCACGTCGCCGCGACGAGCGTCGCCGCCCTCGGGGCGCGGCGCGGCCGGACCGCCTACGCGCTGGCGCTTACGCTGGCGACGCTGGGCCACGCCGCGTACAACGTCGGGGTGGTGAGCCTTGGATAGCCGCCTGACGATCGCCGGGCGCGAGCTCGCCGGGCTGCGCGCGGAGAAGACGATCCTGCTCGCGATCGGGATCCAGCTGTTCATCGCGACCTTCTCGTCGTTCCTCGTCGTCGGGCTCGTCTCCATGTACGACCCGGGCGCGCTCGACGGCGCGGAGATCGAGGTCGCGGCCGCGGGCGACGCGGTCGACGACTTAGAGCGCGCCGCGAGCGAGGTCCCGGGCGCCTCGGTCACGCCGTACGACGACGCGGACGCCGCGCGGAGCGCCTTCGACCGGAACGCGGCCGATGCGGTGGTGGTCACGACCCGCACGGAGAGCGGGCGGGTGTCGACCGCCGTCACCGCCCCGGACTCAACCGTGGAGACGACGGTGATCGTGGTGCAGCTACGCGAGCTGCTGCGGACCTACGAGCTGAACGAGCGCGACGCCCGCGCCTCGTACTTGGAGGAATCGCCGCTACCGCTGCCCGACCGGAGCGACACCAGCCCGTACTTCACGTTCACGTACACCGTGTTGATCCCCCTGCTCGTCTTCCTCCCGGTGTTCATCTCGGGGTCGCTGATCGTCGACTCGATCACGGAGGAGTTGGATCAAGGAACCATGGAGCTGCTCCGGGTCGCGCCCGTCACGCTCGCCGAGATCGTCGACGGGAAGGCCGCCGCGGCGATCGGGATCGCTCCGGGCCAGGCCCTGCTGTGGCTGCTCCTCCTCGAGGCAAACGGCACCTCGGTCGCGAACGTCGGCCCGATCCTGGCGCTGATGACCGCGCTGACGACGCTCGTCGTCGCGGTCGCGGTCGGCATCGCGGCCGTCGCGCCCGACCGGCAGGCCGCGCAGTTGCTCTACTCGGTGGCAGTCCTCGTGCTGTTCGGCGGCGCGACGGCGATGGCCGGCGGCCCCGCGAACGCGGTGGCGCGGCTCGCCATCGACAGCGCGGACGCGACGACCGGCGTCCTCGTGGTCGCGTACGCCGGCATCGCCGCGGCCGCGTACCTCGGCGTGCGGCGCGTCGTCGCGGTCGAGGGGTTCGGTCGCTGAGTGGGTCGGGCGCCTGGCGGTCGGGTCGCCGAGGGCTCGTCTCGCTCCTATCGACCGAACTCGTCGCCGAACCGCTTCGCGGTCGGGAGGCCCCAGCCGCGAGCGACGGCGACGAGCCGGAGGCCGACCGTCACCGCCGCACACGCCGCGGCCGCGACCCCCGAGGGGCCGCCGAGCGCGCCGACCAGCCAGTACGCGACGCCGCCCAGCACGGCGCAGCTCGCGTAGAAGTCCTCGAAGAGGATGAACGGCGCGCGGTCGAGGAGGATGTCGGCGAGCGCGCCGCCGCCGACGGCGTTGATCGTCGCGACCGCGACGACGCCGAACGCGGACACCCCCGCATCGGTCGCGACGATGGCGCCTGTCGTGGCGAAGGCGGCGAGGCCGACGGCGTCGGCGACGAGGGTCACCGGGTGTTCGTCGGGGGAGGCGAGCCACGCGCTCAGCCCGACCGCGAGGGCGACGCCGACGAGCCCCAAGATGATCTCGACCGGCGAGCGCAGCGCGAGCGGGACGCGCGCGACGAGGAGGTCGCGGGTGACGCCGCCGGCGAACGCCATCGCCAGCCCGACGACAGCGACGCCGAAGAGGTCGAACTCCTCGCGGACCGCCTTGCTCGCGCCGACGAGCGCGAACGCGACGAGCCCGACCGTGTTCATCGCGGCGAACGGGTCGCCGAACAAAAGCGAGAGGACGCCCCCGGTCATCCGCCGAACGCCCCGAGGCTCGACTGGAGCTCCCGCTCCGGCACCGCGTCGGTCAGCTCGTAGCCGACGAGGTCGCGCGCGTCGACGGCGTACGTCGAGCCGCCGCGGTCGAGAACGATCACTCGGCCCTTCCAGCCGCGGACGGTCCCCGCGGCCATCGTCTCCGCGACGGGTCGCTCGTCGAGGTCGAGCCCGTAGTCGAACTCGTACCGCTCGATCGGGTCGAACCGGTCGAGCAGCGCCTCCCACGCGGCCTCGTCGACCGCGCGCCCGAACCCGTCGAGCTTCGTCGGAACGCGGACGCGGTCGACGAGGTGGTCGCCGGCCGCCAGCTCGGCCTCCACCTCGCGGGCGATACGCCCGTTCGGGAAGGTCCGGATATGGGCCGCGCGGTCGGCGCCCTGCTCGCGGAGGCGAGTACCCAGTCGCCACTCCTTGGTGACGCCGACTTTCAGCACGTCGGGCGCGAACGCGGCGAGGTACATCGCGTGCGTCTCGTGGCAGTCCATCTCGTCTTTCAGGCACGTCCCGGTGCACCGCGCGCACACCCAGACGTGCGAATGGTCGTCACAGTACGGCGCGTCCGCGGCGTCGCAGGCGATATGATCGCCTTCGTGGACCGTCCCCGCACAGCGTCGCTCGCCGAGACCGAAGGCGAGCTCGGTGCCCGGGCCCGCGTCCACGAAGTCGACGGTCCCGCCGCTCGCGACGTAGAGCCCGCCCCCGATCGGTCCGTCCGCCTCGGGGATCGGATCCCGTTCCGAGTCGCCGTCCGCGTCCGGCGAGCCGCTCGCGACGTCCGTCTCGTAGCCGACGACCTGCACGCCGCGATGTAGGGGAAGGCGGGGCTTATAGGCGTCGTCGACCGTTTCTCTCGCTGCCTTCCGAGGGGTGAGCGCGCCCGCCGAGGAGTTTTCCCCGCGGGCACCGCAGACGCGACCATGCTCGACGCGGCGCTCGCGACGGCGACGACGGACGACGGGGTGGCGCTATCGTTACGGATCGAGAACGCGGGCGCGGATCCGGTGACGCTCCAGTTCCGGACCGGCCAGCGCGCGGAGTTCACCGCGTACCCGGCGGACGAGGACGCAGAGGGCTCAGCCGAGGGCCGGGCCGATCCGGTCTGGCGTTACGGCGCGAGTCAGATGTTCACGCAGGCGCTCGGGAGCGAGACGATCGGCCCGGGCGAGGCGGTCGGTTACGAGGGGACGTGGCGGGACCCGCCAGCGGGGACCTACAGAATAGTGGGCGAGGCGACGGCGACGGACCGCGACGTGCGCGCGGAGACGGTCGTCGACGTGGAGTGAGTCGGAATTAGGCCTTCCAGCGACCTCTCACGACCGAGATTTATAAGTAATACCCGCGCGGGCTGACGGGTATGCGCACGGCAGCCCTCCCCCCGATCGTCGCCGCGGTCGTCGCGCTCGCGGTCAGCGGAATCAGACGGCTCTCACCGATCCTCCTCGAATCCTCCGTCTCGCTCCCGTCTGCCGAGACGCTCTCGACGTACCTCGTAAGCGCCCAGTTCACGGCGTTCATTCTGGTCTACGGCCTGCTGTTCGGCGCCGCGCTCCTCGCCGGCATGGGGAACTCCGACGTCTCCGCCACGTCGACCGCGCTGGCGACGGGCGCCAGCGCGACCGGGTCGTTCCTGCTCGGTTCGGCCGCCGTCCTCTGGTACCTCAGTCCGGACCGCGGCCCCGTCGTCACCGCCGTCTTCGCGCTCGGCGCGAGCCTCGGCGTCGGGATCCAGTTCGCGGTGGTCGCGTACGCCGGGGTCTCGCTCGGCGAGCGTCGCGGCGAGGGGCCGAGCCCGACCGTGCCCTGACCGTCTACACGTCTCCCGCGTCGCCGTGGACCGCGCGCTCGACCGCGGCCGCCAGTCGCTCGCGCGTGCGGTGGCTGGCCTCGGCGTCCGTGTCGACCTCGATCAGGTGCGATCCCGCCTCCTCGTGGGCCCGAGACACGACGGCGGCGACGTCGTCCGCGACCGCTTGCGCGCGTTCGGCCGGGCTCTCGCCGCGGTCGGCGAGCGCGTCGGGGCGTGCGTCGATCCGCGCGTACTCGAGGCCGTGGAGCTCGGCGAGCGGTTCGAACTCCATCCCGTGCGGCGTCTTGAACGACTCGGTGAACGGCGGCTCGAACGACTCGATCGGGAGCTTGTGGAAGATGCCGCCGCCGTCGTTGTTGACCGCGACCACCGTGACGTCGACGTCGCAGCGGTCGACCGCGAGCAGCCCGTTCGAGTCGTGATACAGCGCGATGTCCCCGACGACGAGCGTGAGGTCGTCGGTCGTCCCGCTGCCCGCGCCGAGCGCGCTGGAGACGACCCCGTCGATCCCGGAGACGCCGCGGTTACCGAGCGCGGTGATGTTCGCGGTCGTGGACCCGACGAACCGGTCGAGGTCGCGGACGGGCATCGAGTTGGAGACGAACAGCGTCGCCGGGTCGGGGAGCGCGTCCGCGACCGCGCGAAGCGCGTCGCCCTCGTGGAAACCGGAGCCGAGCGAGTCCGACTCGCCGGCAGCGACCGCCTCGTCCAGCTCCTCCACCTCGCGGCCGTGAACCGCCTCGGCGACGCGGTCCGCCTCCTCCCACTGTGAGCGCCAGTCCGGATCGCCGCTCCCGCCCCCGACGAGCCGAGAGAGACGAGCGCAGAGCCGGCTCGGCTCGGCGACGACGAGGTCGGTCGCGGCGAACTCGGCCTCGCGCCAGCGCCCGGCGGGGTCGACCTGGTACTGGTCGGCGCCGGTCTCGGCGAGGTACTTCCGGAGGCGCTTCGAGGTGGGCGAGGCGCCGAGCCGGAGGACGAGGTCCGGGTCGGCCCAACCGTCGGTTTCACCGGATTCCCCCTCGTCGCCCGCGAGGTCGGCCGAGAGGTACGCGTCGTAGTTCCCGATCACGGGTGCGACGCGGGTGTGCCCGCCGTACCGGAGCCCGGAGAGCGGGTCGGCCAGCACCGGGAACCCGGTCGCGTGCGCGAGCGCCGTAACCGACTCGGGGTCGATGCCCGGCGGGTCGGCCGGGCCGGCGACGATCAGCCCGCGGTCCGCGTCGCCCAGCTCGGTCGCGAGCGCGCGCAGCTCCTCGTCGCCCGGCTCGGGCGCGCCGGCCGTCACGTCGACGTAGGGACCGTCGCGGCCACGCTCTGCCGCCTCGGGGAGGTCGTCCGGCACGTCGCCCGGGACCGGCGTCGGCTCCAGCGGCTTTTTAAATGGGACGTTGAGGTGGACCGGCCCCTGATCGGCGCCCTCGGCGGTCGCAACGGCGCGGGCGACGGTGGTGCGAAGCGAGCGGAGCGCCCGGTCGTTCGCGGCCGGCTCCGGGAGGTCCTTATAAAAGCGCACGGCGTCGCCGTACAGCTTCTCTTGGTCCGCGGTCTGGTTCGCGCCGGAGTCACGGAGTTCGGGCGGCCGGTCGGCCGTGAGCGCGAGCAGCGGGACGCGGGCCTCGCTCGCCTCCATCACGGCGGGGTGGTAGTTGGCGGCGGCGGTGCCCGAGGTGCAGATCAGCGGCGTCACGCGGCCGGTCCTGCGGGCCCGGCCAAGCGCGAAGTACGCGGCGGAGCGCTCGTCCAACTGGGAGAACACGGTGAGCTCCTCGTGGCCCGCGGCGGCGACAGTCAGCGGCGTCGAGCGGCTGCCCGGCGAGGCGACGACGGCGTCGACGCCCGCGGCGACGAGCTCGTCGACGAGCGCGTTCGCCCACAGGACGTTCCGGTTCGGCGCGGTCATTACCGTCGCTTCGGGCGCCGAGGTAAATACTCCGGCGGGTTCGACCGAGCAGCGAGTGCGTGCGGGGTCGACAGCGGGGTCACTCCGACTCCGCTTCCGACTCTCGCCCGGTCACCTTCCGGATACACGAGGAGCCGAACGGGCCGAGTTCGCCCGCGTCCAACTGGATGAAATGGCCCGTCGAGATCGACGCGCCGCACCGCCGGCATTCGAAGTCGCCCTCGCGGGCGACGACCTGACTGTCGTACTCGACGTAGGTCCCGTTCCGTCGGACCCGCAAACGGGCGCCCTCGCGGTCGATGATCCCGCGCTTCTCGGCCGCGTCGAGGATGTCGCGGGTGAGCGCCGGGCTCGTCGTGATCGTCTCGATCCGGTCGACCGCGGCGGCGAGGTCGAGCTCCTCGCGTTCGAGGTGCGCCAGCAGCTCGACGCCGAGCTCCAGCTTCTCCTCGCGGGTCGACGGCTCTGTCACGCCCGGCGAGACGGTGCGATCCCTCTTAAGTCGGCTGGAAGGCGGCGGGGCCTCCAGAAGCGATACGGGTTTCGTCGGCTCCGCGGACCGGCAGATTCACGTCGGCCGGCCGACACCCCGGACCGTGGTCAGATCCCGCGACCGGTCCCGTCGACGCCCCGCCTACCGCCGCCGCCCCAACGAGTTCTACTGGCTGTGGATCGCGGCGACCGCGACGTACGGCGTCGGCGACGTCGTCTCCACGGTCGCCTTCCTCCGGTACGTCCCGACGATCGAGGAAGCGAACCCGGTCGTGCGGTTCGCGCTGGAGTCGTTCGGGCTCTCCGGGCTCGTCGCCCTGAAGATCGCCGTCTACCTCGTCATGCTCTGGATCAGCGTCGAGGGCGCGCGCGAGGGCGACGGCCTGCTGTACTACTTCCCGCCGGTGTTGCTCACGGCGACCGGGACGTACCTCACCGCGAGCAACGTGCGGCTGCTGTGGCTCTCCTGAGGGCTGGAGCGCGCCGTCCCGCCGACGCGGGCCGCTGGCGATCGCCCCCACCGACACCGACTTTCCCGCGCGGCACCCACCTCCCCGCATGCTCTCTGACACCCCCGGGCTCCACCACGTCACGGGGATCGTCGGCGACGCGGGCGCCCACGCCGACTTCTACGGCGGGGCGCTCGGGCTCCGCCTGCTCCGCCGGACCGTGAACTACGAGGACCGCCTCCAGTACCACCTCTACTTCGGCGATGCGACCGGCTCGCCGGGGTCGGTGTTCACCGTCTTCCCCGACCCGAACGCCGACCCCGGGCGGACTGGGAAGCCCGGCTACGAGGCCGTCGCCTTCGCGGTGCCGCCGAACTCGCTCGGCTACTGGCGCGACCGGCTCGCGGACCGGGGCGTCGAGGCGGGGCCGCTCGACCCGGACGCGCGCTTCGGCGACCGCGGGCTGACGCTCGCGGACCCCTCGGGGACGCGGGTCGAACTGGTCGTGACGGAGACTGCCGATCCGGATCCGTGGACGGACGGTCCCGTGCCCGCCGAACGCGCGATCCGCGGGCTCCGCGGCGTGACCGCGCTCCCCGCGGACCCGTACGGGACCGCGAGCATGCTGGAGACGCTCGGCTTCGAGTACGAGGCCGAGTCGGGCGACCGCGTGCGCTACCGCGCGCCCGGAGACCGCGCGACGGCCGTCGACCTGCTCGACCGCGACGCGGCGTATCTCCGGGAGGGGCCGGGAACCCTCCACCACGCCGCGGTTCGCGTCGCGGACCGCGAGACGCTCTTGGACTGGCACGCGCTGTTCCGCGAGCGCGGGTACGACGTCTCGCGCGTGAAGGACCGGCACTTCTTCCACTCGCTGTACGTCCGCGGCCCCGGCGGGCTCCTCGTCGAACTCGCGACCGAGGCCCCGACTCCCGACGGGCCTCTGGGCCCGGGGCTCGCGGACCCCGAGTCGACCGGGCACGCGACGGACCTCTACCTTCCGCCGCGGTTCGAGGCCGATCGCGAGCTGATCGAGTCGCAGTTGCCCGCGTTCGACGGTCCCGCGTCGGAGCCGGAGTGCCCTCGATGAGCCGTCGGATATCCGGCGTCTCCGGCCCGCACGCGGAGGCGACGCTCGTCACCGCAGGCGCCCCGGTCGCGGCCGCCGAGGTCGCGGTCGTGCTGGTCCACGGCCGCGGGGGGACAGCGGAGGGGCTCGTCCGCCTCGCCGACGAGTTCTACCGGTCGGGCGCGACGCTCCTCGCGCCCGGCGCGGTCCGGTCGACGTGGTTCCCGGCCCCGCACGAGGCGCCGCTGTCGGCGAACGAGCCGGCGCTGTCCTCCGCCGTGGACTGCGTCGCCAGCGCGGTCGACGTCGCGCGCGACGCCGGGATCCCACCCGGGCGTGTCGTCCTCATCGGGGTCTCGCAGGGCGGCGCGGTCGTCGCCGAGTTCCTGCGACGCCGACCCGGCCGATTCGGCGGTGCGTTCGTCGTCTCGGCGGCGCTGCCGGGCGAGGACCTCGCGGAAGTTGAGGTCGAAGCGGTCGAGGGAGTGGAGATTGAGGAGGACGGGCCACTCGCCGGGACGCCGGTTTCGCTCGACAGCAGCGAGGAGGACCTGTACATGCCCCCGGAGCGCGTCCGGAAGACCGCGCGCGTCTTCGAGCGCGCCGGCGCCGCGGTCGATCTCCGGATCGACCCGGGCGACGGACACGGTCTCTCGGACGCGACGATGGACCGGATCGGCGAGCGGGTCGACGCGCTGCTCGTCCGTCGCCGTCGGCCCTAAAGAGGAGCGTTCCGTCGCGCGGGGCGACGGTTCGAACGTTCGCCGCCCGACCGCTACTGGATCCGCTCGATCCCGTCGTCTTCGGGCGATTCGAACTCCACCGGACGGCGCGGGAGGTCGTCGACGAACTCCCGGACGATGGTGCGCTCGACGCGCTGGAGCACCTCGCTACAGGTCGACTTCGCGATCCCGACGTGCTCGGCCACCTCGGTGAGCGTGGTCTCCCGGGGCACGTCGTAGTAGCCGCGGTCGACCGCCTCGAAGAGGACCTCGCGCTGGCGCTCGGTGAGCGACCCGCCCGGGTTCACGCGCTGCTGGACGTACTCGACTTCGAACTCCGCGCCCACGTCGCGGAGCGCGTCACCGAACTTCGCGACGCGCTCGTGGTCGCCGGTCACGTCGACGCGGGCGACGCCGTCGCGGATCTCGACCGGCATCTCGATGGGGACGCCCGCCCGGCGGGCGACGGTCTGGAGGAGCGGGACGAGTGCCTCGACCTGAACGGTGACCATTCCGTCGTCCTCGGCCATCACCGACGAGTGGGTGATCGTCTCGTGGTCGTCGATCGCGTCGAGGACCGGGTCCGTGTCGTCCGCGGTGACCCGAACCAGCGCGAACCCCGCGCCGTCTTCGGGCGTCGCGGTCAACACCTGGAACCGCGCGTCCGGGTGTTCTCGCGAGACGTCGCCGACCCACGGGCCGTCCGGAATCGTCACGCGGAGGCGTGCCTGTGCCATACCCGTGAATTCGGCGTCACGGTGGAAGTAGCTTCGGCTCCGCGGCCGCCGGAACATGTTCGTCACAAACGACCCGGAGATCGGCTTCGTATCGTCGAAGATGAGCTCCGAACCCGGCGATCAGGCGGCGGTCGAACGGGCGGTGGCCGAGCGGACGGACGCGCCGACCGACGGGGAGACAGTCTCCCTCGACGTCCGGGCCCTCGGGCCGCCGAAGCCGCTGCGCGAGACGCTCGAACGCGTCGAGACCCTCGGTGACGGCGACGTCTTGGTCCAGTACAACGACCGGACCCCGAAGTTCCTCTTCCCGCGCTTAGAGGACCGCGGGTTCGCGTACGCGGCAGTCGAGACCGACGCGACCGACGCGGTCGTCACGGCGATCTGGCCGGCGGACGGCGAAACGGCGAGTTCGGGCGAGGGGGCCGGCGAGGGTGACCGGGCAAGCGAGGGCGACGCGACCGCGACCTAACGATCGAGCGATTTCGGGAGTGGGTATCTCAGATCGGCTGCCGCGATATTTTATTTAAATAACTACGAGTGACGGCGACGAGAGCTTATAACTGTCAGGCGGTGGCGCGCCCCGGTGAGCGGCCCGGAGGGCCGCGAACCGACGGCGCGAGGGAGTCGCTGGCGGCGACCGCCGCCAGCGACGAGGCTGGGGAGGTGTGAGGTGCTGTGCGGTTGCGGTGCGGGGTGGGACTCAAAGGGGCAGTCGCGAGGGCGAAGCACGCCGCAGCAAGCACCGAAAGGAGCGAGTGAAACGAGCGACTGAGGAGCACAGCAAGGCGCGCGAGCCGTCGCGACTGGGGCTTTGAAGGCGTTCACCACAGCAGCGTCGATCATTTATAAACAGCCGACAGCAACACCGCGATTCGGTATATAAACACCCACGCCATCATACTGAGCGACGTACGACACGTACTCCCGCACTCGATCAAGAAGCGGCTCCGATCGACTTGCTGTTTCAGGTGAAAGTCTATCTGAAGAACAGGATTTCAACAGAGCCGTGAACCCGTACCGCGCGCCGCTACGTTCCACGCAGCGCCCGCCACTTCGCGGCGACGAACCCCGCCAGAATGAACGCGAACCCGACGACGGCCGCGGGCGTCACTTCCTGCCCGAGGACGAACCAGCCCGCCAGCGCCGCGAACACGGGGATCACGTACTCGATGAAGCTCATCTCGATGGGGCCGAGGTCGTCGAGGAGCGTGAAGTACAGCAGGAACCCACCGACGCCGGCGACCGCGGAGAGGTAGGCGACGGCGCCGAGCGCGGACGGAGTCCACGTGGCGGCCGCGAACGACTGACCGGGGAGCGCGAGCACGGCGGCGTGGAGGACTCCCGCGCCGACCGCCATCATCCACGCCTGCGTGGAGAGGAACGACATCGACGGCGACCGGCTGTGGGTGACGACCGCGGCGACGGCGAACGCGAGCGCTGACGCGAGCACGAGCGCGACGCCGAGGACGCTGTCCGCGAGGTTCGCGGGGTCGGGGTCGGCGATGACGACGACGCCGACGAACCCGAGCGCGACGCCGAGCGCGGTGGCGGCGGTGAACTCCTCGTCGGTCGTGACGAGCCGCGTGAGCGCCGGGGTCACCACGGGGACCAGCCCCAACAGCACGGCGGCGACGGCGCCCGTGACGTACCGCTGGCCGGCGAAGAGGAACGCGTGATGGGCGCCGATGATGAGGGCACCGCCGACCAGCACGTAGACGTAGTCGTCCCGAGTCCGGGGGCGGACATCCGCACCGGTGGCGAGGACGGCGCCGAACAGCAGCGCGGCGGCGACGTCGAAGCGCACGGCCGCGAACGGCACCGCGGGGAGGTCCGCGAGGCCGACGTCCGTCGCCATGAACGCCGTTCCCCAGACCGCACACAGCAGCACGAAGCGGCCGGCCGTCCGGTAGCGACTCATTCACGAGGAGGTCGCCGTCGACAGCGAAGTACCCGTCGAACCAGTCCGGGTATCGCCCGCTGCGACCGCTGGGGAACACGTTCGGGGACGGCCCCAAACGGGTCGGGATCGTAGCGGAACGTAAGCGATGTTCGACGACCTCGACACGGACCGGCGGCCGCTGGTCCTCGTCTGGGAGGTGACGCAGGCCTGCGGGCTCGCGTGTCGGCACTGCCGGGCCGACGCACGGCCGCAGCGGCACCCGGACGAGCTGACGACCGCAGAGGGGAAGCGACTGCTGGCGGACGCCGCCGCGTTCGGCGACGGGCAGTTAGCCGTCCTCTCGGGGGGCGACCCGCTCGCGCGCGACGACCTCACCGAGCTGGTCGCGCACGGCGACGACCTGGGCCTCCGGATGACGATCACGCCGAGCGGAACCCGGTCTCTCACGCCGGAGCGCGTCCGCGACCTCGGGGACGCGGGGATCGCGCGGATGGCGCTCAGCCTCGACGGCTCGACCCGGGAGCGCCACGACGCGTTCCGCGGCGAGGAGAGCTTCGCGGACACGGTCGCGGCCGCCCGCGCCGCCCGCGACGCCGGGATCCCGCTCCAGGTCAACACCACCGTCTGCGCGGACACGGTCGACGACCTCCCCGCGATCCGCGACCGCGTCCGCGACATCGGCGCCGTCCTCTGGAGCGTCTTCTTCCTCGTCCCGGTCGGTCGCGGCCGCGTCCTCGACCCCGTCTCGCCCGAGCGCGCCGAGGAGGCGATGGCGTGGCTCCACGAGGTCTCGGAGGAGGAGCACTTCGGCGTCAAGACGACCGAGGCGCCCTTTTACCGCCGCGTGGGTATCCAGCGGGCCGAGGCGGGGGCGCCCGACGGGGCCGCCCAGCGACGGGGCGGGGTCACGGCCGGGCGCGGGTTCGCGTTCGTCAGCCACACGGGCGAGGTGTACCCATCGGGGTTCCTCCCCGAATCGGCCGGGAACGTGCGCGATCGGTCGGTCGTTGACGTCTACCGCAATTCTGACCTCTTTGAATCCCTCCGCGACCCCGACGGCTTCTCGGGGAAGTGCGGCGCCTGTGAGTTCCGCCACGTCTGCGGCGGGAGCCGGTCGCGCGCCTACGCCGTCACCGGCGATCCGACCGGCAGCGACCCGCTGTGCCCGTACGTCCCCGAGGGGTACGACGGGCCGCTTCCGGAACGGCAGCGCGGCGCGGGCGAAGATGGCGACCGACCGGAGCCGGCGGACTGAGTCGCGCCGCCGGCGACCGAGCGCTCGGCGTCCGGGCTCGGCCTCAGGCGTATGCCTCGAACTCCTCGCCGAACGCGAGGAAGTAGCCGGTCCCGACGACGCCGATGACGGCCGCGACGGTGAACGCGATTTCGGGGCTGACGAAGTCCCACAGATACCCGCCGAGCGCGGCGCTCGGGATCACGATCGTGTTCCGGATCAGGTAGTACGTCCCGGTGACGCGGCCGCCGGTTCCCCGTTCCGCCGGCCCGACGATCAGCGCCTTGTGCGACGGGAGCCCGGCGAACCGCAGACCGGAGAACGCGAAGACGGCGATCATGACGGCCCAGAGCGGCAGCGCCGACCCCGCCAGCGTCGGCGCGTAGATCAACACGACGGGGAAGACGGCGTACACCGCGAAGCCGACCGCGACCACCGGCTTCAGTCCGACGCGCTCCGCGAGCTTCGAGGCGGGGACCATGATAAGCAGCGCGACGAGCATCTCGACGCCGAGGAGGTAGCCGAAGAACGCCTGCGGAGAGAGGTCGACGGCGTAGGAGAAGCCGGCGAGCGCGACGGTGGCGTCCAGCCCGACCTCGAAGAACTGCGTGACGACGAGGACGAAGAACACGTACACCATCCCGTTCGCGAACCGGACGAGCGTGTCGCCGACGAGCAGCGGCCGGAGGGGTTCCGGCATCTCGCGGAGGTCCCGCCGAATCTGGTCGAGCCCCGCGAACGAGTCGCCGAGGGAGTCGCCGCTCGCGTCGTAGAGGACGTGCTGGACCGCGGTTCCGAGGACGCCGAAAACGACCGCGACCGCGAGGACGTACTGGAAGCTCACGGTGAAGTCGGCGCGAAGCCCGATGAGGACGGCCGCCAGCACCGGCCCGACGAGGAACGCCGTCCGCCGGAACGTCTCCGTGCTGGCGAACCCCGCGGCCAGCCGCGAGGGGTCCGTCGCCTGCTTGACCACGGCGAACGTCGCGCCGAGGCCGAACGACTTCCACGCCTGCGCGAGGACGAGGCCGACGAAGATCCAGACCCACGGCTCGAGGGAGACTCCGGCGACGGTGATCGCGCCGATCCCCGGAGCGACCAGCCAGACGAGGAAGCCGAGCGTCGAGAGGAGCCCGAACAGCGTCAGCGCGTAGCGCGACCCGATCCGGTCCGAGACCGCGCCGCCGGGGTACGGGTACAGCGCCGAGATGACGTTGCCGAACGTGCCGAACAGGCCGACGACGAACCCGGACGCGCCGAGCGCCACCATGTACTCCGGGAGGTACCGATTCGTCATCTGGAATCCCAGACTGAACGCGAACATCGCGACCGATAAGACGAGGACATCTCGCTCTAAGGCAAAGAACCGCCTGAACGCGTCGAGCGCGCCGGACCCCTCCGCCTCGGTACCCGTCGGGTCGTCGCTCACGCGTCGTCCCCCGATGTCGCGAGACGGTCGCGGTCGTCGGCTCCGATCCGAGCCGGCGGTGCGAGGGCAGCGGTCATACCCGACCTCCGGTGCGAGCCGACAAAAATCCGACTCCGTAATTCGGGGTCCGGTTCTGTCTCTCGGTATCCGCCTCCGTCAGTCGGACTCCGCCTCGGCCGACCGGACGAGCGCGCGCAGCTCCTCGATAGAGTGCGGCTCGATCGGTTCGCGCGTCCCGTCGCTCGTGTAGAACAGGCTCGTCTCGACCGCCTTCTCGGGGAACCACTCGTCGAGGACGTGGTAGTAGACGCTGAGCTGCTTTTTGTACTCCGACTGGGCGCGCCGCGTCGCGTCCGTCTTGTAGTCGATCACCTCGACCCGGTCGGCAGTCACGTGGACGAGGTCGACGATTCCCGAGACGGTGACCCGGCGGCCGTCGACGTCGATCGGGAGCGTCACCGGCTCCTCGACGTGTTTCTCGCCCGACAGCCCGTCGAGCAGTTCGACGATCCGCCGCTCGTGGTCGTTCGACGGCGTCTCGTCGTCGCCGAGGGCGTAGGCTTCCGCGAAGTCGTGGACGCGCGAGCCGAAGTCCATTCCCCGCGTCTCGGGTTCGGATTCGTGATCCGGGCCGGCCTCCCGACGCTCTCCGGCCTCCTCGAACACCGACTCGTCCATCAGCGAGTGCGGTGAGTGACCGATCGGCCCGTCCGGCGCCGTCACCGCGAACGGCAGCTCCGCGTCGCCCGGCTCGCCGCGGTCGAGCGGCTCGACGTCCGGTTCGATCTCCTCGACCGCGACCGGGAGCTCCTCGAGGAACGTGTTCGGGTCCTCCCCGGCAGCGAACACGACGTGGCTCTCCGCACGCGTGACCGCGACGTACAGCAGCCGCCGCTCCTCGTCGTACTCGCGCGGCAGACAGCGCCTGATGACGTCGTGCCGCCAGTTGTCGTACACGTGCGGGTGAGCGCCCTCCTCCGAGTAGATCTTCCGCTGTCGGAGGCCGACCGGGTCGCGGTACCCTATCACGCTCGATCCGCCGCTCCGCGGCGGGAAGCGCCCCTCGTTCATGTTCGCCATGACGACGATCGGGTACTCCAGCCCCTTCGCCGTGTGAATCGTCTGAACGGTCACCGCGTCGTCGCCCGCGGTCGCGCGGACGTCGACGGTGCTGCCGGTCTCGACGCCGCGCTCGATGTGCCGGATCAGCTCCCCGCGGGTCGCCGTCGTCGAGTCGTGGACGGACTGGAGCGTGTGGAGGAGGACGTCAGCGACGTCGCCCGCGTACCCGTAGCGGTCGAGGACGCGGCGCGCCACCGCGCCGACCGACTCCAGTTCGCGGAGCTCGTCGCGGAACTCCGTCGGCTCGGTCGGGTACGTCCCCGTCTCAAGGGCGTGATCGATCTCGTCGAACGCATACCCGGCCCGTTCGAGTACCACGGCCCAGCCGCGGTCGGCGTCCGACTCTAAGATTCGGAGCCACGCGAGCAGCAGCTTCGCCGGGTCGGTCCGAAACAGCTCGACCCCGCCGTCGTAGGCCACCGGGAAGTCGTACTCGGCGGCGACGTCGAGGAGCTCGCGGCCGTAGTCCCGCGTTCGCGTGAACACCGCGATATCCCCGTACTCCGGCGGACGCGGCTCGCCGTCCTCGCCCTCGACGGCGTAGTCGTCGTTACCGACTATCTCCTGGACCTTCGAGAGGACGGCCTCGTGTTCGTCCTCGTGGCGGATCCCCTCGACGACCGTGTTGTCGAAGGCGGCGTTCGAGGAGAGGGCGACGACGTCGTCGAGGCCGGTCCCGACTGTGTCGCCGCTCGACGCCGGCGTCACGATCGCTCGCTCGGAGAGGTCGATGACGGACTCGGTGGACCGGTAGTTCTCCCGCAGTTCGATCCGGATCGGGTCGGGCGAGTCGAACGGGACCCTGTCCGCGTCGTCGTTGAGGTCGGCGGCGAACCGCTCCAGCCGGTCTTCGAACTCTAAGATGTTGTCCACGTCCGCGTACTGGAACGAGTAGATGCTCTGCTTCCAGTCGCCGACGACGCAGAAGTTGTCAGTGCCCGACAACAGCAGCGCGAGCTTGAACTGGACCTCGCTCGTGTCCTGGAACTCGTCGACCATGACGTACTCGATCGTCGCCGCCTCCCGAGCGCGCTCGTCCTCGCAGAGGAGGACGAACGCGAACAGCTGGAGGAAGCTGAAGGATAGGTAGTTGCGGCGCAGCGCGAATCGCAGGTACTCGACGTAGACGTCGTGGACGAACGCCTTGAGCCCGTCGCGCTCCTCGTAGAAGACCTGTCGCGCCACGTCGTCGTCGAGCCGCTTCGTCCCGCGGCCGCCCCGGAGCGTCGACTTCGACGGCGCGTCCGCCCGGTACGCCTTGTCCCGACCGAAGCGGCTCAGGTCATCGCGCAGCTCCGACTGTTTCCGGCCGTCGTTTCGGGGTCGGTTCGCCTCGTCGAACCGCGCTTCGAACGCCTCGAAGTCGCCGTCGAGGTGCGCTTCTCCGTCCCGATACCACCCGTCCGTCGTCGGGAAGATTCCCTTCGACGCGAGCTCCTCGATCAGGTCGAGTAGCTCGCCCGGCGCGGAGAGGATGCGATAGAAGTCGGCGTGTTCCGGGTGGTCGTCGCGGAAGCCGCCGAAGAACTCGCGGAACCGCTCGGCCTCGATCAGCTCGTCTTCGAGGATCCGCGTCGAGCCCGTGATCCGCTCGTCGAGGCCGAGGTGCGTCGGCGCGGCGTACCCGTGTTCCTGGAGGATCTCGTGGCAGTGCGAGTGGAACGTCCGGATCGGGGCGTCGGCCAGCTCCCGCAGCCCGTACCCGCTGTGGTCGACGATCCGCTCTTTCATCTCCGTCGCGGCACTCCGCGTGAACGTCGCTAAGAGCACGTCCTCCGGTTCCACGTCGGGTCGGTCGACGATCCGCCCGTAGCGACGGGTGACGGCGAACGTCTTCCCCGTCCCGGGACCGGCGTCGACGAGGTACGGGCCCTCCGTGCTCTCGATGAGCTCCCGCTGGACGTCGTTCGGCGTCGGCTCGCTCATCGCTCGTCCCCCAACAGCAGGTCGCGGTTGTCCACGCGCCGGTAGTTCGGCTCGCCGGCAAGCCCGTCGACCGGGAACCGCTCCTCGCCGGCCCGCCGGGCGTTGAGCTCCTCTATGCGCTCGTCGATGAACGCCTCGAAGGCGTCTAAGTCCTCGCGGAAGAACGCCCGCTTGCGGATACCGTTGAACTCTCGGATCGCTTGGTCCACGCCCTTCTCGGCGTCGACGTCCGCGGACGTCGCCGCGTCGACGGCGGCGGTGAACCGCTCGGCGAACTCGGAGTCGCGCAGCTCGTCTCGCTCCGTCGTCTCGGGAAACGTCAGGGGCGCCACGATCTCCTCGTATGCGGCGTAGCCGAGGTCCTCGAACGTCTCTCGGCAGTCGTTGTAGCCGTCCAGCAGCCGCTCGAAGGCCTCCCGGGACCCGATGTACTCGTCGAACGAGATCGGGTGGTAGGTGACCGTCGTGAGCGCGTCGTCGAGGTCGGCGTCGCCCGCGACGGCGTCGGCCATCGGTTCGAGGAAGTGGAAGAACGTGAACTCTATGCGCTCGTCCGGGCGGACCGTCCGGTAGTAGGTCAGGTACAGCGCGGCCTGGAAGTTCGGCGCGTCCGCCGGCGGGTCGAGCGCCGCGCCCTTGACGACCTGCGTGAGCCGCTTCTTGCGGCCGCTCTTGTAGTCGAGAAGCTGCGTCGGCGACCGCACGAGGTCGATCTTCCCCTTCACGCCGAGGGCGTCGTCCTCGAACCAGCGCTCGGTGAGCGGGGAGTCGACCGGCTCGTCGAAGTGCTCGGCGAAGAAGTTCGTTCCCCACCCCGACGCCGGCGTGAGGAACTCGTCCGACTCTGGTCCCTCCTCGTCGAGGTACTCCGTTATCAGGTCCAGGCCGACGCGATACGTCCGGCGGCGGAGCGGCTCGTCGGCGGCCGAGAAGAACGCCTCCGTCTCCGCGAGCATGGCGTCGACGAGGTCGTCGAGGTCGGCCGCCGCGACGACGTCGGGGTGGTTCACGTAGAACTCCGCGAAGTCGTGGAAGAGGTTCCCCTCGACGAACCGCTCCTGGTCGGGGGTGTCGAGGAGCCGCCCGAAGAGGTAGTCCCGCGGGCTGTTGACGTAGCTGTTGAGCGTCGACTGGCTGACCGTCTCGACCGACTGGGGGTCGACCCCGGTCGACTCGCGCTCGAAGCCCGCGCCCGTGGCCCGCGGCCGCCGCCGGTGTTCGACCGAGTCGAGGTCGCTGAACCGCTCGAACTCCTCGTCGAGCAGGTCGCCGAGGTACAGACAGGGGGTGATCGGCTCCCCGCCGGCCGCGTCCTGAACGAGGTAGTACTGCCGGTCGCCGCTCTGGAGCAGGCGCTGGAAGCTCCCGACGTAGCGGTCGAACTGCGCCTCGGTGTCCACCCACGGCCGCTGGGGCGCCGAGTGCGTCCACTCCTCGCCCATGCCGAGGTGGAAGACGACGGGGCGATCGACGTACGCGGAGGACTTCGCGTCGGCGAGGAGGACGCCCTCGTTGTCCCTGTCGACCGGGACCTCGTACGTCTGGAGGTAGTAGGCGAGCCGGTCGACGGCGCCGTCCGTCACGAGTTCGTCGGCGAGGCCGAGGCTCTCCAGCTCCTCGTCGAGCCGGCTCAGTTCCACGCCTGCCTCGGACGCGTACGCGTCGAGCGCCTCCGCGAACGTCCGGTCCTCGAGACGGTCGCGGAACGTTCGCAGCCACTCCACACCCGGTCGGTCGACCGCCGCCAGTCGCCGCTCGCGGTCGGCGATGGGCGCGTCGATCCCCAGCTGCGTGAGGACCGGAGCGGCGTCGCCGACGGTCGTCTCGGATCCCCGGAAGCAGAGCCGGAGGAGCCGGACGAACGCCCTGTGGTGCGGGTCGTCGGCGAACCCCGGACCGCCGTAGAAGGGGACGTCCGCCGCCTCGAACGCGGACTCGACGAGCGAGGAGTACTTCCCGCCGCCGTCGAGGACGACGGCGACGTGCTCGGCGTTGCGCGCCGAGACCGTGTCGAGGAGCGCGGCGACGACGTCCGTCGCCGACTCGAAGACGTGGAAGGGCGGGTGGTCGAACGCCTCGTCGGCGAACAGCTCGACGCGGTCGAACTCCTCCGGGAGGACGCTCCGTTCCAGCTCGGTCAGCTGATCGTGGCCGACGACCGCGACGGACTGATCCCCATTGACCGACCGATCCCCGTCAACGGACCGACCCCCGGCGACCGACCGATCCCCGTCAACGGACCGATCCCCGTTGACCGACAGGTCCTCGTCGACCGTGTACTCGCTGAGTCGCTTCGACGTCGTGCGGAGGGTCCGCATGACGTCGACGACCTCGCGGGTCGCGTCGTCGACGTAGGCGTCGTACTCCAAGATCGCGTCGAGGCGGCCTGTGTGTTCCCAACACTGGAGGACGTTCCCGACGGCGTACGCGACCGCCTTCCAGTCGTGGTCCGTCTCGGTGACCAGCTCGAGGAACGCGCGGCGGTCCTCCGCCTGCTCGCGCCGGCCGGCAGCGAGGCGACGCGGCGTGGTCGCGAACGTCCCGAAGTGCGGGCGGTCGAGGCGGCGGTTGATCGCGCTCGCCAGCGCGGCGTCGGGAGTCACGACGAGGTCGTAGTCGGCGACCTCCGCGTAGAGTGTCTCCGCGGGTTTCGCTCTCCGAATAGGCACGACTACCGCGACCCGGACGAGTCACAAAAAGATAGCGGGGACGCCGCCCTCGATCGTCTCACTCGTACAGCGAACGGTTGCTCCTCATCAGGTGATCTCTTCGATCAGCTCGAATCCATTCTTGAACTGAACGCGGTCGTCGAACCCGTTTCGCGAGAGTACAGAGACGATTCCCTCACCAGCGTCGATGTCGGCTGTCACGATACACGCGAACGCTACGTCGCCCGTGTCGAGACGTTCCGCCGCAACCGCCGCGAGCGCGGTGTCCGCCTTCTCAATCTGATCCTCCCGTCGATTCGACGACCGTGCGATGAACGTCCGCACGTCGTCCATCACCTGCGACACGGTACCGTTCGTGTAGTCCGGTTCGTCAGCGACCGCCACCCACCCCGCATCGATCGCGCTGTTGATCGGGGTCTGGCCCGGTGTACTCCGATCCGGTGCGCCACCGAGTTCGTCGTACACACGCTGTGGAATCACCAACGTGATGTCGTTCCGCCCGGCGAACCGCTCCAGCGCGGTGTACTTGTTGTTCCGCTGGCGGCCCCAGGCGACAAACAGCCCCGTATCCGCGACCCAGAGGACATCCGCCTGTATCGGATCGAATGCCCCACTCATCGCTGCTGCCGTCAGTCCGCTGTCTCCGGCGGTCGCTCGCTGGCACTCCGGATGTCCTCGAAGTACGGGTCGACCGACTCCATGTCGAGGACGACCTCTCGGAGGGCCTGTAAGACGGCGATAGCGAACGCGGGCTGCAGATCGAGTTCACGGGCAGCGACCCGCTCCGACATCTCGCCTTCGGCGTAGGGGATCGCGTACGTTAGTGCGGCCGCGAGCTTTCCCAGACCGTGCTTTTCGAGCAGGAGATCGAGATCCCGATCGCGGGGTGCGCGTCCGATCGCTTCGATGAGGATCGGAGTGACCGTGTATTCGTCCCCGTCGAGGTCGACGGTGAGCGTGATCGGGACCGCCGAATAGACGTGCGTCTTCTGTTCTTCGTCTCGCGTCAATACCCCGAGCTCAACGAGCGTGCCCGTATCGGAGTACGCGGTCGTCCGCGGCATCTCCAACGCGTCAACGACGCCGTCGATCGTGACGCCCCCCTCACGGAGGACGAACGTGTACAGCCGCGCCAGCCGTGGCTCCTCCAACAGCTGGGCCACCGACAGGAGGCCGTTAACGGCGCGCTCAGGCCCCTCGGCGGTTTTTGACATACAATACATAATTCATGTGTTGTGTAATAACGCTTTGGGGCACGTCTCGGAACCGAGACTGAATCGTGTTACACCGACTCGCGTAACGCCCAAACGTCGCTCGCCGGGTCCAGATTCGACGGTTCCGCGCCCCGTGAAGTCAGGATTCCGGCGTGATACAGCACCGCCTTCAGCTGGAACACGGTGGGCGAGTGGTAGACCTCCCCGTCGGTGAGGGGCTCGCGCTGTAACTCCCCGTCGGCGTTCAGGACGCGGCTCCGGACGTCGTCGTCCCCGCGGACGAACAGTTCGACCGTGAACGACGGGTGTAACTCGTGGAGGTACGCGACGACGTCCGGGAGGCTCGGCTCACTGATCCCGTCCTCGTGCATGTGCTGGAGCTCCTCGACGAGCAGCTGCGTCGCCGGATAGTCGTAGACGACGCGCCTCGTGAGCATGCCCCACTTCGGCGCAAGGTCACAGAAGCGCTCCCGCGAGCGCTTCCAGTCGTCGAACGTCGCTATCGCGGCCTCGACCGACCCGTACTCCCGCAGCGCGAACCTGACGACCTCCCGGCCGAGGGGTGTCAGCCGGGGAGAGGCGGGTTGGTCGTCGATGAGGTTCAGGAAGGCCGCCCCCGTCCGGGCGTCGTCGGTGGCGCGCACGACGTGCTCCGCGAGGACCCGTTCCGTGTCGCGCTCGTGGGAGACCGCGAGGGGGTACGCGAGGTAGTTCTTCGGGTGGTTGAGGCCGAACGACTTGCCGGCGACGCCCTGCGCGCCGGCCTGGAACCGGATGGCCGTCGTCTCGGTCGTCGTTCGGTTCCCGACGACGCGCGGCGTTTCGACCGGATCGACGGTGCCGTCGGGGGCCACGCCGAGGACGCCGACGTTGAGTTCGCGAGCGAGGGTTCTGGCGGACTGGGAGACGGTGTCCGCCGGGACCGCGACGTACGCGGCGTTCGCCTCGTGGAGCCGGTCGTACGCCTGAACGATGCCGCGCTCGACGTCGGCGTCGCGCCGGTTCGTGTGGCCCTTCGCTTCGACGACCACCAGCGGCGGGTCGTCGCCGAGGCGGTCCACGGCCAGTAGCTCGTCGCTCAACAGTCGCACGCCGACGAGGTCGGGGTAGCCGGAGCCGACGCGGACGTGGTTGAACGGCGCCAGTTCGTCCGTGATCGCCGGATCGATGGACTCGTTCGCGAGCCACCGGTCGGACGAGAACTGCGTGTCGACGACCGCGTACCCGTCGTCCGCGTCGGCGGGGAACAGACGGCGCTTCGCGTGCGCCAACACGCGCGGTTCCGAGAGCGGCGACGCCGCGCTTGCCATGACGGTCAGATGTTATCACCGGCTCATGAAGATGGGGGTAACGGTGAGCCCGGGAGGAGGATATGGGTCATTATCGCGGTAATCATTACTTCGAGTATGACCTTTTACGACCGGCCGGAGGAACTCGACGCCCTCGACGCGGACGAACCCGAAGGGTAGCGGACTGACCCGGCGGCGCTACTCGACGCCGAGTTCGCGGGCTGCGGCCGCGGAGATGGTGAGTCCGGCGTCGGCCGTAGTCACGCGTTCGTCGATCACGTCGTCGAGCACCTCGCGCAGTTCCGCGATGAACGAACTCGGCCGTTCGACCTGAACGCGCGTCGTCGACTTGTCGGCGTAGTTCAGCCCGCGGTGTCGAACGTAGGTCCGCGCGAACGACCGCCGGACCGACCGAGGAACGTCCCACACGACCGCAGGGAGCTGGTCGAGCGACGTCTTCGCGCCGGTCGGCGCGCCCATCGCGACGAGGCATCGACCGAGGACCGTTCCGTCACAGGTGGGGACGACCTCGGTCGCGCGGCCGGGCGTGTCGGCGTTGCGGGTGCGCGTCTCGACGCCGACGCGCTCGAAGGCCGCTCGAATCTCCGCGGCGCTCACGCGTTCTCCCGGCGTCACCGCGGGAGCGTAGTTGTCGGCGGGGATGCTCCCGCCGGCGAGGACGTGCGCGAGCAGGTCGACGAGCGCGGCGGCCGTCTCGCTGTCGGGATCCGGATCGAGCCAGCCGCGGTCGATCGCCGAGTTGATCCCTCGAACCGGATCGGGAACGGCGTCTTCGAGCCAGCCGCGGACGCGCTCGGCGGGGAGATCGAGCGCGCGCCCGACGTGATTTCGGCCGGTATTCTCGTGTCCGGCGGCGTACTCGCGGACGCGGCGGTAATCGAGGACCTTCTCCCACGGGTCCGGATACACGCGATCGCTGTACGTCCGGGAGAGAGACCGGGCCGTGGGGTCCATAATCACTGTAATCACGTCAACGAATTTGACCCTATCTGTCCAATTTTCTCCGTTGATATTCGTGGCAATAAGTACATATGTCACTCCTGCTTCTCTGCGAGTAACCAGCAACCGATCTGAACGAGCGTAGGGTTGTCTCGGGCGTCGACGGCGGCACCCGATCCTCCTAAATCTCGTTCGTCGGTGGCCGCTGGGTTCAAACAATGAAACCAAGCACCCAATCCAACGCGGACGACAGGGCAGTGAGTCCCGTCATCGGCGTCATCCTCATGGTCGCGATTACCGTTATCCTGGCGGCCGTTATCGGGACGTTCGTCCTCGGACTCGGCGACCAGTTAGGTGACACCGCGCCGCAGGCGAGTTTCGAGGTAGATGAAGTGACACTAAACGCCACCCCACCCGGTGACGTGAATGTCGGAATCACAAAGACGGGCGGTCAGGATATTGATCCGAGTCAAATTACAATATCCC
This sequence comes from Halorubrum sp. T3, assembly GCF_000296615.1. Taxonomy (NCBI): domain Archaea; kingdom Methanobacteriati; phylum Methanobacteriota; class Halobacteria; order Halobacteriales; family Haloferacaceae; genus Halorubrum; species Halorubrum sp. T3. The sequence continues at coordinate 1,007,294 of NZ_JH815329.1, read as the reverse complement.
TTGACGGCACCAGAAGCGGAACTGTCGCGAGCAATTCCAGCCTTTCAGATCCTTGGCAAAGTGGGGTTAAGGGAACTGTGGGACTGATCGGTAGCGGGTACGATACCGGTGATACCGTGGAAATCAGACTCATCCACGATCCGAGTGGGAACGTGATCTACGAGGACACAGCGGAAGTCAGCTAAGAATCTAAATTAATTCTTCACTCGTTCATTTCTCTGATCTCAGAGATCGATTGTTACCATCAACAGCTTTCTGTCACCTACTCGGGTACTCATAAACGCTGTAGATCCCGATTAGGACCGAGCTGTGGGATTCATAGAACTGAGAAATACTCCAATTATTTTATCCATCCACTAATTTTCTCCGTTGATATTCGCGCCATCAAGTACATAAGTAGACCTTCTAGACTAAGTAGTAACCAGCAACCGATCTGAACGGGCTCGGGGTTGTCTCCGGCATCGACGACGCCAGAGTTCTCTCGAGACCGCGTTCAACGATGGCCGCTGGGTTCAAACAATGAAACCAAGCAACCAATCCAACGCGGACGACAGGGCAGTGAGTCCCGTTATCGGCGCATCCTCATGGTCGCGATTACTGTCATCCTCGCGGCCGTTATCGGGACGTTCGTTCTCGGACTCGGCGACCAGTTAGGTGACACCGCGCCGCAGGCAAGCTTCGATGTTGAGAGTGCTGACGATACCTCAGTTGATATTACCAAAACTGGAGGGCAAGCAATTCCTACCGGTGATCTCACCCTCTCGATTGATGGGACAAGGTTCGATAATGCCTCTATTAGTGGCAGTGGTGACTGGCAAACGGGTGAAACAAGAACCTTCACGGAAGCCAACCCAGATGAATTCCCAGGCGGTGAAGCTACGGTTCAGCTTATCCACGACCCGAGTGGGAACGTGATCTTTGAGGCAGCAGCCGACTTCAGTAGTCCATAACGACTGCTACCCTCTCCACCAGCTTTCTATTTTTGTTCCGTACCACAAGCCAAGCAAATCGGTGTTGAACTGCTGATCGTCGCAGGATCCAATCCATCATAAGTCTCGCAAATGTTCTGTTTCAACTGAATCATGTGGGCGAGCACGACGTCAGAAGAGCTTAGCCGACACAGCCACGGACAATTGTTTATAAGCGTGCGATCTGGGCGAAAGATCTGAATCTGTGAGGACCGCGCGGCTGAGGTTCGGTTGAAATTCGCTCGTCGACAGCGATCGGCGTGGCGACCAACCGCAACCCAAACGAGGATCGCTGTGAGCTACGATCCGGCGATCGTCGGTCGGTACGGGAAGCTCGTCGAGCTGTGGGCGACGGACTGCTACTCGCTCACGCTCGACTATCCGGTCGTGGACGGACTCAAGTTCGGCGCGAGCGACGAGGACGGCCGCCCGTGGGACGTGAAGGGGTCGATGGCCAACGGCGTTCGACCGACGTTCAAGTTTTAGGAGGACCAGCACGAGACGCTCGCCGACGCTGACGGCGGCTACGCGCTCATGTGGTACCGGGCAGAAGGGAGAGAAATAATTGTCGTGTCGTCGCAGACGGTTCGGGCTCGGGACTTAGAAATCACAGATTGGACGAATCCCAGTGAGACACATTATCGGAGTCATTCGCGGGAGGCTCAAATTCTCTCGGTCCGTCTACAATAGATTGCTAATTGCTGACCCACCGATTCTCGTATCTGCTCTCAAGTCGTTTTTGAATCAAGTCTGGCTTTATCCCTATCTCTATGAGCAAACACGCTTCAATCAGCTGTTGGAGTCCCCAAACTAGCTTCGTACGGTCCGGTCCATGTGCCGCTTTCTTTTCTAGAGCTTTGGTACGGTGGGAAAAATAATTTCGAGTGTCTGCCGTCAATTTCTCATCACCAAGTATTGAATAGGGAAGATCCTCAATAATCGGTTCAACTGCTTCTGTTATCTCGTTCAATCGTTTTCTAAGAGATTTACTATTAGCATGTTTTATTGTCCCGTCTTTCAGAGACTGAACAAAAGAACTTGGAATATCATGTATGTCACGCAAATTGTCTGTCGACTTGCTTAATTGGGGGTATACGTCCGAAGGATTTCGCGTCAATAAATCAATTATATCGTCGTATAAGTCATCATAGTCTGTTTTGGACATGTATGTATTGCTGAAACGATTTCTGTGGTATGATTCCAAACCGTGGCACAGACTGAGTATTTTATTGTCAACATACATTTGATCTTGATGTACCGTAGCAAAGTATAACTCGTAAATATCACCGATCTCTTCACTCCTATCGTACCAGTAATTCAACACCCTTGAAAACGAATCTGCGATTTCTGGTGGCCTAAACGGCATTCGAGATGGATGTACACTGATGTCCTTCGTAGGCTCTCTCCGAACCTGATAGAAGATCTCGACATTCTCCGGAGGACCACCATATGTTCGAATTTTGGCAGTTATTTCACTTGGGTCTACTGAGTGCCCCATACCGAGTGAAACGAAATTATTGAGTTTTGTTATATGTGGTATATACTTTTTTAGAGGCATCTGTGGGCGACGAGGATTAATAGAAAATCTGTGTTGGATATCAAGCGAACCCCTCTCAAATCTTTCAAGTTTCATATTAGTCTTAACTTCCAGTCCGAGTTTAATCCCATTGCGCCAAGCAGAGATTTGATCCGGCATATCAACAAGGATAGATATTTGATCGGGAGCTCCCGACTGTGCTTGTAGCGCCTGGTCCCCTGGTCGAGGGTTGGCCAATGCTGCCCACTTATTCAAACCATAGAAAGAAAGATACATTCTATCCAGTGCTGGGTTCATGGCTTGAAACGCAAATCCCTCAACCAAATAGCGGGCCTTATAGACAGATGTTGGCAATCCGTTTGAAATAGAGTATGAATCACGAATACAATCAATCAGTGTTATCATTTCCCCATCCTCATTAACTCCCATAATTTTGCTATATCTCTGAGATCCTCTACTGGGTCCCCGCTTAGCGTCGGGGAAGTCACTGAGTAGGCGTAGTTCAGCCCCCTCTGATGGGTGATACTCAAGTGTTCCAGAAAACATTTCGTCGGGGTAATTCTCTATCCACCAATTTCCTTGATACGTTCTACTCTCCATAGTTCAGACAATAAACAAGTATGTAAAAAGATGCCGGCAATTGTGTGAGATCCTGAAAGCACAGCAGGTACCTTAGCTGTGTGGCCTTAGCCACACCCTAACCGCCAACCGACCCCCCGGTGTCGGTTCGGCGTCGACGAGCAGCTCGTCGAGCCCGGATCCGTGCTTGTGTTGCGGTCGAGATCGTCGCGAACCAGCCGGTAGAGAGGATCGATCGCTCGACCCGAGGGGGTCGCGATCGGTGACGTATTGAACCCGATTTCAGGGCCGGGTCCGGAAAGAATCGCTTCGCCCGATTCCGTAGCGTAGCGAGTCGCTACGAAAGAATCAGCAGTAGCCGCGAAATGCTCGGTAAGTAAGTGGGCGCTACAGGATTTGAACCCGTGGCAACTTGGTCCGAAGCCAAGCACTCTGTCCAAACTGAGCTAAGCGCCCTCATCGCCGTGTACTTCCGAGAGCGTGTTAAGTCCCGCGATCCGAAATCGCCGCCGCGCAGTCCGACGGTTCCGCGCCGACTCCGGCGGTCGATCGATTCGCGGACGTGACACGTTCCCGCGATCCGGGGGTGTGGGATCCCAGGGTCGTGCCCGAATTCGACGCCTGATCGGGTCCACGACCGCACCGAGTCGCGCCGCCGTCTCGCAAGGGGCGATCAAAAAGAATATTATTCGGAGCGGGCATGTTCAGGTAGTAGATGTGTCTTGGTCGCCCGGCCTCGCGGCCGAACGAGTGGCTCGCGCCGACGACGTCGCCCCCGAGGTGCGTCCATGTATGAGCTGACGCCGCACTTCGACGCCGAGGTCGACCCCGGGACCAACATCATGTTGACCGGCCCGCCGCTCAGCGGGAAGCGGTCCATCATGATGGACGTCCTCGCCGCGGGGACCGACCGCGACGAGGGCGCCATCGTCGTCACCACGAAGGACGGCGCCGACCGGGTGCTCCGCGACTACGAGAAGCGGACGCCCTACGAGGGGAAGCCCGTCGCGGTCGTCGACTGCGTCACCCGCCAGCAGGGCGGCGACACCCGCGAGTCCGACCGGATCAAGTACGCCTCCTCGCCGGTGGACATGACGGGGATCGGGATCAAGCTCTCCGAGTTCCTCCAGGCGTTCGGCGACCGCGGCATCGAGCGGAACCGCGTGATGGTCCACTCGCTGTCGACGCTGCTGATGTACTCCGACCTCCAGACGGTGTTCCGGTTCCTCCACGTGTTCACCGGCCGCGTCCAGAGCGTCGACGGCCTCGGGCTGTACAGCATCGACTCGACGGCCCACGACGACCAGGCGATGAACACGCTCAAACAGCTGTTCGACGGCATCGTCACCGTCCCCGAGGACGGCGAGCCCGAGATCCGGCTCCCCTGACCGGGAGACGGCGGCCCGCGCCAGTTCCCGGACCGCGACGACGTGGGATCCGCTTAATCGCGTCGCGACCGTAGGAGAAGTCATGCCCATCACCGACGACGCGGGCCTCGACCGCCTGCTCGACGCCGAGACGATAGCGGTCGTCGGCTGTTCGACGACGCCCGGAAAGGCCGCGCACGACGTGCCCGCGTACCTCCAGAAGCAGGGGTACCGGATCGTCCCGGTGAATCCGTTCGCCGACGAGGTCCTCGGCGAACCAGCGTACGACGCGCTGGGCGACGTCGAGGAGGAGATCGACCTCGTCGACGTGTTCCGGCCGAGCGAGGAGGTTCCGGACGTCGTCGACGCCGTCCGCGAGCGGCACGCCGAACGGGGCGACGCCGGCGCGCTGTGGCTCCAGTTAGGGATCAGCCACGACGAGGCGGCCGCGGCCGCCGAGGCCGACGGAATCGACGTGGTTCAGGACCACTGTCTCAAGGTCGAACACGGTCGACTGCGTGGGTGAGCGGCACAGATCTGTTGCCATTCCCTCTCTCAGGCGGTTTAAATCCGCAATAGCCGGTCGCCGAAGCGTTCGTCTTGATTGTTGGGAAAGTGGGTGAATCGGATCATCCGGGGTTGTTAATAAGAAAAATCGGGCTGTCGCGGTCGGCTATTTATAAATAGACAGTGCGTCTGCGGTGAACACCGCCAAAGCCCCAGCCGCGAGGCGGGCGCACGCTCGCTGTGCTCCTCGCTCAGTCGCTACCGCTCCTTCGCTGCGGTGCTTGCGTCGCCTGCGCCCGCCTCACGGCTGCCCCTTTGAGTCCCGCCCCGCACAGCACAGCGCCTCACGCCTCCCCAGCCTCGTCGCTGGCGGCCTTCGCTTCGCTCGACCGCCAGCGACTCCCTCGCGCGTGCTCCTCGCGGCCTCCGCTTCGCTCCGGCCGCTCGCAGGCACGCGCCACCGCGGATATTTATAAACGATCGTTGCCGCCGCTCAGATCCTATTTAAATATCGCACCGCTCGCGATCACGACGCCCCCCTCGAACGAATCACCCCTCCCACTCCTCGAAGCTGCGGTAGACGCCCTTCGAGAGGTAGCGCTCGGAGGAGTCGGGGAAGACGGTGACGACCGTGTCGTGCGGGGCGTTGATCGCGCCGTCGCGCACCTCGCGGGCGACGCGTTTCGCCGCGATCGCGTTGGCGGCCGACGAGGAGGCGACGAGGTGGCCCTCCTCGCTCGCGAGCCGACTCATCTCCTCGTGGACGTCGCGGTCGTCGATCGCGACTATCTCGTCGACGAGGTCGGGATCGAACAGCTCGTTCCGCTCGGTGTCGTGGGTGCCGATCCCCTCGGTCTTGTACTCCTCGTGGTCGACGTCCTCGCCGAGGAACTCGCGGTACGCGGAGCCGGCGGGCTCGACCGCGACGACGTGGGTGTCCGGGTCGCGCTCGCGGAAGTAGCGGGCGATCCCCATCAGCGTGCCGCCGGTGCCGCAGCCGGCGACGACGGCGCCCACCTCGCCGTCAAGCGCCGCGTCGATCTCGGGCGCGGTCGTCTCGTAGTGCGCCTCCGCGTTGAGCGGGTTCGAGAACTGCTGGGGGACGACCGCGTCGTCCAGCTCCTCCGCGATCTGGTGGGCACGGTCGATCGCGAGCCCCATCCCCTCGTCGCTCGGCGTGTTTACGACCTCCGCGCCGAGCGCACGCATGAGCTGCTGTTTCTCCACCGAGAAGCGCTCGGGGACGACGAAGATCGCCTCCAACCCCAGCTGCTTGGCCGCGACGGCGAGCCCGATCCCGGTGTTGCCGGCGGTCGGCTCGACCACGGTGCCGCCCTCACCGACGTCGCCGCGCTCCAGCATGCGTTCGAGCATGTACTTCCCGATGCGGTCCTTGACGCTCGCACCGGGGTTGAACGACTCCAGCTTGGCGTACACCGGCACCGACTCCGGCGCGTCGTGGACCTCGACGAGCGGCGTCTCCCCGATCGTCTCCAACACCGACGACAGGGGCTCCCGATGATCGGTCATGGCGCGGCAAACGTTGCCTCGGGATTTGTGTGTTGCCATCGCTCCCGCCGGATCCGGGGCTCCGGAGCGGCGGCAGCCCTTGCCGGAGAGCGGGGGTCATTGCCGGAGTTCGGGGCGGCGAGTCCGGCCGCGCGTGCGAGCCCACGCCACGGATCGAACACACTTATGGCGGTCGTCCGGCTCCGATGCTGTATGAGCGAGACCGATGCGGAGGCCGAGGTGACGGTCGTCCTGCCGGACGGATCAGAGCTGACCGTGCCGGCAGGGTCGACAGTCGAGGACGTCGCCTTCGAGATCGGCCCCGGGCTCGGTCGCGACACCGTCGCGGGGAAGATCGACGGCGAACTCGTCGAGAAGTACGCCGAGGTCGACGACGGCGATCGGATCGAGATCGTCACCGACCAGTCGGACGAGTACCTCACGGTGTTGCGCCACTCTGCGGCCCACGTGTTCGCGCAGGCGCTCCAGCGGCTCCACCCGGAGGCGACGCTGACGATCGGGCCGCCGACCGACGACGGCTTCTACTACGACGTCACCGACGTCGACGTCGACGAGGACGACCTGGCCGCCATCGAAGACGAGATGGACGAGATCATCGCGGCGGACTACGACATCGAGCGCGAGGTCCGGTCGCGCGAAGAGGCGACGGAGGTCTACGCCGACAACGAGTACAAGCGGCAGATCCTCGACGAGGAGGCCGACGGCGAGGAGGTCACCTTCTACGTCCAAGACGGCTGGGAGGACCTCTGTCAGGGCCCCCACGTCGAGTCGACCGGCGAGATCGGCGCCGCGACGCTGCTGGAGGTGTCCGCCGCCTACTGGCGCGGCGACGAGGAGAACGACTCGCTGACGCGCGTGTACGGCACCGCCTTCGCGAGCGAGTCGGACCTCGAGGAGTACCTCGAACTGCGCGAGCAGGCCCAGGAGCGCGACCACCGGAAGATCGGCCAGGAGATGAACCTCTTCTCGATCCCGACGGTGACCGGGCCGGGGCTCCCGCTGTACCACCCGCCGGGGAAGACCGTGCTGCGCGAGCTGTCCGACTTCGCGAACGAGCTCAACCGCGACCACGGCTACGAGGAGGTCGAGACGCCGCACGTGTTCCGGACGGAGCTGTGGAAGCAGTCCGGCCACTACGAGAACTACAAGGACGACATGTTCCTCCTCGACGTCAACGACGAGGAGTACGGCCTCAAGCCGATGAACTGCCCGGGCCACGCGACCATCTTCGACCAGCAGAACTGGTCGTACCGCGACCTCCCGCAGCGCTACTTCGAGAACGGGAAGGTGTACCGGAAAGAGCAGCGCGGCGAGCTGTCGGGCCTGTCGCGCGTCTGGTCGTTCACCATCGACGACGGCCACCTGTTCGTCCGGCCGGACCAGATCCGCCAAGAGATCGAGTCCGTCATCGAGATGATCTTCGAGGTCGTCGAGACGCTCGACTTAGAGGTCGAGGTCGCGCTCGCGACTCGTCCCGATAAGTCGGTCGGCGGCGACGAGATCTGGGAGTCCGCGGAGGAGCAGCTCCGCGACGTGCTCGAATCCGGCGGCTACGACTACGACGTCGAGCCGGGCGACGGCGCCTTCTACGGGCCGAAGATCGACTTCGGCTTCGAGGACGCCTTGGGCCGCGTCTGGGACGGCCCGACCGTCCAGCTGGACTTCAACATGCCCGACCGGTTCGATCTGACCTACACGGGCGAGGACAACGAGGACCACCAGCCCGTGATGATCCACCGCGCGCTGTACGGGAGCTACGAGCGCTTCTTCATGGTCCTCATCGAGCACTTCGACGGCAACTTCCCGCTGTGGCTCGCGCCCGAGCAGGTCCGCATCCTCCCCGTCTCCGACGAGACGCTCGGCTACGCCCACCGCGTGAAAAACGAACTGGAGGACGCCGGGTTCCGCGTCGAGGTCGAGGACCGCGACTGGACCGTCGGCCGCAAGATCCGCGCGGGCCACGACGACCGCCTCCCGTACATGGTGATCGTCGGCGACGACGAGCAGGAGGCGGGGACGGTCTCGGTCCGCGACCGCTTCGAGAACCAGCGCGGCGACGTCGACCTCGACGCGTTCGTCGACCACCTCGTCGACGAGCGCGACGAGAAGCGGACGGAGCCGGACTTCGTCGACGCGGAGTAGTCGGCGTTCAGGCCGGCTCGACGCCGCTGACCTCGAACCGCGCGCCCCTGTCCTCGGACTCGACCGCCCGGACCGCCCAGCCGTGCGCGTCGGCGATCTCCGCGACGATGTTCAGGCCGAATCCGGTCCCCTCGGGGTCCGTCGTGTACCCAGTCTCGAACACCTGCTCGCGCTCGGCTTCGGGGATTCCCGTCCCGTCGTCGGCGACGTAGAACCCGTCGCCGTCCGCGAGCGGCCCGACGGTGACGGTCACGTCGTCGCCGCCGTGTTCTACGGCATCGTCGGGCTCCGCCCGACTGCTCGTGGAGTTGTGCTCCACGGCGTTTCGGAACAAGTTCTCTAAAAGCTGTCTGAGCCGCGCCTCGTCGGCCGAGATTTCGAGTTCGTCGACCGCGGCGCGGAACGCTCCGCTCCCGCTGTCCGTCGTCTTCCAGGCGTCCCTCGCGAGCGCGACGAGGTCGACGGGCTCCGGGTCGTCGACGTCGTCCCCCTCCCGCGCCAGCGTGAGCAGGTCCTCGATGAGCCTTTCCATCCGCGAGAGCGACCGCTCGATCGCCTCGACGTGCTCGCTGTCGGACTCGTCGGCGAGGAGGTCGACCCGTCCCCTCGCGGCCGTGAGCGGGTTCCGGAGGTCGTGGCTCACGACGCTCGCGAACTCCTCAAGCCGGTCGCGCTCGCGTTCGAGCCGCTCGGCCGCGCGCTGCCGCTCTAACTCGTAGCTCACCCACCGCGTCAGCAGTTCCACGAACGTCCGCTGCGTGTCCGTGAACGGCTCGCCGCGCGGCGTCGTGGCGGCGAAACACAGCGTCCCGTACTGCTCCCCGTCGACCTCGACCTTCCCGCCGATGTACGTCTCGAGCCCGAAGTTCTCGTGTGCGGGGTCGCCGGCCCACCCCTCATCGGTCGCGTCGACGACCGTCAACAGCGTGTCGCGCTCGATGGTCCGCTTGCAGTACGCCTCGTCGAGCGGGCAGGTCTCTCCGGGCTGCAAGAGGGGGTGTTCGGCGTGAGAGACCTCGACGTGTTGGGTCCCGTCCTCGATGCGGGTGACGAACCCGTTGGACACGTCGAGATACTCGCAGCCGAGCGCCAAGATCGCCTCGACCTTCTCCTCGAACGTGCGGTCGTGGTCCGAGGAGACCGCGTACAGCCGCTGGATTGCGCGGAGGCTCTCCCGCTGTCGCCGCTCTAAGTCGCGCCGCTCGGTGACGTCCCGGAGGTAGACCGAGAGCCCCTCGTCGGACGGGAACACACGGGCCTCGAACCAGGTGTCTAACGGCTCGTAGTAGGAGTCGAACGAGACCGGCTCTTGGGTCGCCATGGCCCGGTGGTACTCGTCGTAGAACTCCGTCTCGGCCGACCCCGGGATCGACTCCCAGAGGTTCGCGCCCTCGACCGACTCGTCCGGGCCGAGCGCGTCGTCGCTCATCGCCGACCGGAGGATCCGGCGCCCCTCCTCGTTGGCGTAGGTGACCGTCCAGTCCGCGTCAAGGGCGAAGAAGCCGTCCGCCATCCGATCGAGCACGGTTCGGAGGTCTTGGTCCGAGTCCGATCCACGCGCCGAGTCGGGCATGCGAGCGGGTACGCGGCGCGACGGTTTAGGTGCCGGGGATCCGCGGTCGAATCGGCCTCACTGACGGCGTTTCGAATCGATATGCGCTCCGTGACGCTCGGTCCGCAGGGTCGTTTTGGGCCGATCGTTCCCGGTTCCGTCGGGTTTTTCACGCCGCTGGTCCGGATCCGAGGTATGTCGAACGCCCACGCCGAGCGCGACGCCGAGGAGCGACCGCCCGAGGTCGGGGAGCTGACGCCGCCGGACCGCACGCTGATGGGCCCCGGTCCGAGCGACGTCCACCCGCGCGTGCTCAAGGCGATGAGCACGCCGCTGGTCGGCCACCTCGACCCCTCGTTCGTCGAGATCATGGACGAGGTACAGGAGCTGCTGCGCTACACGTTCCGCACCGACAACCAGTGGACGATTCCGGTGTCGGGGACGGGCTCCGCCTCGATGGAGGCCGCGATCGGCAACCTCGTCGAGCCGGGCGACACGATGCTCGTCCCGACGAACGGCTACTTCGGCGGCCGGATGAAGTCGATGGCCGAGCGCGCGGGCGGCGAGGTCGTCGAAGTGGAGGCGCCGTGGGGCGAGCCGCTCGACCCCGTCGACGTTGAGCGCGCGTTCGACGCACACCAGCCCGACGTGTTCGGGTTCGTCCACGCGGAGACCTCGACGGGCGTCCTCCAGCCGGACGTCCCCGAGCTGACCGACATCGCGCACGACCACGACGCCTTCGTGATCGCCGACTGCGTCACCTCGCTGGGCGGCGTCGAGATGCGCGTCGACGAGTGGGGCGTCGACGTCGCCTACTCGGGCCCGCAGAAGTGCCTCTCGTGTCCGCCCGGCGCGAGCCCGCTCACGCTCAACGACCGCGCGATGGACAAGGTACTCGACCGCGAGGAACAGCCCCGGTCGTGGTACCTCGACCTCTCCCTCCTTGAGGGGTACTGGGGCGACGACCGCTCGTACCACCACACGGCGCCGATCACGAACGTGTACGCGCTCCGCGAGGCGCTCCGGCTCGTCGCCGAGGAGGGCATCGAGGAGCGGTGGGCGCGCCACCGCGAGGTCGCCGGCGAGCTGAAGTCGGGGCTTCAGGATCTGGGGCTGGAGATGAACGCCCCCGACGAGTACTGGCTCCCGAGCCTGAACGCGGTACAGGTACCCGACGGCGTCGACGACGGCGCCGTCATCGACCATCTCTTGGAGGAGTACGACCTCGAAATCGCCTCCGGCCTCGGCGACCTCGAAGGCGACATCTGGCGGATCGGCTGTATGGGCTACTCCGCCCGGCCGAAGAACGTCGAGTACGTCCTCGCGGCGCTGGAGGACGCGCTGGCAGAGCAGGGGTTCTGAGCGGTCGCCGCGGCGCGTCTGCGGGGGTCCCGACCATCGAGGGGTTTTTTCGTGTCCGTCTCTCTCCTCGGTAAGGGTATGAACGATCTACGAACCGGACTGAGTTACGGGGACGTGCTGTTGGTCCCCCAGCGGTCGCCGGTCGACAGCCGGAGCGACGTCGACCTCTCGACGCCGCTCACGCCAAGCATCGAGCTGGAGACGCCGCTCGTCTCGGCCGCGATGGACACCGTCACGGAGGCGGCGTTGGCGATCGGCCTCTCCCGGGCCGGCGGGATCGGCGTCCTCCACCGGTTCCTCACCGTCGACGAGCAGGCGGCGCAGGTCGAGCGCGTGGTCGCGGCCGGCGAGCGCGTCGCCGCCGCGGTCGGGATTAACGAGGACTACGAGGCCCGGAGCGCCGCGCTGGTCGCGGCCGACGTGGACGCGCTCGTGGTCGACGTCGCGCACGGGCACCTCGACAGGGCGGTCGCGGCGGTCGAGGAGATCGCGGACGCGTTCCCGGAGACGGACCTGATCGCCGGCAACGTCGCCACGCCCGCCGGCGTCGAGGACCTCGCGGCCGCGGGCGCCGACTGCGTGAAGGTCGGCATCGGTCCGGGGTCGCACTGTACCACGCGGAAGGTCGCCGGCGCCGGCGTCCCGCAGCTGACCGCGGTCGACGACTGCGCGACCGCGGCCGAGGACCTAGACGTCACGATCTGCGCCGACGGCGGGATCCGCACCTCCGGGGACGCGGTGAAGGCGCTGATGGCGGGCGCCGACACGGTAATGCTCGGCAGCCTCTTCGCCGGGTCGGAGGAGGCGCCGGGTGCGGTCGTCGAAGTCGACGGGACGCGGTACAAGCGGTCGCGCGGGATGGCGACGACCGCCGCCGCCGAGGCCCGCGACGACAAGGGCGCGGACGTTGGCGCCGACGAGGGCGTCGAGGCGCTGACGCCGTACAAGGGTCCGGTCGCGACGGTCGCCGAGGAGTTCTGTCAGGGGATCCGCTCGGGGCTCTCCTACTGCGGGGGTCACACGATCGGACGCGCCCGGGAGCGGGCCGAGTTCATCCGCGTCGCCCCCGGAGCGAAGGAGCGCGAGGGGTTCCACACCGACGACGACTGGGAGGGGATCAGCGTGGACAGCGAGACGAAGCGAGTCACCGACCCGACTGCGGAATCGACCGCCGAGAGCGACGACTGAACCGCGCTCCGCGGCGGGTCCGACGGCGGAACGGCCGGTCAGGTGGCCAGTCTCAGGAACCACCTCCGCTCGGAGGCGGCGTCCGCCCGTGTGTGTCACTGCGAAGCCATCTCACGGACCGCTTTTGCCGTCCGGCGGACAGGCCGGGCACATGACCGACGCATTCGGACGCGCGATCCGCGACCACCACCGCGGCGAGCGGACGGAGCCGCTCTACCAGGGCGATGGCGAGGAGACACGCGAGCATCCGATACAGGACTTCTACTTCAGCGAATTCGACCCTGAGAGCGACGCCGGTTCGTGGCCGGCGTCGCGGCTGGAGGGCCCCCTCGTCGACCTCGGTGCCGGGGCGGGCCGGCACGCGCTGCGGTTTCAGGAGCGGTTCGAGACGGTCGCCGTCGAGCCCAGTCCGGCGCTCGTCGAGACGATGCGCGAGCGCGGCGTCGCGGACGCCCGCGAGGGCGACATGTTCGCCCTCCGGGAGGCGTTCGGGCGCGACCGGTTCGCCTCCGCTCTTGCGATCGGGACGCAGGCCGGACTGGCGGGGTCGATGCGGGGGCTCTCCGCGTTCCTCGGCGATCTCGCGTTCGTGACGACGCCCGACGCGACCGCCGTCGTCGACTGCTACGATCCGGACCACCCGGCGGCCGCCGACCTCCTCGGCTACCGCGAGGACCCGACGCCGGGGCTCGCGGGCCGCGTCATGTGGTTCGCCTACGACGGGGAGCGGGACCCGACGCTCCGCTTCAGGCTCTTCTCGCCGGACCGACTTCGCGAGGCGGCGATCGGGACCGGTTGGGCGGTCGAGGCGGTCGACCGCGAGGGGTCGGGCGACGGCCCGCACTACCGGGCCGCGCTCCGGAAGCGGTAGGAGAGGCCCGCGGCCCTCGCTCCGCGAATCCACGCTCTACCACGCCGTCAGCGCCGCACGGCCGTGATCGTGCGCGAGGAGCGCGAAGAAGGCGAGCACGCCGGTGATCGCGAACGCGCCACCGACGTAGAAGACGGAGCCCATGCTCACCTCGACCATCAGCCAGCCGGCGATGAGCGGCCCGGCCACGGAGCCCGGCCGCCAGACGAGTTCGCGGATACCGAAGCTGGAGGCGACGCCGCCGTCGTCGGTGCCCTCGTCGGCGAACAGCGCCATGCTCGCCGGCTCGCGGAAGGAGTCCGCGACGCCGAGCAGCCCGGAGAACGCGACGAGCGGGAGGTACGCGGGCGGCAGGTCGCCGAGGATCGGGAGCGTCACGCCGGCGCCGAGCGCGCTCCCGATGGCCGCCGAAAACGGGATCGCCATCGCGATCACGCCGTAGGCGCCGCCCCCGGCGAAGACGAACAGCGACCGGCCGTACGCGTCCGAGAGCCGCCCCGTGAACAGCTGGCCGACCATGTTGGTCGCCTTCTCGGCGGTGACGGTGACGCCGATGGCGATCCCGGTGACGCCGAGGCCGCCGGCGGCCATCTCCGTGCTGACGTAGATCGGGACCCACGTCCGCACCATCGTCACGGCGAAGGCGTACTGGGCGCGGAACGTCGTCATCGTGAGGATCCGTCGGTTGACGGCCAGGTCCGAGAACGGGAACCCCTCGACGCGCGTGTCGTCGTCGTCGAGGAAGAGCCACGTCACGGCCCACGCGGCGACCATCAACGCCGCGATGACCGCGAAGATGGGGCCGAAGCCGACCGCGTCGTACATCGCGCCGGCCGACAGCGACCCGACGATCGAGGCCGCGAAGGAGGCGGCGTTCGCCTTCCCGATCTTGTCGGCGCGCGCTCCCACGTCGGCGATCTGCCCGACCAGCGATAACGTCATCAGCCCCGCGCCGGTGACTACGAGCCCCTGGAGCGCGCGCACGAGGATGAACGACCCCGACGAGTCGACGAGCGGGAACAACGCGTACACGCCGGCGCCGGCCGCGAGCACGCCGAGCAGGACGGTCCGCTTGTCGAAGCGGTCGCCCGCCCACGCCAGCGGCACCACGGCGACGGTCTGCGCGAGCGTGAACCCCGTCGTGTACATCCCGATGACGAACCCGGCCGAGACCGTGACGCCCAGCACCGTCGTCGCCTGCGGGTCGAGCGCGTTGATGTACGTCCCCAACAGGGTGATGAGCGTGATGAACCCGAACCCCTCGGCGAACCGCGTGAGGTAGAGCGCCCAGAACTGCGTTCGGCTCGCCCCGGCCGTCGCGTTGCTCACACCGGATCGGCGCGCAGCGATTTAAAAGGAATTTCGGTTCGAAGGTCGCGGCGGTGCGCGCCGAAGCTATTTGTCCGTCGGCGCCGTCGGCCCCGGACATGGGCGACCGAGCCTGCGACCGGGAGTTCTGTCCGGAGTGCGACCTCGCGGTGGCGCGCACCGACGACTCCTGTCCGGAATGCGGCGCGCCGATCGACCGCCTCGACGAGACGTCGCCCGAGCGCTGAGCCGGCGCGTTCCGCCGTCGGCGTGTCCGCCGTCGCGCGCCCCGCCATCGGCGTGTTCCACCGTCAGCACGTTCCACCGTCGGCGCGCTTTCGCGCAGTCCCGCTTCCGCCCAGTCCCGCTCTCGCCCAGTCCCGCTCACATGGTGTCGGCGTACTTGTCCCGTCGGTAGAGGTCGATCTCGTGGGCCGACGAGCCGGGCCGCGACGCGGCAAAGGCGATCGCCTCTGCGACCTCCTCCGGCTCGGTGACGCTCCCGGGCTCGAACCGCTCCTCGAACGGCTCCCCGTCCTCGCTGCCGAACTCGGTGCGGACCTCCGAGGGGTTGACCACCGAGACCGCCACGCCGTCGTCGCCGGCCTGCGCCGCGACGCTGTGGGCGAACCCGCGGATCCACCACTTCGTCGCGGCGTACACGGGGTTGAACGATCGAGGGAACTCCCCGGCGAAGCTGCCGACGGCGACGAGCGTTCCCTCGCTCTCCCGGAGGTGTGGGAGCGCCTCGCGCGTGAGAAAGAACGCCCCGTCGACGTTCGTCTCCTGCATCGCGAAGTACTCCTCGTCGGTCATCTCCGCCACGTCGCTCCCGCGGGCGAGCCCCGCGTTGACGACGGCGACGTCGAGGCCGCCGAACTCGTCGACCGCGGCCTCGACCGCCGCCGCCGACGTCGCCGACTCGCGGACGTCGCCGTCGGCGACGACCGCCTCGACGCCGTACGCCGCCCGGACGTCGTCCGCGACCGATTCGAGCGCGTCGCGCCGCCGCGCGACGAGGACGAGGTTCGCGCCGCGCTCCGCGAGCGCGTGCGCCGTCGCTTCGCCGATTCCCGAGCTCGCTCCGGTGATCACCGCCGCCGCGCCGTCGAGGTCCGTCATGGGCGTCCGATCGGCGGCGGGGCTGATAAATATCGGCGTCGCGCGCTCTCGCGCCGAGCGGACCGCCGTCCCGCGGTCAGAAGTCGACGGCGGCGCTCACGTGGAGGCCGACGAAGCGCCACCCGTCGTCCCGCCGCGCGAGCGTCCCGCTCCAGCGGGTGTCGAACTCTCGGCGTCGCCCCGTTTCCGCGTCCGTCCACGCCATCGCGACCGCGTCGCTGAACCACGCGTGGTCGTCGCGCTCCGTGACGCGGAGATCGCGGCTTTCCACGCGCCAGTCCGTCGTGGTCTCGGTCTGCGCCCGGAGTCCCTCGCGGATCCGGCCGCTCCCGACGAGCCGCTCTGAGACGCCGAACTTGACGTACGGGTCGTCGCCGTCGCGCTCGTCGGCGACGTACGGCGCCAGCGGGTCGCCCGCCCGAAGCGCGTCGTAGTACGAGCGGACGGTCTCGCGTGCGTTCATACGGGACGCCACGCGCTCGGCGGAGAAGTGTTTCGGGGTCGCGGGCGATGAGCGCTCCCGAGCTCGGTCAGTCCACCGGACAGCGGTCGATCCCGAGGACGCGGTACAGCAGACACCGCCGCGTGGCGCCCTCGACGACGAGCACGGCGCCGGCGACCGCGAGCCCGACGGCGGAGACGACGGGCACGCTGACGTCCGTCGTCGCGACGAGGACCGCGAGGACCACGACGGCGACGCCGCCGATGACTCGCGCCATCGCGTCGATTCGGCCGATGTTTCGTTTCACGTCCGCACGTGGGTGCTGTGCCGTCAAAAGCGTTGAGTCAGGCGAAAAATCAGTATCGACCCGCCTTGTGCGGCAGTGAGCGAAGCCGTCACCTCGTCGACTGTGATCTTATGAGATATTTCCAGTGATGTCTTCCCGTAAGAAGAGACCCTCAGACCGCCGTGGGCTCCTCGCCGGCGTCGCTCACGACGAGTTCCACGTCGAGGCGGATACGCTCGTACGGGAGGTACGGTCGCTTGGCGCGGTCGTCGTCTTCGACGAGGAACACGATTCCGTAGTCGGCTAAGAGGGTAACGTCGTCGTGGACCGTCTTGTAGCTGCGGTCGAGCGTCTCGGCGAGCGCGCTAATGCTCTCGGCGGCGCCGTCGACGTCCAGCAGCGTCTGAAGCACCTCGATCCGCCGGTCGGTGAGGATCTTCCGGAGCTCGCCGACCGTCCCGAACGACACCACCGCGGGTCGCGCCTCGCCGTCGTCGACCGCCTCGACCGCGTCGAGCGTGTCCTCGAACGCCTCGTCGAACGACTCGACAGTGAGACGGAGGACTGCCGGGTGCGGGCGGTCGCGAGGGTCGCTGTACTTGTCGGGCCAGCCGTCGTGGTCGGGGTCAGTCATGGGTGTTCTCCGTGTCAGCCAGTGCCGCGATCTCGTTCAGGAACCGCGTCACGTGAGCCGCGAGACCGTAGAACTCGATTTCGGCGTCCTCGCCGAACCGAACGTGTCGGTGGTGCCAGCCGAGATTATCGTCGTCGTGTGCGTCGTCGTACCTGAGCAGTTCGCCGGTTTCCGGTGGTAGTACTGAAACCGGTAGAACCACCCGTCCGGGTAGTCGTCGTCGCGGATCGCGAATATCTCGACGCGTCCCCCGGGGACGGCGCGGTTCAACTCGATCGGGCGGTGATCCGGCATCTCCCCTACTCATAATGTATGACCTCATACTACAGGATTCTGGTTACGTTTCGCTCTCGGCGTTCTTCGAAGACCGCTTGAGCCGCATTCCCTTCGGCGTCGAGATCGACGTCGCTCTGTTGCTCAACGCTGCTCATAACCCCACCCCTGAGCCGGTGAAAAAGCGCAGAAACCTGTCAGTAGAAGGTAAAAACGGTTATATGAGGAGCGGGCCGGGCGCGATTGTGAACTACGAGAAGACGGTCGCTCGCTTCGCTCGCGCTGCGACTTCTCTACTTCAAATCGCTTCCGTCCGGTTCCCTCACCGCATCGCTATCGCTCTGCGGTTCAGTGTACGGGCCGGGCGCGATTTGAACACGCGACCGACGGATTAAGAGTCCGTCGCTCTCCCTAACTGAGCTACCGGCCCTCACGAGTTCGTATCCGGGTCACGGTAAAAGGCCTTTTCATTCGACCCCGCCGCCGCCGGGCGGATACCGATCGAACCGCACGAAAGCGGCGGTGTCGAATTCTCGATCGAGGGGGCGAAGCCGCCGCCCGTCTCCGCTTCGTTGGCGAGGGGTGACGGCGAGAGCGTACTCGTTAAGTGGCGTGCCGCGGAATTCCCTCCAATGAGTAGTGGGGCATCCGGATCCGCGCGGACCCGGTACGCGATCCTCGGCTGTGGGAGCGTCGGGCACGCCGTCGCTGAGGAACTGACCGAGCGCGGCAAGGACGTCCTCATCCTCGACCGCGACGAGAGCCGGGTCGAGGCGCTCCGGGACCAGGACCTCAACGCGCGCGTCCAGGACATCGCCGAGCCGGACGTCGTCGACGAGCTCGACGACCGGGACATCGTGTTGATCCTCGCCAGCGACGTGGAAGCGAACAAGGCCGCCGTCTCCGCGGTCAGGGAGACCGGGGGCGACCACTACGTCGTCGTCCGGGCGTCGGACCCGGTCAGCGAGGACGAGCTGCGCGAGCGCGGCGCCGACGTGGTGATCAACCCCTCGACGGTGATCGCCGACAGCGCGCTCCAGTCGCTGGAGACCGGCGAGCTGGAGTACATGGCCCGCCAGCTCGCGGAGATCATCGAGGAGGGCGGCGACCGGATGGCGATCCTCACCCACGACAACCCCGAGCCGGACTCGATCGCGTCCGCGACCGCGCTCCAGGCGATCGCCGAGGCGTTCGGCGTCGACGCCGACATCATCTACTCCGGCGACGTCGGCCACCAGGAGAACCGGGCGTTCGTCAACCTCCTCGGGATCGACCTGCTCGCTCGGGGCGACGCGCCGCCGCTGTCGGAGTACGAGACCGTCGCGGCCGTCGACCTCGCGAAGGCCGCCGCCGAGGACCTCGACCTCGACGTGTCGATCGACATCTACCTCGACCACCTGGAGTCGGAGGTGCCGTTCGACGCGCGCTTCGTCGACGTGCGCACCAACGTCTCCTCGACGTCGACGATCCTCACGAAGTACCTCCAGGAGTTCGACCAGTCGCCCTCGGAGGCGGTGGCGACCGCCCTCCTCTACGGGATCCGCGCCGAGACGCTCGACTTCAAGCGGGACACGACCCCCGCCGACCTGACCGCCGCCGCGTACCTCCACCCGTTCGCGAACCACGACACGCTCGAACAGGTGGAGTCGCCGTCGATGAGCCCGGAGACGCTGGACGTGCTGGCGGAGGCGATCCAGAACCGCGAGGTCCAGGGGAGCCACCTCTTCTCGACGGCCGGGTTCATCCGCGACCGCGAGGCGCTCGCGCAGGCCGCGCAACATCTCCTCAATCTGGAGGGGATCACGACGACGGCCGTGCTGGGCATCGCCGACGAGAAGATCTACCTCGCGGCGCGCTCGAAGGACATCCGGCTGAACATCGGCAACGTCCTCGACGAGGCGTTCTCCGAGATGGGCGACGCCGCCGGCCACTCGACGCAGGGCTCCTTAGAGATCCCGCTCGGCATCTTCACCGGCATCGAGGCGAGCGGCGAGAACCGGGACACGCTCCTCCACCTCACCGAGGAGGCGGTCCGCCGGAAGCTGTTCGACGCGCTCGGCGTTGAGGGCGGAAGCGGCGACAACTCGAACGGGTCCTGAACTCGGTGCGCATCGCCGGGGTCGTTTTCCGACTCGGAGCCGTAGCTCCGGACGCGACACCGCATGTACGTCCCCGACGATCCGCCGGCGACCTGTCCCGCCTGCGGCGACCCGTACGAGTCGGTCTCGCGGCACACCGACGGGTTCGTGGCGAACTTACTCGACAACGAGCGCTACCGGCGGGTGTGTTTCCACCCGTCGACGGACGGCGGCGACCCCGCTCTCGACTGCTACCACCACACGCACGAGCAGGCCGGCACAGACTAACGGGTCCGGCACAGACCGACGGGCTCGGAGCCGGATTTCGCAGGAAAGGACGGCCGAGCCGCGGAGTCGGCTTAGAAGTCGTCGCCCTCGGTGATCGAGGTGTGCGAGCCGATCAGCGCGCCGGAGAGGTCGACGCCCTCTAAGGTGGCGCCCGTGTCGATCACGGAGTTGCGGACCTCGGAGTCGGTGATCGTCGCGTCCTCGAACACGACCGCGCGATCGAGCGTCGAGTCGGTCACCGTCGCGCCCGACATGACGTGGACCACGTCGCCGAGGTCGCTCCCCTCGACGGTCGCGTCGTCGGCGACGAGCGTGCCGCCGTCGAGGGCGTACTCAACCGCGTCGAGGTAGCTGTCGGCGGTGCCGATGTCGAACCACGCGCCGTCGAAGGTGTACGCGTGGACCGGCCCGCGCTGCTGGAGCCACTGGAGGAACCAGCCCGGCTCGTCGGGGTTGTTGTCGTCTTCGAGGTACGTGGTGAGCTTCGGGAGCGTCTCCGCGGGGAACGCGTAGCAGGCGATGGAGACGAGCGTCGACTGCGGGTCCTCGGGCTTCTCTTGGAAGTCGATCACCTCGTCGCCGTCGAGCTGGACGAGCCCGTACGACTTCGCGCGCTCGCGGTCGCCCACGTCGTAGGCGGCCAGCGTCGGCGTCCCCTTGTCGTGGAAGAAGTCGGCGAAGTCGCCGAGATCGAAGCTGATCATGTTGTCGCCGGCGACGACGATCAGGTCGTCGTCGACGCCCTCGCGGTCGACGAGCTGTTCGAGCGCGCCCACGACGCCGAACTTCTCGTCTTCCTCGACGGTCTCCTCCACCGAGAGCGTCGGCTTCTCGAAGGGACTGTCCGCGAGGTACTCCGCGAACGTGTCGGCGAAGCGCTCGTTCGTCGAGACGAACACCTCGTCGACCCGGTCGTCGGCCTCCAAGTCCTCGAATATCTCGTCGATGACGGTGTTCTCGCCCACCGGCAGGAACATCTTCGGCCGGTGTTCGGTGATCGGCCAGAGCCTGGTCGCGTAGCCACCCGCGAGTACGACGGCTTTCATACCCCTCCTGTCTCACCCCGGTGACATACCTCTTGTGCCCGCGTCATCGGTCGGACCGCTCGCGCCGGCGATGTCGTGCGCCCGCGGCGTCGGTCCCCCGAGCCGCGGCGTCGCGATCCCGGACGGTTTTGCTCGTCGCCGTCGAAGTTCGCCCATGGAGACGACACGCCAGCGGATCGCCGACGCGCTCCGCGAGGAGCCCCGGACGGCGAGCGACCTCGCTGAGGCGCTGTCGCTGCCGACGCCGGTCGTGTACGAACACCTCGAACACGTCTCGCGGTCAGTGCGAGAGGGAAACGACGGCAGCGAAGGCGACGCGGACGAGGAGTTCCTCGTCGCCCCGCCGACCTGCCGCGAGTGCGGGTTCGACGGCTTCGACGACCCGGTCAACAAGCCGTCGCGGTGTCCCGAGTGTAAGAGCGAGCGGATCGAAGAGCCGGCGTTCGTGATCCGGTAGGGAGGCGGTGCGGCCGCCGTCGCGGAGCGATGCCTACAGTTCGTCGAGCAGCGTCGCGGCCGCGGCCGCGGAGGAGCCCGGGCCGCGCGCCGTTATCAGGTCGCCGTCGACGGTGACGCTCTCGTCGGCGTCGAGCTCGGCGTCGAAGTCGGCGCCCGCGAGGACGACCTCGTCTTCGACCCAGTACGGGAGCTTCCGGCCGTCGGGCATTACGTCCTTGTCGTCGACGATGTCCGCCTCCCACTCGTTGGGGAACCCGGTGACGGCGCGCCCCTCGACGAGCGGCGTCCCGTCGGCCTCGCGCGTGAACGCGAGAATCCCGACCGCGTGACAGACGACCAGGGCGACACCCTCGTCGCCCGCGACCGCGTCGAGCAGGAGCTGCCGGGCGTGGCGGTCCTGGTTCACGTCCCAGACGGTGCCGTGGCCGCCGGGGAAGACGACCGCGTCGTAGTCGGCGGCGTCGACCGTCGCGATCGGTTCGGGGTCGTTCAGCTCGGGATGCTCCTCGTCGACCTCGCGGAGCTCCGCGACTCGCTCCTCGCCCCCCGCGGCCTCGGGGTCGAGCGAGCGCTCGTCGACGACCGGCGGCGACCCCGAGGGCGTCGCGACCGTCACGTCGACGCCCTCCGCCTCCAGCGTCGTCAGCGGCTCGATACACTCCTCGGCCCAGTACCCTTCCTCGCTCACGACGAATAACGCGTCAGTCATGTGTACCCCACCGTTCGGGACCTCGGCATAAAAGGCGCCCGCGCCCGGCAGCGACGAGGGACGGCGCGGGCTTTATAAACAACCGGGGCGGTGCGGTCGGCGCGTGCCCGTGAGCGGCCGCCCTCGGCGGCCGCGAACGGCACCGCGCGAGGGAGTCGGGCGCCCGGAGCGAAGCGGAGGGCGGCCGACGAGGCTGGGGAGGCGTGAGGCTGCGGTTGCTGTGCGTTCCCGCGAGCAGGGAGGGACCGGAGGTCCCTCCGGCAGCCGGCGCGTAGCGCCGGCGACGAAGCGAGCGGGAGCACGGAAGTCGCAGCCCGCGCAGCGAACGGAGTGAGCGAGCAGGACCGTCTTCCGGAGGGGTGGGACTCAAAGGGGCAGCCGTGAGGGCGGCGCAGGCGACGCAAGCACTGGAAGGAGCGAACGGAGTGAGCGACTGAAGCGCACAGCGAGCCTGCGCCGCCCTCACGGCTGGGGCTTTGGAGGTGTTCGCCGTTGATCCGCAGTCAGCCATTTATAAGCAAGCGGCTGGGGCTTTGGAGGTGTTCGCCGTTGATCCGCAGTCAGCCATTTATAAGCAAGCGGCTGGGGCTTTGGCGGCGTTCGCCGTCGATCCGCAGTCAGCCATTTATAAGCAAGCGGCCGGGGCTTTGGAGGCGTTCGCCGTCGATCCGCAGTCAGCCATTTATAAGCAAGCGGCTAGGGCTTTGGAGGTGTTCGCCGCCGCTACGTAGTCGACTATTTATAGGCGGATACACGAAGGTTTCGCGGGTTTTACCGCGGCGCTGCTCCGGACGACTTATTCGTCGCCCTGGGCGTCGACGACCACGACCTCGCCGTCCTCGACGGTGACGTTGATCAGCGTCTTCACGTTGTAGTCCGTCTCGTCGAGCTCGTTCGGGCCGGCCTTCTTGATCACGGCGACGACGTCGACGACCTCCGCGCCGACCTCGTCGGTGAGCGCGTCGAGGATGGCCTTCATCGTGCCGCCCGTCGAGAGCACGTCGTCGAGCACGAGCACGCGGTCGCCCTCCTCGACGTCGTTGATGTACATCTCCGACTCGGAGTAGCCGGTCTCTTGGAACAGCGGCACCTCGCCGTCGAGGCCGTACTGGCGCTTCCGGATGACGACGAGGGGGATGTCGGTCATCAAAGAGAGCGCGGTGGAGATGTGGATCCCCATCGCCGCGGGGGTGACGATCTTGTCGACGTTCTCCAGCTCGGCCTTCCGGATGATCCGGATGACGATCTCCCGGAGCAGCTCCGGTTCGAGCATCGGGACGCCGTCGCTGATCGGGTGGACGAAGTACTGGTACTCGCCTTTCTCGATGATCGGCGCGTCGAGGAGCGACTGCCGCAACTGGTCCATGTCGCCGGTACTCGGGCGGATTAATAAAGCGTGGCGGTTACGGAATCGCGATGAGAGGCGATGGCACGGAGCGGGGGAATCGAACGTCCGCTTATGAATCTCGCAGCGATCAGAACGCCACCGAAGCCCCGGCCGCGAGGCGGGCGCACGCTCGGGGCGGTCCTCGCTCGTTCGCTCCGCTCACTCGCTGCGGTCCTACCGTCGTCATCAGAACGCTTCACGTTCTGATTGGCTCACGAGAGCTCCGCTCTCGTGAACGCCTGCGCCCGCCTCGCGGCCGCCCCTTCGAGTCCCGCCCCGCACAGCACCTCTCGCCTCCCCAGCCTCGCCGTTCGCTCCGGGCTCCCTCCGGTCGCCCGTCGCTCACGGCGTCCCTCGCACGCGCTCCTCGCGCCCTATCGGGCGCTCGGAGGCGCGCGCCACCGCGTCCGTTCGCAACTCTACTACTCGAACTCCGGCTCGCGCTTCTCCAAGAACGCCGCCATCCCCTCGCGCTGGTCGTGCGTGCCGAACAGGCCGGCCCACGCCCGGCGCTCCAAGGCCAGCCCGGTCGCGCCCGCGCCCTGACCGGCCGCGTTCAGCGCCTCCTTCGCGGCTCGCAGCGCGGTCGCGGGCTTCGCCGCCAGTTCGCCGGCCAGCTCGTCGATCCGGTCGTCGAACGCCTCGTCGGCGACGACCTCGCCGACGAAGCCGACCTCGGCCGCCTCCTCGGCGTCGATCCGCTCGCCGAGGAAGATCAGCCGGCGGGCGACCTCGTCGCCGACGAGCGCCGGGAGCCGCTGCGTGCCGCCCCAGCCCGGGATGATACCGAGGTCGATCTCGGTCTGTCCGAGGACCGCGCTCTCGGCGGCGACCCGGAGGTCGCAGGCGAGCGCGAGTTCGCAGCCGCCGCCGAAGGCGTACCCGTCGACCGCGGCGATCGTCGGCGCCGGGAACGTCTCGATGGCCTCCGCGACGCGGTGGCCGAGCTCTGCGTACGCCTGCGCCTCGGGCGTCGACATGTCGACCATGTAGGAGATGTCCGCGCCCGCGACGAACGCGTCGTCGCCCGCGCCGGCGATCACGAGGACGCGGGCGTCGCGGTCGGCGGCCTCGTCTAACGCCCCCTCGATCGCTTCGAGCGTCTCGACGGTGAGCGCGTTGAGCTGTTCCGGTCGGTCGACGGTGATCGTCGCGACCCCGCGGTCGTCGACGTCGAAGTCGATGGTATCCCGAGTCATACGGACCTCGTCGCGGGGCGGCGTGAAAACGGTTCGGCAGGCGGAACCTTGGCTGCTTCCGCTGGTCGGCGAGCCTCCCGTGTCCCCTATTAGACCTCTTCGCGGCTGTCGATCCCTGTGTAGATGAACCACGCCGTCGTGTACACGCCGACGAACAGCAGGTAGCCGACGATCAGCCCCCCGAGCTGTCGGCTCGCGAGCCCGTCGGGGAGCGTCCGCGAGAGGATCCCGAGCGCGAGGACGAAGACGACGAGGGAGAACAGCCCCGAGATGGCGTACACGCCGAGGTCCGAAGTGAGACGTTCGCGCACGCACCCACCAACGCGTTCCCGTTACATACCGCCATCGGTCGCGCGGCAGCCGACACCGGTTGCGCGGATTGCAACCCCTATATGCCCCCGGCCACACGTGAGGGTATGAACGGGAACCGGTTCGGCCGACTCTTCCAGCTGACGACCTACGGCGAGAGCCACGGCGACGCGATGGGCGTCACCGTCTCCGGCGTGCCCGCGGGCGTCGAGCTCGACGAGGAGGCCATCCAGGCGCAGCTCGACCGGCGCAAGCCGGGCCAGTCGATGATCACTACCTCGCGGGGCGAGCCCGACGAGGTCGTCGTCAACTCCGGCGTTCAGGACGGCTACACCACGGGGACGCCGATCGGGATGGTGATACAGAACAAGGACGCGCGCTCGGGCAAGTACGAGCCGTACGTCACGGCGCCGCGCCCCTCGCACGGCGACTACACCTACTCCGCGAAGTTCGGCACGCGCAACTGGGGCGGCGGCGGCCGCTCCTCCGCGCGCGAGACCGTCAACTGGGTCGCGGCCGGCGCGGTCGCCGAACAGGTGCTCGACGCCTCCGATCACGACGTGGAGATCAAAGCCCACGTCAACCGGATCGGCGACGTCGAGGCCGACCCGGTGAGCTTCGAGCAGCTCCTCGCGAACAGCGAGGAGAACGACGTGCGCTGCGCCGACCCCGACGCGGCCGCCGAGATGCAGGAGCTGATCGAGGAGTACCAGGAGAAGGGCGACTCCATCGGCGGCTCGATCTACTTCGAGTGCCGCGGCGTTCCGCGCGGGCTCGGCGCCCCGCGCTTCGACGGCTTCCCGAGCCGGCTCGGACAGGCGATGTTCTCGATTCCGGCCACGACGGGCGTCGAGTTCGGCCTCGGGAAGGACGCCGTCGACGTGACGGGCAGCGAGCGCAACGAGGACTGGACGTTCGACGACGGCGAGTCGTTCGACCACGTCGAGAGCGACGAGGGCGACCCCGTCCCCGAGGGGAACGACCACGGCGGGCTCCAGGGCGGGATCACGACCGGCGAGCCGATCTACGGCGAGGCGACGTGGCACGCACCGACCTCGATCCCCAAGAAGCAGCGCTCCGCCGACTGGGAGACGGGCGAGGAGAAGGAGATCCAGGTCGTCGGGCGCCACGACCCCGTCCTCCCGCCGCGGGCCGTCCCCGTCGTCGAGGCGATGCTCTACTGCACCGTCCTCGACTTCATGCTGCTCGCCGGCCGGATCAACCCCGACCGCGTCGACGGCAATCCGGGGCAGTACGACACCGACTACCACCCGAGCAGTCCGGAGAACGAGTAACGGACGACGACGACGAGTCCTCTGTTCGTGCGATCGCTCCGCCGCTCACACCACGATGACGGCGTCGACGACGACGAGCATGACGAAGCCGACGAGGAAGGCGCCCGTCGCGGCGTCGGCGTGTCCGTGGCCGTGCGAGGAGGGGATCAGCTCCCGGAAGACGACCGCGAGCATCGCGCCCGCCGCGAACCCGGACGACACCGGAAACAGGCCGGCCGCGACCGTCACGAGCAGGAATCCGAAGAGGGACGCGACCACCTGCGGGACCACCCCCGAGAGGGTCGTGTACCAGAGGACGCGACCGTTCGACATCCCGGTGTCCGCCATCGGGACGGCGAACGCGAACCCGTCGGGCACGTTCTGGAGCCCGATCACCACCGCGAGCAGCAGTGCGACCTCCTCTAACCCGGAGGCGAACGCGACGCCGATCGCCAACCCCTCCGGGGCGTTGTGGAGGGTGATCGCGCCGCCGATGAGCAGCGCCTTCCGGAGGGTCACCTCGCGGGCGGCGTCGGTTTCGGCGGTCGCCTCGGCGTGGGCGTCCGACGTGAACTCCGACGCCGCGTCCCCGGTGTTTCCGGCCGCGTCGGCCTCGGTTCCGGGCGACCGGTCGTCTGCGGTTATCCCGAGCCGGTCGTCGCTCGTCGGCATCGACTCAACGTCGTCGCCGGTGGCGCCGCCCTCGGGGAGCCACTCGCGGTACTGCGCGTGGAGGTGCGGGATCGCGTAGTTCCCGCCCAACAGCGCGACGCCGCCGAGGAACACGCCGGTCATCACCGCCGTGAGCGTTCCCTCCTCTAATCCGGGGAGTATCAGGCCGAAGACGCTGGCGGCGACCATCAGCCCCGCGGCGAGGCCGAGCGCCGCGTCGTAGGTGCGGTGGGTGACGCGAGACCGGAAGAACACGGGTATCGCACCCAGCCCCGTCGCGAGCCCCGCGAGGCTGGTGATGGTCAGGAGACCCGACAGCGTTGTCATGGACCTCGATTCCGCACCCGGGTATATAAATGCGGTCGGCCGGGTCGCGGCCCGATCGGCCGAACGAGGGCTACCACACGAGGGACCACCACACGAGGGACTACCGCGCGAGGGGCTACCGGACCGCGATCCCGCGGAGGTCACGTCCGTACGCCGCGACCGCGAGGGCGAGCGTCGCGAGCGCGCTCGCGGGGAGTACGGCGAACCAGCCGGCGGTCGCGCCGACGCCGAACCGCACGCCCAGCCCCGCCGCCACCCACAGGGTCGCGGCCGCCGCGAGGACGAGGAGGCCGCCCGTTACGCGGCGGTCCTCGCGGCCGAGCGCGACGCCGCTCGTGGCGCTGCCGGCCGCGAGCAGGTGGAACCCGAGCGCGAGCGGCCACGCCCGGATCGACGGCGGGAGCGTCGCAAACGGCCGCGGCTGGTCGAGGAAGTACGCCCACACGGGGTAGCCGCCGAGCCCGCTCCCGTCGCCGCCGAGCGTCACGAACCCCCAGAGGCTCACCAGCGTCGGGGCGTCGTCGCCGCCCGGAACGACCGCCATCGGGACCGCGAGCAGCGCGACGACGAGGAGCCACTCGACGCGCCCGCTGGTCGACGGCGAGCCCGCTCTCTCCCGCGAGACGGATCGCGACGTCGATTCCGCCGCCGAGCGCGACGCGTCGTCCGAACTCTCCATAGGAGGGGTTCGACGCCCGGGAGTAAGTATGGTCGGGACCGCGCTGGCGCCGAGGGGTTTTTACTGTCCTCGGAGGGACCGACCAGCCATGCCAGCCCTCCGCTCGATCCGTCCGGCCGTCGGTAGCGTCGCGAGGAACCCCGTCCTCGTCGCCGTCTCGGCGCTGTTCGCGCTCGCACAGCTCCCAGACCTGATCGTGGGACCGACGGCGAACCCGGAGCTGTCCGCGGCGGTGTCCGCGCTGACGTTCGGCGTGCTGATCCTCGTCGCTCCCTTCTTCCAAGGCGGCCTGCTCGCGATGGCGGACGAAGCGCTCGACGGGACGACGGGCGTCGCGACGCTCGTCTCGGGAGGTAAGGAACACTATCTCCCGCTGCTGGTCGCGTACCTCGCGCTGCTCGGAGTGAGCCTCGCGTTCGGCTTCCTCGCGTTCTTCGGCGCCCTCCTCGGGATCGCGGGCAGCGTCGCGAGCGAGCCCGCCGGGTTCCTCGCCGTCCCCGCCGAGGACGTCACGCTCCTGGCGGTGCTGGCGATCATCGTCGTCGGCCTGTTCGCCGCGTACCTGCTCGTCACGTTCTTTCTCCAGTTTTACGCCCACGCGATCGTCGTCGACGGCGCCGAACTCGTCGCCGGGTTCCGTCGCAGCGTCCGCGTCGTGCGGTCGAACCTCGGAGCCGCGTTCCTCTACACGGCCCTCCTGACCGGCGGCGGCGCGGCGTTCGGCCTCCTCGTCGCCGCCGCGTCGCTGTCGCTCGCACCGCCGCCGGCGATGGAGTCCGCCCCGGTGTGGGTCCCGACCGTCGAGGTCGGCACACTCGGCACCGTCGGAGTCGGGGTCGGAGTGATCGCGGTCACCGGCGTCCTCGGCGCGCTGTGGGCGACCTACTCGGTGGCGTTCTACCGCGCCTGCTCGGAGCGGACGCCCGCGGCGGGGCGTCAGGCGTAACTCGCCGCCCGCCGTACGGACCGTGTGAACACCGACGACGGCGGCCACCACGACGCGGCGGTCGACGCGCTGGCGACCCGGGAGTACGAGCGCGCCGGGGACCGCTACACCCGCGGCGGGCGACGCGTGCTCGCCGACCCGCGACCCGAACTGGACCCGTTCGAACCGGACGAGAAGGGGTGGGTCGGCCAGGGGCTCCAACAGCTGCTCGCGGCGGCGGTCGCGTATCGCGTCGCTGGCGTCGACGAGCGCGCGAACCGACGCGCGACCGAGGGGATCGCCGCCGCCCGCGACTTCGAGTCAGTCCTCTCGGCACCGGGACAGGCCGCCTGCCTCGGTGAGTTCGTGGCCGACTTCCGAGTCGCGGGCGGGCTCGGCGGCGCCGACGGAGCGTACGACGACGCCGCGGAGCGGTACGCCGCCGCGAGCGGCGAAATCGACTCCCCGCAGGCGCTCGCGACGACCCCGCTGTTCGAGGCCGCGGCCGCGACGATCAAGCAGGTCGCGCGGGGGCAGGCGGACGGCGAGATAGCGATCAAATGGGAGGACCTCCACGGGAGCGACCCGAGCCGACCGGGCGAGTTCCTCGCGCACCGCGCCCGATTCAAGAAACAGCGGTTCCCGGGGCTGGTCGAGCGCGCGGTCGACGACGGCCATCTCGCCGCGCCGCGGGGGACGACCGAGTACGACAACGACGGCCACCAGTGTCCGCACTGCGGGTCGAACCACGTGAACTGGGCTGGAACCGGGATCCTCTGTCTGCGGTGTTCGCGGCCGACGGAGGGTTTGAGGGCGCGCGTCGCGGGCGACGAGGCGGATCCGGCCTCCGTCGGTGCGACCGCCGTCAGCCCAGCAGGCTCTCGCCGTCGAACTCGTCGTCGGCCTCGACGTCCAGCAGGTCGAGGACGGTCGGCGTCACGTCGAAGAGGTTCGCGTCGGTGAGATCGAGGTCGGGGTCGGTCGAGTACAACAGCGAGTTCTCGAACTTGTGCATCCCGTTGCGGGGCCCCTCGGTGAAGACGGCCTCCTTGCCGCTGAACCCGGACTTGAGGTCGAACCCGTCCGCGGGGATGACGACGAGGTCGGGGGCGATATCGTCGTGGTCGCCGTCGAAGACGGTCTCGCCTTTCACGATCCGCTTGCACACCTGCCGGCCGTCGGGGCCGGTGAGCGATTCGAGGTCGTCGATGAGCTCCTCCCGGGTCGCCTCGTACTCGTCTTGTGGAACGACGCCCTCCGGCTCGCGCCCCTCTAAGTTGAGATAGAAGCGGCCGGGGATGAGCGAGTACGCGCGCGCCTCGTCGTCGATGTCGGTCAGCGAGTCGTGGTCGTCGTCCGCGTACGAGAGCCACCCCTCGTCGGCGAGGAACTGGTTGCAGTTCACCTCCCAGTTCAGCTCGGTGAACCCGTGGTCGGAGGCGACGATCAGCGTGGTGTCGTCGTCGAGCGAGTCGCGTATCTCGCCGATGTACCCGTCGAGCTTGCGGTAGAACTCGAGGAACTCTTCCTTGTACTCGCCGTCGGTCGCGTAGTCGCCGAACAGGAAGTGGTTCACGCGGTCCGTGCTCATGAAGACGCCGAAGAAGAGGCCCCAGTCGTCCTGTGCGAGGTAGTGGTCGAACGCCTCGTACCGGGCGTCGAGCGTCGCGTGCGCGTTCTCGATGAACTCCGTCTTGTCGTCGTCGTGGCCGAGCTTGGCGTTGACGTCGATCTTGTAGTCGAAGCCGTCGAGCGTCGCGCGCAGTTCTTCGTCGCTCGCCGCCGACTCCAGGTCGGGCGAGAGGAAGCCGGAGACCATCCGCTGGACCCGCGTCGACGGCGGGAACGTGACGGGGACGTTGAGGACGGTCGCGTCGCGGCCGGCGTCGGTGACGCGGTCCCACAGCCGGGTCGCCTCCACGTGGCGACCGAGCGGGACGTACGTCTCGTAGGAGTCGCGCTCGCGGTCCTGGAAGCCGTACACGCCCGTGGCGCCGGGGTTCACGCCGGTCGTGAGGCTCGGCCAGCACGCGCTCGACTCGGGGGGGACGATGCTCTCTAAGCGGCCGCCGGAGCCGGTCTCGGCGACGTCGGTCAGGTTCTCGAAGACGTCGGGGTGGTCCTCGACGAGGTCGAGCGGTACGCCGTCGATCCCGAGGAAGACGACGCGCTCGTCGTCGTCGCCGCGGAGCCGGTCGAACAGACCCATGTCCGGAGGTTCCGGTGGAGCCGGCATATCCCTTGTGTTCCGCGGGACAGCGGCGGCGACCGCCCTCGGTCGGCGCTCCCTCGGGCGCCCGCGATTCAGAAAGCCTATTCGTCTCGGCGGCGACGGCTACGCCGTATGAGCGACGACTTCCCGGCGAGCGTCGACGTCGATTACACCGACGGTGAGGGGGAGACCCCCGAGGATTACCCGTCGATCCAGCACAAAATCGAGAAGGCGGTCGAGGTCACCCGCCGCGGGCTCGAACAGTACGACAACCCCGCGGTGATGTGGACGGGCGGGAAGGACTCCACGCTGACGCTGTACTTCATCAATCAGGTAGCCGAGGAGTACGGCCACGAGAAGCCGACCGCCGTCTTCATCGACCACTTCCAGCACTTCGACGACATCACCGACTTCGTCGAGCACTGGGCCGACGAGTGGGATATCGACCTCGTGTACGCCCGCAACGAGGACGTCGGCGACTACGTCGAGGAACACGGCCTCGAACCCGGCGACGACATCCCCGTCGACGCACTCTCGGAGCACAACCAGCACCACATCCGGGAGATCTTAGAGTTCGAGGAGGACTCGTTCCCGTTCCTGCTCGACACGTACGTCGGCAACCACCTGCTGAAGACGGTCGCGCTCAACGACGCCCTCGAGGAGCACGACATCGACGGCGTCATCTCCGGCGTCCGCTGGGACGAGCAGGAGGCCCGCGCCGACGAGACGTTCTTCTCGCCGCGTCACGACCCCGACCTGTTCCCGCCGCACGACCGCATCCAACCCATCCTCCAGTTCGCCGAGGCCGACGTGTGGGAGGCCTTCTGGAACTTCGTCGTGCCCGACACCGTCGAAGCGTTCCCCGACGAGGGGTACATCCCGCAGAGCGACGACGACCTGCCGGAGGGCGTTACGCAGGAGGACGTCCCGATCTCGCCGAAGTACTTCGCCGGGTTCCGCTCGCTCGGCAGCGAGGTCTCGACGGAGAAGACGACCGAGGAGCCCGCGTGGCTCCAGAACCTCGACGAGACGACCGAGCGCGCCGGCCGCGCCCAGGACAAGGAGGACCTGATGGAGCGCCTGCGCGACCTCGGCTACATGTAAGCCACGCGGGCGACGCGCGGTCAATCGACGAACGGCTCCTTCTTCGGTCACGCCCCCGAGATCGACGCCCTCGCGAGGTCGGACTGACTCCGTATTCGGTTCCGACGAGCGGATCACCGGCGTGTGATTGGACAGATCGCACATCTCTCCGTTCGCCTCTGTTCCCGGAGATCGGCGTTACATATATGCGATGAATGAGCGACAGTAGCGTTTGGCTGTGAAATGTGCGGCCGGAGTCGCGACCGAGGTCGTTCCGTCCGGCCGCAGTAGAATTGTGTATACCATACATTTTTGGTTGCGTCGTGCGTTATCGCGTATAGAGTCCCGAAGCCGGCCGGAGGCGTCGACGGCCGGCCGACCGGATGCTCGAGAGATGACAGAGCGAACGCCCGCCCGACGGAAGAGAGCGTATCGGCACGGCAAGCGCCCGCATCACGAACTGTCCATGTCCATCAGATGATACGCCCGTTCCTCACCGGAATCAAGGAGAACCTCATCTACGTCGTCGTCGCCTCGCTGGTCGCCGGGCTGGCCTTCGGCCAGGTCGCGGGCTCGGGGACGAAGGCGCTCCTGCGAGCCGCGGTCGTCCCGATCCTGTTCCTGATGATCTACCCGATGATGATCAACATCGACCTTCGGGAAGTGATCAACGTCCGCGACCACGCCGGTCCAGTGGGGTTGAGCCTGCTGATCAACTTCGGCGCGGCGCCGCTGTTCGCGGTCGCCCTCTCGCGAGGCTTCTTCGGCGGCGACATCGAGTACGCCGTCGGACTGTACTTCATCGCGCTCATCCCGACCTCCGGGATGACCGCCGCGTGGACGGGCCTCGCCGACGGAGACCTCGAGGCGGCGCTGGTCGCGATGGCGGTCAACCTGTTAGCGGCGATCGTGATTCTCCCGGCGTACCTCTCCGTACTCGTGCCCGCCGACATCGGGTTCGACCCCTCGGCGCTGTACCGACAGCTCGCGCAGGTGGTGGTCATCCCGATGGCCGCTGGGACGGTCACTCGATGGCTGTTGCTCCGCCGGTATTCCACGGCGGGTTTCAAGCGCCTGAAGCCGTTGTTCGGCGGGCTGTCGTCGCTCGGCGTGATGCTGATCGTGTTCGTCGCGATGACGATGCAGTCCGGGCAGATCCTCGCGGATCCCGTCGCGTCGGCGGTGACGGTCGTTCCGCTGGTGGTGTTTTACGCGGCGGTCCTCGGCGTCGCCGCGGCCGCCGGACGGACGCTGCTCGACCCGCGACGGGGCGTCGCGCTCGTGTACGCGACCAGCATGCGAAACCTGTCGATCGCGCTGGCGATCGTCGTCGCCGGGGACGCGGTGCCCTCCGGTGCGGTGTTACCGATCGCACTGGCGTACGTTATCCAGCCCCCGCTCGGCGCGGTCTACATGCACTATCGGCGCGACGTCGTCGGTGAGGGACGCTCTCTCCGTGAAGCGGTCGCGGAGTTCATCTGAGCGGCGGGCGTCTCGCCGTCGCGGTCCGGTACCGAGCGAGCGCCACCGGCTCTCGTCGGATCGACATCGATAGTGTGTGTATAGTACATTACACACAAAGTAATTTGACCGTAGTGCGCCTCGGTAGACACATGAGCGTAACGTTCGCAGTGATCGATGCGTCGGTGGGGGAGACGCCCGCGGAGTCGAACCTCCGTCGGGAACTCGACGCGGAGGTCGTCGTTTACAAGGCGAGCGAGGGCGAGTTCCCGCCGTCGGTGTCGGCGTCCGAATGGCGGTTCGACGGCGTCGTCATCAGCGGGTCACAGACCTCGGCGTACGACGACCGCGACTGGATTCACGAGCTGACGGAGTGGATCCGTCGGGTCCACCGGGCGGACGTGCCGACGCTGGGCATCTGCTGGGGACACCAGTTCCTCGCGCAGGCCCTCGGCGGGCGCGTCGTCGACATGGCGGAGTACGAACTCGGATACGAGCGGATCGTGCGCCTCGGCGACGACCCGCTGTTCGAGGGGATCCCGGAGCGGTTCGTCAGCTTCGAGACGCACTCCGACCGCGTCGCCGAACTCCCGCCGGGTGCGACGAC
Source organism: Halorubrum sp. T3 (assembly GCF_000296615.1). Classification (NCBI taxonomy): domain Archaea; kingdom Methanobacteriati; phylum Methanobacteriota; class Halobacteria; order Halobacteriales; family Haloferacaceae; genus Halorubrum; species Halorubrum sp. T3. Next base: position 972,911 of record NZ_JH815329.1, on the reverse strand, counting down.
GCTCGCACGCAACGGCCACGGCGTCCAAGCCTTCCGCATCGGCAGTAGCTACGGGATACAGTTCCACCCGGAGTACGACCGCGAGACGGCTGTCTGGGTGACGGAAGGGAAGGACCTTCCGGACGATCGGATCCGCTCCGTGCTGGACGGGATCACCGACGAATCCGTCGAGGCGGCGCGGGCGAGCAAGCAGATATTCGAGAACTTCCGGCGCCTCGCCGAGCGCCACCAGCCGGTCCGCCGGGCGGACCCGATCCCTCCTCGGACGAGGTGACCGGCGAACCCGCTGACGGAGCGGAGTCGCGACGGCCGAGCGGGTTGGCGAGATAGTATTGTGTAGAATTGTGGTTTTTCCAAACTACTAAGTCTGACGCGCCGGACAGGATCGTCTGCGTCGAAGATGAGCCTGCGAGACCGAGCAAGCGAACTCGTGGACAGGGCGCGGTCGGTGACGGCCGGTGAGCGAACGAAGCGACTCGTCGAGAGGGTCCGACGGGTACGCGACGGGGAGCCGTGGTTCGACAAGCGGGGGCTCGACACGATCCGTCGGCGGCCGGTTGGCGATGACTCGATCGAACGACGGCGACGCTGGCAGCGCTACCTCGGCGTCGCCTTCGTCGGACTGCTGGCGGCGGCGCTCTGGTACCCCCTCGTCGCGGGGGTCGGCGTCGTCGGCTGCGCCGCCGCGGCGGTCGGCGTCGGCGCCGTCCGCGGCCGGTTCTACTGTAATCACCTCTGTCCGCGCGGCGGCCTGCTCGACGGCTACGTCCGCCTGCTCAGCCGTGGAAAGCGGACGCCGGACTGGTTCAAGCATCCGCTGACCCGCGCGGCCGTGGCCCTGACGGCGTTCGGACTCTTGGGGACGGGACTCCACGCCGCGTGGCGGCAGGGCGGGTCGCTCGGCGTGCCGTTCCTCACGATGCTCGGCGTCAGCACGCTCGTCGCGGTCGTTCTCGGCGTCGTGTACCACCAGCGGGCCTGGTGTCAGATCTGCCCGGCCGGGACGCTCTCGCACGCCGTCCACCGCGTCGCAGAGGCGCTCGGTCGCGATCCGGCGCCGCGCGTCGAGGTCGACGCGGACGCCTGCGTGAGCTGCGGTCGCTGCGGGACGGTCTGCCGACAGGAGATCCGTCCGGGGCAGTACGCCGAGGGCGAGGTCACGGACCACGGCGACGTGTTCTCGCCGGGCGGTCTCGAGGGATCGACCCGCGAGGTCGACGGCGTCGTGGACCACGCCGACTGCCTCCAGTGTGCCGCCTGCGTCGAGGAGTGTCCGACGGACGCGCTGTCGCTCGACGAGGAGTAGCCGACTGCGACCCGACGACCCGCCTTCATCGCCCGGACGAGAATGTGTTGGATATACACAACGAGGCCGCGCGGGTGCCCGTCGCGTCGATCGTCGGCGAGTTCGAAGGGGGGGTTCAGGAGTACGGAACCGGTCTTCAGGACCGATTCGGGCCGCAAACCATCGATGGCGGATCGGTGTGGGTCGACTACCGCACGCCGAGCGGGCGCAACGCATAAGGTAGTATAGTGCGTTTGTTACAATACAGATGTCTGGTGTCGCGATCATCGGCGGCGGACCGACGGGACTGAACGCGGCCATCTACACGGCCCGCGCGGACAAGCGAACGCTGGTGTTTGACGACGGGGGCGGGACGACCCGGGACGTGGACACCATGGAGAACGTCTACGGGTTCCCGGACGGCGTCACCGGCCCGGAGCTCGTCGATCTGGGACGGGAACACGCCCAGAAGTACGGGGCCGAGATCGTCGAGGAGGAGGTCGTTCGGATCGAGCCGGAGGGCGAGCGGTACCGCGTCGAGACGACGGTCGACGAGTACGTCGTCGACGGCGTGATCCTCGCGACGGGCGCGGACTACGAGCGGCCGGCCATCGCGGACGTCGAGGCGTACGAGGGCCACGGCGTCTCCTACTGCGTCGAGTGTGACGCCTACTTCTACCGCGACAGCCCCGTCGCGGTCGTCGGCAACGACAACTACGCCGTGACGGAGGCGCTGATGCTGCTCGATTACACCGACGACGTCCGAATCCTCACCAACGGGTCGTCGTTCGAGGCCGGCGAGGAGCTCAAAGAGCGGGTCGACGACGCCGGGATCCCTGTCATCACCGACGACTTGGACCGACTCGCCGGCGGAGAAGTACTCGAGACCGTCGTGACAAAGGCGGGAGACGAGATTTCGGTCGACGGACTCTTCGTCGCGTTGGGTACCGCCGGTGGCACCGACCTCGCGGAGATGCTCGGCGTCCCCGTCGACGGCGACGACATCGTCACCGACCCCGACCAGTCGACGCCGGTCGACCGGGTGTACGCGGCGGGCGACGTCACCGGCGGCCACCAGCAGATCGCGACCTCCGTCGGCGAGGGCGCCCGCGCGGCGATCAACCTCCTCGAGGAGCTCCGCGGCGCCGACTACATCGACTACAAGAAGCTGGACTCACAGCCGGCCTGAGCGGCTTACTCGCCGACGGTCGGCCCGGCCTCGTCGACCGAGGCGGTGAAGCCGACCTCGCGCAGTCGCTCCGCGAGCGGGAGGCCGATCCCCGACGCCGGCGTCAACACGCCGCCCTCGAACGGGGAGTCGACCTCGTCGTGGGCCAGAGAAACGGCCGACTCGCCAAGCATCCGCGCGGTCGCGCCGTAGCCGGGGTCGCGGTCGGCGCCGAACTCGGCCTCGACGGTGAAGGGACCGTCAGCGCCCGTGCCGCGCCCGAGAAGTCGGATCAGGAAGCTCCCGGCTTCCGCTTCCTCCCGCGTCGGCCCCTCGCCGGGGTCAGGGAAGAAGTACCGACGGAGCGCCGAGCGGATCGGTCCGACTGACATCGCGGCCGTGAACAGGCCGAGCCCGCCGGCGACGGCGCCCGCGGTCGCCGCGCCCCGCGGTCCGGTCCCGGTCGGGATGACTTCCGTACACCGGAACTCGCGGCCCCACGAGTAGTCGAGGAGCGCGTTGCTCCGGCGCACCACGCGCTCGTTCACCGGGGCCATCGGCGAGGGAGCGCTCCACCCGCCTCGAAGCGCGTCTCGCTGCGGCCAGCGCTGTTCGCCGGCGTCGACGCCGCTCCGCTCGCCCCGCGGCGCCAGCGAGTAGGGGTTCCGGAGCGCCTCCCGGGCGAGGGGGTCGGTCGCGGCCGCCTCGAACAGCTCGCCGAAGCTCGCCAGCGTGCCGCCGCTGACACTCCCGCTGCCGCCGTCGAGGTAGATCCGGACCGTGTCGCAGGGCGCGTCGTGTTCCTTCCTCGCGAACGACTGGACGAGCAGCGTACCGAGGTCCGCCGGGACGGAGTCGAACCCGCAGCTGTGGACGATCCGCGCGCCGTTCTCGACCGCGGCCTCGTGGAACCGGTCGACGGTCTCGCGCACCCAGTTCACCTCGCCGGTGAGGTCACAGTAGTCCGTGCCCGCCTCGACGCAGGCCTCGACCAGCGGCGACCCGAGTCGGGTGTACGGCCCGACAGTCGTACAGACGACCCGAGCGTCCTCGGCGATCGCGCGCAGGCTCTGGGGGTCGGTCGCGTCGCCCACGACGACGGGCATGTCGTCCCGCGCGTCGCCGCGACGGGCGAGGTCGTCGGCGAGCGCGTCGAGCTTCTCCCGGTTCCGCCCGCCGACGGCCAGCGAGAGCTCCTCGGGCCCGTACTGCTCGGTGAGGTGCTCGGCGGTGAACCGCCCGGCGACACCGGTCGCGCCCCACACCACGACGTCGTGCGTCGGATCGGCGTCGGTCATTCGGGCGCCACTACGGAGCGGCCGCGGTAAACTGGTGGGGTCCGGGTCCGCCGAGCGCGCGAACGAGGTCGGCCGGACGGGGATCCGAGCGACGCCGACCCTGCGCCACGCGCTACCTCTTTACATACACAGCCGCAACGACTGGTATGCCAGTCGGCACTCGGTTGTCACTACAGCTCGCGGACTTCGGGACCCGATCGCTCGTCACGCACGCGCTCATGGCGGGGGGGTTCGTGGGAGCGGTCGTCACGGGGCTGTTCGTGGAGGGGCAGGTCGGCACCGTCTCGATGGCGGCGTTCATCAACTTCACGGCCGGGCTGTGGATCTGTCAGTCCATCCACTCGCTCGGGAACGCGGCCACCGACGACGAGTACCAGGGCGTCCTCAAGGAGATCCTCAATCGTGTCTAGTGAACCCGGAATCGACACCGGCCGCTTCGGGCGAATCTTAGCGCTCGTCGGCTTCGTCACGACCGTCTTCCTGTTCCTCACGGCACAGCGACTGTCGGGCGACGCCTTCCAGATCGGCGCCGTCGCCATCGGGATGGTGGGGCTGGTCACCGCGATCATCGGCTTCCTCGTCGCCGCCGGCAGCGCGGTCGACGCGTCCTGACGCCGATCGGTCGATGGGAGAGCCCCGCAGTTGGATCTCCGGAGCAACCTGACGTGTCGTCCTAAACGCGTTTTCGTAGAGAGGAACTCGGCCTGAGCAGCGTTTTCGCCAAACTGTTATGCCGCTTCACGGAGAAATATGACCATGAGCGTGACCATCCCCGTTGTTTCGACGCCGAACGTACTCGGCGGGAAGCCGCGGGTAGAGGGAACGCGCGTCGGCGTCCACCAAGTAGGGTCGCTGGTCCGCGAGCACGACTGGTCGAGGGCGGCCGTCGCCGAGGAGTTCGGTCTGACGGCCGACGAGATCGACGCCGCTATCGAGTACTACGAGTCGAATCCCGACGAGATGGAAGCGGTCGCGGCGGAGGCGGAAGCGACTCGTGACCGACTGAGCGACGCGAGTCGGACGCAATAGTAATGCGGCTCCTCTGCGACCAGAACGTCGCACGTCGGTATATCGACGCCTGTATCGAAGCGCCCGACCTTCGGGCAGTCACTGTCCGTGATGCGCTCGATCCTCGTGCGACCGATCCCGATATCGCGGCGTACGCTCGCGAAAACGGGTATGTCGTGTTAACCGCAGACGATGACTTCTTCGAGTTGTCGGAACGATGTGGCTGTCTGTATTTCCATCAACTCGATCAGCCGCCTGTCGGCGACGTACTAACTGCTATCCGGCTGATCGATGACGCGTACGACGACCATACCGAGATCGTCGAGGTCGTCCCGGACGGGTGGGCCTGAGCTACTTGTACGATTCGCACACCATCTCGACGCCCTCCTCGAAGGAGATTTCCGGCTCCCAGCCGGTCGCCTCGTGGAACGTCGAGTAGTCGGCCATCGTGTCGTGGACGTAGCCGTCGAACGGGCACTCGATGTACTCGGGGTCGGTATCGGTCCCGAGCGCGTCGTTGATCATCGCGACCATCTCGTTGAACGAGTACGCCTCCTGAGTGCCGACGTTGTACACGCCGGTCAGCTCGTGGTCGGCGGCGAGTTCGCACGCGCGAGCGACGTCCGAGACGTGCGTGAAGTCGCGCGTCTGGGTGCCGTCGCCGAACAGCTCGGGCGCCTCGCCGTTCGCGATGGCGTCCGCGAACTGCGCGACCGTGTTCGCGTACTCGCCCTTGTGTTCCTCGTTGCCGCCGAAGCCCTGGTACACCGAGAAGAACCGCAGCCCGGCCATCGCCATGTCGTGGTGGTTGGCGTAGTACTCGGCGTAGCGCTCGCGCGCGAGCTTGGAGGCCTCGTAAGCGGTGCGCGCCTCCACGTCCATGTCGACCGGGGAAGGCTCGGTGCGGCTCCCGTAGATCGAGGAGGTCGAGGCGTAGACGACGGTCTCACAGCCCGACTTCCGGGCGCGCTCGACGGTGTTGACGAACCCCTCGACGTTGACGCGGCAGCCGCGCTGGGGGTCGTTCTCGTGCATGTTCCGCGAGGAGAGCGCGGCGAGGTGGAAGACCACGTCGACGTCGACCGGGAACTCGCCGTCGACGACGGAGGCCTCGACGAACTCGACGTCGTCGTCGAGGTTCTCGGGCGTGCCGAGGTAGGTGTCGTCGACCGCGATCACGTCGTTGTCGCTTGCGAGCCGGTTCGCGAGGTTCGAGCCGATGAATCCGGCCCCGCCCGTGACGAGGACGCGTTTGTCCTGCATAGGCACGACTCCTCGCGGGCGGGGGTTGAGCGCTTCGGTTTCGAGGCCGCCGGCGGCCGCGGCGGCGCGGTCGACCGCCCCCCGAATTGACCGCCTCACCGTCGCGGGGTCAGTCGGTCGTCGGCTCGCCGCCGGTGACCGCCGACTCCGCCTCGGCGCGCAGGCGGCGCTCGGCGCGGTCGCGGTCCTCCGGGTACCCGACGTCGACCCGCCAGCCGTCCATCAGCGTCGCCTCGATGGTCCGGCCGGACTCCAGCAGCAGCCCGATTGTGTCCGGGAGTTCGTACTCCCCGCGGTCGGAGGGGCGAACAAGGCGACAGGCGTCGAACACCGCGGGCGAGAAGGTGTAAAAGCCCGTCATCACCGTGTTCGACGGCGGGTCGTCGGGCTTCTCGACCACCTCGACGATCTCGCCGTCCGCCGTGGTCCGACAGACGCCGTATCGCCCCGCCTCGTCGAGCGGGACCTCCTCGACTAAGAAGGCGGCGTCGACGTCACCGCGGCGCTGGCGCTCGACGACGTCCCCGAGGTTCGCGCGGAAGATGTTGTCGCCGAGCATCAGCGCGAAGTCGTCGTCGACGTGCGGCTCGGCCCGAAGTAGCGCGTGCGCGAGCCCGAGCTGCTCCTCCTGGTGGACGTACGTGATCGGCGTCCCCTCGAACTCGCCCCCGTACCGCTCGGTTATCTGCTCTCTCCGGTGGCCGACGACCACGACGAACTCCGAGATGCCGACCTCGGCCAGCTGCTCGAACACGTGTTCCAGCAGCGGTCGGCCGGCGACCTCGACGAGCGCCTTCGGCTTGTCGTCGGTCAGCGGCTTGAGCCTCGTGCCTTTCCCCGCCGCGAGGATGACTGCTTTCATATCCGTCTCTCCCCGAAACACGACCTAAAGTATGAGCCGCTTACGGGCTCTCGCCGGCGTTCGCCCGGTCGTGGGCGGGGATCGACGGGGCTCGCCTCGGTGCCCCCCTTCGGCGGTCGCTACCGCTCGGCGCTCGCAGTCGGCGACGGGTCCCGGTCGTTCCCGGCGGCCTCGTGGCGACGCATCCCGCTGATCCGGCCCGCGGCCCGCGCCAGGGTGCCGGCACCGTGGAGCAGCGCCGACCGCACCGGGACGCCGAGGTAGTTCGCTGGCGTGAGCGCGTCCCCGGCGATCGCCAGCCACTGCTCCCGGCGGTTCCGGCCCGACTTGCTCCACAGGTACGGCTGCTCCCGCTCCTGTCGGTACGTTTTCGTGAGGTAGTCGGTCACCGAGTCCGCGTACGGGTGGTCGACGACAAGCTCCGGGTCGTAGTAGATCGGGGAGACGGTGAGCGTCCGCTCCGCGAGGTCGACCTCCTCGTGGCCCCACGGGATCGCCTCGTCCCACCCGCCGATCTCGTCGAACACGTCCCGGTGGACCCCCATGTTACAGCCCCAGAACCGGGTGACGTAGCGCGGCTCGTCGCCGAAGTCGTAGTGCCCGGTGAGCTTCCCGGCGAAGACGTCGTCGCGTGGGTGGACCGTCCGGCCCGCGACGGCGGTCTCGGTCTCGAACACCTCAGACATCCGAGCGAGGTAGCCGTCTCGCGGCCGGGAGTCGTCGTCGAGGAACACCAGCTTGTCCGCCTCGGCGCGCTCGATGCCGGCGTTCCGCGCCGACGTCGCCGTCGATTCGCTCTGAAGGCACACCTCGTAGTCCGAGAAGGAGCCCTCGGCCAGGTAGTCGAGACACTCGACTTCGTCGGGGGGTTTCAGCGTGGGGATAACGACACTGATGTCCGGCATGTGGGACCAAACGAATCTCCAAGCTTTCGTTATAGATCGCTTATCGGTTCCCCCCGGTCGCCGCTCCGCTCCGGCGGCTTCCGGTCCGGTTCGGCGTCCGGGCTTCGGTTCCGACTCACGCGTCCCGACTTGGGGGGTTCGGTGGAGAGGAGGACGGCTCGACGGAGCGGAGAGCCAGCCCGATGGCGCGGTGGGCCCGACCGATCGAGGCGAAGGCACGACCGATCGAGGCGGAGGTACGGTCTGAGAGCCGTCGGGGTGAGAGGTCTGACCCCCCGGAACCGACGCGGCGGGGAACTCCGAGCTCCTCGCGACCGAGGTCCGGCGACTCCGACCGGGTCCGCCCGCCGGTAAGACGGGATTACCGCCGGATAGACCGGGCGTAACTACGTGACGACCGCTACGATCGACGAGTACGACCGCGGCGGTCGACCGCGGCGGACCCAGCCATGGCACCCGACCCACTGACCGAGGCCAGCAGGGCCGCGAACCTGGTCAAACACCAAGCGCTCAAGCGGCTGAACCGGCGACGGAGCGCCGGCGACGCCCCGGTTTCCCGGCTGGAGGCGCTCCTCGATCGCCACGGCGACGGGCACTCGAAGGCGTTCGTTCACGTCGGGCTGCGCGACGTGAAGCGGGCGTTCGGCGGCGACCCCTACGCCCTGGTCCGGTCGACGCTCGACGAGCGATTTCGAAGCGTGCTCGCCCCGGGGTTCACCGACTACTTCGAGACTTCGGGGGTGTACCACAAGCAGCACTCCCGGCCGAAGCACGGCACCTTCGGGAAGCTGTTCCTCCGGGACGCCGACTACCGGACCGACGACGCGATGAAGTCGATCCTCGTGCGGGGGCCGTACCGATTCGACGGCTGCCGCCACGCGGACAGCTACGCCGAGGACGGCTGCTTCGCCCGCCTCGTCGAGGAGGACACGCTGATAATCGACATCGGGACGCCGTGGATCACCTGCTCGCACCTCCACTACTTCGAGAGCCGCATGGGTCTCGACTACGTCTCCGAGGAGACGTTCGAGGGCGTGATCTGTTCTGAGGGGGACGGCTGCGAGCCGATCGAGCAGACCTGCGGGGTCCGGACGTCGCCGTTCTACTCGTGGAACAAGCCGAAGCTGACACGGGACCTAGAGCGCGACGGGGCGATCCACAGGTACGACCTGAACGGGTTACGACTCCTCTTTTTCACGCTCGGCGATCTGAAGTCGTCGCTCGTCCCGCGCCTCGAGGCGGACCCGGCGTACCTCGTGACGCTGTGACGACGCGGCGTGATTCCGTAACGCGCAGTCGGGTGTCTCTCCGATACAGGGCCCTCGCGAAGCGTCACCCCGGTAGCCGACGGATAACAAACCTCGCCGCCGGGGAGGCATCGGTATGACCGACTACTCTCGGCCCGGACGGTCGAGTACAAGTTCGGACGATCCGGCCGACCGTCGCGAGCGGCGAGGGACGAAATGAGCGCCGTCGGCGAGGCAGACGGAGAGGCGAGCGCTGGGGGAGAGGGATCCGCCGGCGACGACTCGAATGAAGAAGCCGCCGCCGGACGGGGCGCCGAGGCGGCGAGCGTCGACGCGTCAACCGAGGTGCTCGTCGTCGGCCCCGCGGGGTATCGGACCGAGGGGACGGGGGGCATCGGTCGGTACATCGCCGAGCAGCGGCGGTACCTCGAAGACCGGGTCGACCTCGACATCGTCGACACCGCTGTCCGCACCCCGGAGGGACCGGTCGGGTACCTCCGGGCCGCGGCGGTCGTCCTGCTCGGCTGGATCGGGTTCCTCGCCCGCCGGCGCCCCGACGTCGTTCACGTCCACACGTCCCACTCGCTGTCGTTCTACCTCTCGGCGCCGTACGTCCTGCTCGCGCGGTGGCTGTGGCGACGGCCCGTGATACTCCACGTCCACGGCTCGTCGTTCGACTCGTTCGTCGAGGACGCGTCGGCGCCGGCCGCGCGGTTTCAGGGCGCGGTGTTCGACGCCTGCGACGCGGTCGTCGCCCTCTCGGAGGGGTGGCGAGACGTCCTCTCGGCGCGCGTCCCGCCAGAGCGCATCGTCGTCATCCCGAACGCGGTCGACCCGGACGAGTACGAGGTGGACCCGACCGCCGACCCGCCGCACCTCGTGTTCGTCTCCAACCACATCGAGCGGAAGGGGATCGTCGAGGTGACCGAGGCGATCAGTGAACTCCGGGCCGACGGGGTCCGGTTCCGCGCGACGATCGCCGGCAGCGGGCCGCTCTCGGGGCATGCCGAGGCGGTCGCCGACGCGCACGACGGCGTCGAGTACGTCGGCTTCGTCTCCGAGGAGCGGAAGCGCGAGCTCCTCGGCGAGGGGAGCGTCTACGTCCTCCCGACGAGCGCAGAGGGGCTCCCGATCGCCGTCTTGGAGGCGATGGCCGGGGGGAACGCGATCGTCTCGACCGACGTCGGCGGGATCCCCTCGATCGTCGACGAGGAGAACGGCGCCCTCGTCGCGCCCGGCGACGTGCGGGCGCTGACCGACGCCCTCGAGGTCCTGCTCTCTGACTCGGACCGGACCGAGCGCATGGGGCGGGAGAGCCGCCGGCGGATCGAGGCGTCGTACGCGTGGCCCGACGTGGTCGACGAGCTGCTCGCGCTGTACGCGCGGGTCCTCGACGGCAATCGGGACGCGAACGCGGTCGACGGCGGCTCGGGGGCGACCGAGGTCGACGGCGACAGAGACGCTGACGCGGCCGCCGACACGCGAGCGCGGAATCCGGATCACTGACGCGCGCGCGCCGTCGGAGAGCGGAGCGAGCGTCGGAAATCGGCGAGAAAGCCGTTCCTGTCGGGGGGTATGAGCCGTATAATAATCAACACGGCTCCTGTCGGTGGGAGGTATGCGAGACCGCTCCTCCGACGGCTCCGTCCGGCGGGTACGCGATGAGCGAAGCGCTCCGTCGGCTCCGCCGAGCGTGCCGGAGACCGTGGCGGAGCGGCGAGAACTGAGGGTCGGCGCCAAGGCGTTCGTCACGGACCGCGACCGGGTGCTACTCGTCGAGGAGCGCCACGAGGACGGCTCGACGTTCTGGACGCTTCCCGGCGGCGGCGTCGAGCCCGGGGAGTCGTTCGCGGCGTGTCTCCGCCGCGAGCTCCGGGAGGAGATACGGTGTCCGGCGAGCGTCGGCGAGCGGGTCGGTCGCTGCGTCTACCGGCACACGAGCCGGCCCGCGACGACCGTCTACGCGATCTTCGAGGCGTCCCTCGGATCGGCGCCGGAGCCCAACCCGAGAGAGCGCGTCCTCGACCACGCCTGGCGGCCGCCGACGGACCTCCCGCCGGCGACCCTCAACCCCGTCGAACGCTTCGTCGACCGGTCGATGACGGCCGCGGACGGAGACCGCTGAGCGGCCCATCGACCACACAATGACAGAACACCGGGAAGACGGACTGAGTCAGGACGCGCTGTTCAGCCTCCTCAGCAACCCGCGGCGACGGTTCATCCTTCAGCACCTGAACGGCATCGAGGGGAGCGTCAAGCTCCAAGCGCTCGCCGGGGAGGTCGCGGCGTGGGAGAACGAGACGGATCCGGAGTCGCTGACGGACAAACAGCGGAAGCGGCTGTACGTCTCGCTGTACCAGACGCACATTCCGAAGCTCGAGGAGGCCGGCATCGTCGAGTACGACCGCGACACGGGAGACATCAGGCTCACCGACCGGGGCAGCGACCTCAACCGGTACTTGGACAGGGACGCGACCGAGTCCGGCGGCGAGCGCCGCTGGGGACGGTACTACCTCGCCGTCGCGCTGGGCAGCGCCGCGGCGTACGCGGCGGTCGCGGTCGTCGGCGGGGCGTCGGACCGGGCCGCGCTGGTCGTGATCGGCGTCGGGTGGCTCCTGATCGCCGGGCTCGCGGCGTTCCACTACGCCGAGACGGAAGGAGAGATGTAGCCCCGGGAGGCGGGAGCGGGGGGTCGGCGCTTGGACGCGGACCCGGAGCGAGCCCCAGTCATTCGGACCGACGCGGTCGCCGCAACAGCCCCCAACCCGGTTTCCCGTCGAGGAACCACAGGGCGACGGTCCCGCAGAGCAGGAGCGCCTCGATCAGGAAGTACGACCGACCGGTCGCGCCGCCGAGGAGCGCCCGGCTGTCTAACAACAGCTGCCACGTCTTCGCGCCGAGCCCGGGCGCCGGCGCGGCGGGCGTCGAGTAGACCGGCCACAGGAACGCCGGGAGGACCGGGGGGCGACTGAACAGGGCGGCGAAGAGGAGGTCACCGAGGACGTGGCTCGCGTGCCCGACCGCGACCGCGACGCCGAACTCCGTGTACCCCTTCGACCGGAGGAAGAGCCCGAGTGCGACCGCGGCGGGAACGCCGACGAGCAGGGAGTGCGCAGCGCCGATCCCGTTGCTCAGCAGTCCGAACTGCCAGGCGAGCGGCTTGTCGACGAGGTCGGGCAGCTGCGTGGCGACCGCGAGGACAATGACCCCGCGGTCGCTCGGCCGCTCGCCCAGTCCGAGCCGCAGGAACGCGGAGAAGGCGACGTACCCGACCGCGAGGTGACCCCACGGCCACATCGGTCACGCACCGCCCGCGGGCCGGACGTCGACCCAGACGTACACGGTCCTGTACGCGGAGTCGGCCGTCGGGTTCTCCGGCGGTTCGCCCCGGTAGAGGTGGGTCACGAACCGGACGTTCTCGCCGACGAGCGTCGCGCGGAACGACTGGGACTCGCGCCGGCTCTCGCCGTCCGCCAGCTCGAAGGATTGTTGATCGATCCCCCGCTCGTCCACGACGACCACGGAGCGGCCGTCCACCTCGACCCGCTGGAGCTCCGTGACGGCCGTGTACTCGACCGAGCGGCCCTCGTCGTTCGTCACCCCGACGGTGACCGTCGCGGACTCGCCCTCGGTCAGCGCGTCCGGGTACTCGTTCGCGACGAGCTCTCCGCCCTGCTCCGTCAGCAGGTGGAGGTCGGTCCTCGCCTCCCCGTCCGCGGGGACGGTCACCGCCGCGCCGAGCGTCGCGACCGCGAGGAGGGCGGCGACCGCGAGGAGGACGGTCGCGGCGGTCGAACCGTCGGAGAGCCAGCCGGCCGGCCCCGACGCGTCGCCGCCCGCTCCGACCCCGCGCGACCGACCGCCGCTGTGCGGGGAGCGACGGGCGCGACGGACGACCGTCGCGCCGGCGACGAGGAGGACGTACGCCGAGACTGCCGCGACGAGCCCCCACCGGGTCAGCTCCCCAGCGACGAGGGAGACGAGGAGCGCCGCGAGTGGGAGCACCGCGAGGCTGCCGCCGAGCGAGAGCGCGAACCGCTCGGCGAGCGCGGCGAACGTCCACGGCCCCCGCTCGCGCTCGGCGTACGCGAACGCCGCCGTCACGTAGCCGGGCAGCACTAGCAGGAGCAGCGCAGCGAACGGGAGCCGGACGACGCTCGTCGTCCCGACCGCGACGACGACGATCGCGACCGCGACGAGGGCGCCGACCGCGAACAGGTCGCGGCTCGCCAGCAGCTCGTCGGCCGTCGAGCTCATCGCACTCGACCGCGCCGACGGTCCGTCCGGAGTCTCGCGCCGACGCCGCGCGACGCGGTCGACCTGGGGTGCCGATTGCTCATCTTACCGTCTCCTCCGCCGCGTCGGCGTATCGTTATGCGGCGCCTATCTCGGCCGTCCGCGGCGACCGACCGGCGGCCGCCGGCGCGGTAAGCCGACGTTACCGCCGGAGGGCGTTCGGATCGTCGGCCGCGAACCGGCCGAATTCGGGCGACCAGACCGCCGCGTTCGCCTCGGTAAACGATCTCCACGCCTTATGAGCGTCCGGCGGGAAGGGGGGCCGATGGAGAACGAGCGGAACGAAGACGCCACCGACGACTGGGACCAGATCGGGTTCATCATCAGCTCCAAGTACCGGACCGCGGTGCTGGGCGAACTCGTCGACGGCCCGTCCATCCCCTCGTCGATCGCGTCCCGGACCGGGCTCCCGATCACGCACATCTCGCGGGCGCTGCGCTCGCTCCGGGAGCGCTCACTTGTCGAGCTGCTCGTCTCAAAGGAGAAGCGGAAGGGACGCATCTACGGCGTCACGGAGAAGGGGAAGCGCCTCTGGAACCGCATCGAGGTCGAGGGGCTGGCGGACTAGCCCATCGGTCGCGCCGCTCGTTCCCCGTCGACCGCCGTCGCGAACTTTCCGTCGACGGCCGCTGCGGACGCGTTCGCGGGGGTGTCGACGAAGTAGATGGTGAGCTCGCCGTTGTCCCTGACCACTCCGACGTCGGGCTGTGCCGCCACGGCCTCGAAGCTCTCCTCTGGGTACCGCAGCCCCCGGTACGCGATCACCTCGCGCTGGCGGTCGGCCTCCGCGACCGCGAAGTAGTGGTCGCGCCTGACCGCCTCGTCGGCGCTGTTTGCGTAGTACGCCGGTAGCCCGTCGAGCATCCCCTGCGCCGGCACCGGCCCGCTCGACCGCGGTCTCGGCGTCACCGGCCCCTCCCACGGCGCCGACTCCGACCCGTACAGCGCGACCTCGTAGCGGTCGGAGGAGTGTCGCACGCCGCCGAACCACACCGGCGACCCCTCGGACTGGCTCGCGAACGTCCGCTCGTAGCCGTCCATCTCCCCCTCTGGGACGTGCGAGCCCGAGAGGTAGACGAACGGCGAGGGGAACACCGTGGCCAGCGACAGCGACAGCACCAACACGACCGCGACGACCGCGACGACCGACCGGGCCTCCGGGAGGGCGGCGGCGATCCGGCTCCACGTCGACCGGGCCCCGGCCGACGCGGCGCCGACGTCCGTCAGGGGCGACTCGTCGGCCACAAGGTACCGGACGCCGACCGCTCCGAATATCGTGGCGAGCATCATGAGGAAGCCGACGTGCCGGAACAGGTACGTCGAGATGGAGCCCACGAAGTGGGCCGCGAGGAACGGGAGCAGGGCCACGAGGCCCGCGAAGAACAGCGCGGTGACGTCCCGCGTGGTGTCGGTCTCCCGCCGCATCGACCGGTGGTCGTCGAGCGGGCCGAGGAACCCGGAGATACGGCCCAACACGACGGCCGCTGCCAGAAGCGAGTAGACTGCTCCGACGCCGAACAGCTTGACGAACAGCTCCGGCAGGCTCGCGCCGATCGAGGAGGCGGACTGCCCCTGCTCCTCGACGCGGGGCGTCGCGCTCCCGTCGCCCCTAACGAACTCGCTCACCGACTGGATCATCGCTTCCGCGGTGCTGACGAACGCCCAGTCGTGGGTCGCGATCCAGACCGCGAACGTCACCGTCAGCAGCGCCGTCTGCGCCGTCAGCAGCCGGTACCCCGCGACCGAGTGGGCCGGGCGGAACCGTCGGAACGCGTGCTGCGCGACCGTCATCCCGCCGAGCAGGAACAGCACGTTCAACGCGATCTGGGGGTGGACCACCACCAGCGCGATCACGACCGGTGGCAGGAGGTACGTCGTGGGGACGGGCCGGGTCGACCCCGCGGTCACGCTGACGGTGTCGCCGAACCGCGCCGCGTTGCGGCCGGCCGCGCCGGCCCCGTCCGCGAGGCGCTCGACGGTTCGCTCCCGCCCGTCGCCGCCGATCAGGTGCGCGAAGACGAGGTAGAGCACGAACGGGGTGAACAGCATGCCGATCGAGTACGTGTGGAAGTGGAGGTACGTACTCACGTTGTTGATCGGTAAGAGCAGGAACGCGGAGAACGCGCCGACCGCCAGGGCCCGCCGGTCCGGGACGAGGAACCAGACGCAGCACGCGACGCTCGCGAAGAACGACAGCGTGTACGTCCACATGACGAGCATCATGGCGCGGGTGATCTCCACGCCCGCGACCTTCGTGAGGCTCGTCGCGATCAGGTGGCCGCCGGGGTAGAGCAGGTCGAGCGGATCGCCGCCGCCGCTGATCGTCCGCGCGAAGCCGAGGTGGACGAGCGAGTCCGCCCGGCCGTAGAAGTGGTAGCCGCGGATCAGCGGGAGCCCGGCGACCGTCGCGGCCCCGAGCCCCGCGAGCAGCACCGCAGGCGCGAGGTACCGCTCGTCGGAGAGGCAGACGGCGATCGAGACGCCGCCCGCGACCGCGAGCGCCGCCCACGTCACCGCCGGCGTCGCCGCGTACACCGACACCTCGTAGCCCGTGGCTGGCGCCGCGCGGGCGGCGGCGATCCCCGCCGCCAGCGCGAGGTAGCCGACCGCGAGCGCGACCGGGGCGACTATCCCTCGGTCCGGTTGCGGCCGGGCTCTCACGCCGTATCACGTCGGTTCCGTTCCCGCGGGTCGCGGGTCCCCTGCCGGCCCCCGCGCCCGGCGGACTGGTGAACGAACACTATCCCGAACGACCCCGGTAGCGACTTTTGTTATACATCGGCTACCGGGTTCGGGGGCGTGCACGTCCCGGGTCCCGCCGCCCGGCGGCGAGGTAAGCGATCCATTACAATCGGCCGGTCGGCCGGAGACGACCCCATGCGAGTCGTCTTCTTCACGAACACGCCCGCCCACGTCCACCTGTACAGACACGCCGTCGACCGGCTCGAACGCGCCGGACACGACGTGCTCGTGCTGGGGCGAGACTACGGCTGTACGGTCGCGCTGTTAGACCGGTTCGACCTCCCGTACCGGGTGTACGGGGCGTGCGGGACGACGAAGGGGTCGGTGTTCCGGAACCTCCCGCGCCACTACGCGAACATTGTTCCCGCCGTCCGGTCGTTCGGTCCGGACGTGATCTTCGGCGTGGGCGCCTACGCGGCCCACGCCGGCCTGGCGAGCCGGACACCGGCGGTGCTGGTCCTCGACTCGGAGCCGACCTCGATCGACCACGCCATCTCGCGGCCGTTCGCCGCTGCGTTCCTCACGCCGCACGCCTTCCGGAAG
Source organism: Halorubrum sp. T3 (assembly GCF_000296615.1). NCBI lineage: Archaea > Methanobacteriati > Methanobacteriota > Halobacteria > Halobacteriales > Haloferacaceae > Halorubrum > Halorubrum sp. T3. The sequence goes on along the minus strand of NZ_JH815329.1, from coordinate 956,294 downwards.
GACCTCGGCGAGAACCACTACCAGTTCCGCGGCTTCTGCGAGACGGCGTACCTCCACCCGGACGTGTACCAGCCGAATCCTGAGATACGCGACGAGCTCGGACTCGACGCTGACGAGCCGTTCGTCCTGCTGCGGTTCAACGCGTTCGGCTCCCACCACGACGTCGGCCAGTCCGGGTTCACGCCGGAGCAGCGTCGGCGGCTGGTCGAGACGTTCGCGGAGCACGCCACGGTGTTCGTCTCGGACGAGGGCGGGACGGTCGACCTCGACGCGCTGCCGGCCCGCGAGTTCGACGTCCACCCGGCGCTGCTCCACGACGCCCTCTCCGCGGCGCGGCTCGTCGTCACCGACACGCAGACGGTCTGTACCGAGGCCGCGCTGCTCGGCACGCCGGTCGTCAGGTCGAACTCCTTCGTCGGGGACGGCGACATGGGGAACTTCACCGAGCTCGAACGGCAGGGGCTCGTCGTCAACACCGCCGACTTCGACGAGGTCCTCTCCACGGGCGTCGGCGTCCTGCTCGACGAGTCGATCGGCGTCGAGTGGCGGCGGCGCCGCAACGAGTACGTGGGCGGACTGGTCGACCTCACGGGGGTCATCGTCGCGTGCGCCGAGGCGGGCGGCCCCGAGGGCGTCCCCGGGCTCGAACGCTGGCGGGCCGGCACGGAGGAGTCCGGTCCGGACCGGAGCGCGCCCGTCACGGAGGAGTCGACGTGACGGCATCCGGCGCCGCGACGCGGCCGCTGGAGACGCCGGAGCGCGACGGGGAGGGCCGGCGCGTCACCGACGACGAGGCGGCGCGGGCGCTGGAGGCGACGCTCGCGTACGCCAGGGAGCGGGAGTACACGGGCTGGGACTACTTCGACGGGATGAGCAGCCGGTTCCGCCGGTGGCTCCCGGTCGAGAACAAGTGGCTGAACATCGCGGTCCAGGAGGGGATAAAGCGGTTCCCGGTCAACGTCCGCCGGCCGATGCTGGTGGAACAGCGGCAGAGCTTCAAGGGGACGGCGCTGTTCGTCATGGCCAATCGGGCGGCCGCCGAACGCGCCGCAGACGAGGGAGCCCCGGAGTCGAATCGACTGGACGCGGAGGGGTACCGCCGCGAGGCAGACCGGCTGTCCGCGTGGCTCGTCGAGAACCGGAGCCGGGGGTACGCGGGCTTCTGTGGCGGCCACCAGCACGCGACGCAGGGGCTCGACGAGCGGCTCCCGGCGCGACACCCCGGGATCGTCTCGACCGGCTACGCCGTGCGGGCGCTGCTGTCCGGGAGCGAGGCGAGCGGGGAGGGCACACGAGTACCCGATCGATTCGACGGGCTCGACCTCGACGCCGCCGGCTCGGCCGAGGGGTTCGCCGCGGTCGCGGAGTCGGCGCTCCCGTTCGTGTTCGAGGACCTGAACTACCGGGAGACCGGCGAGACGGCGCGGATCGACTACCACGCCAGCGCCGAGCCGGGCGAGACGACCGTCATCAACGCGAACGCCATCGGCGCCCGGCTCCTCCTCGACCTCCACGCGCGCCGGCCGCGGCCCGAACTCCGCGAGCGGGCGGAGCGGATCCTCGACTACGTCGCGGAGCGGCAGGCCCCGATCGGCGGGTGGTACTACACCGACCCGCCGTCCGCGTCGCACCTCTCGATGGACAACCACCACAACGGGTTCGTCCTCGAGTCGCTCCTCCGTTACCGGGAGGTGACCGGATCGACCCGGTACGACGAGACGCTGGAGCGCGGCCTGCGGTTCTACCGGGAGACGCTGTTCGAGCCGTCCGGTGCCCCGAACTGGGACGAGACGAGCGCCTACCCGAAGGACGTCCACGCCGCCGCGGAGGGGATCGTGCTGTTCAGCGCGGCGGGCGACACGGCGTTCGCGTCGCGGATCCTCGACTGGACGCTCTCGGAGCTGTACGCCGGCGACGGCCGCTTCCGCTACCAGAAGCGGCGGTTCTACACCAAGCGGTTCACGCTGATGCGGTGGTGCCAGGCGTGGATGGCGTTCGCGCTGGGCGAGTACCTCCGCGCGCGGCGGCGCGAAGAGAGCTCGAAGGACTGAACAGAAAAAAGGCCGTTCGACCGCGACCGCTTCGCTCCTGCCGTCACTTTTCGGCCGCGCGTTCTGCTACCGACGAGCCGTCGCCGAGTACCGACTCCAGTGCGTCGACGGTCCGACCGGCCGCGTCGCCGCCGCCGTAGAGCTCGGGCTTCGGCGGGAGCGGCGAGCGGTCGGTCAGCGCGGCCGCGATGCGGTCGGCGTCGCCGCCGACCAGGACGTTCCACCCCGCTTCGACGGTCTCGACCCACTCGGTCTCCTCGCGGAGCGTGACGCAGGGCGTGTCGAGGTAGAACGCCTCCTTCTGGACCCCGCCGGAGTCGGTTGCGACCTTCGACGCGTCCGCCAGCAGGCGAAGGAAGGCGACGTAGCCGACCGGGTCGACGAGTCGGAGCCGTTCCGCGGCGTCGTCGTACAGCCCGTGCTCGTGCAGCGCGGCCTCGGTCCGCGGGTGGAGCGGCAGGACCACGGGGTCGTCGACGGCCGCGAGCCCGTCCAGGATGGCGGCCAGCCGGTCCGGGTCGTCGGTGTTCGCCGCGCGGTGGACCGTCGCCAGCACGTACTCGTCGGGCCGGATCCCCGACACCGGGAGCGGCGTCGACTCGTCGAGCGCGCGGTCGCGGACCGCGAGAACGGCGTCGTACATCACGTCGCCGGTGACGACGACCTCGCCGCGGACGTTGTCCCCGCGGAGGGTCTCCGCGGCGTTCGCCGCGGGGGTGAGGAGGAGGTCCGAGCAGTGGTCGGTGAGGACGCGGTTCACCTCCTCCGGCATCGACCACTTCCCGCTCCGGAGACCGGCCTCGACGTGCGCCAGCGCCGGCTCGCGCTTGGCCGCGACCAGCGCGGCCGCGAGCGTCGAGTTCGTGTCGCCGTACACCAACACGACGTCGGGCGCCTCCTCGGCGATCACCTCGTCGAGCAGCCGCATCATCTCCGCCGTCTGCGGGGCGTGGTCGCCGGAGCCGACCCCGAGGTTGTAGTCCGGCTCGGGGATGTCCAGCTCCTCGAAGAACACGCCGGAAAGCGCCTCGTCGTAGTGTTGCCCCGTGTGGATCAGCACCTCCTCGTGGGCCTCTCGCAGCCGCCGCGAGACGGGGAACGTCTTCACGAACTGGGGGCGCGCGCCGACCACCGAGCAGACTCGCACGGTCACTCCTCCCCCGCCGGGGTCTCCTCACCCGGCGAGGCGTCCTCGGTCTCGACGTCGACCCGCCACGGGGGCGCTTCCGAGTCGACGCGAACCTCCAGGTCGGCGTTCCGCCGCCGCTCGCCCGCGACGCCCGCGAGGAACGCGGCGACCCCGACCAGCGCGAGCGCGACGCCGACGGAGGCCGCCGCGGGGACGAGCGAGAGCAGCGACCCGAGCCCGACGGCGAGCCCGGCGCCGACCGACCCGATCCCGAACAGCTGCGCGGCTGCGGTCGGGTCGCCGAACCCGCGGCCCCGCGCCGCGAACAGCCGTCCGAGGTAGCTCCGCAACAGGAGCAGCGAGAGCGCGGGGACGAACGAGCCGTAGCGGATGTGGCTGGTCTCGTCGCCGTACACCGCCCGCATCGGGACGTCGGCGATCCGGAGCCCCTGTCGGTTGAGCCGGACGAGCAGGTGGTTGCAGAACCCGTAGTCGTCGTACAGCGACTCGAAGGCGACACGGTCGAGCGCGGTCCGGGAGATGGCCGTGTACCCGTTCTGCGGGTCCGTCATCCGCCAGTAGCCGCTGGCGACCCGGGTGAGCCCGGTGAGCAGGACGTTGCCGAACGTCCGCCACCCGGACATGTCGCGCCGGTACTCCGTGTGCCAGAGCCGGTTCCCCTTCGCGTAGTCCGCGTCGCCGCTCACAACCGGGTCGATGATCCGGTCGAGGATCGACGGGTCCATCTGGCCGTCCCCGTTCATCACCGCCACGACGTCGACGCCCGCGTCGTCGGCGACGGCGTTGCGGTAGCCGGTCTTTATCGCGCCGCCGACGCCGGTGTTCTCCCGGTGGCGGAGCGCGACGATCCGCCGGTCCGGGAGCGCCGTCCCGGAGCGGGCGTCCCGGGCGGCGATCCGGTCCCGCCAGGCCGGCCCGGTCCCGTCGGGAATCGGCCCGGTCCCGTCGGGCATCGGCCCGGAGCCGTCGGCTATCGGCCCGGAGCCGTCGGTCCTGACCCCCGACGCCTCGGGGATCCCCCGCAGCCGACCGCCGGGCCGCTCCGATCCCTCGAACCCGTCGAGGGTCTCGCGGATCTCCGTCCACGTGTCGTCGGTCGAACGGTCGTCGACGACGTACACGCGGTCGACGAACGCGGGGACCGTCTCGATCACCTCGCCCACGAACCCCGCCTCGTTGTAGGCGGGGATCACGACCGCGACCGTGGCGCCCTCGTACATCACTCCCACCCCCGGCCGACGGTGTAGACGTCGTGGGCCGTCGCGGAGAGGTCGAGCGCCTGCCGGCCGTCCACGACGGGGATCCCGGTCCGCTCGCCGTCCGGACCCGTCCGCTCGAACGCGGTCCAGTCGAAGTCGTCGAACTCGTTGTGCGCGGTGACGAGGACCGCGGCGTCGACGTCGCGGGCCGCGATCTCGTCGAGCGGGACGTGTTCGCCGGGCATCTCCGGCAGCGCGTCGAGGATCGGGTCCACCGCGAGGACGGTGGCCCCGAGGCGGTCGAGCCGGTGGGCGATGTCGATCGCCGGCGACGCCCGCGTCTCCGGGACGCCGGCGCGGTAGGCCACGCCGAACAGCGCGACCGTCGCGCCGTCGACCGACCCCGTCGCCTCGAGTTGGTCGACGAGCGTTTCGACGACGAACCCCGGCATCCGCTCGTTGACGTCGCGTGCCGTCCGGATCAGCGCCGCGCGGTCGTCGATCCCGTCGAGGAGGAAGTACGGGTAGTACGGGATGCAGTGGCCGCCGACCCCGGCGCCCGGCGTCAGGATGTCGCAGAACGGCTGCGTGTTCGCGGCCTCGATGGTCTCGACCACGTCGACCCCGAATTCGTCGGTCAGCGTCGCCAGCTCGTTGGCGAGCGCGATGTTGACGTCGCGGTAGACCCCCTCGAACAGCTTGACGCACTCCGCGGTCCGCGCGTCGCTGGTGCGGATCACCTCGTTGTCGGTCAGCTCGTCGTAGACGAACTCGGCGACGCGGGCGCTCTCGGCGTCGACCCCGCCGACGATCTTCGGATACGACCCGCGGATGTCCTCCAGCGCGCGGCCGCTGGCGGTGCGCTCCGGGGTGTGTGCGAGGCCGAACTCGCCCGGCTCGCGGTCGCCGGCGGTCAGGATCGGCCCGATAACGTCGGCGCACGTCCCCGGGGGGACGGTCGACTCCACGAACACCGCGTCGCCCGGGTCGAGGCCGGCGCGAACGGTCTCGGCGGCCGCCTCGAGCGCCGCGAGGTCGGGGTCGTCGTCCCCGTCGATCACGGTGGGGACGACGATCACGTGGACGCGCGCGGCCGACGCCGCGGCCTCGCCGTCCGTCGTGGCGACGAAACGCCCGTCGGCGACCGCGTTCGACAGCAGCGACGACACCCCCGGCTCGTGGTCGAAGGGGTTGGCCCCGTCGTTCAGCGCCGCGACCCGCCCGGGGTCGATATCCACGCCGGTGACCGCGCCGGTCGCCTCGGCGTACACGAGCGACAGCGGCAGGCCGATCTTCCCCATCCCGTACACCGCGACGGGGACCTCTCCCGCGCGGAAGGCCGCCCGCTGGCGCGCCGCGCTCGCGTCGGCGCCGTACAGCCCGACGGTCTCCGTCGGCGGGGCATTCGCGGTCATCGTCCACCCGTCCCGGCGACGGTCGCCTCGGGACCGTCGACCGCGTCGCGGATCCGGCGGACCAGCTCGATCGCTCGGAGCCCGTCCTCGCCGGTGACCTCGGGGGTCGACCCCGTCTTCGCCGCCGACACGAACGACTCCAGCTCCGCGCGGAGCGGCTCGCCGTTGGCGACCTGCGGCCGCTCGACGACGCTCTCGGAGCGGTACCGGACGTCGCCGTCCGACTCGACGTAGCCGGGGAGCGAGCGCCGGTGTATCTTCACCGACTGCGTGAGGTAGTCCACGGTCACCCGGCACTCGCGGCCGGTGACGGCGAGCTCGCGGACCTTCTGGTGGGTGATCCGGCTCGCCGTCAGCGTCCCCAACACGCCGTTGTCGAGCGTGAGCGTCGCCGCGACGTGAGGGTCGCCGTCGACCCCGGCCGCGTACGTCTCCGCGACGTCGGCGTCGAACAGCGACAGCACGACGTCGAGGTCGTGGATCATCAGGTCCTCGACCACGCCGTCCGCGTTCTCGCGGTCGACCGGCGGGCCGAGCCGCCGCGCGTCGACCGCGAGCACCTCCATCTCCGGTAACACGTCGCCGAGGGCCCGCACGGCCGGGTTGAACCGCTCGATGTGCCCGACCTGGAGCCGGAGGTCGTTCCGGTCGGCGAGCGCGATCAGCTCGCGGCCCTCGTCGGGGTCGTCGACGAACGGCTTCTCGACGAGGACGTGGGTGTCGGCCTCCAGCGCCTCGCGCACGATGGGCGCGTGGAAGCGGGTCGGGACGACCACCGAGACGGCGTCGACCGCCTGGAGCAGCGTCCCCCGGTTGAGCGCCCGCGTCCCGTGTTTCTCGGCGACCTCCGTCGCGCGGTCCCAGTCGGTGTCCGCGACGCCGACGAGCTCGGCGTCAGGCGTGTTGGCGTACACGCGGGCGTGGTGCGCGCCCATGCTCCCGACGCCGACGACGCCGACGCGGAGCGGCCCGTCGTCAGTCATCGGCGGCCACCTCCGTCTCGGCGAGGCCGTAGTGGCCCCGCACGGCGGCGGCGACCCGGTCGACCGCCTCGTCGGTGAGCCCCGGGTGTACCGGCAGCGACACGACCTCGTCGGCGAGCCGGCGCGCCGTCGGAACCGCCGGGTCGTACCCGTCGTACGCCGGCTGGTCCGGGATGGTCGTCGGGTAGTAGACGGCCGTGTCCACCCCGCGCTCGTCGAGGTGCTCGCGGAGCGCGGCCCGGTCCTGACACCGGACCGTGTACTGGTGGTAGACGTGGCGCCGCCCCGGCGGCTCCGTCGGGAGCGTCAGCTCGGGGACGTCCTCCAGCGCCGCGGAGAGCCGCACCGCGTTCTTGCGGCGGCGGGCGTTGTACGCCGGGAGCTTCCGGAGCTGCTCGACGCCGATCCCGGCCGCGAGGCTCGTCATCCGGAGGTTATGGCCCACGGAGACGTGGTCGTAGCCGCGCTCGGCGCCGTCCGCGCGCCCGTGATTGACGAAGCGGGCGGCGCGGTCGGCGACCTCCTCGTCGTCCGTGACGACCATCCCGCCCTCCCCGGTCGTCATGTTCTTCGTCGGGTAAAACGAGAAGCAGCCGGCGTCGCCGAGCGCGCCGACGGACGTCCCCTCGTAGGCCGCCCCGTGCGCCTGCGCGGCGTCCTCGATCAGCGCGAGGTCGTGCTCGTCCGCGATCGCATTCAGCCGGCCCATGTCCGCCGGCAGCCCGTACAGGTGGACCGGCAGGATCGCGGCGACGTCGTCGGTCGCCGCGACCGCGTCCTCGACCGCGTCCGGGTCGATCGTGTACGTCTCGGGGTCGACGTCCGCGAACACCGGCTCGGCGCCGCAGAGTCGGACCGCGTTCGCGCTCGCGACGAAGGAGAACGGGGTTGTGACGACCGCGTCGCCCTCGCCGATCCCGAGGCCCTCCAGCGCCGCGTGGAGGGCCGCGGTCCCGTTGGCGACCGCGACGCCGCGCTCGGCGCCGCAGTGGTCCGCGAAGGCGCGCTCGAACTCCCGGACGACGGGGCCGTCGGCCAGCCGACCGCCCGTGAGCACCTCGCGCACCCGCTCTATCTCCCGCTCGCCGACGTCGGGGTCGGCGATGGCGACCCGGCTCATGCTATCGAGTTCGAGCCGTCGAGCGGTTCCGGGAGGTCACGGGGCGCGGCGGGGACGCCGGCCGCGAGCGTCTCGGGCGGGACGTCCTCGGTGACGACCGCGCCGGCGGCCACGAACGCCCGCTCGCCGACGGTGACGCCGGGGAGCACGGTCGCGTTGGCCCCGACGGAGACTGAGTCGGCGAGCTTGGGTCCGTCGAGGTCGACATCACGCCGGACCGGGTACGGGTCGTTCGTCAGCACCGCGTTCGGGCCGACGAACACGTCGTCGCCGATCGCGGTCTCCTGCGGGACGTACACCCCGCTCTGGAGGCTGACGCGCGAGCCGATCGTCGTCTCGCCGTCGACGATCGCGTTCGTCCCGACGAGCACGTCGTCACCGAGCTCGGTGTGTTCCCTGACGAGGGCGTTGTGTCCGGTCGTGAACCCGTCGCCTGCCCGCACGTCGGCGTACACGACCGATCCGGACCGCACCGTCGCGTCGTCGCCGACGACCGTGGGACCGGCGTCGTCGGCGTACTCGTACCCGAGCGTCGCCCGCTCGCTTACCGTCGACCCCGCGCCGAGCCTGACGTCCGCGACCGTCGACTCCGGGGCGCTTCGTTGTGAGTCTCGCATGGTTCGTTCGTGTGGCGCTGGGGCCGGTCCGGCCATTGTTATAGAGAGGCTTGCCGGGGTACGATCCCCATACCCGGCCGGTAGCGGCGTCCAGGCGACGGCCGAAGACGGGTCTCGAGGGCGCCGCAGTCGGCGAGTTCGAATCGGAGCGAGGCGGAGTACGGCGGGCGACCGCGCCGGCGGTCCACGCGCTCGGAGCGGATCGCTCCCGCGGATCGACGGACGGAGTAAGGGCGGGGCGGCCGGAGTGTGGCCAGCGTTACTCGAATTCGGCTCCCGACGTGGCCCGCGTTACTCGCCGCCGGATCGCGGCGGATCGAAACGGCGGCGACGCGGCGAACCGGCACTCAGCGCCCCCGAGACCGGAGGTATGTCCATCGTAACAATGTCGGTGTCCGCCGCATCCCTCGCCATGGAACTCACATCGGTTCACGCGGCGCTGGTGCTGCTAGTGGTCGTCGGCGGGGCCGTCGGCGCCTCGTCGGTCGCCGACCTCGGGGGCGGGGAGTCGCTGACCGTCGAGGGGACTGACGCGGCGACGTCGCCCGACGGCGACGCCGCCTTCGAGGTCCGGACGACGCTCAACAACACCGGGTCGGCGAACGTCACGCGGACCGTCGCGCTCGTCGTCGAAGACGACGCGAACGCCTCGTTCACCGCGGACGAGCGGACGGTGACGCTGGCGCCGGGGGAGACCCGGCAGCTGACGCTGTCGGCCCCGCGGGACGCCCTGACCGCGGGGGAGTACGAGTACGCGCTCGACGACGAGACGGGGACGCTGGCGGCGGGGACGGTCGCGCTCGACCCCTCCGTCTTCGCCGTCTCCGAGGCCGACGCGGACCCGGTCGTCCGCGGGGATGAGGGCGCTGTCGCGGCGACCGTCGCCAACGACGGCGACTTCCGGGGGGTCCGAACCGTCGAACTGCGGCTGGACCGGGACGGCGACGGCGCGTTCGACGACGCCGAGACGGTCGCCACACGGTCGCCGACGCTGCGCCCCGGAGGGGAGGCGTCCGTGCGGTTCGCCGTCCCGACCGAGGAGCTCGAACCCGGGCGCTACGCCTACCGCGTCGAGGCGGCCGGCGGCGCGCGGGAGGGGACGCTCGTCGTCCACCGCCCCGCGAGCCTCCGCGTCGAGGCGGCGTCGATGACGACCGACGCCGTCCGCGGCGACCGGTTCGAGGGGTCGGTGACCCTGCGGAACGTCGGCGACGTCCCGGGCACCGAGACGGTCCGCCTCGACGGCCCGACCGAGGCGTTCGGCTGGAACCGGACGGTGACGCTCGCCGGGAACGAGACGGCGGCGCTGTCGTTCGACGCCGCGACGGGCGGCCTCGACCGCGGGAACTACTCGGTCGCCGTCGCGACGGGGAACGACTCGGCCTCGGAGACGCTCCGCGTCCGGGAGAGCTTCCTCAAGGTCGCCGACGTGGACGGATCGGAGTCGGCCGACGTGGACGACGACGTCGGGTTCACCGCGCGGGTGTCGAACATCGGTGACGCCGCGGCGAACGAGACCGTCGAACACCGCATCGATCTGGACGGAGACGACGACCCGGAGACGGTGACGGGCAACCGGACCGTGACCCTCGCCCCGGGTGAGCGGACGACGGTCGAATTCGCGATCGCCGCCGACGACCGCGAGCGGTTCACCGACCGCGACCTGCTCGGTACGCACGTCTACGGCGTGTACACCGAAGACACCAACGCGACCGGCGTCGTCGTCGTCCGCGACTACTACTCGGGCGGTGGCGGCTCCGACTCGTCGCCTTCCCCCTCCGACGAGGCCGAGACGGTCTCGAAGGACGCGATCACTCAGGAGAAGTACGGGCTCGACTACGACGAGGTCAGCGGCGAGACGGCCGAACAGGTCGACGAACTGTACGAGCGGCAGCCGTTCGCGAACGGGCTCGCCGTCACCGAGGTGCTGACTCGCGAGGAGATCGCGCGACAGGAGTTCGGGCTCGACGTCGAGCGGAACGACGACTTCGATTTCACGTCGATCGACGTCGAGACCCAACAGGAGATCGAAGCCGCCTTCGACGCGCAGTTCGAGTCCGGCGACGGGGACCGGATCGAGTCGTGGGACGAGCTGGCCCGCGCGGAGTTCAACAGCGAGTACGAGGCGCTCACGGAGAGCCAGCAGGCGACGATCCGAGAGCGGTACGACGAGCAGTTCGAGTGAGCGCCACGGCGGTCTCGCGGACGCGGACCGCCCGTTACCACGAATTAGCTGAGTTGCGGCGGATCGGTCATCGACCGTCGATCGCGGGCGTCTCGTCGGCGACCCGCGCTATTTCCTCCGACGGGACGCGGATCACGGACTCGACGTCGCCGCGCGCGTTGAACGGGTTGACGAACAGGCCGAGCTCCTCGTCCGCCGCTAGGAACACGTACGTGCTCGCGGTCGGGACGCCCGGCACCCGCGCGCCGAGCGGCCGGCGCCGCGGGAAGGCGGCGAGCTCGTACCACTCCTCGTACGCCGAGGCGGAGGAGGCGACCAGCACCCGCGCAGCGTCGCCGCTGCGGTTCCCCCGGCCCTCGGGCGCGGTGCTGTCGGCGCCGACCTCGGCGGCGGTCGCGACCGCGACCCAGCGCTTGCCGTCGACCGGCAGCGTCGCGGCGTAGTAGGCGGAGGCGTCGGTCCGCCCGACCGTGACGGGGTCAGCCGATCCCCCACGGTCCAGCCGGAGGAGCTCGACGGACGAGGCGTACGAGCAGTCCATCCCCCACACCACCGACGAGGGGGTGAACGCAAGGCCGACCGCCCGCCACCGCTGGCTGCCGGTCCCCGCGCGGACGAACTCGTCGCCGTCGATCGTCCCCACTGCGCTCTCGTCGTCGGCGTCGCCCGACGTCGCCCACAGGTCGCCGCCGTACGGGTCGCTGAAGACGCCGTGGAAGTGGCGGACCGCGGTCGTCTCGACGCGCGTCTCCCACGTCCGGCCGCCGTCCCCGCTCCGGAGGATCCGGGCCGGGTCGTCGCCGAGCGTGTACTCGGCGAGGTAGACGTCGCCGCCGTGGAGACAGAGGGAGGTCGGGAGGACGCCCATCGGGCCGGAGGAGTCGGGGAGGCGGTACACGGGCGCCCACGAACGCCCGTCGTCGCCGGAGCGGAACACGCGGTGCCCAACCGTCGCGAGCAGCGCGTCGCCGCGCAGCGGCCACAGGTTCGTCGTCGTCCACGAGCCGACGAGCGGGCGCAAGAGCCCCTTCGCGAGCCGCCCGTGTCGGAGCCGGAACGCGGCGTCCGCGCCGCCCTCCGGGGTCGGGAGCGTCCCGAGCGTCACGCGGCCAGCGCCCGGCGTCCAGGCGCCGACCGTCCGCCCGCGCGTCCAGTAGAGCCGCCCGTCGCGGACCCCGGCGACCCGCGCCTCCGTGCCGAGGCCGAGCGGCTCGCCCCGGGCGGCGATCCCGTTCCCGGTCGTCGGATCCGCGTCGGTTCGGTCCATCGGCGGGGTCACCGGTCGGGGGCGGACTCCCCGTTCGGGTCGCCCGCGTCCCTGCCGTCGTCCGCGTCCCTGCCGTCGTCTGCGTCCCTTCCGCCGTCAGCGGCGGCAGGCGCGGGTTCGACCGCCGCGTCCTCCGAATCCGGGCCGAGCCGCCCCGAGTCGATCATGGCGACGAGCGGGTTGTCGTCGATCTCGAGCGGGAGGTCGACCCGCCCGCCGCGCCGCGTCGACTCCCAGGCGGCGAACACCACCTCCGTCGCGCGGAGCGCGTTCCGCCCGGAGAGCTCGGGCTCTTCGCCCGTCCGTAACCCCTCTACCGCGTCGGCGACCGCGCGCTCGATGAACACCGGCGACTCGCGGTCCGCCGTCGAGAGCAGCGGCACCCGGTTGCGGACCTTCTCCAGCGCGGCGCCGAGGTACCCCGGAGAGTCGCGGCCGTGGAGGTTCTCCCCGTCCGTATCGACAGTCGTCCACGTCCCGTCGTCCGTCCGGTAGCGCAGCGTCGGCCCGTCGTCGACGCCGAGTTCGACGACGCCGTCGGCGCCGACGAGCCGGAGGTAACACGCCCCCGGGGGCCTGGAGTCGCCGGTCGTGGCGAGCCCGAACGTCCCGTCCTCGTAGCGCCACTGGACGAGCGCCTGCGTGGCGTTCGGCGTCCCGAACCAGACGTTCTCCGCCCGGTAGTCGACCTGCGCGGCGACCCACTCCACGTCGGCCTCGTCGACGAAGTACTGACAGAGGTCGACCTGATGGATGCCGGCGTCGAACAGCGTCTCGCCGGCGAACTCCAGCCGCCGCAGCGGCCCGACCTCGCCGTTCTCGACCAGCCGCTTCGCCTTGCGGAACGGCGCGCCGAACCGGCGCTGGTGGTTGACCGTGAGCTGGACATCGGCGTCGTCGCACGCGCGGACCATCGCCCGGCAGTCCGCCCACGTGTCCGCCATCGGCTTCTCGCAGTGGACGCCGTCGACGACCCCGCTCTCGGCGCAGTCGACGACGATCTCGGCGTGGATCCCGGGCGGGACGCAGACGCTCACGAGGTCGGGCTCGACGGCGGCGAGCATCGCCTCGTACTCCTCGTAGGCGGCGTCCGCCCCGAGGTCGAACGTCCGGGCGAACGCCGCCCCGTTCTCGGGGACGATGTCCGCGCAGGCGACGAGTTCGCACTCCGGGTTGCTCGCGTAGGCGCGTCCGTGCCGGTACCCCATCGCGTAGCCGTCTCGACCGGGATCCTCGGGGTCGGGGCCCGTGCCGATGACCGCGACGTCGTAGACCATGTCGCCCGGAGAACGCCGACGCCGTCCAAAGAGTATAGACCGCCTACCCCCGCGGCCCCGTGCTAACTCGGCGGATCGGCGGCGGACGCCCCCGGTACGGCTCACATAACAATGTCCGTCGTCGCGGACGCTCCCGGTGTGGCTCCCCAATCCGATCCGCCGACCCCCGACCGCGCAGGCGCGGACGCGAGCGACGCCGATCTCCCGTTCGTCTCGGTCGTGATCCCGGTGTACAACGACCCGGAAGGGATCCGGGCGACGCTCGACGCGCTGCGCAGGCAGACGTTTCCCGCGTCCGGGTACGAGGTGATCGTCGCGGACAACGGGTCGACGGACGAGACGCGCGACGTCGTCGAGGGGTACCTGGAGGCGTTCGACGGGCTCCGGCTCGTCGTCGAGGACGAGGTTCAGGGCTCGTACGCCGCCCGCAACGCGGGGATCGCCGCCGCGACGGGGGAGGTGATCGCCTTCGTCGACGCCGACATGATCGTCGACCCCGACTGGGTCGGCGCCGTGGCGTGGCGGATGGCGCGGACGGACGCCGACTACCTCGCCTGCGACGTCCGGCTGTTCACGCCCGGCGACGAGGGGGTCGTGGCCGAGTACAACCGGCGCAACGACCTCCACGTCGAGCGGTTCGTCGCGGAGCTCTCGTTCGCGCCGACCTGCTGTCTGGTCGTGCGGCGGTCGCTCCTCGCGGACGTCGGCGGCTTCGACTCCCGGCTTCAGTCCGGCGGGGACTACGAGTTCGGCAACCGCGTCGCGGCGAGCGGCCGCGACCTCGAGTACGCGTCGGACATCGCCATGTACCACCCAACGCGGACGACGCTCGGCGCGCTGCTCCGGAAGTCGCGGCGGGTCGGTCGCGGGAAGACGCAGCTCCGCCGGTACTACCCCGACCGCTACGGGCGACCGCTCTTCGCCGCGCTTAACCCGGCCGCGTTCCTGCCGCCGCGACCGAGCTTCATGCGGCGCTCCGTCCGCGGCTGGAACGACCTCTCCGCGCGGCGACAGGTCGTCTTCCTCCTCGTGAGCTACATCGCGTCGCTCGCGAAGGCGTACGGGCAGCTGCTCGAACTGGCGTCACCCACCGAGACGGGCGCCGAGTAGCGGACTCGACCGCAAAAAGCGAACGCTCGACCGAAACGCGATCCGACCGCCGACCGAGATTCGGTCGTCGAAGACGGCAGCCCACCGGAGTTCGGTCGTCGAAGCCGGCCGCCGCGTTACTCCTCTGCCGCTCCGTCCGCTCGGAACGCCTCGACGCCCGGGAGCTCGGAGACGCCCTCGTGTTGGCCGACGTACTCGGCGGCCGCGGTCGCGTCCGCGAACGCCGCCTCGTCCGGGTACTCGCGGACGGTCAGGACGCGCCCGTCCTCGACGGCGAACACGATCTCCACGGACCCGTCGTCGTGTCGGTACTCCGCGGCCTTCCTCGCCGAGTCGGCTGGCTCTTCCATCTCTTTCCCGGACGCGCGTCACGGCCTTACCCGTTTCGCCCGGACTCGGCTCGACGCGTCAGATTCTCGCCGGCGCCCGAGCCTACCTCTCGTCGAGCAGGTCCGCCACGTCCGCCGGCGCGGCCACGACGAACGCCTCCTCGCGGAGCAGCTCCTCGTCCCCGGGCAGGTAGAGGAACTTCTCCGAGTCGACGCCGGCCGCCCGGATCCGCTCCCACTCGTCGAGCTCGTAGCCGAGGTCTTCGCCCCCGGGATCGTCGGGCTGCGCCTCCCACTCGCCTTCGAGCGAGCTTCGGGTCACCGCGCTTCCCTCCGGTCGCTCCGTGGCGTCGCGGTCGCCGCGGCAGTACAGCCGCGACGCCGGTCGGTCGACGCGTCGCTGCGGTCCCGATGCCGGTCAGTCGTCGGACCGTTCAGGTGCGCTCCCATCGGGTCACCTCCGGAAGGTGAGCGAGGCGTCGCCGTCGACGCGCATCCGCACGACGTCGCCGGAGAAGCCGAACGTGTCGCGGTCGTCCGCGACCGTCCCGCTGGCGACCGCGCCGTCGGCGGCATCCGCCGCCTCGGCGCCCCAGCCGCCGTCGCGCTTCGCGACCGCTCCCGTCGTCTCGACGAGGTAGCTCGCCTCGGCGCCGTCGCCGACGACGACCAGCTCGTGCGGGAGGTCGTCGGCGTCGGCGTCGAGCGCGTCGGGGTCGACCCGCTCGCCGTCGACCCGCACGACCGGGTCGCCGTCCGTCTGGAAGTTGGTGAACTCGCCGGTGACCTCGTAGGAGTCGATCCCGCCCTCGACCTGGCCGGTGACGGTCGCCCCGTCGATCGCGTCGCTCTCGTTCGCACGGTCGCCGGGCTCGACGGTCCCGTCCGTGCCGAACGTGTACGCGAGGCGGTCGCTCGTGTGGCTCCCGTCGACCTCGACGAGGCGCGCGGTCGAGACGAGCTCGTCCGGGTCGACCGGCTCGCCGTCCAGCCGGACCTCGGCGTCGGCGCCGATCTCGAACGCGGTGAACGCGCCGGCGACCTCGTAGGAGTCGATCCCGCCCTCGACTAGGCCGGTGACGGTCGATCCGTCGATCTCGTCGCTCTCGTTGGCGCGGTCGCCGGGCGCGACGCTCCCGTCCACGGTGAACGAGTAGTCGATCCGGTCGTACGTGGCGCTCCCGTCGACGACGAGCGTCTGGGCGTCGCTCGCCTCGTCGGTGGTGTCGTCGTCGGTCGAGCCGTCGTCGGTCGCGTCCCCGTCGTCCGCGGACGGAGAGTCCTCGGTGTCGTCGCTCGACTCGTCCGTCTCGCCGTCCGATTCGCCCGTCTCGTCACTCGACTCGTCCGTCTCGCCGTCCGATTCCTCGGTCTCGCTCTCCGTCTCCTCGACGACGAGCTCCGCCGGGTCGACCGGATCGCCGTCCAGCCGCACCTCGGCGTCCCCGTCGACCTCGAACGCGGTGAACTCCCCGGTCACCCAGAAGGAGTCGATCCCCCCCTCGACCTGCCCCTCGACGCTCGCGCCGTCGATCTCGTCGTTCTCGTTGGCGCGGGGGCCCGGGTCGACGGTCCCGTCCGTCGCGAACGCGTACGCGATCCGGTCGCTCGTGTGGCCGCCGTCGATCACGAGCTCCAGGCCTCCGTCCGGGCCGGTCGGTGCGTCGTCGTCGGTCGTGTCGTCCGTCTCGTCGGTCGTGGTGTCTTCGGTCTCCTCGGAGTCGCTCGTCGACCCCGACGACGCCGGCTCGGGGTCCGGGAGCGGACACGACCCCTCCCGCGTTATCGACGACGTCGACGCCGTCGAGTTCTCGAAGGTGACCTCCGTCCCGGTGACGTCGATGGTCGAGTCCTCGACGACGCCGTCGTCCGAGTCGACGAAGTTGATCCCGTCGCGGCTCGACCCGGACTGGTGGACACAGCAGTTCCGGACGACGGAGCCGTCCGCGCCGACGATCCGGACCGCCTCCCGGCCGGACGCGGACCCGGTAATGCTGACGTCCTCCAGCCGGACCCAGTGGGGTTCCGGCGGCGTCTCCTGCCACTCGCGCCAGTCGATCGCGCCGGGGCGCCCTCGGCGGACCGCCCACATTCCGTCGACGTCCGTGCGGATGCGGGTGTTCTCGACCGAGAGGCTCCGCCCCTGCGGCGAGACGTTCACGAGGGCGATCCCGTTCGGGGCGTTCCGCGCCACGAGCTCGCAGTCGCGGACCGCCGCGCCCGCCGGGATCGACTCGGCGCCCTCCAGCTGAACGCCCTGTTCGACCTGGACGCCGCGCATCCCGAACCCGGACCCGGTGTCCTCGATCTCCGGGCCGGTGTACTTCTCGAAGTCGACCTCGACCGTACAGTTCTCGACGTAGCTCCCCTCGCCGCCGATCCGGACGTTCGAGGCGTTGTTGTTGAGGAAGTAGCTGTCGACGATCTCCACCTGCCCGGGCGTCCGCGAGCTGTACGTGCCGTTGTTGCCGAACTCGCGGAAGTCGCACCCCTCGATCCGGACGGTCCCCTTGTTCGTCCAGCCGACCCAGACGCCGATCCGACCGTTGCCGCCCGCGTACCCGTCCACCCGGGAGCCCTTCTTCGCGACCGCGTCGCGCAGGACCCCGCGGCCGTCCTCGTCCGTGATCCCGAGCAGGAACGCGCTGACCTGCCCGGAGTTATCGGTGAGCCCGCGGCCGAGGAACTCCACGTCCTCGATGTGGAACCGGCTCCGACACCGGAGCCGGATCCCGGTCGTCGTCCCGTCGGCGCGCATGTCGACGTCGACGTTTTCGATCAGCACGTCGTCCGGCACCGGGTCGTAGTTGAACAGGAACCCCGTGTACCCCGTCTCGGGGACGAACCGGACGTCGCCCTCGCCGAGGACGCCGACGCGGTCGG
Organism: Halorubrum sp. T3; assembly: GCF_000296615.1. Classification (NCBI taxonomy): domain Archaea; kingdom Methanobacteriati; phylum Methanobacteriota; class Halobacteria; order Halobacteriales; family Haloferacaceae; genus Halorubrum; species Halorubrum sp. T3. The sequence continues at coordinate 938,708 of NZ_JH815329.1, read as the reverse complement.
CGTCGACTTCGAACTCCCCGTCGAACAGGTAGTCGCCCTCGGGGAACCGCACCAGTGTCCCTTCGGTCAGCGCGTCGTCGAGTCGGCCGTTCACCGGCTCGGTTCCGGAGGGGTCGAGTCCGAGGTCGTCGACCGCGTCGAGTACACGGTCGAACGCGATCCCGTGGCGGGTCGTCCCCTCGGCCGCGGTCGCGCCGGCCGACCCGGCGGCGACAGCCGCCGCGGCCGTCCCGGCCAGCTTCAGGTAGCCGCGCCGGTCCAGCAGCCGACCGTCGTCGCCGTCCGGCTCGTCGCCCCCGGCCCGGTCGCCGTCGTCGCCAGGCTCCGCACCGCCGAGCCGAGCGCCGTCACCCGGTTCGTCGCCCGCGTAATCGTCTCCTACCGAGGTTGGATCGTCGTAATCGTCTCCTACTGTGCGGTCGTCCGGTGTCCGTTTCTTGGACATGGCCGGGTATTCCGGGATTACTATGATATTCGTTTTCGCCAGTAACTGACCGGGTGCCGACGCGTGGGTTCGATTGGTTACCAGCTGGTCGCCGGCTGGTTACGGTACCGTTCGTCGAGCAGTAAGAGCCGGCTACCGAAACGGGGTCGCGACCCCGATTCGACCCGGCACGCGATCGGTGCGCGTTCGGCGCGCGATCGCCGCGAGACCGTCCGCACCGGCGAGTAGGACGCTATTACCGCGGGGTCCGGGGTCCGAAACCGATCCGCCGGCCGGAGGCGAGCCGCGGACCGGCGACGGCGCGCGGGAGCGCCGCCGTCACGACCGGTTCAGGAACCGACCGACCGGGACGCCGTCGTCGAGCGCGTCGATGCCGAACCGGAGCGAGTCGGGATCGGAGCTGTCGCCGAACGCGGCGGACCCAAGCCCGAAGCAGACGCGGCCGTCGCTCCGGACGAGCGTCCGCAGCAGGGACGGGTCGGCCGTGAGTCCGCCGGCGTCTCCGTCCTCGTCGAACCGCTCCAGAACGGTTTCGAGGCCGAGGCACAGGAGGCTGTCCCCCGTCGCGGTCGCGTCGGCGTCGACGACGATCGGGTGTCCGTCGGTCCGGATCGAGCTCCCGGTCACCTCGCTGCGCGGCGAGAGGTCGAGTAGGACCCCGTCCCGGTCCGCGCCCCGACAGGTGATCTCGCAGTCGGTCACGCGCGACTCGGGCGCCAGCCGGAGGTCGACCGCGACGCCGCCGGCCGCGCTCCCGCCGACGCTGACGTTCTCCAGCCGCGTCCAGTGCGGGAGCGGCGGTCGCCCCCGGTCAGGCCGGTACGGAAGCGACCCGACCGGGCCGCGGCGCACCGCCGACGTCCCGTCGATGTCGCACCGGATCTCCGTGTCGCGGACGGTGAGGCTGCGCGCGACCGGCGACTGCTCGACGACCGACTGCGAGCGCGGCGAGCTGAGCGCGCGGAGCGTGCAGCCGCGGATCTCCGCGCCCGCCTCGATCGGCGGCGAGCCCGCGCGCTGGATCCCCTGCTCGACGACGATCGCCCGGGTGTTGAACTCTGTCGTGGTATCCACCGCCCCGCCGGTGTACCTGTCGAGGTCGATCTCGACCGTACAGTTCTCGACGTAGCTCCCCGCCCCGCCGATGCGCGGGCCGCAGACGTTGTTGTTGAGGAAGTAGCTGTCGACGATCTCGACCTGCCCGGGGGTTCGAGAGCCGTACACGCCGTTGTTGCCGAACTCGCGGAAGTCGCACCCCTCGATCCGGACGGTCCCCTTGTTCGTCCAGCCGACCCAGACGCCGATCCGGCCGTTCCCGCCCTCGTAGCCGTCGATCCGGGAGCCCTTCTTCGCCACCACGTTCCGCAGCACGCCCCGGCCGTCCTCGGCGCGGATCGCGAGCAGGAACGCGCTCGTCGTCCCGCCCGGCGACCCGTTCGTCCCGCGGCCGACGTACTCGACGTTTTCGACGTGGAACCGGTTGCGACAGTTGAGCCTGATGCCGGTCGTCGTCGCCGGCGCACGGATGTCGATGTCGACGTTCTCGACCAGCACGTTGTCGAGGGTCACGCCCTGCCCGTCGAACAGCAGGTCGCTGAAGCCGAAGTCGGGGACAAACGCGACGCCGCCCAGCCCCAACACCCCGATCCGCTCCGATTCCAGCCCGACGGTGTCTTCGAACCGATAGGTTCCCTCCGGGAACGTCACGAGCGTCCCCGAGGTCGACAGCGCCGTTTCGAGGTCCTCGTTGGCCGCGGTCTCCCCCGCGGGGTCGAGTCCGAGGTCGTCGACCGCGTTGAGCACACGGTCGAACGCGATCCCGTGGCGGTCGTCCAGTCCGTCGACGTCAATCTCGTCGCCGTCGGTCTCGTCGCCGCTGTCGGTTCCGTTCGCCGGGGCGTCGGATCCCCGGTCTCTCGGGTCGTCGCTCCCGGAACCCAGACAGCCGGCAACCGACGCCGCCGCGGCGCCGAGTGCGCCGAGGTACGCGCGCCGGCCGCGAGCCCCCTCGGCGTCGTCGGCGCGCTCGTCGTCGGGGATCACAGATACCCCAGCCCGCGGAGCCGCTCCTCGACCGCCTCCTCGCTCCCGGGGGCGTCGGTCGGCGTGTCGGACGCGCCGCGGTCGACTCGGGACACCTCCCGGGTCGCGGGCGCGGATCCGGGCTCGAACGCCTCCATCAACACCCGCCCCTGCGCGGCCGCGGGGACCGGCTCGCCGAGCGCGTGGAGCAGGGTCGGCGCCACGTCGACGACCGACGCGCCCTCGACCGTCGCCCCGGACGCAATCGAGGGGCCGCGGGCGAAGAACACGCCCTCCGGTCGGTGGTAGCCGGCGATTCCGTCGGCGTCGACCACGGTCTCCTCCGCGAGCCCCGGCTTGACGTGGTACCCCGTGACGCCCTCGACGACCACGTCGGGCGCGAACTCGTCCTCGGGGTTGAGCTCGTCGCCGTCGTGAACCGTCAGGACCCGCTCTCCGGTCTCGGGGTCCGTGAGCGCGGAGAGCGTCCGCATCACCTCGGCCTTGACCCGGTCCACGTCGGACGGGTCGACCGCCCCCCGGTCGAACCGGGCGGTGTCGTTGACGTACACGCTGCCGAGCCCGTGGAGGAACGCCGACGTGCGCTCGGCCTCGACGTCGTAGAGGGCGTGATCGCCCGGCACCGTCCGGGCGACGCCGTCAACGACCGACGCCGGGAGCCGTTCGACGAGCGTCTCGTCGTCGACCCCGACCCGCGATAAGGCGTCGAGGACGCGCGACTTCGTCACGCCCGTTCGCGAGAGAGCGGCCCGGACGCCGGTCGCCTCCTTCGGCGTCAACAGCCCCGCGTCCGCCAGCGCTCGGTTGACGTTGACGACCCGCGAGACCGGCCCGAACCCGTGGTCGGAGACGACGTACAGCGTCGCGCCGAGCCGGTCGCAGTACGCCATTACCTCCGCGAGGACGGCGTCGAGTTCCCGGTAGTGGTCTAGGATGACGTCCTCGTCCCAGATCAGGTGCTGGAGCCGGTCGGGCGCCGTGAACACGAAGAAGAACAGGCGCCACGCCTCCCGCTCCATGAGCGAGCGCAGCAGCTCGCGCCGCCCCGCGAACAGCGTCTCGAACTCCTCGCGGAACTCCTCGCGCCGGTCGTCGCCGTACCGGTGCCACTTGAGCCCGACCCGGTAGTCCGGAATCTCCTCGCGGATCGCCGCGCCCAGCTCGGGCGGGTACGCGAACCCGTCCGAGTCGGGCGACGGCGTCATCATCCCGGCGACCATCGCCCCGTCCTCGCCGACGCCGCCGGCGGGGTACGTCATCGGCACGTTCGCGACGACCGACGGCGAGAGCAGGTCCCACAGCGGCGGCTGCCGGATGTCCTCACGGTTGTACGGGCGCTGCCCGTGGTCGGCGCCGAGCTTCACGAACTCGTATATCCCGTGCCGGTCGGGCCAGGCCCCGGTCGCGATGGAGGGCCACGCGACCGGCGTGTTCGCGGGCGTCGAACTCCGGAGCGGCCCAGAGGCGCCCTCGGCGACCAGCTCCGCGAACGCCGGGAGCTCGCCGTCGTCGATCCACGAGTCGATCAGCCGCCACGGAACGCCGTCGAGCCCCAAGACGAACGCGCGCTCGCCGTCCGCGGTCACCGGAACCGCCCCCGCCGCCGCGGTTCGATCCGAGTCATTGTGCCCGCTTCGGGCGGGGGCGGGTTTGTTATAGCCGCCGTACCGGAGTAAGCCACTGTTACCGGGTGGGGGACCGTCGTCACTCGAGGTCGAGTGCGGGTCACGCGCCGCCGTCCCCGGACTCGTTGTACCAGAGGTCGACGTGGTGGTCCGGGGTGTACGACTTGCCGACGACGTCCGGGAGCCCGGAGCCGGTGAGGTCGACCGCCTTCGCCTCGTGGGTCTCGACCCCCTCCGCGACGACGGTCCGCTCGAAGCGGCCGTCGCCGTCGTTCCTGAACACGTAGTGGCGGGGGGTCTCGTTCTCGCCGAGGCTCATCTCCGCCGCGTAGATGTCGAGATGCCCGTTCCCGTCGAAGTCGGCTAGCTGGAGGCTGTGAGGGCAGAATAGGTCGTCCGCGAGCACGGTCCCCGCCCAGCCGTCCTCGCGCCGGTCGAACCAGCCGACCCGTCCGGGGTGAGTGCCGTAGGTGGGGGAGTCGCCCTCCGCCAGCACGACCTCCGGCTCGCCGTCGCCGTCGACGTCGCCGACCGCGACGCGGACGTCGTCCCAGCCCTCGGCGATCGGCTCCGCGTCCCACTCGTGGGTCCCCTCGCGGCGGCGGTAGAGGTCCGTCCCGACGACCAGCTCGGTGCGGCCGTCGCCGTCGACGTCGCCGATCCACACGCCCTCGGCGCGGCTGTCCCCGTCCACGACGTGGCAGTTCGCCTCGGGCCACGGACCCTCGGTCGGGTCCGCCGGCACGTCGTAGTAGAACACCGTCTCCGAGCGCTGCGAGAGCCCGACCACCTCGGGGCGGCCGTCGTCGTCCACGTCGCCGAACGCGAGGTCGTGGTACTTCTCAAAGCGGTCCGTCACCAAGTGTCGGTCCCAGCTCCCCCGGGGGTCGGCGGGCCGTTCGAACCAGAAGACGCCGCTGTTGTGGATCCCCTGCCCGGCGAGGACGTCGACGCGGCCGTCGCCGTCGACGTCGCCGAGCGCGCAACCGACGCCGAGCTGCGGGACGTCGGAGATGGCGTGGCGCTCCCAGCCGGGGTTCTCGTACCAGAACAGGTTCGGCCCGGCGAGCCCCGTCGCCTGCCGGATCCCCTCGGCGCTCGGGAGCCGGGTTCGACCGCCGCCGACGAACAGCTTCGTCTCCGGGCCGGCCCCGCCGACGACCACGTCCGGCCGGCCGTTGCCGGTGAGGTCGGTCGTCAGGCAGGTGCCCAGCTTCGTCGTCGGGGGGGCGGGGTCGAGGACCTCGTGGCGAAAGCGGAGTCGCTGTGTCTGCATGGGTTCACCTTCGCGGGAGGTCGGCATTGTTACCGATCGCTTACGGAGAATCAAGGAGAAAGCCTCGCGCTTCAGCGCGGAGAGGATGTCAAGTGTTCCGTCGGCGCTCAGATCGCTCCGGCGAAGCTCCGGAGCGTCTCCCGCAGGTTCCAGTTCAGTCCGAGTTCGAGCGCCGCGACCGCGGCTCCGTACACCGCGCCGCCGGCCGCGACGAGGACGATCAGTTCGAGGATCGCCCACTCGAACGCCAGCGTCGACTGGAGCCAGAAGACGACCCCGCCCATGAGGAGGCTCGCGACGGCCGGGTACGACATCTCCCGGAGCAGCCGACCGAGGCTCGTCTCGACCGAGTTGATCACGAGGTACACGTCGATCGGCATCATCGGGAAGACGTAAACGCCGAGAACGGTCGCCGCGGTCCCGACGATGCCGAACTCGCGGGTGACGGGAATGATGATGAGCGCCGTCAACACGAGTCGGAAGACACCGAGCTTCGCCATATAGTCGGGGCGACCGAGCGCCTTCCACACCGGGGAGTACGCCGAGCCGAGCGCGATGAGCAGCCCGTACACCGCCACCACCCGCATCACCGGGACTGCCGGCTCCCACCCGGGGCCGAGGACGGCCTCGACGAACGTCGGGGCGACGACCGCGATGCCGACCGCGGCGGGAAAGGAGATCACCATCGTCACCTGGAGCGTCCGGAAGAACGCCGCTCTGAGCGCCGGGATGTCGTCCTGGAGCTGGGAGTACGCCGGGAAGGCGACGCTGGAGATGATCTGCGAGATCTCCGTCGCCGGCGCCTTGGCGAACTGGTAAGCGACCTGGTAGAGGCCGAGCGACGACGCGGACAGCAGCCAGCCGATCACCGCGTCGTCGCCCTGGTTGATGAGGAAGTAGACGCTCTCGGAGCCGGTGATCCACTTTCCGAAGCCGAGGAGGTCGCGCACGACCTCTACGTCGAGCTCCGGCCACGGGCGGTAGCCGTGGACGGCGTACGACGCCAGCAGGCGCGCGGCGTCCGAGGCGACGTACCCCAACACGAGCGCCCAGACGCTCTGGGTGGCGAGCGCCACGGCGAGCGCGACCGCGAAGTTCGTCACCGACCCGCTCATCGTGTAGACGAACTGCTTGTGGAACTCCAGATTCTTCCGGAAGTAGACGATACCGGGGTTGCGAAACCCGAGCAGCAGGGGCGTGAGCGCGATGACCCGGAGCAGCGGGGCGGCGCGCGGCTCGCCGAAGAAGCCGGCGACGAGCGGCGCGACGAGAAAGAGGAGACCGCCGAGCGCGGCGCCGCGGAGGATCTCGATGCTCCAGTACGTGTTGAGGTAGCGGTCGACGTTGCCCGACGCCTTCTGGATGAGCGCCTGGTCGAACCCGATGTTCGAGAACCGCTTGAACGCCGTCAGCGTCAGCAGGGCGATCCCCAGCAGTCCGAAGTCGGCCGGCGTGAGCATCCGGGCGAGTATCGCGATCATCAGCAGCTGGAGGCCCCGGTCGAGGACGTTCGTGACCGTGGCCCAGATGCCGCTTTTCACCGTCTGTTCAGTGAGATCGCCGCCCGGGGTGAGACGGACAAGGAGTCGACGGAGCGAAGAGAGCGGTGACATAGTGCGGTGAGAACTCTGTTCCGGCAGACCCGCGTCGCGGGCATTGTTATGTACGCGTTACCGATCCGAGGCGGCGGGACGGCTCGCCGCGACGGGACGACGCCCGCGGGGCCGAAGCGGTACCGGAGCGGTCGGCGCCGCCGAGATCCGCCCGTAACGACCGTCCTAACAATACCCCTCCCGCGGCCACGTCGAACCGATGGACACGCAGGACCGACCGCTGGTCAGCGCGGTCGTGATAACGCGCGATCGCCCGGCGAAGCTGAAGGGGGCGCTCGCCAGCCTCCGCGGTCAGACGTACCCGAACCTCGAGGTCGTCGTCGTCGACGGCTCCGCGGACTCGGTCGAGCCGCTGGTGCGCCGCGGCGCCGGGGACCTCCCTGTGACGTACCGGCGCGACGACGGCGAGGGGCCGGGCGCCGCCCGCAACGTCGGGATCCGCGCGGCGAGCGGGGAGTACGTGGCGTTCCTCGACGACGACGACAGGTGGGTCCCGGAGAAGACCGAGCGACAGGTGAACGCGTTCGCCCCCGGCGTCGTCGCCGTCTACACCGGGCAGTTCGCCGTGCGCGACGGGGAGCGCGTCGGCGGTCGCACCCCGTCGCTGTCCGGCGACGTCACGGAGGCCCTCCTCCGCGGAGCGGCCTCCGGGCCGACATCGACGGTCATGGTCCGGAAGACGGCGATCGACGCCGCCGGCGGGTTCGACGAGGAACTCCCGATCTGGGAGGACCGCGAGTGGTACGTCCGCCTCTCGAAGCACGGGCGGTTCCGGGCGATCAGCGAGGAACTGGTCCGACGCGGGTTCGGGGAGTACGACCAGCTCACCGACGACTTCGAGGCCGCCCGCGACGTGGCCTACCCCCGGTTCGTCGAGACGCACCGGGAGCTGGCCGCCGAGTTCGGCCCCGACTGCGAGCGCGCGCTCGTCGCGTCGCTCTCCTTGACCCTCGGCGCGACCGCGATGGAGGCCGGGCGGTACGGCGAGGCGCGTCGGTGGCTGCTGCGCTCGCTCCGACGCGAGCCGGGGCGGAGACGGACCTGGCTGTACCTGACGCTGTCGCTCGGGGGCGAGCCTGCGCGACGCGGCGTCAGGCGGCTGCGGCGGGCGTACGAGTCGCTCGCGGCGCGACGACCCGGCCTCAGACTGTGACGCTCTTCGCGAGGTTGCGCGGCTTGTCGATCGACCGGCCGCGGCGCTTCGCGGCGTGGTAGGCGACGAGCTGGAGCTGGACGTTCGCGAGGACGCCCACGAGGTCCGGGTGCGTGGCGGGGACCGGCAACACGTGGTCGACCGCGTCCGCGACGTCCGGCGCGTCGCCGCTCGCCACGGCGACGACCGGCCCGCCGCGGGCCCGGATCTCCTGGACGTTGCCGAGCGTCTCGGTGTCCCCGTCGCGGCCGTCGAACACCGCGAACACCGGCGTGTCTTCGGTGACGAGCGCAAGGGGCCCGTGCTTCAGCTCGGCGGCGGTGAACCCCTCGGCGTGCTCGTAGGTGATCTCCTTGAACTTCAGCGCCCCCTCCAAGGCGACCGCGTGACCCGGCCCGCGGCCGATGAAGAAGTACGCCTCTGAGTCGGCAAAGGAGTCGGCGACCCGCTCGGCCGCGCCGCTCTCGACCACCTGCTGTACCTGGTCCGGCAGCGCCGTCAGCGCCGACAGGAACGCGGCCGCGTCCGGCGACGGCGAGCCGACCACGTCCCGGCGGAGCCGCTCGGCGAGCAGCGACAGCGTCGCCACCTGCGAGGAGAACGACTTCGTCGCGGCGACGCCGATCTCCGGGCCGGCCCGGACCAGCAGCGCGTCGTCGCACTCCCGCGTCAGCGACGAGCCGACGACGTTCGTCACCACCAGCGTCCGCTCCGCGCTCGCCGCCCTGACGGCCGCGATGGTGTCCGCGGTCTCGCCGCTCTGGGAGATCGCCACCACGAGCGTGCCGTCCTCCGCGGGCGGGGGCGCCGTCGCGTACTCGGAGGCCATGAACGCGCGCGCCGGGACGCCCCGGCTCGCGAGCAGCGACTCGGCGTACATCGCCGCGTGGTAGGAGGTTCCCATCGCGACCAGGTGGACCCGCTCGATCCCCTCGAAGGTCCCCGGCGGGAAGCCGTCGAGGTCGACCGTCCCCGCCTCGGGGTCGGCCCGCCCGCGGACGGACCGGCCGAGCGCGGTCGGCTGCTCGTTGATCTCCTTGAGCATGTAGTGGTCGTAGCCGCCCTTCCCGGTGTCCTTGGGGTCCCAGTCGACGGTCTCGACCGGCCGGTCGACCGGCTCGCCGCGCTCGTCGGTGACGGTGAACTCGTCCGGGGTGAGCCGGACCACGTCGCCGTCCTCTAAGTACGCCACGCGGTCGGTGAACTCTAGGAATGCGGGGACGTCGCTGGCCAAGTACCGCGTCGAGTCGCCGACGCCGACCACGAGCGGCGAGTCGTTGCGGGCCGCGTACACGACGTCGCGGTCGCCGACGACGGCGGCGACGGCGTAGCTCCCCTCGATGCGGTCGACGGCCGACCGGAACGCCTCGGCCGGGGAGGCGCCGTCCGCCAGCGCCGACTCGATCAGGTGGGGTACGACCTCGGTGTCGGTGTCGCTGTCGAACCGGTGGCCAGCCGCCGAGAGGGCGTCGCGGAGCTCGTCGTAGTTCTCGATGATTCCGTTGTGGACGACCGCCACGTCGCCCGTACAGTCCGTGTGCGGGTGGGCGTTGGCGTCCGTCGGGGGTCCGTGGGTGCTCCAGCGCGTGTGGCCGATCCCGACGGCGCCGCGCGGCGGGTCCGCCGCGACCGCGCTCCGCAGGTCGTCGATGCCGCCCGCGCGCTTGCGGACGTCCAGGCCGCGGTCGCTCCGGACGGCGATCCCGGCCGAGTCGTAGCCGCGGTACTCGAGGTTGTCGAGGCCGACGAGCAGCTCGTCCGTCGAGTCGTCGCCCTCGCCGACGCGAGCCACGATGCCGCACATCAGGCGGTCACCCCGGGCGCGTCGGCGGGCGCTGTCGTCTCGGGACCACTCGCGTCGCGGGCGGGGTTCGCGGGCCGCACCGTACGGCCGGGAGGCGCGGCGACCGCGGTCGCCTCGGATTCGCGTTGCATACCCGCTCGTTCCGGGATGTTCACTTTGTTATGGACCGAATTTACGACCGGCCCGCGAGTAAGCTGCTAGTACCTGCGTTGGTCGTCCCGATCCTCGACGCCCTCTAACCCCGACAGAGCCCCTCTTGAGGCCCGTATTGGTGCCATTCGGACACCGTTGTGGCGTCCGGGTGTCGACCCCTTAGAGTGTCACTCAGTCACTCACAACAGAAAACCGCCGTGAAAATGTCACCTATATATACCGATGTGGCGACGTTGACGGGTCAAGCGAGACCTTCTCTGCACAGAGCCGAGCACCACAATTGAGACACACGACACGTCGACACCAATGAACGGAACCACGGGCGGACCAAGCACAGATCAGACGGCACGGAGCGGGAGAGAGACATGAGCGCCGAACCGGAGGGCGAGCGCCGCGAACAGGAGCAGACCGACGCGGAGACAGAGGCCCCGGCGACCACCGCGTCGGACGTCGAGACGCCGGCGATCGAGGACGCGCCGATCGGGTTCGACCAGCTGTTCGAGATCCTGAAAAACGAGCGCCGCCGGCGCGTGCTCGGGTACCTCATCGAGAGCGGCGAAGAGGTGACCCTGGACGAGCTGGCCGAGGCCATCGCCGCGCGCGAGACGGGGAAGGACGTGCGACAGATCACCTCACAGGAGCGCAAGCGGGTGTACGTCGGGCTCTACCAGTGTCACCTGCCGAAGATGCACGACTACGGCGCCATCTCGTACAACAAGCCGCGCGGCCGGATCGAGCCCGGCGAGCACACGCTCCTGTTCGAGCGGTACCTCTCGGTCGACGAGGGGCCCGACGACTCCGCGTGGACGCGCTACCACTCGACGCTGTCGCTCACCGCCACGCTCCTGCTCGTCGTCCCCGTCCTCGTCGGCGCGGTCACCTCGAACGCGCCGCTACTGATCGTGGCCGCGCTCCTCGTCGGCGGGCTGGTCGGCGTCTCGACGCTCCGGTTCCTGCGGTAGTTCGCGCGGCGCAGCGCTGTCGCCGCCCCGTCCGCGCTCCGAGAGCCACCGCTCCAGCTCTGTCTCGACTTCGACTCCCGCCCCCGACGCCGGGTAGGAGTCTCGTACTCCCGGTAATACGGTCCATAACTAACGCCCGTATGTGGGACACACGGGCATGGACGTGGACCGAACCGACAGCCGAGACCGGTGCCCGCGGCGATGAGCGCCGCCGACGCGGAGCGGCTGACGCCCGACGGGGTCTTCGAGCTGCTGAGCAACCACCGCCGCCGAATGGTGTTGTACTACCTCCGAACGCGCGGCGAGGCGGTCGGGATCCAGGAGCTCGCCACGGAGATCGCGTCGATGGAGAACGACGTCACGGCCGAGGAGCTGACCAGCCAGCAGCGCAAGCGCGTCTACGTCTCCCTCTACCAGACGCACCTCCCGAAGATGGCGGAGATGAACACCATCGAGTATGACAAGGACGCCGGCGAGGTCCGGCTGGCCGCCCGGGCCGACGACATCGACGACCACCTCACGACGGAGTCGGACCCGTCGTACCCGTGGCGGTTTCACTACCTCGTCCTCGCGGTCACGGGGACGGCCGCGCTGGCGCTGCTCACCGTGAACGCGCCGGGGTTCGGCGCGCTCCCGACGCCGATTCTGGCCGTCGGGATCGGCGTCGCGTTCGTCGGGTCGGCCGTCGGCCAGTACTGGCACGAGCGGACCGCGACCGAGGAGATCCCGGTCGAGCTGAGCCAGTACGACCGGTGAACCCCCGAGCGGCCCGGTAAGGGGAGGGCCGCGTGCGGCCCGGGTCGAGTAAGCACGCGGGTGCGCTCGATATGTGGCTTATTATTAACCGGTCGCCGTGTGATTCGAGGGTATGAGCCGGGTTTGCGAAGAGATCTGCGTGACCGTGACCGAGACCGTCTCCGACGCGCTCGGCGAGCCGGTGGACGCGCTCCCGCCGCTCTCCGAGTCGGTCGACACCGACGGGCTGGACGCGTTAGTGACGAGCGAGCACGCGCACGACGTGGCCGTCACGTTCTCGTACGCGGGGATGGCCGTCCTCGTGCGGGGCGACGCCACGGTGTACGTCCGACCGCAGCGCGACCCGATCACCGGGTCGCCGGACCGGCGCGTCTGAGGGTGGTGCTGAGGGCGGGTCAGGCCTCCCGGGAGCGGGCGCGGAATCCACAAGAATTACTACCGGGTTCGTCAGAGTTCAGGTAAGCCGATGACCGACGTAGACCGAGTCGCCGTCGAATCGAGCGCCGAGCGCGGTCGCGAACACCGCGATACCTACGACTGGACCGCGACGTCGCCGAGCGCCGGCGTCGTCGAGACCGTGGCGACCGCGACGGGCCGCGACCCGCTGGCGCTCCCGCAGCTGTACGACTCGGTCGAGACGGACGCGCTGGACTCGCTGGTCCGAGCCAGCGGCTGCGGCCTCTCGGTCACGTTCGGGTTCGCGGGCTGTGAGGTGACCGCCGAGAGCGACGGGACGGTCTCCGTCCGGCCGCTCGGCGCGGACGACGACGCGGAGCCGTAGGCGGGCCGAGCGCGGTCCCGAGTGCGTTCTCGTAGGACGCCCATAACGATAGGCTTCGTCGCTGTACACCGAGACCGGATGAACACTGACTCACGGGCTCCCGAATACGAGGTGTTCGAGGCGGCGATCGTCAGCGACGACGGGGCGGCGACCGAGTGTACGATCTTCCCGAGAGACGCCGGCGAGGACGAGCGGACGACCGCGTGGATCACCGCCCGCGAGGGCGCGTACTGCTCGGCGGCCTCGATGCGCTGACCGGCCGGACCGGAGGTCGACGCGAGCGGCGCGCCGCCCGGGTGAGCGGTCGCTCCGGGCGGCGTTCTTTTTGATGACAGCGAGGAGCGGCGAGCGGGTGGGCGGCGCGTCCGCGACGGATCCGAGCGCCGGAGCCCGGTCGGCGGAAGGAGACCAACGGCTCGATCGCACGGGACGGGCAGTCCGACGACACGGTGCGACCGATCCGGCGATGTGGGACGAAACTGCCCCGGTATCAGGCTCCTACCGCTCGGAACGGGCTGATTACTCAAGTTACTACGGCTTAACGAGTACGTATGGAAAGCTCCATCACGGAAGCCGACAAGCAGCGCATCGCGACGTTCGTGGCCACGCCGAAGTACGATCGCGACCCGGAGATGCTGGTCCCGAGCGAGGAGTAACGTCTCCGTAGGACGGAACGCGACGGAGTACGGTCAGGAAAACGTGCCGACCCGCTCGCCGTCGACGAGGATCCGGTCGTTGCCGGTGACCTCGACGACGTGGTCCGGCGTCTCGAACTGGAGCCGCCACGAGTCGCTGTCGTGGGCCACGAGGTCGCGGATCGCGTCGGTCGGGACGTGGTCCTCCAAACAGACGTCGAGTTCGTCGGGCTCCACCGACTCGGCGTCGGCGATAGCTCGCGCGATCTGTTCTGGGAGGGCTCGCGCCATTGGCAAAAGTTGCTCGCCGGTCGTAAAAAAGGCTGTCCGTATCGATCGCCGTCAGTCCGCTGGCTCCGGGCCGAGCCGCCACGCGAAGATGGCCTTCAAAACGACGACGAGGCTGTTCGTCTCGCCGGCGCCCCAGATGGCGGTCTCCGACCGGGGGTCCGTCGGAGACGCGTCCGCGCCGTTGACGAGTACGCTCGCGAGCGTCTCCCGGCCGTCCACCAGCATGATCCGCCCCGCCGGAGTATCCGACCAGAGCCACAGCGACTCGAACATCGTCGCCCCGGGGATGTCGTCCTGGATGCGCGCCTGTACCTCCGGGGAGACGCCGCCGAGCTTGATCGTGACGCCGCGCTCCGCGGCCGCGCTCAGCGCGTCGATCACCTTGTCGGTGAGGAGGTCCTCGACGGTCATGTAGACGACCTCATCCTCGGCGTCCGCGAGGAACTCGACGACCCGTCCGGTGACCGCCTGCTGGCCCGTGACCGTCCACACGCCCTGCTGTTCGGTCCGGTGGCCCGCGGGCTCGAGTTCGCCAAGCGCCGTCCGCAGGAGCTCGGTCCGGTGTCGGAGCTCGTGTTCGAAGGTCCGGCCCGCGGTCTCGGCGGACGTCGCCCGGAACTCCTTGGGCGACGACTGGAGGACGTCGACGAGCCCCCGGTCGCGCAGCTCGTCGATCGCGTCGTACACGCGGGTACGCGGCACCGTCGACGCCTGGCTCACCTCCCGTGCCGTCCCCGACTCCAGACTCGAAAGCGCGACGAACGTCCGGGCGGCGTACTCGCTCAGCCCGAACTGCTCCAGCTGTTCGACGGCGACGGCGCGAGGGTCGTCGGCGGGGTCGTCGTTCATCGGTGTGGTCGAGCGCGAAAGACAGTCCGGCCACCCTCTGACGGCGTGGCCGGAACGGCACGCGGCAGCGCGGTGGTTGGGACACAGAGCTGATCCGCGTGCGATCGAACGGTCGATTCCCACGGGCTTATTCCTTGTGTGATTAACCGGGTTACATAGTTGGCGGGTCAGGCGACGGGCCGCCCCTCCGGGAAGCTTCTCTGACACTTCGAGCTCTCGAATTTTCTCAGACTCAGGTACGTCTCAAAAAGACGCGAAATACCTCGATGCCCCGGGAGGGAGTTCGGGCCACTGTGTGATCGAAAGAATAACAGTGTGTCCTTCTTTGGTCAGGCTGTTACGCAAAAAGTCAAAAAAGATTTTTCACCCGGTTTCGGCGTTACTCGCAGAGTAACAATACCTATCCGTTCCGGGGGACAATCATCGTCTGGATCTCGGGACGCGCTCCCGAGAGGTTGGGACACATGGACACATCAGAAAACGTGGCGGAGGCGGTCGAGATCCTTCAACAGCTCGGCCTGAAGGAGTACGAAGCGCGGTGTTTCGTGGGACTGACCCGGCTCGAGACGGGGACCGCGAAGAAGCTCAGCGAGATCACCGAGGTCCCCCGGACCCGCGTGTACGACGCGATACGCGTCCTCGAGGCGCAGGGGTTAGTCGAGATCCAGCACTCGAGCCCCCAGCGGTTCCGCGCGGTCCCGCTCGAAGAAGCGACGGAGACCCTCCGCGACCAGTACGAGGACCGCGTCGAGCGGCTCCGCGGCGCCCTCGACACGGTCGACCTCGCCGACGAGGACGATTCCAAGCCCGCCCAGCAGATCTGGGCGATAACCGGGAGCGACGCGATCGAGAACCGGACGGGCCAGCTCATCGAGAAGGCGACCGAGGAGATCGTGTTGGTCCTCGGCGACGAGTCGCTGCTCACGGACGAGCTCGTCGAGACGCTCAACGGCGTCGACGGCGACACCGACCTGATAATCGGCGCGCTGACCGAGCCGCTCCAGGACGAGATCCGCGCGGCCGTGCCGGACGCCACGACGTTCGTCTCCGGGCTGGAGTGGCTGCGCGGCACCGACCCGGTCGACGACGAGACGGCGGTCGGGCGGCTCCTCCTGGCCGACCGCTCGACGCTGCTCGTGAGTTCGATCCTCCGACAGAGCGGCCGGGAACAGGCGATCTACGGCGAGGGGTTCGGCAACGGCCTCGTCGTGATCTCGCGCCGGCTGATGGCGCAGGGGCTGATTCCCGGCCGCGACCCGAAACCCTGAGTCGCGGCTCGGCACGCCGTCGCGAGCGACCTGTTAGCGGTACTCGCCAGTGACCTCGCGATCGAGACGCGCTTTTCGGCGACGAGGAGGCCCGGAGCACGGTCCACGAAGGACGGGTCGGGGGCGAATCGCACGGTAGGACACGCATACTAAACCGGCCGTCGTCGCCCTACTGGAACGTATCTATATGACAGGTCGGCGTCTCCCCGAACCGGACGCAGTCGCGACGAGCTTCTCGGCGGACCGCTCCGTCCCCCACCTTCCCACGGACGTCGACGGCGTCCGATTCAGCCGATGAGACGGCTGCTGCGGTGGCTCAAGCGGGCGCTCTCCCCGTCCGGCAGTCTCTCGTCGCGCACGGTGACGAACGGCATCTGGACCGCAGTCACCAACGCCAGCGGACAGCTCCTCCAGATCACGTTGCTCGTCGTCCTCGCCCGTCTCCTCTCGCCGGCGGACTTCGGGCTGTACGGGATCGCGACGCTCACGCTCACCGCCCTCCAGCGGTTCTCGCGGCTCGGCTTCGACACGGCGCTCATCCAGCGACAGGAGGAGAACGTCGACCCCTACCTCGACACCGTGTTCACCCTCCAGATCCTCCGCGGGGCCCTCATCGCCGGGATCACGATCGTCGGCGCTCCCCTCATCGCGACCTTCTTCGCGGAGCCGCGCGCGACGGCGATTCTGCGGGCGATCGCTCTCGTAATGCTGTTACAGGCGCTGTACAACCCGGGGGCGGTCTACTTCGAGAAGGACCTGAAGTTCCACAAGGAGTTCGCGATGTCGTTCAGCGGCGCCGCCTCCCGGTTCGTCGTCGCCGTCGGCTACGCCCTCGTCACCCCGAGCGTGTGGGCGCTCGTCGCCGGGGCGGTCGTCGGCAACCTCGTCCAACTGGTGGCGTCGTACGTCATCCACGACTACCGCCCGTGGCCCCGGTTCGACCGCGACCGCGCCGCGATGCTGATAAACTACGGGAAGTGGATATTCGGAGAGTCGGTGATATCCTTCTTTTACACCGACGGCGACGACATCTTCGTCGGGCGACTTCTCGGCTCCGCCAGCCTCGGCCTGTATCAGGTCGCCTATCGGCTGTCGAACGCGCCGGCGACCGAGATCGCACACACCATCTCCCGCGTGTCGATGCCCGCGTACTCGAAGATCCAAGACGACGAGGCCGCCCTTCGGGAGGGATTCCACCGGGTCCTCCAGTTCTCCTCGCTGGCGTCGATCCCGATGGGCGTCGGGATCGCCGTCGTCGCACCCGTCTTCGTCCCGACCTTCCTCGGCGACGGATGGGGGGCGATGGTCGCGCCAATGCAGGTACTCGCGGTCTTCGGCGTCCTCCGCTCGGTCCGGACCTGCGCGTCGCCGCTGTTCCGCGCGCTCGGCCAGCCCGACTACAACGCGAAGATCCACGCGATCCGGCTGGTTCTCATGGTGGTCACGATCTATCCGCTGACACAGGCGTACGGGCTCGTCGGGACGGCGCTGTCGGTCCTGGTAACGAGCGTCGTCGGCATCCCGATCGCGACGGTGCTCGTGCTCCGGCTTATCGACGACGATCTGCGTTCGCTCGTCGCGGTCGTGGCGGTGCCGGTCGCGGGGAGCCTGCTCATGGGCGCCTGTGCGCTCGCCGTCCGGCGGGCCGTCACCGCGACGACCGGGCCGGCCGTTTCGTTCGTCGCCACGGTGCTCACCGGAATCGCGGTGTACGGGCTCTTCCTGCTCGCTGCCGAGCGGCGGTACGAG
Organism: Halorubrum sp. T3; assembly: GCF_000296615.1. NCBI lineage: Archaea > Methanobacteriati > Methanobacteriota > Halobacteria > Halobacteriales > Haloferacaceae > Halorubrum > Halorubrum sp. T3. The sequence continues at coordinate 921,305 of NZ_JH815329.1, read as the reverse complement.
ATCGGGCTTCAGGCGTTGCTCGGTCAATTCAGACGGAGCCTCTGATGGGGAGCCCGCACGAGGGGTGAGCGCCGCCGCGTAGCCGCCGACTTACCGGCGGCGACCCGAGAAACGGCACCCGGACATGGAGGACTTCCGCGACGGGCTTCGCGACGGCGGCGGCGGCGGCGGGCCGCGGACGGAGCAAGCGGCGTCGCGGGCCGCCGACTCCGAGTCCCGAGAGCGACGGCGAACCGAGCCCGAGGCCGGCGCGCGACGCGGCGACTCCGCGGCCGGCGACGCCGCCGGGTCAAGCGCGTTCCGACCGTAGCGACCCGAAACGTCTTTTCGCCCCGCGGAGAAGCCGCGGTATGTTCGGAACCAGCGGCGTGCGCGGACGCGTCGGCGAGGCGGTCACGGCCGACCTCGCGCTCGACGTGGGGCGCGCGCTCGCGACGGACTGCGCGGAGACGGTCGTGCTCGGTCGCGACGCGCGAGACAGCGGCCGGATGCTCACGCGGGCGCTCACGGCGGGGCTCACCGAGTGCGGGGCGGACGTGATCGACGTCGGGGTCGAGGCCACGCCCACCGTGGCCCGCGCCGTCGCCCGCGAGGGCGCCGACGCCGGCGCCGTCGTCACCGCCTCGCACAACCCGGCGCCCGACAACGGGATCAAGCTGTGGCGGAGCGACGGGCGGGCGTTCGGCGAGGACGCGAACGCGCGGATCACCGAGATCGTCGAGACGGAGGCGTTCGCGCTCGCCGGCCACGACGGGATCGGCGCGGTCGAGGAGCGGGACGTGGTCGCCGGGGGCGACGCCCGACGGCTCCACGAGCGCGCCCTCCGCGAGAGCGTGCCACTCCCGGACGACCTGTCGGTCGTCGTCGACCTCGGCAACGGCGTCGGGCGCGTCACCGCCGACGCGCTTCACGCCGCCGGCTGCGACGTGGAGACGCTTAACGGCCAGCGCGACGGCCGGTTCCCGGGCCGGCCCAGCGAGCCGACCGCGGCGAACTGCGAGACGGCCTGCGAGGTGGTCGCGGCGACCGACGCCGACCTCGGGGTCGTCCACGACGGCGACGCCGACCGGATGATGGCGGTCGACGAGCGCGGGCGGTTCGTCGCCGGCGACGCGCTGCTCGCGCTGTTCGGCCGCCGCGCGGCCGACGCGGGCGACCGCGTGGCGGTCCCCGTTGATACCAGCCTGCTCGTCGCCGACGCGCTCGCGGAGGTCGGCGCCGAGGTGACGTACACGCCCGTCGGCGACGCGTACGTGGCCGCGGAGGCGGCGAAGCCGGGCGTCGCCTTCGGCGGCGAGCCCAGCGGCGCGTGGATCTGGCCCGAGCGGACCCTCTGTCCGGACGGCCCGCTCGCGGCCTGCGTGCTGACCGCGCTCGTCGGCGCGGAGGGGTCGCTCGCCGCGCTCGTCGACGCCCTTCCCTCCTACCCGATCCGCAGAGATTCGGTGCGGACGGAGTACAAAGGGGAAATCGTCGACCGCGTCGGCGAGGTCGCGGCCGCCGAGTACGACGACGTGTCGACGCTCGACGGCGTCCGGGTCGAGACGGACGCCGGCTGGTTCCTCGTGCGCGCGAGCGGCACCGAGCCGCTGGTGCGGATCACGGCCGAGGCGCGCGACGAGGCCGACGCGGACGCGCTGTTCGAGACGGCGCGCGACCTCGTGGAGCGGGCCGCCGCGGACGCGTCTTAGGCGGATCGGTCCGACTCGTCGTGGCGTCGCTCGACGCGCTCCGCGACCCAGTCGAGAACCGAGAACAGGACGTCGAGGTGGTGGTCGCCGAGCGGTGACGGTTCGACGCCGTTCGCGTCCGACGGCGGGTGGAAGTGGGTCCTCGGCGCGTCGGTCTTCGGGTGGCGGCCCCAGCGGCACTGGAAGCGAGACGCTCCCCGCTCTTCGACGTAATGAAAGTAGTAGTCGCCCGTCACGAACCAGTGGACGTCAATCCGGGCGGCGTCGACCGCGGACGGATACGCGGTCGCGTCCAGCGTGAGCACCAGCGACCGGGGAGCGATCCGGTCCGGCTCGAACCGCCAGGACTCGACCAGCGGGTCTGTCGCCGCCCGGCGCCCGATCGTTTCCATCGTCGTCCGGTCGAGCCGACCGCTGTCTGCCGCGGTCTCGGCGTCGTCACCGTCCGACATGTGGCTCGGGAGGCCTCAGGCCGACCCGCGGAGGTCGGTCCCGTCGCGCCCGCGCGCCTCGGCCCGCGAGACGGCCCGCTGGAGGAGTTCGATGTCGTGCCGCACCGTGCGCCACCGCGACAGCGACTCCAGCCGGTCGTGGACCGCCGCGTGGTCGCCGCCTTCGACCGGCGCGACCGAGACGGCGTCCGGGTCGGGAACGCCGAACGACTCCTGGAGGTCGGCGTCCTCGGCGAGGAGGTCGTCTAAGCGCTCACGGAGCGCCGCTGCGGTGTGGTCGTCGGCCAGCGTCTCGACGCGCTTCCACTCGAAGTACGACTCGTTGCGGCGGTACTCGGCGGGACGACTCCCGCGCCGGTCGACGATCCCCAGCTCGGCCAGCTGAGTGAGCGCGTTTCGCGCGCCGTCGGGCGAACAGTCCGCGCGCTCGGCGATCTCGCTCGCCGACGCGTGTTCGGTCACGCCGGTCATCACGTCGTACACCCGCTGAAACGTGGTCCGGTCGCGTTTCCATCGACGCCGGGCCTCGCGGTCCTGATCCGACGACGAGTCGGCGGCGGTGTCGTTCGACATACCGTCTAGTCGCGGTGTAAGAGACATATATCTTTGGTAGCAGAGATATAACGTCCAATACTACGTATTCGATCCCGGCGACCGCACCGACCGCAGCGGCTAAACCCCGCCCCGCCGTCGGCCCGTCCATGTACGGAGTCGTGCTCGCGGCCGGCCGCGGGACTCGGATGCGACCGCTGACGGACCGCCGCCCGAAACCCCTCCTCCCGGTCGGAGACCGCTCGCTGCTGGAACAGGTGTTCGACGCCGCCCGCGACGTCGTCGACGAGTTCGTCGTCGTGACGGGCTACCGCGGCGACGCGATCCGCGATAGCATAGGCGAGTCGTACCGCGACCGCCCGGTCCACTACGTCGAACAGGCGGAGGCGCTGGGGACCGCCCACGCCGTGGCGCAGGCGGAACCGGTCGTCGACGACGATTTCCTCGTGCTCAACGGCGACGTCGTCGTGGACGCCTCGCTCCCGCGCGCGCTCGCCGACGCGGGCGCGCCGGCCGTGGCGGCCACCGAGGTCGACGACCCGCGGGCGTACGGCGTGCTCTCGACTGCCGCCGACGGCTCGCTCGCGGGGATCGTCGAGAAGCCCGCCGACCCGCCGACGAACCTCGCGAACGTCGGCTGCTACGCGTTCGAGCCGGAGGTGTTCGAGTACATCGAGCGCACGCCCGAAAGCGAGCGCAGCGAGTATGAGATCACGACGACGATCGACCTGCTGCTTGGCGACGGCCGCCGGATCGACGTGGCGCGGTACGACGGGACCTGGCTCGACGTCGGCCGGCCGTGGGAGCTGCTGGAGGCGAACGAGCTGGCGCTCGCGGAGCTCGACGACGAGCGCGACCTCGCCGGTACCGTCGAGGAGGATGTCCACCTCCACGGGCCGGTCGTCGTCGAGGCGGGCGCGCGAGTCCGTTCGGGTGCCTATATCGAGGGCCCGGCGCTGATCCGCGAGGGCGCCGACGTGGGGCCGAACGCCTACGTCCGCGGGGCGACCGTCGTGGGGCCCGGGGCCCACGTCGGTCACTCGGTCGAGGTGAAGAACTCGGTGCTGATGGCGGACGCCTCGGTCGGCCACCTCTCGTACGTCGGCGACTCGGTGCTGGGCCGCGCGGTGAACTTCGGGGCAGGGACGAACGTCGCAAACCTCCGGCACGACGGCGAAAACGTCCGGCAGACGGTGAAGGGCGACCGCGTCGACACCGGGCGTCGGAAGCTGGGCGCGATCGTCGGCGACGAGGCGAAGACGGGGATCAACACGTCGCTGAACGCCGGCGTCGTACTGGGCGCCGGAGAGACAACCGGGCCGGGCGAGGCGCTGACGCGCGACCGGCTCTCGGAGTAGCGCGCTGGCGACACAAGAAGGGGCTCACTCCTCTCCCCGCGCGTACCGCTCGAAGACCTCGGCGACCGCGTCGGCCGACTCCTTGAGCCGCTCCGTGTATGCCGGGCGGTCCCACGTCGGCGGCACGAACTCGAGGGATTCGAGGGCGCCGTCCGCGGCGCCCGGAGCCGCGTGCGTGAGGTTCGTTTCGGCGTCGAGCGGCCGCGCCGTCCCGTCGGCGCCGTCGGGGGCGTACGAGGCCGCGGCGACGTCGATCGACTCCATCGTCTCGTGGGTGTCGAGGCCGTCGGTCCAGAGGTCGCCCAGCCGACGCCGACGGCTCGGGTCGGCGACGTTAAGCAGCCCCCAGGGGAGCCGGAGCTCGATCGCGTCGCTCGACGGCGCGACGTGGACGTCCGCGAGCGAGTCGTACGCGGGCGACTCGGGGTTCCCGTTGCCGTAGCGCAGCTCCCCCGTCTCCACCGACTCGAAGGGGACGTACTCGTCCGTCACCGGGACGGTGTACCCGCGGTTGATCACCAGCCGGAGCGGGGTAAAGTCACCAGGGATGGGGTTTCGGTATCGGTCGAGGTCGAGGCCGGCCTCGGCGCCGTACTCGTACGCGAAGGCGTCGTACCGGGGGTGAACCGTCACCCGAGAGGTGTCGGGGCCGCCGAGGCGGACGATGAAGTCGGCGGGCGCCGCCGCGTCGACCCCGTACGGGAGCGCCCGTGCGCCGGCGTCGGTGGTCCCGATCGCCAGGAGGTAGTTCGTCGCGTCCCAGTCCGGTTCGCCGTCGAGGCCCGCGAGTTCGAGCCGGACGTTGAGGTACGCCGCGTCGCTCGTCACGCGGACCGCCGTCAGCTCGCGCGCCGCGTCGGCGCCGTCGCCGAGCCGGACGGGCTCGCGCTCAGCCGTCGCGGCGGTCGCGTCCGCCCACGCCTCGGGCGACCCGTCGAGCGGCACCGCGTCGGCCGGGTCGAACGCGAGGAGCCCGAACCGCTGTTCCGGCGTCTGGACGTTCGACCAGAACGGGCGGCGGTTCGGGTCCGAGAAGGGGGCAAGGTTCCACGTCCGCTTGAACCACTCGTCGTGCCAGCTGAACACGACCCCACCGGCGGTCCCGGCCTCGCGGATGTCCGCGTACATCGCGGCGATGATCTCCCCCTGCTCGGTCTCGGTGTGTCCGCCTTGGTCGCGGCCGTGGACGTCGCGCTGGGCGATCCCGCGGGAGGCAGGGACGCCGAACTCAGCGACGAGCAGCGGGTGGTCCGTCGCGTCGACGAGGTCGTTCAGGTAGCCGGCGTAGCTGTTCGGCTCGCCGCGGTGGTCGACGTAGTTCGCGTACGCGGGCGTCTCGTTCAACAGCGGCGGGTAGTACGGGTAGACGTGGTAGGCGGCGAACGTCCCGGCGTCGTAGCCGTCTGTCGCGGCGACGGCGTCCGGATCGACGGAGACCGCATCCTCGTTGACGAACGGCTCGTACGGGTGCTCCAGCGGGTCGGTCGTCACCCAGTTGGTGAACGCCGCGGGCCGTTGCGTGCCGTACTCGCGCGCCTCGTACGCGACCGCGGCGTCGAGGCGGGCCGCGAGCCACGCCTCGAACGGGGAGCCGTCGGGCGCGGCGAGGAACTCGCCGTCGTAGCCGGTCGCCTCGTTCACCCGGTCCGTCTCCGCGACGACCGCCGGCGGCCACTCGATGCCGACGACGTAGCCGAGGACGGCGTCGCTCACGTCGGCGTCGTAGGTCCCGCTCGCGTACCCGGGTTCCGGCTCGACCGTCGTCGCGCCGTGGACGGCGTCGACGACCTGTCGCATCGAGCGGTCGAAGGCGGCCGACAGCGCCGTCGCGTCCCCCGCCTCGCGGAGCGTCTCCTCGCCGATCCAGTTGCCGTGGAGGACGTAGATCGGATCCGCGTGCGAGCGGTTGTACGCCGCGAGCGCCCGGTAGAACGCGGGCGGATGGACGGTGTACACGCGGACAACGTTGACGTTCAGTTCGCCCATCAGCCGTAGCCAGCGGTCGTACTCCGCGCGGGTGATCGCCGCCTCGCCCGGAAACCGCCCGGGCTTGGCCATTCCGAGGTTCACGCCGCGGACTGCGATCGGCTCGAAGCCGCCGTCGTCGACTGCGACCTCGAAGCCCTCGTCGGCGACGCGAAAACGGCGGGAAGGGCCCGCGCCGGGACCGTCGCCCCCTGACCCGTCGGCGTCGCCGCGGAAGCCGCAGCCGGCAGTGCCGACCGCTCCCGCGACCCCGACGCGACCCAGAAACCGGCGTCTGCGCACAGCCTCACGTACGGGAGGAGATGGTTAAGCCTGCTTCTCCGACGGAGCGAGGGGCAAGCGAAACTCGCGTTTTTATCCGACGGCCGCCCCTTACCGTCGGTAACGGCCAGTTTACTCACCATGTCACCCGACACGCCCCCCTCTGACCCCTTCAAGAGCCTGCTCGAGTTGACCGCGACCGACCTCTCGGCCGAAGAGCGCATTCGGAAGGCGATCGACGTCGGCCAAGAGCACCTCGGCGTGGACAACGGCGTGCTCTCGTACACCGGCGACGGCCGGTACGAGGTCGTCGAAACAAACATCCAGAGCGGTCCCTACGCGCAGGGCGGCGTCGTCGACCTCGACGGGACGTGGTGCCGCCACGTCGTCGAGAGCAGCGAGACGGTCGGGTTCGCCGACGCGCGCGACAGCGAGTACCGCGACGACGACGCGCTCGGGATCACCGGCCTCCACTGCTACGTGGGCGCTGTCATCGACATTGACGGCGAGACGTACGGGACGCTCTGTTTCTCCGACGAGGAGCCGCGCGACGACCCGATCACGGACGCGGAGCGCGACTTCGTTTCGGTGCTCGCCGAGTGGGTTGGCAGCGAGCTCGAGCGGCAGAAACACTACGCCGAGCTGCGCGAGCAGAACGAGCGGCTCGACGAGTTCGCTGGTATCGTCGCCCACGACCTCCGGAACCCGCTGTCGGGGGCCATCGGGTTCACGGAGCTCGCGCAGGAGCACGTCGGCGGGCAGGCGGCCGACTTCCTCGACCGCGTCCAGGGCGCGCTCGGCCGCATGGAGTCGATGATCGCCGAGTGTCTCATGCTGGCGAAGGAGGGGACGGACGTGGGCGAGCGCACGCAGGTGGACCTCGACGGAGTCGTCCGCGACGCGTGGGACACGGTCCGGACGCGGAACGCGACGCTGTCGGTCGAGGTCGCCGCTGGGACGACCGTCCTCGCCGACGAGGCGCGGCTCCGGCGGCTCTTCGAGAACCTGTTTCGCAACTGCGTCGAACACGGCGGCCCGGACGTGGCGGTGACGGTCACCGGCGACGCGCACGGCTTCGCCGTCAGCGACGACGGGCCGGGGCTCCCCACGGACGTGGAACACGCACTCACCGCGGCCGACCCGGAGAACATCAAGTCGTTCGGGCTCGGCCTGTTGGTCGTTCAGCGCGTGATATCGGGCCACGGCTGGGACCTCGCTGTCGACACCAGCGACGAAGGAACCCGCTTCGCCGTGAGCGACATCAACGCCGCGGAGCCGGTCCACGAGGCGCTGGCCGCGGACTGATCGCCCGCGGACTGAGCGGCCGGGGACTACTCGGCGGGATCGGCCGTGTCGACCACCCAGACGAACCCCTGGTTGCCGGCGCCGGTCGCGGCGTCGGTGGTCCACACGAAGCCGCCGTCGCCCGCGCCGAGCGTCGGGTCGGTCGTCCAGACGAAGCCGCCGTCGCCGAGCCCCTCCGAGAAGTCCGTTGTCGCGGCGAGCCGGACGCTCCCGTCGGCGGCGGTCGCGAGGACGTAGCCGCCCTCGCCCGCGCCGAGCGCGGGGTCGGTCACCCAGACGAACCCCCCGTCGCCGGCTGGGAAGTCGGTGGTCCAGACGAAGCCCCCCTCGCCGACGCCGACGGCCAGGTCCGCGACGGACGCGAGCATCCCGGGCTGGCCGTCGCTCGCGATACGGTCGAGCCACCGGAGGCCGTCGGTTCCGGGCTCGTCGGCGAGCCAGTCCACCCAGACGAAGCCGCCGTCGTCCGCGTCCTCGCGGTTGTCCGTGGCCGCGGCGGCCGCGGGCGCTGCCTCGACTGTGCCGCCGGCCGCAGCGGTTTCAGTCGCCGCGTCACCGAACCCGCGCCGCTCCATGACGCCCCACGACTGCTCGCCGCGGAGGAACTCGATTAGCCCGTGCCAGGCGACGACCGTCTTCCACTGGCGGTAGCCGAAGTTCTCTAAGACGCCGTACCAGAGCAGCCTGGCAGCGTCCTGCGGCGACTCGTAGCGGTTGTAGCTCCACACCTCGCTGAACACACCGAACCACGAGAGGAACACCCCGACACCCACCGTGAGCAACAGGAAGGTGAGAAAGAACTCTATGTTGAGGATGCCGAGGTACCAGCCGAGCGGGAGCAGCACGTAGCCGAACCCCTCAATGAGCGGGCCGATCGCCTCCGCGGCGGTGAAGAAGGGGAGCACGACCGTGCCGACGCGGCCGTAGCGCCGGCGGAAGAAGAGGCCGCGGCTGGCGATCACTGTCTCCAGCATGCCGCGGTACCAGCGGCGCCGCTGGCGACCCAGCGACCGGAGCGACTCCGGCACCTCCGTCCACGCGACGGGCTCTGGGACGAACTCGATCCGGTAGTCGATGTCGTTGTCCGAGAGGTACTCGTGGAGCCGGACGACCACGTCGAAGTCCTCCGTGATCGTGTCGTGGCGGTAGCCCCCGATCTCCCGGACGCGGTCGGTCCGGAACACGCCGAACGCACCGGAGATGAGGATCAGCCCCTTGAGCCGGGCGAGCCCGAGCCGCCCGGAGTAAAAGGCCCGCAGGTATTCCATCACCTGGACGCCGGCAAGGCCGGTCTTCGGCAGTTTGGTCTCTTTCACCTGGCCGTCTTGGACGACGCAGTCGTTGGCCACCCGGATGGTCCCGCCGCTGGCGACCGTCCGCGAGGGCTCCTCGAGGAACGGCGCGACGACGTCGAGCAGCGCGTCGCGGTCGATCACGGTGTCAGCGTCGACCGCGCAGAACAGCTCCTGGTCGGTGAGCCAGACCCCGGCGTTGAGCGCGTCGCTTTTGCCGCCGTTCTCCTTGTCGACGACCAGCAGGTTCTCGTGGGTCGCCGAGCGGTACACCCCGCGGATCGGTTCCGAGGGCACGTCGTATGGCACCTCGGCGTCGACCGGGCGCAGCCCGAACGCGTCCTCGAGCCGTTCGAGGGTGGCGTCCGACGAGCCGTCGTTGACGACGACGATCTCCTGGTCGGGATAGTTGAGCGCCAGCATCGAGCGCACGCTCTCGACGATGTTCGCCGCCTCGTTGTACGCCGGCACGACCATCGCGACGCCCGGATAAAACGGGCTGTCGAACGCGCGGAACGACGGGTTCCACCCCGACTCGCGGACGTTGTCGCGGAGCTGGAACAGCGCGAGCACGTGGATCAGCAGGTAGCCGACGTTGATCAGCAGGTAGTACGTGACGATGAACACGCCCGACCCGACGACGAGCGTCGTCCCGACGCTCTCCAGCGTCGTCATCCGCGCACCTCGTCGCGGAGCCGGTCCCGGTCGCGGGAGATGTCTCGCGCGAGGCGGTCGAAGCGGGTGTGTTCGGCCGCCCAGTCCCACGCGACGTCGAAGGGCGGCACAGCGGGGGCGGGCGTCTCCGGGTCGGGAGCGGACGGATCAGCGACCGCATCAGCCGACTGGTCCCCCGCCACGCCGGCGGAGTGCTGCGGCGGGTCGCTCGGCGCTGGCACGGCGTCCGGGCCGCGCTGGGCGACCAGCGTCTCGGCCGCGGCGACCTGCGCGCGCGGATCCGGATCGACCGTCCCGGCCGCCTCGATTGCCCCGAGCGCCGTCGCGTCGCCCCAGACCCCGAGCGCGCGATACGCGTCGGCGCGGACCGCCGGCGCCGGCTCGTCGGGGATCGCGTCGAGGTCGATCGCGTCGCGGAGCCGACGGTTCCAGCCGTACGCGCCCAGCGCCCGCCACGCGGCCGCCCGCACGCTCGGATCCGCGCTCGACAGCGCCGCGACGACCCACGAGAGGTCGGCGCCGCCAACCACGGTTGTGAGATGGCGGACGACGAGCAGCGCCTGCCGCTGGAGTGCCGGCGGCCACGTCGGGAAGTCGGCGGCCGCCCGCTCGAAGAACGGGCTCGGGTTGCCCTCGGCGACGCGGTACAGCGTGTCGACGCCGAACACCGAGAACGGGTCGGGGTCGTCACGGAGCAGGAGGTCGACGCCAGTTGTCGCGCAGTCGTCCGTCCTGGCCGCGTACAGCACCCGGGCGGCAGCGGCGCGCTCGCGTGGCGTCTCGGTACAGTGCGCTCGAAGCAGGTCGCGGTCAGGGGCGTCGCGGAGCAGCGTGAGCCAGACGAGGGCGTGGCTGCGGTCCCAGTAGTCGCCGGCCGCGATCTCACGGCGGGCCCGCTCATTGATTCCGAGCGCGCGGCCGAGCCCGGCCAGTTTCTCGGCGTCGCGGCCGTCGAGCTCGCGGAGATACACGTCGAGGACGGATTCGAGCTCGTCGCGTTCGGCCGCCGAGAGGCCGGTAACCCATGCGTCCCAAGCCGGCTCGTCGCGCCCGTAAAGCCGGTCGAGCAGTTCGCCGCGGAGCGCGGCGCGCATCGGCTCCCGTCGCCGGCGTCGGCGAGCCGCGAGGACCGAGTAGCCGAGGGTCACGAGCCCCGCCGCGAGCAACAGCGAACCGAGCACGAGGACGCCGATGGTGAGTACCCGCGACTGAGAGCCGGCGAGTGGACCGTAGAGGGACGCGACCACGGTCGAAGGCGCGAACAGCACTCTTACCTCCCGACCAGTCGGTCGATGCGGGCCAGCAGCTCGTTCGGGCTGAACGGCTTCGTGAGGTACTCGTCGGCCCCGGAGTCGAGCCCCGCTAACACGTCGGCCTCCTGGCCGCGCGAAGTGAGCATCACGACGGGCACGTCGGGGTCGACCGCGAGCTCGCCGCGCCGGATCGTCCGCAGCACCTGGGTCCCTTTCATCCGTGGCATCATCACGTCGAGGACGACGACATCCGGGGCCGCGCCGTTCTCGTTTAGCGCCTGCCGGCACTCCTCGCCGTCGTGACACACCCTCAGCTCGTAGCCCGCGTTCGACAGCTTGTACTGGAGGATCGACCGGATCGTCTCGTCGTCGTCCGCGATGACGGCCGATTTCGACACACAGAGTATAGACACGTTACTCTACTTGACTCTTCTCCAACGGTACGGTATCGCGCGAACGATTTAACACCCGGACGGGCGAGGTGTACGATATGGCTACCGACTCCGTGACCGCGGTGATCCTCGCCGCGGGCGAGGGCCGACGGTTGGCGCCGCTGACGAACCGACGGCCCAAGCCGATGGTCCCCGTGGCGAACCGCCCCCTGCTCGAACACGTCGTCGAGGCCGTCACGGCGACCGACATCGACCGGATCGTCCTCGTCGTCGGCTACGAGCAGGAGCGCATCCGGAACCACTTCGGCGACGGCGACGACTGGGACGTGACGATCGAGTACGTCGAACAGACCACCCAGCTCGGTACCGGCCACGCCGTCCTCCAAGCCGAACCGGTCGTCGACGGCCCCTTCGTCGTGCTCAACGGCGACCGGATCGTGGACGCGTCGATCGTCTCGCAGATGCGCGACCGGGCGCGCGACGACGACCTCCCCGCGATGGCGGTCACGACCGCGGCGAACCCCCGCCAGTACGGCGTCGTCACCCTCGACGGCGACCGCGTGACCGGCATCGACGAGAAGCCGGAGGGCCCCGTCGAGACGAACCAGATCAACGCCGGTGTGTACGCCTTTTCGCCGGCCGTCTTCGACGCGATCCGCGAGACGCACGCGACCGGAGAGTTAGCGATCACGGCGACGCTCAACGATCTCGCCGGTGACGAGTCGCTGTCGGCGGTCCGGTATGACGGTCGCTGGCTCGACGTGTCGAACCTCTGGGACCTGCTCACCGTCAACGCGGGGCTGGTCGACGAGGCCACGGCGGCCGAGACCGTGGGCGCCAGCTTGGGTGCGTCAGTGACCGTCGCCGACGACGTGGCGCTCGCTGGCAACGTGCGCGTCGGGCCGAACGTCACGCTCGGCGGCAGCACCGCGATCGGGAGTAACGCGACGGTCGAGGCGGGCGCAGTCGTCGAGAACGCCGTGGTCTTCCCCGACGCCGTGATCGGCGCCGGGGCCGTGGTCCGGGACGCGATCGTCGCCGGCAACGCGCGGGTGGGGCCGAACGCGACGATCGCGGGCGAACCGGCGACGATCGTCGTCGGCGACGCGGTCCACCACAACGTGGAACTCGCGGGCGTGGTCGGGGACAACGCGACCGTCGGCGCCGGCGCGACGCTCACGGACGGCGCGGTCGTCGGCGACGACGTCAACGCCGACGCGGGAGTCGTGATCGACGACCGCGTTGAATCGGGCGCGGTCGTGCGGAGGGGGTAACCATGTGTGGGATTACCGGCTACATCGGTGACGGGATCGTACTGGACGACGGTGACGCGGACGGCGGCGAGGGCACCGCGAGCGACGGCGGGACCGCCGGCGTCGGCGACATCGTCCACGAGGGGCTCCGTAATCTGGAATACCGCGGCTACGACTCGGCGGGCGTCGCGCTCGTCGGCGAGACGAGCGGGCTCACCGTCGCGAAGCGGTCGGGCGAGGTCGACAACCTCACCGTCCCCGACGTGCCCGACGCGGCGCTCGGCGTCGGCCACACGCGCTGGAGCACCCACGGCCCGCCGACGGACGCCAACGCCCACCCGCACACCGACTGCGTCGGCGACGTTGCGGTCGTCCACAACGGGATCGTCGAGAACCACGAGGCGCTCAAGGCGGAGCTGGCCGACCACGAGTTCACGAGCGACACCGACACAGAGGTCATCCCACACCTGATCGAGGAGGAACTCGCGGCCGAAAGCGGCGCGGACGACCTCCTCGACGCGGTTCGGACCGTCGAGGACCGGCTGGAGGGGAGCTACGCGATCTGTGCGGTCCGCGAGGGCGACGATCGGATCGTCGTCGCGCGCCGCGGGAGCCCGCTCGTGTTGGGCCGGGACGATGACGCGACGTTCGTCGCCAGCGACGTGACGGCGTTCCTCGAACACACCCGCGACGTGACCTACCTCGAAGACGGCGACGTGGCGGCGCTGTCGGCCGACGGCGTCGAGATATACGCGGACGGCGAACTCGTTGACCGCAGCGTCGAGACGGTGACGTGGGAGGCCGACGCGGCGGAGAAGGGCGGCTACGAACACTACATGCGCAAGGAGATCCACGAGCAGCCCGAGTCGCTCCGGCAGACCATCGCGGGGCGGCTCGACGTGGACGCGGGCAACGTCGACCTCGACGTCTCGTTCCCCCCGGGCTTCCTCGCCGATCTGGAGGAGATCCAGATCGTCGCCTGCGGCACCTCCAACTACGCGGGCCGGTACGCCGCGCAGTTGTTCGAGGAGCTGTCAGGGGTCCGCGCGACCGTCGAGATCGCCAGCGAGTACGAGTTCGGCGCCGGCCGCAGCCCGGACCGGACGCTCGTTGTCGCCGTGACGCAGAGCGGCGAGACGGCGGACACGCTCGGCGCGGTCCGGCGCGCCAACGCCGCCGGCGCGCGGACGTTCGCGGTGACGAACACCCTCGGCAGCACCGTCACGCGCGAGGTCGACGACACCGCGTTCATCCGCGCCGGCCCCGAGATCGGTGTCGCGGCGACGAAGACGTTCGCCTCGCAGGTGGCGACGCTGACGATGCTCGCGGTGGCGATCGGCCGCGAACGCGGCGCGCTGGCCGCGGCCGACGCGCGGCCCGTCCTGGAGGGGCTCCGCGACCTCCCCGGCGCGGTCCAGCAGGTGCTCGACGCCGAGCCGAAGGTCCGCGAGGCCGCCAACGAGTACGGCGACAGCGAGGCGTTCTTTTTCGTTGGGCGGCAGCTTGGCGTTCCGGTGGCGCTGGAGGGCGCGCTGAAGCTCAAGGAGATCTCCTACGACCACGCTGAGGGATTCGCAGCGGGCGAGCTGAAACACGGACCGCTCGCTTTAGTGACGCCCGACACGCCCGTGTTAGCCGTCCTGACCGACGGGTCGCGCGCCGACGAGACGATGAACAACGTCACCGAGGCACAGACGCGCGGCGCGCCCGCCATCGGCTGTGTGTCCGCCGGTGAGGAGTACGCCACGCTGGACGTGTCGCTGCCGGTTCCGGACGTGGGTCTCGTCGAGCCGCTGGTTGCGAACGTCTACTTCCAGCTGTTCGCGTACCACGTGGCGAACGACAAGGGCCGGTCGATCGACAAACCGCGCAATCTGGCGAAAAGCGTGACCGTGGAGTGAGGCCGCGGTCAGGCTCAGATTGACTGGAGATCTGTGATCTGTTGCGGAGCGAGAGGATCGATTCTCTACGGCCTTTTACTAGCGCCGTGGACTGCTTCCGGACCTACGAAAGCCTCTCATTCGGCGACGCGACTATCGCTGTGTACATGAAGCGAGAGGGGATCGAATACCTCTACTCGTTTGACGACGACTTCGACGCGGTTCAGGGTATCACTCGGCCGGAGACGGCGGACGACTCCTGTCGCTGAGGCAGTCTCGACCGGTACCGCTCGGGGGATCGTCTCAAACTCACTCAGCACTCCTCCCCTCATCCAGTTCCGTCCGCAGTTCTGTTGCCGCGCGCTCGAACTGATCGGTAAGATACTGCGTTCCCGAAGCCGCCCGCTCTTCGAGGAAGGAAACGGCGTCCGTGACCGCATTGGCCTTACGGTCGGTGGCCACGACACACGCAACATAGCCGTCGAGCGCGCGGGAGAACGCCTGCGAAAAGTGGTCGTACGCGCCGTCGACGCGATCCATGTTGTTGTCGAGCGACTCGACGAGCGCTCGGTACACCCCGGCCGCCGCCGCGTTTCGGCCTTCCTCGCGGTACTCATTCGCAAGGTTGAACCACTCCGCAAAGTCGATCGGCTCAAAGACGACGTAGTAGTCGGGATTCGTCTCCTCGAACCGCCGGTCGATAGCGGCGCGTAGCTCGTCGACCGACCGGGTTACCGGTTCGCCAAACCGGGCGAAGAACCGCTCGCGGAGGGTGACGTCGGTCGCCAGGACATCGCGGAGGAACGCTCGGAGGTCGTCGGGCTCTGTGCCATCAAGCGCGGCGTCGAGTCGGTCGCCCTCATCGAGCGGAACGTCCTCGACACAGCGGAGCAACACCGCGACGACGTGCTTACACGCGCCTGGGCCGTCGTACGGACACCCACACCACGAGTCGAACCCCTCGACGGCGAGATCGACGCGAACGTCGTACTGGCGACTCCCGCTCACGATAGCGGTCACAGTGTCGTCGACGCGGTGAATCTCGCGGATACGGCCCTCGGCGAGATAGGTCTCTCCGCGCTCGAAGACCGCGTCCGTACAGATCTCTCGAACCGCCTCCTCAGTCACGTCCATGGTCGCAAGTAGCGTTCCATCGCTACTTCGAAAAATTTGCGCTTAGATCGACAGAAGTCGCCCGAGCCAGCGCCGTGTTTGTCACTTCCCTTCGGCGACCAGCTGTTCCGTCCGACCCAAGTGAATGTCCCTCCCAACAGCGATTATGATCGAAATAATATTATCGTATACATAATAATTGACAGGGAAACGGAGATCGAGAGGCTCACGTCACACCTCTCTCGAGAAGAACGACAGCTCCTCGTTGTCTATGGACGGCGGCGAGTCGGGAAGACAACGCTAGTGACGACAGCGCTTGAGGAACTGGACATCGAGTCGGTTTACGCGCTCTTTTCGCGGTCGGGATTCACCGACGAACTCCGTACAATCGCCGCCGATCGGTCCGATTCATCCCTCTACGGGCTCGACGAACTCACAGATCTGTTCGAACGCACTCAGTGATGGTCACACCCCTGTATGCTCTCGTTGATGGCCTCACCGCCCACACTCCGTATCGAGCAACCCGAGGAAGCATTTGTATGCGGGGCTGTCTCCTCTCTGCTCGCTGCCGTTGGTCGCTCGCGGAGGAGAGAGACTTAGCGCCTCAATTCAGCGGATCGAACCAATCTCGTGAAAGAGATATCGGAGCTGCCTGTGATGGCAGTCACCAAGTCAGCCCTTCGTACGTGATTCCGTCCCGGCGCTCAATGATTCGCCGTCCGTCGACGACAATCGGGGTTGCCATCGCGTCGAATTCCTCGTCGAGCGCGGCGAACTCGTCCCAGTCGGTGACGACGACCGCCGCGTCGGCGCCGTCGAGTGCCGCCGCGGCCGAGTCGGCGTAGGTCACGTCGTCGACGTAGTTGGGGGCGTTGTCGGCCGCGACCGGGTCGTAGGCGATAATAGTCGCGCCGCGCGCCTGGAGATCCTTGATCACCGGAATTGCCCGCGAGTTTCGCATATCGTCGGTGCCGGGCTTGAACGCAAGGCCGAGCACGGCGACGATGGCGCCGTCGACCCCACCGTCACGGTGGGCGTCGAGGTGGTCGGCCAGCATCGCGACCAGCCGCGCCGGCTGGCGGTCGTTGACCTCGACGGCCGCGTTCAACATCGCCGGGTCGTAGCCGGCCGCCTCCGCCGCGGAGATAATTGCGCGTACGTCTTTCGGAAAACAACTCCCGCCCCAGCCGACGCCGCTCTGGAGGAACTGTGCGCCGATGCGGTCGTCGAGGCCGATCGCGTCCGCAACCTCGTAGGCGTCGACGCCGAGCGCCTTACAGATGTTCCCGATGTCGTTGATCAGGCTGATCTTCGCCGCGAGGAAGGCGTTGTTGGCGTATTTGATCATCTCGGCGGTGCGCGTGTCCGTCTCCACGACGGGAGCGTCGGCGGCCGCGATCAGTGGCTCGAACACGTCGCGCATGTCCGCGAGTGCGCGGTCGTCGTCCGCACCGAGGACGACCTTATCCGGATTGAGGAAATCGTGGACGGCTGTGCCCTCACGCAAGAACTCCGGGTTCATTCCGATGCCGAACCCCTCGCCGGCGGTCTTGCCGCTTTCGCGTTCGAGAATCGGGGTGATCGTGTCCGCGGTCGAGCCGGGGACGACTGTGCTCTTGACGACGACCGTGTGCCAATCAGGTTTGTCAGCAAGCGTCGCACCGAGTTGGCTCGCACCCGCCTCCATGATCGAGAGGTCGATGCTGCCGTCGTCGTTCTGTGGAGTTGGGAGACAGAGGAAGGTGACGTCGGTGTCGAGGACGGCGTCGTAGTCGGTGGTCGCACGGAGACGACCAGTTCCGTTGGGCCCGGCGTGGGCGGCGATGAGGTCAGCGAGCCCCTCCTCGTGGATCGGGGCGTCGCCAGCGTTGATCGTCTGGACGACCGACTCGTCGATGTCGACGTTGACCACGTCGTGGCCGAGGTCCGCGAAACAGGCGGCGACGGTCGTGCCGACGTAGCCGCTGCCGACGATGGAGACACGCATAATGGGTGGAGACGCTCAGGGTTAATAATCGATGTCCTCCCCGCGTTTTGCTGATGGGCGAAGCAGAGAGAAAACGGATGTTTGATACGTGAACGTCGGCAACTACTTGATATATTGGTCTGAGTAGTCTATGAAGCACGGACGAACGGCGATCGTGAATTTTCTCTCGCGGTTCAGCATGTCTATCGCAGGATTTATTTCGACTGTAACTCTAACGAATCTTTTGGGAAGAGATACGTACGGTGCGTATGTCGTAGTGATTTCCGTCCTCGCTTGGGTTAGTATTGCGGGCAATTTAGGGATCGCTCCAGCACTCCGGAAGCGACTCAGCGAGTCGACAGAGGGGAATTTCGTCGTCTCCGGATTAGGAATGCAATTAGTGCTGTATCTCGTGGTCGCTTCGGTCCTCTGGACAGTTCGCGGGCCACTCAACACGTATCTGGGTGTCGAAGCAACCAATGTCCTCATCGCCTTGCTGGGCGTCAAACTTCTAGTTAAGATCGCTCAAGCCATCCTCGAGGGACAACATCTCGTCCATATTGCCAGCGTCATTTCTCCGGTGGAAATGATCGCGAGAAGCGCCGTCCAAGTTTCCTTGGTCGTTCTTGGGTTCGACCTGTATGGTGCGTTTTTTGGCTACTTCGTGGGGGCCATCGTCGCCGCCGCCGTGGGCGCGTACTTCGTCCGGTTCAGCATATCAGTGCCCACTAAGCAGGACGTGCTTCAACTCACGTCTTACGCAAAGTTCTCGTGGTTCGCACAGGTCAAGGGACGAGCTTTCCTCTCCATGGACACGATCATTTTGGCTTTCTTTGTGACGAATGGCGTAATAGCGGTGTACGAAGTCGCTTGGAACGTCGCCTCTATGCTCGCCATCTTCGGTTCGTCAGTCGCACGGACACTGTTTCCCGAGATCAGCGAGATTTCTTCGGAGTCTTCTGACTATGAGGGCGTGTCGGAGTACCTCCGGATCGGTCTCGCGTACTCAGGGCTATTCCTCATTCCTGGACTCGTCGGTGGCGCGCTCGTGGGAGACGTATTGTTGACGATCTACGGGGACGGATTCGATACAGGTTACTACATTCTCCTGATCCTCACGTTCGCCCGACTGTTGTACGCCTACCAGATGCAGTTCATGTCCACTATCGACGCGATCGACCGACCGGACATCACCTTCCGAATCAACACCGCGTTCGTCGGATCGAACGTCGTCCTAAACGTCCTGCTCGTGTGGCAGTACGGGTGGTACGGTGCGGCAGTGGCGACGACGTTCTCAGCCGCTGTCTCTCTCTTGCTTGCCTACCGATCCATCCGGCGCTTCGTCACGGTCGACATGCCGTACCGGCCGGTCGCGAAACAGTTCCTCTCGGTAGTTCCTATGGCTGGGGTCGTCCTCGTCGGTCGAGAGTTTGTCGGGAGTTCGCTTCCGGTCGTGATCGTGCTGGTCGGGATCGGCGCAGTGATCTACTTCGCATCGCTGGTGACAGTCTCACGAGAATTCCGGACGACGGTTGAAGACAATCTCCCGTGGGAGCTTCCCGGAATCAGCCGCTGATCGTGGTGCACAATCGTCGTCCGCTATCAGTGCTTCTCGTAAAAGTATTTAAACCACCTCCGACAACCCCGTGCCATGCAGGCAGTGGTTCTCGCGGCTGGCGAAGGTACGCGCCTCCGCCCGCTCACCGAGGATAAACCGAAGGGAATGGTCGAGGTCGCGGGCAAACCGATCCTCACGCACTGCTTCGAGCAGCTGGTGGCGCTCGGCGCCGAGAAGCTCGTGGTCATCGTCGGTTACAAGAAACAGAACATCATCAGCCACTTCGGTGACGAATTCGAAGGCATCCCGATCACCTACGCTCACCAACGCGAACAAAAGGGGCTGGCTCACGCGCTATTGAAAGCCGAGGATCACGTCGATCAGGAATTCATGCTGATGCTCGGCGACAACATCTTCAGGGCGAATCTGGAGGACGTGGTGAGTCGACAGAAGGAAGACCGCGCCGACGCTGCGTTCTTGGTCGAGGAGGTGCCGTACGAGGAGGCGAGTCGCTACGGCGTCTGTGACACGAACGACTACGGAGAGATTCAGGAAGTGGTGGAAAAGCCCGACGACCCGCCGAGCAATCTGGTGATGACGGGGTTTTACACCTTCTCACCGGCGATCTTCCACGCGTGTAAGTTGGTGCAGCCGTCCGACCGTGACGAGTACGAACTCTCGGACGCGATCGATCTGCTGATTAAGAGTGGGCGCACTATCGACGCGATCCCCATGAAAGGGTGGCGGATCGACGTCGGGTATCCTGAAGATCGGGACGAGGCGGAGGAAAAGATTCAGGGAAACGAGTGTGATGTGTAGCTTCCTAACTCTAATCCCGAACGTGTGATTTCGATATTAAATATTAATATTGACAACGGTACAGACTCAACATAACTCTCCGATCATACATCATACAATGAGCCAGCAGTCGATATTTAACCCAAAATACGTAATCTCTGAACTGCGTGAGAACGCACCAGATGAAGAATGGTGGCGAGACCGGGTACAGCAGCGAATAAATTCTCCGATTCAGGGAGAGATTAAGCCACGAGAAGATGCGCTGCACATCCTCGAGGAACAGTGGAGCACTCTGATTATTTTAGACGCTTGTCGTGCAGATCTCTTCGAGAGTACTAACGAAGCCGGTGCCATTGGAAAACCTGACATTACCCAGAGCGTCGGGAGTTCAACTCCCGAATGGTTACAACGAACTTTCGGGTCCTCTCACGGAGATATTGTCTATGTTTCAGGAAATCCGATGGTCACTCGACATAAGTCAAGCTCATTTCATAGCCTAATTGAGGCTTGGAAAGGGGGATACGACCCTGAGGAGTCCGTAGTAAGGCCGGAAGCAGTCACCGAAGCGGCCCTTGATGCTAGAGAACAGTTCCCTAATAAGCGACTTATCGTACACTATATGCAACCACATTACCCGTTTGTTGGTCATTCTGAGCTAAATTATGCTGATTATGAATTTGAGGACGTTGGGTTGGACTCCGCGAAAGAATCACAGGGGTCTGTTGGAAGTGTCTGGACTGCATTAGAGAGAGGAATGGTTGATAAGGAGTCTGTCTGGGAAGGTTACAAAGACAATCTTCGTGTGGTAATTCCGGAAGTAAAGAAATTGATTTCCAAAATAGACGACGACTTGATTATAACCTCTGACCACGGTAACTCGCTTGGTGAGCGTTCGTGGCCAATTCCATTACGTACGTACGGCCACCCAGACAATCTCCGGTTGTCGTCATTAATTGATGTACCATTAATTCAAATTGATGGTGTATCTCGCAACATTAAGGACGATGGTACGAATCCTGTTAACCATGACTCCGAGAAACTGCGCGACCGGCTTGCGGATCTGGGGTATCTCCAATGATGAGTTCCAAACACATATTATGAATGGACCTCCAACAAAAAGGAAATTAGATACAGATGGACTACTTAATATTCACATGAACAATAGCACAAACCGGACGCTCATCAATGACTAAGCGAGTGATTACACTACCGTATGATGATGATACTAATACCTACAGGCGCGAACTTCTCTCCGCTTTAGAGGAAGTTGATGGTATAGATCCCGTTCAGGGATCATGGTGGCCAGCAGCACCAATTCTGGGTGCTGCATTATTTTCAGACGAGCGCCCGGATATAATTCACTTACACTGGATCCATTTATTCTTTTATGGTGACTCGTCATTTGAATCGGTTCTCAAATTTATTCGGTTCCCGTTTGAGCTTCTAATTGTCAGGCTGCTAGGAATAAAACTCGTTTGGACCGTCCATAATCTGCGGGAACATGACCGACGCGCACCTCGGGCAGAATTATTCCAGCGCCGGATAGCAGCAAGGCTATGTTCTAGATTAATCACCCACTGCGATCGAGCTGCTAGTCTTGTGAGAGAAGAATATCAAATACCTTCCAAGTGTTCGAATAGAGTCAGTGTAGTCCCACACGGGAATTATATAAATGCTTATCAAAACGACATTTCCGAATCAGATGCACGCAAGAAACTTGGAATTGATTCAGAAGAATTTGTTTATTTATATTTCGGACAAATTCGTGAATATAAACAGGTTCCCAAGATTATTAAATGCTTTACAGATATAGAGTCAAAAAATTCTCGGTTGCTTATAGCTGGCAATCCAAAAACGAAAAAATTGAAACGGTGTATAAATGAGTCCGCTAGTAAGTCCTCCAATATTGATGTTGTATTGAAATTTGTTCCCGATGATGAGATACAAATATACATGAATGCCGCTGATGTGGTTGTTCTTCCTTACCGAGACATTCTAACTTCGGGAACAGCAATTCTCGCAATGTCATTCAGTCTCCCTGTTGTTGTTCCACAAATCGGTTGTATGCCTGAATTGTTAGCACAGCAGTCCGAATTACTCTACGAACAAGATGATCGAGAATCTTTCAGAAAAAAGCTTAATGCGGCTAAATCCTCCAATTTGACTTCAATTGGCGAAAAAAATCTGGCAGAGATGGAAAAATCAAGTTGGGACAGAGTGGCCGAAGAGACTTGTGACATATATTTGTCATTATAATGATCAAAGAACTATCCAGTATCGAATGGAGTCCGACTGGCTTTCTCACTGACTACGGATATTAATGATCGGTCAGAAAATAATCTCTGTTATTATTCCCGTCTACGAGCAACCAGACCTCCTTCGAGATGCCCTCAATAGCATCACCAAACAGACCGTGAACGACTACGAAGTCGTGGTCGTCGACGACGCGTCGAACACCGACTTCAAACCGATCGTCAACGCCTACGACGACCGAGTACGGCTCATCACGCACGACGAAAATCTGGGCGCTGCGGCCGCCCGTAACACTGGAATCGAACACGCCGACGGAGAGTATATGGCCTTCCTCGACGCCGACGATACGTGGGAACCGACGAAGTTGGAGAAACAGCGCGAGGTGTTCGAGAACGGTGACGACGACCTCGGCCTCGTCTACACCGGGTTCGTCCAGTACGAACTCGACGGGAGCGAGTGGGAACGCTTCCCCGAGGCACGCGGAGACATCTACCTCGAAGAACTGGAACGCGACCGCGTCCACCCTACTTCGACAGTGATGGTCCAGCGAGACGTAGTAGAGGAAGTAGGTGGATTCGACACTTCACTCCCGAGCAGACAGGACTACGACCTTTGGCTCCGGATCACCGAGCACTACACCGTGGACTACGTGGACGAAATCCTCGTCGACAAGCGGGAGCAACCGGACAGCATCTCCAAGGACTTCGACAGCCGGATCAAGGGAGACCTCGCGGTGTTCGAGAAGATCAAGGAACGGGCGGCAGATCTCGATTTCATTACTCGCTCGCGGATCTACTCCTACCACCACCATGTCATCGGTCGGGACTACGAATCGAACGGCGATCGTCAGAAGGCACTGAAACACTTGGGACTCGCCATCCTCCGCTACCCGATCAGACCGATCTCGTGGGCGATGTTCGTGATAGCGCTCGTTGGAATCGACAGGAACGGCCCGCTGCTGAACTTCGCGAAGCGATTCGTTCGTTAGCGTACCTCAGGGCGACTCCGCCCCGACTTCCTCATACCACTCTGGAGTAACGTCGGCGTTCTCGGTCGCCCGATCCACCGCTTCGTGAACCCGCTCGTGGAACGCGTCCACCGAGAATCGATTTGCGAACTCCGCGATTGCTGCGTCGTCCCACGCCACGCCATCGGTCTGGAAACGTTCCACAGCCTCGCGAATCGGCTCCCCACTCGTGTCGCGCGTGAATGTATATCCGTTCTTGCCGTTGACGATCTGATACTGTGTCATCCCTTCCTCGACCCCGATCAACGGCGTTCCGGCAGCGAGTGCCTCTACTGGTGAAATGCCGAAGTCCTCGTCTTGCCCGTTGAAGACGAATGCTTTCGCCCCTGCCAGTAATCGTTTCTTTTCCGACTCGCTGACGTATCCCGCGAATTCGACGTTCTCTCCCGCCATGCGTTCGAGTTTCTCGCGCTCGGGACCGTCGCCGGCGACGACGAGCTTAGCGTCGAGTCCATCAAACGCCCGGACGATGTCTTCGACGCTCTTGTGCCAGTCCAGACGGGAGAGCGTAAGGTAGTAGTCGCCCGTTTCGGCATCTTCATGTGAGTATTCGTGTGTGTCGACCGGTGGGTACACTACGTCGATCTTCTCCGCCGGAATTCCCCAGTAGCGGACCATCCGTCGCTTCACCTGCTCGGAGTTGGCGAGGAATAGGTCTGGCTTGTGGGTGTTGTGGTCGAACGCGACGCGGATGAGGTAGTAGAACAGTAGCTTAATCGGAGTGAGCCTGCCGTCGCCGACTTCGTCGATCTGGTCGGACTGGCGTCGGTTCGTATGGTGGACGTATGCGACCCAGACTTGCTCTGTCGGCGGTACGTAGAACAGCGGCTCATTCCCGCTTGTCACGAGTATGTCGTGATCCCGAAGGGGTTCGGCGACTTGCCACCCGAGCATGTGTGCGAGCATACGCGCGACGCCGCCCCGCCGGAGTGCCCACTCGTTCATTCGACCGTCGATCAACTGCTCGGCCTCGATGTCGTCCGGTTCGATACTCTCATCTTGCCAGCCCACGTAGAAGGGGGCGTCTTCGAACACCCGAGAGAGCTCCCATCCGACTCTGTCTCCGCCGCCGTTGACATGTTCACCCCAGTGAGCGACTGCGGTTTTTATGCGGTTTCGACAGTCATCTACCATGGTTGTTCTCTATAGCTGAATGCGTTCATTTATAAGTGAAATGTTTCTTGAGGCGTCTTCCATTATTTCCCGGCGGTTGTTTGGCAACTTAAAATTCAATTTAACCGGCTCATACTGTAGGTAATACGGAATGTCCGCTCTCTCCGCAAGCTGCGCAACTTTCGGAGAATACGCGATCGCGATTGACGGTTTATTACACAAAATAGAAAAGACGAGCGAATGGTATCGGGTACATACCATTCGGTCAGCGGCTGCTACTCGAGATAGAGTTTCCTCAACATCAAAATTATACGGGAACACATCCAAATTCTTGAATTTCTTGCCGAATTCTCTGTCAAAGTGGTGAAACGGGATCAGTGTTGGATTATTCACCGAATCAACAATGTTTCGAATAGATCGATGATATCTGTCAACAGCCTCATCAGGAGGTATTGAAGTATCCATCTTATCCCACCTAGGGTTTTCCCCTTGGGTGTATCCTGGATTCCAAGGCTTAAATGAAACTCCCGTGAATGGTTTACTTGCCTTTGATTCTGGAACGTCATGAAGGAAAGCCGGACAACTAGTGCGAATTACTTCTGTATCTGTATATTTTTGTATTATATTCTTAGATCTTATATCTCGAGCCGTGATGAGGGTGAGTTGGTCAAGCTTTTCTCTTGCCCATCTTTGGAGCTCTTCATTCACAATTTCATGAGCACCAATTCCAATAATCATTGAACCTGCTGTAAGCGACCCCAGATCCATTTTCAGCTTCTTCTCAGACATATCATGAAGCTGATCCCCACCGCCTAGTATTTGAACTGAGCAATCTGCATCTATTTTCCTCGAAAAAATTTCTGTATTATATCCACTCTCTCTGAGTTTATCACGTAAGGCCTTTCCAATAGCCAAATCGCCGATATTTCCCGTTGCGTACGACCCAAAAATTCCGATTTCGTACTCTTTAGATGATTTCCGATACATATTAGCTAGAACGCCCGCCTTCCTGATCTTTTCAGCCTCAGTCAATACGCGATCTCTCAAATCCATAATACGCCATTTAATGCTCTGCTACAAAAGCCCTCTGAGGGCATTGTAAGGTTGTTTGTGAAGATCTAGATTATAACTAACCTAAATTTTAACTATGAAGAGTTGGCTTTCTCTGAAACATTTGGTGTCAGGATCGCGTATAGATACCCCAAACCCACTGCGCCGGTAAATACAAATATTGCGAGAAGTTGCCTCACTGCCGCTGGCGACGGCGACCGGAATATGCCCGCCAGACGCCGCGGAACCCGATCCGTCAGTAACCAATTCAAGTAGTCGCCTTTCGCGTCTGGCGCGTCCGGGTAGAGAAGATCCATCACACGCTTGGAATACCCCTGCCAAAACGACCGGAACAGCAGCCACCGGAACTCCCCGCGATACTCGAACAGCGTGTGGTACACTACGGCATCAGCAGTGTACACCATTCCCTGTCCGAACTCCTCCAGCAGCCGTATCCCGACGGGCGCCTCGTGGGCCTGTAGGTGCTTGTCTCCCTTCCGGCCCGTGTTCGGATCGTAGCCGCCGACCTCCAAGAACGCATCCCGCCGGTACGAGATGTTCGATCCGTACGTGTTCCGGACCTCCTCGCCGTCCTCGGCGAAGTCCGGCTCGACGCATCCCACGAGCCAGTAGAACTCCTCGGGGAAGAAATCGGGCCTCTCCCCTTGCCAGTTCGGGCGCACGTCGCCGCCGGCCGCGATCGCGTCCGTCTCCTCGTACACGTCGACGAGGTTCGCGATCCAGTCCGGTTCTGCCACCCCGTCGTCGTCGATGAACGCAACGACCTCCCCCGACGCCAGCTCCGCGCCCCGCGTCCGACTGTAGGAGATCCCCTGGTTCTTGTCGTTATCTGAGATCACGACGTTCTCGCGGTCCCCGAAGTCCTCGACTGCCCGATCGTACACCTCTGGGTTGCCGTCAATCACCAGTACGATCTCGATCGGATCGTAGGTTTGTGCGAGGGCGCTCTCGACGGCCTCCGTGAACACGTCGTAGCGATCCATCGTGTACGTACAGACGACGACGGAGACCTTCATCGACCCCGAGTTTTCCGTCCGGATCAATAAGGATTCTGAACCTCCCGCCGGCCGGTTATAACAAGCCTTATGGACGTTTTGCGAGTGACACCGTGTAATGAGCGAGCAAACCAACACCGAGGGGGAAGAAAGGTCGCCCCTCGACGTCCTCCAACGGTGGTATCACGTCCCGATCCTCCTCGGGACGGTCGTCTTCATGCTCTGGACGCGGCTCCGGTCGTATGGGAACTTCGTACGTAATGGCGAGGTGTACTTCCGGGGTAACGACGCGTGGTATCATCTCCGGGAAACGAGCTACCTCCTCCAGAACTGGCCGAACACCATGCCGTTCGATCCTTGGACCGGTTTCCCCGTTGGCCGGTCGGCCGGGCAGTTCGGCACACTGTGGGACCACATCATGGTGGTCGGCATCTGGATCGCTCAGCCGATCATGGGGAGTCCCGAAGAGGTCATGCTCGTCATGTCCCCCATCGTCGGGGCACTCGTCGCGATTCCGACCTACTTTATTGCGCGTCGGTTCACCGACCGCGTTCCCGCGCTCGCCGGCACAGTGATACTGGCCTTGTTCTCCGGCACCTTCCTCCGGTACTCGCTCGTTGGTTTTCCGGACCACAGCGCGGCCGAGGTCCTCTTCCAGAGCACGGCTGTCCTCGCCTTCCTCGTCGCGTTTAGCGTGGCCAACCGCGAGAAGCCGGTCTGGGAACTCGTCGTCGACCGCGACTGGGACGCGCTCAAACGTCCCGCCGCTTACGCGGTCGCTGCGGGCGTCGCGCTTGGCCTGTACATATGGACGTGGCAGCCGGGCGTCCTCTTGGTCGGCATCACCGGGGTCTTCCTTGCGGTGAAGATCACGAGCGATGTCCACCACGGCAAAAGTCCCGAGCCGATCGCCTTCGCGGGCGCGGTTTCGATGGGCGTCGCGGGTCTCATGCAGGTTATCGCGCTCGACAACCTCGAGTTCGGTGTCACCAGCTATTCGCTCACACAGGTCGTCCTCCCACTCGGCGTCGCGGTCGGCGCCATCTTCCTTGCGTGGCTCGCGCGCCAGTGGGAGTCGCGCGACATCGAGGCGACGAACTACCCACCCGCGGTCGGTGGTCTCATTCTCGCGTCCGCGGCCTTCGTCTGGATCGCGCTCCCCTCCCTGTGGTCGCTCATCACAAGGAACCTCCTGAACTTCGTCGGCTTCAGCGCGAGTGCGTCGTTCCGCACTATTGGTGAGGGGCAACCCCCGCTCCAAGACGCCGCCTTCTCGAACTTCATCCTCTCACAATACGGGCTCGCCTTCTTCCTCGCGCTCGCCGCGGTCCTCTACATCCTCGCGCGCCCGCTGTACCGCTCGGACAACACCAACCACACGCTGTACATCCCGGCCGCGCTCGCGGTCGTCGGCTCCGTCTACGCGGTCCCGCAGGCGTACGGAGCAATCGGCGGCCTCGTCGGCGTCGACTGGCAGGTAATCGGCCTCCTCATCGCCGCCGCCTTCCTCGTGGGCGCGACGTTCCTCGTCGAGTACGACGCCGAGGAGCTGTACTTCGTCGTGTGGGCGGCGTTCATCGGCAGCGCGGCGTTCACGCAGGTCCGGTTCAACTACTACTTCGCCGTCGTCGTCGCGGTCGGCACGGCGTACTTCCTCCAGGTCGCGCTGGACGCCCTCGACCTCGCCTCGCTTGACGCCGTCCGCGAGATCGAGGGGTGGCAGGTGCTCACCGTCGCCGCCGTCCTCGCGATCCTCATCGTCCCGCTCGTCGGCGTCGCCACCCCGGTCTGGCAGGCCGGCAACTCCAGCCAGCCGGGCAGCGTCGTCCAGTGGGACGAGAGCCTCCAGTGGATGAACGACGAGACGCCCCAACCGGGCGAGCTCGAAGGCGCGGACAACCCGATGGAGCTGTACGGCACCTACGAGCGCCCCGCCGACGGCGACTTCGAGTACCCGGAGGGCGCCTACGGCGTCCAGTCGTGGTGGGACTACGGCCACTGGATTACCACGCGCGCCGAGCGCATCCCGAACGCGAACCCGTTCCAGCAGAACGCGGGCGAAGCGGCGGACTACCTGCTCGCGCCGAGCGAGGAGGAAGCGGCCGAAGTGCTCGCGAGCCAGAGCACCGAGGGGAACGACACCCGCTACGTGATGGTCGACTGGCAGATGGCGTCGCCGAACTCCAAGTTCAACGCGCCGGTCACGTTCTACAGCGGCAACGAGACGGTCAACGACTTCAACGAGCTGCTCTACCGACAGGTGGAGGGACAGAACGGTCAGCAGGGCGGCCTCCAGCCGGCGCTCCAGACGCGGACGCAGCGGTACCACGAGAGCCAGATGATCCGGCTCTACCAGCACTACGGGAGCGCGGTCGAGCCGCAGCCGGTCGTCCTCGACTGGCAGTCGCAGACGGCACAGACCCAGTCCGGCGAGCAGGTCGACATTAAAGTCCTGCCGAGCGAGGGGCAGCCGATCCAGCGGTTCGATAACCTCTCCGCGGCGGAGTCGTACGTCGAAGAGGACGGCTCGGCGCAGGTCGGCGGCGTGATGGGCGTCCCCTCGGAGCGGCTCGACGCCCTCGAACACTACCGGCTCGTTCACGCCACGGAGGCCCCGGGGCGGTCGCCGTACGCCCAGCAGGCGCAGATCCTCGCCCAGCGGTTCGGCGTCGACCTCCAGTCAACGTTCGGCGAGTCACTGTTCGGCGCGTTCAGCGACGACTTCGTCAAGACGTTCGAACGCGTGCCGGGCGCGACGGTCGAGGGCTCGGGCGCCGAACCCGGCGAGGAGGTCGAGGCGACCGTCGAGTTGGAGAAGCCGAACGGCCAGACGTTCGAGTACACCCAGTACGCGACCGCCGACGACGACGGGAGCTTCGAGCTCACGCTCCCGTACTCGACGACTGGCTACGACGAGTTCGGCCCCGAGAACGGGTACACGAACACGAGCGTCCGCGCGACCGGGCCGTACAACGTCACCACCGAGCGGACGACCGGCGACGACCTGTACACCACCCAGCGCGTCGGGCAGGTCGAGGTGACCGAAGGGCAGGTCGTCGGCGCCGACGGGTCGGCGGCGACGGTCGAACTCGAAGAGGAGATCATCGACTGCCCGAGCGGCGACCCCGAGTGCCCCGTCGATGACGAGAATGGAAGCGACGACGGGAACTCGACGAACTCGACCGACGCGGGCTCGCTGATCGGCGCCGAGCCGGCCGCGACGACGGCGACGGCCGCCACGACGGCAACCGCACCGAACTGACCGCGGGCGCCGAGGTCGGGCTCAGGGCGGCCGACGCGGTCGCGCGATCCCACCCTTCTTTACTGCGGCTGCGCTTCGTGCGAGCAGATGGCCGACCTCCGCGAGTGGGCGACGATCTACCTGAAGGGCATCGCGATGGGGAGCGCAGACGCCGTGCCGGGCGTCTCCGGCGGCACCATCGCGCTGATCGTCGGGATCTACGAGCGCCTGATCGCGGCGGTCACCGCCGTCGACCCCGACCGCGCGCGTCGAGTACTCGCGGGCGTGCGGCCCGGACGCCGCGCCGACGCTCGGGCCGCGTTCCGGGAGGTCGACGGCGCGTTCCTCCTCGTGTTGGGCGCCGGCATCGGCACCGCGGTCGTGACCGTGTTGAGCGCGGTGAACCGCCTGCTCGCGACCCAGCCGGTGGCGACGTACGGCTTCTTCTTCGGGCTGATCGCGGCGAGCGCTGCGGTGCTGCTCGGCGACGTCGACCTCTCGACGCCGCGCCGCAAGGCCGCCGCGGCCGCCGGCTTCGCGCTCGCCTTTCTCGCGTCCGGCGTCGCGGCGACCGCGCTCGGAAGCCCCCTGCCGCTCGTCTTCCTCGCGGGGGGCGTTGCCGTCAGCGCGATGGTACTCCCGGGCATCTCGGGGTCGCTGTTGCTTATCGTCCTCGGCCAGTACGAGTACATGTCCGGCGTCGTCGCGCGGTTCGTCGACGGGGCGGGCGCGCTCGCGCTCGGGGACGGCACGGACACGCTCGTCGAGACGCTGCCGCCGGTGGCGGCGTTTCTGCTCGGCGGCGTCTGCGGGCTCTTCACCATCGCGCACACCGTCCGCTACGCGCTGTCGCGGGCGCGCGGCGCCACGGTCGCGTTCCTCGTGAGCCTCGTCGTCGGTGCGCTGCGCGCGCCGCTGGTGGAGGTGTCCGCGCGGTTAGCCGAAAGCGGCGAGTCGTGGCGCGCGGCCGCGCCGCGGTTCGCGCTGGCCGCGCTCGTCGGCGCCGTGCTCGTGGCCGTGTTGAACCGCTACTCCGCGACCATCGAGTACTGACTGGCGGAGTCGGTCACTGGTCTACGGTGAGTGAGAATCACAACCAGTCGGTGGTGATGTACGTCACCGCCTTCATGGCGTCCCGGTCGGGATACACCTCGACGACGCGCTGGATGATGTGATAGAGCTCGTGCGTTTCGAGTGATTGATCGGGCACGTAGAATACGCCACTGTGCGAGTCGACCGACATCTGGACAAAATCGTCGTCACTGGTGACGATGAGACGGTCGTGTTCGACGGCGTACCGGCGAATCGCGACGTCGTCGACGCCCTCACCGAGCTCGCTCACGGCGACGACGCGCTCTACGTCGTGGCCCGCTTTGGCGAGTTTGTCTGCCAGTGGAGCCGCGATGTTCTCATCGAGCAGAAATGACACCCGCATGCGCTACGCGTCCGACAAGTCCTCGGGACCGGTGACGACGTTCGGATCGTTCGCTGCGGCGTCGTGTAGCTCCCGACGGCGTTCTTCGACGGTTCGCATCTCCTCCGGGTGGTCGTGATAGTACGCCAGCGCGTGGTAGACCTTCGCGGCGGTGAGGTCGAACCGATCCGCGACCGTCTGTGCGTCGAGCCCGCGCTCCTCCACCAGCGCGTGGATATGACGCACGGTGATTCGTCGGTCTCGAACGTGCGGCTCGTCATGGACGTCCGACTCGTCACCAGAGACAACGGTGTTCATTTGCCTCGACATATCAGCAGCTACCGGCGTAGTGGCCTTTAGTCTTTGCCGGCGCGTTGGGGCGCTGAACGTTCTGCGACTGAACAGGTTATCGATACGTCGCGCAACGCCTTTTCCCCTCCCGCTCGTATGATCGCGTATGGTCCAGATGGAATCCGACTCGGAACTCGACCGTGGCGACGCCGCCCCCGACTTCGAGTTGCCCGGCGCGGACGGCGAGACGTACGCGCTCAACGACTTCGAGACGGACGCGCTGCTCGTCGTCTTCACCTGTAACCACTGCCCGTACGCGAAGGCGAAGATCGACCTCCTGAACGAGCTCGCCGCAGAGTACGACGACCTCGCGGTCGTCGGGATCAACCCCAACGACGCCGACGCGTACCCCGAGGACTCCTTCGAGGCGATGCGCGAGCGGGTCGCCGACGGCACGGTCGCGTACGACGCGTACCTCCGCGACGAGACCGGCGAGGTCGCGGCCGCCTACGATGCCGTCTGTACCCCTGACCCGTTCCTCTTCGGCCGCGAAGACGGCGCGTGGCGGCTGCGCTACCACGGGCGGCTCGACGACGCGCTCAACCCCGACGACGAGCCGACCGAGTTCTACGTCCGCGACGCAGTCGACGCCGTCCTCGCGGGCGAGGACGTCGAGATTCCGGACCGCCCCTCGCGCGGCTGTTCAATCAAGTGGCCCGACGCCTGAGGCTCGGGGACCGTCGCCGGACGCGGCGGGTGGTCTCGGATCGGGGTTCCGCCGGAGACGGGTTAACAAGCGTCCGGGCCGAACGGGTGGTATGGGAATGAAAGGCGACGAGCCGGACCTCCACGAGATCGATCGCTACGACAGCGGCGTCGGCTGGATCGCGTACCCCGACGAGATGATGGAGCGCGCGAGCCACGCGTTCGCGGTCGAGAACGACGAGAGGGACGCGGACGACGTGTGGGTGGTCGACCCGGTCGACGCGCCCGGCGTCGACGAGCTGCTCGACGAACTCGGCGACATCGCGGGCGTCGTGGTCGGGCTCGACCGCCACGTGCGCGACAGCGGCGAGCTCGCCACGCGCCACAACGCCCCGGTGTACGTCCCCGAATGGATGACCGGCGTCGCCGAGGAGCTGGATCCGGACGTCGACGTCGAGCGGTTCGGCGCGCGGCTCGCGGACACCGGCTTCGAGGCGATCCGGATCCGCGACTCCTCGCTGCCGCCGTGGCAGGAGGTCGGGCTCTTCGACGGGGAGACGCTGATCGTTCCCGAGTCGCTCGGCAACGCCTCGTACTTCCGCGGCGACCGCGAGCGGCTCGGCGTCCACCCGATGCTCCGGCTCACGCCGCCGACGGCCGCGCTCTCCGGGCTCGACCCCGAGCGCGTCCTCGTCGGGCACGGCGTGGGCGTCCACGAACGCGCCGCCGTCGCCCTGGAGGACGCGCTGTCCGGCTCGCGGTCGAAGGCCGCCGGCCTGTACGCGAAGACGCTCAAGTCGGCGCTCCCGTTCTGAGCGCGGTCAGGAACGCTGCGGTGCCGGGCGACCCGTGCGTGACCTTTTGCCAATGCGTCCCGTAGCGGCTCCCGACCAGTGATCTACGTCACCCGCGATCTGTTGACGGTGCTGCGCGAGCGCGCCGCGAGCGAGGACCCCGACGAGGCGAACCTTCGCCTCTCGGCGACGCCCGCCGGCGAGTTCGAGACCAATCTCGGCCTCGACCCGGAGACACCGGTGGTGACCCACTTCACGCTCCCGTCTGTGGGGGAGTCCGTCAGCTCCGTGTTCGGCGTCGACCTCGGCACGCCGGCGGGCGAGGGCGGTGCGCGGTTCGTCTCGCACCCGGACGGGTTCCTCGGAATCTCGCGGACCGACGACCTCGCCGGCGTGGTGATCGTCGCCGTCCCGCCGTACGACGACGACTCGGTCGCCGCCTTCGACCGGGCCGGAGACGGGGTCGAGCTCGCCGTCGTCGACGCCGAGCCCCCGACCGAGTCCGTGCCGGAATGAGCGGGACGCGCCGAGAGCAGGGGTTTCAAGCCGTCGGAGGAAGTACCACGCCGTAATGGCAGCACGGCCACCCGGCGGCGGCGATACGAAGGAGCCGGAGGCGATCGAGTTCGGGATCGCCGCGCTCGACGCCCGGCTCGACGAGGCGGACGTGTCGTTTCCCGCGACGGCCGCGGAGCTACGGGACGCGCTCGGCGACCAAGAGGTGCCCTACGACGCGCAGGGACGCTCCATCGCGCTCGCGGACGCGCTCGACCGCGTGCCCAAGCGGGAGTTCGAAAACGAGACGGCGTTTCTCGACGCCTTATACCCGGTGTTCGACGAGGCGCGCCGCGAGGAGCGCGGCGTGATCGCCAGCCTCCGCGACGCGCTTCCGTTCTGAACGCCGCGCGCGACGCGGCCGACTGATCGAGAATCGGTTACGTCGACTCCGCGAGCTCGCTCGGCTCCTCCTCCGAGTCGCCGGTGTCGTACCGCTCGATGACGTCGTTGATCAGGACGACGTCGCCGACCGCGCGGACCCAGCGGTACGGGACGACGACGCCGGTCGAGCCGTCCACCTCTCCGGCGAACAGCTCGTGGTTGAGTTCAGCGAGCGCGAGGCCGGTCACGGAGCGCGCGTCCAAGTCGAGCTGGATGTCTTCGATCTCACCGACGAAAACGCCGTTGCTCGAGTACACCTCGCGACCGACGAGCGCCGTGATCTCTTCGGGGGCTGCGTTCATACACGATACGGACACGAGCGCGCCTAATAAGCGTTCGTTGTCGAACGACGCGCGTCCGACGCCGGCGGGTTCCCGGTACCCGGGACCGGGTCACCCTCGCGGCGCGATCACTTCGATCGGATGCCTCGGGGCGGCGTCGAGCAGGGCGTCGAGCTGCTCGGTACAGGACGTGCCGGGGGCGACGACCGTGCGGTCGGTGTCGCCGAACTGCTCGCGCAGCGGCTCGCCGACGTCCACGCTCAGCTCGTAGTAGTCCGTCTTGTAGCCGAACGAGCCGGCCATCCCGCAACACTCCGTGTCGGAGACGCGCACGTCGTAGCCGAGCCGCTCGAAGGTCGCGGTCGCGTACTCGCCCACCTCGACCGTTCGGGCCTGGCAGTGCGGGTGGTACGCGATCCGTTTCCCGGACGCGACCGGCCCGGTCCCCTCGCTCGGCGCGCGCAGCCCCGCCGGATCGGCGCCGTTCTCCAGCAGACCGAAGACGTACTCCATCGCGTCGTAGCTCGCGTCCGCGAGCCGCTCGGACGACTCGCTCGGCAGGAACCGCTCGTACTCGCGGCGGAACGTCGCGAGGTCGCTCGGCTCGATGACGACCACGTCGCGTCCGGCGTCGAGGTGCGGCGCCAGCCCGGCGTAGAGGTCCTCGGCCGCGGCCTCGGCGGTCGCGACCATCCCCTGTGACAGCGGCGGGCGGCCGCTCCCGGGGAGGTCCGGTACGCGAACGTGAACGCCGAGCGCCTCCAGGGCGCGCACGGTCGCCTTCCCGCGCTCGACGTCGACGTAGTTCGTCGCGGTGTCCGGGTAGACGACGGCCTCGCGGGTCGCCTCGTCGGCCGGGACCGCGGGGCCCCCGCGGGCGTCGAACCACTCGACGAGCGACTCGCGCGCGAACTCGGGGAGGTCGCGCCGGCGGTCGATCCCGGCCACCCGCTCGGCGAGCGCGCGCACCGGACCGGCGTTCGCGAGGCGGTTGGCGACCGGCGCTGTCTTGTGCCCCCACTCCGCGAGCGTCGCGTAGTTGCCGACCAGCCGGGTGCCGAGGTCGAGTCCGCCGGGCTCCTCGTCCGGCACCAGCTCCTCGAACGCCCAGTCGAGCTGGCTCGGGTCGGCCTCGCCGCGGTTGATCCGGTCGCGGACCGCGGTGTTGATCCACGGAATGTCGATGCCGACCGGACAGGCGGGCACGCAGCGCGAGCAGCCGGTACAGAGGTCGTTGAACTCGGCCGCGACGTCGAGCCCCTCGATGCCGGCCTCCCACCCTGTCGCGATCCCGCCGGAGTACGTCTCGCCGCCGAACGCGTGGCCGCCGACGCTCTGGAAATTCCCGCAGGCGTTCGAGCAGGCCGAACAGCGGATGCAGTACAGCGTCTCCTTCAGCGTCTCGTCGTCGCGCATCGCCAGCCGGCCGTTGTCGATGAGGACGAGGTGGAAGTCGCGGTCGGCGTCGGAGCCGTCGGCGAGCGGTTCCTGATCGCTTCCGAAGTCTGGCACCGGCGAGTCGACTGGCGGCGTCAGCGTCGAGATGTAGGAGGTCACGTCCTGACCCGTCCCCGACCGGCCGATCAGCTCGACGAACGGAGAGAACTCCTCGACGGTCGGGACGAGCTTCTCGACGCCCGCGACCGCGACGTGCGTGTCGGTCGCGGTCACCGTCTTCCGGGCGTTCCCCTCGCTGGTGACGAGGAGCATGGTGCCCGAGTCCGCGGCGATGAAGTTCGCGCCGGTCATCCCGAGATCGGCGTCCTCGATCAGCTCGCCGAGCCGCTCGCGGGCGAACATCGTGAGCTCCTCGGCGGTCTCGGGCGGGTCGTCCGGGTCGAACCGCTCGGCGAACAGCTCCGCGATCGCCTCGCGCGACTTGTGGATCGCCGGCGCGACGATGTGCGAGGGCTCCTCGTCCGCTAACTGGAGTACCCACTCGCCGAGGTCGGTCTCGACGACGTCGACGTCGTCCGCGGCGAGCGCGTCGTTCACTTCGATCTCCTCGGAGGTCATCGACTTCGATTTCACCGCGCGCTCGGCGCCACGCTCGGCCGCGATCTCGCGGATGTATCGGTTCGCGTCGGCCGCGTCGTCGGCGAGGTACACCGTGCCTCCGTTGGCCTCCACCGTCTCCCTCACCTCGTCGATGAGATCGGGGAGCCGCTCGATCGCGTCCTCCTTGATGGCGCGCGCCTCGTCTTTCAGCGCCTCGTAGCCGTCGAGGCGGCCGGTCGACTCGTAGCGCCCCGCGTTGAACCCGCGGGTGTTCTCGGCGACCGCGTCGCCCTCGGTCGCCAGCAGCTCGCGGATCCGCTCGGCCTTCGCCTCGCGGTCGGGGTCGCTCGCCTCCGGCCCCTCACCGGCGCCGCGCTCGGCGTCGCTGCTCATCGTTCGGCCTCCGCGTCGGGGGTGTCGTTCGGTCCGTCCGCCGCGTCGTCGTCGCGCAGCAGGACCACGTGGACCTCCTTCGGTCCGTGCGCGCCGTGGACGAGGCCGCCCATGTCCGCGGTGGCGCTCGGACCGGTCGCGAACACCACGTCGACCGACTCGTCGCGCGCCCGCGGCCCGAGCCAGTCGAAGGCGTCGGGCATGTCGGGGACGATGTCGGCCTCCCGGAGGACGACGACGTGACGGTCGACGAAGAGGCTCACCGGCTCCGTGCCGGCCGGGTCCGCCTCCAGCGCGACGCTCCCGTACTCGGCGACGCCGAGCGACGCGGCGGTGACGCCGGTGTGAGCCGCGCGCAGGTCGGCGGTCGTCGGCTCCGTCTCGACTCGGTCCGGGAGCGTCGCGGGCGAGTCGGCGAGCCCCTCGGGCCCCGAGCGACCGAGCGGCACGCCGACCACGGGCTCGCCCGCGGCCGCCTCGACCATGGTCGCGCACTCCTCAGGCGGGCCCGTAGCGACCGCGACGCCGAGGTCGTCGAGCCGCCGGGTGAACGTCGACGCGTCTGCGAGTGACATGGTCGTGCCTTCGCCGGCCAGTATATGGGTTTTGCGACGGCTCCCGGGCGGCGACAGCGCGCCCGGCACGCGGCGGGCGAGACCGCCGCACGGGCGATCGAATTCTCGCGACGCGCAGACGGCAGGAAGTTTTTCACGGTTCGACTGCGAGGGGTTCGCATGGCGACAAACACCCCGGGTCCCGACCCGGCGGACGGCGGGGACTTCGACTACACCGGCGGCGCGGTGGAGCGACCGGATCTCGTCGACGCGCTCGATCGCCGCGTCGCGGGCGACGTGCGGTTCGACGACTACTCCAAGCGGCTGTACGCGACCGACGCCTCGGCGTACGAGGTCACCCCGATCGGGGTCGTGATCCCGGAGTCGACCGCGGACGTCGCGGCCGTCCACGAGCACTGCTTCGAGGAGGGGATCCCCGTCCTCCCGCGCGGCGGCGGCACCTCGCTGGCCGGCCAGACCGTCAACGAGGCGGTCGTCCTCGACCTGACCGGCGAGATGAACGGCGTGCTCTCGACCGATCCCGACGCCGAGCGGGCCCGCGTTCAGGCGGGCGCGTACGTCGGCGACCTCAACGCCGCGGTCGAGGGCGACGGCCTGAAGTTCGCGCCCGACCCGGCGTGGCGCGACAAGTCCGCGGTCGGCGGCGCGATCGGCAACAACTCCACCGGCTCCCACTCCCTGAAGTACGGGAAGACTGACCACTACGTCGAGGAGCTGGAGGTCGTCCTCGCCGACGGAACCGTGACGACGTTCGGCGAGGTCGCGGTCGAGGAACTTCGGGAGTCCGCAGACCCGGACGCCGACGACCTGCTGCCCCGGATCCACGCCGAAGTCGTCCGTATCTTAGACGAGGAGGCCGACGAGATCGACGAGCGGTTCCCGGAGCTGAAGCGGAACGTCTCCGGCTACAACCTCGACCGCCTGCTCGCCGAGTACCGCGGGGAGTACGGCGAGGAAGGCGTCGTCAACCTCGGCCGCCTCATGGCCGGCAGCGAGGGGACGCTCGCGACGGTGACGGAGGCGACCGTCTCCCTCGTCGAGATCCCCGAGACGAAGGCGGTCGCGCTGCTCACCTACGACGACCTCCTCGACGCGATGGAGGACGTGGCGGCGTGTCTCGAACACGACCCCGCCGCGGTCGAGGTGATGGACGACGTCCTGTTAGGGCTCGCCGCCGACACGCCGGAGTTCGAGGACGTCGTCGGAATGTTGCCCGACGGCACCGACTCCGTCCTCCTCGTCGAGTTCTACGCGGAGAACGACGCGGAGGGGAAACAGAAGGTCGCGGACCTGATCGCGGACCGAGTGGGCGGGGAGGAGAGTTCGGCAGCGGCCCGCGTCGACACCGCGGCCGACCCGAGTGCGGGCGCCGCCGAGACGACGAGTCACCCTCGCCGGGCGGCCCACGCGATGGAGGCGCACGACCCGGAGCAGCGCGACCGCTTCTGGAAGATGCGCAAGGCGGGCCTCCCGATCCTCCTCTCGCGAACCACCGACGAGAAGCACATCTCCTTCATCGAGGACTGCGCCATCCCGCCGGAACACCTCCCCGAGTACACCCGCGAGTTCCAGCAGATCCTCGAGGACAACGACACGTTCGCCACCTTCTACGCGCACGCCGGTCCCGGCGTACTCCACGTCCGCCCGCTGATCAACACGAAGGACGTCGACGACGTCGACGCGATGCTCGACATCGCCGACCGCGTCACCGACGCGGTGGTCCGGCTCGGCGGGTCGGTGTCCGGCGAACACGGCGACGGCCGCGCGCGCACCCAGTGGAACCGGAAGCTGTACGGCGACGACCTCTGGGAGTCGTTCCGCGAGCTGAAGACCGCGTTCGACCCCGACTGGCTGCTCAATCCCGGGAACGTCTGCGGCGACTTCGACATGCGCGAGAACCTCCGGTTCGACGCGGAGTACGAGTACGACGCCGGCTTCGACCCCGCGATGGAGTGGGCGGTCGACAACGGGATGCAGGGGATGGTCGAGCTCTGTCACGGCTGCGGCGGCTGCCGCGGCCCGCAGGAGACGACCGGCGGCGTGATGTGTCCGACCTACCGCGCGGCGGAGGAGGAGATCCAGGCGACCCGCGGCCGGGCGAACATGCTTCGCGGGGCCATCTCCGGCGAGCTCCCCGACGACCCGACCGACGACGAGTTCGTCACCGAGGTGATGGACCTGTGCGTCGGCTGTAAGGGCTGTAAGGTGGACTGCCCGAGCGGCGTCGACATGGCG
The DNA here is from genome assembly GCF_000296615.1 of Halorubrum sp. T3. Lineage (NCBI taxonomy): Archaea > Methanobacteriati > Methanobacteriota > Halobacteria > Halobacteriales > Haloferacaceae > Halorubrum > Halorubrum sp. T3. Next base: position 882,195 of record NZ_JH815329.1, on the reverse strand, counting down.
AAGCTGAAGGCCGAGGTCGAGCACGCCCACCACGAGGAGCACGGGGTCGACCTCCGGACGCGGCTGCTCGGCCGCTTCGAGTCGCTCGCGCCGCTCGCCTCGAAGCTCGCCCCGCTCTCGAACCTCCCGAACAAGATTCCCGGGAGTGGTCTCATCGCGGAGAAGGCGCTCGGGATCGCGAAAGAGCGGGACCTCCCCACGTTCCGCTCGGAGACGCTCGTCGACTGGTTCGAGGCGCGCGGCGGCGCGGGCGTCCCGCGCGAGGAGGCCGCCCGCGAGGTCCTGCTGTTCCCCGACGTGTACACGACCTACACGAACCCCGGCGCGGGGAAGGCCGCTGTACGCGTCTTAGAGGCCGCCGACTGCCACGTTCGGATTCCGGACGTTGACGGCAGCGGGCGCCCGCCCCACTCGAAGGGGATGTTGGACGTGTCGCGTGCGACCGCCAAATCCGCCGTGGAGACGCTCGCCCCCGACGTCCGCGACGGGTGGGACGTGGTCGTCGTCGAGCCCTCGGACGCCGTGATGCTCCAGTCAGACTACCACGACCTGCTCGACGGCGATGCCAGCGACGTGCCCGACGCCGACGTGGCGGCCGTCTCGGAGAGCGCCTACGGCGTCATGGAGTACGTCGACGCCCACCGGCTCGACGAGGACCTCGCACTCGACGCGTCCACCGAGTCGCTCACCTACCACGGCCACTGCCACCAGAAGGCGACGAAGAAGGACCACCACGCGGTCGGTGTGCTCCGGCGCGCCGGCTACGGCGTCGACCCGCTCGACTCCTCCTGTTGCGGGATGGCGGGCTCGTTCGGCTACGAGGCCGAGCACTACTCGATGAGCAAGGCCATCGGCGAGAACCTGTTCGAGCAGGTCGACGCCAGCGACGGCGACGCCCTCGTCGCGCCGGGCACCTCCTGCCGGACGCAGTTAGAGGAAGGCCCCGGCGAGGTGCCGGAGCCGACGCACCCGATAGAGAAGCTGGCGGCCGCGCTGGTGTAGGGAGGCGGCTGCGGGCCACCTGCGGACGAATCGATCGGGCCCGAAGACTCACTCCGCGCTCGGCCAGACGTTCGCCCCGACGAGGGCGATCAGGTACGAGAACGCCGGGAAGGTCACCGCGACCACGACGAGGAACGCCGGGTCGAGTCCGGCCGGGTCGTCAGAGAGCCACCCGGTGTACTGGAGGACGGCCAGCGTGAGGACCACGACGGCCGTGTTGAGCGCGTACTCGGAGAGCGACGGGTTCGGGAACCGCATACGGCCGGCTGGCGCCGCCGCTCACTCAACCCTTTCGGCCAGGTCCCGCTCGTGCTCCCGCCGTCTCCGTAGTAGCCGCTTGAACCCCTTCCCGGGCCCGCCCTCTATCGGCCACCCGTTCGTGCGCCACTGTGGGGGTTCGGGCGAGAACTCGGAACACGAGCCCGAACACTCCCGCGCGGTGGGGACTTTCCTTTTCGCCGCGCAGTAGGGAACGAGCGCGCGCCCCTCGCGCCGGAGTTCGAAATGCCGGCAGTCGGGGCGCATCGTGTCGTGGAACGAGCGCCACCCCTTCCCGTAGGCGCGCTCGGCGATCTCCAGCCGCAGCGTCTCGGTCCCGGCGTCGCGGCGCTGGCCCTCTCCGGGGGCCAGATCGCTCGGGTGCCACGCCACGTCGGCCGCGTCGGCGTCGACGCCCGCGGAGAAGTCGGTCGCGAGGATCCCGGCTTCGACGGGCATCTCGCGGAGGAGGGCGGGCTCGACGCGCTCGCCGGTCGTCTCGGTCGCGAGCCACGCCTCGTCGGCGAGCGCGGTCTCGATGTCGTGTTCGAGCTGGTCGGCGAGCCTGTCGGCCGCGGAGCGGTCCAAGTCCGGCTTGTTCTCGACCGCCACGATCCGCTCGACCCAGTCCGGGTACGGTCGCTTCCGGCGGATCTGGATCCGGTTGCCGTCGCGGCGCTTCTCGATCAGGTCCCGGCCCGCCGCGCGGTGGACCGCCTGCCGGACGTAGCGCCACGGGTAGCCGGGGTGCGGCAGCGCGTCGCGGTAGAACGCCCACTCGGCGGGCGCGCCCCGGACGACGTGGAGGAGGTCGGAGTCGATGGTGCGGTCGCCGAACTCGCGCCGCCGTTCGAACGCGGCCGGGTCGACTTCGATAACAACGGTGTCCCACCGTCGTTCCTTGGTGCCGAGCTGGCGGGAGACCAACGCGGGACGGGACCCCTCGCTCGGGTGCCAGACCAGCTCGGCGTACCGGCAGACGAGAAGCTCGTAGCCGAACTCGGCGTCGGGCGTCACTGGTCGACCCGTCGAGCGGAGCGGACAAAAGCGAACCGCTCGGAGGCGGGGCAGTCGTCGCCCGCGCCGCCCGAGCGTCCCGGTTAGACGTACTTGCCGTTCTCCTCGTCTTTCCGCTCGTCGAGGTAGTCGTGGGCCTCCTCTAAGATGTCGCGCGGCCCGTCCTGGGTGATCGTGTTGAGCGCCTGGTCGTAGTCGCGCCACTGGAGGTCGCGGTGTTCCTTCGAGAGCTCCGCGCTCGCCTCGAACGAGCGGGCGATGAACAGGTGGACCGTCTTGTGGATGGTCTTCCCGTTCGCCTCGAACACGTAGTCGTACTCCCTGCGGAACCCGTCGATCAGCCGGAAATCCTCGATTCCGGCCTCCTCGCCGACTTCTCGTATCGCCGTCTGCTGGAGCTCCTCGTCCCCCTCGACCCCGCCTTTGGGGAACTCCCAGTCCCCCGGTCGGCTCTTCAGGAGCAAGTACTCCCGTTCGCCGCGGGTATCGCGGAAGAGGATGGCTCCGGCACTGGTCGCTTCGACCGTCATTAGCCGCAGGTAAGCGATCACCCCTAAAGAGCGTGTCGGACTTCCGAACAGAGACGAGCGTCTCGGCGGCGTCGACCGGTCTCCGAGCGGGATTCGCGGCGCGGGCGGCCGGCCCGACGACGGGTAGATGCGTTTTTACCGCTCGGGCGGCCATTGGCGGACGACCCCCAGCCATGACCTTCGTCACGAAACTCGACTTCGCGTCCGGCGACCGCGACGTGCTCGTCGAGACCGTCCAGGAACTCAAAGAGACGCTCGAACGCAAAGGCGCCGAGTGCAAGGGCCCGCACGCGAGCCCCTCGGAGAACGTCACCGTTCCGCTGTACAAGAACCTCTCGCCGGGCGACGAGTTCTCGCCGTGGCGCTACGACGTGTATCGCCGCTCGATGGAGATCCACGGCGCCGACGACATCGCGCGCGACGTCGTCGGCCGCGACTTCCCCGACTCGATCCACGTCGAGGTTGAGGTCGACCGGAAGAAGCCGGCCGGCCACCGCCGAGACTGAGGCGACCACCCCCGAACCGACGGGCGACGCGGTCACGGCTGCGGTTTTCTCGGGGCACGCGACGCATTCACAGACCAGCGAGCCACCCGCTCGTCAGCCGAGGGTCCGCAGGTTCTCCGTCTCGACGCGCTCTGGCAGCCGTTCGAGCGCGCGGTCGCACCACGCGTCGTGACCGAGCGTGAGCGCCGTCTCGGGGTTCGCCTCGGCGAGCGCGACGACCCCCTCCGCGGCCGCGACCTGCGCCGCGTCGTCGGTCCGCTCGGGCACCTCGGCGGTGAGCGGATACGTCTCCGAGAGCGCGGGCGGGTAGGGGCCGAACGGCGGCTTCACGCGCCACACGGCGTCGTATTCGTGGTCCGAGGGCGCCTTCGACTCGGTGAGGAGGAGGTCGTCGGGCGCCGCCAGTCGGGCGAGACGGGTCTGGTGTCGCTCCACTTCCGGCCGGCGCGCCTCCTCGTGAGAGGTGTAGAAGAACGCGTCCTTCGAGCCGGGGTCGGTACGCTCTAACTCCTCGGCGTGGTCGAGCAGCGCGCGGTAGCCGTCGAGCATCGCCGGGTGGCCGCGGGCGCGGCGGTCGACTAAGTCGAGCAGGTTCCCGGAGCGGATCGCCTCCTTCACGCGGCGCAGCTCTTCGAAGGTGACGTGGAGGTTGTGCTCGGCGAGCAGCCGCTCCGTCTCGCCGTCGCCGAACCCGCGGAGGTCGGCGGGCGTGTGGTCCGCGCAGACGGGACACGAGCACGGGAAGTAGTCGAGGTCTTCGAGGTGTTCCGTTCCCGAGACGGTTAGGTAGCGGCCGTCGCGCGCCATCAGCGCGTAGGCGGCCGAGTCGAACAGGTCGCAGCCGGCCGCCACCGCGAGCGCCAGCATCATGGGGTGGCCGGCGCCGAACAGGTGGACCGGCGCGCCCGGGCCGAGCCCGCGCTTCGCTGCGCGCACCGCCTCGACCACCTCGGCGTAGCGGTAGGAGTTCAGGAGGGGGACCATCGCGCCGACTGGGAACACGTCGAGGTCGGTCCCCGACGCGTGACGCCCCGCCTCTTCGCGGAGGTCGGCGTACGTCGACCCCTGGACCGGGGCGTTGACCAGCATCTCTCCGGTCTCGGCGTCCTCCGCGTCCGCGAGCGCCTGCTTCGTCGTCGCCAGCTCGCGCTCCGCCTGCTCGCGGTCGGCGTCCGGCGGCGTGGGCACGTCGACGGGTGTCGCCACGTCGCTGCCGATCCGCCGCTGGAACTCGATGATCTCCGCGGTCGTCACGTCGATGTCGCCGTACTCGGCTAACTGGAAGGAGCCGGAGTCGGTCATGATCGCGCCGTCGAAGCCGAGGAAGTCGTGGAGCCCCTCGTCGACGACGCGGTCGCGGATGCGGTCCGTGCTGCGGATGATGTAGGAGTTCGTGATCAGCATCTCCGCGCCGAACTCCCCGCGGAGCCGCTCGGGCTCGATCGTGAGCACGTTGGGGTTGACCACGGGCAGAAGCGCCGGCGTCTCGACCGTGACGTCGGCGCGCGGGACCTCCAGCCGACCGATCCGCCCGGCGGCGTCGTGGTCCCGGATCTCGAAGTGATCGCGCATACCCCGACTGCGCGGACGCGAGCGGTAAGGGTTGCGTTCGCCGGCGAGCGCGTCGCCGACGCCCGGTCGCAACGATCGCCGACTACAGCCCGGTCGGGTGCGAGAGGTACGTCGTCTCGACGCCCCAGTCGTCCGTCAGCGACTGGAGCGCGCGGACGCCGAACGTCTCCGTGGCGTAGTGCCCGGCGAGGAACACGGTAATTCCGGCCTCCCGCGCGTCGTGGTAGACCTGCTGTTTCCCCTCGCCCGTGATCAGGGCGTCCGCGTCGGCCGCGACCGCCTCGTCGAGCCAGTCGACCCCGGAGCCGGTGACGACCGCGACCCGCTCGATCTCGTCGGGGCCGAAGTCGAGTACCCGCGTGGGCGACGCCTCGCCGTCGGGCTGGCCCTCGAAGTCGTCGAGCGTCTCGCGAATCGCGGCCGCCGACCGCGGCGACGCAGTCTCGCCGATCGTCCCGATCGTCACCGGCCCCATCTCGCCGAACGGGTCGCGGTCGGAGAGCCCCACCGCGTCCGCGACCCCCGCCGCGTTGCCCAGTTCCTGGTGCCCGTCGAGCGGGAGGTGGGAGACGTACAGCGCGAGGTCGTTTTCGACCAAGGCCGCGATCCGGTCGTGAACGCGGCCCGTGACGCGCTCGATGCCGCCCCACGAGAGCCCGTGGTGGACGACGAGGACGTCCGCCCCCGCGTCCGCGGCGGCCTCGATGGTCGCCGTCGCGGCGTCGACCGCGAAGGCGACGCGCTCGACCTCGCCCTCGTCCGGACCCACCTGTAACCCGTTCGCGCTCGCGTCGACGTCGGCATACGCGGCCGTGTCGAGTTCGTCGTCGAGTCGCTCGACGTACTCGGAGAGCTTCATACCGGTCCGTCGTGCGGGCGGGGAATAAAGCGCGGCGGTCCGGCGGGATCGGATCCGTTCGCAGGTGCGGTCGATTTTGAACTTCACGGACGGCCATTTATAAATGAATGCGCGGTGGCGCGTGCCGACGAGCGGCCGCAGGCCGCGAGTCGCACGCGCGAGGGAGTCGGTCGCCGAGCGAAGCGACGGCGACCGACGAGGCTGGGGAGGCGTGAGGCGCTGTGCGGTGCGGTCGGGTGGGACTCAAAGGGGCAGCCGCGAGGCGGGCGCAAGCGACGTAAGCACCGCAGGAACGAGCGAAGCGAGTGACGAGGAGCGCAACGAGCGTGCGTCCGCCTCGCGGCTGGGGCTTTGGAGGCATTCGCCCTCGATCTGCCAGCTGCCATTTATAAACGAGCGGCTGGGGCTTTGGAGGCATTCGCCCTCGATCTGCCAGCTGCCATTTATAAACGAGCGGCTGTGTCGTTGGGAGTGGTCGCGGTCGATCCGCCAGCAGTGATTTATAAATAAGCGGCTGTGTCGTTGGGAGTGGTCGCGGTCGATCCGCCAGCAGTGATTTATAAATAAGCGGCTGGGGCTGCTGAAGAGTTCAGCGCCGATCCGCAGACAACCGCTTATAAACAACAAACTTAGTCGTCCAGTTCCTCGGCGACGGAGTCGGGGACCGCGTCCGGGCCGCCGGCCGCGGCGTCGGCGATGTCCGCCTCCTCCGGCCCCTCGGCCCCCGACGTGAACTCGGGATCGAACAGCCGGAGCGCGGTCCGGATCGTCTCCCAGTCGTCCTCGCCGGCGGCGTCCCGGAGCGAGCGCGTCGGCGCCGCGAGCAGTTGGCCGACGAGCGCGTCCGCCAAGTCTTCGACCGTCTCGCGCTGCTCGTCGGTCAGCCCGCCCTGCGCCTCGAGCTTCGACATCGCGCGGTCGAGCTCGCGCGCCTTCACCTGGTCCGCGCCGGCGTACATTGCCGAGATGGCGTCGTCCGCGCGCTTGCGCTTGTACGCCTGAAGGATGCGGTCGAGCTCCTCGTCGATGATCGACTCGACCTTCCGGGCCTCCTCCGCGCGGCTCTCGCGGGTCCGCCGGGTGACGTCTTCGAGGTCGTCGATGTCGTAGACGGTGACGCCCTCGCGGGCGCCGGCCGCGGGGTCGACGTCGCGCGGCTGCGCGATGTCGATACAGACGACGCGACCGGCGCCGTCGACGTACGACGGGTGGACGACGAGGTCGGGGCTCCCGGTCGCGGTGACGACGAGGTCGGCGTCGGGGATGATCGCAGGGAGGTCCGCGAGCGACACCGCCTCGGCGGCGGTGTCGACCTCCTCGACGACGAACTCCGCGTGCGGCACGGTGCGGTTCGCGACGACGATCTCCGAGACTGCGGTGTCGTCGAGCGTGCGAGCCGCGAGCGTTCCCATCTCGCCGGCGCCGACGACGACAGCGGTTCCGTCCGTCAAATCGATCTCGCTGGCCGCCAGCCGGACGGCCGCGGAGCCGAGCGAGACGACGCCCTCGTTGATCTCCGTCTCCGTCCGCGCGCGCTCGCCGACGTGGAGCGCCTTCGTCACGGCGTCTTTGAGCACCGGGCCGATGCCACCGGCGGACTTCGACTCCTCGTAGGCCTCGCGCAGCTGGCCGATAATCTGGTCTTCGCCGAGTACGAGCGACTCCAGCCCGGAGGCGACTCTCATTAGGTGCTCTAAGCTCTCCTCGTGGTCGAGGCGGCGGACCGCGCCGCCGCGCACGTCCGGCGCGAACGTCGACAGCGCCGTCGTGCCGTCGACGGTCCGGTCGGTGACGACGTACGCCTCCGAGCGGTTACACGTCTGCACCGCGAACGCCTCCTCGACCCCTTCGCGCGCGAGCAGGTCGGAGACGGTCGCGCGGACGCCGTCGCCGCCGGCGGCCTCGATCTCGTCGACGGTCGCGTCGGCGTGGGCGACGCTCACGCCGGCGATCGCACCCGTCTCTCTCATCGGTCGAGTACCTCCTCAATCACGGTGTCAGCCTCTTGCCGTCCGTTGGATCTCCCCTTTTGTAAACCCTTCCAAACCCCCCGGGATCTGACAACGCGTCGGACCGCTTCCCGCCGCTTTTCGGGGGCGACACCCGCCGTTTTCAGCTCCTCGCGGATCTCCCCCGAGAGCGCCGCCATCTCGCCCGCACCCTCGATCTCGGCCTCGATCCGCTCTCGGAGCGCCTTCGCCAAGGCGGGACTCGTTCCCCCCGTCGAGAGGGCAACGGTCACCGGGTCGTCCTCGACCGTCGCGGGCACCACCACGCTCCCGGGGTCGCGACCGCCCGACACGTCCGTGCGGTTGACGAGGATTCCCCGGTCGAGCGCGGCCGACTCCACGGCCGCGTTGACCGCGGCGTCGTCCGTCGCCGCGACCGCGAGCGCGGGATCGAGGCGGTCGATCCACTCCGCGACGGCGTCGGCATCCGGCGCGGCGCGGACCAGTTCGACCGACGGCCCGTCCGGGCCCTCGTCCCCGTCTCGTTCGTCGGCCTCGCGCTGGTCCGCATCCCGCTCGTCCGCGAGCTCGCGCACCCGCTCGTCGAACTCTGGGCTGACGACGACGATCCGGCCCGCCTCGTCGAACCCGGCAGCCTTTCGCGAGCCGACGGCACCGCCGCCGAAGACGGCGACCGTCTCGCCCGCGAGGTCGTGGTAGAGCGGGGTCACGCTCGCCCTCTGAATCCCGCGATCCGGCGGATCACGCCGTGTTGCTGTCCGCCCGGTCCGCGATGCGGATGCCGGTCTTCTTCAGGATGCGCGTCGAGAACAGGGTGTCCCAGTCGTCGGCGCCGACGTCCCAGTGCTCGTCCATCAGCTCCCTGACCTCCGCGATCCGGCGCTCGCTCTCCGCCTCCGTGCGCCCGTGCGTCATCGCGAAGAAATTGTACTCCCAGACGCCCGCGTGGCGCGGGCGCTCGTAGCAGTGCGTGACGAAGTCGAGTTCCGCCACCGCGGGGCCGACCTCGTCTAAGACGTCCTCGGGCACGTTCCAGACGGTCATCCCGTTCTCCGTGTAGCCGAGCGCGTAGTGGTTGGGGATGACGCCGACGCGGCGCACCTTCCCCTCCCGCTCGAACCGCTTGATCGTCTCGATCACCCACTCCACGTCGGCGTCGAGCGCGGCCGCGACGTCGGTGTAGGGGGTCTCCGTCACCGGGAGCCCGCCCTGGATCTCGACGACGAGGTCGCGCTCGTCGGGCGTGAGCGTCCCGCGGTCGCTGGGCTCCACGTCGGGCCCCAACTCCGACAGGTCCACGTCGCCCTCGGGAACCGGCCCGTCGACGAGGAACTTCGCGCCGACGTGGAACTCCCGGAGCTTCGGGAGGTTGTACGTCTCCTGACCCGTCGCGGCCTCGATCTCGTCGAGCACCTCCTCCACCCGGTCGTTCCCGTCCTTGTCGGGGTCCGGGTGGTCGGCGACGCTCACCACGAACCACATGTTGAGGTGGGGGTGTTCCCGCTCGTAGTTGTGCGCCACCGCGGTGAACTCGTTGACGGCCTCCGCGATCTCCTCGTAGCGGTCCTCGGGCGCGTGCATCGCGACGAGCGAGGCGGCGCCGCCGATCTCCTCGGCGTTGACGAGCGCGCCGAACCGCGAGAGGATTCCCTCCTCGTCGAGCTCGCGGACGCGCTCGCACAGCTCCGGGCCGGTCACGTCGACGCCGCGCTCGCGGAGCGCGGCTGCCGCCGCGTCGAAGGGGCGCTCCGTCACCGGGAACCCGCCCTGGAACGCGTTGATGATCGCGCGGTCGAGCGCCGTCAGATCCGCGTCGACCTCTTGCATGGCGCGACATCGGGCCCGAGCGAGAATAAGCGATCCGGCCTGACGCCGCGGGGCTTCTGGCCTGACGCCGCGGGGCTACTCGTCGACGTCGCGCGCGATGTCCGCGAGCGACGAGCGCGGCCCGCGGTTCGCGTCGTACACGGTCCGTTCGCCCGGGATCCGGAGGCCGTACAGCTCGCCGGGCACCACGACGTCGAGAACGACGCTGTCGCCGGGCTCCCGGTCGTTCGCGTCGAGCCACTCGACTAAGCGGTTCGCCCCCTCGCCGGCCTCGCGCGCGAGCCGCCGGTTGTCGAACGCGCCGCGGAGGAGGCGGCCCTTGGAGTCGCTCGCGACCCGCGCGTGGTGCTCGCCCCCGTCGAACGCGACGCGGATCAGGTCGCCCTGACTCACGTCGAGTGCGTCGCAGCTTCCGGACTCGACGCGGCCGTCGAGCGCGTCGTCATCGGGCAGCCTGACACAGGGGCGGCGTGTGCCGCCGCTCCGGGCGAGCGAGACGCGGATCGAAGAGACGTCCTCGCCGTCGGAGGGGACGCGAGGCATCGGGGCGTCGTTACTCGTCGGCGTCGTCGTCCGCGTCGCCCTCGCCGAGCGCGGCCGCAACGTCGCCGTCGCCGTCGACGACGCTCGCGTTGATCTGCGCGATGTCGTCGTCGATCTCGCGACCGCGGACGGTGATGCGCTTGCGCTCGCCCTCGCGGGACGGCTCGAAGCCGACGCCGCCCTCCAAGAGGAGCTCTTTCAGGCGCGTGCCGGAGACGTCCTCGCGCATCGGGCGCCCGGTCTCGTCGGAGCCGCCGGTGAGTTCGATGGTGTGATCGGAGAGCCCGACCGCGTCGCCGCCGATCTCGTCGCCGAGTTCGCGACCGAGGAATCGGTTGGCGTCCTGTCCGTCGACCTCTCGCTGGAACGTCTCGCCGGTCTCGGGGTCGGCGACGACGACTTTGAATTCGGCCATGCGCGAACCCAGTCCCCCGCGCATAAAAAGCACGTCGAAACGTCGAAAGCGCGCGCCGCGGCGCGCTCAGGCGTCTGCCCCGTCGACGCGGACGATCTCGCGCTCGCCGTCGCCCCACGGCCCGTCGACGAACGCGGCCTCGACCGCGCGGGCGACGGCCTCCGAGTCGTCCGGGCCGCCCGCGTCGGCGACGCTCCCGACCGACTCCGGATCGAACGGCACGTCGAGCGCGTCGTAGATCGGTTCGGTGACCCGCGCAATCGCGCCGGGGTCCGCGGCCGAGACGACGAGGACGCCCGCGACGAGCGCCGCGTCGGCGCGGACGCGCTGGGCGAGGCCCGCGACCTTGCCGCCGACGACGACGCGCTCTGCGTCCTCGGTCGCCGCGCCGTCCGCGGTGCGCTCCCCGCCTGCGACCCGAAGCGAGTGGTCGCCGGGACAGAAGGCGTCCGGCGGCTCCCCCCGGACTACGTCGGCGCCCAACTCACGGAGCGCGTCGCGGAGCGTCTCGGTCGCGGTCTCGTACCGCGAGTCGATCGACCCGCGCCCGTCGCCCGTCGGCACCGCGACGCCGAACGAGAGCGTCGACCCCGTGTACGCGACCGCGCGCCCGCCGACGTCGCGTTCGAGGGGCGGGAACCCCGCCGCCTCGGCCGCCCGCTTCGCCGCCTCGAACCCGGACTCGCGGGCGTCACGCCGACCGAACGCGACCTGCCGCGGCGGCGCGGTGACGCGCACGGCCGGGACGCCGCTCGCGGCCGACGCGAGGAGGTCCGCCGTCGGCTCGCGGTCCGCGGCGGGCGTCGCGAACCCGCCCCTGTACACGCGCATGCCGGACCAGACGACTGGAGCGCACAAGCCCTTTGCGCCGGGCGCAGTCGCCCGTCGGCGCGCTGCGAGCCCCGGTGACGAGACGGCCCGTCGGCCGGCGCGTGACACAACAGTTTTGTCGGCTCTGGAAGTGGTTCAGATATCGATGAGCGACCTCGGCGCGCTGCCGGTCCAAGCGTACCTGACCGCCTGCCTGCTGGCGGGTGTCATCGGGCTCTGGCTCGGCCGGGTCGCGTGGCGCGAGCGCGACGAGCCCGGGGGGATCGAGGTCGCCCTCTACCTGCTGTGCGGCGGCGGCGTCTCCCTCCTGTACGCGCTCCGCGTCGCCGCGCCCGGCGAGGTCGCGATGACGGTCGCGCTCAACCTCGCGACGCCGCTCATGGGCGCGTTACCCGTCCTCTGGATGCTCTTCGCCTTCGCGTTCACCGGGCACGACCGCTGGCGCACGGAGAACCGGATCGTCGCGCTCGCGACCCCCGCGTTCGTCTGGGTGCTGCTCGCGTGGTCGAGCGGGACCCACGGGCTCGCGCGGCGCTCGGTGGCGCCGGTGGTCGACGGGCCGTTCACCCTGCTCGGCTACGGGCTCGGCCCCGTCGGGGGCGCGTTCGTCCTCCTCGCGTACGGGCTGTGCGTCGCCGGCGCGCTCCTCGTGGTCGACCTCTACGAGCGGACCGGGAACCGCTACCGGCTCCAGACGTTCGTCGTGCTGCTCGGCACCCTGTTCCCGTTCCTGGCGGGGATCGCGACGTTCGTCGACGTCGGGAGCTACGCGAACCTCTCGTGGTTGCCGACGGCGTTCGTGATCCACGGCGTGTTCCTCTACGGCACCGTCTTCTGGCTCGGTACCCTCGACGCGGCGGTCGTCGCGCGCGACACCGCCGTCGAGGTGATGCAAGACCCCGTCATCGTCTCCGGCTCCGACGGCCGCATCCGCGACCTCAACCCCGCCGCGGAGGCGATCCTCCCGCCGGACGCGGTCGGCTCCTCGCTGTCGGAGGCGTTCCCGCGCTTGGAGGGCGGCGACGAGCACCCGATCGCCATCGGCGACCGCCAGTTCGACATTCAGGAGAACCCGATAACCGACCCGCGCGGGACGGACCGCGGCCACGTGTTCCTGCTGCGCGACGTCACCGCGCGCGAGCGGCGGCAGACCGAACTCGAACGCCGGGAGGCCGAGCTCGAACGGCAGAACGAGCGCTTAGAGGAGTTCGCCGGCGTCGTCTCCCACGACCTCCGGAACCCCCTCGCCGCCGCGTCCGCGGCCGTCGAGCTGGCCCGCCAGCGCGGCGACGACCCGGACGGCGCCTTGGAGCGGGCGGCGAACGCCCACCAGCGGATGGACGACATGATCGAGGGCCTCCTCGCGCTGGCGACGGCGGGGGAGACGGTCGACGACCTCGACCGCGTCTCGCTGGACGCGACGGCCAGGCGGGTCTGGTCGCGGCTGGAGACCGCGGACGCGACGCTGACCGTCGAGGGCGACGCGACCGTGCTGGCCGACCGCGACCGCCTCGAACAGCTGCTCTCGAACCTGTTCCGTAACGCGATCGAGCACGCTGGCGAGAATGTCGCCGTCACCGTCACCGTCGAAACGGACGGTGACCCGGTCGCGCTTGCGGTGGGCGACGACGGCCCCGGGATCCCGCCCGCTGAGCGCGAGCGCGTCACCGAGCGCGGCGTGTCGCTCGGCGACGGTACCGGGCTGGGGCTCGCCATCGTCGGCGACATCGTCGAGGCGCACGGGTGGACGCTCTCGGTCGCCGAGTCCGACGCCGGCGGCGCGGAGTTCGTTATCGAGGGGATGGAGGCGGCGGAGTCGTGACCGACGCAACGGTCTCGCTCCCCGCGGACGTGGTCGAGCGGTACGAGAAGTTCTCGCGGTTCAACTCCCCGTACCCTGCTCACGACCGTGGCCGCGCGGTCGACCTCTATCCCGGCGACGGCGTCGGGCGATCTCCGGTCGCCGGGACCGTCCGCGAGGTCCGCACCGTCGGCTGCCCGGACCGCTCGTACGCGGCCGCCGAAGACCACCTGATCGTCGTCGACCTCGCCGACGAGTGGTGCGCCCGCGCCGGCGCTCCGCCGGGCACCGTCGCGCGGATCCTCCACGTGATCCCCGAGGTCGACCCCGGCGACCGGGTCGCTGTCGGCGACGCGCTCGGGCCGACGACGCGCTCGGGCTTCTTCGGCCAGTGGGTCGACGACCACGTCCACCTCGGCTTCCGCCCGCCGGGCGCGAACCCCCTCCGAGCCAGCGGGTCGCTGCCGGTCGCGGCCGACGTCCCCGTCGAGCCGGTCGCGTGGGACGGGACGGGAGCCGTCGTCGAGCGCGGCCCGACGCACGTCGTTCTCGACGGCCCGCGACGCGCTGCCGGCGCCGACCGGTCGTTCGCCGCGCTCGCGAGCGACGAGGGAGTTCCGCTCGACGGCGGGCTGACGCACTACGCGGGCGGCGGGACGTTCGAGGCGGACGAAGGCGCGCCCACGACGGGGGACGCGGAGGAAGGCGCATCCGCGACGAGGGACGCGGAGGAAGGCGCATCCGCGGCAGACGGGACGACGCTGTCGCTTCTCGGAACCAAGGTCGGAACGGTCCGAGCGGACGATACGGACGCCGGGGCGCCGCGCGTCGAGTGGGCGGCAGTCGACGTCCGCGCGAACGGCCGGCGCGTCACCGGGCTGTCGCTGTTCGCCGCGCGCGGCGATCGGTTCGGCGTCAAGGTGGTCTGCCCGGACCGCGAGTTCGAGATCGGCGAGTCGGTGACGCTCGACATCGTCCCGAGCGACGACCCGATCCGGCTCGGCGTCGGGTGAGCGGACGGGAATCGATCGCCGGTTGTCGTGCGTTTCCGGGGAGTACAAGCCGTCCCGGGATATTCCCCGGAACATGGACCGCACGGAGATCGCGGCGATGGACCCGCTCCCGGACGGGGCGACGGAGTTCGTCAGGCGGAAGTTAGAGGACGACCACGGCTACCTCTCGTGGCTGAACACGGAGGTAGAGACGATCGAACGCGGCCGGGTCGTGCTCTCGATACCCTTCGACGACAAGCTGACGAACGCGGACGGCCGGACGATCCACGGCGGCGTCGCGGCGACGCTTATCGACACCGCGGGCGGCGTCGCCCAGCGTACGACGTTCGAGGACCCGCTTGACGGCGGCGTCGCGACGGTGAACCTCAACGCGAACTATCTCCGACCCGCAAACGGGGACCTCCGCGCGGAGGCCGAGGTGGTGCGGGCCGGGGGATCGATCGGCGTCAGCGAGATGACTGTCACCACCACCGGAAACGGGGGCGAGGGAGCCGCGGGAGACGACGCGAGCGACGCCGACCGCTCGGAGGTCGTCGTCGGTCAGGGCTCGTTCCGGCTGTTCCGCGAGTAGCCGGGGAGGTCGGCGAGGATCGCGCCGAGGGCCGCACCGTCCGCAGTCGCGTCTGCGTCGTCGTCACCGCCGAGTTCCGCCGCCAGCGCAGCGACCGGCCCGCGGTCGACGCGGTCCGCGGCGGCGCGCACGACGACCGACTGCTCGCCCAGCGAGACGAACCCGCAGCCCAGCCGCCCGGCCGTCTCGCGGAGGCCGAGGCCGGCATCCGCGTCGCTGGCGGCGACGGCGCGGGCCGGGCTCTCGAACGCCTTCGCGGTCCGCTCGTAGCCGTCGATATCCTCGGCGAGTTCGCGGCGGTCGGCGTCGCGCTCGGCCGCGAGGTCGTCGAGCGCGGCGTCGAGGCTCCGGCGGAGCCCTGAGACGGTCGGCCGGTTCCGGAAGCGGAGGTCGCGGTCGATCAGGTCCGCGATTCCTTCGATTCCCTCGGGGTTCCCGTCGGGGACGACGAGCCCCCACTCGCGGGTCCAGCCGCCGAGCTCCGCGGCGTCGACGTCGCGATCGGTCGGCCCCGCGGTCACGGCCACGTCCGGGACGCCGTCGCGGAGCCGCCGGAGGCCTTCGCGCGAGCCGACCGGGAGGTAACGAGGGTTGTCGAGCCGGTCGAGCAGGCGGTTAAGCGCGGGGTCGTCCTCGCCGACGCCGAGCAGCGTCGGCGGGCGCACGTCGGGCGAGAACAGGTCGACAGAGACCGTCTCGCCGACGTCGAGGTACTCGGTGTCGGGGTCGACCGCGACGACGCCGTCCGCCTCGACGAGGCTCGTCGTCGCGCCGGAGCCCTTGTCGACCGGGTAGACGAGCGGGCGGTCGTCGCCCGCGTCCCGCGCGTCCGCACCGAGGTCCAGCAGGCCGACCGGCATCAGCCGCAGCCGCCCCTCACCGTACCGCTCCTCGACGCCCATCCGGCCCTCGACGGTCGCCGTTGCCGGCTCCGGCTGCCCGGCCGCCTCGCGGATCGCGGGCGCGACGAACGTCCGGAAGATCGTGAGCGCGGACACCGGGTAGCCGGGGAGCCCGACGTAGGCGGACTCGCTTCCCCGGGAGTCGTCAGCCTCGTCGGTACGGTCCAGCCGCCCGATCAGCATCGGCTTGCCGGGCTTGACCGCGACGCCGTGGAGGAGCAGCTCGCCGCGCGCCTCGATCACGCGGTAGATGACGTCGACCGCGCTCGCCGAGGTCGACCCCGAGGAGAGCACGAGGTCGCACTCGTCGGCCGCGCGGCGGAGCAGGCGCTCCATCTCGTCGTAGTCGTCGCCGGCGTGCGGGTACAGCACCGGCTCGCCGCCCGCCTCCTCGACGCCCGCGGCGATCGTCGTCGAGTTCACGTCGTAGATCTCGCCGCGCGAGGGGTCGAGCTCTTCCCCGGGTCGGACCAGCTCGTCACCGGTCGAGACGATGCCGACGCGCGGCCGTCCCCTGACCGGGACCTCGTCGACGCCGAGCGCCGACAGCAGCCCGATCTCGCGGGGCGTGAGCCGCGTGCCCGGACCGAGCGCGCGGGCGCCGGCCGCGATGTCGGTCCCGGCGGTCATCACGTGGTCGCCCGGGGCGACCGAGGTTCGGACCGCGATCCGGGCGGAACCCTCGTCACCGTCGCCGCCCCCGCCGACCTCGTCGGTGCGCTCGACCATCACGACCGCGTCCGCGCCGTCGGGCATCACCGCGCCCGTGGAGATCTCGGCGCACGTCCCCGGTTCGACCGTCACGTCGGGCGCGGCGCCCGCGTGGACCGCGCCGACGAGGTCGAGCTCGGCGGGGTCGGCCTCGTCCGCGCCGAAGGTGTCGCGCGCCCGCACCGCGTACCCGTCCATCGAGGCGCGGTCGAAGCCCGGCACGTCGATGTCGGCGTCGACGCGCTCGGCGAGGACGCGCCCGCGGGCCTCGCGCAGCGGGACCGTCTCCGGCGCCGGAGAGAGGTCGAGCGACGCGATCGCCTCGCGGGCGGCCTCGGGGGTCGCGAGGTCGCGGAACTCCTTGCGGTCGCTCATTCGGTCACCTCCCACAGCTCCACGTCGACGGTCTCGCCCGCGTCGAGCCCCTCCCGCGGCTCGGGGACGACGACCCAGCCGTCCGCGAGCGCGACGCTCGAGAGGATGCCGGAGCCGCTTGCGCGCGTCGGCGTCGCGGTCGGGAGGGCGTCGGCGCTCTCGTCGCCGTCTCCGTCGCTTTCGTCCTCAGAGAGCGACACCCGCGCGAACGTCCGCACGCCGGGCTCGCTGGCGACCTTCCGTTCGAGCGTCGCGCGGCGCGTCGGGAACGGCTCGGCCTCGGTCCCCCCCGCGCGCTTCAGGGCGGGCCGGAGGAACTGCGCCGCGTTGACGATACACGCGACCGGGTAGCCGGGTAAGGAGACGATCGGCGTCCCCTCGGCCTGACCGAGACACACCGGGTGACCGGGCTTCAGCGCGACGCCGTGGACGAGCACCTCGCCGAGGCCGTCGACGACCTCGGGGATCAGGTCGCGCTCGCCGACGGAGGAGCCGCCGGTGGTGACGACAACGTCGGCGTCGAGGTCGGCCGCGACCGCCTCGCGGAGCGCGTCCGGGTCGTCGGTGACGACGTCGCGGTAGCGCGCCTCGCCGCCCCAGCGCTCGACGAGCCGGGAGACGGTGAGCCCGTTCGTCTCGATCACCTCCCCCGGGCCGGGGTCGGACTCGACCAGCTCCTCGCCGGTCGGGATCACGGCGACCTCGGGCGGCTCGTGGACGGTCACGCTATCGAGCCCGACCGAGCGCAGGAGGCCGAGGTCGGAGGGGCGCAGGACGTGGCCGGGCTCGTACAGCCGCTGGCCGTCGGAGACGTCCTCGCCGGCCTCGCCAACGTTCTCGCCGGTCGCGACCGCGTCGAACACCTCCACGTCGTCGCCGACTTCTTCCACCTGTTCGATCATCACGACCGCGTCCGCGCCCTCGGGCACCGCGCTCCCGGTGTGAACGCGCTCGGCCTCGCCGGGCGCGACCGCGTCCGATTCGGCGGGCTTGGCCGCGAGGACCGCGGGCGAGCGGTCGCCCGCACCGAAGGTGTCGCTCGCGCGGACCGCGTACCCGTCCATCGCGGCCCGGTCGTACCCCGGAACCGGCGCGGGCGCATCGATCGGTTCGGCGACGACACGGCCGTCCGCCGCCTCAACCGGGACCGATTCCGTCCGGTCGAGGGGGGTGACGGCGTCGAGCAGCGTCGCCCTCGCGTCCGCGACCCGGGTCCGTCGCTTGAACCCGGACTCGCGTCTGTCGTGGCTCATGCGATCACATTCGCGGCCGCGGGCAAAAACCCCGTTCTCCGCGCGCGCCGCCGGGAGGGCCGCCGGCGGCCGCGACCCGTCAGGCGAACCAGGAGAGGAGCCGCCGCGTGCGGTGGATCGACTGGAGCGCGGCGACCTTCGCGGCCACCGCACCGTCCACCGCGGTCCGCTTGGTGGCCCGCGCGCCGCGGGCCGCGCCGGTCCGCGCGTAGTACGCCGAGCGGCGCCCGGCCGCACCGACGTAGTGTTTCGCCGCCATCCGGATCGGCGCGCGGCGCCCCTCGACGGTCGTCGTGCCGCGGCGGATCGCCGCCAGCACGTCGTCGGCCGTGACCTCGCGGACCGACTCGGCGCCTTCGACCGTCAGCTCCGTGAACGCCCGGCCGACGTACTGGAGGTGATGCGCGTCGCTCGCGGCGACGCCGGGGTAGCCGTGTTCGGCCGCGAACCGCCGCGCGCGACGGTTGCGGTACCCGGTGAACAGCCACGCGTTGAACACTTCGATCGCGTCCACCTCGGCGACCGCCGCGGCTGGTCCCGGATCCGGGTCCGGGTCAGCTTCGACGCCTTCGCCTTCCGGGGCGCCGTCGGCCGCGACGGGTTCGTCCGCGTCCGCGGCCGACCCGGGCGTCGGGATGTTGCGCTGGCGGACGCCGTGACGCGATCGCTGGAACGGATGGGGGACGATGGCGACCCCGCCGCGGTCGCGGATCCAGCGGACTGTCTCGGCGTACGAGCGCCCGCGGGGCGGCATCCGGTCGATGCCGATCGCGAGCAGGTGCCCGTGTGCGGTCGACACCTCCACGCCGGGAATGCCGATCAGCCCGTACTCGGAGGCGATCGCCGCGGCGCGTTTCGACTCCCGGATCACGTCGTGGTCGGTGATGACGACCGCGTCGAGCCCGATCTCGGCCGCGTGTTCGAGTATCAGCTCGACCGGCTCGTGGCCGTCGTAGCTCCCTTCAGAGTGGACGTGCGGGTCGATACTGACGGTGACGCTGGACACGCTCGGACTACGCGGCGGGGGATATATAAATGGGCGAACGACGGCCGTCGGACGACTGCCTCGCGTCCATTCGCAAATTGACTCGCGGCTGGGGCTTTGGCGGTGGTCGCCGCCGATCCGCCAGCAGCCATTTATAAGCAAGCGGCTAGACCTCAGAGTGCGTCACTACGGGTGGCCACACGGTCGAGAGCGGTACCGATTTCACGTCGCCGGTCGAGCGAGGGTCCATGCCCGGACTGTACTACGAGGAGTTCGAGGTCGGCGAGACCATCGAGCACGCGAAGCGACGGACGATAAGCGAGGCCGACAACCAGCGCTTCTGCGATATGACGATGAACCAGCAGCCGCTCCACCTCGACGCCGACTTCGCCGAGGAGACCCAGTTCGGCGAGCGACTGGTGAACGGGCTGTACACGATGTCGCTCGCGGTCGGCATATCCATCCCGGAGACGACCGACGGCACCATCGTCGCGAACCTCTCGTACGACGACGTCGAACACCCGAACCCGGTGTTCCACGGGGACACGATCCGCGCGCAATCGACGGTCACCGACAAGCGGGAGACGAGCGACGGCGAGCGCGGCGTCGTCACCATGCGCGTGGAGGCGTTCAAGGTCGTCGACGGCGACGACGACATCCTCGTCTGCGAGCTCGAGCGGACGGTGCTCTCCGAGAAGCGGCCGGAAGACGCCGAGAGCGACGCGGACGACTGACGCGCGGTTCCGTCGAGCTCAGTCCTCCTCGCCCGCCAGCAGCAGCCCGAGGTAGGAGGTCCGGACCTGCTCGTCCGCGTCGAGGCCGAGCCGGTCGAGCGCCGCTATCGCCGCCTCGCGCGCCGTGTCGACCTCGCCCTCTTCCGCGACCTCCCGCTCGATCTCGACGTACTCGTCGAGCCCGGTGACGGCGTCGAGCGTCACCGTGAACCCGTCGTACGACCAGAACTCGCGGCGCTTCTCGACGGTCGCGGCCGGCTCGAAGCCGAGCCCCGAGAGGACCGCAGCGAGCGCCTCGCCGTCGTCGACGCCCGTCTCGTGTTCGGTCCGCGTCTTCGAGGCCGCCTCGATGAGCGGGCCTTTATAAGTAACCGTCGCAGACGCGGCGGGTTCGGCGTCCGACGGCGCCTCTCCCTCCGACGACGATCCCCCGTCCTCCGCCAGCGGCGTCTCGCGCCGGATCCGGAGCGCCTCGTCCGTCTCGGCGAACTCGCGGTGCGGCGCGTCGTAGTAGGTGTCGCGCTGGCGGCGCGCGTCGACGCGCTCGGCGCCGGCCTCGCGGAGTCGCTCCCGCGTCGCCTCCAGGTCGGCCGGGACCTTGATCTCGACCTCGTACATGTTCGAGGGTGCGGCCGGGGCGTTCATAAGCGACGCGGGACTCCGCGGGCTCGGCGGCCGGTCGACGGGACCCGCTGGGCGGCCGTGTCGACCGCCGAACCGCCGCTGTCGCCCGTTCGTCGGCGGCCTTCGGGCCGAACCGTGCTTCTTAAGGGTGTAACAGGTGACGTTCGGGTATGAGCGATCAGGAGCAAGCGGACGCGGCCGACGAGGCCGAGGAGAGCGAGACCGAGACTGACGCCGGCGGACTCGAGGACGGCGACTTCGTCCGCGTCGCGTACACGATCCGCACGGCCGACGACGGCCGCGTCATCGACACGACCGACGAGGAGACGGCCGAGGACGCCGAGATCGACACCGACGAGTACGACTTCGAACCCCGCATCATCGCGCTCGGCGCCGGGCACGTGTTCCCCACCGTCGAGGAGGCGTTCGTCGGCGGCGCCGTCGGCGACGAGGGCACGATCGACGTCCCCGCCGAGGACGCCTTCGGCGAGTACGACCCCGACGAGGTCGAGACGGTCAAGGCCGACAAGATCCCCGAGGACGACCGCTACCCCGGCGCGCAGGTCCAGATCGACAACCAGCAGGGCCACCTCGAGACGATCATCGGCGGCCGCGCCCGCGTCGACTTCAACCACCCGCTGGCCGGCGAGGACCTCGAGTACGAGTACGAGATCCTCGAAGCGATCGACGACCGCGAAGAGCAGGCCGCCGGCATGCTCGGGATGTACCTCCAGGAGGCCCCCGAGGTCCGTATCGAGACGGAGACCGAGGAGGAGGAGACCGTCACCGAGGACGACGACGGCGAGGAGACCGTCGAGACCGAGGAGGTCGAGAAGGACGTCCTCTACGTCACGGCGACGCAGGCGATGCAGATGAACCAGCAGTGGATGTTCCAGAAACAGCAGATCGCGCAGGACCTCATGGACCGCCTCGACCTCGACCGCGTGGTCATCGAGGAGGTCATCGAGGGCGGCGGCATGGGCGGTCTCGGCGGCATGATGGGCGGCATGGGCGGCGCCGGCGGCGGCGACGTCGACATCGAGGAGGCGCTCGAAGACGTTGACGTCGACGCCGACGAGATCGTCGACGAGATCGACGAAGAGTAGTCGACTCCGCTTTCCTATCCACCCGAATTTCGCGTTTTTCCTGCCCGGCGAGCGACCGCTCCGCCCGGCGAACGGATCCCTTTTGCCCGCCGACGCGTCCACACCGAGTATGGAGATCGAACGGGCACGCGAGGACGCGCTCGTCGCCGGGGTCGCGGGCGCGGCGACGGTCGCGCTCGCGCTGCTGTCGAGTTTCACCGGCGTCGTCTCGGTCGCGACGCTCCCGACGCTGGCGCCGCTCGCCGTGTACGCGCTGTACCTCTTCTCGCGGAAGGGCGGGCCGTACGGGGCGCTCGACACCGCGCGCAACTGGGCGGTCGCGGCGGCCGTCGTCGGCGCGGTCGTCCTCCTCGCGTCCGCCGTACTGTAGGCTCGGAACGCCGACGAACGGCCGCCTCAGGCGATGTCGCGGCTCGTGTCGACGGCGACCTCGTCGGTGAGCTTCAGCTTCAGCGGCTCTTCGAGGGCGGCGCCACCCCGGAACTTGGGGACGACAAGGCGGTTCGCGATCTCGGTCCCGGTGACGGTGGTGCGGAGGTCGAACACCACGTCCGCGACCTGCTCCGTGACCCGGCGCGTCCGCGGGTCCTCGCCGCCGCGGAGCGCGTGGAGCAGCGCGACGCCGCCGGCGTCGACCACTCGCGACCGCACGCCCTCGAGGAACTCGGCGTACGCCGCCGGGGACGCGCTCTCTTCTACCGGCCCCACGGAGTCGACGATTAGGGTGCCCTCCTCGGGGAGATCGTCGGTCAGCGACGCCAACTCGTGGAGGTCGCCGGCGTCGTCCGTGGCCTCGACGCTCGTCTCCTCGTCGCCGTCGCGGCTGAGCGCCGCGGCCACCGCGTCGGCGGACCGGACGGTCGTCAGGTAGCGGCACTCCCGGACCCGGGCGAACCGGTTCAAGATGAGTTCGGACTGGCTGTCGGGGTTCGCCTTCAACACGACGACGCTACCGCTCGGGAGCCCTCCGCCGAACTGTCGGTCCAGCACCGAGATCCCAGTCGGAAGCGTCTCCATACGATCGCTGCCGCCTGTGGACGCTTGGGTCTGTCGATGGCGGCTCTCTCGGCCGCTCGCGACCCCGTCGTCCGCCGTTTCGGCGCCGCCGGTAGGGGCGATCCTCACGCGATCTGCCATCCGCTCGCCGCCTCGATCTCGCCGAGCCGTGAAGCGAGGCCGTCGTACGCGCTCCGGACGCTCGGGTCGGACAGAGGGACGGCCCCGCCGTCCGGAATCGCGCCGAGGACGGGACAGCCGAGCAGCGTCCCCACCCGATCCGGCACGTCCGTCTCGCCGATCACGACGGCTCCGACCGGCGGGCAGTCGAGCCGGCGGGCGATCGCCGCCGTCTTCGCGGCGTCGCGGAGCGCGGCGCGTCGGAGCTGCGTCGCGATCAGCGCGCGGTCCGCCGCCCGCAGCGGCGCGGCCACGTCCGGCGACGCGCCCGCCGGACTGTCGAGCAGGACCGGCGCGCCCTCGGGCGTCGCGCCGTCGAGCGCGTCGAACGTCGCGTCCGCGTCGACCGACCGCGGCGCATCGGGAGCCGCGAGCACCGTCGGCGCCGAGCGGTCGGGACGGACCGGCTCCGTCCCGCGAACCGCTTCGAGGACGGTCCGCGCCTCAGTCCCGTCGGCGCGACGGCCGGCACTGATCGGCGGGCCCTCGGCTCCGGCCTCCGTTGGGCCCTCGGACCTCGTCTCCGCGGCCAGCCGCGCGAGGTTCGGGAGGTCCCAGTCGGCGTCGGCCGCGACGACCGGCGCGCCGCGCCGCGAGAGCGCGCGGGCGAGCCCGAGGGTGGTCGTCGTCTTTCCGCTTCCGCCCTTGCCGCCGGCGACGGCTATCACGGCGGGCGTGGGTCGGTATCCGGTATAAAAAGTCGGCCGTGAACTGGCGTTAGTCCTGACAGCAGCCGCCGGCCTCGCCGCCGAAGTCGACCGCGAGGGGCTCGGAGATGGCCTCGTTGACCGCTTCGAGCGTGTCCTCGAGCTCGTCTTGCGCGTCGAGGTACTCGCTCATCACCGGCATCGAGTGGAGTTCATCCTGCGCCTCCTGAACGCGCTGGAGCCCGTCGTTCGTCGCCTGTCCGGTCTGCCGGGCCTGCATGAACTCCGCGCGCAGCTGCTCGAACTCGTCGATCCGCTCTTGGACTTCCTCGTCGCGCTGGACCGCGGCTCTCGCCTCCTCGAAGCGCTCGTACTCCGGGGTTTCGGCGATCCGCTCGCCGAGCTCTCGGCCGAGGTCCTCGATGGAGACCTGTTCGACGCTCATATCCGGACATCGTGGCCGAGCGGTTTGAACCTGCCGGAGCCGGGGGTCGGCGGGGTCGACCTCGGTGCCCGCTACGCCGTCCGCGACGCGACGAACTCGACGACCGCCTCTAGCTCCTGCGGGCCGATGCCGTGGCCGCCCGGGAAGCTCCCGTGAGTGACGTCTGCGCCGACGGATTCGAGCTGGTCGACGGCCGCCGTCGTCCGCGACTCGGGGATCACGCGATCGCCCGCGCCGGCGCCGACGAAGACGGGCTTGCCTTCGATCCCGTCCGGGTCAAGGTCCGCGTGCGACTCCGCGAGGTAGCCGTGGAGCGCGACGACCCACGCGTAGCGGTCGGGGGCTTCGAGGAGGAGCGAGAGGCTGGTGATCGCGCCCTGGCTGAACCCGAGCAGCCCGATCCGGTCGGCGTCGAGCCCGTAGGCGTCGACCGCGGCCTCGACGCTCTCGACGATCAGGTCGAGGCTCCGGCGGAAGTCCTCGGCGTCGGGCTGGCTCGACTCCAGTCCCCCCGCCGAGAGGTCGAGTTCGTACCACGTGTACCCGCCCTGGAGCGGGTCGGGCGCGCGGAGGCTGACGACGTGGTGGTCGTCCGGCAGTTCGGCGGCGACCGGGAGCAGGTCCTCTTCGTCGGCGCCGCGGCCGTGGAGGACGAAGACGGCGGGCGCGGGCTCGTCGTCGGTCCCGTCGTCGGGCGCGACGTGGACGTGTTCGAGGGGGAGGTCGGCGTCGGGCGCGGTGTCTGACATGGGTGCCGACTTGTCGAGGACGGCGGTTAGGTCCGTCGGCCGCGGCAGGCACACGAGGACGCTCGGCGAGAGTGAACACCGGCCGACGCCGTCGGCCCGGAATCTGGTAACCGGGAGGGGTTACACCATCCGTCGCCGAACGCGCCGTTTAACCGTCCTGCCGCACAATTCGCTCGATATGAGCGGCTCCACGGAGGGCGACCTCACGAAGACCGGGATGGCCCTGAAACACGACCGCGAGTGGGACTACGAACTCGACCGGATCTTAGAGGCCATCGAGGAGCGCGACGCCTCGAAGGTCGGGCTCCAGTTCCCCGAGGGGCTCAAGCGCCGCGGTCCGAAGGTCGCCGACGACCTCCGCGAGGTCGCGCCCGACGACGTCACCTTCATGCTCTCCGGGCAGCCCTGCTACGGCGCCTGCGACCTCGACACGTACCTGATGCGCCGCACGGACGTGTTCGTCCACTTCGGCCACACGCCGATGAAGGAGTCCGACAGCATCGTCTACGTCCCCCTGTTCTCGAACGTCGACCCCTTCCCGATCATGGAGGACGCGCTCGACGAGGAGCTGACCGCTCCGGAGGAGGACGCCGACGTGGGCCTCGTCACCACGGCCCAGCACATGAACCGGTTCGAGGAGATGACCGACTGGCTCGAAGAGCGCGGCTACGAGGTCCACACCCGCCGGGGCGACGACCGCCTCACGAAGGAGGGGCAGGTGCTCGGCTGTAACTACGCCTCCGCTGACATCGACGCCGAGCAGGTGCTGTACGTCGGCGGCGGGAAGTTCCACCCGGTCGGGCTCGCGATGGAGCACCCCGATAAGCGCGTGATCATCGCCGACCCGGTCAACAACGCCGTCTCGGTCGCCGAACACGACCAGTTCCTCAAGCAGCGCTACGCCGCGGTCCACAAGGCGATGGACGCCGAGAAGTGGGGCGTCATCTTCTGTACCAAGATCGGGCAGGGCCGCTGGGAGAAGGCCCAGGAGATCGTCGACAACAACGACAACGCCTACCTGATCACCATGGACGAGGTGACGCCGGACCGCCTGCGCAACTTCGACATGGACGCGTTCGTCAACACCGGCTGCCCCCGGATCACGACCGACGACGGCCCGCGGTTCCACAAGCCGATGCTGACGCCCGGCGAGTACGAGGCCGCCATCGGCGAGAAGCCGCTCGACTCGATCGAGTTCGACACGTTCCACGACACCTGGTAGAGCGGCGCGAAGCGCCTTTCGAACGACAGCGAGCGTGCGCTGTCCTCGCGGCTGGGGCTTTGGGGGAGTTCTTCGGGGTATCTGACTCCGTTTCCGTTCTCCGGACACGCTGTTTCTCCGCCATCGATCGCTCAGTACGGGTGACTGATATGTCGGCTACGTTTCCGCATACAGGAGGGTTCGTCGACACTCAGGGCAAACGTACGGAACTGGCGTCAGAATCTCGTCCGCTCGGATACTACTGAGAAATCCGTCGTCCGTCGATGGTGAAACGATGGATAGTTCGCCAACGGCGTCGGTTCCTTGTAGTTCCATCCGTTCCAGTGGTTCCTCGCAATCGGGACACGTCTTCTCGGAGGGCATACCTGTCGAAAGTATGGTTGCCCCTCCGGAAAATTAATTCGATGTGGTCTCTGGTTCGGACAGAACTGTATTCGTTCTAACAGAGATCGAGACGCAGCATCCATCTACCGGCCGTTTCACTTGAGATAGTACTTATAAATTAGAATTTCATGGCTCTGTTGAAATCCTTAGGAAGTGACACACTTTGACCAGGGCGTGGTCAGTATAGCGGTAGCGGTGAGCGATAGCGGGAGTACGTGTAGTACGTCGTGAGTGAGGTCATTTATAAACCAGAGTGCGGTGTTGCTGTCGGCTGTTTATAAGTGACTGACGCCACCGCGGCGAGTGTCTCCAAAGCCCCAGCCGGGAGGGCGTCGTACGCTCGCTGTCGTTCGAAAGGCGCGAAGCGCCTTTCGTGATGACGAGAGAGCTTTGCTCTCTCGAACCACGCTCCTCGGTCGCTCACTCCGTTCGCTCCCTGCGGTGCTTACGTCGCCTACGACGCCCTCACGGCTGCCCCTTTGAGTCCCGCCCCACACAGCGACCGCACCTCACGCCTCCCCAACCTCGCCGCTCACGCCCTGCGGGCGTTCGCGGCGTCCCTCGCGCGTGCGACTCGCGCCCTCCGGGCGCTCGTCGGCACGCGCCACCGCACTCCTTTTATAAGCGCTCGTCGCCGTGGCTCACGGCAATTTAAATACTGAATCGCTGCTACCGATCTGCGATACTCACTCCCGAAACCGATCGAAAAGCACCATTCAGCGACCGGGTGTTTCATCCTAATTTATATTTGAAGAATAGGGTTTCAACAGAGCCAATTTCATCAAATCCCCTTTCCGATTTGATTCCGTCCCAATCGGTCGTCACGCCTCGTCCGGCGGGTTCAGGAAGAGCCCGTCGACGACGAGGGCGCCGGCCGCGAGCGACCCGCCGGCGACGGGGAGCGTGTACCCACGGACGACGAGCGACGTCGCCGCGTATGCGGCGCAGAACGCGAGGGGGATCGCGAGCAGAACGAGGTCGGCGCGGTCGACCCCGCCGAGGTCCGGCGACCGGGCCTCCCGGTGCCGCCCGCTCATTCCATGTACCCTAAGTCCCGGAGCTTCTGGGCGATCTGTTTCGCCTCCGCCTCGGAGACCCCCTCGTCGGACTCCATCTCTTGGACGACGACGTGTTTCACGAACTCCTTCACCGAACCGAACGGCTCGTCTTCGATGTACGCCTCGACGTCCGCAACGAACTCCTTCCGCAGCGAGATCGTGGTGTAGTCGCTCATTGCCGGACCCCTCTCGCCGCGATCTGATAAATCTTAATTACATCTAATTACTTGCCGTCGCGCTCCGGAAACCCCTGTCCGTCGACGGACGACGAGGCAAGGAAGCTCCCGTACCGCGGCGCGAACCTGTCGATTCCGCCGGATCCTCGGCCCTTTTGAGGAAGCGACCCGTGGTTGTAATCGATGACGACGAACGACGGCCATATCTCCACCACACACATCGGTAGCCTGCCGCGACCCCCGGAACTACTCGACCTGCTCACCCGCCGTCAGGACGGCGAGTCGGTCGACCCCGACGAGTGGGACGAGACGGTCGCGGACGCGACCCGCGACGTCGTCGACCGGCAGGTCGAGACCGGCCTCGACTCGATCAACAACGGCGAGCAGTCCCGCGTCTCGTTCAACTGGTACGTCGCCGACCGGCTGAGTGGCATCGACGGAAAGCGGGAGACCGAGCTGTGGGCCGACCTCCAGGAGTTCCCCTCCTACGCCGAGGAGACGTTCAAGACCGACGTGATCGACCTCTCGATGCACCCGGTCGTCGCCGAGGCGGTCGAGTACACCGGCCGCGAGGAAGCCGAAGCGGAGATCGACGAGTTCACCGACGCGCTCGCGGCCGCAGACCGCGACGTCGACGACGCGTTCATGACCGCCGCGTCGCCGAGCGTCGTCACCGCCACCCACGTCGACGAGCACTACGGCGACTACGAGGAGTTCCTCTTCGCGGTCGCCGAGGCGATGAAGACGGAGTACGAGCTCGTCGCCGACGCGGGCCTCACGCTCCAGATCGACGCCCCGGAGCTGCTGACGGTCGGCCACACCGCGGCGTACGCGGACGAGCCGCTGGAGGCCGCGAAGGACGCGACGCGACTCCACGTTCAGGCGCTCAACGAGGCGCTCACGAACGTGCCCGCCGAGCAGGTCCGCCTCCACACCTGTTGGGGGAGCTACGAGGGGCCGCACCACCTCGACACGGACCTCGCGGAGATGCTGCCGCTGATCTACGAGGCTGACATCACCGGACTCAGCGTCGAGCAGGCGAACCCGCGCCACCAGCACGAGTACCGCGCGTTCGCCGAGCACCCGGTGCCCGACGGCTGGACGCTGATTCCGGGCGTCGTCGACGTGAAGACGAACATCATCGACCACCCGGAGACGATCGCCGACCGCTTAGAGCGCGTCGCGGACGCGGTCGACGACGGGACGCCGCTGGTCGCCGCGCCCGACTGCGGCTTCGGCACGCAGGCCGGCCTCGGCATGGTCGACCCCGAGATCGCGTGGGCGAAGCTCGAAGCGCTCGTCGAGGGCGCCGAGATCGCCAGCGGGCGGCTCGCCTAAACGGTCCGCGAGCGGCGCTGTGCGCCGCGAAACGGTTCTCCAGTTGACAGAACTCTTGCTAACGTTTATCACACGAGCGGACGGCCGTTCAGGGAAGGCTCTCCGCGATGTCCACAGTCAGGGATTCGATCGCCGCCGTCCTCGTCGCGAGCACGTCCGACCGAGCGGCGGCGCTGCGGACGTCGCTGGAGCGCGCCGACGACCGCCTCGCCGTCGAACCGGTCGCGACGGTCGACGCGGCGCTGGAGATCCTCCGGGACTCGCCGGTGGACTGCCTGGTCGCGGTCGGTCGACCCGCGGAACCGACCGGCCTCCCCGCCGTCGAGGCTGTCCGGGACCAGCACCCGGCACTGCCGATCGTGTTCTGTCCCGACGAGGCGCTCGACGCGTCGGGCGTGGCCGAGGCGTTCGACGCGGGCGCCACGGACGTCGCGAGGGCGTCGGCCGATTCGGACCGAGCGCCCGTTATCGCTCGCCGCATCTCGAACGCCGTCGCGTCCGCCCGCGCGGTGGCGGAGGCCGAGCGACAGCGCGACCGCCTCGAAGGGTTCGTTCACGGCGTCTCGCACGACCTGCGAAACCCGCTTAACGTCGCACAGGGACGGCTCGAGATGGCGCAAAGCGAAGGGGACCTCGAACACGTCGACACCGCGGCGTCGGCGGTCGACCGGACGCTCGAACTGATCGCGGACCTGTTGACGCTCGCGAAGCAGGGCGAGCAGCCGGGGGAGCTCGAAGCGGTCGACCTGTCCGCCCTCGCCGACGAGTGCTGGGCGAACGTCGCGACCGGCGACGCGACGCTCGTCGTCGACACCGATCGGCGGATCCTCGCGGAGCGCGGGCGCCTGAAGCGGCTGTTGGAGAACCTGTTCCGGAACGCGGTCGACCACGGCGGCGACGACGCCACCGTCATCGTCGGCGACATCTCGCCGATGTACACGACGACGCGCGCCGGCGCCGTCCTCCCGTCGGGGTTCTTCGTCGAGGACGACGGCCCGGGAATCCCCGAAGACGAGCGCGACCGCGTGTTCGAGGTCGGGTACACGACCGACCGAGACGGGACCGGGTTCGGCCTCAACATCGTCTCGGAGGTCGCCAGCGCCCACGGCTGGGAGGTCGCCGTCTCGGACGGGTCTCGCGGCGGCGCGAGGTTCGAGATAACCGGTGTCGAGCGGGACGACTGACGCCGCGGGTCAGTCCCTCTCCGAACCGCTCGGGCGCCCGACGCTCCGCTCCACGTACTCGACCGCCGCCGCGGGCGAGTCGACGGCCTCGACGCCGTCGACGTCGTGGGTATCGAGGCCAGCCACGGGGCGGCCCTGTGCGAGCGCAAGCCCGATCTCCGAGAGCGTGCCGCTCGTGCCGTCGACCGCGACCGCGGCGTCGCCGTTCATGACGACGAGCGCGTTGCGCGCGTGACCCATCCCGGTCGCGATCGGCGTCGTGACGTGCGGGTTCGCGTCCCCGCGGTCGTCCGTCGGGAGGATTCCGATCGTCTCGCCGCCGGCCGCGCGGGCGCCGCGGCAGACGGCCTCCATGACGCCGCCGAGGCCGCCGCAGACGACGACGTGGCCGCGCTCCGCGAGCCGCTCGCCGAGGGCCTCCGCGACCGCCGCCGTCTCCCCGTCGATCGAACTGCCGCCGATGACGCTGACGCGCATGGCCCGCACCACGGCCGACCGGCAAGTAAAACCGACCGATAGGGAACCGATTATCGGCGGAAAAAGGCCGCAGCGGGCCGATTCTCGCCGCTGAAACCGCCACTGAAACCCTTATCCCCCCTCGCCGTGAATAGGGGCTATGACGTACGATACCGTCGTGTTCGACAACGACGGTGTCCTCGTGGGCCGCACGCGCTTCGACGTGCTCCGGGAGGCGACCCGGGACGCGTTCGAGGAGTGCGGCGTCGAGGAGCCCGATCCGGACGACGTAGAGCAGATGACCATCGGTGCGACACCCGGCAGCGTCGGCACGGTCTGTCAGACGTACGACCTCGATCCGGGGTCGTTCTGGCGGACGCGCGACGACGTGGTGTCGCGGGCCCAACAGCAGGAGGCGCGCGAGGGACGCAAGACCCCCTACGACGACCTCGACGAGCTCCAGGACCTCGACGTCCAGATGGGGATCGTCTCGTCGAACCAGCAGGCGACCGTCGACTTCCTCGTCGACCACTTCGACGGCTTCGACCGCATGGGCGCCGCCTACGGCCGCGAGCCGACGATCCACTCGCTCCAGCTCCGCAAGCCGAACCCCCACTACATCGAGCAGGCGCTCGGCGACCTCGACGCGGGCAACGCCCTGTTCGTCGGCGACAACGAGTCCGACGTTCGCGCGGCCGAGAACGCCGGGATCGACTCGGCGTTCATCCGCCGCCCGCACCGCCGCGACTGGGAGCTGAACGTCTGGCCGACCTGGGAGATAGACCGGCTCTCCGACCTCCACGACATCGTGGAGTGAGGCCGCACTGCTCCCGCGTACTCCGCGTCCCGGCAGCGACGCGTCGACCTCGTCGGCAGCGACCCGGCGTGCCGCCGATGAAGCGTTTAAATCGGATGGGGCGTAACTCGCGCTCGTGACCGACTCGCCCCCGTGGGCCGACCTCTTCGGCCATCCCGAACCCTACCCCGAGCAGGCCGACGGCATCGACGCCGCCGTCGACGCCGCCGAGGACGGCGGCTTCCTCGCGCTGGAGGGCGCCTGCGGGACGGGGAAGACGATGCTCGCGCTCACCGCCGGGCTCGACCGCGTCCGCGACCCGGACTCCGACTTCGAGCGCGTCTTCGTCCTCACCAGCGTCAAACAGCAGCTGCGTCAGTTCGAGACGGACCTGCGGACGATAAACGACGACCTCCCCGAGGAGTACGACCCGGTCTCGGGGCTCACCCTGGTCGGCAAGGCGGACGTCTGCCCGTACGCGCGGGAGAACCGCGGCGGGATCGACCGCGAGAACGTGTACGAGCGCTGTGAAGGGCTCCGCGAGCGCACCCGGAACCTCGTCGGCGACGGCGGCGCGACGACGACCTCGAACCTCGTGAGCGAGGCGCGAAGTCAGCAGGTGGGGCTGATGGACTCGGGATCGGCGGGAACCGCCGGAGCCGCCGCGAGCGACGGATCCGGGCCGGGCGACGCGTCCGACGAGGGCGGCGCGCCGGCCGCCGACTACCTCTCCGTCGACGGCGAGCCGACCCCGTACCGCCCCGACACCGAGGAGTACGACGACGTCGAGTTCTGTCCGTTCTACGCCGGCTTCCTCGACGACCTCCCGGACGACGGGGACCCCGCGGAGGCGGTCCCGTTCGACGTCACCGAGCTCGGTCACGTCGACGCCGACGAGCTCGTCCGGCTCGCGGCGGGCCACGGCTCGTGTCCCCACTCGATCATGGGCGCGCTCGTCCCCGAGGTTGAGGTCGTCATCGGCAACTACTACCACGCGTTCGATCCCGTGACGACCGGGACGTTCACCGGCGCGTTGCTGGACGATTCGACGTTCGTCGTCTGCGACGAGGCGCACATGCTCGAACCGCGCGTCCGGGACCTCGTGAGCGACGCGGTCGCGGACGCCAGCCTCCGCGACGCCGAGAACGAGCTCACCCGCGTCGTACAGCCGCTATCCTTCGAGTCGGCGGGCGCGGAGTCCGACGACGCCGCCTTGGTCCGCGGCGAGCTGGAAGACGCGGACGTGACGATCGAGGAGATCGAGGCGGTCCGGGAGTTCTACGCCGACCTCCGCGCGGAGCTCGACCGCCGCGTGACCGCGCACCTCGACCGCGAGCGCCCCGACTGGCGGGCGTCGATGCGCAACCTCGACGACGAGGAGATCCCGCTCCGCGACCCCGAGGAGCCGGGCGAAGACGAGATCACGGCGTGGGCGGACGGCGAGGGGTACGGCGAGCGCGTCTGGGCGCGCGCCGAGCAGGTCGGCGCGGTCGTCAAGCGCGTCCTCGACTCGCTCGAAGACGAGGACAAGCAGCGCGCGGCGCCCGGCGTCGGCCGCACGCTTAACGCCTGGTACCGGGAGGGCCACACCGACTTCTTCCGGGCGATCGAGCTCGAACGCACCTTCGACGAGACGGAGCCCCCGGACTCGTGGCGCCGGGCGTACAACGGGCGCTTAGCGCTTCACAACTGCCTCCCCAGCGAGCCGATCGGCGACCGCCTCGCAGAGTTCGGCGGCGGCGTGCTCATGAGCGCGACGCTGGAGCCGATGGACCTGTTCCGGGAGGTGACCGGGCTCGACCACCTCGCGGAGCGCGGCCGCCCGGTCGTCGAGCGGACGTACGGCCTCTCCTTCCCGGAGGAGAACCGGGCGAGCCTCGCGGTCGACGCGCCGAAGTTCACCCACCAGAACCGCGGCGCGCCGGGCGAGGAGAACCCGACGCGGCTCGCGCATCTCGACGCGACGGCCGCGGTCGCGCGCCGCGAGGGAAACGTCCTCGTGGGCACCCCGAGCTACGCGGAGGCAACGTGGATGGCAGAAGAGCTCTCCGAGCGCCTCCAGAAACCGGTCCTCTTAGACGAGTCCTCCGGTGACCGCGAGACGGAGTCGCTGAAGGACGACTTCTTCGCGGGCGACGGGAAGGTGCTGGTGACGAGCCTCCGCGGCACGCTCACCGAGGGCGTCGACTACCGCGGTGATCGCCTCGCGGCCGCGGTCGTCTGCGGCGTCCCGATCATCAACACGGCGCGACCGCAGACCCGCGCGGTGATCACCGCCTACGACCGGCGGTTCGAGTCGGGGTTCGAGACGGCGCTCACCGTCCCCGCCGTGCGCAAGGCCCGGCAGGCGGTCGGCCGCGTCATCCGCGGGCCGGACGAGCGCGGCGTCCGCGTCCTGCTCGACGCCCGCTACGCGCGCGACTCGTGGAACGGTGTCAGAGAGTACCTGCCCGAACACGAGCGCGAGGAGTACCAGCCCGTCAGCCCGGACATGCTGGATGTCGCGCTCGACCGGTTCGCGTCGCGCCGGTCCACCGAGTGAACCCTACCCGCCGGTTAACGGGTCGTTATCCGACGGTAATCGGGTCGTAACTATGCCGTTAGGGACGGTGTCGAGGATATGGACGCCGCAACCCGAAGCGAACGGTACCACGTCGTTTGTCGCGAGTGTCAGCTGGAACGCCTGTGCGACACGCCGGACGAGGCGGACGGGATCGGTCGGGACCACATCGACGAGACCGGACACCGCGTCGCCGTCGAACGGGTCGAGTAACCGAGAGCGGGACCGACGACGTGCTCCGGTATCGGCCCGCACTCAGACCACGTTCGAGTCGATGTCGCGCGGGAAGTTCGTGAGCCGCTCCGTCCCCGACTCGGTGATCGCGACCGTGTCGGAGTGGCGGTAGCCGTACTCGTCGGTGTAGATTCCGGGCTCGATGGTGTACACGTGGCCGGGCGCCATCACGGCGTCGTCGCCGTCGTAGCGCTCGCCCCAGCCGCGGTCGATGTACGGCGGCTCGTGGGCGCCGAGCCCGATGTTGTGGCCGACGTGGTGTTGCGCGAGGTCGGTCACGCCCTGCTCCTCGAAGTACTCCCAGACGACCTCGTCGACTTCGGCGACCGGGACGCCCGGGCCCAGGGCGTCGATGGCGAGCGTCTGCGCCTCCAGCATGAGCTCGAAGTAGTGCGCCTGCTCGTCGGAGTAGTCGCCGACGAACATCGTCCGCTCTAACTCCGAGCGGTAGCCGTCGACGTTCGCCGTCGCGCCGGTGACCAGCACGTCGCCCTCGGAGAGCCGCTCGTTCGGCGTGTGGCCGTGCGGGAGCGCAGTCTCCTCGCCGGAGATGTAGCCGGCGTGGACCGGGCCGTCGCCGCGGACGCGGACGCTGTACGCCTCGCCGAGCGCGTCGAGCATGGCGCGGGAGGCGTCGGCGGACGCGCGCTGCGAGACGGTCGCGGGATGCGCGCCCGGCTCGGAGTAGTCGGCGAGGTAGCGGTGGCCGAGGTTCGCCCACTTCGCGGACTCGCGGATCAGGTCGACCTCGGCGTCGGACTTCGCCCAGCGCATCCGGTCGACCCACGACTGCGTCTCGACGTCGAGGAACTCGGAGAACGCGGGGCCCTCGTACCCCATCACGCCCGGCGGGCCGTCCGCGTCGGCGGCGATCGCGTCGGCGCCGAGCCCGTTCAGCATCTCGACCGCGACCGAGACCGGCTCGCCGCCGGGGTAGTCGAAGTAGTCGTGGACGGCGTCGATCCGCGGGTTCGGCTCGACGCGCTCGACCTCCAGTCTCGGGACGGTGATCTCGACGCGGTCGTCGGTGACCGCGAGGACCACCGGGCGCTCCGTCTGGATGTGGTGGAAGCCGGTGAGGTACTCTATCGCTGTCGCGCCGACCCACGTCGCGGCGTCGGCGTCGGTGTCGGCGAGTTGGTCCCGCACGGCTGCGAGCCGGTCTGCGAAGGCCGACTCGGGGAGTCGCGTGGCCATGGCTCAGGATACGAGAACGCGCGGATAAACGGTCGGGTAGCGGAACGGCGGGGACGGGCTCTTCCGGCTCTGCTCAGTTCTCTCGGCGGGCGAACGCGAGGTTGCCGGAGACGTTCTTGATGTAGGCGGTCACGGTCTCGCCCTCCTGCGCGCCGGGGACGAAGATGGTGTACTCGCCGCGCTCGGCGACGCCGTCGCCCTTGCGGCCCGTGCCGACGATCTCGAGCTCGTACGTGTTGCCCGACTCGACGGCGTCCTCCTGCCGCTGGGTGTTGGAGGTGTTCTGTTTCGCCACCGGCCGGAACGCCCCGCAGGCCTCACAGCGGAGCATCGGCGTCCGGTTCTCGGTCTCTAATCGCGTGTCGGGGAGGCCGCACTCCGAGCAGGTGACGAACGACTCGATGTACGAGTCGATCGCGGCCTGGAAGTCGCGCTCGCGGAAGTTCCCGCTGTAGCGCGCGCGGCCGTCCTCGTACTGGCCGGCCGTGCCGAGCTCCTGCTGGATCTTCGAGTGGACGTGTTCGGGGTCGCGGCTCAGGGCGTCGGCGATCGCCGAGAGATTCGTCAGGCGGGTGAACGCCCCGTCCTTCTGCCATTCCGGGTCCGGGACCGACAGCCGCTCGTCGGAGCCGCCCAGATCTGGTACCTCATCCATCGCGCGGTCGAGGCTCGATTCGTAATCCATACGCGAGGAAACGACAGCGCGACGGAAATCGCTTCCGGGTTCGGTGGCGGCGGCTCCGGAAGGTGGAAACGACGTTGGTGTGTAATGACCGGTCAGGAGTCAGTCGGCTTCGAAAGAAAGTAGCGGGAGGTAGATTTGAACCACGGTCACTCCGCTTCGCGCCGTTCCCTGGTTCAAACTGCTCCGGGGCTATCTCGTCGACGACGCCGTTCACGCCTCGCTGTGCTCGGCGTTCACTGTCGTCGACAAAAGATAGCGGGAGGTAGATTTGAACTACCGATCTCCGGGTTATGAGCCCGGCGGAATCTCCTGGCTATCCCATCCCGCTATCGTAGCACAATCGGGTGCGACTGTTAAGGGTTCTGATCCCGACGCCGGTGTGCGATTCGTCCACGCGTCCGCGGCGGTCGCGAACCCTCGCGTGGGCGCCCGAATCGGAGCCGCAGATCGCACCGAGCGGCCGCTTCGCGGACCGCCTTTCCGTCGTCACTCCCCGCCTGCGCCCTCGTCGTCGCTTGTCTGCGCCGCGACGGCCTTCATGCGGATCCGGAGCGCGAGGACCGCCACAAAGGCGAGGCCGACGGTCACGGCGACATCGGCCGGGTCGCCGGAAAGCGCCCGCTGCGCGGTGAGCCCCGCCATCAGCGCGAACATGAACGACAGCAGTCCCGCGATCGGAATCACGTACCCCTCGCCGAACGCCGACCCTTCGGACTCGTCGCTCATTTCTCACCCCTCTGCCGCCGACCGTGAAAAGGCTCCCGCGACCGTCCGTCCCTTGCGTCGGCCGCAAACGATTTCACGCATCATCGATAGTGATAGACGATGCACAAGCCGCTGTTGACGACGGACTTTCTGGACCGAGCGCGGCGCCACTACGCCGACGAGGAGGCCGTCCTCGCGGTCGACGGGACGCGATACACGTATGCGGAGCTCGGCGAGCGCGCCGACCGCTTCTCCGCCGCGCTTCAGGCGCGCGGGATCGAGAAGGGCGACCGGGTGGCGGTGTTGGACCCGAACACGCACTACCATCTGGAGGCCGCCTACGGCGCGATGCAGGTCGGCGCGGTTCACACGCCGCTGAACTACCGGCTCACGCCGGACGACTTCTCGTACATGCTCTCGGACGCCGGCGTCGACGCCATCTACGCCGACGCCGAGTACGCCGCGAACGTCGAGGCGATCCGCGACGAGGTGCCCACGGAGACGTTCCTCACGAACGATGCGGACGCGGTCGAGGGCGACTGGGAGTCGTTCGACGCCGCGCTCGACGACGCGGACCCCGACGCCTACGAGCGCCCGGAGATGGACGAGGACGAGGTGATAACGATCAACTACACCTCCGGGACCACCGGCGACCCGAAGGGGGTCTGCCGGACTCACCGCGCGGAGACGCTCCACGCGTACCTGATCTCGATCCATCAGGAGATCACCGACGACGACGTGTACCTCTGGACGCTGCCGATGTTCCACGTCAACGGCTGGGGCCACATCTACGCGATCACGGGGGCGGGCGCCCGGCACGTCTGTACCCGCGGGGTCGACGTCGCGGAGACGTTCGACCGGATCCGCGGCGAGGACATCTCGTACTTCTGTGCGGCGCCGACCGTCCTCAACATGCTCGGCGACCACCACGCCGAACACGGGGGCGCGACGACGGGCGACAACGACGTGCGGGTCGCCACGGCGGGCGCGGCGCCGCCGGAGGCGACGATCCGCACCGTCGAGGAGGAGTTCGGCTGGGAGCTCAAACACGTGTACGGTGCGACCGAGACGGGCCCGCTGATCACCACCTCAGACGCGAAGCGGCACTTCGACGAGGGCGCCGACGACCGGTTCGCCGTCAAGAAGACTCAGGGGATCGGCTACCTCGGCACGGAGGTGCGCGTCGTCGACGAGGACGGCGAGGACGTGGCCGCCGACGGCGAGACGATCGGCGAGATCGTCGTCCGCGGCAACCAGGTGATGGACCGCTACTGGAACAAGCCCGAGGCCACCGAGGAGGCGTTCTCGGAGCGGTTAGAGGGGTACTACCACATGGGCGACCTTGCGGTCGTCGACGAGGACGGCTTCGTCTCGATCCAAGACCGCAAGAAGGACATCATCATCTCCGGCGGGGAGAACATCTCCTCGATCGAGTTAGAGGACACCCTCTTCGAACACGACGTCGTCTCCGACGTCGCCGTCATCCCCGCGCCCGACGAGCGCTGGGGAGAGACGCCGAAGGCGTTCGTCGTCCCGGAGAGCGGCGATCCCGACGACGCGGGCGCGACGCCCGAGGAACTGAAGGCGTTCGTCCGCGACCGCGTCGCCGACTACAAGACGCCCGGCGAGGTGGAGTTCGTCGCGGAGCTTCCCACCACCGCGACCGGGAAGATCCAGAAGTACGAGCTGCGCGAGCGCGAGTGGGACGAGGAGGACCGGATGGTCGGAGAAGGGTAGCGCACCCCGGCCGAGTTCGCGAGGCGCCCCGGACGGTCAACGGCTCCGTTTTTCGGCAAACCGCTCAGTTCTGGTCGGCATCCGCGCCGCTCCGGTCCGCGCCGGTATCCTCCCCGTCTGCGTCGCTGGCACCGTCGTCCCGGACGTCGTCGTCATCGCCGCCGGAGTCGCTCAGCCGGTCGGCCTCGATGCTCACGCCCGGTGGAGTGACCACGAGGAAGCCGCGGAAGTGCATCAGCTCGCCGTCCATCTCCTTCACGTCGCGCGCGAAGGGGGCGGCGAGCTCGTTGAGGTCGCCCTCGATCGACAGCACCAGCGTGTTCCCGTAATCAACGCTGCGGACCCACTCCTCCGGGTCGGTCGTGCCGTCCAAGACGCCGAGGACGACGTCGCCCGCCGCCGCGAACGCCTCGTCCATCTTCGCTTCGGCGTCCCGCAGGTCGAGGTCCCAGTCGCTCATACGTGGGAGTCGACAGGTGGCGGCAAAAGCGTTCGGGAGCCGGTCTGCCATCCGGACGCCGCCCGGTCGCGGAGTCGTTAAGTACGCGCCGACCCCAGCAGCGGACATGGAACGCACGCGGCGATCCCTGCTCGCGAGTGCGGCGTCGGTGGGCGTCGTCGGCGCGGCGGGGTGTCTCGGCGGTGGCAGTGGAACCAGCCTCGACCTCAGCGGCGTCGAACTCGACACGGGCGAGTACGACTGCGACCTGACGGAGCCGTCGGACCCGAACCTCGACTACCGGCCGACCCTCGGCGACCCCGACGCCGACGTGGTCGTTCAGGCGTTCGAGGACTTCACCTGCGGACACTGCGCGAGCTACAAGCTCGACCACTTCCCGACGATCCGCGACGAGTACATCGAACCCGGCGAGATACGGTACGAACACTGGGACTGGCCGATCCCGGTCGACGAGACGTGGGCGGTCCCCGTCGCGAGCGCGGCCCGCGGCGTCGGCGCGCGCAACGGCGACGAGGCGTTCTTCGAGTTCGCCTCGGCGGCCTACGAGACGCAGGGGAGCTACAGCGGGGAGACGCTCGGCGCCGCCGCGGAGGCCGCCGGCGCGGACCCCTGCGCGGTGCTGTCCGACGC
Source organism: Halorubrum sp. T3 (assembly GCF_000296615.1). Lineage (NCBI taxonomy): Archaea > Methanobacteriati > Methanobacteriota > Halobacteria > Halobacteriales > Haloferacaceae > Halorubrum > Halorubrum sp. T3. The sequence goes on along the minus strand of NZ_JH815329.1, from coordinate 842,951 downwards.
GCGGTTCGCGGCGTACGGGGAGGCGTCGGCGGACGATAGGTCGGAGGGCGCGTCGATGGGCGTCGAGGGGACGCCGACCATCTTCGTGAACGGGAGCCCCGTCGAGGAGGGGTACGGCGCCCAGTCGATCGCGGTGGCGATCGACGCCGAACTCTGAGACCGACGGCGTCTCGTCGCGGCCGTGGAAATATCAGGAAGCCACTTTTACGGAGCGTCGATCTTTTGACTGTTCGACCCGTTTTATAAGTAGATGAGCGACGCCGACTCCCCCGCCGCGGTCGAGCCCTCCGCCGACGGCCGCTCGGTCGACGCCGCCGGCCCGGCCGACGGCAGCGCGTTCGACGCGGGCGAGGCTGACGCCGCCGATCGCCGTCGCCTCGGCGCGGTCGTCCTCGCGGTGCTGATCTCGCAGGTCCTCCTCTACCCCGGCGTGCCCGACCTCGTCGTCGCGCTCGGCGCGCCCGCCGGTATCGACGCGGGGATGTGGTTCCTCGTCGCCGAGTTCGGCGCGTTCGTGACGTTCGCGGTCGTCTGGGGGGCGCTCTCGGACGCGCTCGGGCGGCGGACCCCCCTGATCGTCGCCGGCGCGCTCGGCGGCACGGCCTCGTACGTCGCGCTCGCGTCGCTGCCGGGGCTCGGACTCGGCTTCGAGGCCGCGCTCCTCGTCAGGGTCGTCGGGGGCGCGCTCACCATCGGCGCGTTCTCGCTCTCGATCACGCTGCTGATGGATCTGCGCGGCGGCAACGGCCGCAACATGGGGACCGCGGGGCTCGCGATCGGGCTCGGGGCGGCGGTCGGCTCGGTCGTCGGCGGGGCGCTCGCCGACCTCGGCGCGCTGTACCCGGTGTACGCGGGTGGGGCCGTGCTGGCCGCGGCGGGCCTGCTCGCGGCGACCGTCGACGACCGGGCGGGGGCTGGCTCCACGGACCCGGAAGTCGACTCCGAGGCAGTTGAGATCGACGACGTCGGCTTCGGCGCCGTGATCGCTCGCGCCCGGACGACGCCCGGCCTCCTCGTACCCCTAGCGTTCGGCTTCGTCGACCGGCTGACGGCGGGCTTTTTCGCCTTGGTCGGCGTCTACTACTTCCAGGACCCGGCGACGTTCGGGCTCTCGGCGGCCGGCGCGGGCGCGACGCTCGCGCTCTTTTTCGTTCCGTTCGCGCTGCTCCAGTCGCCGTTCGGGGCGCTCTCGGACCGGATCGGTCGCTTCCTCCCCGTGGTCGCCGGCTCGCTCGCGTACGGTGTCGTCACCATCGGCGTGGGCGTCGCGCCGGCGTACCCGATCGCCGCGGGGCTGATGGTGCTGGTCGGGGTCTGCGGCGCGCTGATGGCGCCGGCGACGATGGCGCTCGTCACCGACCTCGTCGAGCCGGAGGTCCGCGGCGCGGCGATGGGACTGTTCAACGTGTTCGGCTCGCTCGGCTTCCTCACGGGCTTTCTCATCGGCGGGAGCGCCACGGACGCGTTCGGCTACACGCCCGCGTTCCTCGCGGTCGGCGGGCTGGAGCTGGCCATCGCGATCGCGCTCCTCCCGGCGGTTCGCTCGATCTCGCCCGGCGCGGGCGTGATCGGCCGGCTCGGCGCCGAGGGGTGAGGTCGCTTCGACCGGCCCGAGAAAGGGGTCGACGCGCCGTCGCCGTCGCGTGCCTCCTCGCGGGCCGGGATCAGCTCGGCGCGTACCCCTCGCCGTCCTCGGTGTCGAGGAAGGCGGTGAGGAGGTCGACTGCGGCCTCAACGTCGCGCGCGTCGGCCGTCTCGACGGCGGAGTGGTGGTACCGGACGGGGACGGAGAGGGCGCCGACCGGTCGCGCGCCCCCGGCGTTCTGGAGCGCGCCGGCGTCGGTCCCGATGTTCCGAGCCACCTCGCGCTGGAAGTCGATTCCGCGCTCCTCCGCGAGGGACTCGAGCCGTTCGACGACCGCGGGCGTCGGGACGACGCTCGCGTCCTTCCGCTTCACGCCCACGCCGTCGCCGAGCTTCGACATTGCGTCCGCCGGGTCGACGCCGGGGTACGACTGTTCGAGCGTCCCGTCGATCGCGACGGCGAGGTCCGGGTCGACGTCCACACCTAAGGCGGCCGCGCCCCGCAGGCCGACCTCCTCCTGGACGGTCGCGGCGTAGTGAACCGTCACGTCGGGGTCCGCGCGCCGCGCGGCCTCTACGAGCACGTACACGCCCGCGCGGTCGTCGAGCGAGGAGCCGGCGACGCACCGCCCGATCTCTCGGAGGTCGGCGTCGAACGTGACGACGTCGCCGACGCGGAACGTCTCGGCGGCCGCCGCGGAGTCGAGCCCGGTGAACACGTGCGCGTCGTCGAGCGTCCACTCGTCCGGCGCCGCCTCGGCGGCCGTGTGCGCGGCCGTGACGCCGACCACCGCGTCGTACTCCCCGTCGTCGGCGTGGACGGTGACCGGATGGCCGCGGAGCGCGTCCGGGTTCCAGCCGCCGAGCGGCTCCACGGAGAGGAAGCCCTCGTCGTCGACGTCGCTCACGACGAGCCCGATCTCGTCCATGTGCGCGGCGACGAGCACCTCGTAGCCGGGAGTTGCGTCTCCCTCGGCGGTCGCGACGACGTTGCCCATCGCGTCCGTCCGCACGGCGTCGACCGGGGGAAGTTCGTCTCGCACGACGTCCCGGATGCCGTCCTCGCGACCGACCGGCCCGGGGGCGTCCGCCAGTCGCGCGAGCAGGTCGAAGTCGAGCGTGGCGTTCGCGGTCACGTCCCGACCTTGGCGGGTCGCGCGTGAAAGTCCGGGGGTCGCGGCAGAACCGGCGCCCCCGCGATCGGCTCGGCGGGACGCAGCGCCGATCGCCCGCTCCGCCCCGAGGCGAGTCCTTTTAACCGTCGCGTCGCCTCGGATCCCGTAACCGATGGACCTCCTCGTCGTCGGCGCCGGTGAGATCGGGCGCTGGGTCGCCGACACGGTCTCGGCCGACGCCGCACCCGTCGACGCCAGCGTCGCGTTCACCGACCGCGACCCCTCAGTCGCGGCCGACGCCGCGGCGGGTCGCGACGCCCGGACAGTCGATGTCGACGGGGACACCGTCCACGACGCCGTCTGCCTCGCGGTGCCGATGTCGGCGGTACCCGCGGCGGTCGAGGCGTACGCGCCCCGCGCGGAGGAGGCGATCGTCGACGTCTCGGGCGAGATGACCGACGCGCTCGCCGCGATGCGCGAACACGCTCCCGGCCTCGAACGGGCGAGCTACCACCCGCTGTTCGCCCCGCCCCGAGTCCCGGGCAACGTCGCGGTCGTCATCGACGAGGGCGGGCCGGCCGTCGAGGGGCTCACCGCGTCGATCGAGGCCGGCGGCAACGACGCCTTCGAGACGACCGCGGACGAACACGACGAGGCGATGGAGACCGTTCAGGCGGGCGCGCACGCGGCGGTCCTCGCGTGGCGGCTCGCCGCGGAGCCGGTCCGCGAGGAGTTCCACACCCCCGTGTCGGCCGCGCTCGACGAAGTCGCCGACACCGTCACGGAGGGGTCGCCCGCGGTGTACGCCGAGATCCAACGCGCCTTCGACGGCGCCGAGGACGTGGCCGACGCCGCGGCGGCGATCGCCGACGCGGACGACGAGGCGTTCGCCGCCCTCTACGAGCGCGCCCGCGGCGACCGCGAGGGGCGGGACCGGCTGGAGTGAGACGACGCGAAGCGGACGGGACACACCAACACGCGAGACAGACGAGACACCAATGATCGACAGAACCGCGGTCCGGAACAACGCGAACTACCTGCGCAACGTCAGACCGATCGACCCCGAGGAGATCGCCGAGTACATCGAGGGGACCCCGCATCCGGCGGTCGTCCGCGAGACGCTCCGCGAGGAGGCGTTCGACCTCCGACTCCGCGAGCGCGAGGACGGGGCGTTCGTCCCCGTCGAGGAGTCGCCCGTCGACCCGCCGGGCTGGGCGCCCGAGGCGCTCCCGGAGACGTACGCGTTCGCGGTCGAGGACCTGCTGGTCCGCGAGTACGGCGCCAACTGGCACCGCGGCGAGTCCGGCGACGAGCTCCGCGAGCGGGTCCGCCGGCTGAAGACCGACTACCTCTACGAGAACGAGGTCGAGTACGACCGCGTCGCGGCGCTCGGCTACGCGATATACCACCTGCCGGCGTACTACGCGACGGTCGGCTACGTCCTCGACGACCTGACCGAGAACGGCCTGCTCGACCGGACGCTCCGCGTCCTCGACGTGGGCGCCGGCGTCGGCGGGCCCGCGCTCGGCCTCCACGACTACCTCCCCGACGACGCGGTCGTCGACTACCACGCCGTCGAACCGAGCGCCGCGACCGACGTGCTCGACCGGATGTTGGAGGAGACCGGCCGCAACTTCCGGACGACGGTCCACGAGACGACCGCGGAGACGTTCCTCGGCCTCGACGAGGGAGAAGAGCCCGCCGGCGCGACGAACGACCCCTTCGACCTCGTCCTCTTCGGGAACGTCCTCTCTGAGCTTGCCGACCCGGTCGCGGTCGCGGACGCCGCGCTCGACGCGCTCGCGGCCGACGGGAGCCTCGTCGCGTTCGCGCCGGCCGACCGGAACACCGCAATCGGGCTCCGCCGGGTCGAGCGCGCGCTCGTCGCGGGCGACGACGGCGGCTACCCCGGTAACGACGCCGAAATCTACTCGCCGGCGCTGCGGCTGTGGCCCGACGCGGTTCCGACGGATCCCGGCTGGTCGTTCGACGTCGCCCCCGACCTCGCGGTGCCGCCGTTCCAGCGCCGGCTCGACGAGGCGACGGCGCGCGGCGAGACCGACGAGCCCGGCGAGTTCGTCAACGTCGACGTCCAGTTCGCCTACTCGATCCTCCGCCGCGACGGGAAGCGCCGCGTCGACGTCGAGGCGAGCGCGGAGCGGTGCGCGCGGATGGCCGAGTCCGAGCGCCACGTCACCGACCGGGTGAACCTGCTCGCGGTGAAGCTGAGCCACGACTTGAGCGAGGGGGAAAACGCGCTCTACCGCGTCGGCGACGGCTCGCAGGCGACCGACCACTACCTCGTCTGTACGCGCGAGACGGCGCTGAACCGCGACCTCGGCGAGGCCGGCTACGGGTCGGTCGTCTTCGTCGAGAACGGGCTCGTCCTCTGGAACGAGGACGAGGGCGCGTACAACGTCGTCGTCGACGACGAGACGGTCGTCGACCTGGTCGCGCCCTGACAGGGCCGCTTTTCGGCGTCGGACCGCCCAGTCAGTCGCCCGCGACGGGCTCGATCAGGTCCGGCGCGTCGACGCTCGGCGAGTTCACCCGCGTCGACACCGGGTGCGCGGTCAGCTCGTCGCTCGGGTACGGGTCGAGCAGCGCGGCGGCCTCGTCCGCGTCCCCCCGGAGCCACGTCTTCTCCTCGCCGGCGTTGGGGTCCAAGATCACCGCCATCCGGTGGTGGAGGTCTTCGACGAGGTCGTTCGGCTCGGTGGTGACGACCGCGAACGTCTCGACCACGTCCGGGTCGTCGGCTCCGGCGGCGCCGTCCCCGTTCCCGCCACCGAACGTGCCGAGCCCGGTCTGGGTCGTCTCCGGCTCGGGCGGCTCCCAGCGCTCGTAGATGCCCGCCATCGCGAACGGCCGGTCGTCTTCGAATGCGACGCGGTAGGGGGTCTTTCCGGAGCCGCGGTCGCCGCCGACCCACTCGTAGAACCCGTCGGCGGGGACGAGACAGCGCCGGCGCTCGAACGCGTCGGCGAAGCTCCGCTTCTCGCGGACGGTCTCCGCCCGGGCGTTGATGAGGTCGAACGACTCGTCAGCCCACGAGGGCGTCAGCCCCCACTCCATCCGGGTCGACACCGTCGGGTCCTCGTCCGCGATCACCGGGAGCGACTGCCCGGGCGCGCAGTTGTAGCTCGGCTCGTGGTCGCCGAAGTCGGCGCCGAACCGGGCTTCGAGGTCGGCGGTCGGCGCGAACAGCGTGTAGCGGCCGCACATGTCGACGACGTTGGAGCGGAACTCACTTAATCTCGCGACCGTCGCTCCGTCCTCGGGAGGACGTCCCACCGGTCGGCGATCACCCCGTCGACGCCGGCCGCGAGGAGCCGCTCGGCGTCCTCGCGGTCGCGCGCGGTCCACGCGTTCACCGCGAGCCCGGCCTCGCGCGCCGCGTCGACGAACCCCGACTCCGTCGCGAGGTCGATCGGGAGATGGACCGCGATACAGCCCAGCTCGGTCGCCCGCTCGACCGCGCGCTCGGGGGCCGCGTCCGCGACGAGCAGCGCACGGTCCGTCTCGGGATCGCGGTCCCGGAGCGTCGCCAGCGCCTCCGAGTGAAACGACGAGAACAGCACCTCGTTGTCGGCCCGCCGAGCGACGCCGAGCGCGTCGCTCGCGACGCCCGGCTCCTTGAGTTCGACGTTGACGAGGAGGTCGTCGGGCGCCGCGTCGAACACCGCTTCGAGCCGCGGGATCGGCTCGCCCGAGTCGAGGACCGTCAGATCGCGCAGCGCCTCCCAGTCGGCGTCCGCGACGCGCCCGAACGCGTCGGTCAGTCGGTCGAGCTCCGCGTCGTGGAAGACGACGAGCTCGCCGCTCGCGCACCGACGCACGTCGACCTCGACGGCGTCGACGTGCGGGGCCGCGCGCTCGACGGCCCCGACCGTGTTCTCCGGGTACTGGCCGGCGCAGCCGCGGTGGGCGATCAGAGTGACGTCGGAAGGCTCCGCCCGGTCGGCCTCGGCGTTCGCGTCTGCTCCCCATCGGCTCGCGCGGTCGCTCACGCGTTCACCTCGGGGTCGAACCGTGTTATCCCTTCCCCCGGCTTCGCCGCGCGACCGCTCCCGTCGGGTTTTTGCCCGCGCGCCGCTCCGGGACGGATATGCGCATCGAGAACAGCTTCATCCCCGTCGAGGGGGTGGGCGAGACGACCGAACGGCGCCTCTGGGGGCGAGGGGTCACCACGTGGGAGGAGTTCGACCCCGCGGTCGACGTGGCGGGCGTGGGCCCGACGACCGCCGACCGGATCGAGTCGTTCATCGCGGAGGCGCTCGCGCGCCTCGACGACGGCGACTCGGCCTACTTCGACCGGGAGTTCCCCTCCGGCGAGCGCTGGCGGCTCTACGAGAACTTCCGCGAGGAGACCTGCTTCTTCGACATCGAGACGACGGGGCTCGACGAGCGGCGCGACCGCGTGACGACCGTCAGCTTCCATCAGGGCGGCGAAACGACGACGCTCGTCGCCGGCGACGACCTCACCGCACGCCGGCTCCGCGAGCAGTTCGCCGACGCAAGCCTGCTCGCGACGTTCAACGGCGCCCGATTCGACGTGCCGTTCCTGGAGACCTCCTTCGACATAGAAATCGACACGCCCCACCTCGACCTGATGTACCCCGCGAAGCGGATCGGTCTTTCTGGGGGACTGAAACCGATCGAGAAGCAGTTGGGGATCGAGCGCGACCGCCCGGACATCTCCGGGCGCGACGCGGTCCGTCTCTGGCGCGAGTACGAGCGCGGCGACGAGGACGCGCTGGAGACGCTCGTCTCGTACAACCGCGAGGACACCGTGAACCTGCGGACGCTCGCCGACGCGGTCTGCGACCGGCTCGACGACGAGGTGTTCGTCGCTCCTGACGGAGACGGCGACTGAGAGGGGTCCGATAGGTAGCGGACGGGAGGTATGAACCGTTGCGACGGATCGTCGAGGTCGTTACCTCGCAGGAGAATTTCGCAAAACTCGACGCCCGATCCGTCCGCGATCAGGACTCGTCGTCGGCTGTCGGCGCGTCGGCGGTCACCGGCGCGGCCTCCTCGGCGGTCTCGTCGTCGGCGGTCTCGTCGTCGGTGGTCTCGTCGTCGGCGTTTTCGGCCTCGTTCGCGTCGGCTTCGGTGACCGCTTCGCCGTCGACGGTCTCGTCGTCGTCGGCCTCCAGTCCATCTGCGCCGTCGGACGCCGACGGTTCGTCCTCGACCGGCTTGTCGTCCGTCTCGGATTCGTCGCCGTTGGTATCGGCGTCGGCGTCGTCGGCAGCCACTTCGTCCGAATCGTCGAGGTCGGTCTCGCTCGCGTCGTCGGCCGCTTCGTCTGCGTCGGCGGGGTCGGTCTCGTCCGCATCGTCGTCCGCTTCTTCCGTCTCCTGGATCAGCTTCATCTCGCCGCGCGCCCGGAGGGTGCCCTGTATCTCCGCGCCGTCGTACACGACCAGGTCGCCCGCGGAGACATCGCCGAGGACGCGCGCGCCGCTCTCGACGGTCACGGTTCCTCCGCGGGTCGTCACGTCGCCGTGGATGACCGTGTCGGCGCCGACGGTGACGTCGTCGCGGGCGCGCAGCGAGCCGAACACCTCGTTGCGCTCGCCGACGCGGATCGACTCGGCGCGGAGGTTGCCGTGGAGGCGGCAGTCGTCGCCGACGGTCGCCGGCGTCGACACGCGCCACGCGTCGTCGGAGATCTCGGCGCTCCGCGGGACTAACAGGGGATCCCGGACGTCGTCGCCGTCGGCGAGCGCCTCGGCTAACTCGTCCGCGGCGTCGGTCTCGCCGACGCGCAGCAGCTGCGAGAGGACGATGAAGTAGAAGACGATCGTCGGCACCGGGTTGCGGATGACGATCCAGCCGTTGGCCTCGAACCCCTCCTCGATCGTCACGTCGTCGCCGATGTCGAGGTCGCCGGAGACCATCAGGCGGCCGGTGACGGTCACCCGCTCGCCGAGGTACGCGTCCTCGCCGACCAGCACGTTACCGTCGACGGAACACCACGTGTCGAGCCGGCAGTCGCCCTCGGCCTCGATATCGTCGCCGACCCTGACGCGCTCGCCGATCGCGACGTTGCGGCCGCGGACGCCGAGCTCGACGGTCGACTGTCCGCCCACGAGCACGTCGCCGTCGACGACCACGTCGTGCTCCTCGACGGTCGTCCCGGACGGGATCGAGAGCTCCTCTATCGGACCGTCTCCTCGCAGCGACACACCGGGAGCAGTCGCCCCGCGCTTATAAACGGTGCGGGGCGTCGGACGGGCGTCGGACGCACGCGCGCAGCGTCAGGTCCGGAGAACTCCCTCTCGGACCGAGACGTGAATCCCTACCGCGGCGGATCACGGTCGCTGCGCTTTTCAGTGCGCCGCCGAAGAGACACCCATGGGATTCGGATCGTACGACGAGAGCGAACAGAAGGACCAGGACGTCGACACCGACGAGGACGACGCGGTGAACGTCCACGAGAACGACCACGACGGCGACGTCACCATCGAGGGCGACGCCGACACCGACGACCTCGTCGGTCGCCTCTCGGAGATGCGCGACGACGAAGCCGAGGACTGAGTCGCCGCCCGCCGCCGAGACGCTCTGTAGCCCGAGACGCTCTGTAGCCCGAGACGCGGACGGCGTGGACCGACCGTGGGTGTGCGTGTCGTTCACACTCCCGATTTGGATTTATTTTCTACCGCTCCCGTTGGTACTGTATGGCACGGAGACGTAACCGAGCCCCTCGATTCGGCCGACGAGCGCGCTCCCGTCGTCGGGGGCACGGGCGCTCTAGCGGTCGATCGGACGAGACCGACGACGCCGGAGGAGACGGCCACGGCGACGAGGCCTCTGCTGCGACGGTTGCGCTCGCGCGCCGGCTCTGCGCGGGCGGAAACGGACAGGCCTGTGAGATGCTCGAACGGCTCTGCGAGTCGGGCTACGACGCCGCCTGCGACGCGACCTGAGGTCGCCTGCGGTCGCGGTCCGCGCGAGCGAGACCGGCGCCGCTGGTTCGCACGCGCGACGGTCGTCTCCCGGCAGTGCGTGTTCCTTATCACCTCGAACGGAGTACTCGGAACCATGAGCACGGACCTGACGTTCACTGACCGCGGCGTCGACGTCGTCTACGAGGGCACGGAGTTCGAGTTAGAGAAGACGCTGATCGAGGAGGCGACCGGGAAGTCGTACCGCGACGTCACCGACCACGAGGTCCTGACGATCGTCGCCGAGGACCCGAATCTGGACGGCGAGCCGGTCCGAATCGGCGACGTGCTGTAGCGTCCCGGGACGGCGCTGTCCCGCTCACTCGACCGCGGCGCTGCCGCTGCGGTCCCGCGTTCCGACCGGACGACTTTTTCCCACGCCCACCGAAGCGAGGGTATGGAGATCGGATTCGACCTCGGCGCGAACGTCCCGTCCGGCGTGCTCGCGCTCCACGCCGTCATCGCCGTCGTGTTCCTGGGTCTCGCGGGCGTGAACGGCTCGAACGGCGAACTGATCGGGTTAGGGATCTACCTCGCGATGGCGGGCATGATCGGGCTCGTCGGCGTCATGGCCGCGCGGATCGTGGCTCGTCGGTAGTTGGAAGCCAAATCGAATTTTCGACGACGCCGATCGGTAAGTGATACATTCTGACCGGGGCGTGGTCAGTACAGCGGTAGCGGCGAGCGACAGCGGGAGTAGGTATCGCAGCTCGGTGGCGACGAGCGTATTTAAATAGCCGCGAGCGACGGCGACAAGTGCTTATAAAAGGAGTGCGGTGGCGCGCCTCCGAGCGGCCGGAGCAAAGCGGAGGCCGCGAGCCAGCCCGCGAGGGACGCCGCGAGCGGAGCGAGCGGCGAGGCTGGGGAGGTGTGAGGCTGCGGTGCTGTGCGGAGTGGGTGGGACTCAAAGGGGCAGCCGTCGAGGCGGGCGGAGGCGATGTAAGTAGCGTGGCGCTACGCGCCACTGAAAGCCGGCGGCGAAGCCGCCGGCGACACCGCAGGAACGAGCGAAGCGAGTGACGAGGAGCACAGCGAGCGTCCGCCCGCCTCGACGGCTGGGGCTTTGGAGGCACTCACCGCAGTAGCGTCAGTCACTTATAAACAGCCGACAGCAACACAGCTATTCTCCTTATAAATGGCCTCACTCACAACCTACGACACCTACTCCCGAAACCGATAAACAAGCACCATTCAGCGACCAGGTGTTTCATCCCAAGTTATATTTGAAGAATAGGGTTTCAACAGAGTCGCTCGAAGTCGTTCCTGTTGAGACCGATGAAGAACGCCAGACCGCGCTCAAGGCTGTGAATTATCTCGATGACCGAATGATCGCGTTCGATTCGTTCCATGCCGCTACTGCCAAAAATCGTGGCATCTCATCTCAAGCTCTGACAAACCATACGAGGATGTCGATCCCGAGCGTCTTCCGCTGGAACCGACTGCGAGGAGTGAGCCATGCCTCAGACGGACTGAGCACACCGAACCTATCCGTTTCTAAGCGTCCCAACGACGTCCAAGCTGAATGTCACCGCTCTCTAAATTTGACCGTGTAGCCGTTATTGCGGAGTGCTTCAACGAGTTCGTCTCCACGCTCGATTGTGAACTCGTGGAACGAGTTAGTGGGGCTATCTGCCGAATACAGCTCTGAGTCGATATTCTCCGGAATTTCGTTTTGATGGGTATCCTCTTGGACAACAACGGGCTGGCTGGGTACGTGGGTAGAACTGCTATCTTCTGACATTCGGACGTCCCATGTTACAACCACTCGGTCATTTGAATTCCGATTCTGATTTCTGTTGAGAGAGCTATCTGTTTTCTATACCTCTCACGGCGTTTTTGCCAGAATAGGGTGGAGAGCTTCGGCGCATTGAGGACGCTCAAGATAGTCTACTTCGCTTTACATCATCTTTCCAAATTGTATCATGTCGCGTGTCATCATTCCCTGATCGAATAAAATACAATTATCCTTGGGGCAGAGAACTTAACGGACAGAGCCTCTGCTGCCAATTACGGAGTGTTTCGGAGTAATATGGGGCCGGAGGGATTGTGAACCACGCGGACTTCGCTCCGCTCGTCCGCTGGGTTCAAATCCCTCCTCAGCACGTCGCCGTCGCTCGCGAGTTTGCTCGCGACGGCAGAAAGTGGGGCCGGAGGGATTTGAACCCCCGATCGACTGATATCTCCGGTGCGCCTCGGAACTCCAGAGGGTCGTCAACACGACCGATGATCAGTCGGCCGCTCGGTATATCAGTCTGGAGTGTCGTCCCGGGCGCAAGCCTCTGGAGTCAGTCGCCATGCCTGGCTTGGCCACAGCCCCGCGTGATCTCGCATCAGAGCGTTACCGAAACGCGGATAAAGGGGTTTCGATCGCGTTCATCGGCGGACGGCGGGGCCTCCGCCCGGCCGTCAGGAGAGCCGCCCTGAGACCGTCCGGTACCCGCGGTAACACAGGTGTTTCGCCGCCGCCGCGGTGAAGGAGACCGGGTTCTCCTTGAACCGCGAGACGTACCGCTCCGTCGTCCGATACGCCCGCTTCGCCCGTCCGGGCTGGATCATCTCCATCGTCTCGTAACAGAGGACCGGCCTGTCGGTCCGGCGGCCGATCTCCGCCGCCTGCCGCGGGTCGCTCTCGATGAAAAGGGACGCGTCGGTCGCGTCGTAGACGTCCGCCTTGTACTCGGCGTCGTTCCCCCGTCGCTGGCGCGCCGCCTTGCTCGACAGGTCCATCATCATCAGTTCATCGTACCGCACCCCGTGTTCGTCCAGCCACGCCTCGGTCTCCGGCCGGTACTTCTCGAGGCGACTCGTGACGAGGCGTCCGATCCGCTGGTCCGGGACGACGCCCGGCGCCACCGTCGACAGGAACTCTCGATAGCGCTCTCCGTCGTCGTTCTCGGCCGGCGTGGGGTCGCGACAGAGCACCCCGTCGATCTCCACGCAGGCGTCGTTCAACACCGGGTGGTGGATCGCGTTCCACTCGAACACCCGCGGCATCGACACGACCTCCGCCCAGCGGTCGACGTACTCGGGCCCACGCGGCGAGACGTACACCGCCCCGTACGTGAGGTCGAACGGGAACTCGTGCCCGTCGAGCCTGTTCCGAGTCTCGGTCATCTGGCTCCCGGACCGCACCGAGTCGTCCAAGACCAGCACGGAGTCGAGGTCGCCGAACGACCGCCCCTCCACGCACCGCTCTCCCGAGTCCATTCGACGCCCCTCGCAGAGCCCGTCGACGTCCGTCATCGGGACGTTGAGATGGAGACAGACGAGGTTCGCAGCCAACAGCCCGCTCCTCGGGATGCCGACCACCAGGTCGACGTCGGAGAGGTCGTCCCGCGCCAGCCGGCGGGTGTCGGCGGCGAGGTCAGCGACACTCTTGTAGTTCATTACCGACGACGGACGGCCGTGAGCCACAAAGTTATGGTATCCCTAGGCCCGTAGCCGGCCCCTACCTGGGTGCGCGCGGCGCCCTCCCCGGCGTCGGCCGCTGGCCTACTCCCCCCTGTCGTCGTCGCTCCAGTCGCAGTCCTGACACTTGTACCCGGTGACGAACTCGGTCACGCTCGGCATGTACCCGACGGAGATGACGTCGCCGCCGCACTCCGGGCAGTCGCGGTCGGCGTCCGTGATCGACTCGGCCTCCAGTACCGACTCTCCTTCGACCAGCTCTGCGAGCTTCTCGGGTGTCACCATCCGCCCCTGAACGACGCGGTTCGACATACCTGCCGTTCGGGGTCGAGTACCTAAACCCCGGCGACACGCACGGGACGCGGAGCGACGAACGAGGCGGTCGGACGTGCGCGTCCGCGGTCGATTACCGTCGGATCACAGCCACGGCGCCCGGGAGTCGTCGTCCGTGAACGGGTCCGGGTCGTCGTCGGTCTCGCGCGCCTCGCCGCCGTTCGCGAGGACCGCGACGTCGTCGTCGACGATGGGGGCGGGCCCCTCGGGCGGCGCGTCGAGCGGCGGCTCGCTCGGCGCCTCCTCATCCGCGTCCTCGTCGGCGTCGGCCGCGTCTCCGTCTCCCCCGGCAGCGCCCTCGTCCGTCGACTCGTCGCCGTCGTGCGCGTCGCCATCGCCGGCGGCGCTCGCCACCCCGTCCGAGTTCGGGTCGTACGCGAACAAGGTCGTCACGGCGAGCACCGCGAGCGCAATCGGGGCGTCCGTCTGCATGAGGTCGAACGGGCCGAGCAGGATCGGTAACGCGAGCACGCCCAGCGCGACCGCGGAGCCGAACCGGAATCGGTCGATGTCGACGCGGCCGCGGAGGTGCGGCGACAGCAGCGCGATCGACAGAGCGAACCCGACGCCCACGGAGGCAGCCGCGGTGCCGTTGACCACGTACTCGGTCGAGGTCCGCAGGGCGAACCCCGACGGGTCGAAGCTCGCGACGAGGCCGAGCCCGATGATCACGCCCGGGCTCGGCAGGTACTCGCCGACCTCCGAGCTGGCGGTCTTGGCGGCGACGGTCAGGATGACGAGCCCGGCGAACCGCTCGAAGACGGGTAGGTTCAGCAGTCCCTGAAGCGTCGGCGCGAGTGCGGCCTCGACGGCGGCGACCGGGATGATCACCGCGCCGATCAGCAGGATCGAGGCCGCCATCTCCCGGCGGGAGCCGTCCATCTCCGCGAGGATCACCGCGGCGGTCGCGGAGCCGCCGAAGATGAGGATACCGGTCTCGACGACGCCCGTGGCCGATCCGAGGACGCCGGCGACGACGAGAGCGGGGAAGATGCCGTCGACGAGCGGCAGGGCCATGACGGTCGCGAGCAGCTTCGTCGCGCTCCCGACCTGCTGTTCGAGCCGCAGGGCGACCGGGTGGCGTGACGTGCTCATTTAGGGACGATAGCCCTGACCGGCGGGGTGGCGGTGGGACGCGTGCGACTCGCGGTGGTCCGGGGACCGGCACGCGGAGTCCACGCCGCGGGGGGTCCGACGAGCCCATGTAAAGGGTTTGCGCGGATTGCCGGCTGTAAAGCGGACGCCGAGGTCGGCGTTCGGCTGGCCGGCGATGCGCGCGTTCACGGGACTGTCGGAGTCCATACCTAATATACGTGTTTCGGTCGCGTTAAAGGTTGTGTGAGACGTGTCCGCACGACACGAAGGATCGACGACGAGAATAGCTCCTCGATGACGATACATCGACATTCCCGGAACATCTCCGATCATCTCTCGGTTTCGAATCCTCGGACGTCGGGCGGGCCGGTCGATCGAGGCCGCCACGCACGCGCCGGCGGCAGCCGCGGCCTCGTCCGCCGAAATATCCATAATCGTGTATACAACACGGATTCGAATGTGACCAACCACCACGTCCGTGCCGTCTCGCAACGCTTTTCATCGGCCGTTCATGACGCATTATATGGCGACAGATTCTGGCCGATTCTCGGCGAAGCTCGAGGTTCCGGAAGCGCTGACGTTCGACGATGTACTGCTCCGACCCAAGGAGAGCCGGGTCGAGCCCGACGACGCCGACCTGAGTACGCGGGTGTCGAAGCACGTCGAGCTCACCGTGCCCGTGCTGTCGGCGGCGATGGACACCGTCACCGAGAGCGACCTCGCGATCGCGATGGCCCGCGAGGGCGGGCTCGGCGTCCTCCACCGCAACATGACCGTCGAAGAGACGGCCGCCGAGGTCGAGCGCGTCAAGCGCGCGCACGAGCTCGTCATCCGCCGCGAGAACGTCGTCACCGTCTCGCCGGACGACACCGTCAGCGAGGCGGACGCCGTGATGGAGCGACAGGGCGTCTCCGGGGCCCCCGTCGTCGACGAGGACGACGCCGTCCTCGGGATCATCTCCGGCACCGACATCCGCCCGTACCTCGAGGTCGGCGAGGAAGACGCCGTCCGCGAGGCGATGACCGACGAGGTCATCACCGCGCCTGAGGACGTCGAGGCCCGCGAGGCGCTGGAGCTGATGTACGACCACAAGATCGAGCGCGTCCCGGTCGTCGACGGCGACGACCGGCTCGTCGGCCTCGTCACGATGCAGGGCATCCTCCAGCGCCGCGAGCACGAGGAGGCCGCCCGCGACGAGACGGGGCGCCTGCTCGCTGGCGTCGCCGTCGGGCCCTTCGAGGAGGAGCGCGCCGTCGCGGCCGACGAGGCCGGCGTTGACGTCATCTTCATCGACTGCGCCCACGCCCACAACCTCAACGTCCTCGACTCCGCGGAGGCGATCAAGGCGACCGTCGACGCCGACGTCGTCGTCGGCAACGTCGGGACGCGCGAGGCCGCCGAGGCCGCAGTCGACTTCGCAGACGGGCTGAAGGTGGGCATCGGGCCGGGCTCGATCTGTACCACGCGCGTGGTCAGCGGCGCGGGGATGCCCCAGATGACTGCGGTCGCTGAGGTCGCGGACGTCGCCGCCGACCACGGCGTGCCCGTTATCGCCGACGGCGGCATCCGCTACTCCGGCGACGCGATCAAGGCGCTCGCGGCTGGCGCCGACGCGGTGATGCTCGGCTCCTACTTCGCCGGTACCGACGAGGCCCCCGGCCGCGTCATCACGATGCAGGGCAAGAAGTACAAGCAGTACCGCGGGATGGGCTCCGTCGGCGCGATGAAGTCCGGTGGCGGCGACCGCTACCTCAAGGAGGAGGACGAAGACGAGGAGTTCGTCCCCGAGGGCGTCGAGGCGGCGACCCCGTACAAGGGGAGCCTCGCCTCCGAGCTCCACCAGCTCACCGGCGGGATCCGCTCCGGGATGGGGTACGTCGGCGCCGAGACCGTCCCCGACCTCCACGAGCGCGCGGAGTTCGTCCGCGTCTCCACCGCGGGCCAGAGCGAGAGCCACCCGCACGACGTGATGATCACGGACGAGGCGCCCAACTACAGCCCGGACGAGTAGCTCGAACGAGTAGCTCGGAGGAGTATCCCGGGTAACCCGGACGGCCGGCTCGGGCGCACGCGACCGGACCCGAGCCGGACGCCGGGACCGATCCCGCGGAGCGTCGAAGAGGTATTTTAATATAGCCAGCGGCGAGATGAAACGTGTGAGCGAACACCCCCTCGCTCCCGTCATCCATGAGTGAGCAACCGCCGCTGGTCCTCGTGGTCGAGGACGAACCCGACTTAGCCGACCTGTACGCCGCATGGCTCGGTGACGAGTATCGCGTCCGAACCGCGTACGGCGGTCGTGAGGCCCTCGACGAACTCGACGAGGCCGACGACGAGGTCGACGCGATCCTCCTCGACCGCCGGATGCCCGGCCTCTCCGGCGACGAGGTCCTCACCGCCGTCCGCGACCGCGGCATCGACTGCCGGGTCGCGATGGTCACCGCAGTCGAGCCCGACTTCGACATCTTAGAGATGGGGTTCGACGACTACCTCGTCAAGCCTGTCACGAGCGACACGCTTCGTGAGACGGTGGAGGGACTACTGCGCCGCGGCGAGTACGACACGGAGGTCCAAGAGCTGTTCTCGCTGACCTCGAAGAAGGCGATGCTGGAGTCGGAGAAGAGCGCGAGCGACCTCGCCGACAACGAGGAGTACCAGCGGCTCACCGACCGGATCGAGGAGCTCCGCGAGCAGGCCGACGAGTCGCGCGACGCGGTCGCGACCGACGACGAGGACTACGAGAAGCTCTTCCAGGACTTCGACACCGAATAACCCGCGCCGACGCCGACCGAGGGGGTATCCCGCCGACTCTTTATGACCGGTCCCGCCGAACGAGCGGTATATGCGCGTCCGGGACCTGCCGCTGTCTCAGCCCGTCGTCGACCACTTCGCCGAGCGCGGCGTGCGCGAGCTGTACCCGCCGCAGCGCGCGGCGGTCGAGGCGGGCGTCTGCGAGGGCGCCGACGTCGTCGCGGCGGTGCCGACCGCGTCGGGCAAGACGTTCATCGCCCAGCTCGCGCTGCTAACCGCGGACGGCCCCGGCCTGTACGTCTGCCCGCTCCGCGCGCTCGCCCGCGAGAAGTACGAGACGTTCGCGGCGCTCCCCGGCGTCGACGTGGGCATCTCCACCGGCGACTTCGACGCCACGGGCGAGGCGCTCGCGGGCAACGACGTGGTGGTCGCCACGAGCGAGAAGGTGGACTCCGCGATCCGCAACGGCGCCTCGTGGGTCGACGAGCTGGCCTGCGTCGTCGTCGACGAGGTCCACCTCCTCGGCGCGAAGCGGCGCGGGCCGACGCTCGAAGTGACGCTGGCGACGCTGCGGCGGCGGAACCCGGAGCTCCAGACCGTGGCGCTGTCGGCGACCGTCAACAACCCTGACGCGATCGCGGACTGGCTCGACGCCACCCTCGTCGAGTCCGAGT
Source organism: Halorubrum sp. T3 (assembly GCF_000296615.1). Lineage (NCBI taxonomy): Archaea > Methanobacteriati > Methanobacteriota > Halobacteria > Halobacteriales > Haloferacaceae > Halorubrum > Halorubrum sp. T3. Next base: position 825,038 of record NZ_JH815329.1, on the reverse strand, counting down.
GGCGCCCGGTCGAGCTCCGGACCGGCGTCGCCGTCGGCGGCGAGGTCGCGTTCGACGACGGCACGAGCCTGTCGGTCGATGTCGACTCCGGTGAGACGGAGGCCGACGGCGAGCGCAACGGCGACGACGCCGGCGAGCGCGGCGACGAGGACGAGAGCGATCCCACCGAGGTCACGGCCGCCCTGGTCGCGGACGCCGTCGCCGACGGCGGCCAGTGTCTCGCGTTCGTCCGCTCGCGGCGCGAGGCGGTCGACCTCGCCGAGCGGCTCGCCGAGGAGGGGCTCGCCGCAGAGTTAGGAGTCGAGGAGGCGGCCGCGGCGGCGGCCGAGGAGGCGACCGACGTGGACGGCACCCTCACCGGCCGACAGCTCGCGGACTGCCTGCGCGCGGGCGTCGCGTTCCATCACGCGGGGCTCCGGTCGGGCCACCGCGCGGTCGTCGAGTCGGCGTTCCGCGAGCGCGACGTGGCCTGTATCTGCGCCACGCCCACGCTGGCGGCCGGCGTCAACGTCCCCGCCCGCCGCGTCGTCGTCCGCGACCAGCGTCGGTACGGTGAGGGAGGTATGGCGTGGATCCCAACGCTGGAGGTTCACCAGATGTGCGGCCGCGCGGGGCGCCCGGGGCTCGACCCGCACGGCGAGGCGGTGCTCGTCGCGGACGCCGACACGCGCGAGGAGGTTCACGAGCGGTACGTCGAGGGCGAGCCCGAGGCGGTCGAGTCGCAGCTCGCCGACCCGGCCGCGCTCCGGACCCACGTCCTCGCGGCGATAGCGACGGAGTTCGCCGCGACCGAGACGGAGATCCTCGACGTGTTCGAGGGGACGTTCTACGCACGAGAAGCGGGCGCGGGCGGCCTCGCGGATGCCGTCGCCGTCGCGGTCGACGACCTCGTCGCGGCCGGGATGATCGCCCGGGAGACGGGCGGCGTCGAGGACTACAGACTCGTCGCGACCGCGGTCGGCGAGACGACCTCGAAGCAGTACGTCCGACCCGAGACGGGCGAGCGGATCGTCGCCGGGCTCCGGGCGGCGGTCGACCTGGCGGACGCGACGACGCTCACCGCGTTCGAGGTTATCTGCGACACGCCGGACATGCAGGACACCTATCTCGGGAACGCCGAGCGCGCGGACGTCTACCAGTTCGCGCGGACGAACGCCGCGCACCTCACGACGGACATGACCGAACCGGACGACTTCGAGGGGTGGCTGGAGTCGGTAAAGACGGCGCGCATCCTCGACGAGTGGATCGGCGGGGCGACCGTCGAGGAGCTCGTCGAGCGCTACCGGATCGGCCCCGGTGACCTCGACTCGCGGGTCGAGCGCGCGGAGTGGCTGCTGAGCGCGGCCGAGGCGCTCGGGGAGACGATCGGCGTCACCGTCCCCGCGGTGTCGCGGGCGCGGTCGCGGCTGTGAGGGACGGGAAGAAGCACGGACGAGAAGAAACGATGGCCACGGCGTCGGCGCTTCAGTCGGCCGAGCCGACGGCGCGGTGGAACGGGGTCCGGGCGATGGTCTGGCGGAGCTCCGCGAGCGAGTCGCGGCCCACGTCGCTCGCGGCGGACATCACCGCGAACACCTCCTGTCTGGACACCTTCACGCCGGTCTCGGTGAGCGCGTCCTCCGGGCGGCTCCCGAGCTCGCGGAGGGTGCCGACCGCGAGCAGGTACGGCACGGTCCACGCCTCCATCGTGTTCCCGTTCGAGAGCGGCATCGTCTCCAAGTACGCCTGCGCGTCGTCGAGGAACGAGCGGGCGTAGTCGGCGGTGCGGTCGACGACGCGCGCGGACGACTCGCGGTTCTCGGGGTGGACGACGCGCTCCTGGTCGACGCCCTCGGCCTCTAGCCACTCGGCGGGGAGGTAGACGTTGTTCTCCTCGGTGTAGTCGTCGTAGACGTCCTTCGAGACGTTGACGAGCTGGAGGAGGAGTCCGAACTCCTCGGCGGTCTCCCGCAGGCGCTCCGCGCGCTCCTCGCCGATGTCCTCGCGGGTGAGCAGGTTCGTGATGAGGTTGCCGACGGTGCCGGCCGCGTAGTAGCAGTACTGCTCTAACTCGTCGCGGTCGTCGATGCGGAGCCCGCCCTCGGTGGCGTGGCGGTCGACGAACATCGCCATCCCGTCGACCATCTCTAACACGGGCGGGACGATGGCCGCCTGAGCCTCCGGGTCGAGCTCCTCGAACGTCGCGGCGATGGTGGGCGCTTCGGCGACGACGGTCCAGTCGTCGTCGCGCTCGGCGGGCAGCCACTCGTCGACCGCCTCGCGGAACGCGCCGATGTCGGTCTCGTCGTCCGGGTCGATCGCTCGTCGGTAGGTCCGCAACACGTCGCTCTGGGCGTCCGGCGGGATGTGGCCGGCGTCTTCCACCGTGTCGGCGACGCGACAGAGGAGGTAGCCGACGCAGATCTGCGAGGCCATCGGCTCCTCTAACACGTCGACTGTCAGCGCGAAGGTCCGCGAGACCCCCTGGACCGCCTCGTGACACCACGCAAGGTCGGCCTCCGCGGGGCCGTGTTCTCGTCCGCTCATTCAGTTGCCAGCCTTTACGGCACAACGCATAAAAACCCTCGTGGAACGTCCGTCGGGCGTCGCCCGCGAGACGACCGGACGAAACCACACGACCCGGTCCCCGCCCGCACCGACGAACCGCCGGCCCGTGTACAACCGTGTGAAAACGGCTAAGTCCGCCCGGCCGAACGCTCCGATATGGAGTTCACGCTCACCGAAGAGCAGCGTCAGATCCGCGACACGGTCGCGGAGTTCGTCGACGAGGAGGTCGTTCCGCGCGCGGCCGAGATCGATAAAAAAGATGAGTTCCCCGCAGACCTGATCGAGGAGATGGCCGACCTCGGCCTGATGGGCATGCCGTTCCCGGTCGAGTACGAGGGCGCCGGCCTCGACTACCACAGCTACGCGATCGGGCTCGAAGAGATCTCGCGCGGCTCCGGCGGGCTCGGCACCGTCGTCGCGGCCCACACGTCCTTGGCCGGCAACATGCTCTACGAGTTCGGCGACGAGGCCCAGAAGGAGGAGTACCTCACCGCCCTGAACACCGCCGAGGATATCGGCGCGTTCGCGCTCTCGGAGGCCGAGGCCGGCTCCGACGTGCCCGCGATGTCGACCACGGCCGAGCGCGACGGCGACGGCTACACGGTCAACGGCGGGAAGCTCTGGATCTCGAACGGCTCCGTCGCGGACACGGTCACGCTGTTCGCCAAGACCGACCCCGACGCGGGACGGAAGGGCATCTCGTCGTTCGTCGTCCGTCCCGAGGAGGACGACGGGTTCATTGTGGAGGGGACGGAGGACAAGCTCGGCGACAAGGGGTGTCCGACCGCCGAACTCCGGTTCGACGACATGTGGATCCCCGAGGAGCGACGGCTCGGCGAGGAGGGCGAGGGGTTCGTCCACGCCCTGAAGACGCTCAACGGCGGCCGGATCACGATCGCGGCACGGTCGGTCGGTATCGCGCGCGCCGCGCTCGACGAGGCGAAGGGGTACGCGCAGGAGCGCGAGCAGTTCGACCGCCCCATCTCCGACTTTCAGGCCATCCAGCACAAGCTCGCGGACATGGACACGAAGGCGCGCGCCGCGGAGCTGCTAATGCACGAGGCGGCCGACCTGAAGATGCGCGACGAGGAGTACATCAAGGAGGCCGCGCAGGCGAAGCTGTACGCCTCCGAGATCGCCCGCGAAGTCGCCAACGAGGGGATCCAGATCCACGGCGGCTACGGCTACACGAAGGACTTCCCCGCCGAGCGCTTCTACCGCGACGCGAAGCTCTCGGAGATCTACGAAGGCACGAGCGAGGTCCTGCGCAACACGATCGCTCAGCAGCTGCTCGAAGAGTAGCGTCGCCCGCTGCGCCGCTCAGGGCCGCGAGTCGGAGTCGCCGTTCTCGGGGCCTTCGTCGCCGTTCTCGGGATAGTCGTCAGCGTCGTCGGCGTCCGCCCGTTCGTCATCGTTGCGGTCGCCGTTCGTCTCGTCTCCGTCCCGGTCGTCCTCGGTCTCGCTTCCGTCCCGCTCATCGTCCGCGTTCGGGCCGTGCGCGACGTCGGCGTCTGAGGGGTTCTGGTCGACCGCGTAGCCGCCCGTGTCGATCCGCTCCGCGGGCTCCGAGTAGTCGCGGTCGCTCGGCGAGAAATCCGGACGGACGACGCCGTCGTCGGGTATCTCTGGCTCGTCGTCCGCAGGCGCCTCGGTCGTCGCGTCGTCCGCTTCCGCGTCGACGACCGCGTCCTCGGCGGGACCGTCGCTGCCGGTCTGGTCGCCTTCGGGCTCCTCGTCGCCTTCGACGCTCTCCGTCGCTCCGGTCCGTTCGTCGCCTTCGACGGCCTCGTCCGCTCCGACGCTGCCGTCTCCCTCCGCGCCGTCGTCGATCCACTCGAAGGAGTCGGTCCCCTCGCTCCGGCGCTCCGCGACGGCGGTCGCGAGGCGCTCTGTGAGCGTCTCCTTCAGCGTCTCGGCCTCGTCGACCTCGAAGTCGACGGCCGCGGCGTCGCTGCCGGTCAGCGAACTGGTCCCCGCCGTGTCGGCGACGATCGTCGCGACGCCCCACCGCCGCTGGAACACGGTGCGGCTGTCGATCACGTTCTGGATCCGGTAGTACGGGACGACGGCGACGGTCCGGCTCCAGAACCCGTTCCGCGTGAGGAGGTGGTCCTCGCCGACCCAGTAGCCGCGGTGCTTCCACTTCAGGTGCGCCGCGGGCGGAACGACGACGAGGATCCCGGCGACGCCGTACCACGGGAGCGACGGCGAGACGTACCAGTTCACGCCGTACGCGACGGCCGTGAGTACCCCGACGATCATCGCGTACCGGATGACGTACCGCCACCGGATCCGCTTGGGCGGCCGGTTGAAATCCGGCGTTCCGAACGACTCGATCTCGTGTGCGAGCCGGTAGACGCGCTCCGTCGCGGCGATCGGCACGGCGGACTGGTTCCCGGAATTCGCGTCCTGTCCGGGCGCGTACCCCGCGGTCTCGATGGAGAGGCTCGCGTAGCCGAGCGCGCGCTTGGCGGGGTTGTCCGTGATCCGCAGCGTCTGGACCTTCTCGGTGGGGATAGACCCGCTGTACCGGCGGAACAGCCCGCGCTCGTAGCGGAGCTCGTCGCCGGCGCGTGAGAGCCGGAACCCGTAGTAGTTCGAGAAGGCGACGCCCGCGCCGATCAGCCACGACGCGATGAAAAGCGCCGCGACGCCAACGAACGCCGTCGCGGTGAGCGCGGCGGCCGACGTCTCCGGGAGGAAGCTCGATAACACCGGGAACGACCCGGAGCTCAGGAAGGCGAGGAGGCCGATCAGGCGCCCGTCGAACGACAGCGCCCCGACCAAGGCCAGCTCGCTCGGCGAGATGGCGAACAGCTCCTCCTCGTCGGGCGCGAACGCGTCGTCGCGGCCGCCCCCGACCGCGTCCGGGTCCGTCGCCGCCCCGTCGCCAGCGTCCTCGGCCCGCGAGTTCGCCGACTTCCGGCGCTGAACCTCGCGCTGGAGCCGCGTCGCCTCCGCGGGCGTGACGAAGCGGATCGACCCCTCCGTGCTGGAGCCGCCGGCGGTCTCTAAGTCGACCGCGGCGACGCCGATCGCGCGCTGGAGCACGCCGCGGCTCACGTCGACGTTCTGGATCCGCCGGTAGGGGATCTCCCGCTCGCGCCGGGAGATGACGCCGGAGGAGATGTCGAGCGTGTCCTCCGTGAGGACGTACTCGAACCGGCGGTAGTACGCCACCTCGTAGGCGAGCATCACGAGGAGGATCGCGGCCCCGCCGCCGACCGCGAGCGGGAGGCCGAACCCGCCGCTGTTCACGATCACGAACAGCGCGACGGCGGTCCCGGCCGCCTTCTGGAGCGCGCGGTACGGGACCGACTGCGGCGCTAACTTCACACCGCGTCCTCCCCGTCGGCGCGGATCGCCAGCCGCTTCAGCTCCTCGCGGAGGTCGCTCGCGCCGTCCGGCGTCAGCCCGGGGATCCGCACGTCCGCGCCGCGCGATCCCGCGGTGTACACCACGCAGGAGGCGAGCCCGACCGTCCGCTCGATCGGGCCGCGGCGGGAGTCGACGTGCTGGATCCGGACCAGCGGCACCGTCGTCCGCACCTGCGTGATCACGCCGCGGTCGAGGTAGATCGCGTCCTCGCGGATCTCGTAGCTCCAGCGGCGGTAGCGGAGCAGCGCGTGCGCGACGGTGAGCGTCAGGACGACGGCCCCGACGGCGACCGGGGCCCACCGCGGGAGGTATTCGAGGTACGCGCCGCCGGCGAACGGCGCGGTGACGAGCGCCGAGAGCAGCACCGCGCGGAGGACCCACACGACTTGGACTCGGGGGTGAAGCGTCTGTGCCGTCATCGACGGTCCCCCGTCGCGTGTCCGTGTGTCATGACCGGCGATTGACGGTCCCGACGTATAAGTCCGGTCGGAAGCGGCCGAGAAGAACGGCCGGCAAATTGTGTGTTCGAATGCGTGTTATTCTCTCTCGAAGGCGATACTTGCCGAAACCGATATGCCGGGCGACGGAGTCGTCCCGGCCATGGCCGACGACCCGTTCGAGAACATGCTCGCCCAGATGGACCGCGCCGAGGAGTACGCAGACGTGGATCACGGGGTGTTCGAGCGGCTCAAACACCCGGAGCGCACGCTGAAGGTGACGCTCCCGGTCAGGTTAGAGTCCGGCGAGGTCGAGGTGTTCGAGGGGTACCGCTGCCAGTTCGACAGCGCCCGCGGCCCGTTCAAGGGCGGCGTCCGGTTCCACCCCTCGGTCACCCAGCGCGAGGTCGAGGCGCTCGCCGGGTGGATGACCTGGAAGACGGCGCTGGTCGATCTCCCCTACGGCGGCGCGAAGGGCGGCGTGATCTGCGAGCCGAAGGAGCTCACCGACCAGGACCTCGAACGGCTCACGCGGCGGTACACCGAGGGGATCCGCCGGATGATCGGCCCCGAGACCGACGTGCCGGCCCCGGACATGAACACGAACCCGCAGACGATGGCGTGGATGATGGACACCTACTCGATGTACGAGGGCCACTCCATCCCGCAGGTCGTCACGGGGAAACCGCTGGAGATCGGCGGGACGCCGGGCCGCGTGGAGGCGACCGGCCGCGGCGTCTCGCTCGTCACCGAGCGGCTCTTCGAGTACCTCGACCGCGACCTCTCCGACGCCTCCGTCGCGATCCAGGGGTTCGGGAACGTGGGGTCGAACGCGGCCCGGCTCCTCGACGACTCCGGCGCCAACGTGGTCGCCACCTCCGACGTGTCGGGGGCGGCGTACGACCCGGACGGCCTCGACGTGGCGGCGCTCGGCGCGCACGTCGACGCCGGCGGGCTGATCGAGGAGTACGTCGCAGGCGAGTACCGGGGGAACGCGGACGGCTCCAGCTGGGACGACCCGGACGCGATCACCAACGCGGAGCTGCTCACCCTCGACGTCGACGTACTCATCCCCGCCGCCGTCGAGGGCGTGATCACCGCCGACAACGTCGACGACCTCCGCGCGTCGGCTATCGTTGAGGCCGCGAACGGGCCGACGACGGTCGCCGCCGACGAGGTCCTCACCGAGCGCGACGTCCAGGTCGTGCCCGACATCCTCGCGAACGCGGGCGGCGTCATCGTCTCGTACCTCGAGTGGGTCCAGAACGCCCAGGAGTTCTCGTGGCCGCTGGAGACGGTCAACGCCGAGCTGGAGCGCCGCATCGGCACCGCGTTCGACGAGACGATCGAGCAGTACGACACGAAGGACCTCCCCGACCTGCGGACCGCCGCGTACACGCTCGCCTTGGAGCGCACCGCGACGGCCCACGAGTACCGCGGGCTGTTCCCGTAGACCGCGACCGATAGCGGGAGTTGTCGAATTGGAGTAATTGCGTGGTTGTTTATAAGTGGATTTTCGGTTCCGTTGCCGGCCTTTTATAAGCGATAGACGAAGCGGTGAACGCCTCTGAAGGCCCGGCCACTCGTTTATAAATGAGTTGCCTCAGATCAGCAACGAACACTTCCAAAGCCCCAGCCGCTCGCTTATAAATCGTTGATTCCGAGTCGACGCCGAACACTTCCAAAGCCCCAGCCGCGAGGCGGGCGCACGCTCGCTGCGCGCTTCGGTCACTCGCGCTGCTCGCTCCCTCCAGTGCTTGCGTCGCCTGCGCCCGCCTCGCGGCTGCCCCTTTGAGTCCCACCCCGCACCGCTCCGCACAGCACCTCACACCTCCCCAACCTCGTCGGCCTCCCTGCGGTCGGCCGACTCCCTCTCGCGCGCTCCTCGCGCCCAAAGGGCGCTCGGAGGCACGCGCCGCCGTACCGCTCTTTATAAGTAATCATCGTACTCGCTCGCAATTGTTTAAACACCGTTCGTCAGACCGACCGAATTCGGTCCGCGCCCACCTCGATCGGCTCCGCGTAGCGGACGATCTGGTCGCCGTCGGGCCGGTCGAACCCGTTCGCCTCGAACAGGCTGTTCGCCCGGAGGTCGACGGTCGCCTCCCGGAGCCGCCACGGGTCGTGAGCGATCTCCCCGCAGTAGAGCCGGTTCCCGGCGGCGTAGAACCGGTAGTTCTCCGCGAGGAACTCGTCGAGCGACCCCGGCTCGGCGGCGAACGCCTCACCCGTCGGCTCGTAGGTCGCGTCGAACCGCACGTGGGGAACGCCGGGGTGGGTCCGGCGGCTGGTGAACCGAACGGGGCCGCTGGCATCTTTCGAGCGATCGGCGGCTTCGGGGCGAGACACGTCCATCGCCGCGCGGTAGTACGGGAGCGCGAACAGTCGCCGCGCGGCCGCGACGCCGATCCGGTCGTCCGCGTCGAGGTTGTAGAAGTAGACCCCCGGACCGTCGGGACCCTCGACGTAGGTCCGGAGGTTGAGCTCCGGGAACGAGAGCCCGACTGGCGCCCCGCGCGGACGGATGTCGTCCATCACGAAGGCGACGACGCTCAGGTACGCGTCGCCTCGGTGGGTGGCGACCGAGAGCCCGTCGGGGAGCGTGCCGGAGACGACCTCGGGATCGACGGGCCAGTGACAGAACAGCGCGTCGCGCCACGTCATCTCCAGCAGGCGGCGACCGAGCATGTCGGACCGTAGGGACCGAAGGGGCAAAACCCGCACGCCATCGGCGGTTTCAGGTCGGTTCGCGCGGTCTCACTCCGCGACGTCCGCCCCCTCCGGCGCGTCCTTCCACTCGCCGACTCCGGACGGGTCGAGGTGGACGTGGACGTCGCCGACGTCCTCCATCGCGCGGAGGGTCGTGACGAGCTCCGTCTCCACGTCGTGGGCCTCGCGGAGCGTCATCTCCCCGTCGACCTCGACGTGCACCTCGACCTCCAGGTCGGTCCCGTCGTAGTACACCGTGAGGTCGTGGACCCCCTCGACGGCGGGGTACTCGCGGAGCGCGGCGACGACGCGCTCGCGGTCGCCCGGCGGCGGGGCGGCGCCCACGAGGTAGGTGACGTTCTCGCGGCCGATCTCGATCCCCTGGTAGACGACGAGGACGCTGACGAGCGCGCCGGCGACCGGGTCGAGGATCGGGACATTCAGGAACACGCCGAACACGCCGACGAGGGCGGCGATCGTGGTGTAGATGTCGTTGAGGCAGTCGACCGCGAGCGCGGCGAGCGCCGTCGAGCCGAGGTCGGCGTTCACGCGCTCGGTGTACCAGTACAGCAGGTACATGTCCGCCATCGCGAACAGCAGCGCGGCGACGAGGAGGAGGCTCTTCCGGGGCGGAGTGTGCGCGCCGAGCAGCCCGAGGGCCGACTCGCGCAACAGGAGGAGCCCGAGAACGACGATGGTCGCGCCGACGAGCAGCGCCGTCAGCGGCTCGATCCGCTGGTGGCCGTGCGGGTGCGTCTCGTCGGCGCTCTCGTACCGCGAGCCCCCCCAGACGAACACGACCGCGCTCGCGACGAGGTCGGCGACGGAGTGGGCGGCGTCGGCCACCAGCGCGACGCTGCCGAACGTGAGCCCCACCGCCCCTTCGACGACGATCTTCACCGCGTTGCCGGCGACGTTCACCGCCGCCGCCCGCTGGAACCGAGCGCGGTCGCCGCCGCCGAAGGGGCTCGACATAGACGCCATTGCGCTCGCGCCCCTGTTAAGCGTCCCGCGTCGCGACGACGCCCGTCCCTCCCCTCGCGAGCGGGCCGCTCGCGCCGGCGATGTCCGCCGCCGAGTCGGCTGGAGGCTCCGTCGTAACGCCTAAGACCGAAACGCTCCTCGGTGACGGTAATGAATCACGATCTTTTCGTCCGAGGTGGTCCCGGTGGGCGTCGAAATTAAGGAAACGGAGGTGAGCGACGAGGATTTCGAGGAGATGAAGGGGTTCGTCCGCGACTACCTCGCAGCCAGCGTCGAGGGCGAGGACGACGGCGGACGGATGCGCTGGTACCCCTGGCACTCGGCGTCGTACCGATTCAACCACATCCTCAACGTCGTCGACCTCGCGACGGAGATCGCCGAGGCCGAGGGCGCCGACGTGGACGTCGTGCGGGTCGCGGCCGTCTTCCACGACGTCGCCAAGCTGGAGGCCGAACAAGACGTCCACGCGGAGGCCGGCGCCCGCGTCACCCGCGAGTACCTCCAGAGCCGCGGCAACTACCCCGAGTCGTTCATCGAGGAGGTGTGCGGGGCGGTCGTCGACCACTCCTACACCGGCGACCTCGACGACGTGCCCCTAGAGAGCCGGTGTCTCATCGAGGCCGACGTGCTCGACAAGGTGGGCGCCAACGGCGCCGTCCTCATGCTGTTACGGATGGGGTACGAGTCGCGCACGCACATGGACTCGGCGAAGATGGTCGACCGCGTGCTCCAGCGCGCCCACGACCACACCGAGCGCGTCGTCTCGGACACCGCAGAGGGCATCGCACACCAGCGGATCAAGCGCGTGAAGTGGCTCCGCGAGTGGCTCGAAGAGGAGGTCTCTCGGATGGACGCCGAGGGCGTCACCGACCGCTGAGGACGCATCGGCCGCTGAGGACGTCCCCGCCCCTACTCCTCCGAACCGGTCGTGTCGACGAGCGGTAGCATCGCCTCCAAGTAGCGGTCGATCCCGGCTCGGGAGTCCCCGACCCACGCCCCGTCGTTCGTCGTCGCCCAGCGGAACATCCCGCCGGTCGCGAACGTCTGGAGCGTCGCGGCCACCTCCGACGCGGCGACGGTCCGCTCGCCGTCCGACACTCCGTCCCCGCCGCCCGACACTTCGTCGCTGTCACCGGCGACCTCGGCCGCCGCCTCGCGGACGAGCCGTTCCAGGTACTCGCCGAAGACGCGGTCGCTGCGGTCGAAGTGGTCGCGGTACGCCTCGTCGCTCGCGGCTTGCGAGCGGAGCTCGGTCATCACCGTGACGAACCGCTCGTCGGGCGCGTACGCGTCGTCGAGTGACGCGGGATCGACCGCGGCCGTGAGGTAGCCGTCGAGCTGCTCCCGCGCAGAGCGGTCGAAGGCCTCTTCGGGAGCCACCTCCGGCGCGTCCTCCCCCGCGGCAGCCGCATCCTCGCCCGGCGGCTCCGTGACGGGGCCGTCGGCGACAGACGCCTCGAACGCGTCCAGCAGGAAGCCGAGGAGGTCGATCAGCAGGTCGTCTTTCCCGTCGTAGTGGTGGTAGACGAGCGACGGGCTCTTGTCGAACTCGTCGCCGATCCGCTGGATCGTGACGTTCGCGTACCCGTGTTCACAGAGCGCGCGGAACGCCGCGCCGAGGATTGCCTGTCGGGTGTCCGACGGCTCCGCGAACGGGTCGTTCATACGACGCATAGAGGGGTCCGGTATATATCGGCCCTGATTGAACGTTCATTCAACACGCTTATGCCGCGGGCCCCTGACAGCAACGTATGACTCGACCCGACGCGCCACGGTACGACCGGTCGCCGCGCGCGACCAGACCCTCCCACCGATCCGGCCCCTCCCACCGATCCGACGGAGGCGACCGATGAGGCGGTCGATTCGGCTCGCGACCGCCGCGCTCGCCGTCGTCGCGGTGGGAGCGTTACTCGTCGGCGTCTCGCTCGCGGGCGCCGCGGCCCCGAGCGCGGGGACGGCGGACGGCGGCGCCGCGTCGCTCTCCGGAATCGGCGGCCCGGTCGCCGACGGCGCAGTCGCGCAGGCAGGTACCGAATCGGACCCGACTGACAGACAGGTCCGCGGCTCGCCCGTGTTGGAGCTGTTCGCCTCCCAGCGGTCGGTACCGGCGGGCGCGGAGTCCACCGTCAGGATCGACATCGTCAACACCGGCGAGATGGAGATCGGCAACCAGCTCAACTCCCGGGTCACCACCGCACGTGGGCTCACCCTCGAGATCGACGACAGTGACGTGCCGATCGACGTCGAGGACGGCGAGATCCCGGTCGGCGACGTGCCGACGTCGGCGAGCCCGGTCCCCGTCGAGCTGGACGTGACCGTGCCCGACGACGTGCCCGACGGCAGGTACGAGGTGGAGGCGACCGCCCGCTACCGCTACACCTTCGAGATCATCCCCGAGTTCAACGACCACAAGGACCGGCGCGGCATCGACGACTTCGACCTCACGATCGTCGTCGACGACGGCGCGCGGTTCGCCGTCCTCGAGACGGACACCGACGCGCAGGTCGGCGGCAGCGGCGACGTGACCGCGACGCTCCGGAACGTCGGCGACGAGACCGCGCGCGACGCCGTCGTCTCCGGAACGACGACCAGCCCGGGGGTCCGGCTCGGGGCCGGCGAGGGCGGCGGCCAGTCGTTCGTCGGCGACTGGGCGCCCGGCGAGAACCGGACGGTGACGTTCGACTCGTCGGTCGGCGAGGCGTTCGGCGGCGGCGCGTACGCGCTCTCCTCGACCGTCGAGTACCGGGACCCGAACGGGATCGACGAGACCGCGGCGCCCGCACGCGCCGGCGTCGTCCCGCTCCGTGAGCAGTCGTTCTCGCTGGAGGACATCTCCGGCACGCTCGAGGTCGGCTACTCCGGCACGGTCTCCGGGACGATCACGAACGAAGGGCCGCTCGACGTCGAGAACGCGGTCCTCGTCGCGGACTCCGGGAGCAACCGCGTGAGCCTCGGCGAGAGCCGGTACGCGCTCCCGACGATCCCCGCAGGCGAGTCGGCGAACTTCAGCTTCGACGCCGACGTGAGCGGGAGCGCCGACCCCGGCCCGCGGCAGTTCCGGTTCACGACCGAGTACGAGAGCGGCGACGCGACGCTCGCGACCGAGGAGAGCCGGCGCGTCGAGGTCGCTCCGAGACAGCCCGAGTTCGACCTCGCGGTCGACGGCGCCACGGTCTCCGCCGGCGAGACCACGCGGATCAACGCCACGATCACGAACCGCCGGCCGGAGACGCTCTCGTCGATCAACGCCGGGCTCTACGCCGACAGCCCGCTGACGGCGGTCAACGACGAGGCGTTCGTCGACGAGCTCGAACCGGGCGAGTCCGAGGAGATCTGGTTCGAGGTGTCCGCGGCGTCGAGCGCGAGCGTCGAGGAGCACCCGATCGAGCTCGACTTCCGGTACGAGGACGAGCGCGGCAACGACCGCATCTCGGACATCACCCAGGTACCGGTGACGGTGACCGAGGCCGTCGACGACGGCGGGACGCCCGTGGGACTGATCGCCGTCGCCGCCCTGCTCGTCGTCGCCGCGATCGGCGGCGCGGTCTGGTACCGACGGCGGTGATCGGATGAGGGGACACGTCACAGAACGCCGAGAGGGGACGCGCCCGACAGCGGGGCCTCCGTGACCGCGGCCGACCGGCTGATCGAGGAGATCGACCGCGTCGTCACGGAGCGGCCGCTGGCGGTCATCGCGGTGTTCCTCCTTGTCACCGCGGGCTTCGCCGGCGGGCTGACCGGGATCGAGACGAGCGCGGGCGCGGACCAGTTCACGCAGGACATCCCCGCCCAGCGGGCGCTCGACGAGATCGACGAGGAGTTCGAGACGTCGATCGGCGGCTCCGCGACGTCGGCGCAGGTGATCGTCTCGGACGACAACGTCCTATCCCGCGACGCCTTGGTCCGGACGCTGGAGACCCAACACCGGCTGGAGTCTCGCTCCACCCTCCGGGTCGCGTCGACGTCGAGCCACGCGGACGCGGTCGCGCGGCAGCTGGACCCGAGCGCGGTGAACGCGGCCGAGCGGCGTGACGCCGTGGCCGAGGCGACGCCCGCCGAGCTGCGGACCGCCATCGCCGACGCCGACGCGGCGGGCGCGATCGCGGCGCAGGTGTCCGTCGACTACAACCCGACCGCGCAGGCGGCCGACACCGCGATCGTCGGGATCACCTACGACCTGCCCGAATCGGCGACGACGGCGCGGGTGACGGAGCTACAGACGCGCAGCGTCGAGGTCGTCGACTCCGTCCCGGGCAACGAGGCCGGCGAGAACGCGATCCTCTTCGGCGATGGCGTCCTCCAGTCGGAGATCACCGCGCTGCTGACCGACACCGCGATCATCGTCTTCCCGGCGGCGCTGATACTGATCGTCGGGTTCCTCATCTTCTCGTACCGCGACCCGTTCGACATGGCGATCGGAATCGCCGCGCTCCTCCTGTCGCTCCTGTGGACGTTCGGCTTCATGGGGTACGCCGGGATCCCGTTCTCCGACTCGCTCGTGACCGTCTTCCCGCTGCTGCTCGCGGTCGGGATCGACTTCGGGATCCACATCGTCAACCGCTACCGCGAGGAGCGGGCGACGGGGACCGGGATCGAGGCGTCGATGCGGACGACGACGGACCAGCTGCTCATCGCGTTCCTGCTCGTGACGATCACCACGGTGTTCGGGCTCGTCTCCAACGTCGTGAGCCCGTTCGACCCGAACCGCGACTTCGGGATCGTCGCAGCCGCCGGGATCACGTTCACGCTGGTGATCTTCGGCGTCTTCCTCCCGGCCGCGAAGGTGCTGGCCGACCGCTGGCGCGAGCGGCTCCCGATACCCGAGTTCGGCACGAGCGCGCTCGGCGCCGGCGGCTCGCGGCTCGCCCGCGTCCTCCACGTCGGCGTCGACCTCTCGCGGATCGCCCCCGTCGCGGTCGTCGCCCTCCTCCTCGTCGGCGGCGCGGTCGGCGGCGCCTACGGTACCGGCGTGAACACGGAGTTCTCGGAGGAGGCGTTCTTCCCGGACGAAGAGCGGCTGGAGACGTACTCGAACCTGCCGGAACCGTTCGCGCCGACGGAGTACACGTTCCTCGACGTGTTGACCCTCTTCGAGGAGGAGTTCGAGCAGGACTTCGTGGGGTCGGTGACGCTGTATATCGACCAGTCGGTGCGAGACGACGACGCCTTAGAGCTGATCGATCGGACCAGGCGGAACCCGCCGGACACCTTCGCGACGACCGACGAGCGCCGCGCGCAGGCGACGAGCGTCGTCACCGTGATCGAGGACCGGGCGGAGCGGGACCCCGAGTTCGCGGCGCTCGTCGAGCGCAACGATCGCCTCGGCAACGGCGTGCCCGACCGGAACGTCGACGAGGTGTACGACGCGCTGCTCGACTCCTCCGCCGAAGGCCAGGCGCGCGGCTACGTGGCCGCCGACCGCGGCAGCGCGCGGATCGACTACACGATCGAGCCGGGCGTCGACAACTCGGAGGCGGTCGCGGACGTGCGCGAGCTGGCCGAGCGCACCCCGCTCGAAGCCGTGCCGACCGGCTCCCTCGTCGTCAACGAGGCCGTGATCGACCTACTGACCGAGTCGGCGATCCGCAGCCTCTTCGCCGCCTTCGGGCTCACGGCGCTGTTCTTAGCGCTGTCGTACGCCTACCTCGAAGGGAAGGCCGTCTACGGCCTCCTCAACCTCGTCCCCGTCCTCGTCACGGTCGGGCTGCTCGTCGGGTCGATGCGGCTGTTCGACATTCCGCTGACGCCCATCAACGCGCCGATCCTCTCGGTGTCGATCGGGCTCGGGGTCGACTACACCGTCCACTTCGTCCACCGGTTCGTCGACGAGTACCAGGCGGGACTCCCGATCGACGAGGCGCTCGACGTCACCATCGCCGGGACGGGCGGCGCGCTCACCGGCAGCATGCTCACCACGGTCTCCGGGCTCGGCGTCCTGTGGCTCGCGGTGATCCCCCTGCTCCGCGACTTCGGCGTCCTGCTCGCGCTGGGCGTGTTCTACGCGTACCTCTGTTCGATCCTGCTCGTCCCGTCCCTCGTCGTCGTGTGGGACCGGTACGGTGGGATAGTCGGTCTCGGTCTCGACGACGGGCTCCGCGGGTCCGGCGCCGAGGGCGGGCGCTGACCGGAGAGCGACTTCGATCGGACTGCGGACGCGAAAACGAGGCGAGTCAGCCGACCACGCCGAAGACCAGCTGGACGGTGACGAGGACGAGGAACGCGGCGCCGGTCGCGAGGGATCCGGCGGCGACGCCGTGCGCGTTGCCGAGTCCGCGGCTCCGCGTCGCGAAGTAGGCGCCGAGGAAGACGAAGCCGACGAGGAGCAGCCCGACGATCAGGTACGCGACGCTCACCAGCGTTCCGGCGAGCCCCTCGGAAATCCCGAAGCTCCCGACGCCGAGGAGGATGCTCCCGCCGACGAGGACGGTGATGCCGACGAACGAGACCGCCCACACGACCGGCGTCCGGGCGATCTCGCCGAGCGTCTCGACGATCGCCTCGTAGCTGCCGCCGTCCCCGTCGCGGCCGGGAGCGACTCGCTTCCCGCCGATCTCGGCGACCGCGACGAACGTGGCGACGACGAGGAGGCCCATCAGCCCCGTACTCAAGAGGGTGAGTGATGTCATGGATGTCCGTTGTTAGGGGCTCCGTTCGCGCGTACAAATACCCTTCGACGCGCGGGCTTCGGCACGCTCGACGGTCCTGCGCTCGACGCGCCGATCGACCGATCGGCGGGGTCGCGTCCGCGGCGGGAGATCGGCGCTCCGACCCTCCGATCCCCCGTCCCGCTACACAAGAGATAAGTGTGCCATCGCTAAGGGTGGTACAAGAGCAGACAGACGAACATGATAGATCCAGTTATCCTACAACAGGGGAGCGACTGGCGCGCACAGGCGGAGATCTTCGACGAGATCTTCTTCGTCTTCCTCGCGCTCGGTACCCTCGTCGGCACCATCGTCGTGTCGTACACGCTGTGGAACGTGTACAAGTACCGCGACGACGGAAACCGGTCGGACGAGGAGTTCGACGCGCCGGTGGTCGGCGAGCTCCCGACGGGACAGGGCGGTCCGAAAGCGAAGAAGCTCTTCCTCTCGTTCGGGTTGAGCGCGATCGTCGTCATCAGCCTCGTCGTGTACGCGTACGGGCTCCTCCTCTACGTCGAGCAGGGACCGGACACCGGCGACGAAGGAGACATCGAGATCATGGTCGAAGGGTACCAGTACGGCTGGGCCTTCGAGTACCCGAACGGCCACACCGAACGCGAGGAGCTGATCGTGCCGGCCGACCAGCGGATCGACCTCAACATCACGTCGAGAGACGTCTGGCACAACTTCGGCTCGTCGGACTTACGGATAAAGTCCGACGCCATCCCCGGAGACTACAGCGAGACGTGGTTCGCCGTGAGCTCCGAGGACGTCGAGGCACAAGGCGGGGAGGCGACCTACCGCGTCGAGTGCTTCGAGTTGTGCGGTGCGGGTCACTCCGCCATGAAGGGACAGATCACCGTCCTGCCGGAAGACGAGTGGGAAGAGTGGTACGCGAGTACGGGGAACAGCTCCGAGAGCGCCGGCAACAGCTCTAGCATCGCTGCGTCCGGCGTCGGAGCCGTCGCGCCCAGCGGGGTGAGCGCATGAGCGGACTCCCGCCGACGACCTCCGTCAAGCGCTGGTTCGTGACGACCAACCACAAGGACATCGGAATCCTCTACACGATCACCGCGCTGTTCTTCCTGCTGTTCGGCGGCGTGATGGCGCTGCTCATCCGCCTGCAGCTGTGGGACCCGACGAGCCAGATACTCTCCGGCTTAGCGTACAACGAGGCCGTCACCGCCCACGGGCTGATAATGGTGTTCTGGTTCCTCTCGCCGTTCGCGTTCGGGTTCGCGAACTACTTCGTGCCGCTTCAGATCGGCGCGGACGACCTCGCGTTCCCGCGCCTTAACGCCTTATCGTACTGGCTGTACCTGGGCTCGGGCCTCCTGCTCGCGGTGAGCTTCTTCCAGGGCGGCACGCTCTCTGCGGGGTGGACGATATACGCCCCGCTCAACGTGCCGATGTACACGCCGAGCATCGGGTCGACCGGCGCGGTGCTCGCGCTCGCGATGTTCGTCACCGGCACCACGGCGTCGACGGTGAACTTCCTCACGTCCATCCACCACTCCCGCGCGGAAGGGATGGGGATCATGGACATGCCGATGTTCACCTGGTCGATGCTCGCGACCGTGTGGATGATGCTGTTCGCGTTCGCCGCCCTGCTCGCGGTGGGGCTCATCCTCGCAGCGGACCGCGTCCTCGGCAGCGTCTACTTCTCGGCGACCGAAGGCGGCTCCCTCCTGTGGGGCCATCTGTTCTGGTTCTTCGGGCACCCGGAGGTGTACATCGTCTTCTTCCCGGCGCTCGGCGTGATGCTGGAGCTGTTCCAGACGTTCTCCGGGCGGCGCCTCGTCGGCCGGAAGTGGGTGATCATCTCCATCTGTCTGATCTCCGTCCAGTCGTTCCTCGTGTGGATGCACCACATGTTCCTGACGACGATCAACCTGGAGATCAAGACGCTGATGATGGCGACGACCATCGGTATCTCGTTACCGTTCGACCTCGTCGTCTTCGCGCTGATCTACACGCTGATCAAGGGGCGGATCCAGTTCACGACCCCGTTCCTGTTCGCGTTCGGCGCGCTCCTGCTCTTCATCCTCGGCGGGATCACGGGCGTCTTCCTCGGCGCCATCGTGCTCGACTACGAGTTCCGCGGCACCTACTGGGTGGTCGCGCACTTCCACTACGTGATGTTCGGCGGCGCAACGGCGCTGTTCGGCGGGGCCTACTACTGGTTCCCGAAGATCACGGGGAAGATGTACGACGAGTTCCTCGGGAAGCTCCACTTCGTGATCTTCTTCATCGGGTTCAACGCCGTCTACTTCTCGATGTTCCTCGGCTGGGAGACTCCCCGCCGGGTGTTCGAGTACAACCCCGAGTTCCAGATCTACCACCAGTTCGGGACGATCGGAGCCTTCGTGCTCGGATTCTCCTTCTTCATCATGTTCTACAACTTCGCGAAGTCCTACGTCTCCGGCGAGCCCGCCGGCGACAACCCGTGGGACTACTCGCGGACCGCGGAGTGGGCGGTCTCCTCGCCCCCGCCGCTTGAGAACTGGCCCGACCGGCCCTCGTACGCGTCGGGCAAGCTGGAGTTCGTGAAAGACTACGTGCCGGACGGCGGGCCCGCGATGAAGACAGACGACAACGGCGACGTCGCCACCGACGGCGGCGACAGCCACTCGGCGCACATCTCCGAGTACCCGTACTGGGACAAACACCCGAGCCACGCCAGCATCTGGCCGTTCGCGCTCTCCGTGGCGCTCGGCGTCACGCTGTTCGGCTTCTCCGGCTTCGCGGACGCGGTCACCGTCGAGTTGGGCGAGACGGCGATGCAGAGCAGCGTCACCATCTCTAACGCGTTGTACCCGACCGCGATCGTGGCCGGCCTCGTCGGGCTCCTCTACACCGGCGTGAAGTGGGGGCTTGAGGACTTCTACGCGCCGCCATCGGAGTTCGCCGAGCGGTGGCCGTTCAACGGCGTCGAGAAGGTGAAGCTGGGGATGTGGTTCTTCCTGGCCTCCGACGTGATCGTCTTCGGCGCGTTCCTCTCGGCGGCCATCTTCGTCCGCTACAACGCGGGCTGGATGACCTGGTCGCCGCTGACGGAGTCGCTGCCGGGGCTCATCAACACCTTCGTGCTGATCACGTCCTCGTTCACCGTGATCCTCGCGCTGGTCGCGGCCCGCCGCGAGAGCCGACAGGGCCTCCTGGCGACGCTCGGCGCGACCATCCTGCTCGGGTTCACGTTCATGGCGATCAAGCTGTGGGAGTGGAACCACGAGATCTTCGACCGCGGCGTGACCATCTCCGCGAACGCCCACGGCGACCCGATCCAGGCGTCGATCTACTACGTCACGACCGGGCTCCACGGGATCCACGTGCTGCTCGGCTTAGTGATCGCCATCTTCCTGTTCGTCAGGGCGTACCAGGGTCACTACCTCGACGACGAGCGGCCGATCGAGTACTTCGGCCTCTACTGGCACTTCGTGGACATCGTCTGGGTGTTCATCTTCCCGCTGTTCTACCTCTTCTGAGGCGGTTCGCGGTTCGGTTTTCTTTTCGGCTCTGTCGCCTCACTCGCTTTCCCCGATCGGCTCCGCGCACCACTGACAGAATTTGAACGTCGGGTCCGTCTCCTTCCCGCACTCCGGACAGCGCACGGTCCCGTCGCCGGCAGCCGCCCCCGCTGACGGCGCGTGCGGTTCCTCTGCCGTTCTCGCGGACGGCGCGTCTGGTTCCTCTGCCGTTCTCGCGGACGGCGCGTGCGGTTCCTCTGCCGTCCCGTGGTCGGCCGACTCCGTGCGGCCGGTCGCGCGCGCTGTCTCTCGCTCCCGCTCGTACGCTCGGTTGTTCCGGCGCGCGACGACGTACGCGTCGATCACGCTGGCGCCGACGACCGCGGCGGCGGGGGCGACCTCTCGGACCGTCGGGGGGTCTCCGGCGAACGCGCCCGAGATCGCCGACTCGGGAACGAACACGAACACCGCCGCGGTGACCGCCACGTACCAGCCGAGCGCCCGGGCCCATCGGCGGAGGTAGGCGTGACCGAGTCCGGAGACGACGAGCGCGAGCAGGGCGGCGAGCCAAGGCCGCCGGCGAGTGCGTTCAGCCATGGGCGGCCGTAGGAGTTCCCGCCCCGATAAGCTACCCATCTCTCGGAGCGTTTATGTGCCGGACGCGCCGAACTGGGGTATGTTCGGCGTTCCGCTCGGCGAGTTCCTCTACGGGGCCGCGTTCGCGGTGTTCGGCGTCGGGACCTGGGGGATCGGGCTCGGCGTCGCGTACCTCCTATACCGGCGCTGGCGCGGCGACGGTCCGCGCGACAACGACGACTGAGCGGCGACGCCCGGCGACGACTGAGCTGGCCCGTCGCGTTCCGGTTCGGCCACGCTTTTCACCTCGCTCGTCCGATCGCGAGTATGACAGACACGGCGCTCGTCGTGGGCGGGACGCGATTCATCGGCCGCCACACCGTCGAGGAACTGCTGGCACACGACTACGAGGTCGCGATATTCAACCGCGGCAACCACGAGAACCCCTTCGCGGACGACGACCGCGTCACCCACGTCGAGGGCGATCGGAAAGACGAGACCGCGCTCCGCGCCGCGAAGCTGTCGGTGGAGCCCGACGTCGTGATCGACTGCGTCGCCTACCACCCGGCCGACGTGGAGACCGCGACCGAGATATTCGCCGACGTCGACGGCTACGTGTACATCTCGTCGGGCTCCAGCTACGCCGCCGAGGAGATCCCCAAGCGGGAGGGGGAGACGCCGCTGGAGCCGTGTACCGACGCGCAGGCGACCGACGACGCCCACGAGACGTACGGCAACCGGAAGGCCGAGGGCGACCGCGCGGTGTTCGCGGCCGCCGAGGAGGGCGTCACCGCGATGGCCGTCCGTCCGTGTATCGTCTACGGCCCGCACGACTACACGGAGCGGCTCGACTACTGGATCGACCGCGTGCTCACGCACGACCGCGTGGTCGTCCCGGGCGACGGACAGAACCTCTGGCACCGGGCGTACGTCGAGGACGTCGCGAGCGCGCTGCGGGTCGTCGCCGAGCGAGGCGAGCCGGGCGCGGCGTACAACGTCGGCGACCGGCGCGCGCTCACGCTGCGGGAGACGCTGGAGACGATCGCCGACGTCGCGGGCGTCGACTGCGAGCTCGTCACGGCGAGCGACGACGCGCTCGCGGCCGGCGACCTCGAACCCGACGACTTCACCCTCTACCGGGAGTACCCGCACCTGCTCGACACGTGCGCGCTCGCCGACCTCGGCTGGGAGTCGACGCCGGTCGACGAGGCGATGGAACGGACCGTCGAGGAACACCGCGAGTCGGACCGCGACGGGAGCGAGTGGGACCCCGGCCGCGAGGCCGAGGAGCGCGTCATCGGCGTGAAAGAGACCCTCTGAGAGCGGAGACCGCGGCGACGACTGCGAGGAGGAGAGCCGCGGCGACGAGCGGATCGAGCAGCGTCAGTACGCCGCGTCCCACCGCGTCGGCTTCCGGCGGTTCCCGCAGTCGCGACACTCCATCCGGTCCATCGTGTCGATCGCGACGTCCGTCCCCTCGCAGTTGCCACAGAGGTAGCCGTACCGGCGCTCGTGGTCCGGGTCGACGTACGCGACGTAGAACGGGGCCTGCGAGCCGCGGTCGCTCTCGTCGAACGCGACGTGGACCGTCTCACCGTCCTCGGTCTGGTAGGTCGCCTCGGAGATCCCTCTGAGCCGGCCGACCTGCTTCCGGAACTCCCGCTCCGCGAACGTCTGGCCCCCGATGTCCACCTCGCGCTCGCCGGCGAGTTCGTACCCCTCGCGCTCGTAGAACGCCGTGCCAGCCTCGTTGTCGGCGAGGACGCGCGCCTCGATGCGGTCGACGTCGGCCGAGCGGAGCGCGGACTCGACCCGTTCGAGGAGCGCAGAGCCGATCCCCGACCCCCTGTGGTCCGGGTGGACGTGGAGCCAGTCGATCTCGCCGACGCGCTCGCGGCGCCCGACGACGTAGCTCTCCGCGAACCCGACGACGACCCCGTCCACGACGGCGACCGGGAACACCGCGTCGTCGTCCTCGACGTCGTCGCCAAGGTCGCCGGCGTCGTACCACTCCTCGACGGCCTCGTCCAACAGTTCCTCCTCGACCGCGTGTCCGTACGACGCCACGAGCGACTCGCGGGCGACCGACCGGACCGCGTCGACGTCTGCGGCGGTTGCTTCGCGTAGGTCCATACGTGCTGGTTTCGTCCCGAGTACAAAAAACTCGGCCGGGGGCCCGCCCCGTCGAGTCGCGTCGCTCCGCGTCGTCGAATTCGCGATACACGGCCGCGCGAACCGGTCACGGCTTCGGGGTCGACTCCGTGTCGAACCGGCGGAGGTCTCCGCTATCTCTCCCCTTTTCACCGCTTCTACCGTTTGGTAAAACGTAATGAGCGACCTATCGATCGACGCGGCGTGGGACGAGCTCTACGTCGACGGCGAGTGGCGCGCGAGCGAGAGCGGCGAGACCATCGCCGTCGAGGACCCCTCGACGCGCGAGGCGGTGACCGAGGTGGCCTCGGGGACCGAGGCCGATGTGGACGCCGCCTACGAGGCCGCGGCCGAGGCGCAGGAGTCGTGGGGCGAGCAGCCGCCCGCCCGGAGGCAGGCGGTCGTCGAGCAGTTCCACGAGGCGCTCGACGCGCACAGCGAGGAGATAATCGAGCTGTTAGAGTACGAGGTCGGCGGCTCCGCCATCATGGGCGAGACGTCGATCCAGATCGCGTCCGATCACGCGAGCGAGGCCGCGACGCTCCCGCGCCGGATGAAGGGCGAACACGCCGCCTCCAACATCCCCGGCAAGGAGAACCAGCTCCAGGTCGGGCCGAAGGGCGTCGTCACGGTGATCTCCCCGTGGAACTTCCCGCTGAACCTCTCGATGCGCGCCGTCGCGCCCGCCATCGCGGCCGGGAACTCGGTGGTGCTCAAGCCCTCGACGAACTCCCCGATCACCGGCGGGCTGCTGTTCGCGAAGCTGTTCGAGGAGACCGACCTTCCAGAGGGCGTCCTGAACGTCGTCACCGGCCGCGGCTCGGAGATCGGCGACCGCGTCGCGAGCCACCCGGAGAGCGACGTCGTCGCGTTCACGGGATCGACGGAAGTGGGCAAGCACGTCGCCGGCCTCGCCGGCGAGAACCTCGCCGTCCCGGCGATGGAACTCGGCGGTAACAACGCGCACGTCGTCACCGCGGACGCCGACCTCGACCGCGCGCTCGACGCCGCCGCGTTCGGCTCCTTCGTCCACCAGGGGCAGGTGTGCATTTCGATCAACCGCCACGTCGTCCACGAGGACGTGTACGACGAGTACGTCGCCGGCCTCGTCGAGCGCGCCGAGTCGCTACCGACCGGCAGCGTCCACGACCCGGAGACGATCGTCGGGCCCATCATCGACGAGTCGCAGCGCGACGAGATGCTCGGCTACGTCGAGGAGACGGTCGACGCGGGCGCGACGCTGGAGACCGGCGGCGAGACGGTCGCCGTCGACGGCGTCGACGACTCGCTCGTCGTCGCGCCGACCGTCCTCTCGGGCGTGACGAACGATATGCCCGCCGCGGCGAACGAGCACTTCGGCCCGATCGCGCCCGTCATCCCGTTCTCCGACGTCGACGAGGCGGTCGAAATCGCCAACGACACGGAGTACGGGCTCTCCGGCGCGGTCCACTCCGGCGACCTCGGCACGGCGAAGGAGATCGCCGACCGCATGGAGACGGGCAACGTCCACATCAACGACCAGCCGATCAACGACGAGGCGCACGTCCCGTTCAGCGGGATCGGCGCGTCCGGCGTCGGGCATTACAACAGCGACGCCTTCCTCGACGAGATCACCGAGACCAAGTGGATCTCGATCCAGCACGAGCCGCGCGAGTACCCGTTCTGAGCGGGTCGACGGGGTCGGAGTGAAGCGGTTTTGACGGCGAGGGCGGATCGAACCCCGCCGCCGGCGAAACGCGACCGAATCGGATGCCGACCGATCGTCGGAAGGCGACAGCGCGGATCTGTTGGAATGATTTGTCAGGGGTAGGTTCCCGCTGAAATGGCCGGCCGCTGAGCGCCGCTTCTTGACCGGTTGCGGGAGGAGTATCTCAGATCGGCTGCCGCGATGAAGTATTTAAATAGTCTTGAGCGACAGCGGCGATCGATTATAAATGCGGCTGCGGTCGGCGCGCCTGCGAGCGGCCGGAGCGAAGCGGAGGCCGCGAGCCAGCCCGCGAGGGACGCCGCGAACGCCCGAAGGGCGTGAGCGGCGAGGTTGGGGAGGCGTGAGGTGCGGTTGCCGTGCTGGGCGGGGCGGGACTCAAAGGGGCAGCCGCGAGGCCGACGTAGGCGACGCAAGCACTGGAAGGAGCGAACGAAGTGAGCGACTGAAGCGCGCAGCGAGCGTACGTCGGCCTCGCGGCTGGGGCTTTGGGAACGTTCACCGCCGCAGCGTCGGTCACTTATAAATAGCCGACAGCAACACCGCGGTCCAGCTTATAAACAACCACGCCATCACACTGAGCGGCGTACTACACGTACTCCCGCGATCGCTCGCCGCTACCGCTCTACTGAGCAATTCGTGATCCATCCGCGTTGACCGGGACCTCGCTAGTTCGACTCGCTGTCTGCGGATCTCGACAGGGCGAATAAAAGAGGCCGACGCGAAACGGAACGGAACGGAACGACGCGCTTCGACCGCGGAAGGGCAGTTCTCGACTACGAGATGGAGTACGTCGCGGCCGCCATCAGCAGCATGGTGAGCGCGAGCGCGAGCCCCATCAGGTAGGTGAGCGAGCGATTCTCCCAGCGGAGGTGCTGGAAGTACGCGACGATGAGCAGCGTCTTGACCGTCGCGATCACCAGCGTCCCGACGATCGCCTGCGTGTACGTGAACTCGATGAACGACGTCTCGAAGAGCGCGAAGTTCATCGTCGCCGCGACGAGGAGGGCGACGTAGATCGCCGAGTACAGTTTCACGGAGTCGTGCGCCATCTTACCTCCCACTTCGTCCCAGCGCTTAAAGAATTAACCATCGGGGGATCGCGCGCGCCGATGCCGATCGGGCCGCGCGCCGGCGCCGGGCGGGGCCGCGCCGACGTTTCGGATCCCGAAACGCCTATCCGCGCGACGGCCGGAACTGCGGCCGGTCGCAGTCCGCGATCGGGACCCCACGTGACTCCGCTCGAACCGACGGACGACCTGCTCGAATCGCTGTACGTCGTCAACAAGGTCGCGAAGCAGTTCGCCGACGAGGCCACCGCGGCCTACGAGCGCGGCGACGTCACCGAGAGCAACGTGCGCTCGGCGCGGAAGGACGCCCTCTACCGGCTCAAGACCGCGGTCCTCTCGCGGATCGTTGCGTACGACGCCGACCGGGTCTCCGGCGAGTACCACGCCATCAACGGCGACGTGTGGCTGTTCCTCACCGTCGGCGACTGGCACTTCCACCAGCCGCCGCACGCGATCGGCGGCGACCTCACCGACGCGATCGCGATATCGAACTCACGAGCGGACCCGATCGATGCCCCCTACGAGCGCGACTCCGCCGTGAAACGCTCCGACCGGACGCTCGAAGCGGCCCTGTCGCACCTCGCCGAGGTCGGCGCCAACGCCAACGACCACCTCGCGAGGCCGACGGTCACCAGCGAGCACGACCGGATCGTCGACGTCCGCTGGTCGTTCCTCTCCTGAGCTCCGTCTCGCCGCTACAAAAAGCGATTTCGCGTCCGAACGGCCCGCCGAGAACCCCCCTAGGCTTCGACGACTTCGATCGCGCCGAGCATTCCGTTCGCTTGGTGAGGCGTACACTGGTACAGCTGGATGCCCGTGTTGTCGAACGACTGCTCGAAGGTGTACCCCTCCTCGGCGATGGTCTCCCCGTTGTCGAAGTCGGACTCCGACCCCTCAACCGAGGCCACGTTGTGTCCCCCACCGGTCCCGGTCCACTCCCAGACGACGGTCGTACTCGAGTCGATCCGGACCGCGGCGGGCGAGAAGGCGAACCCCACGTCGCCGGCGCCGACGTCGATGGTCACCTCGTCTTGGCCCGTGAGATCCGCCATGGTGCCGTCGTACATGCGGGCCTCCGAGAGGTAGTCGTCGATCTCGCTCGGGACATCTTCGATGACGTTCCCGCCGTCACCGCCGTCCCCACCGTCGCCGCCGTCCCCGCCGCCGGAACAGCCGGCGAGCGTTCCGATGGTCAGCGCGGCGCCGGTTCCGGCGAGATACCGCCGTCTGGACAGGTTATCAGACATCAGCTATTGTAGGGGCTGAAGATATACAAACCCCCGGATGGGTCTCGATCACCGGGAACATTTCGGCACCGCTCGACCCGTCCGGCGTCGGCGTCTCGCGGCGCGAGGGGCGGGTTTATCGCGCTCCGGACCCTCCCGCCGACAAATGCGCGAAGACGCGCTGGCGACCCGGCTCGTCGAACACTACGAGGCGACGGTCGACGACCCGCAAATCCGGCTCGAAGAGCCGTACGACGCCGACGGCCGCGAGGGGGTCGTCGACCTGTTCGTCCGGACGCGGACGCCCGAGCCGGTCGACCGCGTGATCGAGCTCAAGGCGGACGCCGCGGTCCGCCGGGCCACCGGCGCGAACGAGGTCCTCCGGCAGTACCGCCGGATGGAGCGGTACTTCCACGCCGACGAGCGCCACGCGCTCCGCCCCAAGCTCGGCCGCACCGAGCCGGGCGCCCGCTACCTGCTGTGTTTCGCGCCGACGCCAACCTGCGTCCACCACGTCGCGACGAACCGCACGCTGTACGGCTCCGTCGACCCGGAGGCGCATGCCGGCGACGTCCCCGCCGTCCGCACCGTCGCGTTCCTCACGGGACTCGACGGCGACCCCGCCGACCTCGGGATGGTCTCGGTCAACGGCGAAGCCCGGTTCGGCTCGGATGCGTTTCGGCAGGCGGTACCAGACGACTCGCGGCTCGCCGAGAGCTTACGCGGCGTCGACGACGACCTGATCGAGTTCCCCTGAGGCCGACGGCGGTCGGAACCGATCGGGGCGTTGAGTCCGCCTACAGCCCCAGTTCGCGGCCGATGACGACGTGTTGGATCTCGCTGGTTCCCTCGCCGATCTCCATCAGCTTCGCGTCGCGGTAGAAGCGCTGCGGGGCGAAGTCGGTGGTGTAGCCGTAGCCGCCGAGCGTCTGGACCGCCTCCTCGGCCACCTCGCGGGCCGCCTCGCTGGCGTCGAGCTTCGCGAGCGCCGACTCCCGGGTGACCGACTCGCCGGCGTCGTACCGCGACGCGGCCCGGTGGGTCAACAGGCGGGCGCGCTCGATCTGGCGGTGCATGTGGACCACCTTGTCGCGGATCGCGTCGAACTTCGCGATCGGTTTCCCGAACTGCTCGCGCTCGCCCGCGTACTCCTTCGCCGCCTCGTAGGCGCCCTGCGCGAGCCCGACCGAGAGCGCGGCGATGGAGATCCGCCCGCCGTCGAGCGTCTTCATCGTCTGTGTCCACCCCTCGCCCTCCTCGCCGAGCAGCCGGTCTTCGGGGAGCCGCACGTCGTCGAAGGTTATCTCGCAGGTGGGCGAGCTGTTGAGCCCCATCTTCTCCCAGACGGTCGTCACCTCGAACCCGTCGTCGTTCTCTGGGTCGACGATGAACGTCGAGATGCCGTCGTAGCCGGCGTCCGGGTCCGTCACCGCCTTCACGAGGATCGAGTTCGCGACGTTCGCGTTCGTGATGAACTGCTTCGTGCCGTTCAGCACGTACTCGCCCGCGTCGGCGTCGTACTCGGCGGTCGTGTCCATGTCGGAGGCGTCCGAACCGCTGCCCGGCTCCGTGAGCGCCCACGCGCCGAGCCCCTCGCCCTCCGCGAGCGGACGGAGCCACTCCTCTTTCTGCTCGTCGGTGCCGAACAGGTCGATCGGCTTCGCGCCCAGCGAGGTGTGCGCGGCGTACGAGAGCCCGATCCCGCCGGAGACGCGCCCGAGCTCCTCCGTGACTAAGGCGTACATCAGCTGGTCGCCGCCGAGGCCGCCGTACTCCTCGGCGACCGGAATACCCATCATGTCGAGCTCAGCGAGCGAGTCGAACACCTCCTCGGGGAACCGGTGTTCGTCCTCGATCTCCTGTGCGATGGGGGCGATCTCCTCCTCGCAGAACTCCCGGACGGTGTCGCGTATCATCCGGTGTTCGGCGGGTACCTCGAAGTCCATGGGCAAGAATTGCGACCCGCGGGCATAAACGATGCGAACGATCGTGACGGACCGCACTCCTCGTCGCTGTAAGTGCTAAGTGCGTCCTCGATGAGTTCTGTCGACATGGACCGAGACGGGATCGCGGCCGTCGTGGCGGAGCTGACGCTCGCGGAGAAGGTGGGCCTCGTTCACGGGGCCGAAGACGTCGAGGGGACGGCGACGGGGTTCGTTCCCGGCGTCGAGCGCGTCGGGATCCCGCCGATCAGGCTGACCGACGGGCCGCTCGGCGTCCGGACCGACGAGCCGGCGACCGCCTTCCCCTCGTCGCCGGCGCTCGCCGCGACGTTCGACCCCGATCTCGCCGAGCGCTTCGGACGAGCGCTCGGCCGTGAGGCGACCGCGCGCGGGCAGGACATCCTCCTCGGCCCCGGAACGAACCTGATCCGGGTGCCGCACTGCGGACGCAACTTCGAGTACTTCTCCGAGGACCCGGTCCACGCCGGCGCGTTCGCGGCCGCGGTGACCGAGGGCGTCCAGTCCGCCGGCGTCGTCGCGACGCCGAAACACTACGTCGCGAACAGCCAGGAGACCCGCCGCGCCGAGGTCAGCGCCGAGGTGGACGAGCCCGTCCTCCGCGAGCTGTACCTGCCCGCGTTCCGCGACGCCGTCGAGGCCGGCGCCGGGTCGGTGATGTCGTCATACAACCGCGTCAACGGAACGTACGCGAGCGAACACGAGTGGCTCCTCACCGACGTGCTCAAAGGCGAGTGGGGGTTCGACGGCTACGTCGTCTCCGACTGGTTCGGCACCGAGAGCGTCGTCGACAGCGCGAACGCCGGGCTCGACCTCCAGATGCCCGGTACCTCGGTCGAGGAGCTGATCGAATCGATGGGGGTCGCGCCCGACGCCGCCGCCGAACAGATGGACGGCGACACGGCGGGGGCGGACAGCGCGGCAGCGGTGGACGATACAGCGGCGGCGGTGGACAGCGCGGCGGCAGACGACGCGGAGGGAGCGGGCGGCGAGGGCGAAGAAGCCGCCCCTGAGGGCCCCTTCGACGCGGCCGAGGACTCCCCGTTCGCGGGCGGGATGCCGGACCCGACGAGCGGGGGCCGATACGCGACGGAGCTCGGCCCCGCGGTCGAGCGCGGCGACGTGCCCGAGTCCCGGCTCGACGACATGGTGACGCGGATCCTCCGGTCGCTCGACGCGGTCGGGCACCTCGACGACGAGGCAGGCGGCGACAACGAGGCGAACGGAGACGACGAGGCGAGCGGCGACGAGACGGCGGGCGCGCTCGACACCCCGGAACACCGCGACCTCGCGGCGACGATCGCGACCCGCGGAACCGTCCTCCTGAAAAACGACGGCGCCCTGCCGCTCGCGGACGACGCCGACGTCGCGGTCGTCGGTCCGAACGTCGACGAGGCGCTGCTCGGAGGCGGGGGCTCCTCCGAGGTGACGCCGTTCGTCCGGACGACTCCCCGTGAGGGGATCGAGGCGCGCGCCGACGGAGCGGTGACGGTCGCCCACGGGTTGCCCCGCGTCGAGGGAATCTCGATGTTCGAGGCGATGGACGACGCGGGCGATCCCGAGGTCGGCACGGGCGGTCTCGACGGTGATGCGGGCGATCCCGAGGGCGGCCCGGGCGATCCGGGGTCCGTCGACGCCGACGGCGACGCCGAGCGATCGGTCGACATCGAGGGGGCGGCGTCGGCGGCCGCCGACGCGGACGTCGCCGTCGTCTTCGTCCGCGACCGCGCGACCGAGGCGGCCGACCGCGACTCGCTCCGACTCCCGGGGCGACAGGACGACCTGATCGCCGCGGTCGCCGACGCCGCCGACAGGACCGTCGTCGTCGCGAACGCGAGCGGGCCGATCGAGACGCCGTGGCGCGACGCGGTCGACGCGGTGCTCGCGGCGTGGTATCCCGGACAAGCGCACGGGGAGGCGGCCGCGGCGGTCCTCTACGGCGACGCCGACCCCGGCGGGCGGCTCCCGGCGACGTTCGCCCCCGAGGGCGCGTATCCGACGGCCGACGAGCGCCGCTTCCCGGGCGTCGACGGCGAGGCGGTTTACGACGAGGGGTTGCTCGTCGGCTACCGACACTTCGACGCGACCGACGCGGAGCCGACTTACCCGTTCGGACACGGTCACAGCTACGCCGAGTTCCGGTACGAGGGCGTCGAGGCCGTCGGCCCATCGACGGTCGAGACGACCCTCTCGAACGTCGCCGACAGGCCCGGTCGGGAGGTCGTCCAGGCGTACGTCGGCGTCTCCGACACGCCAGCCGCGCCCGACGTCCCCGACGAGCGCGCTCGTCCGCCCCGCGAGCTCGGCGGGTTCGCCGCGGTCGAGCTCGCTCCCGGCGAGTCGGCGACGGTCGAGATCGACCTCGACGAGCGCGCATTCGGGCGATACGACGCGTCCGCGGGGTGGACGGTCGACGCGGGGGAGTACGTCGTCGAGGTGGGTCGGTCCTCGCGCGACCGACGCGGCTCCGCGACGATCGAGCGGTGACGGCGCCCGAGGACGCAATTTAAGCTTCGCCGCCGCGTTCCGCCGGTATGGAGTTCCGGCAGCTCGTCCGCGGTCGCGTCGACTGGCCCGACATCGAGCGGGTCGCGCGAGAGCTGGCGGACCGGTACGACCGCGACGAGATACGCGTGCGGTTCCTCGACGCAGACAACTGGCTGTCGACGCCGATGGTCGTCGACGACGACCTCTTCGTGAAGGTGATCACGCGACAGAACACGCTCGTCCACGCGCTGTTCACCACCGGACGGAACCTCGGCGCGTTCTCGGCGGGCACGGAGGGGTTCTTCGAGCGCCACGAGACTCCCTACGAGATGGCGCGCCACGAGCTGGAGGCGACCCGGCGAGTCCGCGAGCTCGGGGTCAACGCGCCGGAGCCGATCGAGGCGTTCGAGGTCGACGGCCTTGGCGTGCTCGTCTTGGAGTACCTCCCCGAGTTTCGCACCCTCGGCGAGCTCGACGCAGAGACCGTCGCCGGGCTGGCGCCCGACCTGTTCGTGACGCTTCGGACGATCCACGACGCCGGGCTCGCCCACGGCGACCTCCGCGCCGAGAACGTCCTCGTCGCGGACGGCGAGCTCTACGTCATCGACGCGACCCGCGTGAGCGAGGACGGCCGCGAGGCGGCGCGCGCCTACGACCTCGCGAGCGCGCTCGCGGCGCTGGAGCCGCTGATCGGCGCCGCCGACGCGATCGAGGCCGCGCTGACGAGCTACTCGCCCGACGAACTCCTCGCGGCGCGCCGGTTCCTCGACTTCGTCGCGATCCGCCCCGACCACGACTTCGACGCCGCGGAGCTGACGGGCGAGCTCGAGAAGCGCACGGCATAGGGGTTCCTCGCCGTCGGTCCGCGCCTCACTCCACGCCTCACTCCGCGGTCGACTCCGCCGGCCCGTCGGCGGGATCCGCGCGTTCGCGGCTGACGACCCAGATGCCGACGGCCATCAGCGCCCCGCCGGCGAGGAAGCCCGGGCCGAGCGCCTCGCCGAGCAGCGCCCCGCCGAGCGCCGCGCCGACGACGGGCTGCGCGAAGAAGAACACGGCGACGGTCCCCGCGGAGACGTACTCCAGTCCCTTGTACCAGAGGAACCACGCAGCCGCCGTTGACGCGAGTCCGAGGTACAGCACGGCGGCCGCCGATTCGACCGTGAGCGGGACCTCGGCGGGCGAGCGCCCGAGATACCACAGTTCGCCGGCCGCGAGGGCTCCGAGCATCGGAACGCTCGCCAGCGAGGAGTACGTCGCGGCGCGGAGCGCCCCGTGCCGCCTGACCGCGCGGAGCCCCCAGACGGTGTACCCGGCCCACGCCGCGCTCGCGACGAGCAGCAGCGCCACGCCGAGGAGGTTGCCGGCGGCGATCGACGCGAACTCGTACCGCCCGGCGAGGACGACCGCCGTGCCGGCGCCCGCGACGGTCATCCCTCCCGCCTTGGCCGGCGTGACGCGCTCGCCGAGCACGAGCGCCCCGAGCGCGACGGTGAACACCGGGGTGAGGACGGTCAGCAGCGAGCCCTGACTGGCGTTCGTCAGCTCCGTGCCGACGAACTGCGTCGCGACCGTCAGGGTCACCCAGCCCCCGAGCGCCGCGAACGTCGACCACTCGTCGCGTGCCGGGGCGGGACCGCCGCGACCGGCGACGACGAGCCAGAGCGCCCCGGCGCCCAGCGCGACCCGGAGGAACCCGAGCGTCACCGGCGGGACCAGCGCGAACCCCCACTTGCTGACGACGTACATCCCGCCCCACAGCGCCGCGGCTGCGAGGGGTGCGAGCGCGAACGCGTACCGTCCGATCGTGGCTGACATAGAGCGGGGCGCGGGGCGAGCCGGGCGAGGGCTCAGCCGCCGAGGTACAGCTGCGAGACCTCCTCGTCGTTCAACAGCTCCTCCGGCGTCCCCTCGAACCGGACCGTCCCCTGGTCGAGGACGTAGCCGCGGTCGGAGATGCCGAGCCCCTTCGTCACGTTCTGCTCGACCATGAGGATCGCCGTGTCCATGTCGTTGACCTCTTTGACGTCCTCGAACACGTCGTCAGCCGTGTTGGGGGCGAGCCCCGCGGACGGCTCGTCGATGAGCAGCACGTCGGGCTCCATCACGAGGGCGCGGGCGAACGCGAGCACCTGCCGCTGGCCGCCGGAGAGCGTCTTCGCCTTCGAGCCGCGCTTCTCGTCGATGATCGGGAACCGGTCGTACAGCGTCTCGATGACCTCCTCGAGGCTCCCGTCGCGGGCGACGCCGCCCATCCGGAGGTTCTCGTCGATCGTCAGCGAACCGAACACGTTGTCGGTCTGGGGAACGTAGCCGATCCCCTCGCGGACGATCTCCTCGGGCGCCATCCCGCCGATGTCGCGGCCGTGGTACTCGACGGTCCCCGTCCACGGGGTCAACATCCCGAACGCGGTCTTGAGGACCGTCGACTTCCCGGCGCCGTTGGGGCCGACCAGACAGACGATCTCGCCCGGGTCGAGCCGGACCGAGCAGTCGTCGAGCACCTGCACCTCGCCGTAGCCGCTGTCGACGCCCGACAGCGAGAGCACGGGATCGGTTCCGCCGTGAGGCCCGTCCGCGGCCCCGGTCGTGTCGTCCGTCATACCGTCGCTCATGTGCCGCCTCCGAGGTACGCGTCGATGACGCGCTGGTCGTTCCGGACCCCCTCCGGCGTCCCCTCCGTCAGGACGTGTCCCTGGTCTAAGACGACGATCGGGTCCGCGAGGTCCATCACGAACTCCATGTCGTGTTCGATGAGCAGGAACGTCGTCCCCTGCTCGTTGAGCCGCCGAATCTGTTCTTTGAGCTTCTTCGCCAGCGTCGGGTTCACCCCGGCCACCGGCTCGTCGAGCAGCAGCACCTCCGGCTCGGCGAGCATCGCCCGCGCGAGTTCGACGAGCTTCATCTGGCCGCCGGAGATGTCGGTGGCGGGCTGGGTCGCGAGGTGGTCGATCTCGAAGTCCGCCAAGATCCGCTCCGCCTCGGCGAGGTTGGCCGACTCGCTCTCGGCGACCGTTCCCGGCGAGGTGAACAGTGTGAGGAACGACTCGCCGGGCTGTTTCCGCGGCCCGACTAACATCGCCTCGCGGACCGTCATCCCCTCCAGCTTGCGCGGCGTCTGGAACGTCCGGATGAGCCCGTGTTCCGCGACCTCGTAGGGCTCTAACCCCGTCACGTCGGTCCCGTTCACCTCCACGGTCCCGCCGTCCGGCTCGTAGAAGCCGGAGATGAGGTTGAAAAGCGTCGACTTGCCGGCCCCGTTCGGGCCGATGAGCCCGGTGATGGTGCCGCGCTCGACCGCGAACGTCGCGTGGTCGGTCGCCGCGAGCCCGCCGAACGACTTCTGGAGGTCGTCGACGCGGAGGACGGCGTCGTCCTTGGGAAGCGCGCCCTCACTCATCGTCACCACCTCCCTTCCGCTCGCGGACGCCGCTGTCCGGCGTCTCGGGCGTTCCGCCCCCGTCGACCGCGCTCGGCCAGATCAGCTCCCGCTGCGGCGGGAGGACGCCTTGCGGCCGGTAGCGCATGACGGCGACGATGACGACGCCGATCAACAGCAGCCGCAGCGGCGCGGGGTCGATCGGCAGCGCCACGTCGTTGAGGAAGCGCGTCCCCTCGCGGATCGTGACGATGACGATCCCGCCGAACAGCGCCCCGCGGTTGGAGCCGCTGCCGCCCAAGATCACGGCGACCCACGCGTAGAACGTCGTGATCGGGTCGAGGTCGCCCGGCCCGACGTAGAGGTTCAGGTGCGCGTAGAACACGCCCGCCAGCGCCATGATCAGGCTGCCGAGGATGAACGACTGCATCTTGAACGAGTAGGTGTTCTTCCCGAGCGCCCGAGCGAGGTCCTCGTCGGAGCGGATCGTGCGCAGCACGCGCCCCCACGGCGACCGGTGCGCGCGCCGGAGGACGAAGTACGCCGCGCCCGCGAACGCGAGCACCAACAGGACGTTCAGCGCCGCCTGCCAGAACGCCGTCTCTAAGATTACCGGCGACCCGGGGATCACCACCAGCCGGAGCCCCGGCATCGCCTCGGGGAACGTCGAGAGCACCGGCCACCCGTCAAAGAAGCCCGGGATGCCGCGCAGCCCCGCGCTGCCGTTCGTCAGCCAGCGCTCGTTCAACACGATCAGCCGCACGACCTCCGCGAGCCCGAGCGACGCGATCGCGAGGTAGTCGGCCCGGAGCCGGAGCGTCGGAATCCCGATGAGTAGCGCCAGCGCGAGCGCGACGACGAGCGCGACGGCGAGCCCGACGATCGGACTGAATCCGCCGGCGATCGGCGAGCCGCTCGCGGTCATCAGCGCGGTGCCGTACGCGCCGATGCCGAAGAACGCGGCGACGCTGAAGTTGATCAGGCCCGTGAACCCCCACTGGGCGTTCAGCCCGAACGACAGCAGCGCGTACATCCCCGCCAATCCGACGAGGAACAGGAAGTACGTCGGGCCGAGCGCGCCGGTGAGCATCGCGACGAAGAGGAACAGCAGGAACGCGACGCTGACGCCGAGCACCCACCCCTCCGGGCGAGACAGGTCGGCGAACGCCGCCTTCGGGTCGTCGAGGAGGCTCACGTCGCGGCCTCCCCGGCGATCCCGTTGGGCCGGACCAACAGCACGACGACCATGATCACGAACGCGATCGCGTTCGCGTACTCGATGGTGATCATGTTCTCGATCACGGTCGCGAGCCAGTTCGGACGGATCGGTAGCGCCTCGACGACGTTGGAGAAGAACGGCGTGAGCTGGTTTATCATGCCGATGAGGAAGCCGCCCGCCATCGCGCCGTAGACGGAGCCGATCCCGCCGAGGATCACCGCCGCGAAGATCACCAGCAGGAGGTTAAAGCCCATCCGGGGCGCGAGCTGGTTGAAGAGCCCGAGGAACACGCCGCCCGCGCCGGCGAGCCCGGCGCCGATGACCCACGTCCACAGCTTGACCCGCTTCGTCCGGATACCGCTGACCCGCGCGAGGTCGGGGTTGTCCGCCATCGCGCGCATCTTCCGACCGAGGTCGGTGTACTGGAGCAGGACGTGGAGCCCGACGACGAGCACCACCGCCGACCCGAATATCGCGACGTCGTGGAGCGTTATCCGGACGCCGTACGGCACCAGCGCCTCGATCGGCCGCAGCGGCTGGACGTCGAACCGGGTGAAGTCGGAACCGAACCGGATCTGGATCACCGCGCGGTAGATGAACGCGATCCCGATCGACGTGATCAGCAGGCCGATCGAGTCGACGTCGAGCGGCTCGTAAATGAGCTTCTCGGTGGCGACCGCGACGACCGCGGCGACGGCGATCCCGACGACTAACGCCACGAAGAAGCCGTACGGGAGCCCCAACACCGCGCCGCCGAGCCCGCCGACGGCGCCGAAGGTCACGAGCGCCGAGTACGCGCCGATCGTCATCGTGTCGCCGTGCGCGAAGTTCGCGAAGTCCGCGATGCTGTACACCAGCGACAGCCCGATGCTGCCGAGGACGATGATGCTGCTGAACACCAGCCCGTTAGCCAGGTATCCGAGGACGATCATCGGTCGAGATTAGCCTTCGATGAAGTCGATGCCTTCGTACTCGTGGTCCTGGACCTCCAGGACCTGAAGGAAGCCGACCGGGTCACCGTTCTCGTCGAAGTCGATGGGGCCGCTGACCCCCTGGTAGTCGACGTCGTCGGGCCCGCCGCCGTCCGCGAGAATCTGGCTCGCGGCCTCGAAGGAGGTCACCTCCTCGCCCTCCGGGCCGGAGACGCGCCGGACGGTGTCTTGGAGCGCCTCGCCGGTGAACTCGTCCGCGGCCTGGATCGCGAGCGCGGCGTTGATCACGCAGTCGTACGCGTACGCCGCCCACGAGGTCGGCTGTCGGCCGTACTCGGACTCGAAGGCGTCCGCGAACGACTGGTAGTTCTCCTCCTCGACGGGCGCGGACGGGACGACGATCTTCATCCCCTCGATGCTCCCCTCCGGGGTGTTCTCCAAGACGTTGTCGCCGGAGACGGAGTCGGCGCCGTAGAACTGCGCCTCGTACCCCGAGGAGAACACCTCGTTGACCATCGTCGCGAACTCGGCCTGGTAGGTGATGAACAGCCACGCGTCGGCGCCGGAGCTGTTCATCTCCGAGATGACGCCGGAGTACGACTGCTGGTCCTGGTCGTGGGGCGTGTTGTAGACGACCTCGCCCTCGTACGCGTCGACGAACGCGTCCGTGAGGCTCTGGCCGTAGTCGTTGTTGACGTAGGTGATCGCCACCTCGTCGTAGCCGTCGTCGGTGATGAGGTTCGAGAGCGCGAGCGACTGGCTCCGTCCCGACGGCGACATCCGGAGCAGTCCCGGGAACTCGGTGAGGTTGAGTCCGGTGGAGTTCTGGCTCAGCTGAACGACGTCGGTCCCCTCGACGACGCTCTCGTAGATGGCCAGCGAGACGCCGGAGCCGACCGCGCCGATCAGGAAGGGGACGCCGTCCTGGTTGACGAGCTTCTGGGCGGCGGCGATCCCGCCCTGATTCTCGCTCTCGGAGTCCTCGACGACGATATCGAGGTCTCGCCCGTCGATCCCGATCTCGTTGACGCGAGAGAGCGCGAGGTTGACGCCGCGCTGGTTCCGCTCGCCGAACGCCGACAGCGACCCGGTCTGGGAGTCGACCATCCCGATCTCGTAGGCCTCGGTCGAGTCTCCCCCGTCGTCTCCGTCGCCGCCGTCACTGCCGTCGCTGCCATCGCTGCCGTCGCCGCCGTCGTCGCCGTCGCTCCCGTTCTCGCCGTCGCCGCCGTCGTCGGTCGTGCTGAGACAGCCCGACAGTCCGACGAGCCCCGCACCGCCGGTCAGTTTCAGCAGCGTCCGCCGATCCGTCATGTCCGTGGTATCCCGTGACATATGTATCCGATAGTCCCGAGCACATTCGGCTACCTTAACCCCGGCCCGTCCATGGTCGGGGCGAGCGGGGCAGATCGATGAATCGGCTGGTAGTGGCACTGGAAACGTTTTATACAAAAATATATTTCTGGAACGATTGGTCGGGTGCCAATATATACCGCTCCGGATCCGCAGTGATCGCATGATCCCGCCCATCGCGAGCAACTTTGTCGCCGGCGAGACGCCGGAGGCGGCGCTCGCTCACGTCGAGGGGCTCAACGACCGCGGCGTGGCCGGCATCCTGAACCTGCTCGGCGAACACTACGAGGAACGGCCCCCAGCCGACGCCGACGCCGACGCGTACGTCGACCTCGTCGAGGCGATCGCGGAGCGCGACGTCGACGCCTGCGTCTCCGTCAAATCGAGTCAGATCGGCCTCGACATCGGCGACGACGTCTTCGAGGAGAACCTCGCGCGGATCGTCGAAGCGGCCAACGCGCCGTCCGCGACCGGGTCGGCGGAGACCGGAGCGGACGGGACGGGCACCTTCGTCTGGATCGACATGGAGGACCACGAGACCACCGACGTGACGCTCGACGCGTTCGAACGGCACGCGGTCGAGACGGACGGCAACGTCGGCGTCTGCGTCCAGGCGAACTTAAAGCGGACCCGCGAGGACCTCGAACGGCTCGCAGAGCTCCCGGGGAAGGTCCGACTCGTCAAGGGCGCGTACGACGAGCCGGCCGAGATCTCGTATAAAAAGAAGGCGCGCGTCGACGAGTCGTACCGCGACTGCCTCGCGTACATGTTCGAGGCGTTCGACGACGGCGTCGCCGTCGGGAGCCACGACCCCGCGATGATCGAGTACGCGAAGGAGCTGTACGCCGACCACGGGACCCCCTACGAGGTACAGATGCTGACCGGCGTCCGGGAGTCGGCGCAGTTCGAACTCGCCGCCGAAGACGACGTGAAAGTCTACCAGTACATCCCGTACGGGTCCAAGTGGTTCTCCTACTTCTACCGGCGGATCCGGGAGCGCAAGTCGAACGCGCTGTTCGCGCTGCGCGCGATCGTCGGGAAGTAACCGACCCCACCCTACTTCGCTCGGCCTTGCGGCCTCGCTCGTTGAGGGTGGGGCTTTGATGTGGTTTTCGCCCTCGGTTGGCGCGACGGGGCGTCTTGTGCGCCCCGCCTACCGGACGCCCTTCGGGGTCGACAAACCCACCATTCAGGGCCGGGCTACTGCGGCCCGTACTGCGCGCCACTTGTGGACGCACAGCACTAGCTGGCAGTGAGATATGGTGTAACATAGTGGTTGCGAAAGTTCGTGTCGGCTTCCTCTCCGGCCTACTCGCGTCGCGCTTCCGACTGAGCGTCGGAACCCCTCGCTCCTTGAGGCCGGAGGCTCCGCCTCGAAAACTGCTGAACGAATCGGGTCAGGAACTGGCGATCCGGCGTTACGATCTGTCAATCGGAGTGTGGTGATGCGGTCAGATTTTTATAAGTGATTGACGGACCGACGACGGACGCTCCAAAGCCCCAGCCGCTCGCTTATAAATAGCCGCTAGCAGATCGGCGGCGAACACCTCCAAAGCCCCAGTCGCTCGCTTATAAATAGCCGCTAGCCGATCGGCGGCGAACACCTCCAAAGCCCCAGTCGCTCGCTTATAAATAGCCGCTAGCCGATCGGCGGCGAACACCTCCAAAGCCCCAGTCGCTCGCTTATAAATAGCCGCTAGCAGATCGGCGGCGAACACCTCCAAAGCCCCAGTCGCTCGCTTATAAATAGCCGCTAGCCGATCGGCGGCGAACACCTCCAAAGCCCCAGTCGCTCGCTTATAAATAGCCGCTAGCAGATCGGCGGCGAACACCTCCAAAGCCCCAGTCGCGAGGACGGCGCACGCTCGCTGCGGTCCTCAGTCGCTCGCTTCGCTCGCTCCTTGCGGTCCTTACGTCACCTGCGCCGTCCTCGCGACTGCCCCTTTGAGTCCCACCCGACTGCGACCGCACAGCACCTCACGCCTCCCCAGCCTCGTCGCTGGCGGCGACCGCCGCCAGCGACTCCCTCGCGCCGTCGGTTCGCGGCCCTCCGGGCCGCTCACCGGGGCGCGCCACCGCCTTCATTTATAAACAATCGCCGCTATCGCTCGCGGGTATTTAAATACCGTACCGCGCTCGACACTCTGCAACACTCGCTCTGCCGTCGACACCGCCGATCACGGGTCCAGCAGCTTCGACTCCGCCTTCCGGAGGTGTTCGAGCAGCGTCGTCTTCGAGACGTCCATGTCCTCGGCGAGCTCGCGCGTCGACGCCTCTCGGGGCCACTCGTAGTAGCCCGCATCGCGGGCGTGTTCGTACACCTTCCGCTGGGTCGTGGTCAGCGTGTCGAGCCGCTGCTCGCGGGGAGTTCGTCCCGCGTGGCCCGACGACGACATCGACTCCACCGTCACCTCCGCGCCGGCCGCCTCCTGAACCGCGTCGAGGGACTCCCGGATATCGGTGCGCTCGCCGACGAAACACACCTGCCACTCCTCGCGTCCGCCCTCGATCCGGACCGGCGCGCTGTGGACAAAGCCGTGTTCTAAGAGCGTCGGACACACCATGTCCGCCGGGTCGTACTCCAAGAAGAACTCGCGAACGACGTTGCCCGGGGCGTCCCGGGCGCGCCCGAACCGCTCCTGTAGCTCCAAGAGGTTCCCCGCGCGGTCGGACTCGCGGATCGCGTCGAGCAGCGCTTCGACCTCCTCGTTCGTGTCTCCGAACGCCGTGAAAAGGCCGTTCACCGTGTTCGGCGCGTCGCTCTCGGCCCGCGGCGAGTTGTATATCGCGTGTGCCAACACGCCGCCGTCGGTCCGGCCCGTCGCCTCGATCGCCCAGCAGTTCGGATGCCACAGGTCCAGCGTGAGCCTGGTTCCGGCCCACTCTCCCGCCCCGTCCGCGTCGGTTGTCGCCATTGTTCACCTTTCCTTGGTAGCGAACCACGAAGACCCTGCCGACCATGGTAGGGTGGGTTATTTGGACGTGCCGACGGGATGTCCCGAACATGGCGCAGCCCTACCAGCACTACATCGACGGCGAATGGGTCGACGGCGACGGGTCCGAGACCTTCGAGAGCGAGAACCCCGCGACCGGAGCGACGCTCGGGGAGTTCCGCCAGGGAACCCCCGAGGACGTGGACCGCGCGGTCGACGCCGCGGACGCGGCGTTCGAGGAGTGGCGCGAGCTCTCGCGGGTCCAGCGCGCGGAGTACCTCTGGGACGTGTACCACGAGCTTCGCGACCGGACCGACGAGCTCGGAGAGATCGTCACGAAGGAGTGCGGCAAAGA
Organism: Halorubrum sp. T3; assembly: GCF_000296615.1. Taxonomy (NCBI): domain Archaea; kingdom Methanobacteriati; phylum Methanobacteriota; class Halobacteria; order Halobacteriales; family Haloferacaceae; genus Halorubrum; species Halorubrum sp. T3. The sequence goes on along the minus strand of NZ_JH815329.1, from coordinate 783,525 downwards.
GATCAGCGAGGGGAGAGCGGACGTGGTCGAGGCCGCGCACATGGTCGAGTGGGCCGCGGGCGACGCCCGACACCCGAAGGGGGACATCGTCCCCTCGGAGATCCCCTCGAAGGACGCGTACATGCGCCGGAAGCCGCGCGGCGTCACCGGCTGCATCACGCCGTGGAACTTCCCCGTCGCGATCCCCTACTGGCACATGGCCATCGCGCTGGTGGAGGGGAACACCGTCGTCTTCAAGCCGGCCGAGCAGACGCCGTGGTGCGCGCAGATCATCGCGGAGATGTTCGACGACGCCGGTATCCCCGACGGCGTGTTCAACATGGTCCAGGGGTTCGGCGACGCGGGCAACGCGATCGTCGAGAACGACGACGTCGACACCGTCATCTTCACCGGTTCGGCCGAGGTCGGCCACCACATCCAAGAGAAGCTCGGCGGCGTCGCCGGCAAGCGCGCCGCCTGCGAGATGGGCGGCAAGAACGCCATCGTCGTCACCGAGGAGGCGGACCTCGACGTCGCAGTCCACTCCGCAGTGATGTCCTCGTTCAAGACCACCGGCCAGCGCTGCGTCTCCTCCGAGCGCCTGATCGTCCACACGGACGTGTACGACGAGTTCAAGGAGCGGTTCGTCGAGGTCGCGGAGTCGGTCGCGGTCGGCGACCCCCTCGACGAGGACACCTTCATGGGGCCGCTCATCGAGGAAGAACACCGCGAGAAGGTCACCCGGAACAACGAGGCGGCCCGCGAGGAGGGCGTGAACGTGCTCGTCGACCGGACCGAGCTCGACGACGAGGAGATCCCGGACGGCCACGAGGACGGCTACTGGGTCGGTCCGTTCGTCTACGAGGCCGACGCCCACGCCGACCTGACGTGTACCCACGAGGAGGTGTTCGGGCCCCACGTCGCGCTCATGGAGTACGACGGCGACATCGAGGAGGCCGTCGAGATCCAGAACGACACCGACTACGGGCTGGCGGGTGCGATCATCTCCGAGGACTACCGGCAGATCAACTACTACCGCGACCGCGCCGAGTTAGGGTTGGCGTACGGGAACCTCCCGTGCATCGGCGCCGAGGTCCAGCTGCCCTTCGGCGGCGTGAAGAAGTCCGGCAACGGCTACCCCTCCGCCCGGGAGGCGATCGAGGCCGTCACCGACCGCACCGCGTGGACCCTGAACAACTCGAAGGAGATCGAGATGGCGCAGGGGCTCTCGGCGGACATCAAGACGAAAGACGACTGATCCGTCCGGGATGACGCCCGGAGACGGGCATCCGAACGCTTCTCACTCCGTTACACCGCGAACCGCCGCGACCGTCTCTTCGGGCGTCTCGGCCGCCGCGAGCGCGCCCCGCGCGGGGAGCCGCTCGCGCGGGCGCCCGACCGGCTGCGGCTCGGAGACGGTCTCGATCAGGTCGGCCTCGCGAAGGAGCCGTTTTATTCGCGTGAACGTCGAGGGGCTCCCGAGCCCGGCGTCCTCGCAGGCCCGTCGGAGGGTGCGGTCGAGGGCGCCTTCGCGGGCGCCGACCGCGTAGGCGCGAATTCGGGTCTCCTCCGGGTCGGGACCCCCGTTCCCCGCTGGTTCAACGTCGAGCGCGCGAAGCACCGCGGTCGCGACCGACTCGTCGCACCGCGCCGCGAACCCCTCGTACACGCGCCGCCGGCTCGGCGTTCGGAGCCCGTACGGCTCGGCCGCCGCGAACGCCGAGGCGTACCGCTCGCGGAGCGAGGCGTCGTCGCCGACGCGGTGCCACCGACTCGGCGCTCCGGCCGCGTCACGGTCCACCGATTCCACCAGCGCGAACCCCGTCTCCGCCCCCGCCAGCACCGGGTTCGGCTGCGGCGCGTCGAGGACCCGGAGATCGAGCAGGTCCGCGTCGAGCAGCGCCGCGAGCCGGCTCGCCGGTCGAAACCCGGCCGTCGCGACGTCGATCGCGCTCTCGCCCGCGACCACCTTCAGCGTCGGTAGTTCCCACGAGTCGAGGTTGCCCTCTTCGCCGCCCTCGACGTCCCCCTCAGCTTCACCTGACAGATTCTGGACGGTCGGCTCGACGAGCGCCGGGGCGGCCTCGCGGTACGCCTCGACGACCGCGTGGAGCAGCCGCGGTCCGGGGTCGACGAGGAGCGGGTCGGAGAGCGCGCCAAGCGGGAGCGGCTCCGGGGTCGAGGGGAGCGCGGGGCCGGTCGCCATCGACCGGTCCTACGGACGCGACGGATTAATGGTGCGGGACGCAGCAGGCACGCGGGACACGCACGAAGCCGCGGGATCGCGGCGTGCCGGCTCGCGCGCCTTTTTGGCCCCGCGCTCGAAAGCGAAACTCGTGCCACCGCTCGACCTGTCGATCGGGCTCGGAACGTCCGGGCTCGACGACCCCGAGACCTGTACCGACACCGTCGCCGCGGCGCTGGAGGCCGGCTACCGCCACGTCGACACCGCGCAGATGTACGACAACGAGGCCGCCGTCGGCGAGGGGATCGCCGAGAGCGACGTCGACCGTGACGACGTGGTCGTCGCCACGAAGGTCCACCCCGAGAACCTCGCGCCCGAGGACGTGCGCGAGACCGCACACGAGAGCCTCGACCGACTCGGCCTCGACCGGGTCGACCTCCTGTACGTCCACTGGCCGATCCGGGCGTACGACGCGGAGGCGACGCTGCCCGCCTTCGACGACCTCCGCGACGCTGGCGTGACGGACCACGTCGGCGTCTCGAACTTCACCCCCGACCTGCTGCGCGAGGCCCGGGAGATCCTCGACGCGCCGATCGCGGCCCACCAGGTCGAGTGTCACCCGCGGTTCCGGCAGCCGGAACTGCGCGCCCTCGCCGACGAGTTCGACCACCGGCTCGTGGGCTACTCCCCGCTCGGCCGCGGGGAGATCCTCGACGACCCGGCGATCCTCGAAATCGCGGAGCGGAACGACCTCTCGCCGGCGGTCGTCGCGCTCGCGTGGGCGCTCGATCGCGGGATCGTGCCGATCCCGAAGGGGCGAGGCGACCACCTGCGGGAGAACCTGCGCGCAGTCGATGTCGACCTGCCCGACGCCGACCTCGATGAGATCGACGGGCTCGACCCCGAAGAACGCCAGATCGATCCCGACGACGCCGCGTGGAACCGGTAGAGCGGCGCTTTCGCCGCATCGGAGCCGCGCTCAGACCGCGTCGAGCCGCGCCCGCAGCTCGGCGTCCGCCCGCTCGACCAAGGCATCGAGGGGCTCGTCGAGGTACGGTACCCACTGATCGATGAACTCCGAGCGCCCGAGCATCCTGATGACCTCGTAGACCGGCCGCCGTCGGTCGAACCCCTCCGGCAGCGACCCCGCACGCTCGCGGTAGCCCTCTCGTAGGGCCGCTACGAACCGGTCCGGGCCGGTCGAGTCGAACCCGTTGAGCAGCTGGTCCTCCGCGCGCACCAAGTCCCGAGCCGGGTCGCCGACGTGTGACAGCTCCCAGTCGATCGCCGCGACGCCCGGGTCGTCGGTAGCGGTTGCGTCCGCCCTGCCGCCTTCGGCCGTCACGAAGAGGTTCGGCTTCGTGACGTCGCCGTGGAGCAGCGCCGCCGGCGCGCCGTCGAGCAGGTCCCGGTTCGCGCGCACGCAGTCGACGACGGCGTCGTAGTGGTCCGCGAGCCGCTCGGAGGTGCCGATCTCACGCGTCCGCTCGACCGTCGCGAGCAGCACGTCCGTCCACGACGCGAACTCGATCGCGAGTCCGGTCGGCGCGTCGGCGTCCGCCGTCACCGCTCCCTCCGCCGCGCTTCCGGTCTCCGTTCCCGCGCCGACGATCTCCCCGTGGCTCTCGAACCGGTCGGCGTGGAGCGCGGCGAGCGCGCCCCCGACGCGGCGGAGCAGTCGCTCGCGCTCGTCGCCGCTCGCCGCCTCGTAGACGCCCAACAGCCCTCGGCCGGGCGCCGGTGCCGTCGCGAGGTACGCCGGGTCGCCGTCCGGGTCGGCCGCCAGCACCTCGGGGACCGCGAGTGGCCCGTGTTCCCCCACGTATCCGAGCACGGCGCGCTCTCGGGCGAGCCGGCGGCTCTCGTCGGCGAGTGCGACCTTGAGGAACCCTCGCTCACCGTCGGCGAAGACGACGCCGACCGTCTCGTTGGCGCCGTTCCAGGAGGGGCCGACGCCGGTCAGCCGGTCGACCTCGCGGTCAGGAAACGCCGCGGCGAGCGCGCGGTCGATCGGTTCCGATCCGGGCCCGTCCATGCGTACTCGTCCGAGTCGGCCGATGTTAAGATTGTTGTCAGGGTTGGACGAAAGCGAGCAAGAACCACGGTAGCACGCTTCAGAACTCCGAAACGAGATAATTACCAACAACCTCATACGTGTTGGCGAATCAGACTAATCCAGTGAACGACGGGGCATCCGGGGGGCGCATCGCGTTCGAGGTCGACGGGACGACGCTCACCGTCCGGGACGTGATCGAGGGCGAGGAGATGCGGCTCGGCGTCGACCGCGAGCCGGATCTCAGTCCGGCGCTGCCCGCGTTATTCCCGTCTCCGGTCGACGACGCGGTCAGTTTCGAGGCGGAATCGCTTACCGTTCCGGAGTACACGTCGATCGTCGTCCGAGACGACGGGGGCGAGTTCATCGGGCGGCCCAGCGAACCGATGGAGTTCCCGCGTGGATCGTACTGTATCGAGATCACTGGCGTGACGAAGGCGTCCCTCAGGTTCGAAGACGCAGAACTCTCCGTGAGCGGGGTCGAAGGCTCCGACCCGGTCGAGGTCGCGCTCGACCGCCCGACGACCGTCAGCCTCGGCGCGCGGTCGCTCCACACTCGTCCGGAGGCGACGATCACCGTCCCCGACGATCCGGAGGCCCTCGCGGAGGCGGTGTCGGTGTTGGGGTCGTCGATCCGGGAGTTCTCCGCGGAGCGGTCCTGGCCGACGCTGCGCGGGTATCCCCCTCAAATCCGGCGAGGCGAATCGCTCGACATTCCGAGCCCGTTGACCGTCCCCGACACGGGCGTCGAGGTCGTCGTCCGACCGACGTACGCCGACGTGTACCGCCTCTCGACGCTCGCGTACTACCTCGGCGCGCCGATGACGATCGGCAAGGTACCGGCCGTCCGGCTCGACAACGGATACACGGAGCGGCTCCCGACGGACGGTCGCGGGCTCGAAGAGCGAGCCGAGGAACTGCTGCGCACGTGGTTCTTCCTCGACACGCTCGTGCGGACCGACGGCTACACGCTCTCCGACAGGGAGGAGTACGATCAGGTCGGAGCTCAGCTCCCGTTTTATCCGCCGAATCTGGACGAGCTCTCACCCAGCGAGCGGCTGATGGAGTACATGGAAGTCGACCCTGAGACTGTCGCACCGTATACCCCCGAGTGGTCGACTGAGGCGGTACTTCGTCCCGGTCCCGCGAGCGCGGAAGTCCTGCCCCACCTCGCGCACGTCCTCGCACCCGTCCGAGTCCGCGGTTCGACCGAGCGGACACGCACGGGAGACCCAGTGGGGCTCACGACGGCGGATCGGCCGACCGACAGTCTGCGGTCACCCCCACGCGACGGCGGCCCGGTACCGGACCCGGACGCGGACCCGCTCCCGGCGTGGACCGCCGCAGCGCTCCCGGCAGGGTACGAACACGCGCTTCGGCGAAAGACTCCGAACCCCGGGGAAGCGAACGTCACCCTCCTCGTCCAGTCCGCCGACCGAGCGCAGCGACTTCACGAGGCGCTCACGACCCCATCGCTCGCCGCCGGCGTCGGGTCGCTTTCGGTTCTCGAAACGCCGACCGCGGACACCGTCGTAGAGGTGCTCTCGGACCCGTCGATCGACCTGTTGTACTGTGACCTCCCCCTCGACGGGGGAACCCCGGTCGCGGACTCCGATCCGGTCGAGACCCCTCGCCGCGCGGCCGCGGACGGTCGGTCGGCCCCGGCGGTTAGCGTCTTCGAGGGGAGCCAAAGCGTCGCGATCGGAGCCGACGCGGTCCGACGCGGCGGCACCGGCTCCGCGGTGATCGACGGTCGGATTCCGGACGACCGGATACGAACGCTAGTTGAGCTACTTGCCTCCGTGGGTCTCGCGCTCGACACGTCCCTCGCTACGCTACAACTCTCCGGTCGGTCCCCCGTCCGGTTCGCGGGCGACTCCGCTACGGTCGTGGTCCCTCCGAATCCCCCTACGCCCCGGCTCTCATTCTTCGAGTCCGTGACGGAATCGGAACACCGCCTCACGTGGCGAACGGTGCTTTCCCCCGCCTCGTGGCTCGGAGCGGAGCATCAGATCGTGTACGACTGTTTCGATGACAAGACCCGGCTCATCGGTCGCGACCCGACGGAGCGGCCGACCCTCCCCTCCGAAGTGGTGGTCGACTGGTCGACCGAGCCCGACACCACGCTGTTCCTCAACGGTCAGTTCGTGTCCCCGAATGTCGATCTTACGGTCAAGGACGTCGAAGAGTCGGCTCGCCGGGCGCTCGCGGCCGACGATTCGAGCGCTGACGCTCCGACCGAACTCCGCGCCGATTCCGAGTGCCACGACTAACTCCCCGTCCACGGCCGACAACCGGTCCGGTCCGCAGCGGTCCTGTCGGGCGCTCCCGGGACCTCGTTTCCGCCGACATCTTTTATTCTCCGGACGACGAACCGCCGCGTATGCCCCAGATACACCTCGACGAGGAGACGGTCGAGCGGCTGGACGCGCTCCGGGTCGACGACGAGGAGTACGACGAGATCGTCAGCGAGCTCATCAGCATCTACGAGGCGGAGGAGCTCACTCTGTTCCGCGGTAGCGACGTGGAGTAACGAGCCGGGGCGAGCGGCCGCCGAGCGGCCGAACTGCGGGGTCGGCTACTCCTGATACGCGACGCGGACCTGTTCCCACTTCCCGACTTCCTCTAAGTGCGCCTGTAGCTCGTCGGCGTACTCCTGAACGAGGCGCTCGGCGGCCTCCAGTTCCTCGTCCGAGGGACCGCCGGATCCGCCCCCGCCGCCGAGCCCGAGCGCGCCCTTGATCGAGTCGACGACGCCGCCCGACCCGCCGGAGTCGCCGGCGCCGTCGCCGCCGGGAGCGCCGCCCATCCCCGCCATCTGCGACCGGAGGTTCTCCAGTTCGGGCATGATCGCCGGGAGGCTCGACGTGTCTGCGACGACCCGGGCGGCCTCGGGGTCGTCGGCGTTCTCGATCTCGAACTCCGTGGCCGTCATGATCAGTCCCCACTCCTGGCTGGAGAAGCGCGACGCCGCGACGCGCTCGTTGAACTGGTTGTCGACGGTCATCCGCTCGCCGACGATGGCGTCGGTCCACTCGCTCATACGCCTCCGTTCGCCGGTCGTGGTGAAAAGTCCGTCCCCCTGCGGCGAGCCGGGGCCCCAGTCGCCCGGGTCGTGCCCGAGACGAGCCCGAGCGGCGTCAGATCCGCGTCCGCTACCACCGCCGCAGGTCCTCGAACGCGCCGCCCGCGAGCCCCGGACCGGTCGGGACCGCGATCTGCCCGTCCGCGATCGGACAGGGATCGGACGCCAAGTCCTCGTCGAGCAGCGACCCGGTCGCGAGCCCGCACGGGGGGACGTCGGGTGTCGCGGCCGCAACGTGGACTGCGGCCGTCCGCGCGACGACCGCGTCGATCGTGGTGGTGACGACGGGGTCGACGCCCGCCCGCTGCGCCCGCAACGCGGCCGCGAGCGCGCGGTCCGGGCCGCCGAGCGCCATCGGCTTGAGAACGACCGCGTCCGCGGCGTCCGCGTCCAGCACCGCGTCGACCCCGCGGGCCGCGACCGACTCGTCGACGGCGATCCGGACCGCGCCGCCCGCGCCGTCGGTCGGGCCGCGCTCGCGGAGCGCCGCCAGCCCGTCGAGGTCGTCCGCCGGGAGCGGCTGTTCGACGTACGCGAGGTCGAACGCGGCCAGCGCGTCGAGCGCGCGGCGAGCTGTTTCCCGGTCCCACGCGCCGTTCGCGTCCGCGCGGAGCGAGACCGCGTCACCGATCGCCTCGCGGACCGCGCGGACGCGCTCGATGTCCGCGTCGACGTCGCGGGCACCGACCTTCAGCTTGAGGCAGTCGAACCCCGAATCGACCGCCCGCCTCGCCTCGGCAGCGGTCTCGTCCGGCGACCCGTCGCCGACGGTCGCGTTGACCGGGACGGCATCCGCGGGCGTCGCGGTTACACCGGCCGCGTCCGCGAGCCGGTCCGCGAGTCGCGCTCCCGCGTCGCGGGCGGCGGCGTCGGCGAGCGCGAGGGAGATGCCGTGTCGCGCGGCCGGCGTCGACGCCGCGTCGAGTACCTCCAGCGGCGACTCGGACCCACCCTGCCCGCCCACTCCGTCGAGCGCCGCCGCACACGCCTCGCGTGACTCCGTCCACCCCGGAAGCGGGGTCGCCTCGCCGAGGCCGACCGCGCCGCCTCTGTCGCCCCCCGCGCTGTCCCCGTCGCTCCCGCGTTCGACCGCGATCAGGAACCCTTCTCGCCGACGGATCGCTCCGCGGGCGGTGCCGAGCGGGCGGATCAGGTCGAGCGCGAACGACCGGTGTCGCATCGCGCGAACCGGACTCTCGCCGCGGGGATCGTCGTCGATCACACCGCGAGGCCGACGGCGAACGCGACGGCGTACGCCGCGAGCAGCTTGCCGGTCGATTCGAGTGCGGGGTTGAGTGCCTCGCCCGAGGTCTCGGTCAGCACCGTCCGCGCGACGGCCGCCGCCAGCGGGAGGGTGACGAGGGGGAGCAGCGTCGCGAGGCCCTCGCCGCGCGCGACGAACCACAGCGGGGCGAGGTAGGCGGCGGCGAGCATCGCGAGGTACTCGGCGCGGGCGAACCGGTAGCCGAACCGGACGGCGAGCGTGCGCTTGCCCGTCGCGGCGTCCTCCTCGCGGTCGCGGAGGTTGTTGACGACGAGGATGTTCGTCGACAGCGCGGCGATCGGAAGGCTCGCGACGAGCGCCGCGAGCGTCACGGTGCCGGCCGGGATGCCGACGGGGAACCATCCAGAAAGGAGCGCCGCCGTCTGGACGTAGTAGGTCCCCATCACCGCAATGACGCCGAAGAAGACGAACACGAAGAGGTCGCCGAGACCGTGGTAGCCGAGGGGGTACGGGCCGCCGGTGTAGGCGATTCCGGCCGCGACGGAGGCGAGCCCGATCACGAGGATCGGGACGCCGCCGACGGCGACGAGGTAGGTCCCCACGAGAATCGCGGCAGCGAAGGTGAGCCACATCGCCCGCTTCACCTCGGCCGGCTCGATGAGGCCGCTGGCGACGACGCGGGTGAACCCCTCGCGGTCGTCGGTGTCGGCGCCCTGGATCGCGTCGTAGTAGTCGTTCGCGAAGTTCGTGCCGACCTGGATCAGCGCCGCGCCGACGAGCGCCGCCAGCGCGGGAAGCGGGGCGAACACCCCGTCGGCAAGCGCCAGCCCGACGCCGACGATCACCGGTGCGGCCGCGGCAGGGAGCGTCTGGGGACGCGCGGCCATCACCCACGCCCGCCGGCGGGTCACCTCGGTACTCATTACCGCAAGTTGGTGCGTGGCGTCCCTTAAGCTTGCCATCGCGAATCGCCGCGACACCGCGCCGACGGCTCCTCGATCCAGGCCCGACCGGCTGCATCGATACTGGTCGCAGCCAGCGACGTAGCGATCGCGGCCAGCGACGTAGCGATCGCGGCCAGCGACGTAGCGATCGCGGCGAACGATACCGAGTCGCGTACACCTATGCTCCGCCGCCGCGACCGGTCGCCATGGCCCGCGTTCCCTACGCCGAGGCGGCGGACGTGCCGGACGAGTACGAGGACCTCCTGGAGTCGTCGCTTCAGGGCAAACCGCTCCACGTGTACCAGTCGATCGGCAACAACCCCGAGGTGTTGGCGGGGCTCAGGTCGTTCCTCGGGTCGCTGTGGGCCGACAGCGGCCTCACCGAGCGGGAGCGCGAACTCGTCATCCTGGCGGTCGCGAGCGAGGTCGGAAACCGCTACGAGTGGCACCAGCACGTCAACATCGCCCGCGGCGTGGGGATCGACGACGACGAGATCGCGGCGCTCGGCCGCGGGGACACCGGGCCCTTCGGCGACGGGGAGACGACGCTGGTCGAGTACGCGCTCGCGGTCGTCCGCAGTGAGGTCGACGCGGTCGCCCACGACGAGATCGCGGCGCTGTACGACGACGAGACGATCGTCGGCATCGCCGCGACGGCCGAAGGGTACGACGCGCTCGGCGGGATGATCGACACGTTCGACCTCGAACTGGAGTCGGGGACGGAGTTCCACGGGTGGGACCCCCGATAACGACCGACAGGTTCGACAGGGACCGGCCCCTATCACGGGTATGACCGACACGGAGACCGCGACGGCGAACGGCGTCGCGGCCCGCTACGAGGAGACGGACGGCGAACGCCTGCTCACCTTCTCGCGGGACGGCCGCGAGGCGACCGTCGCGCAGAACGCCGAGGGGTACGCCATGCTGAAGGTCCGGTCCGGCCCCGACGGCGACGAATTAGAGCGGTACTACGGGTTCGACATGGCGCTTGACCACGCCGCCGAACTGCTCGGCGTCGACGTCCCCGACCTCCCGGTGCCGGACGCCGCAGCTGACATGGGGATGTAGCTGCGGCGGCGGACCGCCCGGCCGGCGCAGTCGGTGGTTTCTCGCGGTCGACGGCGCCGGCGGCGCCAACAACCAGCAATATGATCCGGCACCCGGAACGCGAGCCGAACTGCTTCGCCGACCCGTGAGGTCGGGTCGGAAACGCACGACGAGCCGTCAGGCGCCGTGAGGCGACGTTCAAGGACCGTGTGAACCCCACTCATTGACAAAAATAAATAACCATAGAACATCATAGCCGGAGTTGAATATTCTCCATAGCCATATCCCCTTATGAGTGGCACCGGTAGCAGGAGTCACGATGGAACGAAGACAATTCCTGCGCGGTACCGGCGCGGCGATCGGCGGCTCGCTCGTCGCCGGCTGCGTCGGGGGCGGGAGCGAATCCGGGACGGTGACGGTCGACTACGCGTACTACAACCCGGTCAGCCTCGTGTTGCGCGAGAAGGGCTGGCTCGAGGAGGCGTTCGCGGACACCGACACCGACGTCGAGTGGGTGTTGAGCCTCGGGAGCAACCAGGCGAACGAGTACGCCCAGAGCGGCGAAGCCGAGGTCTCCTCGACCGCCGGCATCGCGGCGCTGATGGCCCGCACGAACGGCGTGCCGATCACGACGCCGTACGTCTACTCGGAGCCAGAGTGGACCGCGCTCGTCACCTTCGAGGAGACCGGGATCGAGTCGGTCGCGGACCTGGAGGGGAAGCGGGTCGCCGCCACGCGCGGCACCGACCCGTACTTCTTCCTGCTCCAGGCGCTGGGCGACGCCGGGCTGAGCGAAGACGACGTCGAGGTCGTCAACCTCCAGCACCCGGAGGGACAGTCCGCGCTGGTCCGCGGCGACGTCGACGCGTGGGCCGGGCTCGACCCCCACATGGCGGAGCTGGAGCTCGAACACGACGGCGCGGAGCTGTTCTTCCGCGAGCCCCGGTACAACACCTACGGCTTCCTGAACTTCCTCGACGGGTTCCTTGCGGACCGCACCGAGGACGCGACGCGCGTCCTCGAGGCCTACGAGCGCGGCCGCGAGTGGGCCATCGCAAACCCCGAGGCGACTGCGGGGATCCTCGCCGACGCTTCCGAGATGTCGGCGCCGGTCGCGGAGCGCGTGTTCACCCAGCGGAACGACCTCTCCGAGCCGATCCCGGGCGAGCCGCACCGCGAACTCCTCTCCGACCTCTCACCAATCCTCGAACGCGAGGACCTCGTGACCGACGACGCGGACCCCGCCGGCAACGTCGACGAGCTGATCGACGCCGAGTTCGCGAGCGAGGTCGTCTGAGATGGCCGCCGACACCCGCCGGGAGTCGGACGTCTCCCGCGACTCCGACTCCGGCCGCGGGTCGACGGCGGGCGGGTCGGCCGGCGGCGCCGAGTCTCACGGGCTCGGCCCGGTTCCCCTCCCCGCCGCGAGGCGGTTCCGCCCCCTGCTCGGGCTGCTCGTCCCCGCCGCGCTCGTCGTCGTCTGGCACCTCTCCGTCGCGACTGGTGTCTTCGCGGCCCACCAGCTGCCGGCGCCGCTGCGGGTGGCGGAGACGCTGTACGGGCTGGCGGCGTCCGGCGAGCTGTGGGGTCACGTCGCGATCACGGTCCAGCGCGTCGTCCTCGGCGCCGGCCTTGGGATCGTCGTCGGCAGCCTGTTCGGGACCGCGACTGGGCTCTCCCGGACGGCGAGCGACCTGCTCGACCCCCTGCTCCAGAGCCTGAAGAACATCCCGTCGCTGGCGTGGGTGCCGCTGTTCCTGCTCTGGTTCGGCATCGGCGAGACCGCGAAGGTGCTGCTCATCGCGGTCGGCGCGTTCTTCCCGGTGTACCTCAACCTCTCGACCGGCATCGCCGCGGTCGACGAGGAGCTGCTGGAGGTCGCCGAGGTGTACGACCTCGGGCGCGTCGAGTCGCTGCGCCGGGTCGTGTTCCCGGCCGCGCTCCCCGACCTGCTCGTCGGGATCCGCGGCGGCGTCGGGCTGGCGTGGATGTTCGTGGTCGCCGCCGAGCTGATCGCGGCGAGCCAGGGGATCGGGTTCCTGCTCAGCGACGGGCGGACCCTCGCGCGGCCCGACATCATCGTGGGGTCGATCCTGCTGTTCGCCTTCCTCGGCAACTGCTCGGACGTCGCGGTGAAGGAGGTGAGAGACCGTGTCGTCGGACGCTGAGGCCGACGCCGCGACACCGACCCGCGAGGCCGACGAAGCCGACGCCGCGTCCGCCGAAGCAGATCCCGTCCTCGCGGTCGACGGTCTCCGGAAGCGGTACGACGACACGGTCGCGCTCGACGGCGTCGACCTCGCGGTCGCGGACGGCGAGTTCGTCGCCGTCGTCGGCCCCTCGGGCTGCGGCAAGTCGACGCTGCTCCGCGTGCTCTCCGGCCTCGAAGCCGAGTTCGACGGGCGTGTCGAGGTCGACGGGACGGACGTGCGCGACGGCGGCAGCGACGCCGTCGGGATGGTGTTCCAGGAGCCGCGGCTGCTCGACTGGGCGGACGTCCGCGAGAACATCGCGGTCGGGCTCCCGGGCGACGTCGACCCGGACGCTCCCGCGGCCCGCGAGCGCGTCGACGACCTTATCGAGACGGTCGGGCTCGACGGGTTCGCCGACAGCCGCCCGGACGAGCTCTCCGGGGGGATGGCGCAGCGCGTCGCGCTCGCGCGGGGGCTGGCGTACGACCCCTCGGTGCTGCTGCTCGACGAGCCGTTCTCGGCGCTCGACCGGCTGACGAAGGCGGACCAGCAGGACCACCTGCTCGACGTGTGGGAGGAACGCGGAACGACCGTCGTCCTCGTCACCCACGACGTCGAGGAGGCGGTCTACCTCGCGGACCGCGTCGTCGTCCTCGGCGGCCAACCCGGCACGGTGGCGTCCGTCGTCGACGTCGACATCGACCGCCCCCGCGAGCGCGCTGACGCCGAGCTCGTCGAGCTCCGGCGCGAGGTGACGGAGGCGCTCGGGCGGTAGCGGCGTGCGTGATCCGGCGGTAGCGGTGTCCGCGGTTCGGCGGTAACGGTGTCCGCGGTTCGGCGGTAACGGTGTCCGCAGTCCGCCCCGAGCGGCGGCAGCCCTCCGGCGGTGCGGATGGCTGCCACGCACCGCGCGCCGACCGTCGTCCGAACGAAACGAACGTCGATCCGACTTATTAACCCAGTTCCGGATCGGAATACGGGGTCGATCCTCGGTGTGTGTATAACCTGTTTAAGGTGTATGGATTCGGGCGCAGTCGTGCGGTTTTTCGCTCACCGTGCGCGGCCCACCGAACTGCCGGTCCGCTCTGATTTTGCGATCGTCCAAACCGTTAAGTATCCGACCGTCTTGTCGTGAACCGATGACAGACATCACGGAGGCTTCGTCGGACACCCCGGCGGATCGAGTTCTTCCAGGGCACGATAGCTTCTAACGTCGATATAGGTCCTGTCAGGATCTTCGACACGACCCTGCGAGACGGAGAACAGTCACCACGCACGTCGTTCAGCTACGATGAGAAACGCCGCATAGCGGCGACGCTGGACGACATGAACACCCACGTCATCGAGGCGGGGTTCCCGGTCAACTCGGACGCGGAGTTCGAGGCCGTCAGCGACATCGCCGCCGCGACGGACACCACCGTCTGCGGGTTGGCGCGGGTCGTCGAGGGCGACATCGACGCCGCCATCGACTCCGGCGTCGAGATGGTCCACGTGTTCGTCTCCACCAGCGACGTTCAGCTGGAGGACTCGATGCACGCGACCCGCGAGGAGGCGAAACAGCGCGCGGTCGACGCCGTCGAGCAGGTGAAAGACGCCGGCGTCGAGTGCATGTTCTCGCCGATGGACGCCACTCGGACGGATCCGGACTACCTGATCGACATCGTCGAGGCCGTCTCCGACGCGGGAACCGACTGGATCAACATCCCCGACACCTGCGGCGTCGGGATGCCGACCAGCTTCGGCGAGACGGTGAACGCGGTCGTCGAGGCGACCGACGCCCGCGTCGACGTCCACACCCACGACGACTTCGGCATGGCCGCGGCGAACGCGGTCATGGGCTTCGAGAACGGCGCGGAGCAGGCGCAGGTGTCGGTCAATGGGATCGGCGAGCGCGCCGGCAACGCCGCCTACGAGGAGGTCGTCATGGCCGTCGAGTCGGTGTACGGCGTCGACACCGGCATCGACACGACCCAGATCACCAAGCTGGCCCGGATCGTCGAGGAGGCCTCGGACATCCCGGTGCCAGCGAACAAGCCCGTCACCGGGCGGAACGCGTTCGCCCACGAGTCGGGCATCCACGCCGCCGGCGTCATCGAGAACGCCGACACGTTCGAGACCGGCGTGATGACCCCGGAGATGGTGGGCGCCGAGCGCGAGTTCGTGCTGGGCAAACACACCGGCACCCACAGCGTGCGCAAGCATCTGGTAGAGGCCGGCTTCGACCCGACGGACAGCGAGGTCCGGGCGATTACGAAGCGGGTCAAGGAGTACGGTGCCGGCAAGCGGCAGGTGACCGCCGGCGACGTCGAGCGGTTCGCCGAGGAGGCGGACGTCACGCGCGAGGAGGAGGTCCGGGTCTGATGACCCCCTCCCCGACCGGAGCGCCCCCCGAGCGACCGCGAGGGCGGTCGCGGGAGCACTCTGACCGGGGCCAGCGTCGGCCCCGCGGCGCCCGTCGCCGTGCCGCGCGCCGCGTCGCCCGACAGGAATTTATACCCCGGCCGCGTTGCTCCGGGCGAGATGCGACGGCACACCACGGCCGCGGCGCGCGCGAGCGTACCGGGAGCCGTCGCGCCGATTATTGTAGGGGTATAACCCCCTACACTACCCTTTCCTCACCAACGCGACGCACCGCCGAACGCCGGCGACCGGGTCGGTTCCCACACGTGGAGACCCGCTCCCGAGACGGGAACCGCGCCCCGGTCTGTCCCGCGTTCGCAGCGACCGACACGACAACCCGCCAGATGCCACACCGCACACCACCACGACAATGAGCGACACAGCAGCACAGCCGCGATCCGACGCGGACGAGTCGGACGACGCCTCGGCCGACGCGACCGCGACCGACGAACCGACCGATCCGGACGAGGAACAGGGGGCAGGCCCCGTTTCGACCGGCGCCGAGTCGGTCGTCGCCGCCCTCGAGGCCGCGGGCGCGAAGACCGCCTTCGGCGTTCAGGGCGGCGCGATCATGCCCGTCTACGACGCTCTGTACGACTCCTCGATCCGGCACGTGACGATGGCCCACGAACAGGGCGCGTCCCACGCCGCCGACGCGTACGGCGTCGTCGCCGGCGAGCCCGGCCTCTGTATGGCCACGTCCGGCCCGGGCGCGACGAACCTCGTCACCGGTATTGCCGACGCAGACATGGACTCGGACGCGATGCTGGCGCTGACCGGCCAGGTCCCCACGGAGTTCGTCGGCAACGACGCGTTCCAGGAGACCGACACGGTCGGCGTTACCCGTCCCATCACGAAGCACAACTACTTCGCGGGCGGCGCGGACACTGTCGGCGACACCGTCGGCGAGGCGTTCGAGCTGTCGCGGGCCGGACGGCCCGGTCCGACGCTCGTCGACCTCCCGAAGGACGTCACGCAGGACGAGACCGACCGGACGCCCGGTCCGGCGACGCCCCCCGCGGGGACCGACCCCGACCCGAACGCCGATCAAGAGGCGGTCGAGGAGGCTGCTCGCGCTATCGAGTCGGCAGAACGACCCGTCTGCCTGTTCGGCGGCGGCGTCATCAAGGCCGACGCGAGCGACGAGGCGCGGACGTTCGCCCGGAGCTACGGGATCCCAGTGACGACGACGATGCCGGGAATCGGCTCGTTCCCCGAGGGCGACGACCTCTGCCTCTCGTGGGCGGGGATGCACGGCACCGGCTACGCGAACCTCGCGATCACCCACACCGACTGCCTGATCGCGGTCGGCACGCGCTTCGACGACCGGCTCACCGGCGGGATCGACACGTTCGCGCCCGAGGCCGAGGTTATCCACGTCGACATCGACCCCGCGGAGATCAGCAAGAACGTCCACGCCGACTACCCGCTGATCGGCGACGCGGGGCGCGTCCTCGACCAACTGACGGCGGCGGTCCGCGAGGGGCCCGATACCGAGGCGTGGCGCGAGCGGTGCGCGGAGTGGAAGGAGACGTACCCGCTCACGTACGCGACGCCGGACGACGAGCCGCTGAAGCCGCAGTTCGTCGTCGAGGCGTTCGACGAGGCGACCGACGACGACACCATCGTCACCACCGGCGTGGGTCAACACCAGATGTGGGCCTCGCAGTTCTGGACGTACTCGGAGCCCCGGACGTGGGTCTCCTCGCACGGCCTCGGGACGATGGGGTACGGCGTGCCCGCCGCGGTCGGCGCGCGCGTCGCGGCCGACACGATGGGCGAGGAGGACCGCGACGTGGTCTGCTTCGACGGCGACGGCTCCTTCCTGATGACGATGCAGGAGCTGTCGGTCGCGGTCCGCGAGGAGCTCGATATCACTATCGCCGTGCTCAACAACGAGTACATCGGGATGGTGCGCCAGTGGCAGGACGCCTTCTACGAGGGCCGCCACATGGCCTCCGACTACACGTGGATGCCCGAGTTCGACAAGCTCGCCGAGGCGTTCGGCGCGCTCGGCCTGCGTGTCGACGACTACGACGAGGTCGCGCCCGCCGTCGAGGAGGCGCTCGATTACGAGGGGCCGGCCGTGGTCGACTTCCACGTCGACCCCGAGGAGAACGTCCTGCCGATGGTGCCGAGCGGCGGCGCGAACGGGAAGTTCGCGGCCGCGGAGGACCAGCTATGAGCGGCGACGCCTCCGACGGCGACGCGCCGGCCGTCTCGGACGCCGACTCGCGCACGACTCCCGACGCCGACTCCCGACCGCTCCCGGGCGAGCAGCCCGGGCCGGACGAGCGCGACCACCCCGAGGGGCGCCGGAACCTCGAAGGGATCCGGATCGATCCCGTCGTCGAGGCCGAACACGAGTCGCGGCGCGCGGTGATCTCCGCGCTGGTCGAGGACGAGCCCGGCGTGCTCGCGCGCGTCTCCGGGCTCGTCTCTCGCCGCCAGTTCAACATCGAGAGCCTCACGGTCGGGCCGACGACCGTCGACGGCCACTCGCGGATCACGATGGTCGTCGAGGAGACGGACCCCGGCATCGACCAGATCGAAAAGCAGATGGCGAAGCTGAAGCCGGTCATCTCGGTCGGCGAGGTCGCCGGCGATGCGGTCACCTCCGAGCTCGTCCTGCTGAAGGTCGAGGCCGACGACCCGGCCGCGGTCCACGCCGTCTCCGAGATGTACGACGGGCGGACGGTCGACGCCGGCCCGGAGACAATCACCGTCGAACTCACCGGCGACAAGGCGAACATTGACAACGCGATCGGCGCCTTCGACCGGTTCGGGATCGTCGAGATCGCGCGGACCGGGCCGACTGCCCTCGCGCGCGGCGACACCCCCACGGCCCCAGGAGAGAAACCCGGAACGGCCGGCGAACCGACGACGCACGACGACTGACAGCGAACACACGCGAACTCACACGATACACATGACCGAAGACGACACGCAGACGTTCAATTCGACAGTATACTACGACGACGACGCGGACGAGGAGGCGATCGCCCACAAGACGGTGGCCGTCCTCGGCTACGGCTCGCAGGGCCACGCGCACGCCCAGAACCTCTCCGAGAGCGGAGTCGACGTGATCGTCGGCCTCCGCGAGGACAGCTCCTCGCGAGCGGCCGCCGAGAGCGACGGGCTCCGCGTGGCGACCCCCGCCGAGGCGGCCGCCGAGGCCGACGTGGTGAGTGTCCTCGTCCCCGACACCGTCCAGCCGGACGTGTACGAGAACGCGGTGGAGCCGAACCTCGACGCGGGCGACACCCTCCAGTTCGCGCACGGGTTCAACATCCACTACAACCAGATACAGCCGCCGGAGGACGTCGACGTGACGATGGTCGCGCCGAAGTCGCCGGGCCACCTCGTCCGCCGCAACTACGAGAACGACCAGGGGACCCCCGGCCTGCTCGCGGTGTACCAGGACGCGACGGGCGACGCGCACGACGAGGGGCTCGCGTACGCGGCCGCGATCGGCTGTACCCGCGCCGGCGTCGTCGAGACGTCGTTTCGCGAGGAGACCGAGACCGACCTGTTCGGCGAGCAGGCCGTCCTCTGTGGCGGCGTCACCTCGCTCGTGAAGCAGGGGTACGAGACGCTCGTCGACGCCGGCTACTCGCCGGAGATGGCGTACTTCGAGTGTCTCAACGAGCTGAAGCTCATCGTCGACCTGATGTACGAGGGCGGGCTCGGCGAGATGTGGGACTCCGTCTCCGACACCGCCGAGTACGGCGGGCTCACGCAGGGCGACGTAGTCGTCGACGAGCACGCCCGCGAGAACATGGAGGAAGTCCTCGAAAAGGTCCAGAACGGCCAGTTCGCCCGGGAGTGGATCTCTGAGAATCAGGCGGGACGGCCCTCCTACACCCAGCTCCGCGAGGCGGAGAAGAACCACGAGATCGAGGCCGTCGGCGACGAGCTGCGCGGCCTGTTCGCGTGGGAGGAGTCGGGAGACGAGGACGAGGAGGAGAGCGCCGAGGTGACCGCGTGATGGGCGTATCGCAGGCGGAAACGGCGTCGCAGCCCGCGCCGCCGGCCGGCGGCGCGGCGGTCCGGGGTGACTCCCGATGAGCGAGGGGACGCTGTACGACAAGGTGTGGGACCGCCACAAGGTCACCGAGCTCCCGAACGGACAGGACCAGCTGTTCATCGGGCTCCACCTCGTCCACGAGGTCACCAGTCCGCAGGCCTTCGGCATGCTGCGCGAGCGGGAACTCGACGTGGCGTACCCCAACCGGACGTTCGCGACGACGGACCACATCGCGCCCACCGAGGCCGACAAGCGCGAGCGCCCCCTTGCCGACGACCAGGCCGAAGAGATGCTTTCCGCGCTCGAACGCAACGTGAGCGACAGCGGGATCACGTTCTTCGGCTTCGAGTCCGGCAAGCAGGGGATCACCCACGTCGTCGCCCCGGAACTGGGGCTCTCCCAGCCCGGGATGACGGTCGCCTGCGGCGACAGCCACACCGCGACCCACGGCGCGTTCGGTTCCATCGGCGTCGGTATCGGCACGAGCCAGATCCGCGACGTGCTCGCGACCGGCTGTATCGCGGCGGACAAACAGAAGGTCCGCCGAGTCAACGTCGAGGGCGAACTCGGCGAGGGCGTTTACGCGAAGGACGTGATCCTGAAAGTGATCCAGGACCTCGGCGTCGACGGCGGCGTCGGGCACGTGTACGAGTACGGCGGCCCCGCCATCGAGGCGCTCGACATGGAGGGCCGGCTCGCGGTGTGTAACATGTCCATCGAGGGCGGCGCCCGCGCCGGGTACATCAACCCCGACGAGACCACCTACGAGTACCTGAAGGGCCGCGAGTACGTCCCCGAGGGCGAGGCGTTCGAGGAGCGGAAGGCGTACTGGGAGTCGATCGCCTCCGACGACGACGCCGAGTACGACGACGTGGTCACCGTCGACGCCGACGGGCTCGACCCGCTCGTCACCTGGGGGATCAACCCCGGACAGGTGATCGAGATATCGGAGCCGGTCCCGCACCCGGACGACTTCGAGGCCCGGACCGACCGCGAGGCCGCGGAGCAGGCGCTCGATCACATGGAGATCGAGGCCGACCAGTCGATGCTCGGCTACGACGTCGACGTGGCCTTCCTCGGCACCTGTACCAACGGTCGCCTCTCCGACTTCGAGGAGGCCGCGAAGATCCTGGAGGGCAACACGGTCGACGAGGGCGTCCGCGCGCTGGCCGTCCCCGGCTCCGAGACCGTCCGCCAGCAGTGCGAGGAGCGCGGCATCGACCAGACGTTCATCGAGGCCGGCTTCCAGTGGCGCCGCGCCGGCTGCTCGATGTGCCTCGCGATGAACGACGACGCCCTGGAGGGCGACGAGGTGTGCGCCTCCTCGTCGAACCGGAACTTCATCGGGCGACAGGGGTCGAAGGACGGCCGCACCGTCCTGATGAGCCCCGCGATGGTCGCGGCCGCGGCCGTCGAGGGCGAGGTCGCCGACGCGCGGGCGTACTTGGACGACGGGCCGACCGGCGGCGCCGGCGGCGTCGAGGAGGTGGCCGACTGATGGCCCCCGACGCCGACCCGGGCGCGGACCAGCACATCACCGACGTCTCGGGCACGGGGGTTCCGATCCCCGGCGACGACGTCGACACCGACCAGATCCTGCCGGCGAAGTTCATGAAGGAGGTCACGTTCGACAACATGGCGGACTACCTCTTCTACGACGCCCGGCGGGACGACGACGGCGAGTTCAACGACCACCCCCTCAACCGCTTCGAGGGCGCGTCGATCGCGGTCGTCAACTCCAACTTCGGCTGCGGTTCCTCCCGGGAGCACGCGCCGCAGGCGATGATGCGCTGGGGTATCGACGGCGTCGTCGGCGAGTCGTACGCCGAGATTTTCCGCGACAACTGCAAGTCGCTCGGCATTCCGGCGGTCACGACTGACCACGAGACGGCCGTCGAACTCCAGGAGTGGATCGAGGCCAACCCGGACGGCGACATCGAGGTCGACGTCGAAGGCGAGACCGTCACCTACGGCGACACAACCATCGACGTCGACGTCGACGACGCGATGCGGGAAGCCCTGGTCGAGGGGATCTGGGACACTACCGCCCTGATGTACTCGAACCGGAGCAAGGTCGACGAGACGGTCGACGGACTCCCCTACGTCGAGGGGGACGACTGACCGGATGACCGACGAGATCGTCGTCATCGAGGGCGACGGCATCGGCCGCGAGGTCGTGCCCGCCGCCGTCGAGGTGTTGGAGTCGTTCGACCTCGACTTCGAGTTCGTCGAGGCGGAGGCCGGCGACGCGACGAAGGAGGCGACCGGCGAGGCGCTCCCCGACGAGACGTACGACCTGGTCGCCGACGCGGACGCGACCCTGTTCGGCGCGGCCGGCGAGACGGCCGCCGACGTCATCCTCCCGCTGCGCGAGGCGGTCGACTCGTTCGTCAACGTCCGGCCCGCGAAGGCGTACCCCGGCGTCGACGCGCTCCGCCCGGAGACGGACGTGGTGTTCCTCCGCGAGAACACCGAGGGCGTCTACGCCGGCCACGAGGACCGCCTCTCGGAGGACCTCTCGACGCTGACGCGCGTCGTCACCTCGTCGGCCTCCCGCGAGCTGGCCGAGTACGCCTGCGAGTTCGTCGAGGACGGCCGCGGCCCCGCGGGCGACCCCGACGAGGGGTTCACCGTCGCGCACAAGGCGAACGTGATGCGCGAGACCGACGGCCGGTTCCGCGAGGAGGTCATGGCGGTCGCCGCGGAGCGCGGCGTCGACGCCGACGAGGAGCTGATGGACGCGTTCGCGACGAAGCTCCCGCTCGACCCGGCGGAGTACGGCGTGGTCGTCTGTCCGAACCTCGCCGGCGACGTGCTCTCCGATCTGGCCGCCGGACTCGTCGGTGGGCTCGGCCTGCTCCCGTCGGCGAACGTCGGCCACGACAACGCGCTGTTCGAGCCGGTCCACGGCACGGCGCCCGACATCGCCGGCGAGGGGATCGCCAACCCGACGGCCGCGATCCTCTCGGCGGCCATGCTGCTGGAGTACCTCGGCCACATCGAGGAGGGCCAGCGGGTGCGCGACGCGGTCGAGGGCGTCCTCTCCGATGGACCTCGAACCGGCGACCTCGGCGGGTCGGCGACGACCGACGAGGTCACCGCGGCGATCGTCGACCGGCTGTAAGGCGCGTCTCACCGCCGGTCGGCCAGCCGGAAGCGGCTCCACCGACCGCGGGCGAACCACAAGACAAGAAACCCTGCGGCCCCTCCGCTCGGATATGAGCAACTACGAAGTCGCGATGGAAGCAGCCTGGTTGGTCCGTGACGTCGAGGAGACCGACGACGCCATCGGCGTCGCGGTCAGCGAAGCCGGCAAGCGACTCAACGAGACGGACAAGCAGTACGTCGAGGTCGAGCCCGGCGTCACCGGCTGTCCGGCCTGCGGCGAGCCGTTCGACGCCGCGTTCCTCGCGGCGAACACGGCGCTGGTCGGACTCCTCCTCGAAATCGACGTCTTCAACGCCGACAGCGAGGAGCACGCAGAGCGGATCGCGAAAAGCGAGGTCGGGGGCGCCCTCCGCGACGTCCCCCTCGAAGTCATCGACGTTTTCGAGACCGAGGCCGACGAGGACGAGGAGGACGCGGCGGACCGATAGGCGCGACGCCGCCCTCCGGGGCGAGTTCGGTCGGTGCCGAAAGCTTTTCTAATAACCTTAAGTAATTAGTCGGCATGGAACTGCCGACGCCACAGGACCTCCGCGAGCGCCGGACCGGACTGGAGCTGACCCAGAGCGAGCTCGCCGACGCCGCGGACGTTTCCCAGCCCCTCATCGCGCGGATCGAAGGCGGCGACGTCGACCCGCGGCTCTCGACGCTCCGCCGCATCGTCAACGCCCTCCAAGAGGCCGAAGGCGAGGTCGTGCGCGCGACCGACCTGATGAACGAGACCGTGATCAGCGTCGCGCCGGACGACGCCGTGAGCGCGGCCGTCGAGCTGATGGAGGCGGAGGCGTACTCGCAGCTCCCGGTCCTCCAGAACGGCGTGCCGGTCGGCTCGATCAGCCAGGGCGACGTCGTCCACGCCGGCGAGAACGTCGGCGACCACCCGGTCAGCGAGGTGATGAGTGAGTCGTTCCCGACGGTCGCGCCGTCGGCGACCGTCGACGAGGTCCGGAACCTCCTCGATCACTACAAGGCCGTGATGGTCACTGACGGCGGCGAGACGGTCGGGATCATCACGGAGGCAGACATCGCGGCGCAGCTGTCGTAGCGCTCAGCGGGGGCGACCGCGCCGGACCGCGCGGGACCGCGCCCTACTCCTCCCGTCGCTCGGAGAGCCGCTCCCAGATCTCCGTACAGCCCGCGCCGTCCGCCACGTCGTCGAGGTGGTCCGCGTTGCCGTTGGCTTCGTCGTCCCGTCCGGAGCCGTCGCTGTCCTCTTCCGTCTCGTCGTTCCCCGCGGCCCCGTCGGTCATCTGCCAAGACATAGGCCGACGCCGCTGATAAGCGGCCATTCGGCGGCACGACGCGCCGCGTCTCCCCGCCGGACGCAACGCTCTCCGTTACCTCGGACGCGATCGCCTACAGTTCCAGTCCGCGGATCTCGACCGTCGCTTCTTCCTCGTCGCCGTCGCTGCCGTCTCCTCCCTCAGCAGCCTCGACCCGTCCGATCACGCGCCCGTCGGTCGCGTCGGCCAGGGCCTCGGCGTCGTCGGGGTCGAGGGAGGCCACGAAGCCGGTCCCCATGTTGAACGTGCGGTGCATCTCCTCGTCGGAGACGTTCCCCGCCGACCGGACGAACTCGAAGACCGGCTGCGGCTCGAACGCGTCGTCGATGGCGTAGCGGTGGCCGCCGAGGCGTTCCAGATTCGTCCAGCCGCCGCCCGTCACGTGGGCCGCGCCGCGGACGCCGTGGGCGCGCATCGGATCGAGGAGGTCGGTGTAGATCGCGGTCGGTTCGAGCAGCGCGTTGCCGAGCGTCTCGTAGTCGCCGAACGGGCACGGATCCGTGTACTCGTGGTCGCGCGTGACGGCTTCCCGCGCCAGCGTGAGCCCGTTCGAATGGATCCCCGACGAGCGCCAGCCGACCAGCGCATCGCCCGGCTCCGCGCGGCCGTCAAACACCCCGTCCTTCGCGGCGAGGCCGGCGCAGGTGCCGGCCAGGTCGAGCCCGCGTACAACCTCCGGCATCACCGCCGTCTCGCCGCCGACGAGCTCCATGTCGGCGAGCTCGGCGCCGCGGGCGAGCCCTTCGCCGACCTGCTCGGCGAACCGCTCGTCCGGCTCGTCGACCGCGAGGTAGTCGACGAACGCGACGGGGCGGACGCCGGCCGCGACGAGGTCGTTGACGTTCATCGCGATGCAGTCGATGCCGACCGTCGAGTAGTCGCCGAGCGCCTCCGCGACGAGCAGCTTCGTCCCAACGCCGTCGGTCGCGAGCGCGAGGTAGCGGTCGCCGATGTCGAGCAGGCCGGCGTACTCGCTCCCCGAGCCCTCCGCCTCGGTATCCGCCCCGACCGCGCCGATAAGCGCCGCGGTCGCGGCCTCGCTCGCGTCGATGTCGACGCCCGCGTCCGCGTAAGTGAGCTCGTCGCCGTCGCTCGGTCCCCCGTCGTCGCCCGCCGATCCGCCGTCGCCGCCGTTGCCCTCGGTCATGTGTGAGGGGGCACGCCCGCGGAGCAAAAGCGCACCGTTCCGGCGGGGAGCGGTCGCGGGAGGGACGGCGGGCGATCAGAACGGCCCGCCGAACCCGAGCCCGACGACGAAGACGAGCCCGAAGGCGAGCAGCACGGACGGGACGAAGACGGCCGCCCAGACCGGCTTGCTCCACCCCATCACCGTCTTCCCGTCGAGCGGGCCGTACGGGACGAGGTTGAACGCGGCGAGGAACGCGTTGATCGCGATGCCGCGCGCGCCGAGGATGACGACTATCTCGCTGCCGACGATTCCGCCGAGCGCGTACAGCGGGAAGAAGACGATCATCAGCCCGAGGTTCACGGCGGGGCCGGCGAGCGCGATGTGACCGTGTTCGCGGGGAGTCAACCGCCCGCGATGGTGGACGGCGCCGGGCGCCGCGAAGATGAACCCGAGGAGGGAGCTCATCACGGCCAGAAACAGCATGCTGTTGTCCGCGCGGAACTCCGCGACCTGGTCGTAGTGGACCGCGACGACCTTGTGTGCGACCTCGTGGAGGAGGAAGGCGACCCCGGCGGTCGCAAGCGCGACGAACAGCGGCGGGACCACGCCCGCCGCGAGTATCCGGCTGATCCCGCCCGAGCCGCCGACGAAGAACAGCATGAACGCCACGCCGAGCGCGAGCCACGCGACGAGGAGGTCGCGGATCTCGGTCCCGCTGAAGTAGAGGCCCGCGATCCGCCGCCCGGAGACCGCGCTGTCGCCGCTCATGCGATCCCCCCCACGGCGCCGCGCACGAGGTCGGCGCCGTTGAGCGCGCCCTCGACGAGCAGCCGCCCGACGTCCTCGACGCCGCCGACCTCGGCGCCGAACATCGCCGGGATGACGTACGCCGCGAAGAGGAAGCTCGCGACGATGCTCCCGACGTTCGTCATCGCGACGACGACGATGAGCCGGAACAGCGGCACGTCGAGCATCGCGGAGACCAGCTCCGCCGCGGAGCGCGTCTCGTCGGCGAGCAGGTCGTTGAGCGCGCCGATGTCGGCGACGTTCACCGTCAGGCTGCGGAGCTCCACGTAGCCGGTGAACCAGCCGGGCGCGAGCAGCGGGTTGATCGAAGTCAGCCACGCGACGGCGCCGCCGACGGCGGCCGAGAGCCAGCGCGCGCCGGCGACCTTCGCGAACGCGAACGCGAAGGCGCCGTTGATCAGGAACCACGCGCCGAAGAGGCGGAGCAGGAACGCGTTCCCCGCGCCGCCCAGCGCCAACAGGAGGAAGAAGCCGACGAACCCGACCGTGATCGCGTAGCCGACCGCCTTCTTCCACGGGAGCCCGCGCCCGGACTCCTGCCCGACCAGGTCCTCCATCGGCGGGAGCGTCGCGGGGTCGGCGAGGTACCGCTCGATCCCCGCCCGGTGGCCGGCGCCGACGACGGCGACCACGTCGTGGCCGGCCTCGCGGAGCGCGACGAGCCGGTGGGCGATGAACGCGTCGCGCTCGTCGATGAGCGCCTCCGCGCCGCCCGGGGAGAACTGCCGGAACTCCTCCATCATCATCGTCACCACGTCCGTGTCGGTGAGGTCCGCCTCGTCGAGTTCTTCGATCCCGCCCGCCTCGGCGTCGACCTCACCGCCGGCGAACGCGCCGACCGCGACCGCGAGGACGGCGCCGACGACGAGTCCGAGGCCGATCCCGATCCCGAAGCCGCCGATCGCCGTCACGGGGAAGCCGCCGAGGTACGTCGAGACGATTCCGTTCGCGACGCCCGTGACCCCGGCGGCGACACCGGCGGCGAGCCCGGTGCCGACCGCAGCGTAGAGGCGTTGGTCCGGCGAGAGCGCGAGCGTGCCGACCTGATCGACGGCGATACCGACGACGAGCGCGACGAGGACGCCCGCGGCGACGCTCGTCAGGATCGCCGTGGTGATCCCCACCGCGCCGCCGAAGAGGCCGATCGCCGGGCCGGCGAGGATCCCGACGAAGAGCCCGCCGATCACGCCGGCGACGCGCGGATCGCTGACGCCGAACGCCAGCCCGCCGACGAGCCTGAGCTTCTCCGTGACCGTCATGCGAGCCCAGAAGCGCTGGATCGTTGTCTGGATGTCGCGGTCGACGAGGGCGACGTCGATGCCGAGCGACTCGGCGAGGTCGACGGCGGCCTTCATATCCGCCCCCGGCTCGATGTCGAACCGCTCGCCCAGCTGGGTCTGGACGTACGAGAGCATCCAGTACGCGAGGAACTGGAACACGGTGTTCCCCTTGAGCAGGTCGCCGGCGTCGAGGTCGTCGGGGGTCTCGCCGTTGAGCTGCCGGTAGCGCCCCTCGTCGAGCTCGACGGCGACGACGTCGGGGCGCTCCCGCTCGATCGTCTCCTCGACCTCGTCGACGGAGCGCTCCGACACGTGCGCGGTCCCGACGACCGTGACCTCTCCCTCGCCGGCCGCGTCGCCGCGCGGCGCGCCGTCGAGGTCGCCGCCGTCGGCCCGCGGGGATCGGTCGGTCGACGGGGGCGGCTCCTCGCTCCCCCGTGACGGCTCTGTCATCACCCGTCGTACTCGGTCACCGCGTTTAGGGTTTGTGAGTCGGTCGCTGGCTCCGGGGCGCGCCGACCCTCCGCGCGTTCCCGACGATCCAACAAATTTGTATTCTCACGCGTCTCACGTGTTCGTATGTCCCGGCTGTTGCCCTCCCTGCCGGACGCGACCCCCGAGGAGCGCGAGCCGCGGGTCGTCGGCGTCGACGACGACGAGGCCGACGACCTCATCGCCGCCCTCGGCTCCGAGACGGCGCGGGCCATCCTCTCGACGCTCCACGACCGCCCGGCGACGAAGTCCGAGCTCGCCGACGAGGTCGACACCTCGCTCCAGAACGTCCAGTACCACCTCTCGCGGCTCGACGAGGCCGACCTCGTCGACGTCGTCGACACCGCCTACTCCGAGAAGGGCCGCGAGATGGACGTGTACGCCGCCGCGGACGAGCCGCTCGTGCTGTTCTCGGGCGGCTCCGAGGAGTCGAGCGGGATCAAGACCGCGCTGATGCGCCTGCTCGGCGGCTACGGGATCATCGGACTCGCCGCGCTCGCGGCCCAGCGCCTCCTCGCGGTCGGATCGCCCGGCGGCTCGGAGTTCACCGCCAGCTCCGGCGGCGACGCGGGGACGGCCACCACCGACGGCGGCGACGGGAGCACGGCGGACGGCGCCGACGGTCCCACGGTAGAGAGCGTTCAGGACGGGGACACCGCAGCCGAGAGCGCGGACGGTGCGATCGAACTCGTCGGCGACCCGCTCGCCGAGTACGCCGTCTCGCTCGTCGAGCCCGGGATCGTCTTCTTCGTCGGCGCCGCGCTCGTGTTCACGCTCGCGTGGGCGTACTGGTACCGGGCGTCGAACTGACGAGGTCGGGGTCGCCCGGAGGCCGCGCGTGGGACAGCTATTCAAGCCGCCGCCACCACGTTCCCGTATGGAACACGAAGCCGAGGTCGTCGGGGTCGGCGCGGGCTCGGCGCCGAGCGGCGACGTCCCGGCGGTTATCCTCTCCGCGCGCGGCGAGTACGTCCCGATATTCGTCAGCGGCGATCAGGCCCGCTCGATCGGGATGGCCTTAGAGGGCGAACCGTTCGACCGACCGCTCACGCACGACCTGCTCGTCGACATCCTCACGGAGTTCGGCGGCGCCATCGACCGCGTCCGCGTCGACGACCTCCGCGACGGCACCTTCTACGCGAAGGTCGACGCCGAGCGCTACGACGACGGCGAGCCGGAGCGGTTCGTCTTCGACGCCCGCCCCTCGGACGCGCTCGCGCTCGCCGTGCGGGTCGACTGTCCGATCATCGTGACCGACGAGGTGATAGACGAGGCGGGCCGCTCGCAGGACTCGATCCGGTTCGGCGGCGACGGCGACCCCCCCGAGGAGCGCTGAAGGGGCTTCGGGATCGGCTTCGCTTCCCGGCGCGCCGCCGACGAAGCCCGCCGTTCAAGTCGCCCGCCCTCCCACGGCGGGTATGGACGAGACGGCCACGCTCGCCTCCTCGCACACCGAGATGACGGAGATGCTGCTCCCGAACGACACGAACAACCTCGGCCGCGCGCTCGGGGGCGCCGTGTTGCACTGGATGGACATCTGCGGCGCCATCGCCGGCATGCGCTTCTCGAACCGACAGGTGGTCACCGCCTCGATGGACCACGTCGACTTCATCGCGCCCATCGAGATGGGCGAGGTCGCGATCATCGAGGGGTACGTGTTCAACACCGGCCGGACGAGCGTCGACGTGAAGGTCGACGTGCGCGCCGAGAACCCCCGCACGGACGAGACGCGACGGACGACCACCTCCTACTTCACGTTCGTCGCGCTCGACGACGACGGCCGCCCGACGCCGGTCCCCGATCTGGACTGTCCGACTGAGGACGAGGAAGTCCTCCGCGAAGACGCCATGAGCGGCCGCGAGGAACAACTGCGACAGGTCGTCGAACGCTACGATCTCTGACCGGACACGCGGTCCGGCCGGCAGCGGACGCGGCCCGGACGGCCTCACTCCGCCGAGCCCGCGACGACTTCGACGGTCGCGTCCGGGTCGTCGGTTTCGGCAACTGCGGCCTCGTGCGCCGCCAGCGCGCGCTCCGCGAGGGCGTCGAACGCCTCGTTGGCGTCGACGTCGCGTCCTCGCGCGTGTTCGCCTTCATCTCCGCCCGCGAGATGACTCGGACAGCCGCAGTCGGAGGCGCCGAACCCCTCGATAGGACCGGCCGGGAGGCGCTCGGCGACCGCGCACTCGACGTCGACGCCGACGCTGCGCACGACGCGGTCGATCCGCGCCGCCGGGTGGCCGAGCAGGTAGTCGACGTGCCAGTGCCGGGTGTCGTTATCGCCGCGCGCCGTCCGGCGGTGTCTGTCGACCCGGGAGAACCCGCCCGACCCGAGCGCGCTCCCCGTGTACGCGTACGCGCCGGCCGGGAGACGGTGTTCGCCCAGCGCGCCCGCCGACACCGTCGCATCGTCCGCGAGGGCGACGACGAGCGTGTAGCTGCCGCCAGCGGCGTCGCTCATCGGTCGACCACCGCCAGAGCGGCGTTCGCGACCGCGCTCACGACAGCGCGGCCGGCGCCTCGTCGGCGGCCGCCCGGAGCGAGCCGACCAGATCGTTCGCCTCGTCGTCGAGGCGGTACGTGTCGTGGAAGTCGGCCGGGTCGCGTCCGCGGCCGGAGAGCGTCCCGACGACGTCGGCGATGCGGTCGTAGTTGTCGCGGACGAGCCCCCCGACGATCCCCGGGGTGCCCGCGCGCTCCGCCAGCTCCTCGGCGGCCGACCGCCCGGCGTACACCCGGCGCTTCGCGGGGTCGACGAACACCATCGCGAACGGACGCGAGCCGAACTGCGCGTCGAGGAACGGCCCGACGGGGTCGGCCTCCCACGGGACCGCGACGACGCCGTCGAGTCGGCGGAGCGCGACCGCCGCGACCGAGCAGTACGGGCAGTCGCCGTCGAAGATCAACACCGGCGCGTCCGCGCCGTCCGGGTCGGTAGGCATGCGAGAATATAGGGTCTCGACCGGCTTAAGCGGCCGGTCGGCGGCTAGCGAGTCGGCGAAAAAGCGGCGTCAAACCCGCTCAGTGCGAGTGGCCGAGGGCCTCTTCGAGCGGCTGTCCGAACCGCTCCTCGAACAGCTCCGCGGCCGTCTCCTCCATCTCCGCGATGTCCTCGGGCACGTCGCCCTCGCTGTGGTGGACGATGACGTGCGCCTGCTGGGCCATCGCCTGGACGACCACGTCGGAGACGACGGCGGTCGCGGGCTCGCCCTGCTCGCTGAGCACGTCGACGAGGCCGGCGGGCAGTTCGAACGACTCTTCGTCACCGTCGGGACCGGTGACCGTGTAGGTCTCGGTGTCTCCCATAGGCGTGGGTCGCGGCCGCGACATAAGGGTCTGTGGAAACCGGACGCGACCCGGCTCACCGACTGGAACTGCGGGGGCCATCCGGACTTATCCGTGCGCGGAGACCGCCGTCACGGAGGAGCCCGATCCGACGACGCTCGCGAGGTACACCGCGATGGCCGTGACGACGATCGACCCCCCCGACGGGAGGCCGAACCCGATCGAGACCGCGAAGCCGCCGAGCACCGACAGCTGGCCGAAGATCACGCCGAGGTACATCGTCTCGCGGAAGCTCCGGGCGACCTGCGAGGCGGCCGCGACGGGGACGACCAACATCGCGGCGACGAGGATGACGCCGAGCACCTGCATCGCGCCGACGACGACGACCGCGGTCAACACCACGAGCAGGGTGTTGTAGCCGGTGACGTTCAGCCGCGCGACCCGCGCGGCCTGCTCGTCGAAGGTGATGAAGAGGAGCTGTTTGTACGTCATCGCCACGCCGGCGACGACGATCAGGGAGAGCGCGCCCATCAGGCGCGCGCCCTCCGGCGTGACCACCGCGAGGTTCCCGAACAGGAATCCCTCGACGTTGACCCCGGTGAGGCCGTCACCGTAGCTGATGATCAGCGTGCCGACCGCGAAGCTCCCGCTGAGCATGATCGCGATGGGCACGTCGCCGTAGGCGTCGGTGCGCTCGGTGAGCCACTGGACCGCGAGCGCGCCGAGGATACCGACCGCGAGCGCGACGAGCAGCAGCGACCCGTTCCACCCGGTCGAGGAGGTGACGAGGATGCCGAGGGCGACGCCGGCGAACGCGGTGTGCGCGAGCGTCTCGCCGATCAGCGCCATCTCGCGGTGGACGAGGAAGGAGCCGACGAGCGGGGCGACCACCCCGACGAGCACGCCCACCGCCATCGACTGCCACATGATCGGGTGCCGGAACACGTTCGTGCCGAACGCGGTGTCCATCCCCCGCCCGAGCGAGCGGAACGCGGCGTACAGGTCGCTCGCGACCGGGAGGTCCTGCGCCCAGTACAGCAGGAGGAAGCCGAGCATGCCGACCGCGACGACGCCCGTGATCCCGATTCCGACGAGTTCCGCCGTTCGGCGGCGGCCGCGTTTGGGTTCCGCGCGAAGTCCGGTCTCAGTGGGCGAGTCCCCGCTCATCAGTGGTGGTGGTGGACGACTTGTCCCGTCGTCCCGTACGCCTCGGCGAGGGCGTCGCTCTCGACGAACGACTCGGTGTCTCCGTGGTGGTACAGCTCGGTGTTGATACAGGCGATGCGGTCGGCGCGGTCGGTGACGACGCCGATGTCGTGCTCGATGAGGATGATCGTGATCCCCTCGTCGTTGAGGTCGTCGAGGAGGGCGTAAAAGGCGTCGCGCGACTCGGCGTCGACGCCGACCGTCGGCTCGTCGAGCGCGAGCAGGTCCGCGTCGCTCGCCAGGGCGCGCGCGATGTACGCCCGCTGCTTCTGCCCGCCGGACAGCTCCGAGACGAGCCGGTCGGTCAGATCGCCGATGCCGACCGTCTCGATGGCGTCGGCGACGGCGGTGCGGTCGGCCTCCGAGAGGCGCCCCCGTCCGGCGTGCGCGAACCGGCCCATGGTGACGCACTCGCGGACGGTGACCGGCATCGCGCCGCCCCGGCTCGTCGCCTTCTGGGAGACGTAGCCGATCCGCCCGCCGTCGTCGAACTCCTCGATCGGTCGCCCGAACAGCTCGACCGACCCCTCGTCCGCCTCGTGGAGGCCGAGCATGAGGTGGAGGAGGGTGGTCTTCCCGGAGCCGTTCGGGCCGACGAGCCCGAGGAAGTCCCCCGCCTCGACGGTGAGGGAGACGTCTCTCACGGCCACGGTGTCGCCGTAGGCGAACGTCACGCCGTCGAGGTCGACGATTGCGCTCACTGCGTGTCTCCCATCTGGGTCGGCCGCACGTTTAGCTCTTTTAGTCCGGCGGCGGGGACGCCGTCACCGGACCGCTCGACCGCCGACGCGAGGTCGGATCGGCTCACTGCGCGCCGAACGCCCGCTCGAAGGCGGGGACGTTGACCTCGGTCATCTGGTCGAGGTAGCCGTAGCCGGCGTCGTTCCACTCCCGAGTCGTCCCCCCGGCGGGCGTGACGGGGACCGCCTCCGTCGCGTCGCTGTTCTCGACGATCGACTCGGCGAGCCGGGGCGACTGGAAGCGGTCGTACAGCACGACGTCGATCCCCTCGCTGTCGACGAGTTCGATCGTGTCGGCGATCTCCGACTGCGTCGGCTCGTTCTGCGGCGAGACGCCGACCGGCGAACGGAGACGGAACCCGTAGCGGGCCTCCAGGTACTGGAAGGAGTTGTGGCCCGCCAACACCGCCACGTCGCGCGCGGCCTCGTCGGCGATCGACTCGAACGCGTCGTCGACCGCGCCGAGCTCTTCCGCGTACGCCTCGGCGTTCGCAGCGTACGCGTCGGCGTTGTCCGGGTCCGCCTCGCCGAGCCCGGTCGAGATCGTGTCGACCATCTCGCCCGCGAGGACCGGGTCGACCCAGACGTGCGGGTCGTACCGAGTCTCGCCTCTTCCGTCGTGGTTTTCGCCCTCGCCGTCGTGACTTCCGTCCCCCCCGTCGTGAGTCCCGCTCTCTCCGCCGTGCGTGTGGTCCCAGTCGAGGAGCTCGTCTTCAAGGCCGTCGAGCGCGTCGATCACCGCGACCGTGTCGTAGTCGCTCTCCAGCGTCTCCGCGAGGTCCTGCGCCCACGAGAACTCCGGGCTGTCGAGGTAGACGAACGCGTCCGTCGCGGCGACATCCGCCGCGAGGGTCCCGTCCGGCGTCCACCCGTGCCCGAGCTGCCCCACGTCGACCGGATCCTCGAAGCTCGCGAGGTCGTCCGCGACCTCGTTGGCCCAGTCGTTGAGGGTGAAGAAGGCGGCGTACCCCGAGTCGAACCCCTCGGACCCGCCGTCCGCGGCGCCGGCACAGCCCGCCAGCGACGCCGCCGTCCCCGCGACCGCGAGCCCGGCGCCGCGCCGCAGCAACGACCGCCGTGAGTGAGTCATACCGATCCGTACCGTGGATTAATAGAAAAAAGTTATTATTTCACAAGCCAGTGTTAATAACACAGCGCCAGAGAGCGCCTTCGCTTAACAACTCGCCGGGCGTGCGTCTCGAAGCGAGTCGCTGATCGTCACTCCGTGAGGTCGACGACGGTCGCGTCCGCGAGCTCGGCGAGCGTCTCGGGATCGACCGCGAACACCGCGCTCGGCGTCCCGGCCGCGCCGTAAACCGTGTCGTACTCGGTGAGCGTCGGGTCGAAGACGGTCGGGAGCGCGGCGTCGTGAGCGATCGGCGGGACGCCGCCGATGCTCCAGCCGACGACCTCGCGGATCCGGCTCGGATCGCCCATCTCGGCGGTGTCGGCACCGAAGTGATCGGCGATCGCGTCCAGATCCAGTCGGTTCGCGCCGCTTGTGACCGCTGCGACGAGCGCTCCGTCCCGGTCACCGCCGGAGAGCGAGACGACGATGGTCGACGCGATGGCGCCGGTCTCGCAGCCGACGGCGTCGGCCGCGGCCGCCGCCGTCTCCGTGCCCGCGTCGAACTCCAGCACGTCGACGTCGACTCCGTAGCGTTCCGCCGCCTCCTCTTCGAACTCCGCCGCGCGTGGATGCATGCGATCCGAGCCGCGGTCCGCCGGTATCAACCTCCCGGAGGCGGTGAAACTCCGGCCGGGCTCGCGGCCGGCTTGGCGGCGGACGATCGGACGGCGTTACCGGGTCCGGAGCTCGTCTTTGTCCTTGATCACGCGGGCGTCCCCCTCCCCGGACGTGATCTCGTTGACGAGGTCGTAGAGGTCGTTCTGGAGCCCGGCCGGGAACGTTAACACACCGACCCACGAGCCGTCGTTCTGCCACTCCTCGCGTTCGAGGTCGCCGAACTCGCGGATCTGTGCCTGCCCGGACCCCGCGTAGTCGGCCGGGAGCTGAACCGCCATCGTCACCTCCTCGAACCGGATCGGGATCACGGGGCGGAGCGCGTCGAGCGCGTCGTCGACCTGGTTTTCCACCGGCTCCATCGGGTCGATCTGGAACCCGGCCTCCTCCAAGGCGCGCTCGATCCGCTCGGGCGGGTGCGGCGAGTCGTCCATCTGCGGGTTCACGGCGTTGCGCGTGATGGTGGTCACGAGCTGGTTGTGCTTCCGCTCTTGCATCTCCGCGCGCTGCTCGGCGGTGATCTGTATCTCCCCGCGATCGACGACCTCCGGAATGATTTCGAGCGCGTCCGTGGTGCCGAAGACGGTCTCCAAGTCCTCTTCCGCGGGGCGATCGCCCCGTGAGGCGTTCTCGAAGACGTCCTCGGCGGCGATGACCTCCTCGAGGTCCCCCTCGAACTCCCCGCGCTTGATGGCGAGCGCGGCGTCGGGGTCGATCAGGACCTCGAAGCGCTCCCCGTGTGACTCCAGTCGGGCCGTCACGGCCTCGTCGAGCGATATCATACCGAACGGTACCACCCCCGCGGGCAAAAAGCCTCCCGCCGTCGCCGTGGTCGCGTCGAATCGGATTGTCGGGCGTCGAGCTCGCGCGCCGCGTCCGACTACTCGGTCGCCGCCGGCCGCTCGTCGTCCCAGTCCTCGCGGCACGACTCGGAACAGAAGTGTCGGTGGACGGCGTCGTCGCCGTCGACCCACGTGACCGTTCGATGTCCGGTCCCCAGCGCCGGCTCGCCGCACGCAGCGCAGCTCGGTGCGGACTCCTCGTCGACGTCCTCCTCGAGTTCCGAGGTCGGATCCACCATACCTCCCCGTACGCCCGGGGACACTTGAACCCGCGAAGGGCGGCAGTTCTGGCCGCGGCGGTCGCCGCCGACTCGGGGCCCCTCGCCCGGTGACGGTCACCGCCCCGGAGCCCCCGCTCCCGGTGCGTCTCGGCCGCTACCGCTGCGTCCGCGCGTCGCGGTCGGTCGCCTTCCGCGACGGGTGCTTGACGGTCAGTTCCCGGTCGGCGCTCGGGCCGACGACGGTCCGCTCGCGGCCGTCGGGCCAGCGCACGTCCACGCGCAGCGGCTCCGCACCCCCGAGCCCGAAGTGCGCGACCGGCTCGGTCTGACAGAGGCAGCCGCCGCCCGCGTCGATCGTCCGCCGCTGGACCCCGTCCGCGGTCTCCAAGGTGACGACGGCGCCGCGCGCCGGCGCGCCGTGGCGCGTCGTCGGACGCACGCGAAGCCACCCGGCGTCCGGCGCGTCCGGGTCCCCGTACGCCGTCACCGGCTGCGCGGCGACCTCGCCGTGGACGACGAGGAACTCTACGGCGCCGTCGCCGTCGAGGTCGGCCGCGACCGCGCCGGTGCCGAACCCGTCCGGCTCCGCGGCCGCGCCGAGGTCCGCCGACTCCCACGCCGGCGGCTCTCCGGGCCGATCGACGCGCTCGAACAGCCGGTTCTCGGCGCCGCAGACGTTGAAGAAGAGTTCCTCTCGCCCGTCGTTATCGAAGTCCGCGGCGACGACGGTCCGGACCGCCCCGACGTCGCGGAGCGGGTCGGGGGCCACGTCCTCGTAGCCGCCGTCCGGCGAACAGCGGAGGAGGCGGCTCGGCGCCGACTCGTTGCCGACAGCGAGCGCGAACGTCCCGCCCTCGTCGACGAGCGCGGCGCCGCGCGTGTCGCCGCCGGGATCCGAGAGGTCGGGCCCCCCGTCCGTGCGGTCGTAGTGGCCGTCGCGGTTGCTGAACAACCGGTTCGGTCCCCCCTCGACGCCCGCGAACAGGTCGCCCTCGCGGGAGCGGTACGGGACCGCGAGCAGCGACCGGCAACCCCCCTCGACCTCCAGGCCGACCGCCTCGGCCATGTCGGTCACCTCGCCGTCGTCGCCGAGCTCGTAGAACGCGAGCGGCGCGGTGTACCCCGAGACGGCGACGCCGTACCGGCCGGTCCCCAGCCGGTCGAGCGCGGCGACCGACCGGCCCGCGCGGACGTCAAGGCGGTCGGCGTTCACCTCGCGGGCGAACACGTCGGTCCAGCGGTACCGATCCGCCTCTAAGCGGCTCAAGAGGAGGTCAGGGTCGCCGCCGTCGACGCCGCGCGCGCAGTTGTGGACGTACACCTCCTCGCAGCCGTCGGCGTCGAGGTCGGCCGCGCACACCCCCATCCCGTGGCGCGTCCCGTCGGCGACGATGCCACAGGCGGTGTCCGAGAAGCGGTCGCCCTCCCGGGCGTACAGTCGGTTCGGCTCGCCGTAGCCGGCGACGAAGACGAGCGGCCCGTCGCGGCCGGGTGTCACCGCCACGCCGTACCCGCGCATCGGGCGCGCGTCGTCGACGAGCGCGGACCGCTCCGTGAACATGGCCGCCCGTCACCGCTCCGAGAATATGAACGCACGGGTTGGATACGGACGGCGAGCGCCGGGAGGAAATCCCCGACGAGCCTACAGGTTCCGCTCGATGTACCGGTTCACCCGCGAGACGCGGTCCGCGTCGAACGTCCACAGGCCGCGCCAGACGCGCGGCTCGGTCTCGACCGCGAGGAGGCCGACGCCCCCTTCGACGCCTCGAACGAGGTCGCTTTCCGGGTCACTCTCGGCAGGGTGGGGTCCCTCCGGGGGGCGGTACACCACGAACCAGCTGTCGGTGAAGTCGGGGTCGTCGCCGGCGTGGATCACCGCGTCGAGATCCGCCGGGAGCTCGTCCGGGACGCCGTAGAGGTGCGTGTCGACCCCGGTCTCGGAGACGCGCTCGTACACCTCGCGCGTGCCGACCTCGTCGTCGATGCGCGAGAGTCGTTGGAATGACGAGCGCAGGGTGCCGTCGCCGGCGGTCCACGCCGCCCGCTCGATGAACCGCGAGATGGTGATGAGGAGCAGCTTCTGTCGGTTCGACTCGGGGTACCCGCGGAGGGTGAACGTCGCGTCGTCGAGGCCGCTTATCACCGACGGGAGGTCGACGTCGGCGAGCGACCGGCTCCCGGTGATGTACAGGTCCGAGTTGACGAACAGCACCGCGTCGCCGAGCTCCCCGAGCGTCGAGCCGGCCACCACCTCGTCGCCCTCCATGAGCAGGACGAGGTTCTCGATCTCGTCGGGGTCGTCGCCGTCGAACGGGACGTCGTCGTGGCGCCGGAGCACGTCGACGTCGAGCGCCGGGACCGGCTCTCCCTCCCCGTCGACCACGCCGGTCGTCGCCAGTTCTCGGGCGGTGAGACCTGTTGTTCCGGCCCCATCGGTCAGGCGTCGGTCGCCTGAGGCGTCGGTCACCCGACCGTCCACCACCCGTACTGCGTCGTCGCCGAACGTGTCCACGAGCATGTTCAAGACGGGGTCCGGGTCGGTCCGGTTGACGATGACCACGGAGCGCTCGGGTCCGTCGAAGCGATCGAGAAACTGTTCGAGAGTCACGTGCTCCGGAGTCAGCGAGTTCAGTTGATAAGAATTCCCGCTCGGTTATCGGCGCTGAGAACGACCAACGCCGGCTACCGGGTACACCACGGCCGCGGGGCGCGCCCGCGGCTCCGGCGGAACCATGTCCGACGACACCGGCAACGGACCGGTGCCGCCTACGCGCCGAGCGTGTCCTCCAGCAGCTGGAGGGGGTGTTCGATCTCGTAGCCGGTGCCGTGTTCCATCTGCATCGCGCAGGTCGGACACTCCGTCATGCCGACCTCGCCCTCGGCGTCCTCCATGTGCTCGAACATCTCCGCGCCGATCTCCATCGACTTCTCGTACTTCTCTTCCTTCCAGCCGTACGTGCCGGAAATGCCCGAACAGGAGTCGCCGACGTCCTCCATGTTCACGCCGTCGACGTCGCGGAACGTCTCGACCGCCTGCCGAGAGAGTCCCTGATTGCGCGCGTGACACGGCGCGTGGTACGCGAACGCGCGCTCGTCGTCGAGCCCGCCGGCCGCGTCGAGCTCGCCCTCTAAGTCCTCGTGGATCCGGAGGTACTCTAACGCCTCGAAGGTGTGTTCCGCGACGTCCTCGATCCCGTGGAGGTCGAACAGCTCGGGGTACTCCTGCCGGAGCGACATCGAACAGGAGGTACAGGAGGCGATCACGTCGGCGCCCTCCCCGATGGCCTCGACGAGGTTCTCGACGTTGGTCTCGGCGTGACGCCGGGCGTCCTTCAGCATCCCGTTCGCGAACATCGGCGTGCCCGAACACTTCTGGGGCGGCACCATGACCTCGTAGCCGAAGTGCTCGTAGACGCGGACCATCGCTTTCCCGACCTCGGGGGTGTTGTAGTTGGAGTAGCAGCCGTGGAAGTACGCCACGCGCTTGTCGGGGTTCTCCACCTGCGCGCCGCCGCGCGCCTTCCACCACTCGCGGAACGTCTCCGTGGCGAACTCGGGGAAGTCGCGCTCCTTCGGGATCCCCATCACCTTCTCCATCGCCCACCGCGCGGGGCCGAAGTTCATCGCGAACGACGCCGTCCGCGGGAACTTGCTCGCGAGGCTCGCCGACGTGCGGTAGTTGGCTAAGATCCGGTTCCGAATGTACTCGACGGAGAGCTTCTCCATCTGCCGCTCGACGAACTGCCCGCGCGCCTCGTTGTGCATCTGCGAGAGCGGCACGGAGGAGGGGCAGGCGTCGTCACAGCGCATACAGTTCGAACAGGAGGTGATCGACTCGTCGATGTCGTGGTCGTCCTTCCGCTTGAGCCGCCACTGCTCCGGGCCCTGGAACTTCGGCCCCGGGAACTCGTCGTCGACCTCCGCCACCGGACAGGAGGTGTCACAGCTCGTGCACTTGTAACAGGAGTCGGCCCCCTCCCGGAGGTCGAGGTCGCCGCCCGGGAACACGTCGACCGGGTCGTACGCGTCCGGGTCGAGTTCGGTCGAGTCGGTCCCCCCGGTCGCGCTATCGGTCCCGCTCGACGCGCTCTCGACGCCGCCGTCGGTGGCCGCGCGGTCGGCGGCGCGGTCGACGTCGCCGGCGCTCGCCGCCTCGGAATCGGGCACCTCCCCCTCGTCGGGGACGAATATCGACGGCTGCTCGTCGCGGCCGGCCTCCGGGACGCCCGGAGTCGGCTCACCGCAGCCGCAGTCCCCGCAGCCGCCGCGCTCGCGCCCGCCGTTCGGTTCGCTCGTCCCGTTCGAATCTCCCGCGTCGCCGTCGTCCTCGGTGTGTCGTGTCATTGGTTCGCCTCCGTCGCCGCCTGCCGCCCGGCCACGAGGCCGGTCGCGAGCGACACCCCGCTCGCGGACTTCTCCCGCGCCGCGTCCGCGCCGCCGACGACCCCGCCGGCCGCGAACACGTTCTCGTACTCTACCGCCCCGTCGGCGTCAGTCGGCCGACACCGCTCGTCGGGCCGGACGCCGAACCGCGCGTACGGCTGGTCGCCGAACGCGTCGTCGACGAACCACTCGTACCGGTCGTCGGGCTGCTCGACGTGGAGGTCGAAGACCGGCTCGCGGACCCCCTCGCGGTCCGAGTCGAGCCCCTTCCCGACGAGGCCGCCGGTCGCCAGCACGAACGCGTCCGCGCCGTACGGCGCCGTCCGACCCTTCCGGTCGACCGCGACTGCCTCGACCCGACCGTCGCTCGCGGACTCGACGCCGACCACGGGGTTTCCGGTCTCGAACCGGACGCCCTCGGCGTCGAGCGCGTCGAACAACCGGTCCTCTAAGCGGAGGCCCGGGAGGCTCGGCGGTCCCATCGGGACCTCGAACACGTCGGCCCCGAGCCGGTCGGCGAGCTCCGCGCGGACCTCCTCGCCCCGGTCGTCGCCGAGGAACGCCGGGAAGCCGACGCGCTCGACGCGGTCGACGCCGCCGTCCCCGTCGACGACATCGTGAAGGTGCGGCGAGACCGCCTTCGCGAGCGCCTCGCGGGCGGGGACGCCGTCGATCTCCTCGTCGTGGTCGAGCGCCTTCGCGAGCCGAGTGATCTTCGCGTCGGCCCGGAACGCCTCCGCGAACTCCACCTCGGCGCCCGCGACGTCGAACGGGACGCCCGCGGCCTCCAGCCGGCCGGCGAAGGCGCGCGCGTCGTACTCCGTCAGCGACCGGAACCCGACGACGAGCATCGGTCGGTCGTCGCTCGCGAGTCCGGCCTCCGCGGCCGCGGGGTACCGCGCCGTCGGCTTCACCGCCCCGCCGAACGTCGGCACGAGGGCGT
This sequence comes from Halorubrum sp. T3, assembly GCF_000296615.1. Lineage (NCBI taxonomy): Archaea > Methanobacteriati > Methanobacteriota > Halobacteria > Halobacteriales > Haloferacaceae > Halorubrum > Halorubrum sp. T3. Next base: position 742,868 of record NZ_JH815329.1, on the reverse strand, counting down.
TGCTGTCGGTGTGGCCCCCGCGGTAGGCGTCGCCCGCGAGGTCGTCGAACAGGTCGAGCCCCTCGCGGAGCGCGTCCGCCCCGACGACCCGGTAGGGGTGGCTCTCGGGGAGCCGGTCGATCGCCTCGTACGGGTCCGCGAGCGGTCCTTCCGGATCGGGCCACTCGTCGGGGTCGAGCTCGCGGCCGGCGGTCGGCGGCCCGTCGCGCAGCGGCTTCGCGGGCTCGGTCGCCGGGACGTAGCCGAGCGCGTCGATCAGCCCGGACGCCTGCCGCAAGGTGCTGGCCTTGTGGGAGACGAGCCGCACGTCCGCGCCCTCGCGGGCCGCCGACACCGCAGCCGTGACCGCCGCGAGGCCGCCGCCGACCACGAGGACGTCGCTGGTTATCGCCATCAGCGACCCCCGTCTGTGGCCGCGTCGTCGTTTGCGCGGTCACCATCGGCGGCCGCGTCGTCGTTTGCGCGGCCGCCGTCGGTCGCCGCAGTTCCGGCCGATCCGGCCCCGTCGGCGTCGGCCGCACCATCGTCGGCGCCCGCGTCGAACGCGCCGAAGTCGACCTCGCCGTCGAGGTTCGCGGGGTCGCCGTCGCGGTTCATCGTCGTCGCGTGGAGCATGTGGTTCAGCATCGCCTGCGAGAGCTGCTCGCCCCACAGCGCGTGGCGCTGGCCCTTCCAGCGCTCCTGGTACAGCTCGTCCTCGGCGTCGCGGACGACGGGCTCGGGGTACTCCTCGGCGAGCTCCGCGGCGATCCGGTGCGTACAGAAGCCGCCCTGGCAGTTCCCCATCGAGGCGCGGGTGCGCAGGCGGACTGCGTTGAGGTCGGAGCCGGCGTCGCCGATCGCGTCCTGGACCTCCGCGCGCGTCACGCTCTCGCAGTTGCAGACGATCGGGTTCGGGTCGTACTCGTCGAGCACGTCGTCGGCCCGGGAGCCGAGCCGCTGGCCCGACCGCCGCGCGACCGGCGAGCGGAGGCCGAACTCGTCCATCAGCTCCGCCATGCGCGCCTCGCTCTCCGAGCCCGGCAGCGGCGCGTCGGCGGTGTCACAGGTCGCCTCGTAGTCGAGCGTCTCGCAGACGTGGTCGGAGATGGACTCGGCCATCATCCGGTAGGTGGTGAGCTTCCCGCCGACGATGGTCGTCATCCCCGGGAGGTCGTCGCGGTCGCCGTGGTCGAGGAGGAAGTAGTCGCGCGTGATGTCCGTCGGGTCCTCCGTGCCCGTTCCCGGGGGCTCGTACAGCGGGCGGACGCCCCAGAAGGAGCGGAGCGTCCGGGCGTCTTCGAGCGCGGGCACGAGCTCGGAGAGCGTCTCGATCATCAGGTCGACCTCCCAGTCCTCCTCGGGGTAGTCCTCGGGGTCGTCGACCTCCTCGTCAGTCGTGCCGAGGATACAGGCGGTCTCGTGGGGGACGATGATGTCGGCGTCGCCCTTCGGCCGGCACCGGTTGATCACGGTGTCGACCTGCCGGGTGTTCATCACCGTCATCACGCCCTTCGAGGGGCGGACCTCCACGTCGACGCCGGCCATCTCCCCGACGTTGCCCGCCCACGCGCCGGTCGCGTTGACGACGTGGCGCGCGCGGATCTCCTCGGTCGTCCCCGGCTCGCGGTGGACGCGCTTGCCCGGTCCGGTCTCGTGTTCGATCTCGACGCCGACGACCTCGCCGTCCTCGACGAGCACGTCGGTCACCGGGGCGTGGGTCTCGACCCGCGCGCCGTGCTCGCGGGCGTCGGCGGCGTTGGAGACGCAGAGGCGGAAGGGGTCGACCGCGCCGTCCGGTAAGGCGATCGCCTTCTCGACGTCGCGCGCGAGGTACGGCTCGCGGCGCCGCGCCTCCTCCCCGTCGATCACCTCGACCGGGATGTCGCACGCCTTACACCCCTCCAGCTTCTCCTGGAAGTACTCCTCGTCGTCCTCCGGTCGCTTGACGAACAGCCCGCCGGTCTCTTCGACGCAGTGGGTCGCGATGTCGCGGAGGACCATGTTCTCCTCGATACACTCCTTCGCGCTCTTCCGGTCGGAGACCGCGTAGCGGCCCCCGCTGTGGAGGAGGCCGTGCATCCGTCCGGTCGTGCCGTGCGTCAGGTTCCCCTTCTCGACGAGGACCGTATCGAGCCCGCGTCGCGCCAGGTCCCTGACGACGCCGCACCCCGTCGACCCCCCACCGACGACGACGACGTCCACTTGTCTGTCCATGCGAGGCCCTTGGACCACGACCACTTTACTTTACCTCCCGAGGCGTCCTACCCATAACTATCAGGGTCATTCAAGTAGCGTACTCGTCCTCGTCGTCGGTGTGTTTATATACTGTACTTTTTCACTCCCGCCGCCATCCGGATTTTAACAGGAAGATTATTATGGTAGTACATTATGTTCACGACCGGCGTGGTAGCTTCCGTGAAGATATGTCGCGGCGGCGTCGATACGCCTCGCGGCCGCCTCGGGTCGGCTCCGGACGGGTCTGACCGAGCGGACGCGCGACGCGACAGCGAACGCGGCGCCGGGATCGCCCTCAACGGCGAGGGCGACCCGGCCACCGCCGCGCGCGGACCAGCGCCACAGGAGGGATCCACAACATGACACAGTACGTCGGTGCGATAGACCAGGGGACGACCGGAACTCGATTCATGGTGTTCGACCACGAGGGCCAGGTCGTCGCGAACGCCTACGAACAGCACGAACAGATCTACCCGAACCCGGGCTGGGTCGAGCACGACCCGATGGAGATCTGGGAGAACACCCAGCAGGTCGTCCTCGACGGCCTCGCTGACGCGGGCCTCGAAGCCGACCAGCTCGACGCCATCGGTATCACCAACCAGCGCGAGACGACGATCGTCTGGGACAAAGACTCCGGCCGACCGGTCCACAACGCCCTCGTGTGGCAGGACCGGCGGACGACCGACCGCGTCGAGGAGCTTCAGGAGGCGGACAAAGTCGAGGAGATCCGCGAGAAGACCGGCCTCGAGGCCGACGCGTACTTCTCCGCCACCAAGACGGAGTGGATCCTCGACAACGCCGAGCCACTCAAGATGCAGAGTTCTCGCGGCGGCGACCTGCGCGACCGGGCCCGCGCCGGCGAGCTCGTGATGGGCACCATCGACTCGTGGCTCATCTACAACCTGACGGGGAACCACATCACTGACGTCACCAACGCCTCCCGGACGATGCTGTACAACATTCGGGAGTTAGAGTGGGACGACGAGCTGCTCGACGAGTTCGACGTGCCGAAGGAGATGGTGCCCGAGGTACGCCCCTCCTCCGACGAGGACTACTACGGGCACACCGACCCCGACGGCTTCCTCGGCGAGGAAGTCCCCGTCGCGGGCGCCTTAGGCGACCAGCAGGCCGCGCTGTTCGGCCAGACCTGCTTCGACGAGGGCGACGCGAAGAACACCTACGGCACCGGCTCGTTCTACCTGATGAACACGGGGACCGACGCCGTCGAGTCCGACCACGGACTGTTGACGACGATCGGGTTCCAGATGTCCGGCGAGCCCGTCCAGTACGCGCTGGAGGGCTCCATCTTCATCACCGGCGCCGCCATCGAGTGGCTCGAGGACGTCGACCTGATCAACAACGCGGCCCAGACCGCGGAGCTGGCGCGCTCGGTCGACTCGACCGACGGCGTTTACATGGTCCCGGCGTTCACGGGGCTCGGCGCCCCGCACTGGGACGGCCGCGCCCGCGGCACCATCGTCGGGATGACCCGCGGGACGAGCAAGGAGCACATCGTCCGGGCGACGCTCGAGTCGATCGCCTACCAGACCCGCGACATCGCCGAGGCCATGGAGGCCGACTCCGGCGTGGAGACGACGAGCCTCCGCGTCGACGGCGGCGCGGTGAAGAACAACTTCCTCTGCCAGCTCCAGTCCGACATCATCCAGACGGAGATCGCCCGGCCGGAGGTCGACGAGACGACCGCGCTCGGCTCGGCGTACGCCGCCGGGCTCGCGGTCGGCTACTGGGACAACGTCGACGAGCTGCGCGATAACTGGCAGATCGACCGCGAGTTCACGCCCGAGAAGTCGCAGGGGGAGGTCGACAAGCTGTACAGCCGCTGGGACGACGCGGTCGAGCGCTCGAAGAACTGGGCGATCGACGAGGAGGAGGAGTAGATGAACGAACTGCTGCTCCAGATCCCGGTCCTCGGGATCGAGGTCAAGCTGTTCGTCATGCTGCTCATCACCGCGCTGGCGGGCGGCGCGTTCGGGGCCGCGATCGGCGCGCTCCCGGCGTTCATCTTCACCGGGTTCGTCGTCTTCCTCGGCGAGGGGATCGGCATCCTTCAACGACAGATCGGTGCGATCGAGGGCATCCCCGCGGGCGAACTCGCCGCCGGGATCACCGGCGTCATCGGGTTCGGGGCGATCACCGGCCCGCACATCGCGTTCGCGGGCGGCGTGGCCGCCTCGGCGTACGCGGGCAAGAAGTACCCCGACATGAACCCCGCCGACGGCGGCTACCACTTCGGGAAGGACATCACGTACGCGTTCGGCACGAAGCCGGACATCCTGGCCGTGGGAGCGATCTTCGGCGTGATCGGGATGCTGTTCACCCGGATCGCCAACGGCCTCTTCATCAACGTCCTCGGGATGATGCCGCCGACCGACTTCATCGCGGTATCCGTGTTCGCGACCGCGTTCCTCGCCCGCCCCGTCTTCGGCTACCCGATCGTCGGCAAGCCGGCGGGCGACGGCCTCCTCGACATGTCACCGTTCGAGCGCGGCGACATGCACCCGCAGGCCGACGGCGGCCCCGAGGAACACGCCGGTCGCCCGGCGACCGAGCCGTGGCTCCCTCACCAGTACAAGTGGGCGGGAGTCACGACTATCGGCCTCGTCGGCGGTATCCTCGGCGGGTACATCTACCTACAGACGGGGAGCATCTTCCTCGGCTACGGTATCTCGGCGATCAGCCTGCTGTTCCTGAACCTCGGCGTCGAGAAGATTCCGGTGACACACCACATCACCCTGCTCGGCTCCGTCGGCGCCGTTCTCGGCGTCGGCGCGTTCGGGGACATCGGCGCGGTGACGCCGCTCGCGTCGGTCGGCACGAGCGGCGCCGTCGTCGCGCTGCTCGCCGGCGGCGTCCTCGGGGCCCTCAGCGGCCTCGTCGGCGAAGTCACCCAGCGGATGTTCTACTCGCACTCCGGGACCCACGTGGACCCGCCGGCGATGGCCATCGCGATCATGATGCTCGTCGTGGGCATTCTCGCCATCCTCGGCATCCTGCCGAACGCCGGGTACCTCTGAGCCCGCTCGCGGGAGCCGACGCGGCGTCGACTCCCTCGTAGCGGCCGAGGACGGTTCCACGCGCGAAACACCCTCTGACCAAGCCGCCGAATACCAATGAGACCAGACCGGACACGCGGACGCCGAGGCGCTCGGTTCGAGAGCGACGGCCGTCCCTCGGTCGGCGTCGACGCCGCTCGCGGACGCCACGTCGCTCGCGGCCGCCACGTCGCACCCGACGCTTTCGACGTCCCTGCCGCCGACGCCGCTCGCGACCGCGATCGACCGCGCACCGACTCCGCTTCGTGCCAGTTTTGTTCGACTATCTCGGAGGGTCGGCCGTGAACATCGACGACCGGATCGAAAGACGGCTCGGCTACGACGCCGGCATGAGCGTCCTCGCTGACTTCGAAGCCGTCTCGCCGGTCAGCCACGTCGGCTCGCCGGTCGGGCGCGGCCCGGCGATAGAGCGGCTCCTCGACGTGTTCGAGCCCGCCTTCACCGGGTCGCTCCCGCCGAGCGCCTACGTGTACGGCCCGAAGGGGAGCGGGAAGTCGGCGGTCGTCTCCGCGCTGTTCGACCGGCTGGCGAGCCACAGCGGGCCGCGGCGCGCCATCCAGACGACGACGCGGGCGGTCGAGCCGACGATCCCCGGGTTCGTTTACGTCGACGCGCGGAACGCGTCGACCCGCTTCCGACTGTATCACGCAATGTTGGCCGCGATGAGCGACGAGCCCGTCCCGGACCACGGGATCGGGACCGAGGAGCTGGCCGAGTCGCTGCGCGACGCGATGCGCACGGGCCCCGAGCTCGTCGTCGCAGCCGACCACACGAACGAGACCGAGACGCCGACAGCGGCGACGCTTATCGACTGGCTGAACGACGTGGGCGATCGGGTCACGCCGGCCTGTATCGGCCGCGACCCGCCGGACGCGATCGACTGGGAGCCGGAGACCACCGTCGAGTTCGCGAAGTACCGCCGGCACGTGCTCGTCGAGCTGCTGACGAGCCGGTGCTCGACCGGGCTCGGCCGCGATGCGCTCTCGCACGACCAGATCCGCGAGATCGTCGAGTGGGCCGCGGGCGACGCCCACGACGCGCTCGCCGCCGTGATGGGCGCGGCGGTCAACGCGGAGCGGGCGGGCGCGTCGACGGTCCGCTCCGGCGACGTCGACGCCGGCATCGACGGCGTCCCGCGTCCCTGCGTGGCGCTGGGGCGGGTGCTCGCGCTCCCCGAGAGCCGCCAGCGGCTCCTCTACGAGCTCGCCGGGCTCTCCGAGGAGGAGCGGTCGACGGTCGGCGTGGCGACCGAGGCCATCGCGGAGCGCCCCGGCGTCGACCTCTCGGCGTCGACGGTGCGGCGCGTGCTCTACGAGCTGGCCGACGCCGGCCTGCTCGAACGCGTCACCGTCCATCAGAGCGACGGCAAGGGGCGCCCCCCGAGCCGGCTCGTGCCGCTGTTCCCGACGGTCGTCTTCCGCGAACTGTTCGACCGGCGCGTCCGGACCGGATAGCGGCCAAAGGGGGCGACCCAACCGGATCAACAGCAGCGATACGGTTTTTTTAAAAGGTGTAGGCGACACCGAAGGTTACTTATAAATGACTGCGGTGGCGCGTGCCTCCGAGCGCCCACCGGGCGCGAGGAGCACGCGCGAGGGATGCCGTGAGCGACGGGCGACCGAAGGGAGCCCGGAGCGAACGGCGAGGCTGGGGAGGTGTGAGGTGCTGTGTGGGGCGGGACTCAAAGGGGCAGCCGTGAGGCGGGCGCAGGCGACGTAAGCACCGCAACGAGGGAGCACTAGCGACCGAGTGAGGAGCGCAGCGAGCGTGCGCCCGCCTCACGGCTGGGGCTTTGGGGGCGTTCGACGTCGATCCACAGTTGGTCACGTATCGCCTCGCGGCTGGGGCTTTGGCGGTGTTCATCGCAGACCCCAAATCAACTATTTATAAGCGAGCGGCTGGGGCTTTGGAGATGTTTGCCGCCGATCTGCCAGCAACTATTTATAAATAAGCGGCTGGGACTTTAGCAGCGTTCGTCGCGAAGTCACGAACTATTTATAAACAACCATCCGGTCGCTCCGCTCCCTCGACGTACCAGAGCCGATCGAACGGAAGACAGTTGTCTCCGAGCCGCCGACTCGCGGGTATGGTTCCGCCCCTCGCGCTCGACATCGATGGCACCCTCACGACGCCGGACCACCGGATCGACCCGCGGGTCTTCGAGCTGCTGCCCGAGTGGGACGCCCCGATAGCCTTCGCGACCGGGAAGGCGTTCCCGTACCCGGTCGCGCTCGCGCACTTCCTCGGCCGCGAGGAGACGGTGATCGCGGAGAACGGCGGCGTCGCGTACGCCGACGGCGAGACGACGGTCGTCGGCGACCCGGACGCAGCCTGGGCTGTCGTCGAGGCGTTCCGCGAGCGCGGCGGGGAGATCGGGTGGGGCGACGGCGACACCGTGAACCGCTGGCGCGAGACGGAGGTCGCGCTCTCGACCGACGCGGACGAGGCGCTCCTCCGCGAGGTCGCCGCCGCCGTCGACGACGTGGAGGTCGTGGACACCGGCTACGCCTACCACGTCAAGTCGACGGGCGTGAGCAAGGGACGCGCGCTCCGCGTCGTCGCCGACGCGCTCGGCCTCGCGGCCGACGAGTTCGTCGCGATCGGCGACAGCGAGAACGACGTCTCCACGTTCGAGGTCGCCGGCGAGTCATACGCGGTCGCCAACGCGGACGCCGCCGCCCGCGAGGCCGCCGACGAGGTGGTGGAGGACGGATTCATGGACGGGACGGTCTCGGTGCTCGAACGGCTGCGCGAGCGCGCAGAGTAGTCGTAGCGTCTTCTTTCCGCTTATTCCCCGTAGGGGTACCGCGCCGTCGCCCCGCACTCCAGACACCGGACGACCACGCGTCCGGGTCGCGTTCGGACGCGGCTCGTCTTCCCGGGCCGGAGGTAGACGGCGCAGTCGTCGCAGGCGCGCCGGGAGAGCTCCGACGGGATCCCGCAGCGGTTTCGCTCGGCGATCCGGCGGGCGCGGGCGACGTACCCGCGGGCGCGGTCGTACTCGTCGTCGACGACCGCCTCGCGGGCGAGGACGAACAGCCGCTCGATCCGCTCCGCCGGGATGCCCATGTCACAGAGGGGGGCGCGCGGCGGCAAAGAGGTTGTTATCCGGGTCGCTCGCGGCGGCCGGTTCCGGCCGCCCTCGACGCGCCGATGTCCCCGGACCGGCCGTGACCCGCACGCTTTTTTATCGGTCCCACCCAACCGAGCGGTATGAAGGAATCCCTGATGGACGTGATCTGCTGTCCGCTCGACAAGGCGGCCCTCGAACTCGACGTCGACGAGGCGGACGACGAGGAGGTCCTCGCCGGGACGCTCACCTGCACGGAGTGCGGCGAGACGTACCCGATCGAGGACGGAATCCCGAACCTCCTGCCGCCGGACATGCGCGAAGAGGCCGCGGCGTAGGCTCCCGGATCGGGCGTACCGCGGCGTTGACTCGACCGACCCGGAAACTCGTTGCTCGTGTGAATCTTTTTTTAGTACGGGGTCGTGGTCCCACCCGTGCCGACACTCGACGTCGAACTGAACGGGGAGACGGTCCACGACATCGACGCCCCGGACTCGTTCGTCACTGACGGGCCGTTCCCGGTCGTGCTCGAAAACAGCGGGCGCTCGACGCACGTCCACCTCCACTTCGACGACGACCTCGACCGGGTGGCCGCGCTCGACGAGGGCAACCACTTCGTCGCCGACGAGGCCACCCGCCACGTCCACGTCTCGACGGCCGACGTCGACGAGGCCGTTCGCGGCAAACTGAAGATCGTCACCGGCTACGGGTCGAACACGACGTACGTCGACGTTCGGGTCGACCCGTCGCCGGAGACCCCCGAAGAGGCGGTCGCCGTCGACGAGGAGCTCTCCGCGCCCCCGGAGCGCACGCCGGAGCCGCCGGCCCGACAGCGCGCGGTGAACGCGCTCGACCGCCTGGTACAGCGCGGCGGGGTCGCGGGCGCGGTCTTCGGGCTGGTCGCGGTCGGCGTCGCGGTCGGCGTCGCGATGGCCGTCGACAGCGCCGTCGTCTGGCTCGCGGTGGGGATCGCGCTGATGGTCGCGTTCGGCGCGGCGCTGCTCGCGGTGACGTGAGGCGATGGGGGTCGCCGCCCCGCGGCCTCCGCCGGCTCGACCTCCGCGTCTCGCTCCGGATCCGCGCGCTTTTAACCGTCCCACCGGAACGGAACGCCATGAGCTTCGAGAAGGAAGACGAGGTCGTGCTCCACGACAAACACAGCGAGTACGACGGCGAGACGGGGAAGATTACGCAGGTGATGGAGACGATGTTCGGCGACGCGACGTACACGGTCAGCTTCGAGGACGGCCAGGAGACGGGCGTCCCCGAGGACGCGCTCGACGCCGTCGAGAGCGAGGAGTAACGCCGCCCCCACCCGTACCGCATGCCGAAAGTCCCCTTCCACTACGTCGACCTCCGCGCGTTCTCGTACGCCACGGAGGACGTGAAACGCGTCGAGCAGGCGCTGTACTCTCTGTTACCCGAGGACGTCGAGCTCGACCGCGTCGAGAACGTGGGCCATCACGGGGACCGGATCGTCGTCCTCTCGGCGCGCGTCGAGCGCGCCGACGAGATGCGACACGTGCTCGACCGGCTCTCCGAGCTGGAGGACCTCGACCGCGTCCTTGACGAGCTCGACGAGCGCGTCGACGACAACTGCGCGCTGTTCCTCCGCCTCGACAAGCAGGCGGCGTTCCGCGACGAGGTCCGGCTCGGCCCGGGGGTCACCGTCCGCACGAAGGTGGAGGCGTACCCGGCGAAAAAGGAGAAGGCGGTCGCGAACGCCCGCGAGACGCTCTCGCGGCTCGCGGACGAGGACTGAGCGCGACCGAAGCCGGTCGCGGTCGACTGTCAACGCCGGTGGCAGTCGACTGTCAACGCCGGTCGCCGTCGCGGTTGACGGCCGCGCGCCCGCCCCGCACCCACGGCGTGACTTTTTCACCCGGCCAGTCGATGTCCAGCCATGAGCGATCCGTTCGTGGTCGTCGGTGCCGACGCGGCGGGGTTGAGCGCGGCCAGCAAGTTCCGGCGCGAGGCGCCCGACCGAGAGGTCGTCGTCTTCGAGAAGGGCCGCTGGATCTCGTACGCCTACTGCGGGATGCCCTACTTCATCGCGGGTTACGTCGACCGCATGTCGAACCTCCTCTCGCTGTCGCCGAGCGAGGTCGACGAGCGCGGGATCGACCTCCGACGCGAGTCGGAGGTCGTCGCCGTCGACCCCGACGCGAAGCGCGTCACCGTCGAGACGGTCGAGGGCGACCGCTTCGAGCAGGCGTACGACGACCTGCTCGTCGCGACCGGCGCCCGCGCGACCACCGGCTCCTTCGACGTGCGCGGCGTCGACGGCGCGTTCACGCTACATAACATGGACGCGGCGGCCGCCATCGACGCGTACGTCGCCGAGCCGGACGCCTACGACCCCGAACGCGCCGACGTGAGCGCGGTCGACCGCGAGCGCGTCGAGCGCAACGCGGCGATGCCGGCCCCCGAGACCGCCGCGGTCGTCGGCGGGGGGTACGTCGGCGTCGAGGTCGCAGAGGCGCTGACCGAGCGCGGACTGGACGTCCACGTGTTCCACCGGTCCGGGCACCTCCTCTCACCGTTCGGGGAGACGGTTGGGAACCGCGTCGAAGAGGCGCTTGAAGCCGAGGGCGTCACGGTTCACACGGACGCACCGGTCGAGGCGCTCGTCGGCGACGACCGGATCGAGGCGGTCGAGGTCGGGGGCGGGAGCGACGGCGCGGCGACCGAGAGCGTCCCCGTCGACATGGCGGTCGTCGGCGTCGGGATCCGGCCGAACACCGACCTGCTGGAGGGCACCGGCGTCGACCTCGGGCCGGGCGACGCGATCCGCGTCGACGACCGCGGCCGCACCAGCCTGCCGGACGTGTACGCCGCGGGCGACTGCGCGACCGCGCGCCACGCGGTGACCGGCGAGCCCGACTGGCTCCCGCTCGGCCTCACCGCGAACCGCGCCGGGCGGGCCATCGGCGCGACGGTCGCCGGCGACCCGACGCCGGTCGGCGACATCGCCGGCACCGCGGCGGTGAAGGCCTTCGACGCCGAGGCCGCCCGCGTCGGGCTACTCGACCCGGTGAAGGCCGAGGCGGCCGGCTTCGACCCGGTCAGCGAGACGGTGACTGCCGGCTCGCGCTCCGGCTACTACCCCGGTGCGGCCGAGACGGACGTGACGCTCGTCGCCGACCGCGACACCGGGCGCCTGCTCGGCGGGAGCATCGTCGGCACCGACCGCGCGGCGATCCGGATCGACACCCTCGCGACCGCGATCGAGGCGGACATGACCGTCCCCGAGGTCGAGCGCTTGGACCTCGCGTACGCCCCGCCGTTCAGTCCGGTGTGGGACCCGATACTCGTCGCCGCGAAGGTGCTAAACGGGACGCTGGAGGACTGAGGCAGGTCGGATCGCGGCGCGGCGCTACCGGGACGCGGCGATCCGGGAGAGGAGGAAGCCGACGACCGCCGACGCGGCGCCCACCGCGACCGCGACCGCGCCGGCGAGGGCAAGCGGAGCGGTGAACGCGGCCGCGGCCGGGGCGCCAGCGGCGAACGGGAGGACGTACGGCTCCGGTCCGATCCCCCGGAGCAGCGTCCCCGCGAACGGTCCGTAGGCGAGCAGTATCGTCGGGAACACGCCGCCCCCGGTCGCTGCGAAGGCGATCGCGCCGATCGCCGTCACCGCGGCGAGGGCGCCGGTGGTCTCCGCGCTCCCGACGCCGACCGCGGCCGTCGCGTCGAAGGCGACGTACGACAGCGCGAAGCCGACCGCGCTCCACACCGTCGCCCGCTCGAAGCCGGACTCACCGAGAGCTATCTGTCGGAGCGCCGCGCGCCGGGACTCGGCCGCGTCGTCTCCGCTCGCGTCGCCGTCCATCGCGCCCGCCGCCTTCGTCGCGTCGCCGCCCGTCATTCCGGTCGCGTCGCGCCCCGCCCCTCGCGGTCGGGGGTGAGGTTGCCGTGTTCGTCGATCTCGCCCGCGACGATCCGCGTCGAGGAGATGCGCTCGCCGTCCTCGGCGGCAACGTGGTCGACGACGATCAGGTCGAGCGGGTCGCGGCCGCGCTCGGTGCGGATCTCGTTGATCCGCTCGCCGCCAGCCTTCGTCTCGGGAGAGACGATCAGCGCGTCGAACTCCGGTTCGACCGCGATACCGGTCGGCTCCGTCAGCTCGCGGATCTCGTACTCGCGTCCGTGCGCCTCAGCCCGCGGGGCCAACTCTTCCTCCAAGTCGCGCTCGCGCCGGTCGTAGGGGCGGACGTACCGCTCGACGTGTCGGGTCTGCGGCGCCAAATCGTCGGAGGTGAGCCCGACCGTGACGTCACCCAGCTCGAACGCCCGTTCGAACAGCTTGCGGTGGCCGTCGTGAACGGGATCGAACGTACCCCCCAGCGCGACGTTCATGCCTCTCCGTTGCGCGGGTCGAACTTAAAACGTCCCGAACCGCGGTCGGACGAGGGGAAGTCGGTGCCGGTCGGCTCAGTTCGCCCGCTCGTCGTCCGCGTCGTCGCCGTCGGTGTCCTCGTCGCTCCCGCCTTCATCTCCGTCCGACGCCTCGTCGTCGCCGCCCTCGCCGTCACCGCTCTCGCCGTCCTCGCCGTCGACGGAGATCTGGACCGGCTCGGTGTCGCCGTCGGGCGACTCGCCGCCGAGCCGGCGGTCGAGGTTGAAGACGGCGTTCAGCTCCGCCTGGACGTCGCCGACGACGGTGCGGACCAGTTCGCTCGGCGCGATGGCCTCGTACTCGTAGGGGTTGTTGCCCGCGCCCTCCGCCTTCCGTTTGCTGCGCTCGACGGTGCCCTCGTCGTGGAGCTCGGCGAGCGCCTCGCGGACGGTGCTGGGGTACAGGCCCGTTCCGTCCGCGACCTCGTCGCTCGTGCTGTGGGGGTTGTCGCGGAGGTAGACGTAGATGCGCGCGCGGGTCTCGGTGTCGAGCAGCCACGCGAGCAGGTCGACGACGTTGTCGTCGAACCCCTTCACCGCCCTGTCGGCGCCCTCGCCGAGCCGCTCTTTCGTCTTCCGAAGCTCCTCGCGGGTCCGGTCCGTCGGCGACTCCTCCGGGTCGTCTCCCGGCTCGGTCGGTGAATCGTCCGTGGTCATGCCGGAAACTGGGGGCTACGCGGCCAAAAGCGTTTCTCGTCGCTTTCGTTCCGACGGAACTTCCGGGAGCGCCCCCGAGGCGTTCGATTCCGGGGTTAGGGGCTCACGAGGAGGTCCGAACGCAGCGCGTCGGCGCCCTCCTCGTCGCGGATCCGGCGCTGACGCGCGGCGCCGCTCTCGGCCTCGTACACCTCGCGGATGCCGTCGACTCCGAGCCGGTCGCACTCGGCGTCGACGACCTCGCCCAGCGCGGTCGTCCCCTCGCCGTCGCGGTCGATGAACGCGGCGTCGTGGCCGTGCCGGATCGCGCGCCACTTGTTCTCGTCAAGGAGTTCCCGGCGCAGGGTCGGGAGCGACTCGCCGTCCGCGTACCGCTCGGCGTAGTCGACGACCAGCGCGCGGACGTACTCGGCGAGCGCGAGCGTGACCTCGGGGTCGCGCTGCGCGTCGGGCGCGCGCACCTCCACCGTGCCGTGGCCGGTGTGGGGGCGCACGTCGAACCACAGCTCGCCGCGGTCCGCGATGGAGTCGGTCTCGACCATCCGGCGCTCGTACCGCCGGAACGCGTCGAAGTCGTCGAACGCCGAGGGGATCCCGGTGTTCGGGAGGTTCTCGAACACCTTCGCCCGGGCGGAGGCGAGCCCGGTGTCGAAGCCGTTCCAGAACGGGGAGTTCGCGGACAGGGCGAGCAGCACCGGGGAGTGCCACCGCAGCCGGTTCGCGACCCACACCGCCTTGTCCGCGTCGTCGACGCCGACGTGGACGTGGAGCCCCGCGGTCGTGTTCCGGTGTTGGGGGTACTGGATGCGGTCCAGCTGCGCCTGATACCGCGGCTTCTGGACGTGGTCGAGCTCGCGCCACTTCGCCGCCGGGTGGAGGCCCGCGGCCGCGATCCGATACCCGTCCGCGGCGGCGTGATCGACGAGCGCCTCGCGGACCGTCGCGAGCGCGTCCGCCGCGTTCGCCGGGTCCTCGATCGTCTCGGTCTGGGCCTCTATCGTACACTCGAACAGCTCGTGGTCGAACCCCTCCGGCACCGCCGCTGGCGGGTCGCGGCCGTACACGAGGTCGTCGGTCCCGGACGTGGGGTAGCCGTCGGCATCGACGATGTAGAACTCCTCCTCGATGCCGAGCGTCCCCATCCGGGAGAACGCGTCCCGCGAACCGAGTTCCATTACGCCTCCGTTCCGCCCGCGCGGTCTTATATGGATTGGAACCCGAAACGGAGCGGCGGGTACCGGCCGTTCGAGTACCCGGCAACTCAGGAACCGGCCCCGACGCCCCCGCAAGGGTTGACGCGCGTCGCGGAAAGGAAGACCCCGGGAGAAACGCCTGGGACTCTCCGCTGTATTTGTATTTTTGATTATAAATTCTCCGAAACGGAGATATTTTATATACGAATTCCTGATAAGCGGGTCACACGTGTTCCCACGATTGAACCGGCACCGCGACGGATTCTCGGGGACTCCACACCGGACGGGAGGGTTCGTTCGGAGATCGACTCGCCCGTCGGTTACTGGCGGGATCCAACCGCTCACCGTCGATCGCACGGCGATAACTTGATACACTGTTACCGATGAGCGCAACTCGATCCCAACGGCTCCAGAAGTCGTTCCTGAAGTATCAGCACATATTCGTCTTCGCGGCGCCGGCGGTGTTCGTGGCGCTGGTGCTGTTCGCCGCGCCGACCGGGGGAGGTAGCGGGGCGGACTACTGGCTGGAGTACTGGTGGCTGTTCCCCTTCTTCCTGCTCGGGGCGACGACTGTCAACACGGTCGGAATCAGCGGTTCGGCGCTGTTCGTACCGTTTCTGATCTTCGTCTTCCCGCTGCTGGCGGGGGAGACGCTCACGCCGGAGACGCTCGTAAAGGTGGGGCTGATCAGCGAGTCGTTCGGCCTCTCGGCCTCGTCGATCGCGTTCATCCAGTACGGGCTGGTCGACCGGCGGCTGGCGCTGACGATCGTCGTCGGGAGCGTCCCGTTCGTCATCGCCGGGGCGCTGCTGTCCTTTTTCATCCCCGAGCCGCTGTTCCACGCGGCGCTCGGCGCGGCGCTGCTCGTCGCCGGCTACCTGATGCTCAACGCCGACATCGGCCACGGTGAGCCGGACGAGAGCGACGACGCCGTCGCGGCCGACGGCGGCGCGCCGGCGGAGCTCCCCGACGACGACGAGAAGCTCGGTCCCGCGGGCGTCAACGCGACGGACGAGGGCGAAGTCACCCGAGTCGACCGCGAGGGCGACACGTACGAGTACTCCTGGTCGGGATACCTCGAACGGTTCGCCAACTACAGCGTCGGCGGGACCTTCCAGGGGCTGGCCGGCTTCGGGAGCGGCGAACTCGGGATCATCTCCCAGCTCCGGACCGGGGTCCCCACCCGAGTCGCCATCGGGACCAACCACATCATCGTCGCGACGACGGCGATCCTCGCCTCGCTCGTCCACGTCTTCGGCGGATCGATACTCGGCGCGTTCGGCGTCGGCGGAGTCCACTCGCTGAGCCTCGCCTCGACGCCGTGGAACATGGTCGTGTTCACGGTCCCCGCGACGGTCACGGGCGGACAGATCGCTCCGTACGTCTCGAACGCGCTCGACACCGGAACCATCCAGAAGGGCGTCGCCGGCCTCTTCGCCGCCATCTCGCTCGCGCTGTTCCTGATGGCCGGCGGAGCCGGGATCTGATACGGGCGGACACACAACACCCACACATGTACGATCACCTACTCCTACCGACCGACGGAAGCGACGGGATGTCGACGGTCGCCGAGCACGTCGGCTCGCTCGCCCGGCAGTACGACGCGACGGTCCACGCGCTGTCGGTCGTCGACACGCGCAACCGATTCGAAGGCCCGAACATGGGGCTGGGAACCGAGACCTGGGAGGACGCCGAGCGCGAACGCGCCGAGCGGGCCGTCGGCGACGCCGCCGACGCGATCCCGGGCGAGGTCGCGGTCGAGCGTCACGTCGAGTCGGGCGTCCCCCACGCCGAACTCCTCGACTACGCCGACGCGGCCGACGTCGACCTCATCGTGATGGGGACACACGGCAGAACGGGGATCGACCACTACCTGATCGGCTCCATCGCAGAGCGGGTCGTCCGGCAGTCACCGGTCCCGGTGTTGACGGTCCGCATTACCGAGGAGTAAGCCTCCGCGTCACGGTCGCATCCGTCGATAGCTCGAACGCGAAACGCGGGTCCGGTCGCACCGGACGCCGATATCGAAAACGAGTCGGCGGCGCGGGTCGCGCGCCGTCACTCCGATCCACCTCGCAGCGGTGACCGTCCCCGTTCAGCCGAGGACGTACCGGAGCTTCGGGAACTTCTCGACGAGCGCCTGCCCGCCGACCTCGATCTGCTCGATGTAGGCGTCGAGGCCGAGGACGCGGCCCGCACCGAACGCGGCGACCGTGAGGAACACGACCGCGTAGATCAGCGTCGACTCGAACAGTGCGAGCGCCTCGCCGCTCCAGCCGCCGAGGTAGAACAGCATCATCTGCACGGCACCGCCGAGCGCGGCCAGCCGGACGAACGCGCCGGCGATGAGCGCGACGCCGATGAGCACTTGCGTGACCGGGACGACGACGTTGACGATCTCCATCAGCGCCGCGTTCGACGCCATGGCGGCGTAGATCCCGCTGACCGGACTCGCCGAGCCGATGTTCGCGAGGTAGCCGGCCGCGTCGAACGGCCACTCGGAGACCTTGCCGAGGCCCGCGAACAGGATCATCCCGCCGATGGTCGCCCGGAGCAGGACGATGAACAGCGCCGACAGCGAGTGCGCCTTCCCTAACAGCGTGACGCCGCCGAACTCTCCGCCGAACTCGTTTGTGGTTTTGGTGGACATTGTGTCTCTCCTCACCTACGGATACGCCGGATTCCCGTATAAATCGAGAAGCGAGTTCCCCCTCGGCGGGACGAATTCGGCGGGTTCCCCGCATCTGCCGGGTCTTTATATACTACTACCCGAACACTATCGGTTCGCTCCGGCTCCCACGCGTCGCCTACCACGCCTCGCCGCTCGCGAGGTCGACCTCCGAGTCGCCCTTCTCGGAGGGGCAGACGTCGGCGAGCGCGCAGTCGGCGCAGTCGGGGTTGATCGCGGTGCACGTCGCGCGGCCGTGGTCGATCATGAGGTGCGTGAACTGCTGCCAGTCGCTCTCGGGGACGATCTCCAACAGGTCCTGCTCGATCGCCTCCGGGCGCTCTTCCTCCGTAATCCCGAGCCGGCGCGTGAGCCGCTGGACGTGGGTGTCGACGACGATCCCCTCGACCACGTCGTGGCCGTGCTGGAGTACGACGTTGGCGGTCTTGCGGCCGACGCCCGCCAAGTCCGTCAGCTCCGACATCGTGTCCGGCACCTCGCCGTCGTGCTCCTCGGCGATGTCCGCACACGCCGAGCGGATGTACTTCGCCTTGTTGTTGTAGTAGGTGATCGAGTTGATCGCCTCCGCCAACTCCTCTTGGGGCGCGTTCGCGTAGTCTTCGGGCGTCTCGTACGTCTCGAACAGGTCGGCGCACACCGCGTTCACGCGCTCGTCCGTACACTGCGCCGAGAGGATCACCGCGATCAGCAGCTCCAGCCGGTTCGAGTAGTTGAGCGAGATGGTCGAGTCGGGGTACTCCTCGTAGAGCCGCTCCAACACCTCGGCGACCTGCGCCTCGCGCGAGTCGAGTGGCGTTCCCATACGATCCCCTCCGCCCGGGCGACATTGAACGATCCGACTGCGGCGTTCCCCCCGCGGCCCAACCGGACGACGGTACCCCGGCCGAGTAGTAAGACAGTTACCACGCGCCGCGTTTGAGGGCGTATGGACGTACTCGACGTCGCGGCGCGCGCGACCGAGACCGGACCGGTGTGCGACGCCTGTCTCGGCCGACTCGTCGCCGACCGGAGCTTCGGGCTGTCGAACGCCGAGCGCGGCTCGGCGCTCCGGGTGTCGCTCGCGCTGCGCGACGACGAGGACCACGAGCCGGTCGACGTCGCGGACTGCTGGGTGTGCGAGGGGCGCTGCGCCGAGTTCGACGAGTGGGCCGACCGCGCCGCCGAGGCGGTCGAGGGGGTCGAGTTCGCCACGTACAACGTCGGCACGCGCCCGCCGCCGCTGATCGAGGAGAACGAGGCGCTGCTCCGCGCAGACGTCGGCCTCGACGAGGACGCGGGCGAGCCGTTCAAGTCGGAGTTCAACCGCGAGGTCGGCAAGCGGTTCGGGCGGCTCACCGACACCGAGGTCTCCTTCGACCGCCCGGACGTCCAGTTCACGATCGACTTGGCCGAAGACGAGGTCGACGCGAAGGTGAACTCCACGTTCGTCTACGGCCGGTACCGCAAACTGGAGCGCGACATCCCGCAGACCGAGTGGCCCTGCCGCGAGTGTAAGGGCTCGGGGCGACAGGGCGCGGACCCCTGCGACCACTGCGGCGGCTCCGGCTACCTCTACGACGACAGCGTCGAGGAGTACACCGCGCCGGTCGTCGAGGACGTGATGGACGGGACGGAGGCGACGTTCCACGGCGCGGGCCGCGAGGACGTCGACGCCCTCATGCTCGGCACCGGACGCCCGTTCGTGATCGAGGTCGAGGAGCCGCGCCGGCGCCGGGTCGACACCGACCGCCTCCAGTCGGACATCAACGCGTTCGCCGACGGCGCGGTCGAGGTCGAGGGGCTCCGCCTCGCGAGCTACGACATGGTGGAGCGCGTGAAGGAGCACGACGCCGCAAAGCGGTACCGCGCGCAGGTGACCTTCGACGCCGACGTCGACGCCGACGCCCTCGCCGAGGCGGTCGAACAGCTGGAGGGGGCCACCGTCGAGCAGTACACCCCCAACCGGGTCGACCACCGCCGCGCGAGCATCACGCGCGAGCGCGACGTGTACGAGGCGACCGCCGAGCTCGACGACCCGCGCCACGCGACCGTCGAGATCCGCGGGGAAGGGGGCCTCTACATCAAGGAGCTGATCTCGAGCGACGAGGGCCGCACCGAGCCGAGCCTCGCCGGCCTGCTCGGCGTCGGCGCCGAGGTGACCGCGCTCGACGTACTCGCGGTGGAGGGCGAGGACGAACCGTTCGAACGCGACGAATTCTTCCGAGAGTAGCGCGCTCCGGACGCCGGGTCTGACGCCCCGCTCCTCCTCACGGCGCGCCGTCCGGAACCGGTACCGAACCGGGAACCAACGGGATTTATCTGACGAGCGTCAGACGTTCACGTATGAACGGGAGCGACGCCGACGGCGGAAACGCCCGAGAAGGCGGGACGCGAAACGGCGGCGCCCGCGGCGGAGCGGGCGGTTCCGCGGGGACCGGGGGCGCCGGTCACGCGGGCTCGCCGGCGGTCGGTGACGCCGTGATCGGCCCCGCGGTGGAAGACGCGGGAGACGCCCCCTCCGTCGCCGACGTGTCGCTGAACGGCGCCAACCGCGCGGACCGCCCCGACCGGGTCTCCTCGGTCCTCGTCGCCGTCGGCCCCGGCCCGCACTCGGGGGCGACCGTCGACGCCGCGCGCGAGATCGCGGCGGCGACCGACGCGTGGCTCGAACTGTTCCACGTCGTCCCCTCGGACGCGGCGCTCGCCGACGCCGGCCCCGACGAGGACGCCTCCGGGACCGCCGTCGCCGCGGGCGACCCGGGCGCCACGGACTACGCCGCGGCCGGGGAGCGGCTCCTCAACGCGGCCGAAGAGCGGCTCGGCGGGTTCGACCGCGCGGACCGCTGGCTCGTGGAGGACCGGACCGCGGCGGGCGCGGTCGTCGAGCAGTCGGCGTACTACGACCTGGTCGTCGTCGGCGCGCCGACGACCGGCACCGTCGGCCGCTTCGTCTTCGGCTCCACCACCGACACGGTCGTCGGCGACGCCGAGGTCCCCGTCGTCGTCGTCGAGGCCGACGGGTCGACAGCGCTCGACGCGGAGTAGGGAGGTAGCCGGCGCTCCCGACAGTAGCCACGTACCGTCTTCCGTTCTCGTCGCGTGTTACCGATTCCCGGACGGCGACAGCGTTAAATTAGTGTACATACTTGTACATCACAACGCGGAATACTACATCGGTGGACACAATGAATCTCAACGACACGGTCGAGCGCGTGACGGACGGGACGGATCTGAGCGTCGAGGAGGCGCGCGAGGCCGCGCGGCTCGTCTTCGAGGAGGCGACGGAGGCCCAGATCGGAGCGCTGTTGGCCGCGCTCCGGACGAAGGGCGAGACCGAGGCCGAGATCGCCGGGTTCGCGCAGGGGATGCGCGACGCGGCGCGCACGATCGAGCCGGACCGCGAGCCGCTCGTCGACACCTGCGGCACCGGCGGCGACGACTACGACACGATCAACGTGTCGACGACCGCGGCGATCGTCGCCGCGGGGGCTGGCGTGCCGATCGCCAAGCACGGCAACTACTCGGTCTCCTCTTCCTCCGGGAGCGCGGACGTGCTGGAGGTCGCGGGCGCCGACGTCGAGGCCGAGCCGCCGGCCGTCGAGGACGCGATCGAGGAAGACGGGATCGGGTTCATGCTCGCGCCGGTGTTCCACCCGGCGATGAAGGCCGTCATCGGCCCGCGCAAGGAGCTGGGGATGCGGACGATATTCAACGTCCTCGGCCCGCTCACCAACCCCGCGGGCGCCGACGCGCAGGTGCTGGGCGTCTACGACCCCGACCTCGTGCCCGTCATCGCGCGGTCGCTCGCGCACATGCCCGTCGAGCGCGCTCTCGTCGTCCACGGCGCCGGCATGGACGAGATCGGGATTCACGACGAGACGGTCGCGGCCGAGGTCAACGGTGAGGAGGTTCGGGAGTTCACGATCGCGCCCGAGGACCTCGGCCTCGACTCGGCCCCGATCGACGCGGTCGCGGGCGGGAGCCCCGAGGAGAACGCCGCCGACCTGCGCGGGATCGTCGACGGCTCCGTCACCGGCCCGAAGCGCGACCTCATCCTCGCGAACGCGGGCGCGGCGATCTACGTCGCGGGCGAGGCCGACACCCTCGCGGCGGGCGTCGAGCGCGCGGCCGACGCGATCGACTCCGGCGCGGCCGCCGAGAAGTTCGCGGCGCTGTGCGGTGACGGCGATTCTATCGGCGACGGCGTCGAGACCGCGACCGCGGAGGACGACGACTGATGGCGCGGGTGAAGATCTGCGGGATCACCGGGGAGGCCGACCTCCGCGCCGCGGTCGACGCGGGCGCCGACGCGGTCGGCGTCATCACCGAGGTCCCCGTCGACTCGCCGCGCGAGGTCGACCCCGCCGAGGCGGCGGAGCTGCTCGCGGACGTGCCCCCGTTCGTCACCGCGACGCTCGTGACGATGCCCGACTCCGCCGAGCGCGCGGTCGAGCTCGCCCGGACGGTCGCGCCCGACGCGATCCAGCTCCACGGCGAGTGGACCGCCGACGAGCTCCGGTTCATCCGCGCGGAGACGGAGCGGCGTGTGCTGCTCACGGTCGACGCCGACGACCCGGCGCGCGCCGAGGAGCTCGACGGCGCGGTCGACGCCTTCGTCGTCGACTCGACCGACGACTCGGGCGCCGGCGGTACCGGCGAGACGCACGACTGGCGAGCGACCGGCGAGCTCGCCGAGCAGCTCACCACGCCCGTCGTGTTAGCGGGCGGGCTCACGGCCGACAACGTCGCCGAGGCGGTCCGGGTCGCCGACCCCTTCGCGGTCGACGTCGCCTCCGGCGTCGAGATCGAGGGCGGGCGGAAGGACCACAACGCGGTCGCCCGCTTCGTCGCGAACGCGGGCCGGGAGATGGAGCTGGCATGAGCGACGCGGGCCCCTCGCTCGACCGCTCGAAGGCCGAGTTCGTCGAGCTCGCCGCCGACGCCGAGAAGCCGGTCGTGGTCCGCGCGTCGGCCTCGCTCGATGCCGACGTCACCCCGCTCGGCGCGTACGCGACCCTCGTCGGCGAGGGGCCGTACGGGTTCCTCCTCGAATCGGGGGAGAAGGTCGCCTCCAGCGACCCCGACGGCGCGTTCACCTCGGGCGGGAAGGCGGACAGGCACGCCCGCTACTCGTTCGTCGGCTACGACCCCGAGGCGATCGTCTCCGTCCACCCGGACCGCACCGAGGTGACCGAACTCGGGCCCGCGGCCAGGTTCGTGGGTGAGGGGTCGGAGAGCGCTGCCGCCGATTCAAGCGCCGACGACCCGAGCGCCGGGGGAGACCTCGGCCCCGACGCGGGCGACGCGGTCGACCGCGTCCGCGCGGCGTTCCCGGACGTGAGCCTCCGGGGGTTCCCGGACACCGACCGCCAGATCCTCTCTGGCGGGTTCGTCGGCTTCCTCGCGTACGAGGCGGTGTACGACCTCTGGCTGGAGGAGGTCGGCGTCGACCGCCCCGAGACCGAGTTCCCCGACGCGGAGTTCGCGCTCACGACGCGGACCGTCGTCTTCGACGAGAAGGAGGGCGGCGCCGAGCTCGTCTTCACCCCGGTGATCGGCGTCGACGACGACCCCGCCGCGGTGTACGACGACCTGGTCGCGGAGGCCGAGCGCGTCGCGGCCGAACTGGCGGCCGCGTCGCCGCCGGATCCGGACGGGGTCAGCGTGCGCGAAGAGTCCGCCGACCCGCGCGAGGAGTACGAGGAGGCGGTCCGAACCGCCAAGCGGCACGTCCTCGACGGCGACATCTACCAGGGCGTGATCTCGCGCAGCCGCGAGCTCCGCGGCGAGGTCGACTCGCTCGGGCTGTACGCGGCGCTCCGCGACGTGAACCCCTCGCCGTACATGTACGTGCTTCGCCACGACGACCGGAGCGTCGTCGGCGCGAGCCCCGAGACGCTCGTGTCGGTCCAGGGGGACCGCGTCGTCTCGAACCCGATCGCGGGCACCTGCCCGCGGGGGACCAGCCCGGTCGAGGACCGGCGGCTCGCGGGCGAGATGCTGGCGGACGGGAAGGAGCGCGCCGAGCACACGATGCTCGTCGACCTCGCGCGCAACGACGTGCGGCGCGTCTCGGAGCCCGGCTCCGTCCGCGTCGAGGAGTTCATGAACGTCCTGAAGTACAGCCACGTCCAGCACATCGAGTCGACCGTGACGGGGACGCTCGCGGCCGACGCCGACGCGTTCGACGCGACGCGTGCGACGTTCCCCGCGGGGACGCTCACCGGCGCGCCGAAGGTGCGCGCGATGGAGATCATCGACGACCTCGAGACGACCCCGCGGGAGGCGTACGGCGGCGGCGTCGGCTACTACTCGTGGACCGGCGACGCCGACTTCGCGATCGTCATCCGGACCGCGACGCTCGACGAGTCGGGCGAGGAGTCGGTCGTCGGCGTCCGGGCGGGCGCGGGGCTCGTCGCGGACTCCGACCCGGCCGCGGAGTACGAGGAGACCGAACAGAAGATGGACGGCGTGTTGACCGCGATCGACCGCATCCGCGAGGACGCGGACGGCGAGGACGGGGACGGCGAGGCCGAGAGCGACGACGAGCCCATCGCCACCGGCACGGAGGCCGAGCGATGAGGGTCGTCGTCGTCGACAACTTCGACTCGTTCACCTACAACCTCGTCGAGTACGTCTCCGACCAGACGATCGACGGGGAGCCGGTCGCCGTCGACGTGTTCAAAAACACCGCCTCGCTCGCGGAGATCGAGGCCGCGGAGCCGGACGCGGTGATCGTCAGCCCCGGGCCGGGCCACCCGAAGAACGAGCGCGACGTGGGCGTGACGATGCCGGTGTTACGCGACCTCTCGCCGACGGTGCCGACGCTCGGCGTCTGTCTCGGCTTAGAGGCCGCCGTCTACGAGTACGGCGGGACGGTCGGGCACGCCCCCGAACCGGTTCACGGCAAGGCGTTCCCCGTCGACCACGACGGGGAGGGCGTGTTCCGCGGGCTCGACCAGGGGTTCCGCGCCGGCCGCTACCACTCGCTGGCGGCGACCGAGGTGCCGGACGCGTTCGCGGTGACGGCCACCACCGACCACGAGGGCGAGTCGATCGTGATGGGAATCCGCCACCGGGAACACCCGATCGAGGCGGTCCAGTTCCACCCGGAGAGCGTGCTGACCGGGTCGGGTCACGACCTCATTCGGAACTTCCTCACCGGAGTCTGAGGCGCCGGCGCGTCACTCGTCGCTCGTCGGCTCGTCGTCGGCCGCCTCGTCGTTGGTCGCTTGGTTTTCGTCCTCTTCCGCCTCGTCGAGCCCTCTGCCGGCGAGCCCGGCGAGATGGCCGACTTCCGGGAGGATGATCTCGTCGACGCCGAGCCGGACCGCGTTCTCGGAGCCCGGGAGACAGAACACCGGCGTGGCGGAGACGACGCCGGCGGTCGCGCGCGATCCGATGGTCCGCGTGCCCACCTCCTCGTAGGAGAGCCGGCGGAACAGCTCGCCGAACCCGGGAAGCGGCTTCGCAAGCAGTCCCCGGACCGCCTCCGGCGTGACGTCGTCTGGCGTGACGCCCGTTCCCCCAGTGGTCACGACCACGTCCGTGTCCTTCCGGCGGGCGAGGCGATCGACGGTCCCCTGGACGCTGTCGTAGTCGTCCGGGATCAGTTCGCGGACGACGACCTCGTGGCCCGTCTCCTCGAACGCGCCCGCGATGTAGTCGCCGGCCGGGTCCTCGTCCGTGCCGCGCGAGGACGACACCGTGACCACCGCGGCCGCGACCGAGTCGACGTCGTGGTGGTGGTGACCGTCGTGGTCGTGCTGATGGCCGTCACCGTCGTGGCCGTGCTGGTGACCGTGGTCGTGGTCAGAATGGTCGCCGCCGTCGTGACTGTCGTCGCCGTGGTCGGTCATACTCTCGCCTTCGGCGCCCCCGTCAAAACACCTCCCGGTCTCCTCAGGGCCAGTCGTCTCTGGCCTGTTCCTCGGGCGCCTCCTCGTCCGTCTCACCGGTGGCGAGCGTCCACCCCGCGGCCTCGGCCGCGTCCTCGACGTGGAGGAACTCCCAGCCGGTCGCCTCGGCGACCGCCTCGTCCTCGTCGTCGACGCCCACGAAGACGTGGCGGTCAGTGTCGAACTGCCCGCTGATGTTCTCCAAGCTCTCTTCGACGCCGCGCGGGCCGGAAAAGAAGTCCTGTCGCACGCGGTGTTTCCGCGTGAAGTTCGTGACGACGTAGGTGGGCTTCTCGCTGACGACCCCGACGTACTCGGTCCACTGCCGGGCGTTGTTGAACACCGCGTTGGGGTCCGCGAGCGCTTTCAGCGCCTCCAACTCGAACGCCAGCGTCATGTCTGTAGATCCGCCGCTGTCCATGCGACCCGCTTGCTCCCCACCGGCGAAAACAACTTCGCTTCCGGGCAGCCGCGCCCGCGCCTGCCCACCGCCGCGCGCCTGCCAACCGCCGCGCGACTGCGGCTCCTGACGCGACCGCCCTCACCGCGAGCGAACCTGGTAGTAGTCGGTGAACTTCACCACGTCGCCGTCGGCGAGGTCGCCGGTCTCCGGCGCCGTCCACGGCACGTCCGCGAGCTCCCGCACGACCCCCTGCTCGTCGTCGTCCAGTTCGTCGTAGTGACGGACCCGCGCGTCCGCCGGAACGCGGCCGGTGCGTCGGAGCCGCAGCCGTCGCCCGGTGTCTCTGAGTGACATGTGTTACCGTACATCACGATTAATCATAAGCGTTTCGCGGCGGACGCCACGCTGGTTCGGCTCGCTCGCCTCGCAAACGCGACGGCGGCGATTCAGTCGTCGGCGCGGGGGAAAGTGAGCGTCACCACGGTGCCGCGGGGCTCCGCGGCCGCGACCGCCGCGGAGCCGCCCGACTGCTGGACGACCCAGTAGACGAGCCACAGCCCGAGACCGCTTCCGTGGTACAGCGCGTCGACCGCCGTCCCGTCGACGAGGACGTCCCGGTTCATGCCGGTCAGCCCCGGCCCGTCGTCCTCGACGCGGACCTCGACCGCGTCGGGGTGGACTTCGACCGACACCGTCACCGTCGGTCGGTCGCGGTCGTGGTGTTCGACCGCGTTCCGGACCAGCTCGTCTATCGCCCGGGAGAGCCACGTCGTCGCGGACGCCGTCGCGACCCCGTCGTCCGGCACCGACGCCTCGACCGTCGCGCGCGGGAACTCCTCGGCCCGCGCCGCTACCACCTGTCGGGCGACGCGACCGACGTCGACGGGTTCGGTCTCCGGCGCGTCGCTCAGTATCTCGGTGATGTGATGGGCCTTCTCGCTCGTCTGTAAGAGGCCGTCGGCCCGCGACACGATGTACTCGGCCGCGTCCGCGGAGTCGGCGGCGCCCGCGGCGATCTGCTCCGCCCGTCCCCGGACGACCGTCAGCGCGTTCCGGAGGTTGTGCTGGAGGACCCGGTCGACGACCCGAAGCTGTCGCGCGCGGTTCTCGCTGTCGGTCACGTCCCGAAGCACGCCGACGACCCCGGCGGGCTCCCCGTCGTCGGGGCTATCGAGCGGGTAGTACCGGACGTCGAACGTCCGCGTGCCCCGGGTCGGGTGCGTCCGCGTCGTCCGGTACTCCACCGACTCGCCCCGGAGCGCGCGCTCCACCTGTCGCTCGACGTCCTCGTAGCCGTCCTCCGGGACGACATCGGCGAGCGTCAGTTCCGTCACGTCGCGGTCGCCGAGCCCGTGGTACTCGCGGTACTGCGGGTTCGCGAACAGGAGCCGCCCGTCGCGGTCGACCGCGGCGATGAGGTCCGTCGCCCCGTTGATCGCGCGCTCGTACCGCTCCAACTCCCGTTCGCGCTCCTTGCGATCGGTGACGTTCCGACAGATGGCGAAGGTGCCGGCCAAGTCGCCGTCGGCGTCGTAGTAGGGGTACCGCTGCGTGCTGAACGTCGCCTCCCGATCGCTTTCCGGAAACGTCGGCGAGACCTCGTACTCGGCCATCTCCTCGGCGTCGAGCACGCCTCGCCGGCGCTCGTCGACCTCGGCCGCCGTCTCCGCGTCCATGAAGGCGAACTCGTCGGTGCCGTACAGCGCCTCGCGGTCGACGCCCGCGAACTCGCTCACCGCCTCGTTCAACAGCTCGAACTCCCCGTCGCGGTTCTGGAGGAGGACGGGGTCGTCGAGCCGCTCGACGATGTCCCGGTACTGTTTCAGCTGGGCCATCGCCGCCTTCCGTGCCGTAACGTCCGTCTGGATCGCGACGAACCGCGACACCTCGCTGTCGTCGCCGAGTACGGGCGCGATCGTCTGGTGGGCGTGGTACGGCTCGTCGTCTCGCCGCCGGTCGATGATATCCTCCTCCCACACCTCGCCGTCCAGCAGGGTCGACCACAGCGAGTCGAAGTACTCGTCCGGCATCTCGCCGGAGTTGAGTATCGCCGGGGTCTCGCCGAGGACCTCCTCCGGCTCGTAGCCGGTGTGGTCGGTGAACGCCGGGTTGACGTACTCGATCGTCCCGTCGACGTCGGTGACGTAGATGGCGTGGCCGGCGTGTTCGACGAGGTTGCGGAACGTCTCCAGCGTCTCCCCGCCGACTTCCTCGACGCCGTCGCGAAAGACACCGGTATACACGGCGTCGGTGTCGTCGGTCTCCGCGTCGGGGTCGCCGTCGCTTCCGCCGCCCCCGCACCCCTCTCCCGTCGAGTGTTCGTGGAACCGGACCGAGAAGGTCACGGTGTGACCGTCCGCGTGTCTGATCGGTACAGAGAAGCTCCCGCGGTCGTCGAGCCCGTCGACCTGTGCGAACCGCTCGCGGACCGATCGGACGCGCCCGTCCGCGGCCTCCGAGGCGACGAGGGACGCGAGGTCGCGGCCGCGAAGGGCGGCCGGATCGTACCCGAGAACCGCCTCGGTGGCGGGGTTCGCGTAGACGATCGTCCCCTTCCGGTCAACGGAGACGACCGGATCGGAACACCCCTCGACGAAGGAGGCGAAGAAGTCGGCCGGAAGCCCTTGCGATCCGGGTGACATATAAACGAGATAGCGCGTCGACCGTGAAAAGCACCGTGGCACGTCGCTGGCCGCGCATCCGTCGCCGCGATCGGCGCTCGCCGAGACGGAGGGGACGGGGTCGGCGGGCTACTGCTCGGTCGGGGCCGCCAGGTCGTCGACGGAGAAGCCGGGCTCCATGAGGCGGTCCGTCTGGTCGCTCACGTCGCGCCCCTCGCGCATCAGCTGCTTGAACGCGGACTGCGGCGAGAGGTCGCCGATGAGCACGCCGCCGACCACCTTCCCGTCCTTCAGCGCGACGCGGCGCCACTCGCCCTCGGCGGTGGTCGCCTCCACCGACTCGTCGCCGAGCGTCGGGTGACCGAACGAGAGGAACGGGAAGTCGAAGTGCGTGATCGAGTACGAGGAGACCCACTCGAACGCCTCGCTGCCGTACTCGACCATGTTGCGGGCCGCGATCGTCCCCTGCTCCTTGGCCGAGCCCCACGAGCCGTTCTTCGCGTGCTCGCCGAGGATGAGGTCGTTGAACGTCGTGATGTCGCCCGCGGCGAACACGTTGTCGACGTTGGTGCGCATGAACTCGTCGACGACGATGCCGTCGTCGAGTTCGAGCGGGGTGTCTTCGACCAGTTCCGTGTTGAAGTTCAGCCCGATGGCGACGCCCGCGAAGTCGCACTCGTAGCGCTCGCCGTTCGGGTCGACCGCGGCCTCGACGTGGCCGTCGTCGTCGACCTCGAAGTGGTCCACGCCGGAGCCGAAGACGGGCTCGACGCCGCGCTCGCGCATCGCCTCGTGCATGATCTCCGCGCCCTCCTCCGAGAGCGCGTAGCGCCACCAGTTGTCGCCGCGCATCAGGTACTTCGCCTCGACGTCCTGCGCGCCGCAGATGGCCGCGAAGTCGATGCCGAGCAGCCCGGCGCCGACGATGACGCCCTTCTCTGCGCCCTCGACGCTCTCTTTGATCTTGCGAGCGTCCTGGAACGTCCAGAAGTGGTGGATCCCGTCGGCGTCCGCGTTCCCGACCGGGAGCTGCTGGGGCGTGCCGCCGACCGCGAGCAGGAGGGAGTCGTACTCGAACGTCTCGCCCTCGTGGGTGTGAACCGCGTCCGCCTCGACGTCGATGTCGACGACGACCGTGTTGAGCCGCAGGTCGACGTCGTGGTCGTCGTACCAGTCCTCCTCGTGGATCGAAATCGGCGCCTCGGGGAGCTTCCCCTTCGCGTACTCCTTGATCAGGATCCGGTTGTAGAGGGACTCACCCTCGTCCGTGAGAACCGTGATCTCGGCGTCGGGCGCTTCCTCGCGCAGCGTCTCGGCCGCGGACGCGCCCGCGATACCGTCACCGATGATCACGTACGAATCGCTCATGGCTCGGGGTTCGGATTCATGGTTAATGTGGGTTGTCATCCGCGTCTCGGGGCGTGAGAACCTCCCTCACCCGCGCCGAAGCGCGTGTCCCGATCCGCCCCGCGCGGTGGATCTCTCCCCCCGATCAGCGATCCGTCCCCGGTCAGTGATCCGCGCCCGCCGGCTCCGCGGGGAAATCCTTCTCGCCCGCTTCGATCGCGACGTCGAGCCAGTTCTCCGTCGGGACGAGCGGGCACTCGTACGCGTGGTTGTACGCGCAGGTCGGGTTGTACGCGTGGTTGAAGTCCACGATCCACTCGCCGTCGACGCGGTCGCGATCGGGCTCCAAGTCGAGGTATCGGCCCGCGCCGTACGTCGCCTCGCCGCTGGTCGCGTCGCGGAACGGCACCCAGAACCGGTCCGCGCCGTCGGCCGGTCGGTACGCCTGAAGGGTCACCGACTCCCCGTCAACCTCGAAGCGGAACTCCCCCCAGCGGCGGTACGTCTGCTCGCCGTCGGCGGTCGTCTCGACGGTCACGGTCTCCTTCTCGTCGTGTTCGTGGAGCGGGAGGTGGAACCGGAATGCCGGGTCCGGATCGAAGTACGCCAGCCCCGGGAACGCGTCGCCCCGCATCGCGACCGGCAGCGGCGACCGCGCCGAGTCGCGGAACTGCTCGATTTTCGCCTCCCGCTGTGCCTCCACCTGCGCCGCCCAGTCGTCGTCCGCCTCTTTCGATGCCATGTCTACCACAATATTGTTCGTAAAGCGCAATAACAGTTCCGCGGCGCGGTCGGCGTCGCGCACGAGCACGCGCCGCCCGCCGGTGGCGGAGAGGCGCGCACGTGCGCCGCGGTCGCGACGCCACAGATTCAAGAGCGTCCCGGCCCAACGACGCGTATGAAAATCCGGCAGAACATCCGCCACTGGGCCGCGAAGAAGGCGTTGACCACGCCGGTGGTCGGCGACGTCGCCAACGACAAGCTCGTCGACCTCCACACGAGCATCTTCCTCAACAAGGCCGACGAGGACCGGCGCGAGGAACGCCGCGACCACCTCGACAGCTTCTTCGACGCGACGATGGACACGTACGTCGCCGCCTTGGAGGCCGGCTACCCGGAGGCCGAGGCCCGCGAGATCACCCACGTCCAGGCGAACTTCGACTTCTTCAACCACGGCTGGACGGAGATGATGGAGATCCCGGGCGACGAGCTAGAAGCGCACTACCGCCGGTACGAGTCGTTCTTCTCGGAGTACGGAATCACGATCGACGACCCGCTCGGCGAGTTCCGGCCGGCGGCGGGCGTCGTCGAGGCGCCGGAGACACCCGAGAAGCTCGACGAGCCCGAGTACGAGAACGCCTTAGCCGGCTTCGCCGACGACGTGTACGTCGAGACCGACGACGGGGAGACGGTCGTCGGCGGCGACACGGAGGAGCCGGACGAAGTTGACGCCGCGACCGCGCCCGGCCTCGACGAGGACGAGGCGAGCGCCTGAGCCTTCCGGCTCTCTTTCATTCCCTTCTAACGCCGGTTCCGCGCGGGTCGGCGGTCGCGCGCGTTCGCCGACCACGTTTATACTCCGCCGGAGACACGGGGGCGTATGAACCGCGGGCAATCGTTCCTCCTGCTCCTCATGGGGTCGGTCGCGCTGTTGACCCTCTTCGTCATCCTGCCGTTCGTCGAGTACGTGATCGCCTCGGCGATTCTCGCCTTCATCCTCTACCCGTTCCATCGCCGGCTCACCCGCTGGCTCCGGAAGCGCGTCTCGAACCGGTTCGGCCAGATGCTGTCGGCGCTGACCCTCATCCTCTCGTCGATCGTCGCCGTCATCCTCCCGCTCGCGTACATCACCTGGGTGTTCGTCCGCGACCTCACCGCGATCGCGGCCGGCGAAACGGGGATAGACGTCGCCGCCATCGAGGCCGAGATCGCGGCGGTCACGGGACAGGACCCGGAGGTCGGCGACCTCCTCCAAACGATCGGCGAGCTCCTCGTCCAGACGCTTTTCGGCGGGTTCAGCGGCGTGTTGAACACGGCGATCCGCGCGTCGGTCGGGCTGTCGCTCGCGCTGTTTTTGGTGTACTACACGCTCATCGACGGGCCGGCGTTCGTCAAGTGGATCCGGGCGACGAGCCCGCTCCCCTCGGCGGTCACCGCCGACCTCGTCGACCGCGTCAACGTGATGACCCGCGGCGTCGTCATCGGCCACATCTCCGTCGCGCTCCTCCAAGCGTTGGTCGCGGGACTCGGGCTGTGGGCCGCCGGGATCCCGAACGTGGTGTTCTGGACGTTCGTGATGGCGGTGTTGGCGCTGTTACCGCTCATCGGCGCCTTCTTCGTGTGGGGGCCGGCCGCCGCGTACCTCGTGATCGTCGACCAGGTGACCGCCGGTATCTTCCTCGCCGTCTACGGCGTCGCGGTGATCGCGATGGTGGACAACTACGCCCGCCCGCTCGTCATCGACCAGCAGGCGCACCTCAACCCGGCGATCATCCTGCTGGGCGTGTTCGGCGGCATCTACTCGGTCGGGTTCACCGGCCTCTTCGTCGGGCCCATCGTGATCGGGGTGCTCGCGGCGACGCTGGAGACGTTCCGCGAGGACTACGACGCGATCTGAGCGGGATTTAAGCCCGCACACCGCGAACGGCTCCCTATGGCGACGACCGCGACCTCCCGACTCCCCGACCGCCGGGACGCCCTCCTCATCGCCGGCGCGGCGATCACGGTCAACCTGATCGGCGCGCTCGGCGTCCCCTTCACGACCACCCAGAGCGCCTGGTTCGCGGCGCTGGAACTGCCCTCCTTCTACCCGCCGGGGTGGGCGTTCGGCGTCGTCTGGCCGATCCTGTACGCGTTACTCGGTGCGGCGGCCGCCCTCGTCTACCTCGCTGGCCGCGACGGGGGAGCGCCGGCGGGGCGCGTCTGGACCGCGCTCGCGCTGTTCGGCGTCCAGCTCGCCGTCAACGTGGCGTGGTCCCCGGTGTTCTGGGGGCTCGAACGCCCCGACCTCGGGCTCGCCGTCCTCGTCGTCCTCCTCCCCTTGGTCGTCGCGACGATCCGGGCCTTCGACCGCGTCGACCGCCGCGCCGCGGCGCTGCTCGTCCCCTACCTCGCGTGGGTCTGCTTCGCGACCGCGCTCAACTACGCGATCTGGTCGCTCAATTAGCGCCCGTCGCGCGGGGACCGGTCGGGGTCGGGCGGCCCGCGCTCCAGCCGCTCGGCGACGAAGCGGCGCTCCGCCCCGCTCAGTTCCCCGTCCGTCTCGCGGAACGCCGCCAGCCCCTCGCGGTACCGCTCCGGGTCCACGTCGGCGGGCGCCGCCGCGGGGCGCGCCAGCTCCAGCTCGGCGATCCCCGTGCGCTCGCCGGTGTACGCGAAGCCGCACTTGTGGCACGCCTCGTACGCGAACGGGTTGTTCACGGCGATCTTCACGCGCTCGAAGCCGGCGACCGCGAGGTCGGCGACCGTCTCGCCGATCAGCCGCGGGCCGATCCCCTCGCCGCGCCGCGCGGCGTGGACCGTAACGTACCGCAGCCGGCAGGTCGCGGGGTCGGTCCGGTCGGGCGAGAAGGAGACGGCCGCGACCACGTCCTCGTCGAACGCCTCGGGGTCGACCGTGTCCGGCAGCGGCTCGTCCGGCTCCCAGTCGGGCGCGGCCGGGTGCCCGTCGGGCGTCCGGATCACCGACTTCCCCGGCGCGCCGACGACGAACTTCCCGGCGTACGCGAACGCCCGGTAGTCGAGCCGGAGGGTCTCTCCCTCGTCGGGCGGACACACGAGCGCGTACTCCATGGGCGTCGTACGGCGGCGAGAGCGTAAATAGGGCGGTGGCTCTTTGTCCCTCGCCGCGCTCGGTTCGCCCATGTACGGAGTCGGCGACGTGGGCTTCTTCGATCGGGTGGCGCCGCTGTACGACCTCGCGATGCCGCCGGCGGACGGCGAGGCGCTGGCCGCCGGCCTCGACCACGCGACGCGGCCGATCGAGCGCCTCCTCGACGTCGGCGGCGGCTCGGGCCGCGCGGCGGCTGCGCTGACCGGTCCGGAGATCACGGTCGTCGACGCCTCCGTCGGGATGCTCTCGCGGGCGCGTCGCGGCCGCGGGCTCGCGGGACTCGTAGCCGATGCGGGCCGGCTTCCGTTCCAGGACGCGAGCGTCGACGCGGTCACGGTCGTCGACGCGTTCCATCACCTGCCGGATCAGGACGCCGCGCTCGCGGAG
This sequence comes from Halorubrum sp. T3, assembly GCF_000296615.1. NCBI lineage: Archaea > Methanobacteriati > Methanobacteriota > Halobacteria > Halobacteriales > Haloferacaceae > Halorubrum > Halorubrum sp. T3. The sequence continues at coordinate 709,103 of NZ_JH815329.1, read as the reverse complement.
GCGGCCCGCGTGCTCGCGTCAGGCGGCGCGCTCGTCGTCCGCGATTTTAATCCGGACCACCCGCTCGGGCGACTGCTCGTCGCCGGCGAGCACGCGATCGGGATGGAATCGCGGTTCCGGCCCCCCAGCGAGCTCGCGGCCGCGATGGACGACGCCGGGCTCGACCCGCGGATCGTCGACCGCGGGTTCGGCTACACGGTCGTCGGCGTTCGACGATAGTCGGTCAGTACAGAGAAAGAGACAGCCGATCGGCGGTGCCGTGGCGCGTGCCTCCGAGTGGCCGCCGAAGGCGGCCGCGAGGAGCACGCGCGAGGGAGTCAGTCGCCGGAGCGAAGCGGAGGCGACTGACGAGGCTGGGGAGGCGTGAGGTGCTGGGCGGAGCGGTGCGGGGTGGGATCCGAAGGGGCAGCCGCGAGGCGGGCGTAGACGACGCAAGGACCGCAGGAACGAGCGGAGCGAGTGACGAGGACCGCAGCGAGTGTACGCCCGCCTCGCGGCTGGGGCTTCGGCGGTGTTCGTGTCGATCGGCCCCTTATAAATAGAGATGTATTGCCTCGCGGTTGGGGCTTCGGCGGTGTTCGTGTCGATCGGCCTTTTATAAATGGAGATGTATTGCCGAGCGGCTGGGGCTTCGGCGGTGTTCGCGTCGATCGATGTCGATGAATCCGGTCGTTTGCCTCAGTCCTGTGTCCGCCCCTGTGGCTCGGCGCCGCGGGTCGGGTCCGGAGAGTCCTCGTCGTGGCCACCCTCCCCGCCGTGGTCGTGGTCGCTATGATCGTGATCGCCGTGGTCGTGGGCGTCGTTCGACCCCGTTTCGCCGAGGACCTCGGCGCCTTCCCCGTCGATCATGTCCATGTTCTTCAGGTTGTCGCGTTCCTCGAAGTCCTCGACGGCCTCCATCACGTCGGCCTGCGTGATCGTCATCCGGTCCTCGGTGAGCGCGCCGAGGACGGCCTCGCGGAGCACCATCCGGAGGTCGGAGCCGGTGAGCCCGCTGGTCCGGTCGGCGACCTCCTCGGGGTCGAAGTCGGCGATCTTCATCTCCTTGGTCACGACGCGGAGGATGTCCGCGCGCATGTCGCGGTCCGGCTTGGGGAAGTTGACGATCTCGTCGAACCGGCGCCACGCGGCGGCGTCGAGCTGGTCCGGGTGGTTCGTCGCACCGATGAGGAGCACCTCGTCGCGCACGAGCGACACCTCGTCGATCGACTTCAGCAGGGTGTTGACCGCGCGCTTCAGGGCGGCGTGCTCGTCCGAGCGGCGGGTCTTCGCCACCGAGTCGAACTCGTCGATGAAGAGGATACAGGGGGAGAGCCGCTTGGCGACCTCGAAGCTCTTCTCGACGTTCTTCGACGTCTCGCCGAGGTACTGGCTCGTGATCATCGAGAGCTTCACCTCGACGAACGGGAGCCCGAGCTCGTGGGCGAGCGCGCGCGACACGGTCGTCTTCCCGGTGCCCGGCGGGCCGACGAACAGCAGCTTCCCGATCTCGCGGAGGCCGATCTCCGCGAGGTACTCGCGGTGTTCGATCGCCTTGACGATCTTCTGGATCTCACCCTCCTGATCGCCGGTCAACACGAGGTCGGCCAGCGTCGTCTCGATCTCCTCGGGCGCGCGGACGTTGACGAGGTCGAGCATCTCCCCGTCCTCGTCCTCGTCGAAGTACTCGGAGAGCAGCGCGTCGATCCAGACGCGGTCGGCCTGGACCGGCCGCACGTCGTCTCTGGCCTCCTCGCGGGTCACCGGCGCCGTCAGGTCCTCGGCCGCCTCCATCGCGGCGACGAGCGTCGGGTTCCCGGCGAGCCGGTCGTCGTCCGCGTGGTCGCGGTACCACTCCAGTCCCATCGCGGGCTGGGTCAGGGAGATCTCGCCGGAGAACTCCGTGCGTTGGGTGAAGAGGAGGTCGGAGACCGCGTCCCACGGCCGCTCGACGCCCGTGGCGGTGCGGGTGGTCTCGTCGGTCGCCTTCAGCGGTCGCTCCACGCCGCCGGGGGCGTCGTCGGCGGCGTCGGCCGACCAGAACACCTGCCGGAAGCGCGGAGGCAGGTCGTTCTCGTCGAGGTCGCGGTCCTGCGTGTAGAAGTGCGTCGTCAACACGAACTCGACGACGTCGAGCGCCGGGTCACTCATCCGCGCGAAGTAGCGCCGGGACGCGGTTAAGAGCGTCGAAGCGCCGGCGGGCGCGGGCGGACGCCGTATCGAATCCTTATTAGCGCTGGTCCGCGACGTACCGCGCATGAGTTCCGAAGACGCGGCCGCGCCGGGAGACCCCGTCGGCGACGGCGCGAGCGAGACGGGCGACACGAGCGACACCGACCACGAGAACGCGCTTCAGGACGTCATCGCCGTCGACCCCGACGACGTCGCGCAGGGCACGGTGAACCGGCTCGACGCGCACACCGGCGACGGGATCCGCCACCGCGCGTTCACCTGCCTCGTCTTCGACACCGACGGCCGGATCCTGCTCGCACAGCGCGCGCCGAACAAGCGCCTCTGGGACGGCCACTGGGACGGCACGGTCGCCTCCCACCCCGTCGAGGGGCAGTCCCAGGAGGAGGCAACCGAGCAGCGCCTCGAGGAGGAGCTCGGCATCTCGCCCGACCAGTACGACGACCTCCGCGTGACGGACAAGTTCGAGTACAAGCGCTACTACCCCAACGAGGGCGTCGAGTGGGAGGTGTGCGCGGTGCTGAAGGTGACCCTCGACGACACCTCGCTCGACCCGGACGACGACGAGATCGGCGGCATGCTGTGGGCCGACTACGACCACCTCCACGAGAACCCCGCGCTGTACCGGCAGCTCCGTCTCTGCCCGTGGTTCGAGATCGCGATGCGGCGCGACTTCTCCTGAGCGGTCGGTCCGTTCCGTGGCCGGGGCGCCCCCGTCCGCGCGCGGTCTCTTCTCGAACCGAAGCGGCGACTTGAAGGCGCTCCCGCGCCGCGATCCGGTATGACCGTCGTCGCCCTGCTGGCGAACCCGCCCCGCGAGGGGCTCGTCGGAACCGCGATCGCCGAGTCGACGCCGCTGTCGCCCGCCGAGGCGGCCGACCTCTACGAGGCGCAGTTCCGCGACGCCGTCCTCGCGGTCGAGCGCTCGGGCGGCGAGCTCCTCGTCAACTACCCCGACGAGGAGCAGTTGCCCGCCGAGCATCGGACCGAGACGAGCCCGGAGGCCGAACTGCGGACGCTCGTCGCGGACACCCTCGGCGGCACCGACGAGGTGCGGTTCGAGCGGCAGGTCGGCTCCTCGTTCGGCGCGCGCGCCGGCAACACCGTCACGCACCTGCTGCGCGAGGAGGGCGCCGACTCGGTCGCGGTCGTCACCCCGACCGCGCCGCTGCTCTCGCGGACGATCGTCGACTCGGCGGCGATGAAGCTCCGGACGACCGAGGTCGTCCTCGGCCCCTCCTCGAACGGCCGGGCGTACTACGCCGGCTTCACCGAGCCGATCGACTTCGACGGCGCGTTCGAGGCGCCGGCGCTGCCGACGCTCGCGGAGCGCGGCCGCGACGCGGACCGCTCCGTCGACTTCGTGGAGCCGTCGCCCTCGCTGGAGACGGGCGACGACCTGCTCGACGTGGTGCCGAACCTCCGGGCGCGGTTCGCCGCGGAGCGCGTCGTGCCGGACTACACGGCCGCGTTCGTCCACGAGAAGGGGCTGGACGTGGTCGTCGAGGACGGCGAGGGGCGGCTGGTGCGGGAATAAAAAGCAGCACACCGTTTGATCACCAGTCGCCACACCGACCCCGATTACAACATATCGTCAGTCGTCTCCGCCGTCCGGAGCTCCCCTAAGGTCGTGTACCGCAGCGCCTGCGGATAGCGCGTCTCGTAGGGGATCGGATCTTCGAGTTCGTACAGCGAGCCCGGTTTGAAGATGATGACTTTCTTATCCTCCGCGATTGCGCCCCGATCCTTGTACTCTAACGGCTCACGCATCAGATCCGCCTGTTCAGGCGACACGACTCGCTCGACTTCGGCGATATATTTCACCTGTCGAACGTCACCAGTGACGTACATCGCCACGTATTCGAACTCGCGTCCGACCCGAACGAACCCCCACGCCTCGTTCTCTTTTAAAAATGGAAGTCCAGACTCTCTAGTCGGGAATACCGCCACCGTTGAGTCCGGATCTCCGTCGATGTCTCGGCGGCGGATCGTTCCAGCGATCTGATTTTTGACCGGTTCGAGATGTCGGTTGTCGGGACCATCCGCAGAACCGGTTTCGTCACTGATGTGAATGTCGTCATCAGCCGTGGGTGGATTGTCGCCAGAGGGTGGACCGTTTTCTGTCTCTCCAACGAACTGGCGCTGCTCACGTAACAAAGACACGAGCCCCTGAACGAACTCTCTCGACTGCGCCTGAAGGTCGATCGGTAACTCGCCGACTTCATCGGTAACCGCGCTCGCGACGGAATCGGTGACCGTCGATTCGTTCTCGCTTAAATATCGGATCGTCCGATTTGTTTCCGCGACTTGTTCGGCGATCTCCGCTGACTTTCCCGAGCGGATCGACTCTTTCGTGAGGAGTTCGAGAACGCCCGGACGCTCGCTGAGATCTTCGAGGCTGAACTGTACGACCGACATCTCTTCGCCGCCGTTACGGCGGCGATCCTTCGTCAGGACCTCGAATGATTTTCCGTTGGTCAGAATTCCCCAATCGACATCCAACTCTTGCCGCATGTAGCTTCGTAACTGGCGGACTTCGTCGTCTGAGAGCGTCGATCGGACGGGTTTTGCTTCGACGAAGACGACCGGCGAGTCGCCGACGAGGAGGGCGTAGTCGACGTGCGTACTGCCCGACGCCATCGGAACGTTGTACTCCAGTGCGACCTCCGTCGAGTAGAGGTCCCACCCGAGGAGTTCGAGGAAGGGCTGGATCAGCTTCACCTTCGTGTTCTCCTCGTCCATCTGCGGCGATGCTTCGATGAGTCCCCGACATCGGTCGACGTACTCATCGATCTCGTTCCGATCCATTGAGGTGTGATTTATGCCGTTGCCTTTTAAAATACCGCTGAGTCGGCTTCCACCGATCCGACACCACTTAGTCGACCGACGCCGAGCGGTGATGTGTGGTGGGATGGCAGAGCGGCCTATTGCGCCTGCCTTGAAAGCAGGTAGCCTCACGGCTTCCTGGGTTCGAATCCCAGTCCCACCGTAACGCGTCCGGCGCACTTCGCGCCGGACGCGGTTTGTGCGGGATTCGAAGCCTGCGAGTCGCAGCGCCCGAGCGGTGCGAGGTGTGAGCAACGCGAACACCTCGAAAGCGAGCGGCGAAGCCGCGAGCAGCGAGGGCGACCGTCTCGCATCGGTTCGAATCCCAGTCCCACCGCTTCTCCGCGAACGCTAATGAGCAGAGAGCGGTAGCTGGGATTCGAATCAGAGAGCGACCGAAGGGAGCGACCGTGGTTCGAATCCCAGTCCCACCGTGTCGAGCGCGGATTCGAAGCAGAGAGCGGCAGATATCTCGATCGGTCGCGAAACTAGATATGGTTACTGGATCGCGTCGTCCGTCGATTTCGGTCGGCACCGTGCGTCGTCGGCGCTGACGCCCGAACCGCAACACGACCGGTAACGGTCGCGTACACCTGATAACACTCGCGTCCGGTGACGCGTGGTATCGCGTGCCGCATTATCTTTAACACCGTTCCGACACATGTTCGTGGTAGGTGATACAAGCATGAGCTACGAACTCGATCCGCTTCCGTACGATTACGACGCGCTGGAACCCCACATCTCCGAGCAGGTGCTCGAATGGCATCACGACACCCACCATCAGGGGTACGTCAACGGCTGGAACTCCGCCGAAGAGACGCTCGAAGAGAACCGTGAGTCCCACGACTTCTCTTCGTCCGGCGGCGCCATCCGCAACGTGACCCACAACTCCTCGGGCCACATCCTCCACGACCTGTTCTGGCAGAACATGTCGCCGGAGGGCGGCGACGAGCCCGAGGGTGAGCTGGCCGACCGCATCGCAGAGGACTTCGGCTCGTACGAGGCCTGGAAGGGCGAGTTCGAGGCGGCGGCCTCCGCGGCCAGCGGCTGGGCGCTTCTGGTGTACGACACGTTCTCGAACCAGCTCCGCAACGTCGTGGTCGACAAGCACGACCAGGGTGCGATCTGGGGCGGTCACCCGATCCTCGCGCTGGACGTCTGGGAGCACTCCTACTACCACGACTACGGTCCGGCTCGCGGCGAGTTCGTCGACAACTTCTTCGAGGTCGTCGACTGGGAGGAGCCGTCGGATCGCTACGAGCAGGCCGTCGAGCTGTTCGAGTAAGCGCGTTCGAGAGGGCGCGTTACGCGCGTCGAGATCCGCATTTTTTGCAGGACGCTACACGGTGAGTGACGGGTCCGTTCAGGCGGACTGGTTTATAAGTGATTGCTGGTGAGTCAGCGGTGAACTCCACTGAATCTCAGCTGCTCGTTTATAAACAGCTGATTGCGGATCGACGGAAAATGGCTCCAAATCTCCAGTTGCTCGCTTATAAATATTCGACTACGGATCGGCGGAGAACACCCTCAAATTCGCAGTTACTCGCTTTTAAACACTCGACTACGGATCGGCGGAGGACACCTCCAAAGCCCCAGCCGGGAGGGCGGCGCACGCTCGTTGCGCTCCTCGCTCGTTCGCTCCGCTCACTCGCTGCGGTGCTTACGTCGCCTGCGCCGCCCTCACGGCTGCCCCTTTGAGTCCCACCCCGCACCGCTCCGCACCGCGCCTCTCACCTCCCCAGCCTCGTCAGTCGCCGTCGCTTCGCTCCGGCGACTGACTCCCTCGCGCGGTGCTGCTCGGCCGCAAAGCGGCCTCGCAGGCACGCGCCACCGCACCGGTGAATCCGTATCGGCAGCGTTTACGGACGCGGTCGCGTACGCTCGCGCATGCCCGAACCGAAGTCGGCGTTCGACGCCACCTACCCGTGCGACTTCTACGAGCCCGCGGAGCTGTTCGAGCCGGACCAGATGTACACGATCCCGGAGATCGGTCGCCTCCTTCAAGGGCTGGAGCCGGACGCCGAGGTCGACCCAGACACCGAAGCCGTGCTGGTCGACTGGGCGGTCCCGTGGGTGATGGTCCATGCCGAGGAGATGGTCGTCGCCGAGCCGCTGAGCGAGGACGGTCCGGGGTACTACGGGCTCGCGACGGATGAGGAACCAGACGCGGAAACCGCCACCGACGAGTCCGCGTGACCGGGGAGTCCTCAGCCCCGCCGACGTACCTCGTCGCCGGCGGCGCGCGCGTCGACGCCGGCAAGACCACCTTCTCTGCGGGGCTGGTCGCGCACCTCGCCGAGCGCGCGGGCGACGCGGTCGCTGTCAAGCCCCGCGCGGGCAACGACTACTGGTTCGACCACGACGACTACCGGGTCGCGACGGACGCGGGCCGGCTCTACGGGAAGGACGCGCGCACCCTCGCGGCCGCGAACACCCGCGCGCTGGCGACGGTCGACGACGAGTCGCCGTCGCCCTCGGCAGTCACCCCGGAGTCGATCAACCCCGTCCACCGGCTCTGGAAGCCGACGCCCGGCCGGACCGGAATGCTCGGCGACGCCGACCGCACCTTCCTCTGCGACCGCGTGACGACCGAGTCCGGAACGCGGTTCGTCGTCAACGGCGCCGCGGAGGACGCGGGGCTGCTCCCGGACGCCCTCGCCGAGCGCCTCCCGCTCGCGGACGCGACCCGCGTGTACGACGTTCCCGAGTTCAACGAGGTGATGGCCGAGGCGCACCTGCCCGCGATCGAACGTCTCGCGGATCGCGTCGCGCGGACCCCGGTCCCGCGAGTCGTCGAGTCGTACGCCGACGTCGCCGGGACCCTTCCTCGCGACGGACCGGTCGTGCCCGACGCTGTCGCCGTCGTCGACCCCGGTCGCGCCCGGATCTACGCCGGCGACCGCTACGCGAAGGCCCGGGCGGTCGCCGCCGGCAGCCCGCGCGAGGGGGCCCGCGAGGAGCACGTCGACGCGGTGACGGAGATGATCGAACCGCTCGCGACCGAGCCGCTGCCGGCGCTGTCCGGCGAGGTTCGAGGGGATCCGGCTCGGATCGCGTCGCGGTACGAATCGGCGTACGCGGCGCTCGTCGGTTCGGTCGAGTCGTAAGAAGCCGCCGAGCGGCCCGCGCTCAGGCGTTCCGGTTCGTGTAGTGTTCCAGCGCGGACTCGATCGACGAGAGGTCCGCGTTCACCCGGCTGTCCGCGACGCGCATGAATCCGGGCGTGTACGACGACGAGTAGTCGAAGATGCGGTTGACGGCGCGCTTGGGCGCGGAGACGGCGCTGAAGTCGGTTACCGTGTACACCCGCGTGGTCGGGAACGCGGTCCAGAACGTGCCGCTGGCCCAGCGGTCCTCGTCCGCAAACGCCTCGCCGACGCGGCCGGTCGCGACGTACTCGTCGTCCGCGTAGAACAGCAGGAGGTCGCCCGCCGCCATCTTCTCGAACGTCGACCCGTTGCCGCTGTCGTCGTCGACGGCCCACAGGCGGGCCTCGTCGAGGTCCGCGAGGGGCTCGGGCCGGTCCGGGTAGTCGGTGAGGTCGACGGCGGACCGGACCGTTCGGTCGAAGTTCTCCGGGTCGATCGGGACCAGGAAGACGTTCTCGCTCATTACCCGTCGTTTCGCCGGCAGAGGTTTAAAGCCGTTCGTTGATGTCTCAGGTCGAGGGGCGTCCGGTCACTCGTCGTAGTCGGCGTACAGGCGGTCCATCCGCGCCGCCATCACGAAGTCGGCGCGCGTCAGGCCGCCGACCTCATGGCTCCACATCTCGATCCCGACCTCGCCCCACGACAGCGCGATGTCCGGGTGGTGCCACTCTTCTTCGGCGAGCTCGCCCACGTCGTTCGTGAAGGCCAGCGCGGTCTCGAAGTCGGGGAACTCGTAGCTCGCCTCGAGGTGGTGGTCGTCGACGACCTCCCAGGCGTCGCCCAGGTCGTCGAGGTAGTCGGCGCACTCGTCGGCGTCGAGCGGTTCCGCGTCGTCGCCGGCCGGTTCGACCGGCTCGTCCGCGAGCGGTGAGGACATACCCCACGTTAGGCGACGAGCGGTTTGTACCTTCCGCGGGCGAGCCCCACCGATCCCGACGAGCGGAGCCCGGGAACTCACCGGAGCCGCGAGAGCGCGTCGCGGACCGTCCTCCGCAGTCGGGCAAGTCGTCCGTCGCTGCCGTCCTCGTCGCTCCCCGCCGCGCCCGGCTCCGAGAGCTCCCAGCCCGCCTTCTCGGCGGCCTCGTCGACCCGCAGGAACTCGTAGCCGGTCTCGGACGCGACGCGCTCGTCCGCGCGGGTGGTGCCGACGAACACGTACCGCGGGGCGGCGCTCTCCTCGCGGACGTCCGCGAGCGTTCCCCACTTGTCCCAGTTCGTGAGTTCGTAGTCGTTGTCGACCCCGTGGTCGCTGGCGAACGCCGCGACCTGCTCCGCCTCGTTCGCGACGATACCGACGTGGCGGCTCCACCGGCGCGCGTCGGCAAACGCCGCGGCCGGGTCGGCGAGCGACCGCGCGGCGCCGAGCGAGAAGACGAGCGTCACGTCGCCGTCACCGGGGTCCGTCGCGTCGATTCCCATCTCGTTCGGCGGGAGGCGACCCGCGGCCTAAACGCTGTGGGGAGGCTTTTGTCCGGGCGCCTCCTCGGCCCCGACGATGGAGTTCGAATCTACCTTCGGCACGGCCGCGCCGCTCCTCGGCATGGTCCACCTCCCGCCGCTCCCCGGCGCCCCCCGAGCGCCGGACGACGGGCGGGAGGCGATGCGCGCGGCGGTCGAGCGGGCCGCGAGCGACGCGCGGGCGCTCGACCGCGGCGGCGTCGACGGGATCGTGATCGAGAACTTCGGCGACGCGCCCTTCTACCCCGACGAGGTTCCGCCCCACGTCGTCGCCGCGGTCACCCGCGCAGCGACTGCGGTCGCCGACGAAACCGACCTCCCGCTCGGGATCAACGTCCTCCGGAACGACGCCGAGGCCGCCCTCTCGGTCGCCGCCGCGGTCGGTGCCGACTTCGTCCGCGTGAACGTCCACACCGGCGCCCGCGTGACCGATCAGGGGATCGTCCAAGGTCGCGCCCACGAGACGCTCCGCCTGCGCGACCGCCTCGGCGTCGACGTGGGCGTCTTCGCCGACACCGACGTGAAACACTCGGCGCCGCTGACGCCGGCGGGCTACACCGCCGAGTCGTTCGCGGACACCGCCGAGCGCGGCCTCGCCGACGCCGTCATCGCCTCCGGGTCCGGGACCGGCGAGGCGGTCGACGACGACGCCCTCGAATCGGTCGTCGCCGAGCGTGACCGCCACGGCCTCGACACGCCGGTCCTCGTCGGCAGCGGCGTCACGCCGGAGACGGTCGCCGACTTGCTCGGCGTCGCGGACGGCGCGGTCGTCGGCACCGCGCTCAAGGAGAGCGGCGAGACGACGGCCCCAGTCGATGCCGACCGCGTCGCCGACCTCGTCGCTGCCGCCGACGCGGTTCGCTGATCCGTCCGAGTCCCCTCCTCGCTACCGGCTCCCGTCGGGGCCGAGTCCCCGCTCCGCGAGGAACGATTCGACCTCGCTCCGCGTCGGGAGTCCGGGCTGCGTGAACCGGCTCGTGCAGTTGATCGCGGCGACCGCGGCGGCGAACCTGACGCCGGAGGCGACGCCGTCGCGAGCGGCAGATGAATCCGCGGACGCTTTCGCCGATTCCCCCGCGATCCACCGGTCGATAAGCCCGGCGGTGAACGCGTCGCCGGCCCCGGTCGTGTCGACCGTCTCGACGTCGAACGCGTCGAACTCGGTCACCTCGCCCCCGGCGACCGCCGTCATTCCGTCCGCGCCGTGCGTGAGGACCGCGCGGGGCCACGTCGGGCCGCGTCGCGACCGAGACGCCGATCCCGACTCGGGGCCGGCGTCGGTCGGGGCGGTCTGCGCGTCCGCGATCCGCTCGACCGCCGCCTCCGCCGAGCCGAAGAACGCGGGCGCGGCGACCCCGTCGGCGACGAACAGGTCGGCACGGTGGAGGAACCGGTAGATCGTCGCCGGTTCCGTCCCGCGCCCGATCAGCTCCTCGACGGACCCGGAGAGGTCGAAGATCAGCGCGGGCGGGGTCGCGCCCGAGTCGGCCGCACCCTCCCGGAGCGACTCGACGCGGTCGAGTACCCGCCGCGCCGCGCGGTCGGGGGCGTAGGCGGTGAGGAAGACGGCGTCGGCGTCGGCCATCGCCGCGAGCGCGTCGTCGTCGAGCCGGAGGCCGCGGAAGCTCTCGCCCGCGGTGACGATGGCGCGCTCCCCGTCGGGGTCGCAGAGGATGAGCGACCGCGTGTGGGGGTCGTCGCCGACCGCGACGTGGGTCCCGTCCACGCCGGTCTCGGCGAGGTACGCCAGCGCGCGCCGCCCGTACTCGTCGTCGCCGACGCGGCTGACGAGGCCGGCGTCGCGGCCGAGACGGTCGAGCGCGACCGCGACGTTGGCGCCGACGCCGCCGAACGCGGACGTGACCTCGCCGGCGAACGCGCCGCCGTCCGGCTCTGGGAGGTTGCTGACCGCGTACCACTCGTCGATGGCAGCGGCGCCGACCGAGAGAATCGCCGGCGAACCCCCCTCCGCGGCGTCGCCGGCGTCCGACTCCGGCGTCACGACTCGCGGAAGAAGGAGTCGTGGACCGCCATCGCGGCGTCGACGGCGATCGGGCCCTCGACGGTCGTGTCGCCGTCCGCGCGCCGGATCACCTCTTCGAGGGGGATCGGCACCACGCCGCCGGAGAGCTCGCCGAGCGTCTCGCCGTCGACGCCGAAGACGACCCGCCCGATCCCCGCGTAGTGGATCGCGGTCGCGCACATCGGGCACGGCTCGGTGCTGGCGTACATCGTACACGCCGCCAGCTCGTCGGCGTCGAGCTCGCGCGCGGCCCACCGCGCCAGCGTCAGTTCCGGATGCGCCGCCACGTCGCCCTCGGTCCGCGTCTCGTTGCGCGCCTCGCTGACGACCTCGCCGTCGAGGACGAGCAGCGCGCCGAACGGAGTGTTGCCTGCCTCGACGGCCGCCTCCGAGAGCCCGATCGCTCGCTCCACGTACTCGCGGTCGGTCGGGTCGTCGGGGAGATCGTCGAGGTCCCGAAACTCGCCGGCGTCGCCGGGCGCGTCCGCGTCTGTCATACCCCCCTGTTCGCCTCCGGGTACCTAACGGTTGGTACCGCCGTCGTCGGACGACTTCGGGCGGTCGTCGTCGGGCGGCCTCGAGTCCCCTCCGTTCGAGTCGGTCGGATCCCCCACACCCTGCGACTCCCGCACGTCACGGAGCGCGTCGACCGCGTCGTCGGTGGCGCTCGCGGTCCGCGTCTCGGTGGCGGCCGCGGGGTCGAGGCCGTCGGGTTGGTCATCGTTGGTCGCGGTTTCGTCGGCCTCGTCGGCGTCGCTCGCTTCCGTCTCGTCGCCCGGTTCGTCCGCGCCGTCGGCTTCGTCCGCGCCGAAGAGCCACGCGCGGACCGCGTCGATGAATCCCATGGGTCTGTGTGGTCGTCGTCAGTAGTTCCTGAACAGCAGCGCGCGCACGTCGTCTTTCGTCCGCGCCGTCTCGACGCTCCCGTCGGGGAGGTCGACCTCGTACCGCGCGTCGCCGTCCCCCTCTCGCCACTTGTCGGCGTGGGTGTCGAGGAGGCTCATCATCGCGTCCAGCTGTCCGGCGCCGCCGTCGTCGTCGCTTCCGGTACTGTCTCCACCGGCGTCATCTTCGCTTGCTTCGTCCTCGACCGAGTCGTTTTCGTCAGCGGCGTCCTCGACTGGCTCATCCGCGGCCTCGCCCGCGTCGAGGTCGACGTCGACGCGCGCGAGGGGGTCGGCGGCGAGGGTCTCGGCCGCGTCGAGGATCGCGTCGACGAGCTCGTCCTTCGTCATCTCGCTGCGCCCGGTGACGTCGAAGGCGGCGGCGATGTCGGACAGGTCCATCGGGTCATCCGGGTCGGGGTCGGCGTCCCGTCGGTTCCGCGCCGAGAGGAGTTCGCGGGCGCGGTCACGGTCGAACGGGGCCGCGTCGGCCGCCGCCGCTTCGCTCACGGCGTCGGTCGGCTCGTCGCCGGTGTCGGCGCCACTCTCGTCGCCGGTGTCGGCGCCACTCTCGTCGCCGGTGTCGGCGCCGCCCTCGTCGCTCGTCGGCGCCGCGACGCGTTCGGGGTCGTCGACGGCGTCCGCGAGGTCGAGCAGGTACGCGAGCGCGTCCTCGCGGTCGACGGAGGCGTACGGGCCGGCGTGGGCCGCTTCCAGCTCCTCGCGGAGCGCTTCGATCCGGTCGGCGTGGTCGTCGGTGATGTCGAGCGTGGGCATAGTGTGGGTCCGGGGCTACTGGTTCTGTGGCTCGGGCGGCTACTGGTTCTCCTCGAAGCGCGCGAGCGCGTCCGCCCAGCTCTCGGCGAACTCCGGCTCGCCGGAGTGGTCGGCCTCGACGTCGGCGTAGCCGCAGTCGTCGCAGGCGACGGCGGTGGCGGCGCCGAGCGAGAGCGACGACAGCTCGGCGCCGCAGCGGGGGCACTCGTGCGACACGGATTCTCGCGTGGAACCTCGTCGCCCGCGGTGAAAAACGCACGGGTCGGGTGGGGGACTCGGAGGGCGGACTCGGTCGCGAAGGGCGTGGCCCCGACCGCGCGCTCGGGGTAACAGTCATTACACTCGGCGGAAACGTTCGGATATGAGCGAAGCGGACGCCGAGAACGTCCTCATCGAGTACTACCGTCGCTACGTCGGCGACCCGGACCGAACGATCGACGTGTACGCCGGCTTCGGGCTGTTCTCCGCCGGCATCGCGCTCGGGGTGATCGGGGTCGTCGTGTTCCTCTACAGCGCGACGCTCGACCCGACCGCGGCCTCGACGTTCGCGGTCCGCGAGGTCGCCGCGGTCGCGGGCGCCGTGGGGCTCCCCGCGCTGCTGTTCGGCATCGTCGTTCTCCTGCCGGTCGACCGCCGGATGCTGTACCTCGCGGGCGCCGGGATCGCGGTCACGCTCGCCGCCACGGGCGCGTTCACATGGGCGTACCCGCACAACTGGAACGTCGTCGTCAACACGGACTACAGCGCGCAGATCGTCGCCGTCTACGCGCTCGGACTGGTGGCGGTCATCGGCGCCACGGGCGGCGCCTTGGTCGCACACCGCGTCGAGCGCGTCGCGGGCGGCGAAGCCGTGAGTAGCGCGGCGGGCGGTGCGGGCACCGGGGGTGGCGCCGCGGACGCGAGTGGCGGGTCGGGGTCGGAAGCGACCGGATCCGGCGGCGAGGCGGTCACCGAGGAGTCGGTTCGCGCGGACATCGAGCGCGAGCTTGAGGACGCGGAGCTGACGTGGGGCGGCGTCGAGCGCTCCGAGACGCGCCGGCTGGAGCTGAACACGAGCGCGGTCGACGAGGCCGACGTCGACGCCGAGAAGCTCGCGGGGTCGGCGACCGAGACCCGGACGACCTCCGGCACGGTCAACGACGCGGTCTCCGAGTTGAAGGGGCTCCAGGGCGGGGACGTGAAGACCGACAGCGGCGAGGGGACCGACGACCAGGCCGCGAAGCTCCGCGAGCTGCGCGAGCAGCAGCGGAAGGAGGCCGAGGCGGAGGCCGAGGAGGACGGTTCGGTCGTCGACAGGATCAAGGGACTGTTCGGCTGAATCGGACGAATCGCGTTCGGTGTTATTTATAAGGAGATGGCTCGGCGGAGAACATCGGTGAACTCCCAGAAGGTCGCTTATAAATGACTGATAGCGGATCGGTGACGAACACCGCCAAAGCCCCAGCCGCTCACTTATAAATAAGCGACTATAGATCGGCGGTAGACACCGCCAAACTCCCAGAAGGTCGTTTATAAATAACCGACTGTAGATCGGCGACGAACACCGCCAAAGCCCCAGCCGCGAGGAGCGCGGACGCTCGCTGCGGTCCTCGGTCACTCGCTCCGCTCGTTCCCTGCGGTCCTTACGTCGTCATCAGAACGCTTCGCGTTCTGATTGGCTCACGAGAGCTCCGCTCTCGTGAACGCCTCCGCGCTCCTCGCGACTGCCCCTTTGAGTCCCGCCCCACTCAGCACCGCACCTCACGCCTCCCCAGCCTCGTCGCTCCCTCCGCTTCGCTCCGGTCGCGACTCCCTCGCGCGTGCTGCCTCGCGGCCGCCGAGGGCGGCCGCTCGCAGGCACGCGCCACCGCATCACCTCGTTTATTTATAAACGATCCACCCCTGACGCCCACGATTTATATCCGACGGCGGGGAGGCCTCGACATGGCCAGACGAAGCCTGCTGTTCTCGCCCGGCGACAGCCCCGATCTCATGCGGAAGGCGCCCGGCGCCGGCGCCGACGTGATCTGCTTCGACCTCGAAGACGCCGTCGCCCCCGGCCGGAAGGACGAGGCGAGGGCGGCCGTCGGCGAGGTCCTCGCGGACCCCTCGTTCGACCCCGACGCGGAGGTCTGCGTGCGGCTGACCGCCGAGGCGCCCGCGTCCGACCTCGACGGCGTGCTGGGGGGAGGTAGCGAGGACGGGACCGGTGACGGAACCGGCGACGGGACCGACGACGTCCGCCTCGACGCCGTGATGCTCCCGAAGGTCGAGGCCGCGGATCGGGTCGAACGCGTCGCCGACCTCTGCGTCGAGCGCGGGCGCGACCTCGCGGTCTTCGCGCTCGTCGAGACCGCGGCGGGAGTGCTCTCTGCGCAGTCGATCGCGGCCGCGGACGCGACCGACGCGCTCGTGTTCGGCGCGGAGGACCTCGCGGCCGACGTGGGCGCGACCCGGACCGAGGAGGGGACGGAGGTGCTGTACGCCCGCGAACACGTCGTCCTCGCGGCGAGCGCGGCCGACGTCGACGCGATCGACACGGTGTACACGGACTTCTCCGACGAGGCGGGGCTCCGCGAGGACGCGGCGTTCGCGCGGCGGCTCGGCTACGACGGGAAGCTCGCGATCCACCCGGCGCAGGTGGCGCCGATCACCGAGGCGTTCACGCCGGATCCCGAGGACGTCGAGTGGGCCGAGGCCGTCCTCGACGCGCGCGACGAGGCGGAACGGGAGGGCCGAGCCGTCTTCCAGGTCGACGGCGAGATGATCGACGCCCCGTTGATCGCGCAGGCGGAGCGGATCCTCGACCGGGCGCCCGACGGCGACCGCTGAGGCCGGGTCGCCCGTCCGCGCTGCCTTCGAGTCGCCCGTCCGCGCTATCTTCGAGTCGCCCGTCCGCGCTTCCGGGGTGGCTGTGTGCGGTGTCGACACACACAATTTCCGTACCGGTCGTCACAGTTAACCTCCGGCCGCCGGCACGTGATGGTATGTCTTCTGAGGCGAACCCGTTCGAGAGTCTGCGAGAGCAGGTGGACGACGCCGCGGCGGTCGTCGACGCCGACCCAGGCGTCATCGAGCGCCTGCAGAACCCGGAACGGGTGTTAGAGACGAACCTGACGTTCGAGCGCGACGACGGCACTCTGGAGACCGTCCGCGCGTACCGCTCGCAGTTCAACGGCGACCGGGGGCCGTACAAGGGCGGGATCCGCTATCACCCGGGCGTCACCCGCGACGAGGTGAAGGCGCTGTCCGGCTGGATGGCGTACAAGTGCGCCGTCGTCGACGTCCCCTACGGCGGCGGAAAAGGGGGAATTGCGATCGACCCGGCCGACTACTCGGAGGCCGAATTAGAGCGGATGACGCGCGCGTTCGCGACCGAACTCCGCCCGCTGATCGGCGAGGACCGCGACATCCCCGCGCCGGACGTCAACACCGGCCAGCGGGAGATGAACTGGATCAAAGACACCTACGAGACCCTCGAAAACACCACCGCGCCCGGCGTCATCACGGGGAAGGCGCTCGACTCCGGCGGCAGCGAGGGCCGTGTCGAGGCGACCGGCCGCTCCGTGGCGCTGTCGGCCCGCGAGGCGTTCGACTGGCTCGACCGCGACCTCGCGGGCGCGACGGTCGCCGTTCAGGGGTACGGCAACGCCGGCTCCGTGGCCGCCGCGCTGCTCGACGACCTCGGCGCGAGCGTGGTCGCGGTCTCCGACTCTTCTGGAGGAATCCACGACCCCGACGGGTTCGACCCGCGCGAGGTGAAGGCGCACAAGGCCGAGACCGGCTCGGTGACGGGCTACGCCGGCACCGAAGCGCTCACGAACGACGAGCTGCTCACGCTCGACGTCGACTGCCTCGTCCCGGCCGCGCTGGAGAACGCGGTCGACGAAGAGCTCGCGGCGGACGTCGACGCGAAGCTGGTCGTCGAGGCGGCCAACGGGCCGCTCACGCCCGGCGCCGACGACGTGCTCGCCGAGCGCGACGTCCACGTCGTTCCCGACATCCTCGCGAACGCGGGCGGTGTCACCGTCTCCTACTTCGAGTGGGTCCAGAACCGACAGCGGTTCAGCTGGACCGAGGAGCGCGTCAACGAGGAGCTGGAACGCGTGATCACGGACGCGTTCGACACGCTCGTCGACACCTACGAGTCGAACGACGTCCACAACCTCCGCACCGCGGCGTACGTCGTCGGCATCGGCCGGATCGTGGACGCGTACGATCAGGCCGGTAGCTGGCCGTAGCGGGCAGATTCGACCGCTTCAGAAACAGCTTCGACTCACTCCAGCCGCGCGTCCCGGATCTCGACGTGCCCGCGGTCGCCCTCCCACACCGCGTCGTACGTGAGGTCGATGCGACGGTCCATGTGGGGGCCGTCGACGACGTACGTCTCGAACTCCCCCCCCTCGCCGAGCGGGTGGACGCCGTACTCCTCGCGGAGTTCGAGCAGCTCGTCGAGCGCGTCCGCGTCGAACCGCCGCCCGAGCCACGACTCGTCGAGGCCGTACGCCGCCACCTGGACGATCCGGATCTCGAAGCCGGCGTCGAACATTTGCTCCGCGAGTTCGACCGGGTCTTCCTGCCACAGCGGCGCGAACAGATCGATCCCGAGACGGTCGCACATCGCCTGAATCCGGTTCGTCTGGAACTCGCTCTCGACGGCGCCGGCCGTGACACCCGCGAGGTCGACGTCGTCCGCGGCGGCGAGCTCGCGGAGCGCGGCCTCCATCGGCTCCAGTTCGGCGTCGCCCTGCGCGCCCGCGTCGTCGACGTCGTCCGCGCCGAAGTCGTCGGGCGACACCTCCACGAGGTCGATCCCGACGCTCTCGGCCGCGAGCGCGGCGAGCTCCGTCGCCGGCGTGTGGTACATGTACGAGTCGCCGGCGGGGTGGACGGTCAGGAGTCGGGAGACGTCGAGGCCCTCCTCCAACGCGCGGTACAGCGCCCACGAGGAGTCCTTGCCGCCCGAAAAGAGGCTCAGCCAGTCGTCGGTCATTGGCGAGGGAACGCCCGGCCCACGTAAATCGTCGACGGTCCCGGTTGACGACCGTCGACTGTCGGCTGTCGGACGCGTCGATCTGTCGATCGAACAGTAATATCCCCGCGAGTTATCCGGAAATCCAGTATTATTAATGAAAAATGATAAACTATTAGCGACGGTGCGTCGGAGTTCGCGTATGGAAGACCGATCGAAGTCGACGTTCGAGACGCTCGCCGTCACCGAGGGCGAAGAGCCGTTCGAGAACGGGAGCGAGGCGGGCGACGTCGTCTCGCCGATTCACCTCTCGTCGACGTTCGCCCTGCCGGGCCTCGACACCGAGATGAGACTGGATGACGTCGACCCGGCCGCCGGCGAGTTCGTCTACGGCCGGCTGTCGAATCCCACCCGACACGCGCTGGAGACCCGAATCGCCGCGCTCGAAGGCGGCGCTCACGGGGCCGCGTTCGCCTCGGGCACCGCGGCGATATTCACGACGCTGCTCGCTCGGCTGACCCCCGGCGACCACGTCGTCGCCTTCGAGGACCTGTACGCCGGCACCCGTCGGATGCTCGACGACGTGTTCCGGTCGCGCCTCGGTGTCGACGTCACGTACGTCGACGCGACGGACACAGCGAACGTGGCGGCCGCGCTCCGCGAGGAGACCGCCGTCGTCTGGATGGAGTCGCCGACGAACCCCAAGCTCGCGCTGTGTGACATCGCCGGTATCGCCGACCTGGTCGCGGACCGAGACGTGCTGTTCGGCGTGGACAACACGTTCGCGAGCCCGTACTTCCAGCGCCCGCTCGAACTGGGCGCCGACGTCGTCGCGCACAGCACGACGAAATACCTCAACGGTCACTCCGACGCCATCGCCGGCGCGGTCGTCACCGACGACGACGCGCTGGCCGAGGAGATTCGGTTCCTCCAGCAAGTCGGCGTGGGCGCTGTCAGCGGACCGTTCGACAGCTACCTCGTGTTACGCGGCACCAAGACGCTCGCCGCGCGGATGGAGAGACACGAGGCGAACGCGACGGCCGTCGCCGAGTTCCTCGACGGACGGGTGGAGGTGAGCGACGTGTACTACCCGGGGCTGTCGAGTCATCCCGACCACGAGCTCGCCCGCGAGCAGATGTCCGGGTTCGGCGGGATCCTCTCGTTCGAACTCGACGGGACGATAGACGACGCGAAGCGGTTCGTCGAGGCGCTGACTGAGTTCACGCTCGCGGTCTCCGTCGGCGGCGTCGAGAGCCTGATCGAGCTGCCGGCCGCGATGACTCACGAACCGCTCTCGCCCGCGGAGCGGGAAGTGCTCGGGATCTCGGACACGTTGCTCCGCGTGTCGGTCGGCATCGAAGGGGTAGACGACCTGATCGCGGATTTAAAAGGCGGGTTCGACGCGATGAATCGTCGCACGACGACGCCGTCGGCCGACCGCTGACGCCGCGGCGAGCGCGCTGCTTCAGCGTAATTCAAGGTGGAGCCCCCGACCTCAAGGAGCGACCGAAGGGAGCGAGTAGGCCGGGGAGGGAACCGACATGATACCGTCATTACCACGTTCTACACGTGGCTACCTCTCCTCCAAAAACAGTATTATTATAAAAACTTAGCGTAACGTCTGAATTACGGATGGAGGTACGTCGCACGGTCCCCGTCAAACTCGACGTGGCCGACAGCGACGCCGCCCTCCTCCACGAAACCATCTCCGAGTTCCTGTGGGCCGCCAACTACGTCGTTGACCACGCGTGGCAAGGCGAATACAAGACCACGAGCAAAGCTGAACTCCAACGCGAAACCTACGACGACGTGCGGGCCGAGACGCGACTCCAAGCGAATCTCGTCCAGAACGCTCGCAACAAGGCCGCCGACGCCGTCCAGAGCGTCGTCGCTCGGTGGAAGCAAGGTGACTACGCGGGGAAGCCGAACTTCTCCGCACCGACGCTCGTCTACGACAAGCGATGTGCGACGTTCAACGACGACCACGCGACGCTCTCGACCGTCGAAGGACGCATCACCGCAGAGTACGTCCTCCCCGACG
Source organism: Halorubrum sp. T3 (assembly GCF_000296615.1). Lineage (NCBI taxonomy): Archaea > Methanobacteriati > Methanobacteriota > Halobacteria > Halobacteriales > Haloferacaceae > Halorubrum > Halorubrum sp. T3. Next base: position 688,825 of record NZ_JH815329.1, on the reverse strand, counting down.
AGAACCGCGAGACGCCCCACTCGGAGTATCTGTTCAACGACGACTACGAAGTGACAGGCGCGGAACTCCACTACCGCGACGGCGAGTTCTACCTTCACGTCCGCACAAAGGCGGACGCGGAGTTCGAGACTGCCGACGACGGCAACGACGGGCACAACACAGTCCTCGGCGTTGACCTCGGCATCGAAAACGTCGCCGTCACCTCCACGGGCACGTTCTGGAACGGGGCAGAGTTGAACCACTGGCACCGCGAGTTCGAGAAGCGGCGCGGGTCGCTCCAACAGCACGGGACGCGGGCCGCTCACGAAACCATCCAATCGGTCGGACGTACTGAGACAGGCCGCTACGACCACTTTTTACACACAGTCTCGAAAGAACTCGTCGCGGAAGCCGTCGAATACGACTGTGACGTGATCGCGTTCGAGAACCTGACCGGCATTCGTGAGCGGATGCCGAACGCCAAGAAGTTCCACGCGTGGGCGTTCCAACGTGTGTTCGAGTACGTCGAGTACAAAGCCGAGATAGTCGGCATCTCCGTCGAGCAGGTGAGTCCCGCCTACACCTCCCAGCGGTGTTCCAAGTGCGGGACGACACTCCGAGAAAACCGCGAGACACAAGCGCGGTTCTGCTGCCAGAAGTGCGGTTACGAAGTGAACGCCGACTACAACGCGGCGAAGAATATCGGTCTGAAGCATCTCCGCTCGGCGCAAACGTCGTCGGGTGGAGGCGCACCCGTAAACGTGCGCTTGAATCGCGGGACGTTGAACGTGAACGGTGATTACGAGCCTGCCAGCGATGGCCAGAACGGGAGTCCACGCGAAAGCCCTACCCTCAACGAAGCGAACGGCAGCGCCGTGAGCGAGTAGGGTAGGGTAGTTTACTCCGAGATGAACTCGTTGTCGCGCCAGTTGACGCCGCCGTCGCCCTCACCCGCGCCCTGCGGGCTCTCGACGACCTCGATGCTGGCGGGGCGGGGCTCGCCCTCGACGATCCGCGTCGCCTCGAGCTCGCCGTCCTCCTCGGTGATCGCGGTCAGCGTCCCCTTCTCGGAGAGCGTCGCGATCTTGCGGAGCACCCGGAACATGGGGTACTGGAGCGCGGAGTTCTGGAGGACGGTCTCGCGGTCGCCCTTGAAGCAGGCGAACTCGACGAGCTCGGAGGGGATCTCCTCCTCCTCGTCGTCCATCCACTGCGGGCCGCCCGCGCGCGGCGGCTCCTCCTCCCAGACGCGCGTCTCCGTGACCGACGCCTTCAGCTGCGCCGTGGGCGTGTACTTGCTGATCGACTCGTCGTCGGACAGGGCCTTGATGATGAGTGTGTTGTTTCGACGCGTGATGTCGATGTCGTCGATCTCCTCCGGCAGATCGGGGTCTTCGTCGAAGTACGTCTCTACGTCTTCGAGGGGCAGTTCGAGCGTCGAATGAAGTCGGAACACGCGGCCTGTCATTGTTTGTGGAATGCGGTGGGGTCGAACCGGTGGTCACGGCGGCAGCGGCAACGGCCGCACCTACCACCGTGTAGGCACCGTAGGTTTATATGGACTGCCCTTCGAGATGTGAAGATCGGCGCGACGCGCTCGCCCGGCGTCTCACGCTTCGAGGCGGGGATCCGGCACCGGAGCCGGGCCTCACTCCGCGCCCAGCTCGGCGGCGAGTTCGCCGCGCTCGTCGAGTTCGGCGAGCACGTCGCTGCCGCCGACGAACTCCCCGTCGACGAACGTCTGCGGGATCGTCTCCCAGTCGCTGTGCGACTCGAGCGCCTCGCGGTACTGCGGGAGCGCGGGCAGCACGTCGACCGTCTCGAACTCCTCGACGTGCTGCGAGATGAGCTCGACGGCGCGCTTCGAGTAGCCGCACTGCGGCATCAGGCGGTTCCCCTTCATGAACAGCACCACGTCGTTGTCGGCGATCGTGTTCTCGACGCGCTCGGTGATCTCCTCGGGGTCGGCGTCCGTTTCGGGGCTGAACGTCATGCGACCGGGTACGCGTCGGCGAGGCAAATGGGTTCCGCACGAGACGATCGGTGATCGTGGGGGATTCGAGCGCATGGTCGGTTATAGCGGACTGACAGTAGATCGACGGCGAGCACCTCCAAAGCCCCAGTCGCGAGGACTCGATGCGCTCGCTGCGCGCTTCGGTCGCTCGCTACGCTCGCTCCCTCCAGTGCTTGCGTCGCGCGTCTTCGTCCTCGCGACTGCCCCTTTGAGTCCCGCCCGCACAGCAACCGCGCCTCACGCCTCCCCAGCCTCGTCAGTCGCCTCCGCTTCGCTCCGGCGACTGACTCCCTCGCGCGGTCGGTTCGCGGCCCTGCGGGCCGCTCACCGGCGCACGCCGACGCTGCGTGTCTCTCGGACGATCCGCATTTATAAACATCGGCGAGCGCGCCCGCGACCCTACTCGTCGCGGTCGACGCGGACAACGTCGACGAGCGAGTAGACGGGGACGCCGTCGATGTCGTCGTACCCCATCTTGTCGACGAGGACGACGCACGCGACGGGCTCGCCGCCCTCCTCGCGGATCGCGTCGATCGACTCCCGCATCGTCGTCCCCGAGGTGATGATGTCGTCGACGACGTAGCAGTCGCGGTTCCGGATCGCGGCGAAGTTCCGCGAGAAGCCGCCGCCGTGCTCGTCGATGTCCCCCTCCTCCCACTGGTGTTTCGCGGGCGCGTAGGTGCCGAGGTCGGTGTCAAGCCGGTCCGCGACCGCGGTCGCGAGCGGCGCGCCGGCCTTCTCGATGCCGACCGTCAGGTCGACCTCCTCGCCCTGCTTGGCGAGCAGGTCCGCCATCGCGCTGGCCGCGTAGCCGAGGCGAGTCGAGTCGCGCCCGAGCGCCGACCAGTCGACGTGGATGTCGGCGGAGGCGGTCGCGTCCGCGGCCTCCGGGCTCTCCGCCCCGCCGCCGCGCTCGACCAGCCAGCTCGCCGTCTCGCGGGAGACGTTCAGCTCGTCCGCGATTTCGCCCTTCGAGAGCCCCCGCTCCGCGAGCTCGGCCGCGCTGTCGATGAGGTCGTCAACGTTCTTCATATGCGCCGAATTCGACCGCCGTTTTAATAGTCGTGTCGTCATCCGCGAACGCGGCCTCGAACTCGTCGAGCCCGTGGACGCCCGTCACGAGATCGCCGAGGAACGACTCCGAGAGCCCCGCGAGCGACTCGACGGCGGACTCGAAGTGGCCGTACCCGGAGTTGACGCTGCCGACGAGCGCCTTGTTGTGGAGGACGAACTCGCGGTGGAGCCGGCCGCCGTCGATCTCGAACTCCCAGTCGCCCGGGACGCCGAGGAGCGCACCGACGCCGTTGGGCGCGAGCGCCTCGATCGTCTCGAAGGCGTGGGGCGCGTAGCCGGTCGCCTCGAAGACGAAGTCCATCGGCTCGTACGCCTCGGGGACCTCGGGGACCGCCGTCTCGTTCGAGTTCACGTACGTCGCCCCCAGCGACTCGATGATATCGATCGTCGGGTCGGGGCGCTCGCGGCGCCCGAGACAGTAGATCCGGTCGAACTCCTCGTCGAGGGTCGCGACCGTCAGGAGGCCGAGCGAGCCGTTGCCCAGCACGAGCGCCGACTCGGGCTCCCAGTGGAACGCCGACCGGCTGGCGTACGCGTGGTCGATCGCCTTCTCCGCGATCGAGATCGGCTCGACGAGGAACCCCCACTCGGCGAGTTCCGACGGGATCTCGACCAAGAACTCCGCCGGGCTGGTGAAGTACTCGGCCATAAACCCGTGCGCGCCGACGATGCCGCGCTCGTGATACTCCCCCTCGGGCGCCATGTCGGGCTCGCCGCGGGCGAAGTACTCGTTGGCGCCGTTGGGCGGGCGACGCACCGTCGGGACGACGACGTCGCCGACCTCGAACGGCGTGTCGTTCGGGTCCTCGATCACGCCGACGGCCTCGTGGCCGAGGACGAGGTGGTCCTCGCCCGCGGGCGCCCCGCCGTGCCCCCCGGCGATGACCTCGTGGTCGGTCCCGTCCACGCCGACCCGCAGGGTCCGAACCAGCGCCTCGCCGGGCGCGGGCTCCGGTCGCGGCTTCGCTGTCACGACCGGTTCGTCGGCGCCCTCGTACACGGCAATCGCGTTCATGTCTCGACCGAGGGGGTCAGCCACCAAAAGATTTCTTTTGTTGTGAGTAAACACGTGCTGCGGATCTCACCGTGGAGTTTTCACTCGGTCCGGCGTACCGACGGGCGTGTGTACCCTGACCCTCGCGTGGCGGGCGTTCGGCGACGCCCCCGTCGCGCTCGCGGCCACCCGCGACGAGGCGCTCGACCGCCCGAGCGAACCGCCGGCGCTCCGAACGGACGACGGCGACGAAGTCCGGTACGTCGCCCCGCGCGACGCCGAGGCCGGCGGGACGTGGATCGGCGTCTCCGAGGGCGGCCTCGTCGTCGCGGTCACGAATCTCTGGCTCGACGCCGACCGCGAGGGCGACCGCTCGCGCGGGCTGCTCGTCCGCGACTGCCTGACGGCCGCCTCCGCCGAGGACGCGGTGCGAGCGGTCGAGCGCGAGCTCGACGAGCGCGCGTACGACGGCTTCAACCTCGTGCTGGCCGACGAGCGGGCGGCGTTCCTCCTGACGTACGACGGCGGCCTCGCCGTGACCCGACTCGACCCGGGCGTCCACGTCGTCGGCAACGTCGGCGGCGTGGTCAACGGCGCGGAGCGGTTCGCGATCCCCGAGCGGCGACGCGAGTTCGGCGAGGAGCGCGCGGACAGCGCGAGGCGGATCGCGGCCGCGCTCGTCCCGGAGCCGGGCGAGACGGGCGCGTCGTGGCTCGACCGCGCGAGCGGCGTCCTCGCCGACCACGACTACGGTGCCTGCCTCCACGGCGACGAGTTCGGCACCCGGTCGTTCACCCGGATCCGGACCGGCGACGCGCCCGAGATGGCGTACGCCGACGGGCCGCCCTGCGAGACGCCGACGGAGGCGGTTCGGCTCCCCGAGGAGTTCGCGCTCGACGGCAGATGAGGTTCGCCCCGTGCGGCCGCGAAGCGTGCGACCGGAAAGCCAGTTTTAAGCGATTCGGGAGGCGTGTGAAACTATGAGCGCGTCCGAAATCGAGTCCGACCTGTCGGCGGACGAGCGCGCCGGTCTCGAACTCATCCGCGAGACCGGCGGCATCCACCAGAGCGACTTCTGGAAGGAACTCGACGTCTCCTCGCGGAAGGGGAGCCGTATCGCCGAGTCGCTGGAGGAGGCCGGGGTCATCCAGCGGGAAGACACCGTCTACGACGGCCACAACACCTACTACTTAGAGCCCGCACCGCGCGACCTCGACTTCTCTCTTTTAATGGCCGACGACATGCTCTCGCCGTTCATCGGGGAGGAGGAGGTCGACGCGCAGGCCGACGCCTTCTCGCAGTGGATGATGAATCTCGCCTACGAGGAGTACTGAGCGGCGACCGCTCGCGGCTTTTATCAGTCTTCTCGCGCATCGGACGCCCGTGAACCGAGCCCTCCCGCTCGCGGCCGGCGTCGGCCTGCTCGCCGCGCTGGGCGTCTACCAGCTCGTCCCGTACCTCCCGACCGCCGTCGGCACGGCGGCCGTGTACGCCGGAGCCGCCTACTTCCACCTCGCGTTCGACGTGTCCCTGCTCGCGGAAGCTCCACGGTTCGAGGACCGGACCGACCGGATCGGGTACGGACTGGGCCTCTTCGGTCTGAGCGTCACGCCGCTTCTGTTCGGCCACTACGCCGGCGGAGACGCCGCGGTCTTCGCGTTCGTGGTCGCGTTCTTCGGCGCGGTCGCCTTCCTCACGCTCAGCGAGCAGGCCCGACGACTCGGCGACGAGACGGGGTGACGCCGGACAGAGCGAGTGGCGCGGGCGCTCGGGCCCGGGACAACCGCGCCGCGGGGTCAGACTAGCAGGAAGGCGAACAGCGCGACTCCGGCCGCGAGCGTCAGGAACAGCACGCTCCGACCGATGCCGGCGCGGATCTCCACGTCGACTCCGGCCCGCGAGAGCGCCTCGCGCGGGTGGCTCGCGGTCCGCATCGCTGCGCCCGCCAGCGCCATCGTCGCGCGGTCGACCGCGGCCCACAGCTCCGTGACGCCCCACACCGAGCCGCGCCCGAGGTAGAACGCGGCCGGGAAGAGGACGGCGTCGACGTCGCGCATGTGATGGGCGAGCCAGCCGAGCGGGCGCTTCAGCGCGAAGAACCCGACGAAGCCGGAGACCAGCAGCGCCGCGCTCTCCGTCAGGTGGCTCGTGCTGTACGGGTGGAGCTCGGGCGCGACCTCGGCGGTGAACGGCATGAGATCGACGAGGAACCCGTACGTCAGCGGCGTGCCGAAGAAGACGCACGCCCCGGCGGCCAGCAGCATCCCGGCGGTCTGGAACGGCGTGGCGTCGTCCGGCGACAGCGTCGCCGAGCCGTGGAAGAACACGTAGTAGCCGAGCTTGATGAACGACATGAACGTCCCCACGCCGCCGAGGATCAGCAGCCACCAGAGCAGCCCCCTGTCTAAGAGGAGGACGTAGTTGTGGACCTCGTGGGCGGAGTCGATCACCATCCCCTTCGAGATGAACCCGTTGAACCCCGGCACCGCCGTAATCGAGGCGGCCCCGACGACGTAGACGAGGAAGGTGACCGGCATCACCCGCCAGAGCCCGCCCATCTCGCGGATGTCCTCGACGCCGGTGCGGTACACGACGACGCCGACCGCCATGAACAGCAGGCTCTTGTAGAGGACGTTGTTGAACAGGTGCGCGAAGCCGCCGACGACGGCGAACTCGCCGACCACGGTGGCGAGGCCGAACCCGGCGAGCATGTAGCCGAGCTGAGCCTGAATGTGGTACGATAACAGCCGCCGCGGGTCGTACTGGAGCAGCGCGAAGAAGGCCCCGTAGACGGCCATGAATCCGCCGAGGTACGCGAGCCACATGCCACCCTCGGGGAACGCGCGGTACATCACGTACGCCGCGGTTTTCGTGGTGAACACCGAGAGGAACACCGACGCCGCGACGTGCGGGCGCGGGTAGGTGTCGGGGAGCCAGCTGTGCAGGAAGATGAACCCGCAGTTGATGCCGATGCCGACCGCCGCGAGGACCGTCGCCGCCGGGTGGATCCCGGCCGTCTCCGAGAACAGGAACGTCCCGGCGTTGACGAAGTGGACGACGACCGCGGCGAGCAGGAGGGTCCCGCCGGTGCCGTGGAACAGCGCGTAGCGGTAGCCGGCCCGCACCGCTTCCCCGCCGTGCTGCCAGACGAGCAGCGTCGAGGTGACCGCCGTCAGCTCCCAGAAGAAGACCAGCGTGAGCCAGTCGCCGGCGTAGATCGTTCCGAAGGTCGTGGCGACGTAGGTCAGCGCGAACGCCGTCACCCACGTCGGCGCCTCGCTACCGTAGGCGTACAGCACCGCGGCCGTCGCGAGGAAGCCGACGACGACCCCCATCAGAAGCGAGAACTGGTCGACGTTGAAGAACACCACGTCGAAGCCGAGGAACGTCGTCGCGAGGTGTGCCCCCGTCCCGCCGTCGCCGAGCAGCACCGCCTGCGCGAACGTGAGCGCCGTTGCCAGCGCGGCGACCGCGTGGCCCGCCCGCCGCGGCAGCGCCAGCACCGCCAGCGCCGCGAACGCGAGCAGGACGTACGGCGGAACCGCCGTGAGGAGGCTCGTGGGCACCGTCACGGGCGCACCACCCCCTCGGGGAGCCGCGTGTCGACGATGAGCTCGATCAGCTCCAGGAAGCCCATCTCGTAGGGGATTACGCCGAGCAGCACCGCAAGCGTCATCGAGGCGAGGATCGGCCCGAGCGTGAACCACGTCGACTCGCGCCCGCGGAGCGCGTCGAGCCCGGCGATGTGTTCCCACCCGCCCGCCGGCGGCCCGCCGTGGTGATGGTCGTCACCGTGCGTGTCCGCGTCGTGCGCGTCGTCCTCAGCGTCCCTCTGCGGGGCATCGGAGGCCCGAGCGTCGTCGACTGCGCGGTCGGCCTCGTCGGCGTCCGCGGTCTCGCCGCGCTCGCCGCCGCGCCCGGGACCAAACGGCACGTCGGCGTCGGAGGGGCGCTGGTCGACCGCGTAGTCGCCGGTGTCGACGCGCTCGGCCGGCTCCGAGAAGTCGCGCTCGCTCGCCGCGAAGTCCGGCCGGACGACGCCCTCCTCGTCGGTCGGGAGGTCGTCGAGGTCGGCGTCGGGGATGTCCGACTCGTCGACGCCCTCGGCGTCGGACGGCGAGTCGTCAGCGTCGCCCGCGTCCGCGACGATGTCGTCGACGTCGTCGGCCGACTCCTCGTCATCGTCGCTCTCGCTTTCGTCGTCTTTGTGTCCCCCGTCCGTCGCCGCGTGGTCGTCTCCGCGGCCCCCGTCCGTCGCCGCCACGATCGACCGCGACTCGCCGCCGAGCGGGAAGTCGACGAGCGGCTTCGCGTCGTGGGCGTCCTCCGCCTCGAAGAACGCGGTGTAGATCACCGGCCAGAAGTAGGCGATGTTGAGCACGCCCGACAACAGCAGCGCGCCGACGAGGTAGTACGCGACCGGGGTGAAGTTCATCCCCATCCGCACCCCGCCGATCAGCATGTAGTACTTGCTGACGAAGCCGGCGAGCAGCGGGATCCCCGCCATCCCCAGCGAGGCTATCGTGAACGCGCCCATCGTCAGCGGCATCCGCTTACCGATCCCCGCCATCTGGGAGATGTAGTCCGTGTGGGTCGACACGTGGATGTTGCCCGCACAGAAGAACAGGGTGAGCTTCATGAACGCGTGCGCCGGGATGTGCAACAGCGCGCCCACGAGCCCGTACCAGCCGAACAGCCCGAGCCCGAGGATGATGTAGCTCAGCTGGCTGATCGTCGAGTAGGCGAGCCGGCGCTTCAGGTGGTCCTTCCGCAGGGCGATGAGCGAGGCCGCGGTGAGCGTGATCGCGCCGATCGTCGAGAGGACGAGCCCCGCCGTGAAGCCGAACGGGAGCGAGAGATTGTAGACGAGCTCCGGGCCGAACACGTCGAGGACGACGCGCGAGACGCCGAACGCGCCGGACTTGACGACCGCGACCGCGTGGAGCAGCCCGGAGACCGGCGTCGGCGCCACCATCGCCTCGGGGAGCCACTGGTGGAGCGGCATGATCCCGGCCTTCACGCCGAACCCGATCGCGAGCAGGAAGAAGGCGAGCATCGCCAGCCCGGGGTCAGCGTTTGCGAGCTCCGCGATGCCGCCCGCGGTGAAGTTGACGTTGCCGGCGAGCAGGTAGACGAGCGCGGTGCCGGCGAGCACGAGCACGCCGCCGCCGAACATCGTGTACGCGAGATACTTGCGGCCGGCCGAGCGCGCCTCCGCCGTCTCGTCGTGCGCGACGAGCGGGTACGTCGCGATCGAGAGGATCTCGTAGAAGACGAAGATCGTCACGAGGTTGCCCGCGAACGCGATCCCCATCGTCGCGGCCAGCGACACCGCGAACGCCGCGAAGTACCGGGTCTGGTTGGGCTCGTCGAGCCCGCGCATGTAGCCGATGCTGTAGAAGGAGGTGATGATCCACAGCCCGCTCGCGAGGAACGCGAACAGCATCCCGAGCGCGTCCGCGCGGAGCGCGAACTCGATCGGCGCGCCGATCCCGGGGAGGAACGCCCCGGCCGACCACTCGAACACCGCGCCGTCGAGGACCGCCGGCAGCATCGACGCGACGATGCCGAACTTCGCGAGCGACGCGACGAGCGTCCACCCCTCGCGGACGTTCGGGGAGCGGTACGACGCGACGATGAGGAACGCCGCGACGAACGAGACGAGGACCGCCAGCAGAGGACGTATGTCGGGTGTAGCTTCTATCATGCGAAGGCCTCCGTGAGGAACGGACCGAACCACTCAGCGAGCGCGAAGCCGCCGAAGCCGAGCGCGACCGTCGCCAGCACAGCCAGTCCGAGCGCGAGCAGCGGCGCGGTCGGAACCCGGTCAGGGACGAGCGACGACCGCGGGGCGCCCTCAACGGGCGCGGGAAGGCCGTCTGCGGTCTTCGCGGGGGACTTGTCCCCGCCATCGGCCGCGGCGGCGTCGCCGTCGGTCGCCGCGTGGTCATTTGCGCTGCCACCGTCGGTGGCCGCGTGGTTATCTCCGCGCCCACCGTCGGTCGCCGCCGCGTCGCCCGCGCCGTCACCGCCGTCTCCGGGCACCTCGCCGTGGTCACCCGGGAGCCCGGCGCCGGCGAAGTAGAACCGCTCCAACAGCCGCGCGACGTACGACAGCGTGAACAGGGTGCTGACGAATATCGCAGCCGCGACCGCGATCCCGACCGCGCCGCCGCCGGCGAGGCCGGCGTCGACCGCACCCACCCCGATGTACCACTTCCCGAGGAACCCGATCGAGGGCGGAATCCCGACGAGCGCGAGGCCGAGCACCGCGATCGCGCCCGAGGTGTACGGCGCCGCCCGCGCGGCGCTCGCGAGGTCGGCGAACTCCCGCGTCCCGTAGCCGAGCGCGAGCAGGCCGATCCCGAGGAACAGGCCGAACTTCATGATCCCGTGGCCGATCAGGTGGACGATCCCGCCGAGCAGGGCCGTCTCGTTCGCGAGGGCGACGGCCGCGCCGATCATCCCGAACTGCGCGACCGAGGAGTATGCGAACATCCGCTTGAGGTTGGACTGCATCGCGGCGAGCGCGGAGCCCGCGACGATCGAGACGGTCGAGACGACGAGCAGCGCGGTCGCAATCGACTCGTTCGCCGCGAGGAAGTCGACCGTGAACACGGTGTAGGTCACGCGGATCAGCGCGTAGGCGCTCGTCGTCGAGACCAGCGCCGCGACGATCGTCGTGACCGAGTCCGGCGCCCGCTGGTAGGCGTCCGGCTGCCAGGAGTGGACCGGGAAGATAGCGATCTTCAGCGCCAGCCCGGTCACGATGAACGCGTAGCTCGCGCGGACCAGCGGGTCGCCGTAGCCGGCCTGTGCGACGATCTGCGCCTGGACGTCGAGCATGTTCAGCGTCCCCGTCGCGAGGAAGACGTAGCCGACGCCGAGCAGGTACAGCGAGGCGCCGACGGTGCCGACGACGAGGTACTTCAGCGAGGCGTACGCGCTCGCGCCCGACCGGTCCGAGGCGATGAGCGCGTACGTCGTCAGCCCGGTGATCTCGAGGAAGACGAACAGGTTGAACAGGTCGCCGGTGAGCACCATCCCCACGAGGCCGCCGACCAGCAGGAGGTAGGCGCTGTAGAACGGGTTCCCCCGCGGGCCGGCGACGCGCGCGAACGCGAGCGTCGCGACCGACACCGCGGCCACGAGCAGCAGCACCGCCACCGACAGCCGGTCGGCGACGAGCTCGATCCCCACCGGCGGAAGGAAGCCGCCGAGCGCGTGGTCGAACGGGCCGTTGACGACCACCTCCGCGGCGATCGCGGCCGCGATCCCGGCCACGGCGGTCGTACCGACCGCGGCGATCGGCCAGCCGATGCGGTCGTACCGCAACCCGAGCGCCAGCGGCAGCGTCGCCGCCACGATTGGGACGACGACCGCGAGCGGCAGGAGGACGTCAGTCATCCGCCTCACCCCCTGCGTCGGGCGCGGCCGTCGCCCGCTCGGCGTCCGGCGTCCCCGACGCCCCGTCGGTGCCCGACGCGTCCGCCGACCGCCGCGACGGGATCGACCCCTCGTCGCGGAGCAGTTCGCGGAGCGTGTCCGTCCGCAGCGTGCCGTACTCGTCGTAGATCCGGATGCACAGCGCGAGCGCGACCGCGGTGAGGCTCACGCCGACGACGATGGCGGTGAGCACGAGCACGTGCGGCAGCGGGCTCACGTAGAGCCCCCCCTCAGGACCGCCGGTCGGCACGATCGGAATCGATCCGCCCTCGACGTACGCCGAGGCGATGAACAGCAGGAATATCGCCGTCTGGAACAGGTTGAGACCGATGATCTTCTTCACGAGGTTCTTGTTCGCGATCATCATGTAGAGGCCGATACACAGCAGCAGCGCGAACGCGACGTACGCGTGTCTCGTCGCGAGGATTTCGACGGCGCCGGCGGTCGATGCGGGCACCGAGGCGGCGGTTCGGGCGAAGTCGGCTGCGTCGACGAGCGCGGACACTACCGCTCACCCCCGTCGGTCGCGGCCGGACCGGGCGCTCCCGGGTCCGGTTCACCGTCGTCGATCGAATCGGCGGGGCCGTCCTCACCGCTCGACTCGTCGCCGTCCCCGGCTTCTGGGCCCTCGCCGACCTCGTCGTCGAAGGCGTCCGCGTCGGCGAACCCGCCCGCGTCGCTGAACCCCTTCGCGAGGACGAGGAACAGCCCGATGAGGACGCCGGCGACGATGGTGCCGATCCCGAGGATCTCGACGCCCTCCATCCCGTACTTGACGGGGTCGGGGATCGGGAGCAGCTCGTACTGGAGGAACGCGCCGCCGAGCGCGACTGGAACCAACCCGATGCCGGCGAACACGAGCGCGCCGCCGACCGCGAGCGCCACGACGACGGTGTTCGCGAGCCACTGCCGGGTCGCCTCGATCCCGAACGCGAACGCGATCATGAACACGACCGCGGCCACGATGGCCCCGCCCTGGAACCCGCCGCCGGGCGAGCCGGCGCCGTGGAAGGTGACGAACAGGCCGTAGGTGAACGCGAACGGCGCGACGATCTTCACCGTCGGCATGATCACCTGACTCTCCGTGTACGGGCTTCCCTGTCGGCGCTCCGAGTCGAGGCGGCCGTCGCTGCGCGGCGGCCGGTCGCGACCGAACCCGCCGCCGGACACGAACTCGGAACCGGCGGTGTCGCCGGCTCCGTCGCCGTCGGTTTCGGGGGGCGCGTCGTCGCCGCCGGAGTCTGTGCCGCTCATGCGAACACCTCCCTGTGGAGGACGATGAGGGCGGCGATCCCGGCCGCGAACACGACGACCGCCTCGCCGAAGGTGTCGAACCCGCGGAACGCCGCCAGCACGGCCATCACCGTGTTCTCGACGCCCGTCTCCGCGTACGTCTCCGCGATGTACCACTGGCTCACGTCCGGGTTCGACCAGATCGGCGCGTCCTCTGAACCCACCGCCGGGATGTCGCCCATCGTGAGCATCAGCCCGGCGAACAGCAGGCCGGCCGCGCCCGCCGCGGGCAGGTTCACCGACTCGAAGGCGGCCTCGTGGTCGAGCCGCGTCGTCTTCGCGAGCGTGAGCAGCAGCAGCACGGTCGTCACGCCGGCGGAGATGGCGGCCTCCGTCATCGCCACGTCGGGCGCGCGGTAGAACGTGTACAGCGCGGCCATCCCGAGGCTGTACGCGCCGAAGATGATCACCGCGGCGAGCACGTCGCGCGCCAGCGCCGTGAACAGCGCGGTCAACACGACGAAGGCGAACAGGCTCGCCTCGATCGCGGTGACCTGTGCGACCACCGGCGCGCCGAGGGGACCGACGGACGCGAGCGCGCCGGTCATCGGCGGTCGTCCCCCTCGATCCACGGCACGATTCCCTCCTCGAACGCGGCCCGGGCGATCGCGTGGGCCGCGGTCGGGTTCGTCACGAAGATGAAGAACAGCAGGAGGACCGACTTGAAGCCGGCCCCCGCTAACCCGACGGTGAGCGCGACGGCCGCGAGGCCGAACCCCGCACCGAGCGTGTCGGCCTGCGAGGCGGTGTGCGCCCGCGAGTAGACGTCCGGCAGCCGGAGCACGCCCACCATCGAGACGAACGAGAAGAACAGCCCGAGCAGCGTGAGCGCAACTATCAGCCACACGCGGGCCGTCTCCAGCGTCGCGGCGGTCACAGCACGCCACCCCGCTCGACGGTGAACTTCGAGATGGCGATGGCCATCAGGAAGTTGAGCAGCGCGTACACCAAGGCGATATCGAGGAACGTCGGCTCGCCGAGCGCTGCGCCGAGGATGGCGAGGATGACGACGGTGTTCGTCCCGAGGACGTTCACCGCCAGCACCCGGTCTTGCATCGTCGGCCCGACGACCGCGCGGTACAGCATGCCGACCGCGAGGACGGCGAAGCCGGCGGCCGCGAGGAGCAGGAAGTCGCCGAGGGTGTAGCCGGCCGCGAGCGAGGCGTCCACGAGGCTCATCGGTCGGTCACCTCGTCGGCGCCGTCGACCGCTTCCTCGTCGGCGCCGTCGACCGCTTCCTCGTCGGCGCCGTCGACCGCTTCCTCGTCGGCGCCGTCGACCTCACCGCCGTCCGCGGCGGCGATGGGCAGCTCCTCGGTGGCGTCGGGGCCTTGGAGGATCGCGACGTCGTCTCGCTCGCGGGGGGACGGGAGTCGCGCCGCCCGGCGGCCGTAGTAGACGAAGCGCGTCCACCGCTCGAGCGGGCCGTCGAACAGCCCCTCGCGGGCCCACGGGACGAGCGAGTGGACGTAGAGGTTGCTGTCGCGGGCGCGGACGGTGAGCGTCCCGGGCGTCAGCGTGATCGAGTTCGCGAGCGTCATCAGCGGGAGCCCGCTCCCGACGATCACCCGCATCCGGTTCAGCGTCGGATCGATCGGGAGCCGGGGGTCGAGGATGACCCGGGCGACGACGAGGTTCGCCTTCAGGATCTCGTAGAGTAGCACGGGGACGTATATCAGCCCCCGGACGATCCGCATCGGGGTCCGCGGGAACGCGGGGTTCGAGTCGAGGCTCACCCGCGAGAGGGTGATCGAGACGACCGCGGCGGTCGCGACGCCGGTCACGGCGTCGAACCAGTAGGTCGGGTCGCCCAACAGGAGATAGAACGCGAGCGACAGTCCGAACAGCGCCACGAACCGGCCGGTGGTCGCCTCGGTGCGGAACCGCTCGCGGCGCGTCGGCCGGTCGACCGGCGCAGTCTCGACCGACAGCGACGTGTTCGAGAGCCCGAACTCCAGCGGCTGGAGCAGCGTCGTGTTCCCCACCGGGGTGTACTCGGGGTCCAAGACGACGCGGTCGGCGTCGTTCGCCTCGGCATACTCCGCGAGGACGCGGACGTAGTCGTCGGCGCCGAACAGGTAGCCGTCGGCCCCGAGCACCGCCGTGACGACCTCGACGTCCGGGGCGCCGGGCGCCTCGGAGTCCTCGAGGTCCGCTCTCGTCCACGCCGCGGCGCGTTCGAGCACGCGCTCGGCGGCGGCGGCCCGCTCGTCGCTCTCCGGGTCCCCGTTCCGCCACGAGGCGATCTCGACGAGGTGGATCGCGGATACGCCGTCGGCGGCGGCAGCCTCCGCGATGTGAGCGATCGTCGAGCGGAGCGTGGAACTCGGCTCGACCGGAACGATGACCGCGCCGGCCGACGCCGATTCGGTTGCGGCGTCCGCGTCCGACGCCGCGTCGGCGTCGGGTGACCCGTCCGCGTCGGGGTCGTCGTCGCCGGACCGCGGGCCGGCGTCAGCCACCCACCACACCTCCCACGGAGCCGTGCGTGACCGTCTCGTTACACATGAGTTTCTCTATCCATGTGGTTACCCTACCGCCTCAAAACAGTTTGTATCCGCGGAGACCCTGCCGGAGGCGGGCGATACCGTCCGTCGCGGTTCGCGGGCGTGACAGGGGCCGCGGGAGGCGCGTCGGGGGGCGTCAGCCGGCGCTCACGTCGACGCGTCGAGCGTCGCCGCGAGGCGGTCGGCGATGCGGCCGGCGACCGCGTCCTTCGAGCCGGCGGCCTCCTCCGGGTCGGTCCCGTCCTCGCCGACCAGCAGGACGCGCGTCTCGTCGCCGCCCATCACGCTCGCGTCGTTGGCGACGACGAACGCCAGCCCGACCCGATCGCGGATGCGCTCGGCTTCCGCGACCATCGCCGCGTCGTCGCCCGACGTCTCGGCCTTGAACCCGACGATCGGGAGGTCGGGGTACGCCTCGCGCACCGAGTCGATGAGCTTCGGCGTCGGCTCCAGCTCGACCGACAGCGGCGACCCGGACCGGATCTTCTCGTCGACCGCGTCGGCGGTGAAATCGGAGATGGCGGCCGCGGAGATCAGCGCGTCCGCGGTCGCCGCGGTCCGCCGACAGGCGTCCATCATCTCGTCTGCGGTCTCGACCGCGACGACGTCGGCGTAGGGGACCTCCGGCCCGTCCTGAACGAGCGTCACCCGGGCGCCGCGGACGTACAGCGCCCGCGCGACCGCCCGGCCGGTCTTCCCCGACGCGCGGTTCGTTAGGATTCGGATCGGATCGATCCGCTCTTTCGTCGCCCCCGCGGTGACGACGACGTGCGCCCCGGAGAGCGTCTGGGGCGTCGTCGCGCGGGCGACCTCGGTCACGATGTCTTCCTCGGCCGCGATCTTCGCCTTCCCCTCCTCGATCCGCGGGTCGGCGAAGCGGACCCCCCACGACTCCAAGCGGTCCAAGGCGTCCAAAACGCCCGGGTGGTCGTACATCGGCTCGTGCATCGCGGGCGCCATCACGACGGGCACGTCCGCGCCTAGGGCCGTCGTCGCGCACGTCGTCACGGGCGTGTCGTCGACCGCGGCCGCGACCTTCCCGGCGGTGTTCGCGGTCGCGGGCGCGAGCAGGAGCACGTCGGCCCACCCCTCCCGGCCGCAGAGCTCGACGTGTTCCACGCTCCCGGTGATCTCGGTGACGACCGGCTCGTCGGTGGCGAAGTCGACCGCCCACGGGTGGACGATGTTCGTCGCCGCCGGGGACATGACCGCGCGGACGCTCGCGCCGTGGCGGCGCAGCTCGTGCGCGAGTTCGACGACCTTCACCGCCGCGATGCTCCCTGAGACGCCGAGCGCGACGTTGACCCCGTCCAGCATTACCGAGTCCGTTCCGCCCGCGACGGCTTATAAGATGCCGTTGTGGAACGGCGTCAAATGACTAACCCCAGCGTGTTCTCCTGAAAACTGCTTATAAATGGTCGGCGGTGGCGCGTGCCGGTGAGCGCCGCAGCGCGGCGCGAACCGCACGCGCGAGGGAGTCAGTCGGCCGGAGCATCGCGGAGGCCGACTGACGAGGCTGGGGAGGCGTGAGGCGCTGTGCGGGGCGGGACTCAAAGGGGCAGCAGTGAGGGCGTCGTAGGCGACGCAAGGACCGCAGAGAGCGAGCGGAGCGAGCGACCGAGGACCGCAGCGAGCGTACGACGCCCTCACTGCTGGGGCTTTGGAGGTGTTCGCAGTCGATCTGTGGACGGTTATTTATAAACGGGTGGCTGGGGATTTAGCGGTGTTTGCCACCGATCTGCGAACAGGTGTTTATAAGCGAGCGACTGCGGCTTCGGACGTGTTCACGACGCCACCCACGAGAATCGCTTATAAATAACAAACTGAAGCCGAATCGACTACTTAAACCCCGAACGTCGCGCGAAGCATGTCCCGCGTGCCCGGCCCGAGCCCGACGGCCAGCACGGTGATCAACAGCAGCAGCGTGTACCGCGGCGACTCCTCGTACATCTCGCCGTTGAACACCCAGACGACGAACGTCGCGGCCGCGAGCTTCACGAGGAGGAACGGCCACGCGTCGCCGGTGACGGAGACGATCGACTCCGGCAGCAGCCGCCCGGTCCAGTCGACGATCAGCGCGTTGACGACGTGTTTCGGCACGAGGTTCGGGGTGCCGGTCAGCGCGGGCATCCAGTTGAGCCCGATCACGTTCGCGACGCCGTCGATCGCGTGCCCCCAGATGATCACGATCCCCGCCGCGCCGGTGCCCTGCCGGATCGTCGAGATCTGCCTGGTCGCGATCGCCCACGTGACCGCGGTCGCGGCCGTCGCGATGACGAGCGTGGGGACGAGTACCTGCGGGTAGAAGGTGACGTAGCCGGTCGTGGCCGCGAGATACGAGAGGTACCCGACCGCGAGCGCGAGCCCCGCGGCGCCCGACGCGAACAGCGGGCGGGCGTAGTCGTCGACGACGCCGCGGCGTTCGAGGCCGTACGCCGCGAGAACGCACGCGAGCGTGAACAGGAACACCGTGAAGTAGATGAACGGGCTGATCAGCACCGCGCTCGCCGGGAAGGCGATTAGGGGCTCGACACCGGCGTCGGTCGCGGCGACGCCCGCGTCCTCGACCGTCCGCATCGCCCCGCCGAACAGCATGAACGGGAACAGCGCGAAGAAGAAGCGGAGCTCCGTCGCGATGTCGAGCCGACGGAGGAGGAAGACGACGCCGATCAGCATCGCCAGGAGGATCACCACGTAGCTCACCGTCGAGACGGTGGTGTAGCCCGGGGCCGCCACGACCTCGCCGGCGCTCCGCGCCGCCTGACACGCCCCGCTGCTGCCGAGCAGCTCCGTGGTGCCGCCGGGCTCGCGGACCGCGCACTGCGCGCCCTCGCCGTCGGCGACGACCGGGCCCCAGAAGTAGCGCCAGAGGAAGCGGTCGTAGACGACGCGCGGGAAGACGACCGATCCGATCGCCAAAAGCGCCGTGACGCCGCCGACGACCGCCGCCCACGCGCGCTCCGGCGACGGGTCGAACCCGTCGGCCACTCCTGTGCTCATGGTCACCGTTCGGGGAGGTCCCGAGTTGAGCGTTCCGGTCCGGTAGCGTGGGCGGCGCCGCCAGACTGCGAGCGGTCCCGCCGGCCCCGCCGCGCGTCCGCCTACAGCGGCGGCCCGGGCTGCTCGTAGTCGGTGCCGAGGATGACCATCGTCTGCGAGCGCGAGAACCCCTCGGTCTCCGCGATCCGCTCGAACATCAGCTCCCGGAGGCGGTCCGTGTCGGCCGCGACGACGCGGAGGATGACGTCCCACTCGCCGGTGGTGAGGTGGATCTCGCGGACGCCGTCGATGCCGCGGAGGCGTTCGAGCGCGTCCTCCTCGCGGCCCTGCTCGACGCGCAGGCCGACGAACGCGCCGACGCCGTACCCGACCGCCTTCGGGTCGATGTCCGCGTGGTACCCGCGGATGACGCCCGCCTCCTCGAGGCGGCTGACTCGGTCGTGGACGGTCGCGCTGGACATGTCGATCCGGCGCGCGACCTCCGAGAACGGGGTCCGCGCGTCCTCCTGGAGGATCCGCAGGATCGCCCGGTCCGTCTCGTCGAGTTCCATGGTTCCGTGTAGGGGCGGCGTACGCTTTTGCCTTCCGGCGGGGAAGCGTGAGGGCTACTCTCCCTCCCCGTCCGCGAACGACCCCTCGCGGATCGCCGCCTCGGCCGCGTCGAGCGCGGCGTCGGCGTCGAACTCGTCGACGATTCGCTCTAATTCCGCCGGCGTCGCGTCCGCGAGGTCCTCCGCGTGCGCCGTCACGTTCGGCACCGCGCGCAGGAGGTTGTCGATGATCGGCACGTCCGCCGTCCGCGGCGAGCGGCTTCCCGGGTTGAGGTCGACGACGATCTCCGTCTTCCCCATCGCGTCGAGCGCGGCGGCGCGGTCGCCGTCCTCTAACGGGACCACGACGACGTCGGCCGCCTCGATCCCGTCGGCGTCGACGACGCCGCGCGCGTGGTCGAGGCCGGGGATCTCGCCGTCGCCGGCGAGCCCCTTCACCTCGTCGGCGCCGTGCTCGCGGAGGTGGTCGGCGATCCGCCGGACGCGCTCGTCGGTGTGGTTGAACAGGTTCACCTCGAGGTCGGCGCCGACCGCCTCGGCCAGCTCGACCGTCTCCGCCGGCGCGAGCGCCGCGACGTTGCCGTTGACCGAGATCACGGGGCGCTCGGCGACTAGGAGCGTCGCGGCCGCGGCGCGCGCGGCGTCGTCGGCGCTCGGGAGCGTGCGCTCGCCGAGGAGGTAGTCGAACGCCTCGCCGCGCCCCTGCGCGATCAGTCCCTGCTTCGAGGTGATCCCCTTCTCGACGCCCGCCTCGATCCGGTGGCGCGTCACGAGCGACGCGTACCGCGGGTGGTCCTCGGGGATCTCCGTCTCCGTCATACCCGAGCGAGGCGGCGCCCCGATTAAAATGGACCGTTCGCGGCCGGGTGACGGGTGCGTGCGGCCGCGCCACCCACCCGGATAACTGTTAACAAGGATCACTGTGTAGCGCAACACGGGATGGACCGCACAGGCAAGTACACGGTCGTCGACGCGTGCAACGACCACGGGGCGATCACGCTCCGCGAATACCCGCGAAACGGGACGCTGTACGTCGTCGAGTACGACGACCCCGACGTGGAGGCCGAGCTGTCGGCCCTCGACGTCGGCTCGGTCGTCGAGCTCGACCTCCGGCGCGCGGGCCGCCGGGGCAACGCGTGGTGCGCGGAGTCCGCGCGGTCGGTCGAGACGGCGTAGGCGGCGTCGCCTCGACCGGCCCGGCGTCGCCGCGGCCGGCGCGGCGCCGCTCACGTTCCCCCGCTGAACCGCCGTCGGTCCGCCCGTTTCTCCGTTCTCCCGCCCGTCAGGCGACGCCGATCCGCTCGCGGTAGCTCCCGTGTTCCGCCTCGAACACGTCCATGATCTCGCCCATCGTCGCGTACGCCTTCACGGCCGCGACGATCTCCGGCATGGCGTTCTCTCCGGCCTCGACGGCGTCGCGGAGGTCGCCGAGCGCGGCGTCGACCGCCTCGTCGTCGCGCTCGGCCTTCACCGACTCTAACCGGTCGAGCTGTCGCTCGCGGGTCGTCTCGTCGATCTTCAGCAGGTCCGGCCGGGTGTCCTCGTCGATCTCGTAGGCGTTGACGCCGACGACCGTCTCCTCGCCCTCGTCGACGCGCTCCTGGTACTCGTAGGCGGACTCCTGGATCTCCCGGTGGAAGTACCCCTGCTCGATGCCGCGGAGGACGCCGTCGCGCACGGAGCCGTCGCCCATCTCTCTGATCTCCTCGATGTATTCCATCGCCTCTTCCTCCGTCTCGTCGGTGAGGCTCTCGACCGCGAAGGAGCCGCCGAGCGGGTCGACGATGTCGGCCGCGCCCGACTCCTCGGCGATGATCTGCTGGGTCCGGAGCGCGACGCGCACCGCCTGCTCGGAGGGGAGCGCGAGCGCCTCGTCGAAGGAGTTGGTGTGGAGGCTCTGGGTGCCGCCCAGCACGCCCGCTAACGCCTGAACCGTGACGCGCGCGACGTTGTTCAGCGGCTGCTGGGCCGTCAGCGACTGCCCGGCGGTCTGGGTGTGGAATTTCAGCCGCTTCGACGCCTCGGCCTCCGCGTCGTACCAGTCTTCCATGACGTTCGCGTAGACGCGGCGCGCGGCGCGGAACTTCGCGACCTCCTCGAACAGCGAGTTGTGCGAGTTGAAGAAGAAGGAGAGCTGCGGGGCGAACGCGTCGACGTCGAGCCCGCGGTCGAGGCACGCCTCGACGTAGGCGAAGCCGTCGGCGAGCGTGAAGGCCAGCTCCTGGACCGCGGTCGACCCCGCCTCGCGGATGTGGTAGCCCGACACCGAGATGGGCTTGAACTTCGGCGTTTCGTCGACCGCGAACTCGATCGTGTCGGTCACTAACTCGAGTGAGGGCTCCGGCGGAACCACCCACTCCTTCTGCGCGATGAACTCCTTGAGCATGTCGTTTTGCAGGGTCCCGCGCAGCTCCTCGCGCGGAATCCCGCGCCGGTCCGCGAGCGCGACGTACATCGCGTAGATCACCGGCGCGCTCGGGTTGATAGTGAACGAGGTCGACACCTCGGCGAGGTCGATGCCGTCAAACAGCACCTCCATGTCGCGGAGGGTGTCGACCGCGACGCCCTCCTTGCCAACCTCGCCGAGCGACATCTTGTCGTCCGAGTCGATCCCCATCAGCGAGGGCATGTCGAACGCCGTCGAGAGCCCGGTCTGGCCCTCGTCGATGAGGTAGCGGAACCGCTCGTTGGTCTCCTCGGCGGTACCGAACCCCGCGAACTGGCGCATCGTCCACGTCCGGCCGCGGTACATCGTCGGGTAGACGCCGCGGGTGTAGGGCGCCTCGCCCGGGAACCCGAGGTCCTCGTCGTAGTCGAGGTCGGCGACGTCCTCGGGCGTGTAGATCCGGTCGACCTCCCGGTTCGACACCGTCGCGAACCGCTCGTTCCGCTCGCCGTGGCGGTCGAGGGTGGGGTCGAGCGTCTCCGCCTCCCACGACGCCTTCGCCTCGCGGATCTCGGAGAGCTCCTCGTCGTCGTACATACCGCCCGTTACCCGCCGGTCGCGTATAAATATTCATTATATTCTGAAAGGGGCGGGTGACAGTCGCAGCGTCCGCTCGCCTCAGCGCCCGCCGAACAGCCGCTCGCGGAGCGACCGCGCGGAGGGGCGTTCCGCGAGCAACACAGGGGTGTCGAGCCGCTCGACGGCCTCGAGCGCGAGCGACCCGCGGACGATCCGCGCGAGGAGGCCGCGCTCCGTCGCGCCGACGATCACGAGGTCGTACCCCTCGCCGACGCGCTCGATCGCCGGCCCGACGTCGCCGGTCTCGATCCGCAGATCGGCGTCCCCGAGGCCGTGCCCCTCGGCCCACCCGGCGAGGAACTCGCGGCCCGACGCCTCGCCGCCCTCGTCGACGACGTGGAGCAGCGAGACGTTCGCCCCGACGCCCTCTCGGAGCGCGAGCGCGACCTCGGCGGAGAGGTCGGAGGAGGGCCCGCCGGCGGTCGGGACGAGCACCTCGCCGACGTCGAGCCGGTCGCCGTCGAACACGAGGAAGTCGCAGGGGAGGTCGCGGGCGAGCTCGTCGAGCGAGCCCTCGACGCGCCCGCCGGCGAACCGCGCCCCGCCGTAGCCCATCACGACGGCGTCGGCGTCGTTCCGCCGCGCGGCGTCGAACACCTCCTCGATCCCGCGGTGCGAGAGGACCGTCTTCGTCGCGACCGGCGCGTCGAATCCCTCTGCGTCATCGACGGCGGCCGAGAGCAGCTCCGCGGAGGACTCGTCGAGCTTCGCCCTGTTCTCCGCGGCCTTCTCTAACGACGTCTGGTCGGGGACGGTGACGACGTGGACCGCGAGGAGGCGGCCCCCCCTATGCTCGGCCAAGGCGCCGGCGAGCGCGACGAGCGCCGCCTCGGTCCGCGGGTTCGAGAGCGCGACCATGACCGTCGGTCGTCCCCCGCTGCCCGGCGTCGGTCGGTCGTCGGCGCGTGGCATCGGTTGGGGTACAGATCAGCGCCCGGCGGAGCCGGCCCCACGAGGGCGGCGACGGCTCATTCGTCCGAATCCGCGCGGGGGAGCGCGACGACCGGCACCGGCGCGTCGGTCGCGAGCTCGGTCGACAGGTCGCCCGAGAGCAGTTGGACGAGCCGGTTCCCGCCGCGCGGCCGGTAGGCGATCGCGCTCGCGTCCTCCTCCGCCGCGGCGTCGAAGATCGCCTCGGCCACGTCGCGTGCGTACGCGGTGTGTTCGCCCGCGTCCGGGAACACCGTCCGGACCGCCGCGTACGACTCGGCCGCGAGCTCCTCCGACTGCTCGACCGGGGTCTTGTCCGGGACGCCCTCGCCCTTCTCGACGACGTGGAGCGCGGTCACGCGCCCGGTCTCGTACGGTTCGAGCGCCCGCGCCGTCGCCAGCGCGTCCTCCTCGTTCGCGACCGGGAGGAGCACGTGAGCGAGCAGGTCCCGACCGCCGGTGTCGTCTGTCTCGTCGGTTCCGTTCATACGAGGTACTACGCCCGCCGCCGTTTAAGAAGGTGCCTCCCGCGACCGGGTCCGTAACACGGGCGCCCGCTCACCGCTCGTCGACGCCGGCGACGAACAGCGCGAGCACGGGGACGATCTCCAGCCGCCCGATCCACATCAGCCCGATCATCAGCAGCTTCGTCGCGTTCGGCAGGAACTCGTAGCTCCCGAAGGGCCCGAGCGGCCCGAGCCCCGGCCCGATGTTCCCGATGGTCGCGAGCGACGCCGCGAACGCCTGCGTCCCGGTGAGGCCCTCCCCGACCCGCGTCGTGTCGAGTTCGATGAACACCGCGGAGAGCGCGAACACGAGGAAGTACAGCAGCGTGAACACGAGGATGCCGCGGATCACGTCCTCGTCGACGACCTCGCCGCCGAGCCGCACCGGCCGGACGACGTCGGGGTTCGCCGTGGTGTACAGCTCGCGGTACAGCACCTTCAACAGGATGAGCCACCGGATGACCTTGATCCCGCCCCCGGTCGAGCCCGCGGAGCCGCCGACGAACATCACGAACAGCAGGAAGAACTTGGTCTGGGTGTCCCACTCCGCGAAGTTCGCGGTCGCGAACCCAGTCGAGTTCAAAAGCGACGCGATCTGGAAGGCACCGTGTCTGAGCGCGCTCTCGGTCACGCCCTCCGTAACCCCGCCGATACCCGTCTCGGGCGCGCCGCCGTAGAACAGCCCGACCGCGAGCACCGCGGCGAACCCGGTCACCAGCCCGAGGTACATGCGGAACTCGGTGTTTCCGAACATCTCTCGCGGGTCGTCGCGCAGCACGTACCAGAACAGCGCGAAGTTCACCCCGGCGATCACCATGAACGGGACGAACACCCACTGGACGACGGGCGAGAACGCCGCGATGCTCTCCGCCTGCGGGGAGAATCCTCCCGTCGGCAGCGTCGAGAAGCCGTGGGCGATCGCGTTGTACAGGTCCATGTTCGGCGCGAGCGGCGTGAGGCCGAGGCCGAACAGGATCGCGATCAGCGCGGCCGTGAACCCCGCGTAGATTAGCCAGAGCGCCCGCGCCGTCTCCGCGATCCGCGGCGTGAGCTTCTGGAGGCCCGGCCCCGGCGCCTCAGATTTCATCAGTTCCGCGCCGTTCACGGCGAGTTGGGGCAGGATCGCGACCATCAGCACGATGATCCCCATCCCGCCGAGCCACTGGGTGAGCTGCCGCCACATCAACACGGCGTGCGAGTGCCGCTCGAAGCTGATCTCCGCGGTCGCGGTCGCCCCCGTCGTGGTGAAGCCGCTCATCGACTCGAACAGCGCGTTCACCGGGTGTCCGAGCGCGGAGGGGGTACCGTAGCCCGCGATGACGTACGGGATCGCGCCGACGACCGCGGCCATGAGCCACGCCAGCGAGACGACCGCCAGCGCGTCTCTGGGGCCGAGGTCCGGTTCGTCGTCGAGCCGTTCCATTCCCGCGCCGACCGCGACCGCGATCGTCATCGAGACCGCGAACGTGAGCGCGTCCTCCCCGTAGATCAGCGCCACGACGAGCGGGACGCTCATCGACGCGGAGAGGAGCTTCACGATAGTCCCGGTGTAGCTGAGCGTCGCTCGTACGTCGACCGTCGTTCGTGTCACGAGTGTCCCTCAGAGGTTCCGATGTGCGTCGTAGCTTTCCGATGCGATAAGAAGCCGTCGGTAGGGGTCCGTGGATTCTTAAAAATCGTAAAAGACGGTGCGGTGGCGCGTGCCAGTGAGCGGCCGACAGGCCGCGAACCGCACGCGCGAGGGAGTCGATGGTCCGGAGCGAAGCGGAGGACCATCGACGAGGCTGGGGAGGCGTGAGGTGCGGTCGCCGTGCGGGGGTGGGACTCAAAGGGGCAGCCGGGAGGACGCCGCAGACGACGTAAGCACCGCAGCGAGCAACGCGAGCGAGGAGCGCAGCGAGTGTGCGGCGTCCTCCCGGCTGGGGCTTTGGAGGTGTTGGCGATCGATGAGCAGTTTATAAACTGTAGTGTCGTACAGCCGAGCGGCTGGGGCTTTGAAAATTGCCACCACAGAGCCGTCAGCAACTCATAAACCGCCAACAGCAGCACGGCTCGATTATTTATAAACGACCACTCCACAACTGTGTGATACCTACTCCCGGCATCGATCGCCTACAAGGCATTCGGTTTGAGAATCCAATTTAAAAATGAAGTTATATCGACGCCGACTCCGTCGCTCGAAACTCGGCCGCCGAGGGATGCTACGACGTCCAGAACGCCTTCGTGAACAGCACGAGGACCGGGATGATCTCTATCCGGCCGATCCACATCAGGACGATCATCACGGCGCGGGTGCTCAGCGGGAACGTCGCGAACGTTCCGTACGGACCCGCGTCGCCGAACGCCGGCCCGATGTTGAGGAACGTGGTCGCCGCGGCGCCGAGCGCCTCGAACTCCGTCACGGTGGCGTTCCCTCGCTCGGCGTCGACGACGATGACGATGGCGAGCAGAAAGAAGATCACGATGCTGAGGAGGAGGTACGCGTAGATGTCGCGGATCGCGCCCTCGTCGATCGGCTTCCCCGAGATCCGGACCGGCCGGACGGACTCCGGGTGGATCGCGGTGTAGAGGTTCCGGCGGAACGACTTCAGCGCGACCAGCCACCGCAGCGACTTGATCGAGCAGGTGGTCGACCCGACCATTCCCCCGACGAACATCCCCATGAACAGCATGTGCTTCGCGGCGGGCGCCCACTGTACGTAATCGGTGCTGGCGTACCCCGTCGTCGTCACGATGGAGGCGACGTTGAACACGGCGTGACGCACCGTTCCCTCGGCGCCGAAGGTCGTGCTGGGGTCGAGGAACAGGCCGAGCGCGACGACCGACGCGAGCGTCCCCATCGCGCCGAGGTAGAAGTGGAACTCCTCGTTTCGCAGCAGGCGCATCGGCTCGCCGTTGATGGCGAAGTAGATGAGCACGAAGCTGGTCGAGCCGATCACCATGAACGGGACGACCGCCCACTGGATGAGCGGGTGGAACGCGCCGACCGAGAGCGGCTCCGGCGAGAACCCGGCGGTCGCGACCGACGTGAACGCGTGGGCGACCGCGTTGTACAGGTCCATCTGCGGGTCGACCGCGAGTCCGAGCAGGAAGTAGACGGCGATCGCGAGCCCCGTGAGCCCGAAGTAGATCCCCCAGATCAGCTGCGCGGTCTGCGAGATCTTCGGCGTGAGCTTGTTGACGTCCTGCGTCTGCGACTCCGACTCCATCAGCTGCGCGCCACCCACCCCGATCTCGGAGAGGACCGCGGTCGCCAAGATCAGGATCCCCAGTCCGCCGAGCCACTGGATCACCTGCCGCCACATCATGACGGACTTCGCGTGGAGCGAGAAGTCGCGCAACACGGTCGCGCCGGTCGTCGTCAGCCCGCTCATCGCCTCGAACATGGCGTTCACCGGGTGCGCGACGGTGCCCACGCCCGCGACGACGAACGGGATCGCGCCGACCGCGGCGACGAGGAACCAGATCAGCGCCACCGCGAGGAACGCCTCCCGGGGCCCGAGGTTGACCGACGGGTCCTGGACCGACCGGAACGCCGCGCCGAGCGCGAGCGAGACGGCGATCGCCGCGACGAAGGGCAGCGGCGATTCCCCGTAGTAGAGCGCGATGAGGAGGGGGAAGGACAGGGGAACGGAGAGCGCGGCGAGGACGTCGCCGGTGAGCCCCACGCTCGCCCGCCACCCGACTCGGATCTTGGTGTTCACGAGTTTCTCAGGCCATCGACGCGATCTCGCCCACCGACTCCGACTCCACGAGGAGGATCACGTGGTCGCCCGCTTGAAGCACGGTGTCCCCGCGGGGGGTGACCAGCCGGTGGTCGCGCGTGATCGCGCCGATGACGAACCGCGCCTCGCTCTCGGCGACGACCTCCGAGATGGGTCGCCCGACGAGCCCGCACCCCTCGGTGAGTTCGAGCTCGAGGACCTCCGCCTGGTCGTTCTCCAGCACCGCGATGTTCTCCGCGACGCTCTCGTAGGTGAACCGGGTGATCTCCTCGGCGGTCACGGTGCGGGGGTTGATCGCGATGTCGATGCCGATCTCCTCGAAGACGGTGACGTAGTCCGGGCTGTCGACGACGGCGATCACGCGGTCGACGCCGAGCCGCTTGGCGAGCACGGAGATGAGGAGGTTCTTCTCGTCCGAGCGGAGCGCGGTGACGACGATGTCGGCCTCGTCGACGTGCTCCCGGGAGAGGAACTCGGTGTCGGTGGCGTCGTGTTCCATCACGACGGTGTTCGGGAGGTTCTCCGCGAGCCACCGCGCGCGGTCGGCGTCCCGCTCTATCAGCCGCGGCTTGAAGTCGCGCTCCTCAAGCAGCCGGGCGGTCTGGTAGCCGATCTCGCTGCCGCCGACGACGACGATCTCGTCGGCGCGGTCCGGGGTCGTCTCCGGCGCGACGTCGGTCGCGAACGACTGGACGCTCTCGGGGCTCCCGATCACCACCGCGCGATCGCCGACGGCGATGTCGGTGTCCCCGCGCGGGATAGTCATCTCGCCGTCGCGGAACAGCCCGACGAACGTGAGCGACTCGAAGCGGTCGGCCTCCGAGACGGTCTGTTCGGCGACGGGGCTCCCCGCCGCGATCTCGAACTCCGCCATCTGGACGAGGCCGCCGGCGAACGGGTCGACGTCGACCGCGGCCGGGAGGCCGATGACGCGGACGATGTTCTCCGCGGTCAGGAGGTCGGTACACACCATGAAGTCGACGCCGAAGGCGCCCTCGTTGCCCTGCCAGGTGCGGAGGAAGTCGGTGCTCTTCACGCGGGCGATCGTGAACCCGTCGCCGAGCGTCTTCGCGGTGCCGCAGGCGACGAGGTTCGTCTGGTCGTCGTCGGTACAGGCGATGACCATGTCCGCGCGGTCGACTTCGGCGGCCGACTGGATCTCGGAGGACGTGCCGTCGCCGGCGATGGTGAGCACGTCGAGTTCGTACTTGAGCTGTTCCGCCCGGTCCGGGTCGACGTCGACGACGACGACCTCGTGGTCCGACGCGAGACTCGCGGCGATGCTCGTCCCGACCTCGCCGGCCCCGATGACGACCACGTGCATGGGCACACCCAGTTACCGAGCCCTCAAGTTCGTTACTATCGCCGCACGGACGACGCGGGCCGCGTCGGGGCGGCCGACGACTCGCCGTCGGGTGCGGCCGCTCGATTCAGTCGCCCCCGCCGAACGAGGATGGGTCCGTCCACTCGTTGCGCCCCGAGACGGTCCGCTGCGGGAAGGGGATCGAGATCCCCTCCTCGTCGAAGCGCGCCTTGACGGCCTTCACGTAGTCGGCGCGCGCCTTCACGAAGTCGGCTCGCGAGGGGTCGTCGATCCAGATCCGCGACTGGAGGCCGACGTAGGAGTCGGCCAGCTCCGTGAGCCGGACCGAGGGCGCGGGGTCGGCTAAGATCGCGTCGCTCTTCTCGGCCTCCTCGACGATGATCTCGCTCGCCTTCTCGACGTCGTCCTCGTAGTCGATGCCGAAGACGAACTTCAGGCGGAGCGTCTTCTTCGCGACCGGGTTCTTCACCACGTCGCTCGTCAGGGCGTGGTTCGGCACCGTGAGCAGCTCGTTGTCGAACGTGCGGACCCGGGTGACCCGGAAGGAGATGTCCTCGACGACCCCCGAGTTGTCGTTCCACTCGATCCAGTCACCGATGCGGAACGGCTTGTCCGTATAAATGAAGACGCCCGCGACGAAGTTCTTGATCACGTCCTGTAAGGCGAAGCCGATCGCGAGCGTCGCCGCGGCCGCGATCGTCGCCAGCGAGCGCAGGAACCCCTGGTAGCCCGCCGCGCCGAATGCGACGGTAACGCCCGCGAACAGCACGAGGAACGCCACGATCTTCTGGAGCGGACGC
This sequence comes from Halorubrum sp. T3, assembly GCF_000296615.1. NCBI lineage: Archaea > Methanobacteriati > Methanobacteriota > Halobacteria > Halobacteriales > Haloferacaceae > Halorubrum > Halorubrum sp. T3. Next base: position 659,657 of record NZ_JH815329.1, on the reverse strand, counting down.
CGCGCGTGCTCGTCGAGCCCCTGCCTGTCGAACACCCGGCGGAGGAGCGACGTGACGACCGATTTATAAATGACGTACGTCGCGACGACGACCGCGAGGAAGATCGCGGCGTCGACGACGATCCCGGTCACCGGGCCGAGGTACGGTTCCAGCGTCCCCGCGATGGCGAGGGGGCCGAACGTTCCCGCGGGAGCGCCCATCAGTGCAGCACCGCCGTGTTCCCGCGGGTCTCGATCAGGTCGGCGCCGACCGCCTCGGCAAGCTCTTCCGCGAGCTCCTCGGTTGATGTCCCGCCGCGGGCCGCGCGGAGGAACTTCACCTTCACGAGCTTTGCGTCGTCGAGCTGGTCGGACGTTTCGTCGACGACCGCGTCGACGCCCTTCTTGCCGACCCAAACGGTGACGTCGAGGTCGTGGGCCTCCTTCCGCAGTTCCTGGTCGCTCATACGCGGTCGAGTCGGCCGCGCGCATTGAAGCTTGAGGTTCGGCCGCGCCGAAGCGGCTCGGCGCCCAGCCTCACTGCTCCCGCTCGACGTCGCGCTCCCGTCCCGCCCCGCGGTCCTGCCGCGCATCTCGGTTACGCTGGGCCCACTCGGCCGCGTCCTCGGGTGTCTCGGTCTCCAGCAGCCGATCCAGCTTCCGCTCGAACTGCTCGTCCGTGAGGTCGCCGTTCGCGTAGCGGGTCCGCAGCCGCTCCAAGGCGTCCGTCGTGTCCTCGGTCGCCTCGTCGCGCTCCACCGTCTTCCCGCGCTCGACGCGGACCGAGCCCGACTCCGACTCGACGTGAACGGACTCCGCCTCCTCCTCGTCGAACAGCATCGAGACGATCGGGACGATCACGATGTACCCGAACAGCATGAACGGGAGCCACCACCCAGCGTCGAGGAACATCGCCGCCAGCCACGTCCCGGTCACCACCATGGCGGCGATGCCGCTCGCGTTGCGGCGGAACCGCTCGCGGAGGGTCTCGTCGTCGGCCATCGGCGTGACGGTCTCCGTCGCGGTACAAAATCGTGTCGACGAGCGGAGGCGTCGTGCTCGCCGGGGCGTCGCGGACGCCTACTCTTCGATCTCGACCGTGATCTCGTCGCGCTCGACCGCGAGCCGGAACGTCGGCACGGTGCGGTAGACGACCTCGACGACGTTCTTGCGTTCGAGGCTGCGGAGCGCGCGCCGCACCGCGTCCACCTCGGGCTCGGCGTCGAACGCCTCGCGAACGGCGTTGAGCACGCTGACGACCGACTGCGAGCGCTCGTCGGGGCCGGCAAGCACGTCCACGACCTGCGACGCCAGCTCCGGGACGCGGATCGTCTCGGGGACACCGCCCTTCGCGACCGCGTCGGGCTCGATCCCGGGCTCGACATCGACGAGGTCGTTCGCCTCCGCCGTCGCGCGGATCAGGCTGTCGTCGTCGCGGTAGTAGTACTCCTTCAGGTGGTTCTCCAGGTAGCCGTGGACCTCGCTGCCGCTCTCCATCTCCCAGGCGTCCTGCAGCTCGCCGTTCTTCGTCGGCTGGAGGCGGACCACGTCCGCGAGCCGCCCGCGTTCCTCGTCGGTGAGGCTCATCGCTCCTCGACCGCGCTCGCGGCGCGGACGATCGTCTCCTCGCCGAACTTCGGCCCGACGAGCTGGAGCCCGACTGGGAGCCCGTCGGCCTCGCCGGCGGGCACCGAGATCGCGGGCAGGTTCGCGAGGTTGACGGGGGTCGTGTTCGCGTCCGCGAGGTACATCCGCAGCGGGTCGTCGAGGCTCTCGCCGAGCTCGAAGGGGAGGACCGGCATCGTCGGCGACGCGATCACGTCGACGTCGTCGAACGCGTCCTCGAAGTCCTGCCGGACCCAGGCGCGGGCGTCCTGCGCCTTCTCGTAGTACTTGTCGTGGTAGCCGGCCGAGAGCGCGTACGTGCCGAGCAGGATCCGGCGCTTGACCTCCGCGCCGAACCCCTCCTCGCGCGTCTCCGCGAACGACTCGTTCCAGTTGCCGTCCGACTCGGCGCGGTTCCCGTACCGCACGCCGTCGAAGCGCGCGAGGTTCGAGGAGGCCTCCGCCATCGCGATCACGTAGTACGCCTGAACGGCGTGTTCGACGGAGGGAAGCGAGATCCCGGTCGTCTCGGCGCCCTGCGCTTCGAGGTCGTCGATCGCGGCCTCGACCGTCTCGACGACGCGCTCGTCGGCGCCCTCGAACAGCTCCGTGGGGACTCCCACAGTGAGGCCATCCACGTCGCCGTCGGCGGCCGCAGCGTAGCTCGCGTCGGGGTCGGCGCCGTCGACCTCGGCGAGCTCGCGCGTCGTCCCGTCGTTCGGGTCGTCGCCGGCGATGACGTCGAGCGCGGCGGCCGCCTCCTCGACGGTGCCCGCGATCGGCCCGATCTGTTCGAGGGAGTTCGCGTACGCGATGAGCCCGTACCGGGAGACGAGTCCGTAGGTCGGCTTGATCCCGACGACCCCGCAGAAGGCGGCCGGGCAGCGCACCGACCCGCCGGTGTCGGAGCCGAGCGCCACGTCGGCCTCGCCCGCCGCGACCGCGGCCGCGGAGCCCCCGGAGGAGCCGCCCGGGACGCGGTCGGTGTCGACCGGGTTCTTGGTGGGGCCGAACGCGGAGGTCTCCGTCGTCGTCCCCATCCCGAACTCGTCCATGTTCGTCTTGCCGACGACCGTCGCACCCGCCTCGGTCAGTCGGTCGACGACGGTGGCGGAGTAGGGCGGGACGTAGTCGGCGAGCATCTTGGATCCGCAGGTCGTCCGGATCCCCGCGGTGGAGATGTTGTCCTTGACTGCCACCGTCCGCCCCGCGAGGGGGCCTTCGGTGTCGGCGTCGCCCTCGATCGTCTCCTCCGTGACGAAGGCGTTGATGTCGGCCGCCATCTACGACACCTTCGGCCCGACGAAGAAGCCGTCCTCCGTCTCCTCGGCGTTCGCGAGCGCCTCCTCCTGCGTGAGCCCCTCCTCGATTTCGTCCGGGCGCATCACGTTGACGAGTTCCTCCTCGCGCTCGGTCTCGGGGACCTCGTCGAGCGCCGCGAAGTACTCCAAGATGTCGCCGAACTGCGCCGCGAACTCGTCGACCTCGTCGTCGGCGAGCCGCACCCGCGCGAGGTCGGCGACGTGTCTGACCTCCTCGGCGTCGACGGCGGTCTCGCCGTCGTCCGACGCTGCGGTGTCGCTCATACCCGAACGTACCACGCGGGCGGCGAGTAAGGGTTTCGGAAGGGGGCCGACGAGGGACCGGTGGCGTCCCGGCGGGGGGCGGCGTCGTCCCAGCGGAGGAACGGCGTCGGCCCGGCGACGGCTCACCGCACTTGGTCGACGAACGCGAGCCAGCGCTCGTGGCCCGCCAGCGTGTCGGCGTGGTGTTCGTCGGCGAACCCCGGACGGCGGATCCCCTCTAAGGCGTTCAGCGCGCGGTCGATACCGATCACCTCCTCGGCGAGCGCCTCGGCCGTCTCCCGGTCGATCGGCTCCGTCTCCAACCGGTCGAGCCGCCGCTCCCGCTCCGCGCGGAGGGCGTCGCGCGCGGCCGTCACTTTCCGGTCGAGCGCGGGCGGGACGGCGTCGACCTTCCGCGTCTCGACGATGAACGCGGAGAGGTCGAGCGCGGTCCCGTCGACCTCGATCTCGTCGGGGACGCTCGCGCCGACCGTGGCGCTCTGACTGGTCACGCGGTCGAGGAGGGTCTCACGAACGTCGTCGCCGATCGCCGTTCGCTCCGAGTCGCTCATGGGAGAGCGTGGTCGGCGAAGCCGGAAAAGCCGTCGCCCGGCGGGCCCGAGCCGTCGGACCGAGCGTCGGCGCCTGCTCGGACGCCGTCGTCCGCTCGGGCCGCCGTCACTCGCCCTCGTCCGCCCGCACCGTCGTCACTCGTCCTCGTCCGCTCGGACCGTCGTCACCGGCACGTCCGCGAGCCGGACGACCTTCTCCGCGACGCTGCCGAGCAGGTACCGCTCGACGCCGGTCCGACCGTGGGTTCCCATCACCACGAGGTCGACGTCGTTCTCGTCGGCGTACTCCAAGATCGCCGAGTGCGGCGTGCCCGTTTCGACGGCGGTGAGCGTCTCCGGCGGCGCCTCGCCGTCGCGGAGCGCCGCGGCCGCGGCCTCGACGATCTCCTCGCCGCGCTCGACGAGCGCCGACCGCGTCGCCGCCGCGTCGGTGCCCTCGCCGACCATGCCGCTGTCGTCGTCCGGGGCCGGATCGGCCTGGACGCCCGACCCCTCGTCCGTCAGGAAGGCGCCGCTCAGTCCGTAGTTGGCGCCTCGCGCGTCGACGACGTACAGGACGTGGACGGTCGCGTCGAACGCGGCCGCGAGCTCCCGGACGTGGTCGGCGACGGCCGCCGATCCCTCGCTTCCGTCAGTCGGGTAGAGGATTGTCTGGTACATGGTGTGGTCCGTGCGAATTTCGCCGAGCTGACACAAAACGTTGGCGGCGGAGCGAACCCGGCGGGAGCGTCGGGGTCGGGGCCGCGCGGTCGACGCGACGAGCTACAACAGGTCGTTTGCCACGAGCTACAACAGGTCGTTCGCCACGAGGCGGTCGACCGCCTCGCGGAGGCGCTCCTCGCTCGCGGCGTAGGAGATCCGCGCGAAGCCGTCCGCGTTGAACGCGCTGCCGGGGACGCAGGCGACCGACGCCTCCTCGATGGCGCGCTCGCACCACGCCTGGTCGTCGTCGTCGACCGGGATCATCATGTAGAAGGCGCCGTCGCCGACGTCGACATCGACGCCGTGTTCGTCGAACAGGTCGACGAGGAGGTCGCGGCGGGACTCGAACGCGTCGCGCATCTCCTCGACCGACTCCTCGGTGTTTTCGAGGGCCTCGATCCCCGCGCGCTGGACGAAGTTCGTCGCACAGGAGACGGAGTGGGAGTGGAGCTTCCCCGCCTCGCCGACGAACTCCTCGGTCGCGTGGAGGTAGCCGAGCCGCCAGCCGGTCATCGAGTACGCCTTCGAGAAGCCGTTAATCGTGACGGTGCGGTCCGCCATCCCGTCGAGGCTCGCGAGCGAGGTCGGCTCGACGCCGTACGTGATGCGTTCGTAGATCTCATCGGAGATGACGGCGACGTCGTGCTCCACGGCGAGGTCGCGGACGCCCTCTAAGGCGGCCTCGGAGAAGACGGCGCCCGTGGGGTTCGACGGGGAGTTGACGACGAGCAGCGCGGTGTCGTCCGAGATCGTCTCCGCGAGCTCGTCGAGCGCGGGCTCTAACTGGAAGCCGTGCGGCGCGAGGTCGACGCGCGAGAGGTCGGCGCCGGCGAGCTTCGCCATCGCCTCGTAGGAGACCCACGCCGGGTCCAGCAGGACGACTTCGTCGCCGTCGTCGATCAGCGTCTGGAACGTCTCGTACAGCGCCTGCTTGCCGCCGGGGGTGACGATCACCTCGTCGGCGTCGGCGTCGACGCCGTTGCCGCGCAGTTTCTCCGCGATCGCTTCCTTGAGTTCGGGCACGCCGTTCGAGGAGGTGTACCCCGTGTGTCCGGCGTCGAGGGCGTCTTTGCCGGCCTCGACGACGTTCTCCGGGGTGTCGAAGTCGGGCTCGCCGACCGAGAGGTCGACGATGTCCGCGCCCTCCGCCTCCTTCTCCGCCGCGAGGTTCGATATCGCCAGCGTCGCGCTGGGCTCTACGCGTCCGATCCGCTCCGAGAAGTCGTATGCGTCGCTCATGTGTGGTGTGTGTGGTCGGCTCGTGTCTGTCAGTCGAGTTCCTCGGCGAGGTCGATCGCGGCCGCGGCCGCGTCCGCGCCCTTGTCGATCCGCTCGCGCGCCTCCGCGCCGGACATCCCGGGGCCGCTCACGCCGAAGGTGACCGGGGTGTCCCGGTCGAGGCTCACCTGCGTGAGCTTCTCGGCGGTCGCGTTCGCGATGACGCGGTCGTGGTCGGTGTCGCCGGTGACGATGGCGCCGACGACCGCGACGGCGTCGACGTCGTCTCGGCGCGCCAGCCGGTCGGCGGCCAGCGGGCTGTCGTACGCGCCCGGCACGCTCAGTTCGTCGACAACGACGGCGTCGCGGTCGGCGGCCGCCTCACGGGCGGCCTCGGCCATCGGCTCCGTGACGGAGTCGTTGAACCGCGCCACCACCAGTCCCAGCGAGACCATACCGGACCTGACGCGGGAGGCGGCAAAGGTCTACCGTTCGACCGCAGGGTTGCCGGGCGAACGCGTTCGGAGACTGGAGCTGGTTGGGCGGACGATCGCTTATAAATGGACCGCGGTGGCGCGTGCCTGCGAGCGGCCTGACGGCCGCTCGCAGGCACGCGCGAGGGGCGCGGTGAGTGAGGGACGACCGCAGGGAGTCCCGAACGAACCGCGAGGCTGGGGAGGTGTGAGGCTGCGGTGCGGTAGCGGTCGGGGGGGACTCAAAGGGGCAGTCGGCGAGGCGGGCGCAGGCGACGCAAGGACCACAGGGAGCGAGCAGCGCGAGCGACCGAGGACCGCAGCGAGCGTGCGGCCGCCTCGCCGACTGGGGCTTTGGAGGTCTCCGTCGTCGATCCAGTACCGACGGCTCATAAACAGTCGAACAAGTCAACGCTCACGTCTCGTGCCACGCGTGATTAATACGTCTGCGACGCCAACACGCCTCTATGACAGACACCGAGACCGCGACGGTCGGCGGCGGCTGCTTCTGGTGCGTCGAGGCGGCGTTCAAGGAGCTCGACGGCGTCGAGAGCGTCACCTCCGGCTACGCCGGCGGCCACGCCGACGACCCCACCTACCGCGAGGTGTGTTCCGGCAACACCGGCCACGCGGAGGTCGTTCAGGTCGAGTACGACCCCGGCGCCCTCTCCTACGAGGACATCCTGGAGATCTTCTTCACCGTCCACGACCCGACGCAGCTGAACCGGCAGGGCCCGGACGTGGGGAGCCAGTACCGGTCGATCGTACTCTACCACGACGACGAGCAGCGGCAGGTCGTAGAGAACTACGTCGTGGCGCTCGACGAGGAGGGCGGCTACGACGACGATGTCGTCACGGAGATCGAGCCGCTGGAGACGTTCTACCGCGCCGAGGAGAAACACCAGGACTACTTCGAAAAGAACCCGGCCGACGCCTACTGTACGATGCACGCCCAGCCCAAGGTGGAGAAGGTCCGCGAGCGCTTCCGCGAGAAGGTCAAAGCGTAAGAATCGGCGGTGGATACTTCCGAATTCTCAGTCGCTCGCTTATAAATAATCGAATACGGATCGGCGGTGAACACCGCCGAAGCCCCAGTCGTTTGCTTATAAACACCTGACTGCGTCTCGACAGGGAACACCGCCGAAGCCCCAGTCGCGAGGGCGGCGCACGCTCGCTGCGCGCTTCGGTCGTTCGCTTCGCTCACTCCCTCCAGTGCTTACGTCGCCTGCGCCGCCCTCGCGACTGCCCCTTCGAGTCCCGCCCCGCACCGCCCCGCACCTCTCACCTCCCCAGCCTCGTCGATGGTCCTCCGCTTCGCTCCGGACCATCGACTCCCTCGCGCGCGCTCCTCGCGGCCGCCGAAGGCGGCCACTCGGAGGCACGCGCCACCGCGGACCCATATTTAAATCTCTCGCGAAGCCCCCACGACCCGGTCAGCCGTCCAACGAATCCTCTCGCCACAATCTATTCCCTCCCGCCGGTCGAACAATCACCCGATGAAGATCGGCCTCATCTCGGACATCCACGCGAATCTCCCCGCGCTGGAGACGGTGCTCGACGACATGCCCGCAGTCGACCGGATCTACTGCGCCGGCGACGTGGTCGGCTACAACCCCTGGCCCGCCGAGTGCGTCGAGCGCGTGCGCGACGTCGCGGCCGCGACGGTGCGCGGGAACCACGACCGCACCGTCGAGACCCCGGAGCGCTACGGCGCCAACCGGATGGCCGAGGCGGGCCTCGAACACGCGAAGGCGTCCCTCTCGGCCGACCAGCGCGAGTGGATCGGCGGCCTCCCGCGCGCGGAGACGTTCGCCGGCGACCGGTACCTGCTCGTCCACTCGCACCCCGCGGCCGAGCGCGAGGACGCCTACGTCTACCCGGAGGAGTTCCCCAACCTCGACCGCCACATGGGCGAGTACGACGGTATCGTCCTCGGCCACACCCACGTTCAGGGACTCCGGGGGGTGGCCGGCGGATTCGTGCTCAATCCGGGCAGCGTCGGCCAGCCGCGCGACGGCGACCCGCGGGCCGGCTACGCAGTCCTCGACACGACCGCCGACGGGACCGACGCGGTCGAGACCCACCGCGTGGCGTACGACGTCGACCGCGTCGCCGAGGCGGTCCGCGAAGCGGATCTCCCCGAGACGACCGCGGAGCGCCTCTACGAGGGGAAGTAGGTCAGTCGTCGTCGAGGGCGTCGTCCTCGTCGGAGTCGACGCCGCCGCCTCCGACCTCCACGCCCAACTGCTCGTAGAGGAACGCCCACGAGTCCGTCTGCTCGTCGACGATCATCGACGCAGGCTTGCCGACGCCGTGGCCGGTCTCGCCCTTGGTCCGCAGCAGGAACGGCCCGCCCGCGGCCTCGTTCTGGAGTTGCGCGGTCATCTTCCGGGCGTGCGAGGGGTGGACGCGCGTGTCGCTCGCGGCCGTGGTGAAGTAGACTGGCGGGTAGGTCGCCTCGGGGTCGACGTTGTGGTACGGGGAGTACGCGCGGAGGTACTCGAACGCCTCCGGGTCCTCCGGGTGGCCGTACTCGGTCGTCCACGACTCGCCGAGCAGGAACCGGTGGAACCGGAGCATGTCGAGCAGGGGGACCGCGCACTGCGCGGCCGCCCACAGGTCCGGGCGCTGGGTGACGACCGCGCCGACCGAGAGCCCCCCGTTCGACCCGCCGGCGACCGCGAGGTGGTCGGTGTCGGTGAGCCCCGACTCGCAGAGCGCCTCGCCCGCGGCAATGAAGTCGTCGAACGTGTGCTGCTTGTCGGCCAGCATGCCGGCCTCGTGCCACGGCTCGCCGTACTCGTACCCGCCGCGGGCGCACACCGCCGCGAACGCGCCGCCGTCGGCGAGGAACGGCAGCCGGAACCGGCCGAACGAGGGCGTGATGCTGTTGCGGAATCCGCCGTAGCCGTACAGCAGCGTCGGGCGCGGGCCATCGACGTTCACCTCCTCGCGGTAGCAGACGAAGACGGGCACCTCGGCGCCGTCGGTCGAGTCGACGAAGCGCTGCTCGACGACGAGGTCGTCGGGGACCGAAATGTCGACCGAGTCGAGCTCCGTCGATGCGAGTTCCGGCGCGCCGTCCGACTCGTCCCCTCCGACTCCCGATCCGTCGTCGAGGTCGAGTCCGCGGACCGCCGGCGGGCGGTCGAAGCCGGTGAGCCCGAAGAACGCCTCCGGCGCGTCGCGGGCCCCGGAGACCCACGTGACGGAGCAGTACGACGGCAGCGACACGTCGCGCAGGTGCGTCCCGTCGCGGTCGTGGACCGAGAGCCGGGAGTGGGCGTCCCGCTGGCGGTGGACGATGAGGCGATCCGGGGTCGGCACGACCGACTGGATGATCCCCTCGCCGCCGGGGAGCACCTCGCGGCACTCCTCGAACGAGAGGTCGCCCTCGCGGAAGCGGTCGACGGAGCAGGCGAGCAGCCGCCGCCGCGGCGCGCCGTGGTCCGTCGAAATGAACGCCGTCCCGCCGTGGAACCGGACCGACGTCTCGGCGTCGGTATCGGTCAGGACGGGTCGGAGCTCCCCGTCGACGTGGACGTACCACTCGGTGCCGCCGACCATCTCGGAGAAGGCGACCGCGAGCAGCCCCGAGTCGAGGTCCACCGTCACCCGCGGCCAGACGTGCTGGTCGTCGTGTTCCAACAGAACTTCCTCATCGTCCGGGCCGTCCGCGAGCCGGAACCGGCGGATCTCCTTGTCCATCTGCGCGCCGTCGGCCGCGCCGCCGGTGGCGACGTAGACGAACCCGTCGCCGTCCGCCTCCCACGCGAGGCTCCCGGCGTTGACCCGGCCGCGCTCGGGGAGGACCGCGACCTCCTCGACGCCCGCACCGTAGCCCTCGGCCGTGTCGGAGTCGGACTCCCCCGCCTCGGAGCCCGAGTGCCCCTCGCTCGGGTCGGGCACCGAGAGCACCCGGACGTCGTAGTTCTCGTCGCCGCCCTCGGTGACGCCGACCGCGACGCGCTCGCCGTCGTGCGAGGGGACGTACCACGCCATCGACTTAGGCCGAGCGTCCTCGTCGCGGTTCGCCGCCCACGCGTTCGGGTCGACGAGGACGCGGTCCGCGCCGTCCGGGGCGTCGCGGGCGACGAGGCGAGCGTGGTCGGCGCCCGGCTCGCGGACCGTCGCGAAGTACCGCCCCTCGCGGACGGCGATCGGGCCGTAGTCGGCCACCTCAACGAGGTCCTCGAAGCGGGGTCGGAGCCGGTCCCGCAGGTCGTCGTCGAGCGCCTCGTCGACGTGGGCGTTCTGCGCGTCGACCCACTCGCGGACCGCCTCGTCGTCGCCTTCGAGCCACCGATACGGGTCCTCGACGTCGACTCCGTGGAGCGTCTCCGTGACGACCTCCCGCTTGGTCTCCGGCGGGGACGGGGCCGGAGCGGACTGGCGTGACATACGTTCGCCTGTCGCCGGCGACGCAAAACGGCTGGGGTCGCGGCGGTCGAGGTCGGCGCCGAGATCGGCGCCGCAGTCACCCGGTGTACCGCGAGGCGAGGCTCACGGCCACAACCCCGCGATGAACAGGAGGTTCCGCGCGGCGACCGCCAGCGAGAGGGCGCCGACGCCGGCGCACATCAGGGTCGCGACGAACCGGCGCGTGCCGCCGGCGACCGCGACCGGGAGCCCGATGACGGCCATGCCGACGACCTTCGTGAGGAGCATCCCGCCGAGGAGCCCGAACCGCGAGATGAACAGGCGACCGACGGGCGACCCCTCGACGTACTCGCTCCCTGTGAGGGCGACGTACGTCGTTCCCACGTCGGCCGCGATGCCGACGAGCAGGAGGCCGACGGCGAGGGCGAGACGGGAAGGCACTGACCGGGCGGACGCGACACGCAGACATAAATCTCCGGACACGCGGTCGGTCTCATTTCGGAGCAACCGCGTCTCCGCGAGGGAAGGCGAAGACAGATCGCCGCGGCGTTCGGAGAGGCAGTAAATATAATATTCTCAACCTCACATGCGACAGACATGAGTGTGGAAGGGTACGATGCCGCCGTCCTCGGCGGGGCCGTTTCGGGGCTCGCAGCCGCTCACGGGCTCTCAGACGTCGACAAGGTGGATGAGGTCACCGTGTTCGAGCGACAGGAGTACGACGAGAAGCGCGTCAACTGCGGCGAGGCGATCAACGACACGTCGCTGGTGCCGCTGGAGAAGACGCCGGAGAACGGGTTCGTCAACGACGTGGACGGGTTCCAGCTGCGCGTCCACTCCGGGCCGGACCGACCCCGGACCGAACCGCCGATCGGCACCGCCAACCTGTCCTGTGAGCCGGGGTACATCTGTGAGCGAGACATCGTGGAGCGGCGGTGGGCCGAGCGGCTCGCGGAGCGCGGCGTCACGTTCGAGACGGGGGCCTCGGTGACACCGACGCGGTACCGAGAGATCGTCGACGAGTTCGACTACGTGATCGACGCCACCGGCCAGCCCGCGCTCTCGCTCAAGGCGCGCGGAGAGACCGAGTCGTACACCGGCGACATGGTCGCGCTGAACGCGACCGTCGACGGCGACTTCAGCGGGTACGAGTCGTGGCCGCGGATCTTTTTCGAGGGGTACATCGGGTACGCGTGGTCGTTCCCCAAGTCGGACACGCGAGCCAACGTCGGGATCGGGTGGGCGGGCGACGAGCGCCCCGACGACTACATGGCCGCGCTGCGTGAGGCCGCCGAGCGGAACGGCTTCCCCGCCCCCGACCCGGACGACGTGAACATCTACACGATCCCTCGGGGACCGAGTCTCGACCCGAAGCAGGTGTACGACCCGAACGACAACGTCTTTCGCGTCGGCGACGCGGCCGGCGTCGCGAACCGGTATCAGGGCGAGGGGATCTGTCAGGGGATCCGGTCCGCGTACCTGCTGTGCGACCTCATCGAGGAGGGGACTCCGGAGCGGTACCCGGACCGGCTCTACGACGCGATGAAGTCCGAATACCGGTTAGCGCGACTCATGCGGGGGGCGTGGGTGGAACACGAGGACCCAGACCTCTTAGCCGCGGTCGCCGAATCGCTGGAGGGGCTCTCGATAGAGGACGTCACGCGCTCCCCAGCGCGGGTGATTCGACGAGTGGCGAAACGGCCGCTGGTCGCGTCCCGTCTGGTCTCCGACCGGGGAATGCTCGACCGGCTGTACAAGTCGTACACCGACCGCTGGGAGTACGGGACGACCGGCACGCAATGAACGTGCTGGAAGCGAGCGTCGACGAACTCGAGTTCAACTACGACTCTCACTGGGTTTCGAGACAGTGTAACGCCGGCCTCCCCATTTCCGGAGCGGGCCCCCTCCTGAGCGGGATGGTCAAGTTCGGGCTCGTCTGGGACCTGGTCTGGGGAGCGTACCTCCTGACGCGCTGGGAGTACCTGACGCCGAGCTTCGCGGTCACGTGGTCGCTCGCGCTCCTCTGGGTGAATCTCGCTCCGTTTTTCATCTGGATGTATGACCAGGTGGTCCTACCGGAGTTCTTCGACCGGTTCCGCGAGCTCAACACCGATCAGGAGCGGCTCACGGAAATCGCGAAGAAATACAACGGGTTTTTTGCGGAACCGCGCCCGCTCGCGTCGGTACTGTGGGGCGTGTTCGTCCTGGTGATCGCGTGGGCCGGGACCCCGATCCTCACGGAGATGGGGATGTCGGGCGGCGGCGAGCCGTTCCTCTGGCTGACGTACGTCTACGCGGCGTATATCGGCGTCGTCCTCGGCGGACCGGGGTTCGTCGGACCGCTGACGACGATCCTGATGATCCGCGAGATCGCCGGCCTGGACTTCGAGATACAGCCGCTCCATCCCGATCAGCTCGGCGGGCTGAGCAACGTCGGCTACTGCGCGATCCGGACGACGCTGCTCTACTCGACCGCGTCGCTCTTTTTCCCGCTCGGATTCCAGCTGGCCGCGGGTTCCGGACGCGAGATCTGGATACTGGCCATTCTCGGGTTCTACGTCGTCACCGTCCTCGGGAGCTTCGTCTACCCGACGCTGAAAATCAACCGGAAGGCGGCGGAGCTCAGAGAGGAGATCCTCGACGGGCTCCGTCGGCGTTCCGACGCGGTCAACGCGGAGTTGGAGGCCGCCGAGGGCGACGAGCAGCAGCGGATCCAGAAACAGCTCGAACTACAGCGGATTCGACGGAAGTACGACGACTACAACAACGTTCGCCTGTACCCGCTTCAGGTCGACATCTTCGTCAGGCTCGCCGCGTCGGTGCTGTTGCCGATCATGATGCTGTTCCTCGAATTCTACCTCCTCGGGGCGTGAACGGGAACCGAGCCCGACGGTGACCGCGGATTTGCGCGGGCGTTCGTGGCTGGTCGCCGGCCGCGCACACCACGGCTCCATTTAAACCGGCGCACCTCGTACTACGGATAATGAGTTCGTCCGACGACGAGTACGAGATCGCGGTGGTCGGCGGCGGGCCGGCCGGGCTGACGACCGCGCTGTACGGGGCCCGACTGGGCCACGAGACGGTGCTGATCGACCGGGGCGGCGGGCGCGCGGCGATGATGGCCGACACGCACAACGTGATCGGGGTCACCGAGGAGGTCTCCGGCAACGAGTTCCTCGCGACCGGCCGCGAGCAGGTGGAGTCGTACGGCGGGACGTTCGAGCGCGGCTTCGTCACCGACGTCGAGCGCACCGACGACGACCGGTTCCGACTCTCGACGAACGACGCCGAGATCCTCGCGGACCGCGTCGTCCTCGGGACCGGCTTCTCCGACGAGCGCCCGGACCCGCCGCTCCCGCGGACGGGAAAGGGGCTCCACTACTGCCTCCACTGCGACGCCTACATGTTCGTCGACGAGCCGGTGTACGTGATGGGTCACGGCGAGGCCGCCGCCCACGTCGCGATGATCATGCTGAACATGACCGACGACGTGGACCTGCTGACCCGCGGCGGGGAGCCGACGTGGAGCGAGGAGACCGCCGCGCAGCTGGAGGCGCACCCGGTCGACGTCGTCCGCGAGGAGGTCTCCGGCGTCGAGAACGACCCCGACTCCGGCTGGCTGGAGGCGCTGGAGTTCGAGGACGGCACGCGCCGCGAGTACCGCGGCGGCTTCGCGATGTACGGTTCCGACTACAACACCGTCCTCGCCGAGGGGCTCGGCTGCGACCTCAACGACGACGGCACCATCGACGTCGACGACCACGGCCGCACCAGCGAGGACGGCGTGTTCGCGGTCGGCGACATCACGCCCGGCCACAACCAGGTCCCGGTCGCGATGGGGCAGGGCGCGAAGGCCGGCCTCGCGATCCACAAGGAGATCCGCGAGTTCCCGCGCTCGACCGAGGAGATCGCGCGCGACGGGCCCGTCGACGACGATGAGGTGCCCGCCATCCCGCCGCACCTCATGGCGACCGCCGTCGCTCACGAGGGGCACGCCGGCGGGCCGCGCGAGTCGGCCGAGACCGAGAACGCCGAGCCGCCGGCCGCGGACGACGACTGATCGATTCCGAATTTTTCGGGAATCGAGGAACCTACCCGGAGGACTCTTGCGAGTGCGGCTGAGGAAGTTCAACTCCGACACAGTATTTTCCGAGCGAAGCGAGGAAAATCGCCGGCCGGGAATCCCGCGGACGAGCGCAGCGAGCGAGCGGGAGGTCGGCCGGCGCACAACCGCAGGGAGTGCGCCGGCCGGGATTTGAACCGGAATCAGACGTGCTCGCTCGCTTCGCTCGCTGCGCGCGGCTGATGGGATTCAAATCCCGCGGCGATTTCTCTCACTACGTTCGAGAGTCCGCTGAGCGGAGCGAAGCGGACGCTGACTGACGGAGTCAGTCAGAAAATGCGCCGGCCGGGACTCCCGCGAGCGAGCGAAGCGAGCGAGTGGGAGTACGGGCGGCGCACGAACGAAGTGAGTGCGCCGGCCGGGATTTGAACCCGGGCCATGAGCTTGGAAGGCTCAGGTCCTACCACTAGACCACCGGCGCGCGGCGACGCGTTCGCGGCCGAACGCATCTACACGTAGGCCAAACGGCTCTGATAAACGTTCCGTGTTCTCGACGGGGACGACCCTGCGACGGCGGGGGCTCGTCGCGTCGTCGACGAACGGAAGCGGGCACGGAACGGCGGTCGTCCGACCGGCGTTCCGGGCGACCTGTCCGAGACCGACACCGTCGGAAGCGACTACACGATGGTGAACTGGTTCCTGACCGTGGTGGAGATGTCGGTCTCCTCGCCGCCCTCGATGTGGACCTCGTACTCGTACTCGCCCGGGTCCGTGTCCAAGGCGGTCTCGATCTTCGACCCCCACGTCGCTCTGTCGTACGCCTCGTGGGCGCCCTCCCAGTTGAGTTCGAGGGGGCCGTAGTCCGCCTCGGGGAATTCGACGACGACCGAGTCGATGGCGTCGGCGCCCAGCGGGTCGCCGGTGTCGGGGTCGAAGATGCCGACGTGGAGGCCGACCTCCATCCCGGCCGAGAACCGGCCGATGCTGGCGCATTCTTCGCCCGAGTCGCCGCCGCTCGATTCGTTCCCGTCCGACTCGTTGGTCGTCCCGTTGCTCGTGTTGCCGGTGGTCGTCGTCTCGTTGGTGACCGTCGGGCCGTCGTCGTCGGACTCGACGCCCGGGTCCGTGATGTACGTACAGCCCGCGAGGCTGACGGAGGCCCACGTCGCCGCGCCCGCCGCGACCAGCCGGCGCCGCGACACCGACGAGTCGGTCGATTCTGACGGCTCGTCGGAGGTGGTGTCGGTCGATTCGATGTGCTGGTCTCGGTCCATGCTGTCGCGTTTGTGTTCCGTGGTATATAAATACAGAGACCGATTTTCCGGTTTCTATGAATCGGGGGGCGATTTATGTACGTCGGCTAGGTTGGTCGACGTATGGAGCCTAATGGACGACGAGCTGAGAGGCCAGACTCCCGACAGACGAGCACCGGCGACTCGGAAACGGCGACGACGACGCGCCGCCGGCTGTTAGCCACCGGCGCCGCGACGTGGGCGACCGTCGGACTGGCGGGCTGTATGGGCGGCGACGACGGCGACGACGGCGGCGACGGGGGCGACGGCTCCGCCGACGCGCAGAACTTCGTCGTGACCGCCGAGACCGGCGCAGGGTCCGAGGGCGTGCCCGAAACCGCGGGTTTCATCTCGGCGTGTTCGGCGAGTCGGCGCTTCGTGCCGGGGATGCAGGTCGTCTTCTACGTGGGCATCTTCGACCCCGAGACGGGCGATCAGCTCACCGACGAGGACCTCGGTAGCGTCGTCGTCAACGTCGAGGGGGTCCAGGAGGTCGAGCTGGGCTGGGCCGGCGACGACGAGGAGAACCCGGCCGAGGAGTGGGGCGGCTCGTTCGTCCTGCCGGAGGACATCGAGACCGGTTCGTACTCGTACACGGTCGAGGTCAGCAACGGCGACGCCAGCTACCAGACGGTCGGCATCCTCGAGGACTCCTTCGAGGTCATCGAGCAGTCGAACCCGACCAACTACGTCGTCACGACCGAGACGTGGTGGAACAATCAGGCGCCCGAGGGGACGAACTTCGTCGGGAGCTGCGCCCCCGAGCGCCAGTTCACGCAGGACATGGACGTCACGTTCGTCATCGGCGTCTACGACGGCTCGAGCGGCGAGATCGTCGGCAGCGACACCCTCGACGCCGTGACTATCGAGTCGACCGACGGCGCGTTCGACCCGATCGAGCTGTCGTGGAACGAGGGCGGCGAGGACTCCGAACCGCAGTGGTCCGGCACGCTCGACACCGCGGATCTGGCGCCCGCGTCCTACGGCTACGAGGTCGTCGTCACCAACGGCGACGCCAACTACTACAACGTCGGCATCGCGTCGAACCAGTTCACGATCATCGAGCTGTAAGGCCGCCGACGCGGTGCCGAGACCGATTTTTATACCGAACTCACAGTCATGAACCACGACAACACGCAGTCATCCGGCGGGAACGCTACCGAATCGGCCGACGCGGAGCCGGTCGACGCGAAGTCAGCCGACGCGAAGCCGGTCGACGCGGACGAACGGGGCGAAAGCGGCGCGGAGACCGACGCCGAGGCGGACGGGACGCTGACGTTCTCGGACGCGGTGGCCGTCGAAACGACTCCCGAGGAGCTGTGGTCGACGATTTCTGACCCGGAGACGCTGACGGAGTGCGTCCCGGGCGCGGAGTCGATCGAGCGCGTCTCCGAGCGGAAGTACACCGTCGAGATCACGCGCGGGGTGAGCCACCTCACCGTCTCGCTGTCGGGAGAGGCGGAGTTCGTCGAGATGGACCCCCCCGACACCGTGGTGACGAGCGCGACGGCGTTCGACTCGAAGACCGGCAGCGACTTCGACATCCTCGCGGGGATGGAGATCCAGCCGACCGACGACGGAAGGGCCGAACTGGCGTACACCGCCGAGGTGTCGATCAGCGGCGGCGTCGGCACGATGAGCCCGCGGATCCTCCGGCCGATCGTCAACCGGGACATCACGACGTACTTCGAGAACGTCAAAGACGTCGTCGAAGGCGAGTAGCGGCCATTCGTCGCGGTTTCGGCGCCCCGTCGCGGTTTCGGCGCCCCGTCGCGAGCGGTCGACGGTCGCTCGCGGTCCCGACCGCCGCCGTCCGCGTCGGACCGTTCCGCAGACGTATTTGTATCCGCAATCGAATGGACAGCTAATGGCAACCGATCCCACCGACGCGTTCGACGAGATATCCGAGTACGATTCCACCGCCCTCTTCAAGCCGAAAGTGGTTGCGTTGGTCGTCTCCGAGGGCGAGGAGCGAGGTCCGAACCTCATGACGGCCTCGTGGTGGATGCTGGCCGGCTACAACCCGTTTCGCTATCTCCTTGCCGTGAGTCACAAGACGCTGACGCACGAACTCATCGAGGAGAGCGGGGAGTTCGTGCTGGCCTCGCCCTCGATGGAGATGATCGACGCACTGACACTGTCGGGCATGGTCAGCGGCCGAGACATCGACAAGATCGAGCACCTGGACATGGAGACGGTGCCGGGGCAGTCGGTCGACGTGCCGCTGTTGGCCGACGCCGCCGGCAACATCGAGTGTTCGGTGATGGAGTCGTTCGAGTTCATGGACTGCACCTACTACTTCGGCGAGGTCGAACACGCCTACGTCACCCCCGGGGGAATGGACGGCCGGCTCCTGTCCCCGGACGCCGACGTGCTGGCCTACATGGGCAGCGACTGGGGCGAGGAGGAGACCAAGACCAAGTACCGCTACTACGCCGACATCACCGCCGAGTCGATCAGGCGGTTCCCCGGCGACGAGGTCGTCGACTCCCTGCCGCCCGAGCTTCGAGCGCAGTTCGACGAGTAGCGCGGCTCACCACAGCGCCGTCGACCGCTGGATGACGAAGTGCGGTTCGTCTCCCTCGTCGTCGCCGAAGAGGAACGAGAGGAACGCCAGCGAGTACCGGTGGCCCGCGATGTCGATGGCGTGGCCGTCGGCGGCGTCGAACCGGTCGACGTAGCGCGCGACGGTGTCGCGGTTGACCTGAAGCCCGTACTGGCGCCGGAGCGTCCGCTCGCAGTCGGTCGGCGACTCGTCGGCGGCGTGGAACAGACAGAGGTCGACGACCGGCTTGGCGTAGGCACAGCCCTCGTAGAACAGCGCCGAGAGGTCGCCCTGAAACGACCGCCCGCAGTCGAGACACTCGTACTGCTGGACGTCGACGCCGACGTCTTCGATCCCGTCGGCGGTGACCAACCGTGCGACCGTCTTGGGCTCGTTCTGGTACCCGTTCTTCCGACGGGCGTCCGACCCGCAGTTCGGACAGGGCCGCGGCTCGCCCCGGCGCTCGTCGGCGACCCGTCGGAGTTCCTCGCGGATCGCGTTGACGAACAGCGGCGAGACGGCCGGGTCGAACGGCTTCTCGTCTGGGCCTCGCATACGGTCCCGACGACCCCCGTTAGTATGAATGTCACGTTATTATTCGTTTCAAATATCACGTTATCTTCCGTGTCTACCGTCCCCCGTTATCACGTCAGTATTCGAACTCAGAAAGCCACATAGTAGAAAGACACGGAAACAATTTATATATCGGCGAATGAACTCCGTCCATGAGCCACGAGGAGCCCGAAAACGACACGCTGGAGCGAGCAAAGTCAGACGGACAGCGATTCGGTAGACGGGGGGTGACCTCCCGCCGGACATTCCTCGCCACCGGGGCAGCGCTGTCGGCCGCGGCGGTCGCGGGCTGCGCCGGCGGAACCGGATCGGGGTCGACCGAGGGGCCGGAACCGCCGTGGACGACGGAGGAGCTGGCCGACCAGGTCGGCGACGACGCGGAGATCAACATCTACGCCTCCACCGGCGCGGATCAGGAGTGGTACGACCTCGTCGACGTCATCAACGACGAGTTCGGGACGTCCGTCGAACCGAACGTCTTCGCCACCAACGGCAACGACCTGACCCAGCGCTTCGTACAGGAGCGGCAGGCGGGCAACGACACGGCCGACGTGTTGAGCAGCCCGACCGGCATCGACGACGACATGCTGGTCACGGCTCGCGATGAGAGCAAGGAAGCCGCCCTCGACATCGGACGGGAGTACTTCGAGTGGGACCTCGACCAGAAGTTCTGGTTCAACGACGTGCTCGACGACGTCCAGCAGTACCCCTTCTACGTCACCGGCTACAACGGCGGTCCCGGGCTGACGATGCCGGTCAACGAGGACGTGTTCGCCGACCGGGGGTTAGACGTGCCGAGCACCTACAACGACCTCCTCGACGACCAGTACGAGGGGATGGAGGTCGCGATATCGAGCGCCTACATCGCCTCTGACATGGTCGGCTGGATCGTCAGACACAACGCTGCGGAGACGGAGATGACCGAGACGGAGTGGGCACAGCAGCTTCACGACCACCTCAGCTACACGGGCGTCAGTTCGCACACGGCCGGGACGCGGGAGGTCCGCGACGGCAACATCCCGCTGATGCTGTACAACTGGCCGACCGTGATCGCGCCGTTCACCGGTGAGGACTCCCCGCTGACGGGGGTCTTCCCCGAGGACGTCCCCTCCTTCATGAACGGCAGTCCGATCGCCATCAACAAGGAGGCCCCGAACCCGTGGGTCGCCCGGTTCTTCCTCAGCGCGACGCTCGAAGAGGCGGTCCAGCGCCGGATGATCAACGACGTCGAACGGCAGATCCCCTGCCGGATGGACCTCGACTACTCGGCACAGGACCCCGATTCCTACACCGAGAAGCGGCTGAACTCCGACTACGAGGCGGTGGAGTTCTGGGACGAGTGGCGGAACTCCACGGTCGGCCAAAAAGTGAAGGACGTCGGTGCGTTCGATATCTAACGTCGTGTCGTTCCTCACGGGGACTCTCCCGGCCCGCGCGACGGGGCGTCCGGCCGACGAAACGCGGCGTCCGCTCCACGAGACACGGCGTCAGCCATACACGACACCATGACGACCGAACCACAGCTGTCGGTACGCGGGATCACCAAGCGGTTCGGGAGCGCGTTCGAGCTCTCGGCGACCGACCTGACCGTCGGCGACGACGAGATCGTCGCCCTGCTCGGTCCGTCGGGCTGCGGCAAGACGACGATACTCCGGTGTATCGCCGGCGTCGAGAGCCCCGACAGCGGCAGCATCGAGATCGGCGGCCAAGTGGTCGAGTCGTCCGAGGTCTCGGCGCCGCCGGAGGAGCGCAACGTCGGGATGGTGTACCAGAACTACGCGATCTGGCCCCACAAAACCGTCTACGAGAACGTCGTCTTCCCGCTCGAACACGCCTCTCACGGGATTCCGGAGTCGGAGTACGACGAGCGCGTCTCGCAGATGCTCGAGCTGATGGAGATCCCGGAGCTGGCCGACAAGCCGGCGACCGATCTGAGCGGCGGCCAACAGCAGCGGACCGCGCTGGCCCGCGCGCTCGTCTACGAGCCGGACCTCCTGTTGATGGACGAGCCGCTGAGCAACCTCGACAGGGAGCTGCGCAAGCAGATGCGCTACGAGCTACAGCGGCTCCAACACGAGCTCGACGTGAGCGTTCTCTACGTGACCCACGACCAAGAGGAGGCGTTCTACCTGGCCGATCGGGTGATCATCCTCCACGAGGGGCGAGTGGTCGAGCGCGGCAGCCCCGAGGAACTCTACGAGTCGCCCCAGTCGGCGTTTACGCGCCGGTTCATCGGGGCTCGCAACCCGTTCGAGGGTCGGATCGAGGTCGACGGCTCCGGCGGCCGAGTCCTCACCACCGACTTCCTCGACGTGGAGCTGACGTCGACCGACTACATGTCCAACGGGGAGGGTCCGGACGAGGTGTCCTGTTTCCTCCGCCCGGAGGACATCAGCATCTGCGAGAACGGCGACAGTCAGGGGCGGATCGCACTCCGGGGGACGGTCGTCGCTGAGGGGATCCTCGGCGACCGCTACGAGGTGACGGTGGGATTCGACGACACTGACACCGAGCTCACCGTCCACTGCGGGGAGTATCGAAACCTCTCTCGGGGCGACCGGCTGGACCTCCGGGTCGACCCGGCGGCGATACAGGTGTACAGGAACGAGACATGAGCTCGGAGCGCTCGCGCGCCGAGGCGGTGGCGGCTCGCCTCGGCTCGCTGCCCGACCGCCTCGGCGCCTACTGTGCCGGCCGAGAGCTGCCGAAGCGGCTGGTACTCGGCGGGATCGTCCTCGCCGTCGCGCTGTTGACGGTGGTCCCGCTGGTGTTCCTGCTGTGGACCAGCCTCTGGTCCGGCTATCCGGGCGAGTTCGCCGGGGAGGTGACCCTCGACAACTTCGCGGCGGTCTACCTCGGCGACTTCTTCCCAATCGTCGAGCTGGTGATCAACTCGCTGACGATCGCCGTCGGAATGACCGCGACGGGGATGGCGTTCGGACTCGGTGCCGCGTGGCTGTTCGTCCGGACGGACCTCCCGACGAAGGGGAAAATGGAGCTGGTCCTGTTGTCCTGTCAGGCGATCCCGGGCTACATGTACGCGATCATGTACGTGACGACCTACGGCTCGGAGAACGGGCTCGTCACGGCCGCGGTCGAGGCGATCGTCGGCGTCGAACAGCTTCCGATCGACATCTACAGCCCGTTGGGGATCGCCTTCGTCGCGGGGATCAACGTCGTTCCGACGTTCTACCTCCTGACGGTCCCCGCGCTTCAGAACATGGACCCGGTGCTCGAAGAGGTGAGCCGGATCCACGGGGCGAGCATGCTCGAGACGATCCGCTCGATCAGCTTTCCGCTGATCAAGCCCGCGATCCTCTCGGCGACGATCGTCATCTTCCTCTACGGGCTCGGCGAGTTCGCCGTCGTCTCCATCCTCGGGACCCAGAACGGCTTTGACGTGTTCTCGACGGCGATCCTCTCGGCGATCAACGGCCGGTTCCCGCCCGGATACGGCGAGGCCGCCGCGCTGTCGTGTCTGCTGTTGGTCGCGATGCTGGTCTTCGTCTGGTACTACCGGCGGGTGACCGCGCGCAAGGAGTCGTTCATGACGTTCACGGGGCGTCGACACCGGAGCCACGTGTGGAGCCTCGGCCGCTGGCGGTGGCCGCTGGCGGTCGGGCTCTGGGGCGGCCTGTTCCTCGTCTGGGTGTTCCCGATCCTCGTGTTGCTCGTGGTGTCGGTCCACGAAACGTGGTACGGACGGTTAGATCCCGCGGCACTGACGTTGGACAACTACTACGTGGCAGTCACCGACCCGAACATCCAACAGGCGTTCACCAACAGCCTGCTGGTCGCCGTCGGTGGGGCAACGCTCGGGACGGTACTGGTCGTCGGCACGGCGTACTACACCGAGCGGACCGATGGCCGGTTCCGCGGCGTCGTCGACTTCCTGACGCTGACCCCGCTCGCGGTGCCGGGGATCATTATCGGCGCGGGGCTGCTGTTCACGTTCCTGTGGGTCGGCAAGATCCATCCGGTGGTCGACCTCTACGGAACGTTGGCGATCATCATCGTCGGCTGCGTCGTCGTCTTCCTGCCGGTCTCCTCGCGGATCGCCGTCGGGAACATCGTCCAGATCCACTCGGACCTCGAGGAGGCCGCCCGGATCTCCGGGGCGACGTGGTTCGGGCAGATGCGGGAGATATTCCTGCCGCTGTTCAAGAACACGACCGTCGTCATCTGGTTCTTCCTCGCGATGCACGTCATCCAGCTGCTGTCGATCCCGCTCATCACCTACACCTCCGACACCGTCGTCATTCCCGTCCGGCTCTATCAGCTGTACATGTACGAGCCGGGCATCGCGCTCGTGGCCGCGATCTCCTCGATCTTCGTCCTGCTGACGGTCGGCTCGCTGCTCGGCCTGCGGCGGGTGGGCGTCACGTTCTACGAACTCGGCGAGCGGTGAGCCGCCCGCGGCCGGCTATAAGGTCGACTCGA
This sequence comes from Halorubrum sp. T3, assembly GCF_000296615.1. Classification (NCBI taxonomy): domain Archaea; kingdom Methanobacteriati; phylum Methanobacteriota; class Halobacteria; order Halobacteriales; family Haloferacaceae; genus Halorubrum; species Halorubrum sp. T3. The sequence goes on along the minus strand of NZ_JH815329.1, from coordinate 636,251 downwards.
CGAACAGGTCCTCGAGCGGGTACGGCTCGGGGATGAGCCCGTGGTCGGCGGCGTACCGCTGGAGCGTCGCGAGGGCGGTCCGATTCCCGTCGGTGAGGCCGTACTCCCAGGGGTTCTCGCCCAGCACCTCGCGCTGGTGTTCGACGTAGTGGTTCGCCCACGCCAGCGGGACCCACCGCGGTGCGGTCAGTCGGTCCATACAGGTCGACAGCGCCCGCTCGAAGGCCTCGTACAGCTTGTTCGCCGCCCACGGATGGCGGTCGAGCACCTCGTCGCTGAGAACCACCGTGTGCATCGGCGGGAAGATCCCCGTCTCCCTGAAGTAGTCGGCCTCGACGGCGCGGGAGTCCGCGACGACCCGTTCGATCTCGACGTCCGCCAGCCGCTCTCTCTCCCGGCTTAACTGGTCGTGTCGACCGCCGGTGTACCGGCTGTCGAGCGGGGCGGTCGCGAACGCGGCGTCGATTTCCTCCTCGGCGAGCATCGCCGCGAGCGCCGAGGTCGCGCTCCCCTCCCGGTGGTCGTGGACGACGTCGAACCGATCGGGGACCTCGACGGGGACGATGTCCCCCTCGGATTTCGTCGTGTGCCACGTGACCGTTTCGAGGTCGACGTCGTAGCGCTCGGCGGCGATCCCCCGCTGCCAGACCGCGGTCGTCGTCTGCCAGTGGATGAGTCCGACGTCCTTGTGTTCCAGATCCGAGAGGCCGAACTCGTCGTCGGCCCGCCGGTAGATGAACGAGTGACGGAACTTCCGGTAGGGGAACACTGGGATCGCGGTGAAGGGATGGTCCTCGTCGGCGGCCCGGGAGGCGAGGTACGACCCCAGCGACAGCTCGCAGGCGTCGAACTCCCCGTGGCGGACCATCCGTTCGAACCGCTCGGGGTTGTGGTAGTCGACCAGGTGGAGGTCGATCCCCTCGGGCTCGATCTCGCCGGTCCAGAGCGGGCGGGTCCAGTCGTAGTTCGTACACGCGAGCGTGAGGTCGATCGTCATGGGAACTCCTTACGGAGGCGTGCGGGCTCCGTTCGGTTAACCTATCGGTCACTGACAACCGTACACGACGTTTATTATCGCAGTTGGCGAACGGCGAAACATGAGAGACCTCCGCGAGTTCATAACGGCGATCGAAGACCGCGGCCAGCTGGAGCGGGTGCCCGGGGCCGACCTCGACCTAGAGATCGGCGGCGTCTCGTCGCTCGCCCGGCAGGATGCGCTCGACGCCGCGCTGCTGTTCGAGGACATCGAGGGGACGCTTCCCGGCGCACGGGTCCTGACGAACGCCGTCGACACGCCGCTCCAGGTGACGCTGGCGCTGGGCCACGAGCCGACGAACGACATCCGCGAGGCGGTGGTGGCACAGAAGGACCGGACCGCGGACTTAGAGACCCGACCGGTCGAGACCGTCGACGAGGGGCCGGTGTTGGAGAACGTCCAGCGGGGGGACGAGGTCGACCTCACGGCGTTCGCCGCGCCGCGGTGGCACGCCCACGACGGCGGGCCCTACATCGGGACCGGCGACGTGGTGATCACCGAACACGCCGAGGAGGACGACCGGAACGCGGGGACCTACCGGGTACAGGTCCACGGCCCTGAGACGGCCACGCTCAACATCCGACCCGGGCGGGACGGTGACCGCCACCGGCAGTCGTACTTCGACCGCGACGAGCCGTTCCCCGCGGTCGTCTCGCTGGGCCACCAGCCGGACCTGTTCATGGCCGCCAACCAGCGGTTCCCCGCCCACGTCGACGAGCTTGAGTACGTGAGCGCGCAGCGCGACAGACCGCTGGAGGTGGTCGAAGGCGAGGCGACCGGGCTCCCGTTCCCGGCCCGGTCCGAACTCGTCATCGAAGGCACCGTTCACCCCGACGCCGAGGAGATAACCGAGGGGCCGTTCGGCGAGTGGACCGGCTACTACGGCGCCGGGGAGACCCAGCAGAAACCGTTCGAGATCGACCGGATCTACCACCGGGACGACCCGATCGTGTTGGCGTACAACAACGTGCCGATGACCGCAACCGCGATGTCGACGATCCGGTCGGGAGCCCAGCTGTGGCACCAGTTAGAGGACGCCGGGATCACCGGGATCGACGAGGTGACGACGATCTTCCCGGGGATCTGGTTCCAGGTCGTCTCGATCGAACAGCAGTACGCCGGCCACAGCACGCAGGTCGGGATGCAGGCCATGTCGCTCCCGTCGGGTGTCTGGGAGGGACGGATCACGATCATCGTCGACGAGGACGTCGACGTGTACGACCTCGCGGAGGTGCTGTGGGCGACCGTCAGCCGGTGCGACCCCGCCGAGGACCTCACGGTGATCGAGAACTGCGTGAGCTCGCGGATCAACCCCCGGATGTCCCCCGAGCAGACGGCCTCCGGCGATCACACGAAGAGCCGGATGCTGATCGACGCGACGAAGCCCTATCACTGGAAGGAGGAGTTCCCCGAGGACACCCGGCTCGATCCCGAGTTAGAGGCCGACCTCAGGGCCGAGTACGCGGAGCTGCTGTCGACCGCCGAGTGACGGTAGGGGGCACGCCTCAGTCGTCGTCCTCGAGCGCCGAGACCACGTCGTCGAGCGGCGTGACGTCGGCGTACCGCAGGTCCATGTCGAACAGCGCCACCTCGTGAGTGGCCGTCGTGACCCCGGCGACGCACTCCTCGGGAACGATCGTCCGGAAGTTGCTCGAGTGGCTGTCGACGACCGTCGCCCGCACGCAGCCGCTCGTGTTCGTCCCACAGACGACGAGCGTGTCGATCCCGGAGTGGTGGAGCAGGTTCGAGAGGTGGGTGTCGAAAAAGGCGCTGGCCCGCGGCTTCTCGACGACGTGGTCGCTCTCGGCGGGCTCGACCGCGGGCGGGAATCGGTCGAGCTTCTCGACCCACTCCTCGTGGCTCGCCGTCCGCTCCGACCGCTCGGGACCGCGGTCGGTGCCCGGCGCAGCCTTGATCGGAACCGGGTAGCCGTCGGGGAGAGCGCCCCGGCCGGACGGGACGGCGTAGAAGACGGGCACGTCCGCGGCCCGCGCCGTCTCCAGTAGCCGGGCGGTGGACTCGACGACGTCCTCGCCGGTCCGTCGCTCCTCGACGAACGCTACCATCATGTCGACGACGAGGACCGCCGGGTTCTCCCCCCAACCCACCCGGTTCCCGTACCGCGACTGGGACTCGACGTACTCCCGATCCGACTCCGGAACGATCTCCGGGAGGTACAGCTCCGAGCTCTCGCTGCCCATGCGGGCCCGTCGGACCCCGGATCGAACAACGTGTCGGTTCCGGACGGCTCACTCGTCCGCCGGTCGGAGTTCGAGGACGTAGCCGTCGGGGTCGCGGGCGAGGAACATCCGTCCGCCCCACGGGACCTCCCGCGGCTCGATGAGCGGCTCGCCCGGTTCGTCCTCGAGCGCGGTCGACATCCGCTCGTGGAGCTCGTCGAGCGGCTCGTCGACCCCGAGGACGACGATCCCGCCCTCGCCGCGTCGGCCGCTCGGCGGCGAGAGGCCGAACGGCTCCAGCGTCTCGGGGTCGAAGTCGTCCTGGATCTTCAGCTCGCACGCGCCGGTCTCGTAGGCGACGCTGGCGTCGCCGACCGACCGCGGCTCGAGTCCGAGGGCCGTCTCGTAGAACTCCCGCGCGGCGCGGAGGTCGGCGCTCAACAGGAACAGCTGGCTGAGGTCGGCCATGGCCGACCGATCGTCCGCGGTATAAATAAGCACCCGACAGTCCCCGCGCCGAGAGAGCGCGGCGTAAGTAATTACTGCGAACCGGGCATTCATCACCCACGGAGTTGTTTTCTATCCATGACAGACCGGGTGATCGTCGGCGTCACGGGAGCGACCGGGCAGGCCTACGCGGTCTCCGCGCTCGAACTGTTGGACCGGACGGCCGTCGACGTCCACCTCATCGTCTCGGACGCGGCGAGGGTCACGCTGCGTCAGGAGACCGACTACGCCGTCGGCGACCTGCTGGAGCTCGGCGATGCCGTCCACGACGTCGACAACATCGGGGCGGAGACGGCTAGCGGCTCGTTCCGGACGGCCGGAATGTTGATCACGCCGTGTTCGATGAAGACGCTGGCGGCGATCGCCCACGGCTACAGCGGGAACCTCATCACGCGCTCGGCGGACGTGACGCTCAAGGAACGCCGGCCGCTGGTGTTGATGCCGCGGGAGTCACCGTTCAACCGCATCCACCTCGAGAACATGCTGACCGTGACCGACGCGGGCGGGATCGTCGTCCCGCCGTTCCCTTCGTTCTACCAGCGGCCGGACTCCGTCGAGGAGATGGTCGACACGACGATGAAGCGGGCGCTCTCCCAGCTCGGCGTCGACCTCGACCACGACGAGTGGGACGGCGTCGGCGCCTGAGTCCCTCGGCGGGCGTCGCCGCCGGGAGCGTCACGCAAAGTAGGGCGTATCGAGGTGGTCGGTCGCGAACAGCGTTTCGAGGTCGTACCGCTCGTCGGCGACGCCCTGCTCGTGGGCGTACTCGATCAGCGTCTCCAGCGTCGCGACGTTCTCCTCGGTGAGACCGTACTCCCACGGGTCCTCGCCCATGACCTCGCGCTGTTCGTCGGCGTGGACGTCAGCCCAGACGAACGGGAGGTCGCGGGGACGGTCGAGCGTCGACAGCCCGGTCTCCTTGGCGCGCTCGAAGGCGTCGTAGAGGCTCTGAACGATCCACGGCTCCGCCTCGAGCAGTCGGTCGTCGACGACGATCGCGTGCATGACCGGGAAAATCGACGTCTCGCGGTAGTACTCCTGTTCGACCGACTTGGCGTCGTCGAACAGCCGCTCCGCGTTCGCTCCGTCGAGGTCGATCGGGTGAAAGACCGCGTCGAGCTCGCCGCGTTCGAGCATCTCCGTCAGCACGCCGACCATCGACTGCTGGTGGTCGAGGTACTCGACGTCGTACCGGTCCGGCACGTCGACGTCGACGATCTCCGAGCCGCCGGCGACCCAGTCGATCGACGAGAGGTCGACGCCGTGTCGGTCCGCGAGGATCCCGCGCTGCCAGACGCCGGTCGTCGTCTGCCAGTTGACGATCCCCACCCGCTTGCCGTCGAGGTCGCCGACCGAGTCGACGCTGCCGTCCGCGCGCTTGTACATGTACGAGTGGCGGAACTTGCGGAACGGGAAGACGGGGACCGCCGTGAACGGGTAGCGGTCGGGGTCGCTCCGGCTGGCGAGGTACGTGCCCATCGAGAGCTCGCAGGCGTCGAACTCCCGACCGTGGACCATCCGCGAGAAGCGGGTCGGGTTCGGGTAGTCGACGGTCGTCAGGTCCGCGCCGTCGGGGGTGACGCGGCCGTCCCAGAGCGGTTCAGTCCAGGCGTAATCGTGACAGGCCAGCGTGAGATCGAGGGTCATGCGGTGGAAAACGGACGGCGGGTAGTTCGTCGTTCCGGTCAGCGAGCGAGCGGTCGAGGAGGAGCGCGTGGCGCTCGGCTCACTCCTCGATCTTAAACGCCATGTGGTACGCCGACAGCGGCCTGACCGGATGGTTGTCGAGGTACGACAGGTGCGGGCGGAGCTCGAAGTCCGGCTCGTCCTCCTGGACCTCGAAGAGGCACGGGTAGGCGTCGATGAAGTGCCAGCCCGGCTCGCCGGTCGCCGGGATCTCGAGGCGGACGACCCCGCCGCCGTCGTCGTCGGTGAGCCCGCAGACGTACCCGAGCGGCTTGTTGTCGTACAGGAAGTACGGGGCGTTCTCGTAGACCGGCCAGCCGACGCCGGAGAGCTCGATCTCGATCGTCGTCCCGACGGGGCCGCTGGTCGGCTCGAACGTCTCGATCGACGGCTGCATCATGAACCCGGTGACGGCGACCTCGCGTCCGCCGACCGCGGCGGTGATCGGCCGCGTCGACCCCTCGCCGGTCGGGATCGTGAACTCCGTCTGGAACGCGCCGTCGTCGTCCGTCGTCACCGTCGGCAGCATGTCAGGCTTCGGCTCCGGCGTGATCGGGACCCCCTTGACGCGGTGCCCCTCGTGACGGTACCAGATGAGGTTCACCTCCTCGTTCGGCGGGAAGTTCTCGCCGGTGATGAACGCCGAGGTTCCGGGCTGGCCGGAGGACGGCGAGATCGAGAGCTCGGCGTCGGTGTCCTCGTCGATCTCGGGGTAGTGGATGGAGATCGGGTTCTCGTCGAGCTGCTCGTCGAGCCACGCCGTCCGCGGCTCGGCCTCGGGCTCGGTGACCTCGACGGTCCACTGGGACTGTCGGCCGTCGGCGACCGGGCCGTACGGCGACTGGGTGTTGTTCTGGAGGTACGGGACGCCGCGGTAGTTGCGCCAGACCTGGATCACGTGCTTCCCCGGCGGTCCGACCGCGCGGATGCGAGCGGTGGCGGTCCCGCGGTTCATCACGCCCGTCATGAACCCCATGTCGCCGTTGTCCCACGCGACCTGGTAGTTGTTGGTGACGACGTTCGGGCCGATCCCGTAGCCGGTGACCGTGAAGAAGTCGCCGAGCTCGGCCTCAGTGCGGTCGAGCTCGAAGTGCGGGAGGATCGTGAACGTCGCCGTGGCGACCGTCGAGTCGCCGTCGACGAGCTCGATCCGGTGTTTGCCCCCGTAGTCCTGGGCGACGGTCCACTCCTCGTCGAACGCCCCCGAATCGTCGGTCGCGACGGTGGCGATGGTCTCCGTCCGGGGATGGTACTGCGATCCGACGATCTCGTTGGCCTCAAGGACCCCCCATCGGCCCTCCGACGTCTTCCATCTGATCTCGTAGCGCTCGCCGGCGGGCAGGTTCCGGCCCTTGAACACGATCGAGTCGCCCACGTACCCCTCCTGGTCGCTGACGACCAGCGTCCCCGAGGAGTCGCTCCCGCGCTTGTGTCCCTGAAGGGTCTCTTCGAGGTCCGACGATATCGCCGAGTCCTTACTCATACGTTCTCGTACGCGGCCGTCGTTTAATAAATCCAGCCAGGCATTCCCAGCCGGTGGAACCCGCCGTTCCCGCCCCCGTCCGGCGGGGGACGCCACCCTTGCCGGATCGTTTTCAAGGGGTGAAAAGATAGATTACCCTTATCCAACAGGGTGTTAAATGGTCAGGCATGCCACCGAAAACAGCGTCGTCGAAGCTGTTCGGCTACGATATCGAGTTCACGTACTCCGAGACGTGGATAGCCTACGCGCTGTTGTCGTTGCGGCTGATGATGGGCTGGGTGTTCTTCTACGCCGGGATCGTGAAGGTGATCGATCCGGACTGGAGCGCCCGGCCGTTCCTCGTCAACGTGGACCCGGCGAACCCGCTCGTCGACGTGTGGGCGGCGATGGCCGACTGGGTCTGGCTCCTGACCCCCCTCAATCAGGTCGGCCTGACGCTGGTCGGAATCGCGCTGATCCTCGGCGCATTCTTCCGGTTCAGCGCCCTCTGTGGAGCGCTCATGATGCTGTTCTACTGGGCGGCGTCCTACCCGTTCCCGGACGCGATCTTCATCGACTTCCACCTCATCTACGCGTTCCTGCTGTTCCTCCTCGGAGCGGCGGGCGCCGGTCGGATCATCGGCCTCGACCAGCGGCTCGAGGAGATCGGCTTCGTCCAGAACAACCCGCGGCTCGCCCTTCTGCTCGGGTAGTCGGTCTCGCCTCCGACGGAGACCGCGTCACGGGGTGACGACCGCGTAGCAGTTCCCGCTCGACACCTCCGTTTCGAGCGGTTCGAGGGCGCTTTTTTCGAGGTCCGCCTCGAACTCCGACGGCGAGTAGATGTGATAGTACCGGGGGACCGTCTCGCCGCCCGGCAGCGTCCAGTCGACGGTCGTGTCGAACCCCTCGTCGCGATCGAACCGGTCGTGCGCCGTACTCCACGCGCTGACGAGCGCGACCCCGTCGGGCGCGAGGACGCGCGCCAGTTCGTTCAGGCTCTCGACGCGGGCCTCACGGGGCGAGAGGTGGTGGAGCGTGGCGACGTAGACGGCGAGGTCGACCGCGTCGTCGCGGACCGGGAGCGCGCCCGCGTCCCCGTGGACGAACGCGGCCGAGTCCCCGAATCCCCGGTCGCGAGCGCGCGCGACCGCCTCGTCGAGCAGGCCGCGGCTGAGGTCGACCCCGACCGCGGTCGCGGCGCGCGCCGCGAGCGCCTCCGTGTGCCGGCCGTTCCCGCAGCCGACGTCGAGCGCGACGGTTCCCGACCGGCCCTCCAGGAACGACTCGACCTCGGGCCACGCGTACTCCCGCGTCTTCGAGAAGTGCGTCGCGATGCGGTCGTACGTCGACTGCGGATCGCCGGGCGACTGCGGGTCCATACCGAGCCCTCGGTCGCGACGCGCTTATGCCGACCGGACCGTCACACGGCGCCGATCGCGACGAACGCGACGAGCGTGAGCGCGAGCAGCACCACGACGTGTTTCACGCCGTCGCGCACCGACCCCTCCCCGAGCTGGCCGGCGACGAGCCCGGAGCAGACCGCCTGGATCGACGCGGCGTGGAAGAACAGCTGCTCGTAGGCGTCGACGTTGATGTCGCCGATCCCGTCCGCGATCCCTCCCGGACCGCCGGGGACGCCGGCCCCCGCGTCCGGGAGGCTCCCGCCCGTCCCCGGGACGCCCGCCGACTCGATGGCGGGGATGAAGGAGACGGACAGCGCCGCGATGATCCCGAGGAAGACGAGGAAGGAGATGTAGATGACGATGAGGTACGTTAACATTACCTGTCGGCGCTCGCGCCGGAGCGACCAGGTCGCGCGCGACTCGTCGGCTGCGATCCGGAGGACGGGCCCGACGTCGCCGCTCGCGCGGATCGCGTTGGTGACGAGCGCGACCGCGCGGGACATCATCGGCGATCGAACGCGGCGTTCGAGGCGGCGCAGCGCGGTCGAGACGTCCGCGCCCCAGTCGACGTCGCGTCGGGTCCGGCGGAGGTCCTCCGTCAGCGCCTCGAGGTTCGAGTCGGCGACGCGGCGGACGCTGCCGACCACGGCGGTCCCCGCCTCGTTGACGCTGGCGAGCCGGTCGAGGAAGTCGGGCACCGCGGACTCGATGCGTCGGACCCGACGCTTGCCGAACTCGTAGGCGACCGCGTACGCCGCGAGGACGAACGCCGTCGCGGCGACGATCGGCCCGTCGATCTGGCCGACCATCTCCACGGGCGTCCCGAGCGTGACCGGGAACGCGAAGACGAGCAGCCCGGCGACCGCGACCGGGACCGCGACGAGCAGGACCGTTTGCGGGGAGGCCAGCACCGTCTCGGCCGGCGACGCGATCAGCCGCCGCGCCCAGCGGAGGCGGTCGTAGACGCGGAGCCGCTCGCGGCTCTCGGTCCAGCGGTCCGCGCCGCTCCGGTCTACGGCCCCCCTGTCTGCGTCGCGCCCCGTCGCCGCGCCGCCGTCGAACCGGGCGGCCTCCCCTCTGTCCCCGGGCTCGTCCGTCGCGTGGCGCACGCCGGTGACCGAGGGGGTGTCCGGGTCGTCGAGCGACGACGCCGCGACGGTCTCGGTGCCGCCGACGCCCTGCGTCACGCTGTCGACGTAGACGACGAAGCCGAAGGTGGCGAGCGGCACGCCGAGGTAGACGACGACGCGGAGGATCGGGAGCGTGTCCTGCAAGACGAGACCGATGACGACGAGGATAGTGATGAAAAAGAGCGGGCCGGCGACGAGCGCCGTCACGTACGCCTCGGCGAACGTCGAGAGCAGCTCGAGGTACTGCTCCTGTTTCGCCTCCGCCTCCGACTGGTAGCGCTCGTACTGGTCGTCGAGGAACGACGACACCGACTGCCCGGTGCCGAGGACGGAGGCGAGGTTCTCCGAGAAATCCGCCAAGTCGTCGCTGGGCGTCCGCCGCGAGATACGCTGGAGCGCGGTGAGCGCGTCGGTGCCGAAGGCGTTCATGTCGCGGACGGCGACCGACAGCTCCGTGGCGGCCTCGCCGTACACCGCCTCGTTCTCCGCGAGCGTGTCCATCACGCGCGGGAACGCCATCCCGGAGCGCGAGAGCGCGTACATGAACGCGACCGTCCGCGGCAGGGTGGCGTCGATCTCGGCCGCGCGGGCATGGGCGCGCTGGTCGAGCAGCTGCCACCGGGCGACGTACGCGCCGAGCGCGAGCCCGGACCCGACGGTCGCGGAGACGACCGCGAGCAGGACGAACAGCCTGCCGAGCCCGAAGTCGGCGAGCCGCGCGACGACGGCAACGAACTCGAACGCGGCCGGGAGCGCCTCGCGGATCGCCGCCTCGCCGACGTCGAGCGCGGCGAGTAACCCCGCGGCCGCGTACACGCCGATCACGCTGCCGGCGACGCCGAGGACGGCGGCGTACAGCAGCGTCCGCGAGGCGTACACGCGGTGGGTGGTGCCGGCGACGTGGGCCGCACGCATCCGATCTCGCTGGGCCTGCCGCCGCGCCTCGTCCTCGCCGACGTAGTCGCCGAACGCCGACAGCGCGACGCGGGTGACGAACAGGTCCGCGCGGTCGTCGACGAGCGGCAGCGCGAGCGCGAGGCAGGCCGCGACCGCGACGGCGAGGGGGAGGTACTCGATCATCGGTCGGTGGCGTCGGGGTCGCCGCCGTCGACGGTCTCGGGACCGCGACCGGTCCCGTCGCCCGCCGCGACCGCGTCGGCCTCGTCCGCGAGGTCGTCGGGATCGACGCCCTCGGCCGCGGCGGCGCGCTCGTCGAGCTTCTCCATCACGCGGTCGGCGTCGGCGTAGTACTCGTTGACGAGGGCGGTGAACGTGCGGTAGTCGTCGATGCCGAGCGCGGAGAGCAGTTCGATGAAGCGCTCGCGGCGCCGGACCTCGCGGAGCAGCTCCGACCGGGACCAGCCGCGCTCGTCGGCGATCTCCTCCAACAGCGACGAGTCGTTTCGCCTGAAGGTGTCGGAGTCGGGCACCCACTCGAACGCCGAGGAGTAGTCGAGCTCGCCGGTGCGCTGGTCGATGCCGCCGATCTCGCCGATCGTCTTCGCGCGGCGGACCCGCTCGTCGTCGGAGCGCGTGAGCGTCTGGACCGAGAGCATGTCGAGCGACTGGACCATCGCCCGCGGGACGTTGATCGGCTCGTTCTCCAGCCGGTTGATCACCGTCTCGATCGAGTCGGCGTGCATCGTCGAGAAGGTGGTGTGGCCGGTGTTCATCGCCTGGAACAGCGTGATCGCCTCGTCGCCGCGGACCTCGCCGACGATGATGTACTCGGGGCGGTGGCGCAGCGCCGACCGCAGCAGGTCGTACATGTCGATGTCCGTGCCCTCGTACCGGCGCTCGCGGGTGACCGCGGAGAGCCAGTTGTCGTGGTACAGGGAGAGCTCGCGGGTGTCCTCGATGGTGAGCACCTTCGCGCGCGGCGGGACGAACATCGACACCGCGTTCATCGAGGTGGTCTTCCCCGAGGCGGTGCCGCCCGCGAAGATTAGGCTCTTGTTGTGCTCGATACAGAGCCAGAAGTACGCCATCTGCTCGATCGAGAAGGTGCCGTACTCCACGAGGTCGACGGGCGTGAACGGGTCCTCCGCGTACTGGCGGATGGTGAACGCCGAGCCGCGCGGGGTCACCTCCTCGCCGAGGGCCAGCTCCGCGCGCGACCCGTCGGGGAGCGTCGTCTCGACGATTGGGTCGCCGACGGAGACGTGACGGCCTGACTGCTGGGCGAGCCGGATCACGTAGCTGTCGAGCGCCTCCTGTCCGAACGAGACGTTCGTCTCGACGTCGGTGTACTCGTCGTGGTAGACGAAGATCGGGAGGTCGTAGCCGTCACAGGAGACGTCCTCGATGTGGCGGTCGTTGAGGAGGGGATCGACCTTCCCGTAGCCGCGGAAGTCGCGGTAGAGGTAGTACGCGAGCGCGTGGAACGTGTCCATCTCGGCCTCGACGCCGTACCCCTCCAACAGCGTCTCCAGCTCCGACTTGAGCGTCTCCTCGTCCGTCTTGCCGGTCCCCTCGCGGTAGAGGAGCGGGTCGCGGATGTCGTCGACGACGCGGTCGAGGAGCTCGCGCTCGAACGCGTCCAGCTCGGGCTCGACCGCGTAGTACCGGTGTTCGCTCTCGACCTCGTCGTAGGTGATGACGACGTACGCGTACGGGGCGTTCACCCAGTACCGGTCGACCTCGCGCTCGTCGTCGGGGACGACGAACGACGCGAGCGGGCCGTCCTCGCCGGGGCGGAACGGGCGGACGTCGAGCGTCGACCCCTGAAGCAGCTCCCACGTACGCGAGAGGCGCCGCTGGAGGGCCTCGATCCGGTCGCCGAGGTCGCTCCCGCCGGCGTCACTCGCCATGGATACGGGGACGTAATGGCGGGGGGAAGTTAAACTACCCCCGACGATTATCAGGAGCGAGGCCGGGACCCACGGCCGCGGCGCCGACGCGGCGCGGACGACTGAGGGTACGACGCGGACGCCGGGGGCGCCGTCGACGCGGCGCTGTCGGCTCCGCGCCGCCGATCCGCCCGTTACGTTGATACGGCCGGACCGCAAAGCGTTCCATAGGAAATGCGGCGTGACTACTTCGATCTGACCGTCGAGGGCGTCGACGAGGGCGCCGGCTCCCGATCGCCCCCGCTGGTGCGGATCGACTTCCACGGGCCGGAGGAACTGCTCCGCGAGCGGCTCTCCGGGGGCGAGAGCGACGACATCATCGTCGAAACGGACGGCGACGACCTGCTCACAGCAGACGAGATCGACGTCGCGTTCCGGCTCCGCGAACCGCTGGACGAGGCGGACGACCCGGAGGGCGTCGTCGGCGTCACCAACCGGTACACCGGCGACTTCGTCCTCGAACTCAACGAGACGGCGACGGACGTCCTCCCGTTCATCCACGCCGCGCGCGACGCGACCGACGACGGCGACGCCCGGTACCGCGTCGAGATCGACGTCGACGGCGAGCGGCTCGTCGCCTACGACAAGGACACCTTCCTCGTGTACGACCACGAGGGGAACCTCCTCCGCAGCGAGAGTCTGATCCCCTCGGGCGTCGAGCTGTAGCGGCGGCGATTTTCCCGCGAGTCAGAGGCTGACGCTGTCCGGCACGAACCGCACCGAGTCCCCGGGCCGGAGGTCAAACGCGCCGTCCCCGCGCCCGTCGTTGACGTCGCACTCCGCGTAGCCGTGGCTCCCGACGGTGACGAGGCGCTCACCGGGGTCGACGGCGCCGAACGTCTCTGCGACCGGCGTGAGGTCGCCGTTCACGCGGATCCAGTCGCGGCCGCGGACCAGCTCCCCGGGGACGTTGGTGATCACGTTGCCGAACCGGTCGATCGCGAGCACCTCGCCGTCGACCGCAATCACGTCGCCGTCGCCGTCCTCGCCGCCGGCCGCTTCATCGCCCCCATCGTCGCGCTCGACCGTCGGCTCCGGGAAGCGGACGTCGACGGGGTCGCTCGCGGGCGTCAGGTCGTCCATCGCCGCGAGCGTCTCGGCGACCGCGTCGGCGTCCGGAGAGCCGTTCGACGTCTCCGAAACCTCGTCGAGCGCCGCTCGGATCCGGGCCGCGGCCGGGGCGAACACGTCGCGGCCGTGGAACGTCTCGCTCGCGGGGTCGTCGACCGCGACGGTCCACGCCTCGACGTCCGACTCGTCGGCCGCCAGCGCTCGGGCCGGCGGCATCGCGAGTCCGTTGTCCGGGGCCACGATCACGTGGGCGCCGGCGCGGACAACCAGGGCGTCGCGGTCGGTGCCGACGCCGGGGTCGATTACAGCGCAGTGGACCGCCGGCGGGAACTCCGGGAGGACGAACCGGAGCCAGAAGGCGGCCGCACGCGGGTCTCCGCGCGGCAGGTCGTGGGCGACGTCGATCAGTTCGGCGTCCGTGTGCCGGCGGATCACTCCCTTCATCGCGGCGGGGTACGGCGAGCCGAAGTCCGAGGCGAGCGTTATCATGTCAGAACCCGCGGTCGGCGCAGATTTAAAAGGAACGGGCGGCCGCGCCATTCACTCTACCAACTGCGGTGGCGCGTGCCGACGAGCGCCCGCAGGGCGCGAGTCGCACGCGCGAGGGACGCGGTGAGTGACGGGTGACCGAAGGGAACCCGGAGCGAACCGCGAGGCTGGGGAGGTATGAGGTACGGTCGCTGTGCGGGGTGGGACTTAAAGGGGCAGCCGCGAGGCGGGCGCAGGCGACGTAAGCACCGCAGGGAGCGAGTGAAACGAGCGACTGAGGAGCGCAGCGAGCGTGCGCCCGCCTCGCGGCTGGGGCTTTGGAGGCGGTCACCGTCGATCTACGGTCATCTATTTATAAATGAGCGGCTGGGTCTTTGGAGGCAGTCACCGTCGAACTACCGATGGCCATTTATAAACGATCGAGGCAGCCAAAGTTGTTCTCCGTCGATCCTCAGTCGACGATTCGCGGCAAACGAACACCCACACGGTCGTACTCCCTGCCCTATTGGTCCGAAGGTTCGTCGCCTAACGAGTCGGTCTCGGCGATCCGGCGGATGCGCTCGACGCCGTCGACCTCGCGGATCACGTCGACGACGGCGTCCGGGACGAGGTCCGCCCAGTCGCGGCCGCGGATCATGCGCTCGCGGAGCTCGGTCCCCTCCAGCACGTCGCGGCGGAACATCGGCGACTGGCGCACCTCGACGCCGGCCTCCTCGAAGAGCCGGACGACGAGCGGGTTGTTCGAGTACGCGACGTCGAACCGCGGGGTCATGCTCTGGACGTGGCTCACCCAGACGGAGTTGCGGTCGAGGTCCTCGATGGGGACGACGTAGGTGGTGGCGTCCAACTCCTCGACCGCCTTCGTCACCATCATCACGCGCTCGCCGGCGGTGAAGGGGTTCCGCGTGGTGTGGGAGTCGCCGGCGGAGCCGATCCCCAAGACGAGCTCGTCGACCTCCGCCGCGATCTCTTCCACCATGTGCCGGTGGCCGTCGTGAAACGGCTGATACCGGCCGATGTAAAACCCCCGCATGAGTCTACGTACCGTCGGCGTCATTTATAAACCCCGTGGGAACGCTTGGACGCCGAGATCGGCGGACATACGGCTTCAAAACGGCGTTTGCTTCCCTCGGGCCGGTGCCTCCGGGGGGAGAAAGTATATCAGTAGCCGACCCGTCCTTTTCGATAGCGACACCCGATTCTATGAGCAACGAGAAGGACACGAACGACCCGACGGCCGACGACCCCGACGAACCGCCCCACGGCGGCGTCGACGACTCGAGTCCGGCGGGGAACGGCGAGGACGCCACGCGCGGCGACCCCGAGCCCGACGACGGTCCGGCGAACGACTCCGGCGCCGACGAGGACCCGGCCGCGGGCTCGGACGGGGAGTCGGCCGCGGGGCCCGACGACGAGTCGGCCGCGGACCCCGACGACGGGTCGGCCGCGGACCCCGACGACGAGGACGACCCCTGGGACGACGGGGTCGTCGTCGACGACGGGGACGGGTTCGACGAGACCGACGTCGTCGGGGAAGGCACCGACGGGGCCCGGAACGGTAACAACCCCGAGCCGTCCGACGACGGCGGGATCGACGAGCTCGGGAGCACCGTCGAGGTCGAGGGCGCCGAGATCGACGAGGACCCGGACGAGGACGACCTCCTCGGCGGGCTCAAGATCGACACGACGGCCGAGCTCGAGATTCCCGACCGGCTCGTCGACCAGGTCATCGGGCAGGAGCACGCCCGCGACGTGATCATCAAGGCGGCCAAGCAGCGCCGCCACGTGATGATGATCGGCTCGCCCGGGACCGGGAAGTCGATGCTCGCGAAGGCGATGTCCGAACTCCTCCCCAAAGAGGAGCTTCAGGACGTCCTAGTGTATCACAACCCCGACGACGGCAACAAGCCGAAGGTGCGGACGGTGCCGGCCGGGAAGGGCGACCAGATCGTCGAGGCGCACCGCGAGGAGGCGCGCAAGCGCAACCAGATGCGGTCGCTCCTCATGTGGATCATCATCGCCGTCGTGCTGGGCTACGCGCTCATCATCGTCGGCCAGATCCTCGTCGGCATCATCGCCGCCGGGGTCGTCTACCTCGTCTTCCGCTACCTCAACCGCGGGTCGGACGCGATGATCCCGAACCTGCTGGTGAACAACGGCGACACGAAGACCGCGCCGTTCCGCGACGCGACCGGCGCGCACGCCGGCGCGCTGCTGGGCGACGTGCGGCACGACCCGTTCCAGTCCGGCGGGATGGAGACGCCCAGCCACGACCGCGTCGAGGCCGGGGCCATCCACAAGGCGAACAAGGGCGTGCTGTTCATCGACGAGATCAACACGCTCGACATCCGCAGCCAGCAGCACCTCATGACGGCGATCCAGGAGGGCGAGTTCTCGATCACGGGCCAGTCCGAGCGCTCCTCGGGCGCGATGGTCCAGACCGAGCCCGTCCCGACCGACTTCGTCATGATCGCGGCCGGGAACCTCGACGCGATGGAGAACATGCACCCGGCGCTGCGCTCCCGGATCAAGGGGTACGGCTACGAGGTGTACATGGAGGACACCATCGAGGACACCCCGGAGATGCGCCGGAAGTACGTCCGGTTCATCGCCCAGGAGGTCGCGAAGGATGGCCGCCTGCCGGAGTTCTCCGCGGAGGCCGTCGAGGAGATCATCCTCGAGGCCAAGCGCCGCTCCGGCCGGAAGGGCCACCTCACGCTGAAGATGCGGAACCTCGGCGGGATGGTCCGCGTCGCGGGCGACATCGCTCGCGGCGAGGACGCCGAGATGACGACCCGCGACCACGTGCTCCAGGCGAAGGGGCGCTCGCGGTCCATCGAACAGCAGCTCGCCGACGACTACATCGAGCGCCGGAAGGACTACGAGCTCCAGGTCTCCGACGGCTACGTCGTCGGCCGCGTCAACGGCCTCGCCGTGATGGGCGAGGACTCCGGGATCATGCTCCCGGTGATGGCCGAGGTGACGCCGACTCAGAGCGGCGGGCAGGTGATCGCCACCGGCCAGCTCAAGGAGATGGCCGAGGAGTCGGTCCAGAACGTCTCGGCGATCATCAAGAAGTTCTCCGACGAGAACATCTCCGAGAAGGACATCCACATCCAGTTCATCCAGACGGGCCAGCAGGGCGTCGACGGCGACTCCGCGTCGATCACGGTCGCGACCGCCGTCATCTCCGCCTTAGAGAACGTCGGCGTCGACCAGAGCCTCGCGATGACTGGCTCGCTTTCGGTCCGCGGCGACGTGCTCCCCGTCGGCGGGGTCACCCACAAGATCGAGGCGGCCGCGAAGGCCGGCTGCGACCGGGTTATCATCCCCGCGGCCAACGAGCAGGACGTGATGATCGAAGACGAGTACGAGGAGATGATCGAGGTCATCCCCGTCTCGCACATCAGCGAGGTCCTCGACATCGCCTTGGAGGGCGAAACCGAGAAGGACTCGCTCGTCTCCCGCCTGAAGTCGATCACGGGGTCGACGCTGAAGGACGGCAACGTCTCCGGGCCGTCGAACCCCAGCCCGCAGTAGGCGGTTCGGCGCTTCCCCCTCCGATTCTCCCCTCTCGCTCCGCCCCCGCGAGCCACCGCGCCGCGAGCGGTCGCTGAGTCGGAGATTCCGGGCGTCTCCGATACTCCCGATCGACTCGGCAGCGATGAGATCACCGAGGCCGCCGTCACGCGGGGCGGCGACGACGAGAAGCCGAACACACGGCCCGCATCGGGGGGTTCGAAGCGCGATGCGCATATATAACGCCACATAATTCGGCATGCCGCCCAATACGGACGTGGTTTTAGGTACACCTAAATGACGGCCGCGCTGGTCGACGTCCCGCCGGACGAGTGGATCGAACTGGTCGACGTACCGGACGACGAGTCGCGCGCTCGGTTGCTGCGGCTCGGCCTCCTCGACGGCCGCGTCAAGTGTCGCCGGCGGGTCCGTAACGGGCCGGTCGTCGTGCGGCGTCGCGGGACGGAGGTAGCGCTGGGACGGTCGCTCGCTCGGGAGATCACCGTCGAGCGAGCGGGACGCGACGGCGAACCGCGATGACGGCGAACGGCGAGGCGGTCGGCGGGCTCGGTGTCGGCGACGGCGAGGCGGCCAGCGGGCTCGGTGCTGACGACGGCGAGGCGGTCGGTGGGCTCGGTGCCGGCGACGGCGAGGCGGTCGGTGGGCTCGGTGCCGGCGACGGCGAGGCGACCGTGGCGCTCGTGGGCGCCCCGAACGCGGGCAAGAGCGTGCTCTTCGGCAGGCTCACGGCCGAGTACGCCGACGTCTCGAACTACCCCGGAACAACGGTCGAGACGACCGCGGTGCCCGTCGGCTCGACTCGCCTGACCGACACTCCCGGAGTCCACGGGATCTCGTCGTTCTCCGAGGAGGAGCGGGTCACCAGGGAGGCCGTCCTCGAGGCGGACGCGGTCGTCAACGTCGTCGACGCCACGCAGCTCGACCGAGACCTGTTCGTGACGCTACAGCTGCTGGACATGGGCGTTCCGACGGTCGTGGCGTTGAACATGATGGACGAACTCGAGGCCGACGGCATCGAGATCGACGTCGACGCGCTGGAGGCGGCCCTCGGCGTCCCGGTCGTGCCGACCGTCGCCGTCACCGGATCCGGCGTCGACGAACTCAGGGACCGCCTCCCGGAGGCGTCCGCCCCCGCGTCGACGCCCGTCGACTCGTACTACGACGCGCTCCCCGACGAGGTCGAGGCCAGCCGGGCGGAGAAGACCCTCCTCGTCGAGGGCGACGAACCCACGGCCCGCCGCGTCAGCGCCCGCGGCCTCGTGGCCGACGGGGGGGACGCGCCGCTCGCGGACGCCGGAGCGCGGGAAGCGGTGTACCGCGAGCGCCGGAGTCGGGTCCGATCGATCGTCGACGCGGTCGAACGGGAGGCCGGTTCCGGGCGGGCCGCCGAGCAGCGGCTCGGCGATCTGCTGATGCGCCCGGTGACGGGAGTGCCGATCGCGATCGGACTGCTCGTCGCGGTGTTCTACTTCATGGGTGTGGTCGTCGCGCAGCGGGTCGTCGGCTACGCGGAGGGCGTGCTCTTCGGCCGCTACTACAACCCCGCGGTCGAGGCGGCCGTCGCGGATCTGTTCCCGGCGAGCGAGTGGGCCGCTCCCGTCGAGTTCCTGCTCGTCAACGGCAACCTCGGACTGCTGACGATCACCGTCCAGTATGTTCTCGGCGTCCTGCTCCCGCTGGTGGTCGCGTTCTACCTCGTGATCGGAACGCTCGAGGACGCCGGCGTCCTGCCGCGACTGGCCGTCTTGACCGACAGGGGACTCAGCCGGATCGGCCTCAACGGCCGCGCGGTCGTCCCGCTCATCGTCGGGGTGGGGTGCGTGACGATGGCGGTCGTCTCCACCCGAATGGTCGGGTCGCGCCGGGAGCGGCTCATCACGACGGCCCTGCTGGGGCTCGCGATTCCCTGCTCGGCGCAGATCGGGGTCATTACGGGGTTGCTGGCCGGGCTCGGACTCCGCTGGTGGGGCGCTTACCTGCTCGTGCTGCTCGGGGTCCTCGGGGTCGCCGGCGTCTTTCTCGACCGGACGCTCCCCGGTCGAGGCGAGCCGCTGATCGAGCAGCTGCCGCGGCTGCGCGCCCCCCGCCCGGGGAACGTCGCTCGGAAGACGGCGAACCGGAGCGCCGCGTTCCTCAGGGAGGCGGCCCCCCTGTTCGGGGTCACTGCGGCGGCGGTGTCGACGCTGGATTACGTCGGGGCGCTGGACGCGATCGTCGGGGGCCTTCGGCCGCTGACCGCTGCGCTCGGCCTACCGGCGTCGTTCGGACGAGTGCTCGTCTTGGGGCTGATCCGACGCGACTTCGCCGCGGCCGGGATGACGGATATGGCGCTGTCGGCGTCCCAGACGTTCGTCGGACTGATCGTCGTCACGTTGTTCGTCCCCTGTATCCTCACGATGGCGATGATACTCAGGGAGCGCGACGCGCGGAGCGCGCTCCTCGTGTGGGTCGGCTCCTGGGTCACGGCGTTCACCGTCGGCGGGGCCGTCGCGGCCGCGCTGGAGGTGATCGCGTGATCTGTCCGCGCTGCGAGTACGAGTTCGACGCGGCGAACGGGCTCTCGTGTCCGCGCTGTGGCGCCTCGATCTCCTGTTCGGACGTCTCCTGTGCCGAGTGCGGCGCCTGTTCGCGGCCCTTCGATCGCCTCCGGCACCGGGTCGCCGAACGGCTACGCGGCGGGGAACCGAGCGACGACGGGGACGGAGGTGACGAGTCCGCGGAGGAGTCCTGACGGCCGCCGCGACGACGCCCGACGGAGATCGCGACGGACGGGGCGCCGAGCCGCCGAACGGCGAGTGGACGCCGGGACCGGCGCGCGGTCGATCCCGCCGCGGGCCGGTCCCCCGCGTCAGTCGACCGACTCCCAGTTCCGGTACAGCGCCACGTCGAACGCGAAGCCGATCCCGCCGATCCCGCCGACGAGCGCGACGAGGGGTGAGATCAGGAGGCGGCTTCGGAGCGCGGCCTCCGATTCGAACGTGAAAGCACATACGAGACAACGTAAGTACGTCGGGCCCGTATCAGGCGTGTTGTCGAGTGCCAATATTCCGCCGGAGCGCGACCGACCGCGACGGCTCGGTCGCCCGTGAGGCGGACGCCGCGAACCGAAATCGCACGACAGAACGAGCTCCCCGTCAGATGTACGACTTCACGTTCACGATAACGTACGAGCCCGGCGCAGACGAGTACGTCGACCTGTTCATCGACCGCAGCTCCCTCCAGTCGGAGGCGACCTACTCGTGTCTCGACCCCTCGGAGCTGTGGAAGCTCGAATCGGTGACCGGCGACGCGGCGGACCTCGCCGCCGTCGACGAGCTCCTCTTAGACGAGTCCGTCGACCGCGAGTCGATCAGCGCGCGGGCCTGTCGCTCGGACCGCACGACGAGCCTGTTGACCGACGAGCGGCGACGGCGAGTGACGTACACGTACGTCTCCGACGTGGACTACTGCGAGTCCGTGCCGCTGATCACGGCGAAGTACGTCGACGGGGGCGTGCTCTTCGAGCAGACGCGGTCCGGCGACACGGTCCGGTGGCGCGTGCTGGTCCAGGACGACTCGAAGATCGGGCTGTTGTACGACACGCTATCCGCGAAGCTCGGCGACGGCCTCTCCTTCTCGTTCGAACACCTGACCGAGGTCGACCACTGGGAGAGCGAGCTGCTCTCCCGGCCGGACGTCCCCGCCGAGCAGCGCGAGACCCTGCTGCTCGCGGTCGAGCGCGGTTACTTCGAGACCCCGCGGGACGTGACGCTCGACGAACTCGCCGCGGAGCTCGGCGAACCCCGCTCGACGGTGTCGTACCGGCTTCGACGCGCGACCGCTGAGTTAGCGAAACGATTCGCGGACCAACAGGCATGACCGACGAATCCCCCACAGACGACGATCGGCGAGAGCCCACGGACGACGACCGACGAGAGCCCACGGACGACGACCGACGAGAGCCCACGAACGACGACCGACGAGAGCCCACGGACGACGACCGGCGGAATCCCACGAACAACGATCGGCGAGAGCCCACGGACGCGTCGACGGGCGGCCGATACCCGACGGACGTGCTCGTTGACGCCGACTGGGTGAACGCCCGGCTCGACCGGTTCGCTTCCGACGCGGCCGACCTGCGGCTGCTCGAAGTCGACGTCAACGCCTCGTTTTACGAGGAGGGACACGCGCCCGGGGCCGTCGGCGTCGACTGGCGGACCGACCTCCGGTCGGCGGAGGCACACGACATCCTCTCGCCGGCGGAGATGACCGCCTTCCTCGAATCGAGCGGGATCGCCGAGGAGACGACCGTCGTCATCTACGGCGACAACCGGAACTGGTTCGCGGCCCACCTCTACTGGCAGCTCGCCTACTACGGCCATCCGGACGTCCGGATCATGGACGGCGGCCGCGAGTACTGGCTGGAACGCGGCTACCCGACCACGACGGAGCCGGCAGATCCGCCGGACGTGACGTACGGCGACGCGCCCGACGCGCCGGCGAGGCCGGAGGTGCGGGCGTCTCGCGCGGACGTGCGGGCGGCGCTCGACACCGACACGGAGTTCGTCGACGTGCGGCTGCCCGAGGAGTTCCGCGGAGAGATCACGAAGCCGCCCGGCAGCGACGAGGGGGCGATGCGGGGCGGCCACGTCCCCGGGGCGACGAACGTGTTCTGGGCCGAGAACGTCCGTCCAGACGGCCTGTTCAAGTCGCGCGAGGAGCTCGCGGACGTGTACGAGTCGCGGGGCATCGCCCCCGACGACGACGTGATCGTCTACTGTCGGATCGGGGAGCGGTCGTCGGTCACGTGGTTCGTCCTCGAGGAGTTGCTCGGGTACGAATGCGTGCGACACTACGACGGCTCCTGGACCGAGTGGGGGAACATGATCGGCGTCCCGATCGAGGTCGGCGAGCCCGACGGCGGCTAGCCGACGCCCCGCAGCCAACCGGGGGCGACGCCGGCCGTTGTCCTGCGACAAACGGAGACTCTAGCCGCTGTGCGCCCAAGCGACGACGATGAGCGCGTCTCACGTCGAACCGAGGGCGAACGGCACAGGAGGCCGGTACGGAGACCGGCGAAGCGAACCCGCATCGCCGGGCGTTCGCGATGAGTGACGCCGGGTCGAAGCGCGAGGAGTCGCAGTTCGTCGGGCGGCTCCTCGACGCGCTGAGCGAGGAGACGAACCGGACGATCCTGTCCGCGCTCGACGAGCCGACCTCGGTCGCGGACCTCGTCGAGCGGTGCGACATCCCGATGTCGACGGTGTACCGGCGCTTGGACACGCTCAGGGAGTTGGACCTGGTGACGGAACACGTCTCGATAGACGCCGAGAAGGGCCGGTACCGACGCTACGAGCGGAACGTGAGCCGCGTCTCGGTCACCGTCGACGAGAGCGGCCGGCTCAGAGCCCGGGTCGAACGCCCGAACGGCGAGCCCGACGAAGCGGTGACGGGAGGGCCGCCGGGGCGGTAGCGACGCCCGCGATCGGGGGTCGTTCGCCTGGACCGCCCCGGGTGGGGGGGACGCGCCGTGCCGCCGTGGCGGGCCTCCGTCTCTCCGCCCTCTTTTTATTCCGGGGGCGTATAGGGCGGACGATGACCGGGAAACCGACGGTCGGGGAGTACATGACCCGCGAGGTGGAGACGGTCAGCCCGGACGAGACGGTGGCGACCGTCGCGCGCCGCATGGCCGACAGCGACGGACACAACGGGTTCCCAGTCACGCAGGGCCGCACCGTCGAGGGGTTCGTCTCGGCCGGGGACCTGTTGCTCGCGGACGACGACGCCCCCGTGTTCACGGTGATGACGGAGAACCTGATCGTCGCGCACCCGGACATGAAGGTGACCGACGCGGCGCGCGTAATCCTCCGCTCCGGCATCCAGCGGCTCCCGGTCGTCGACGACGCCGACAACCTCGTCGGGATCATCTCGAACACCGACGTGGTCCGCTCGCAGATCGAGCGCGCGACGCCCGGCAAGGTCGGGAAGCTAATGCGAACCCTCTCGCAGATCCACGGCGTCGAGCTCGACGAGGAGCGCCGCGAGGTCGCCATCGCGGACCTGACGCCGACGCAGGCGCGGGTGTACGCCGACGAGCTGGAGGGCCGGCAGTACGAGCTCGAACACGGGCTCGCCGAGCCCCTCGTCGTCATCGACAACGGCGGCACCCTCTACCTGGCCGATGGCCACCACCGGGCGATGGCCGCGCGCAAGGCCGGCATCGAGACGATGGACGCGTACGTGATCGTCCCCCGGACCCCGGTCGATCTGGGGATGGCGAAGACCGCGGAGAAGGAGGGGCTCCGCGTCGTCGGCGACATCGAGGTCGTCGACTACGCGCGACACCCCCTCGTGGAGACGACGAAGCGGCTTCAGTAAGCGGGACCGACGGCGACCGCCTCACTCCGACCACCTGCCTCGATCGGGCTATCCGCGCCGACCGCCATAATTCGTGGTCTTCGCAGACACATTTTTATGAGCAGACAAGAAAGAGGGCGTATGGGACGAATCCGAAACTCGTTGAGCAGAGCGAAGTACGCGGCCGTCGGCGCCGCGGTGGGCGCCGCGGTCGGCGGGCTGTGGAGCCGGAACGCGGCCAGCACGGGCGGCGCGCTCGGCGGGCTGGCGGGCGCCACCCTCGCCGAACTGAAGTCGGGCGCCGGCGGCGTGTTCGCCGATAAAGCGGACGACGCCGACGGGGACGAGGACGACCTCGAGGCCGACGCGGCGGCGTGAGCGACGCCGTAGCGTGACGGGTGAGCGAGCGGTCCCCGCTCGCATCGGGAACGTCTATACCGCCGGGGCGAGTAGCCGCCGGCAATGAGCGACACCGACGCCGGACCGGACGCGAACGCGGCGTCCGACGGCGGTGATGGCTGGTTCGAGGCGCTGCCGTCGGACGCGACCGACGACAGTGACACCGACACCGAGAGCGGCGACGCCGCGACCGCGGCGGCCGCGGCGCGGGTGCGCGACGGGAGCGCCGCGTCGCCCGCCGACTGGCCCGCGCGCGCCGTCGAGTCCGGGTTCGCGGACGACGCCGACGAGTACTACGACCGACTCAAGGCCGCGACGACGCGCGCGACCCGCGAGGCGGTCCGCGAGCGGGAGCGCGCCGACGACGCGCAGCTGATCCACGCGATCCGGGCGATGGACGACACCGAGCGCGTCGCAAACGAGCTCGCCGAGCGTTCCGTCGAGTGGGCGGGTAGCCTCTTCGACGACGTCGGCTCCGGCGTCGACGGCGCGCGAGAGATCGCGGCCCGAGAGCCCGAGAGCGAGGTCGAGCGGCGGGCGGTCTCCCTCGCCGAGCGCGCCGCCGACCTCGACGACGAGCGCGCCGAACTCGCGGAGACGATCGCTCGGATCGCGCCCGCGGTCGCCCCGAACCTCACCGAGATGGCCGGGCCGGAGCTCGCCGCGCGGTTGATCGCGCTCGCGGGCGGGTTAGAGTCGCTCGCGAAGAAGCCGTCCGGCACGGTTCAGGTACTCGGCGCCGAGGACGCGCTGTTCGCGCACCTCTCGGGACGGGCGCCCTCGCCGAAGCACGGGATCATCTACACTCACGAGTTCGTCCGCGGCACGCGGCCGGAGGACCGCGGCTCCGCGGCGCGGGCGCTTGCCGGGAAGCTGACGCTCGCGGCGCGCGCCGACCACTACGCCGGCGAACGACGGGCGCAGCTCCACGACGACCTCCGCGAGCGGATGGCGACGATTCGGGCGCGTGCGGACGACGGGACGAGCGAGGGCGGCGACGACGGCGAAGCGGCGAGCGACGACGGAGCCGGCGGCGCGGCGAGCGACGGAGGGGCCGACGATGAGTGAGTCGACCCTTCCCGACGGGGTCGAGCGCCGCGAGTTCGACGGCGAGCGGCGGCTCGCGACCCGCGGCGAGCCGGTGTACGGCGAGCCGACCGCCGACGGCTGGCGCGCGTGGGACCCCGAGCGTTCGAAGCTCGGCGGCATGCTCGAACTCGGGATAGAGACCGGGCTCTCCGGCGGGGAGACGGTCCTCTACCTCGGCGCCGCGAGCGGCACGACGGTCAGCCACGTCGCCGACTTCGCGGGCCCGACCTACGCCGTCGAGTTCGCCCCGCGACCGGCGCGCGACCTGCTCGACGCCGCCGCGCCGCGCGACCGCCTGTTCCCGCTGCTCAAGGACGCGCGGAAGCCGGCGACGTACGCGCACGTCGTCGAGGCCGACGTCGACGCGGTCGTTCAGGACGTGGCCACGCGCGGTCAGGCCGACGTGGCCGTCCGCAACGCGCAGTTCCTCGCCGACGACGGGCGGCTGCTGCTCGCGATCAAGGCGCGCAGCGAGGACGTGACCGCGGAGCCGGACACGGTGTTCGAGGGCGCGCTCGACCGGCTCCGGGAGGCGTACGAGATCCTGGAGACGCGGCGGCTCGACCGGTACCACGAGGACCACCTCGGCGTGGTGGCGACGCCGAAGTAGTCGCTCCGCGGCGGCCGGTCACGCCGCCGGTTCGAACAGGTCCTCGACGCGGCAGTCGAAGTGGTCGGCGAGGGCGAAGGCGAGCTCCAGCGACGGGTCGTAGCGCTCGCGTTCGATCGCGTTGATCGTCTGGCGAGTGACGCCGACCGCGGCGGCGAGGTCGGCTTGGCTCTCGCCGGTCTCGGCGCGCCGCTCGCGGAGGTCGTTCTTCATGCGCGATACTTGTAGTAGCCCACGAACACGCCGTACAGGGCGTATATCGCAAACAGCGTCCACGTCGCGCCGTAGAACTCGCCCGGGAGCGTGACGATGCCGCTCTCCTGAAGTACGAGGCCGCCGGGCAGGCCGAGGATGAAGAGGTACGCGAAGGTCTTCATCGTCCGCTGGCTCGCCTTGCGATCGATGGTCGTGTCGCGCTCGTCGTACAGCGTCACGGGGCTGAACCGCTGGACGAGCCCCATCCCGATGCCGCCGGCCCAGTAGAAGGCGACACCGAGGACGAACCGATCGAGCGCCATCGAGATCCACAGCGCGGCGATGCCGGCGCCGAGTAGTCCGTAGGCGATTCGCTTGTACCGTTTCCGCTCGGAGGGCCGTATCGTCGCGGAGGCGTTGTGTTCGCTCATGGGAGGGGTAAAGCGGGCGCGAACCGAGTGTAAAGCTCGCTTTACAGTAAAGGACACTTTACGTTTGATAATAAAGCTGTCGCCGTTGAAGGTGCTCATAGGGAAACGTGTCGAGAGGACTCAAAACCGCAATTTACCGCCTTTTCACCACGACGGCGGCGAGAAGCCGGCGTCTTCGAGGATGGGTTTCCACCGCTTCTGGACCGAGAGCCGGGAGACGTCCATCGCGTCGGCGACCGCGGACTGCGAGCGCTCGTCGCCGCGGATCAGCCCGGCGGCGTAGAGGCTGGCGGCGGCCGCGACGCGCTTCCCGCGCTCGTCGTCGGGGGCGCGCGAGAGGAACAGGTCGACCGCGGTCGAGCGCGTCTCGTCGTCGAGGTCGAGCGAGACGCACGCCTCGTCGAGCAGCTCGATCCACCTCTCGTTGTCGACCCGGTCGCTCGCCCGGTACACGCGCTCGGGTAGTCGAGCGAGCTATATAAACGACCGCGTCCGCCGGCCGCGAAGTCGGCCGCCGTCGCCGCCCCCGAAGCCGCCCGCGGTCGCCGGTCTCAAGTCGCCCGCGCACGTAGCGCGCGTATGTCGACGCAGACGTGGGACGAGACGCGGGTCCGGGCGCTTCACGACGACCTCGTCGCGCTGTACGAGCCGGTCGACCGCGTCGCCGAGCACGGCGCGGACCCGACCGCGGAGCCGGGCGAGGGCGTCAGGCAACTGGTGACGACGATCCTCTCGCAGAACGTCGCCGACGAGAACACCCGCCGCGCGTCGGAGGCGCTGTTCGAGCGGTACGCCGACTTCGCGGCGATCGAGGCCGCCGACCACGACGAGCTTGCCGAGACGATCCGCGTCGCGGGGCTCCCAGACCAGAAGGCCGCGCGGATCCAGCGCGCGCTGACCGCGATCCGCGAGGAGACCGGCGGCGCGTACTCGCTGGCGTTCCTCGACGCGATGGCGACCGACGACGCGAAGGCGTGGCTCACCGAGATCAAAGGCGTCGGCCCGAAGACCGCCAGCGTCGTGTTGAACTTCCACTTCGGGAAGCCGACGATGGCGGTCGACACCCACGTCGAGCGCGTCTCGAAGCGGTTCGGACTCGTCCAGGAGTCCGCGTCGAACGAGCGCGCCCACGAGGTGTTAGACGAGCAGGTCCCGGACGAGCTGATCTACCCGCTTCACGTCCTCCTGATTCGGCACGGGCGAGAGCACTGTTCGGCCCGCGGGGCCGACTGCGACAACCCCGTCTGTGACGAGTACTGCGACTGCGAGTACTGCTGATACGATGGAGCGGGATCGGTCGGTGGTGGTTCGTGAGCGAGCGGTGACACGAACTCGGTAGCGGAGACCGCCAAAGCCCCGGCCGGGAAGCGGGCGTACGCTCGCTGCGCTACTCACTCGGTCGGTCACTCCGTTCGCTCCCTCGCTCCGGTGCTTTCGTCGCCTACGCCCGCTTCCCGGCCGCCCCTTTGAGTCCCACCCCTCCGGAAGACGGTCCTGCTCGCTCACTCCGCTCGCTGCGCGGGCTGCGACTTCCGTGCTCCCGCTCGCTTCGCTCGCGGGAACGCACAGCACCGCACCTCACGCCTCCCCAGCCTCGTCGCTGGCGGCGCCAGCCGCCAGCGACTCCCTCGCGCGTGCTGCTCGGCCGCAGAGCGGCCTCGCAGGCACGCGCCACCCCATTATGAATCGCGTCGCTGCTGTCGGTTCGTCAGGTTCTTGAGTCGGTTTCGCGTACGCTGGTTTGCGCGCGGGTTGCCGAGCCAGGCCAAAGGCGTAGCGCTTAGGACGCTATCCCGTAGGGGTCCGCCGGTTCGAATCCGGTCCCGCGCATACTGCCTCGAACGAACGTGAGAGGCATGTATGCGCGGATGAGCGAAGGGGCGGGACGGACCCGTTCACCACACGCTCCCGCGGTACTCGAGCCGCAGGTGGTCGGCCGTCTCCGGCGGGATCCCCATCTCCTCGAACATCCGCCGGAACGTCGCACGAACGTCGTCTTCCTCGAAGGATCGGGAAGCGCGCGTCTGGGCGTCGACCTCGACCCCGCCGTGGTAATCGAGGTGTACGCGGTAGGTGTACCCGTCGGCTTCGTGCGTGACGGTCGCCCGCGAGAGGACGAAGTCGATCCCGCCGAGCCGCTCCTCGCCCGCGTAGTACTCGCGAGCGTGTTGGCCGGTGCCCGGGAAGGAACGCTCCGTGACCGTCGTCGCGCGGGCGCTCAGCTCGTCGTACGTCGCGCGGAACGCGACCGGCTCGTCGATCCGTACCTCCGGGGTGCCCGCTCCGGGCTCGGCGGGGTCAGCGGTGCGGACCTCCGCTCGGAGTTCCTCGACGTATCCCTCCGCGGTCGGCTCGTCCATCTCGAACAGCAGCGTGAGCCGATCGACGAGCCACGCTTCCGGCGGGAGGTCCTCGACGGTGAACTCGCCGCGGTTGTCGTCCGCGAAGACGGTCACGACGGTGACGCCCTCGTCCGCGTAGAAGGTGGCCCACAGCCGCTTCGTCTCCGAGTGGTCGAACGTGACCCTGAACGCCTCGTACTCCGGGCCCAGCTCGGCGTCGAGCTCGTCGATCCCCTCCGGGTGGAAGCCGCTGGACCCGACGCGCTCGACCGCGTACCCTGCCGCGCCGGCTCGGTCGAGCGTGTCCTCGTACGCGAGGTCCGACACGGTGACGCCGTCCGACGAGTACGACGCCACGTCGGATCCGATCAGGACCCCGCCGAAGACCGCGTACGCGGCGGCGACGACGATGACGGCCCCGACGATCGCGATCGCGGCCCAGCGGAGTACGTTCATACGTGTTGATACATCTCAGCCTCGTATAGCCCTGCCGGCGGTTCCCTCGCGGCGGCGACGGCCGCCGCCGCCGCCGAGTCGCGCTCGCCGAGTGACGCGTTCGAACGGGGTGCGGCTACGGCTCGCCCGCCGACACCCGAACCACCTGCTTGCCGATGTTGTCGCCCGAGAACAGGCCGAGGAAGGCGTCGGGCGCGTTCTCCAAGCCCTCCACGATCGTCTCGCGGTGTCCGAGTTCGCCGCTGGCGACCCACCGTCCGAGCCGCTCGCTCGCCTCGCCGAACCGGGTGGCGAAGTCGCTGACGAGCAGGCCCTGAACCGTCGCCCGCACCGGAATGAGCCCCGGGAGCTTCCGCGGGCCGGTCGGGACCTCCTCGTCGTTGTAGTGCGCGATCTGGCCGCAGACCGCGACGCGCGCGTCGAGGTTCAGCTTCGTGAACACGGCGTCGGTGATCGGCCCCCCGACGTTGTCGAAGTACACGTCGACGCCGTCGGGCGCCGCCTCGGCGAGCGCGGCGCGGTAGTCGTCGGTGGCCTTGTAGTTGATCGCGGCGTCGAAGCCGAGGTCGTCGGTGAGCCAGTCGGTCTTCTCGTCGCTGCCGGCGAAGCCGACCACGCGGCAGCCGTTGCGTTTCGCGATCTGGCCGACGACCGAGCCGACCGCGCCGGCCGCGCCGGAGACGACGACCGTGTCGCCGGGCTTCGGCTCGCCGACTTCGAGGAGGCCGAAGTAGGCGGTCCGGCCGGGCATGCCGAGGACGCCGAGGTACGCCTCGGGGGCGGCGACGGTCGGGTCGACCGGCGCGACGTCGTCGGCGTCGAGGGTCGCGTAGTCGGCCCACTTGCCCTCGCCGGTCACGAGGTCGCCCGCGTCGTACGCGTCGCTCTCCGACTCGATCACTTCACCGACGACGCCGCCCTTGAGCGCGTCACCCACGTCCCACGGTTCCGCGTACGACTCGGCGTCGCGCATCCGGCCGCGCATGTACGGGTCGACCGAGAGGAACCGGGTGCGAACGAGGAGTTCGCCCGGCGCGGGGGCGGGGACGTCCGTCTCGCGCAGTTCGAAGCTGTCCAAGTCGGGCTCGCCGGTCGGCCGCTCGGCGAGAAGCCACTCGCGGTTGGTGTTCGTCACGGCCGTCGTTGACGGCTGCGACGCAATAGGGTTTGGACCCCAGCAGGACGCGGGGACGATTCGGCGGACGCACGGCACTCGTTGAGAGGGTGTCACAGTCCGTCCGGATGAGGGGTAATCACTCTCGCTGCGCGCGGATCCGTTCGACGTGGTACTCGGTCACGGCGGCGTCCTCGTCGAGCGAGAAGGTCAGCTCGTCGCCGTCGTACGACGCGTCGACCGTGACCCGGAGCGGGGACTCGGAGTCGACGTGCGCGCGGTCCGACTCGGTCAAGAACGGCAGCGACCACAGGGAGACCTCGCGGACGTCTCTGCCCCGTTCGAGGTAGAACGCTCGGAGGACGGGGTGCGTGAGCACGGCGAGCGAGACCGGTCCGCGGAAGAAGTGTCCGCAGTGGTGACACTGGCCCTCAAGCGCCGGCTCTCCCGCTTCCAGCACGACGCCCGACTCGATCTCCCGGTAACAGCTCGGGCAAACGTCGCGAGTCACCAAGGCGAGGTCCTGTTGCCCGAGCAGCGTCGCCAGCGCCGTTGCTTCCGGCAGCGGTCGCTCCTCGACGAGGCTGCCGGGGAGGTAGTCGCTGTGGTTGAGATGGCCGTTGTCGCACTCGACGAAGAGCTTCCCGTCCTCGTAGCGGACGCGGACCGTCTCGCCGCAGGCCCGGCACGGCGCGTTCAGGGCGGTGGGGCCCGACTCCCCCTCGGAGTCGAAGCTCCGAGAGAGTACTGCGCCGACGATCTCTTGGCCGGCGGCGTTGAGTTCGTAGCCCGCGTCCGTCTCCTGAACGAAGCGCCCGGTGAGCTTGTCGAGGTGGTAGTTGAACCGGCCCGAGTCGGTGACGCCGACTCGCTCCCGGAGCTCAGAGAAGCTCGCTCCGGGGTTCCGGGGGTCGTCGACCCGCTTTTGGACCAACGCTTCGAGGATGCCGATGCGTACCTCCTGACCGAGCGCGTCGAACGACGCCGCGGCCTCGGAATCGAACTGAGTCATCGTCTGGAAGGGTACCGGGCGGTATCGCGCTTCACGTTGATTGATTTACTGGTTACGGGAGTTCCGAGACGATCGAGCGGGAGCGGCTGCCACGGACCGATCAGGACAGACCGGCTGCCCCGGACCGATCGGAACCCCCGTCGTGCTGCGGTGCCCGGAGAAGGGCAGGCTGCGCGACTCACGCGTCGTGCGTGGTCCACCGTGAGCGGCCGATCGGTGCGTCTTCGCGCTCCCGCCAAGCCGTTCGCGCTCGGCGGTGGAGCTCAGCGAGCGCGACACCGCCGACGACTGCGGCCGCCGTGACGGGGAGGCTCACGGCCAAGACGATAGCCGCGGGCAAGAGGACGAACGGGACGATCCCGGCCGCCGTCCGCGGAGGTCGTGCCGTCGTTCCGTCGCGCTGGCGAACTGACACCGGACCGGATGCGTACCGTGTCATAACAGTTCGAACGGGGTGGACCCACATAATAGTAATCTGAATGATATTTCTGTAACGCGGCTTACTGAAGTTCTGTTCACCGCCGCGGCGGCGTCCCGTCGACGATGTTCGGGACGCGCCACATCCGACCGTGCGCGCGGTCGTTGAACTGGAACCGTGTGTACGGGATCGAACGGATCCGTACATACGGTCCCGCTACTCCCCGCCGAGCGGGATCCGCAGGCGGCCGCCGTCGCGCCCGCCGTCGACGCCCTCGACCGTGGTCCCGAACGCCGCGGAGCGCTCGGCGACCGTCTCTCGGACCCACTCGGCGACATCGCCGTCGGCCAGCCTCGCGGTCTCGTCGACGATCTCGGTCGGGCGGACGTCGAGGGCCGTCGGGTCGCCGTCGCGGACGACGAGTTCGAATAGCGCGCTGCGCTTGTTGCGGACGCCCTCGCGGTCGCGGTAGCTCACGTAGTCGTCCACGAAATCGCCCGCGTCGTAGAGTATCGGGCTCTCCTCGTACACCTCGACGCCCTGGAGAACGTGGGCGCTGTGGCCGTGGACGACGTCGACCCCCTGGTCGACGAGCCAGCGGCCGAACCGCTCGTGAACCGCGCGCGGCTCGGTCTCCCAGTTCGCGCCCCAGTGGAGCGAGGCGACGACGAGGTCCGGATCGAGGTCGGCGACGCGGTCGAGGAGCTCACCGACGAGGGCGCGCGTCTCCCGGACTGCGGGGTCGAGTCGCGCGAACGCGGTGCCCGGATCGTCGTCGGTCGCCGCGAACGCCGTGGACTGGTCGGTGAGGCCGAACGCGGCGACGGTGAGGTCGCCGGCCTCGAACGTCGCGGGTTCGAGCGCCTCGTCGGCGTTCGTGCCGGCGCCGGCGCGGGCGATCCCGGCGTCCGCGAGGTGCGTTCTGGTGTCGTGGAGGGCGGGCTCTTGATAGTCGAGGATGTGGTTGTTGGCAAGCGAGACGAAGGAGACGCCCGCCGCCTCCAACGCGGGAATCGCGAACGACGGCGGCGACCGGAAATAGTAGGCCTTGCCCGGCCAGCGCTCGCCGCGGTCGGAGACGCAACACTCCAGGTTGCCGACGAGCGCGTCGAGCTCGCGGAGCCGCGGGAGCGTCGTCCCCCAGACGCCCTCGGGATCGTCGCTCTCGGCCCAGCGGTCGGCGACGCTGCGTCCGAGCATCAGGTCGCCGACGAGGCCGATCCGTGCGTCGCCGAGGGTTTCGTCGTCGGCGTCGCCGAGTGTTTCGTCGTCCGCGTCGCCGCCGGTTGCGGCAGGGTCGCCTGCGTCGAGGTCCGACGGAGCGGCAGCGCAGCCGGCGGTCCCGCCGACTCCGGCGGCGCCCGCGGCGAGCAGCGACCGGCGAGTGACCATCGTCACGTGGCCTCGACGAGCGGCGACTTCAACCCTCCGAACGGGCGGATTGGAGAAGGGAATCGGGGCGCGGCAAGGTCCGGGGGAGGGGCCGAGCGGAAGAGTGTTGGTCGCGCTACGCGACGGCGACGCCGTTGCGCGTGAGGTAGTCGCTCGCGGCCTTGATCTCGACCGGACTGCCGATGATACGGTACTGTTCGGCCGTCTCGACGACGGTGACGGTGAAGCGGGATTCGAGGCACTCTCGGTGTCCGTCGAGCGCGCGGCGCGGGAGGACGATCTGCGTGCTGTCTCGGAGGCTCGACGGGTCTGGCATTCGGCGTGGGTTGGGATTATTCGGCGCCGATATAACCGTGTCGAAGTATCGGCGTTCCAACCACTCCTCCGGCGACGATCCGTCGGTTTGCGGAGGGCAGCCGGGCGGTTCGCGGAGCGTGGGCGGGCGGTTCGGTCCCCGCCGCCGGGCGGGCGGTTCGAAGGAACACCTTTAACGAGCCGACCGGCCGAGAAACGGGTAATGGGACTGGAGGAGGAGATCGAAGACCTCCGCGAGGAGATCGCCGAGACGCCCTACAACAAGTCAACGGAGGCTCACATCGGGCGCCTGAAGGCGAAGCTCGCGGAGAAGAAAGAGAAGCTGGAGAACCAGTCCTCCGCCGGCGGCGGCCACGGGTACGCGGTCGAGAAGCACGGCGACGCCACGGTCGCGTTGGTCGGGTTCCCGAGCGTCGGCAAGTCCACCCTCATCAACGCCCTCACCAACGCCGACAGCGAGGTCGGCTCCTACGAGTTCACGACGTTGGACGTCAACCCGGGCATGCTGCAGTACCGCGGCGCGAACATCCAGATCCTCGACGTGCCGGGGCTGATCGAGGGCGCCGCGGGCGGCCGCGGCGGGGGGAAGGAGGTGCTCTCGGTCGTCCGGACCGCGGATCTGGTCGTGTTCATGCTCTCTGTCTTCGAGATCGAGCAGTACGACCGGCTCCGCGAGGAGCTGTACGCGACGAACATCCGCCTGGACACCGAGCCCCCGAACATCAACATCCGGAAGACGCACAAGGACGGGCTCGGCGTGACGATGAGCGACGACGTGAGCTTAGACGAGGAGACGGTGAAGCAGGTCCTCCGCGAGTACGGCTACGTCAACGCGAAGGTGACGATTCCGCACGACCTGACCATCGACGAGCTCGTCGACGCCGTGATGGACAACCGCGAGTACCTCCCCTCGATGGTCACCGTCAACAAGGCGGACCTCATCGACAAGAGCTACCTCCCGACGGTGAAAGAGGAGCTGCGCGAGCGCGACCTCGACCCCGAGGAGGTGCTCTTCATCTCCGCCGAGAAGGAGCTCGGCTTGGACGGCCTGAAGGAGCGCCTCTGGGAGGAGCTGGGCGTCATTCGAATTTATATGGACAAGCCCGGGCGCGGCGTCGACTACGAGGAGCCCCTCATCCTCTTCGAGGGCGACACCGTGGGCGACGCCTGTTCGAAGCTCGGCGGCGAGTTCGACGAGCGGTTTAAATTTGCGCGCGTTTCGGGTGAGAGCGCGAAACACGACGACCAGCAGGTCGGGAAGAGCCACGAGCTCGCCGACGAGGACGTGCTCCGGATCGTCGCTCGGAAGTAGACTTTTAAATAGACGTTGGCAGCGCTATCGCATCAGGCGCTCTCTCCGTTCGCTTATAAATAGCTGCCAGTCGATCGGTGGTGGCCACCTACAAAGCCCTAGCAGCTCAACTCTACGCAAGTGTCACTGGGACGATGACCGTAATCCGGCCAGCCGCTCTCTTATAAATACCTGACAGTGGATCGGCGGCGAACACCGCCAAAGCCCCAGCCGCTCGGCCATACGTCGGTGAAGACTGACCGACGGCGAACACCGCCAAAGCCTCAGTCGCTCGGCCGTACGTCGGTGAATACCGATTGACGGCGAACACCGCCAAAGCCCCAGCCGCTCGCTTATAAACGGTTGCTAGCGGATCGGCGCCGAACACCTCCAAAGCCCCAGCCGCGAGGCGGGCGCACGCTCGCTGCGGTCCTCGGTTAGTCGCTCACTTCGTT
The DNA here is from genome assembly GCF_000296615.1 of Halorubrum sp. T3. Lineage (NCBI taxonomy): Archaea > Methanobacteriati > Methanobacteriota > Halobacteria > Halobacteriales > Haloferacaceae > Halorubrum > Halorubrum sp. T3. The sequence continues at coordinate 601,040 of NZ_JH815329.1, read as the reverse complement.
CGCTCCCTCCCTGCGGTCCTTACTTCGCCTGCGCCCGCCTCGCGACTGCCCCTTTGAGTCCCGCCCCGCACAGCAACCGCACCTCACACCTCCCCAGCCTCGCGGTTCGCGCTCTTTGAGCGCTCACCGCGTCCCTCGCACGTGCTCCTCGCGGCCGTTTAAAAACGGCCGCTCGGAGGCGCGCGCCACCGCATCGTCTGACCTCATTTATACTTCCTCCGTGCCCCCGCGGCCGACCGAAAGGCGCTTTTCGCGGGGCCGCGACCGTCGGGTATGCTCACGGTCGCGCTCGCGGGCAAGCCGAACGCCGGCAAGTCCACCTTCTACACCGCCGCCACGATGGCCGACGTCGACGTCGCCAACTACCCGTTCACGACCGTCGACCCGAACCGAGGCGTGACCTACGTCCGCACCGAGTGCCCCTGCCTCGACCGCGAGGAGCGCTGCGGGGCGGAGAACTGCCGCGACGGGAAACGGTACGTCCCGGTCGAGCTGCTCGACGTGGCCGGGCTCGTGCCGGGCGCCCACGAGGGCAAGGGGCTCGGCAACCAGTTCCTCGACGAGCTGACCAACGCGGACGTCGTGTTGAACGTCGTCGACGCCTCGGGCGCGACGAACGCCGAGGGCGAGCCGGTGGAGGTCGGGAGCCACGACCCCCTCGACGACGTTGACTTCGTCGAGGAGGAGATGGACCTCTGGCTCGCGGGCATCGTCGACCGCAACTGGGAGGGCGTCGAGCGGCAGTCGCGCTCGCCGGACTTCGACCTCGAATCGGCGCTGTCGGAGATGCTCACCGGCTTCGGCGCGACCGAGCGCGACGTGACCGCAGTCCTTCGCGAGTTGGAGTACCCCGACGACCCGAAGGCGTGGGACGACGACGACCGCGAGGCGCTCGCGCGGGCGGTCCGCCGCCGCACCAAGCCCATCGTCGTCGTCGCGAACAAGGTCGACGCGGCGCCCGACGGCGCGGTCGACCGCATCCGCGAGGGGACCGACAAGCCGGTCATTCCGGCCACGGCCGACGGCGAACTCGCCCTCCGCCGCGCCGCGGAGGCGGGCGTCGTCGACTACGACCCGGGCGACGAGTCGTTCGAGATCGTCGGCGAGGTCTCCGAGAGCCAGCGCGCTGGCCTCGACGCGCTCCGCGAGTCGATGGCGACCCACGGCGGAACCGGGGTCCAGACCGCGCTGAACGCGGCCGTCTACGACCTGCTCGACCGGATCACGGCCTACCCGGTCCAGGACGCCGGCAAGTGGACCGACGGGACCGGGAACGTCCTCCCGGACGCGTTCCTCCTGCCCGCGGGCTCGACCCCGCGGGACCTCGCGTACGCGGTCCACTCCGACATCGGCGAGGGGTACCTCCACGCGGTCGACGCGCGCGCCTCGCGACGGATCGGCGAGGACCACGAACTCACCGAGGGCGACGTAGTGAAGATCGTTTCGACAGCGGGCCCCTGATCGGGGCGGATCGACGCCCTCTCGGTCCTGCCGGGTCCTTCCGGGCTCCGCCGCGTCCCGCTCCGAGCCCTTGCCGCCGCTCACTCCAGCGAGCGCGCGTACGTCACCTGTTTGGGCTCGAACCCCGCGTCCCGGTAGAACCGCCGCGCGCCGTCGTTGCCCCACTCGCAGGAGACGGTGACGTAGTCGCGGTCGGCCTCGCGAGCCATCTCCGTCACCCGGTCGACGACCGCCGTGCCGTACCCTTCGTTCCGGTGTTCCGGGTCGATTTCGAGGTTCACGACGTCGAGGTACCGGCCGCGCTCTCGGGAGGGTCGGTCACCCGTTTCGAGGGTGACGAACCCGACCGTCTCGCCGTCGACGACGACGAGGTAATCGGTCGTCGCGTCGTCGTCGAGGTGCGCGCGGAAGCCGTCGTCCGGGACCTCCGTCGCGTCCGAGTAGACGATTTCGTTCAGCGCCGAGTACGGCTCCATCGCCGTCGCGAGGTCGTACCACCGTTCGACGAGGGCGTCGAGGTCATCCTCGCCGGCTTCCACGAGTTCCATGTCGGTCCACGAGGGCGGACGGCCCCTTCAGCGTTCGTCTGGCGTGGGTCGCCGTCGCGTCCGGGGCGCCGAGGCGGGCCGAGCGCGCGCCGTGCGACCGACAGGCACATGCGGGTCGCCCGAGACGGTCCGACAGAGAGCGGCCATGCTCGGGCTCGAACACGACTTCCGGATCGTCGACACCCGCGCGACCCTCGACCCCGACGAGTCGTCGGTCGCCACCCACGGACGAGACATCTCGCCGGAGCGGCTGGAACGCGAGATGCTCCAGGCGGGGATCGTCCGCGCGGTCGCGAGCCCCGGCCAGCGCGCCGCCGGGCGGAGCTACCTCCGGGCGAACAACGCGGTCGCGCGCCTGTCGATCGACCGCCCGTTCGTCGCGTTCGCCCGCCTCAACGGCCCCCGCGACCCGGGAACTGGCGCGGTGTCGGTCGTCCGGAACCTCCGCGCCGAGCGCGACGACCACCACACCCGACCGGACGACGTCGAGCAGTACTCCTACGACGACCGCTTCCACGGGTTCACGCTGGCGCCCCACGTCGACGGGCTCCCGAACGAGGACGTGCTGGCTCGGCTGGAGGACGCCGACCTCCCCCTCTTCGTCCACGCGGGCCGGGAGTTCCCGCCCGAGGCCGTCGAGACGGAGCTGCTCGGCTACGACCTCCCGGTCGTGTTAGGGAGCTTCGGGGGCTACCCCTTAGACGCCGAGCTGATGAACGAGACGCTCGACCTGCTCGACGAGTACGACCGACTGTACGTCGACACGAGCGCGGTTCGGTACCGCGAGGTGCTCGAACGCGGCGTGTTGGAACACCCCGACCGCGTCCTCTTCGGCTCCGGCGCGCCCGACGTCCACCCCAACGTCGGCGTGATGGAGGTGCTCACCCTCGACGTCTCCGAGGACCTGATGGCCCGCGTGCTGGCGAAGAACCCCGCCCGGCTCGTCCCCGCGCTCGCTGAGGGCGCGGACGTCTGACGGGGCGCACCGCAGCCCGCGAGCCGCTCCTCGGTGCCGAAGCGACGGCCACTTGTCGCGTCGCCGCCGACCGCCAACAATGAGCGACGAGGACGGAGACGCCCCGCGGACCGGCGACGACGACCCCCACGTCGAGGTCGTCCGCGCGGTCGGCCACGAGAACGTCACCGCCGAACACGCGAGCACGTTCGAACTCACGACCGACGACTGGCTCACCCCCGCCGGCGACTGTATCGTCGGCGTCGAGGCCGACCGGACGCCTCGGGACTTCTCGACCGAGTTCCGCGAGGCGTGTCGAGACGCGGACGCGACGATCGAGGCGACGCTCGTCGTCGACGCCGGCGACGAGACGTTCGAGGAGACGATCACCGGCCGCGGCGACCCCGACCTCGCGCTGCTCGACGACCGTTCGATGGTCGGCCGGACGAGCGACTACACGGATGACGAGCGCACGATACTCGTCGACGGCGACGGCGCGGCCGCCGACCTCGACCGCGACCTCGTCGCCGCGCTGGCCGACGGTGCGGACCTCACGCTCCGGTTGGCGGTCGAGCCTGGCGAGTGACTGCCACGGCGGAACCGTCTCAGTCGCCAGCCGCCGTCACGAAACCTGACAACCCTAAATGAGTTTATGGTTGTTCCGCAACCCTTTTGCGGGGGTCGCGGGATGAACTGTGTATGAGCGACGTGAAAGCGGAACTCCGCGAACAGTTCTTAGAGGCGTTCGGCGGCGCAGACTTCCCCGTCGAGAACCAGATGGACCTCGTCCCCGCGCTGCCGGACGGCCCGGCGACGAAGTTCGAGGCCGGCGACGTGAGCTTCACCGCGATGGAGATGGCGGCGAAGCTCGGCAGCGAACAGGAGTTCCCCTACGACACCGCCGAGGAGCTCGTCGACGACATCCTCGACGGGCTCGAATCGAAAGGGATGATTTGAGCCGGCCGACCGCCACGGAACGTTTCTATCGACGCTCCGCGCTTTTCGGTTCCGTAGCCGACGCGCCGGCGGGAGGTTGATTACCGCGGAGCCGCTACGGCGGGTGTGTTCGCCGAGCTCACGACGCTGGTACCGCGGTGGGTCCTCTGGGGGGTCGGCCTCGGGATCGCCGCCACCGGGGTGGTCGCGGTCGCCTTCTACCTCGGGGACCGGTTCGTGCCGGCTCCGGCCGCGTCGGCCGGCCGCCGCGGCGCCGCCGGCGACGAGCGCCGCCGCCGCGAGATCCGGACGTACCTGACCGCGGCCGGCGAGCGGTTCGCGGAGGACCACGCCTTCGACGACGTCTCTGTCCCCTTCTACCTCCCCGAGCGCGGCGTCGCGATCACCTTCGACGCGCACGACTACTTCCGCTTAGAGGGCGAGGGCGTCTACACCGTCCTCTGTGAACACGAGATGCCGGGCCGCGGGCTCGGCCGCCGGCTCCCGTTCGACGTCGACGAGCCCGACTGGGCGACCGACGAGTCGACCCGATCGAGCGCCGGCCGGTCCGGCCGCTTCGGCGGCGGCCGCTTCGGCGGTGCCCGCTCCGCCACCGGCCGCTCGGCCGGCCCCTCACGGCCGGGCGGCCCCGCCGGCCGGACCGACCCCGTCGGCGACGCCTTCGACGAGCTCGGCGTCTCGCGCGACGCAGACCTCGACGCGGTGAAGGGCGCCTACCGCGAGCGCGTCAAGGAGACCCATCCGGACCAGGGCGGCGACGAGGAGTCGTTCCGTCGCGTCCGCGAGGCGTACGCGACCGCCCGCAACCACGTCGACGGCGGTCCGGCCGACCGCGACGCGGACCGCCGCCGCGAGCGCTCGACCGGGTACGGGCGGTGACGAGACCGGACGCCGAGGGCGACTCCGCATTCTCCGACGTCGCCTTCGCGGAGCGCGCGGTCTACCTCCCCGCGAGCGACGCGCTCGTCGTCGCCGACCTCCACGTCGGCCGCGGCGAGGCCTCCGCCGTCTCACTCCCGCTCGGCGAGCGCGCTGACCTCGTCGACCGGCTCGGGGCGCTCCTCGACCGGTTCGACCCCGCGACGGTCGTCGTCGCCGGCGACGCGGTCCACACCTTCGACCGAGTCACCGACAGGGCCCGCGAGGCCCTGGACGCGCTCCGCGACGCCTGCGACGCACGCGGCGCCGCCCTCGAACTCGTCGCGGGCAACCACGACGCCGCGCTCGCGAACGCGTGGGACGGACCGGTCCGCGAAGAGCTGCTTCTTAGCGGGAACCCCGACTCGGACAGCGACGCCGGTGACTCCCTCCGAACCGTCGTCTGTCACGGCCACGAGGCGCCGTCGACAGCGGCGGACCGGTACGTGATCGGCCACGTCCACCCGACGATCGAGATAGAGGGCGACCGCCGCCCCTGCGTCCTCCGCGGCGAGGGGACCTACCGCGGCGCCGACCTCCTCGTGTTGCCCGCGTTCACCCGGCTCGCCCCGGGCGTGGCCGTCAACGACATGGGCACCGCGGCGTTCGACTCCCCGCTCGTCACCGACGCGGACCGACTGGCGCCGGTCGTGATCGACTCGCCCCCCGACGGCGGCGACGGCGGCAGCGACGGCGGGGAGCCGCTCCGGTTCCCGCCCCTCGGCGAGTTCCGTGAGCTGTTGTGAACGCTTTTGGTCTGTCGTGCGTACTGTGAGCTATGAACACGGAGAACGCCTGCCTCGGCTGCGGCGAGCCGTTCGACTGGGGGGACGGCGAGTGCCCGGAGTGCGGCTGGGACCGGGACGAGTGGGCCGCGAGCGGTCGGCACGGACTGGAGAAGGAGGGCCACGGCGAACCCGAGGAGGAGGGCGGGTCCGGCGGCGGGCTCGGCGGCCTCGGCCCGATCCGCTGAGGCGGGAGAACGCGACGGGGGCAAGGAACGGGCCGACCGTGAGTCAGTCGTCGCTGCTCAGCGTCCACGTCGAGGTGAACTCGTCGACGTCGCCGTCGTACGCGGACAGCTCGCCGCCCGACTGATCGACGTACGACGCGCCGGACCCGTCCGGGCCGTCGGGGCCGTGGCGCGCGCGGTGAAGCGCGTCGCAGACGGCGCCCTGTCCGCCCATGTTCACGCTCGCGAGCCGGGAGCGCTTCTGGACCACGTCGAGTCGCTCGGCCGGGATCGGGTCGCCCTCCGGCGTCAGGAACAGCGTGTCGTCGGGGCCCGTCACGTGGCCGCTCGTCTCGACGCGGTCGAGGTAGTCGGCGATCGGGTCGGCGTCGACGACGACCGAGAGCCCGCCGAGGTCGACGTGCGCCTCGTCGCCGGCGACGTCGACGTCCGAACGGTCGAGCGCGACGACCTGTTCCGGGTCGACGGCGGCGTCGAGCAGCGCGTCGACCGCTGCGCGCTGCGTCGAGACGCGGGCCTTGTCGGCGATGGCCGCGCGCACCTCAGCCACTCCGCCGTCCGCGTCCGGGAAGGTCTCGCCGAAGGTGTCGCGAGCGTTGACGCCGGTCGTGATCTCCGCGCCGTGCATGTGGTCGCACAGCTCGATTCGCGCCTCGTCGGCCCAGTCGAGCCCCTCGACTTCGTCGCGGGCGTCGGTCGCCATCATCCACGCGAAGGCGGGCGAACACCACGCGGTCGGGAGCGTGAACCGGACCTCGACGCGGCCGCCGTCGATCTCGATCGCGTCGATGTAGTCGAGTTCGACGATGGAGCGGGCGAGCTCCGGATCCTCGACGCGGTCGAGCCGCTCGATGACCGCCTGTCGCTTCGCGGGATCGTCGCCCGCGCCGCTCGTCGGGTCCGCGCTGCTCCCCGACATCAGTCCGCGGCGGCCCCCGCGTCCCCGCCGTAGTGGGCGCCGAGGTCGAACCGCTCGGTGATGTCGTCGTCGCGGAACTGGCGCTTCTTCTCCTCGATGTCGATGTCGTACAGCTCCGCGACGTTCTCGCCCATGACCTTCTTCATCGTCTCGACGTCGAGCTCGACGCCGTACTCGTCTCGCTGCTCGTCGGTGAGCTCCGCGTTCATCACCTGGTCGACGAGCCAGTCGGGGTTCCACAGTGCGTAGTCGGAGCCGAACAGGACCCGGTCCTCGCCGAGCCAGTAGAGCAGCTCGCCCATGATCTCGCCGAACTTGCGCGGGCGGTTCGTCGTCATCGCGGAGGCGACCGCGAGCCCGCCGTACACGTTCGGCTCCTGGGCGGCGATCCAGCAGAAGTCGTCGAGCCGTGGGAGCCCGACGTGGTTGACGATGAAGTTGAGCTCCGGGAACGACGAGGCGGCGTCGTCGATATCCTTCACGTCGAACGCGTCGCGGTTCAGCGGGCGGATCGTCGGCCCCTTGTGGGCGTTGATGTTCTCGATGCCGAGGTCGGCGCACTTCTCTAAGAACTCGAAGGCCTCGTCGCTGTCGAGCCGCCACCCCTTCGACTCGCCGCGCCACTCGGCGGTGTACAGCTTCACGCCGGGTATGTCGTACTCCTCCTTGAGATGTTCGAGGTAGCGTAACCCCTCCTCACCGTCGCGCGGGTCGAAGCTCCCGTTCAACACGAACCGCTCGGGGTACTCCTCGGCGAGTTCGGCGTTCTGCTCGGTCGTGTTGAACCCCTCGTCGTAGAAGTCGTCGAGGTACGTCGGCTGGAAGATCGCCATGTCGGCGGCCGCGTTGCCGAACAGGTCCTCGGTCATCTTGTCGGCGCCGTAGTGGCGATACTCGTCGATGTCCCACTGCTTCTCCTCCGGGGTGAATCCCGTGTGGTAGTCGTAGAAACACTGAATGAACTGCTCGCCCCCCTCGTGGATGATGTTCTCCTGTCGGGCGTCCCACAGGTGAACGTGGCCGTCGATGACGAAGATCTCCTCGCCGTCCATCTCGTACATACGAGTTGGTGTGAGTGTTGGTCTCATATAACTATAAGGATCGTTCAGTATTGTTACCAATGGTAAGCTGAGCGATCTTGGGACGTACGCTGGTTACCCGAGCGGGATAGATCCGTAACGAATGTTTATGTGGGTGTGTACGAGAGTGTGAGACACATGCAAGCTGCCAGACTCCACGAGTACACCGACGACATGAGCGAGGGGCTCACCATCGACGAGGTAGACCGGCCGGCCGCGACGGGCCCGGACGACGTGATAGTCGAGGTCGAGGGCGCGGGGTGGTGCCAGACGGATAACCACATCATCGAGGGGATGTGGGCCGAGTACGTCCCGCAGGAGCTCCCCTTGACCCTCGGCCACGAGAACGCCGGCACCGTCGTCGAGACGGGCGACAACGTCGACCTGGTCTCGCCGGGCGACCCGGTGATCTGTCACCCGGTCCAGACCTGCGGCACGTGTCGCCCCTGTCGGCTCGGCGAGACGATGTACTGCGAGAACGACGCCTTCAACGGGCTCACCACCGACGGCGGCTTCGCCGAGTACCTCCACACCAGCGAGCGCTCGGTGATCCCGCTGCCGTCGGGCGTCGAGCCGATAGACATCGCGCCCCACGCGGACGCCGGGATCACCGCCTACCACGCCGCGAAGAAGGCGGTCGCCGACCTGAACCCCGGCGACCACGCGGTCGTCATCGGCGTCGGCGGCCTCGGGCACATCGGCCTCCAGTGTCTCGACGCGATGAGCGCGGCCCGGGTCACCGCGGTCGACCTGAAGGAGTCGGCGCTGAATCTGGCCGACGGCTACGGCGCCGACCACCTGATCAACCCGGGCGAGGACGACGTCGCGGAAGAGATCGAGGCGATCACGGACGGCACCGGCGCGGCGCAGGTGCTCGACTTCGTCGGCGAGGACGTGACGACCTCGTACGCCCCCGATATCACCGCCGCCGGCGGCGACCACCACATCATCGGCTACGGCGGCCACGTCCACGAGCCGTCGCAGGCGCTGGTGAACGGGGAGTTCTCCTTCGTCGGCAACATCGTCGGGCGGTACGCCGAGCTGCAGGAGCTCGTCGCGCTCGTCGAGCAGGGCGACGTCGACCTCCACACCAGCCGGTACGACCTCGGCGAGATCAACACGGTCGCCGAGAAGCTCGAACACCGGGAGATCGACGGGCGCGCCGTCATCACGCCCTGAGTCGGGTCCGGGCGGCGAGCCGCGCCGTAGCCCACAGAAGATTTTTATCGTTCGTTCCGAACACCCCAGATTATGGAGCGCAGAGCCCTCCTCACGGCGATAGGCGGATCCGCCGTCGCGCTCTCCGGCTGCGCCGGCGAGGCCGGACCGGATCCGGGAACGAACGGGACCGACGGCGGCGCGAACGGGACCGACGACCGATCGGACGACGGCGACGGAACGACCGGTTCGCTCGTCCTCGAACTCCGGCCGGTACCGCACGTCGTCACCGCCTACGAGCCGTCGCCGAGCCGCGGGATCGACCCGGAGTACGTCGTCCCCGAGTCGGAGGTCCCGGACGCGCTGCGCGAACCGCTCGCCGCCGCCCTCGACGGCGGCTTCGAGACCGACGACCCGAGCGACGCGCTGCTGGCCGCCGTCGACGCGTTCCGCGTCTACGACCGCGGCGAGCTGAAGCCGTACGTCGAGATCGACGGGACGCGCTACGCGTTCGACCCGATGCTCCCGACGTTCACCGCGGAGCTCGCCGACGAGCCGGCCGAGGAGTACGACGAGGAGCGCGTGCTCCGCGAGGCGGGCCAGCGCGATCTCGACGACGCGGCGGTCGAGACGTTCGTGAACGCCTTGACCGCGTACGGCCCGAACGTGGCCCGCGGCGAGTACCGCCGGTGCGTCCGCCCAGAGTCGGTCGCCGTCTTCCTCGAGGAGTACGACTACCTGGAGGACGGCCGCGGCGTCTCCCGGATCGAGACGGCCGTCGAGAACGAGGAGCCGCCGTACGCGATCACGATCCGAGAACTGACCGACGGCGATCTGTGGGACCGCCCGGTGGTCGACGAGGCGGCGATCGACGACGAGGTGGTCGCGTTCTTCGAGCGCGCGCTGGCGTCGGACCACCGCGCGCCCGCGCTGCCCACGCCGGACCGGAGCCAGCTCTTCGCCGACGACGTGCCGGACGCCTACGAGGCGTTCGCCGCGGGCCGCGACGAGCCGGTCTACTACCGTATCGACGGCACGGTGTACAGCGTCATCGTCGGCGAGTCACGGTACGACCGCCTTCCGGTGTCGGTCTCGGTCGCCCCGAGCGAGGACGCGGCTCGCCAGTTCTCCCTCACGGTCGCTCCGGCCCCGGAGAACGCCGACGGCGACGCCGAGGGGCCGTACACGTTCACCAGCCGGGGCGCGCTGCCGAGCGCCCTCTGGACCTTCCACGAGGGCGAGCGGCGCTCGCTGGAGATCGTCGAAGCCGAGGGGGTCGGGGGGTCGCAGCCGCGGCGCAGCGACGGCGAGGCGCTGGCGTCGATCGAGGCGGGCGGCGAGATGACGGCGACCTACGCGGTCCCGTCGGACCTCCCCGCGGGCACGTACCTGAGCCGCGGGCTGTTCCGGCTCTCGTGGAACGTTCCGGGCCAGACTCCGAGCGAACACGGCGCGTACCCGTTCGAGCTCGCGATCGAGGTCGGTCGAACCGCCACCACACCGACGGAAAACATATATTCCGACGCGTTCGGCGTTCGATCGTGACTTCCGCCCTCCACACCGACTCCCGCGCCGTCGACCCCCGCCGGTGGTCGCTGTACGCCGGCGTCTACGCGTTCGGCTGCGGCGCGGCCACGGCACTCCTGCTCTCCGGCGCGTTGCGCGTCTTCACTGAGGTGATCGGCCTCCCCGCGTCGTTCCCCGTCCCCCTGCTCGCGGCGCCGGCGCTCCTCGTCGGCGGCGGCGTCTGGTGGCTGCTCGTCGAGCGTCCCGAGCGGTACACGTATCCCGCGGGAGTCGCGTACGGGGCGCTCACGGCGCTCGGGACTGGACTCTGCTGGACCGCGTGGTTCCTCGTCGTCTGGAGCGTCGACCTGCTCGCCGCCGGGCCGACCCCGCTCCTCGTCGCCCTCGTGATCGGGCTGACGACGGCCGCCGGGGCGCTGATCGGTCCGCCGATACTCTTCGTCCGCCGGCGGAGCCGAGCGGGGTCGGCCGCCGACGCGACCGCTAATTCCTTGTGACCGCGGACCACACCGATCGCACATGGACGAGAACGGCGCCGACGCAGGCGCGTCCGGCCGCGACGACGCGACTGACCCCCTCGCCGACGAGGACCTCTACCGCGTGCTCGGCCCGGACGGCAGTCCCCTGCCGGACGCGACGGTTCCGGACCTGTCTGACGAGCAGTTCCGCGCGATCTACCGGGACATAGTGGTCACCCGCCGGTTCGACGAGCGGGCGGTGAGTCTCCAGCGGCAGGGCCGGATCGGCACGTACGCGCCCTGCGCGGGCCAGGAGGGGTCGGCGGTCGGCTCGACGCACGCGCTCGCTGACGACGACCTGATCAGCTACCAGTACCGCGAGCACGGCGCGGTCGTCGTCCGCGACCTCCTCGGCGAGTACCTCCCCTACTGGATGGGTCACGAGTCCGGGACGGAAGCGATCGCCGACGGCAACGTCTTCCCGCTCAACATCGGCATCGCGGCACACCTCCCGCACGCGGTCGGCGCCGCGTGGGCGTTCGACTATCAGGGGGAAGACCGCGTCGTCGCCTGTCACTTCGGGGACGGCGCGACCAGCGAGGGCGACTTCCACGAGGCGATGAACTTCGCCGGCGTCTTCGACACGCCGACGCTGTTCTGCTGTCACAACAACGGCTGGGCCATCTCGATCCCCGAGTCGCGACAGACCGCGAGCGACACGTTCGCGCAGAAGGCGGCCGCCTACGGCTTCGAGGGGGTCCGCGTCGACGGGATGGACCCCCTCGCGAGCTACGCGGTCACCCGGGAGGCCGCCGAGCGGGCGCGGGGCGACGGGGGCGAGTCGGACGGCGACGGAGGCGACGAAGAGGAGCCGCGCCCCGTCCTCATTGAGTTCGTCGAGTACCGCTTCGGTGCGCACACGACCGCAGACGACCCGACCGCCTACCGCGACCCGGACGACGTGGACCCGTGGCGCGCGCTCGACCCGCTCGATCGGATGGAGGCGTTCCTCCGCGAGACCGGCCGGATCGACGACGAGGGGGTCACGGCGATTCACGACGAGGCGGACGACGTCGTCGCCGACGCGATCGACTTCGCGGAGTCGGTCGAGCCCGATCCGAGCGACATGTTCGACCACGCGTACGCCGAGCTCCCTCCCGAGGTCCGCCGCCAGCGCGACGAACTGCTCGCGGCCGTCGAGGAGCACGGCGGGGAGGCGTTTGTGCGAGAAGACTAATTATCTGGAAACGAGTAGACGCACTTAGACGATGGATCCGATGGACCGCCTCCGTGCGATCAAGCGAGTTCTTCGCGACCGAGACATCGACCTCGATCGCATGCGACGCGAGTCGAAGTCGGACTGGGAGTCCGGGCGCGACGATCGGTTATAAATACTCGCCCGCCGCCGCGGCTGCCTTCCGCCCGCTCTCCAAGGCGCCCTGAATCGACGACCACTCGGTGTAGTCGCCCGCGAGCGTCACCGGTCCCTCCGGATCGTCGGGGTCGGGGAGGTCGGCGTGGACGCCCGGCGGCTGCGCGAACTGCGCGAACCGGATCCGGTGGACGTCGAGGGTCTCCAGCCCCCCGAAGTCGCGCTCGGGGAACCACGCGTCGAGGGCGTCGTGAACGTCGTCGCGGAGGTCCTCGTCGGACCGATCGAGCGCCTCCTCGCCGAGGAACGTCGCCGCGAGCAGCGCGCGGTCGTCCGGGGCGTACTCGGGCGCGACCTCGGACATCGGGACCACGGCGTTGGGTGATTTCTCGGCCGCGTTGAGCAGGATGCGCTCGCCCGTCTCGAACGACTCGCCCGCGGGGAGCGCGTACCAGCCGGTGACGTTCGGGACGCCCTCCGTGGGCACCGACTCGACGCCGGTGAGCCGCCGGGCCTCGGGCGGCGAGGTCGCGACGACGACCGCGTCCGTCTCGCGGGTCGCGCCGTCCGCGAGTTCGACGGTCGCGCCGTCGGCGTCGGCGGAGCCGGTCCGGAAGGGGATCCGGCCCTGTCCCGCGACGCGGACCGACTCGACGTCCTCGCCGGTCCGTATCTCGACACCCGCCTCGCGCGCGCGGTCGGCGAGCGCGGCGGGGAGCGCGGCCATCCCCTCGGCGGGGACGCCGATGGAGCCGCGACCCATCGCGCGGAACGTGTACTCGAAGACGTGCTTGGAGGTCGAGAGGGTGCGATCGAGGGTGATCCCGCCGTAGAATGACTCCACGAAGTTCTCGACGTAGTCGTCGGCGAACCCCCAGTCCCGCAGGTACTCGCGGATCGAGGCGTCCGGGCCGGCGAAGAACTTCTCTTCGTCGCGGTTCGCGAGGTCGTACCGGAGCGCGAGCGTCCGGAGCTTGTCAGAGAAAGAGACCTCGTCGTTTAGGAGGGAGGGGAACGCGGACAGCGGATCGCGGAGCGGGTCGCCGAGCGTCGAGCGCGAGCCGGGGCGGCAGATCGTCGCGCCGGGGGCGAACGTCCGGAGGTTGAGGTCGTCGAGCCCGTCGGCGCCCAGTTCGCGTTTGACCGCGGGATAGCTGGAGAAGAGGACTTGGAAGCCGCGGTCGAGGGTGAACCCGTCGACCGTCTCCGTCCGCACGCGCCCGCCGACCGCGGGCCGTCGCTCGTACAGCGTCACGTCCGCGCCCGCCTCGGCGAGCCTCGCCGCGGCGACCAGCCCCGCCAGCCCGCCGCCGACGACCGTGGCGTCTCCGTTCATACGTTGAGTATCGGGTCGCGGGTTTATAAGCGGCCGCGGGATCGGCTCGCGGAGGTCGCGGTGACCACTCTTTTGTCGGGACCGGGCGCATTCCACGCGTGGATCGAGTCGCACTCGCCCGGTGGCTGTCCCTCGCCCTCGTCCCGCTCGGCGTCTGGCTGTCCGTCGACGGGTCGAACGCGGGAGCCCCGCTCGGCGTGCCGGTCGTCCTGTTCGGACTGGCCGGATTCGGGCTGTCGGACCGGCTGTTCGACCCGGACGCCGCCTCGCCGAGGAGTCTCGTCGACGCGCGAGCCGCAGACCTCTTCCAGCTCGGCGCGGCGCTCCTGGTGTTTGCGTTTCTCGCCGTCGTCTCGGGACGATTCGAATCTACCTCGGCCGTCATCGCTTCCCTCCGGTCTCCGGGGGCGTCCGCCCTCGTCGCCGTCGTCGCCGGGGCGCTGCTCGGCGGCGGGGTGGCGGTCCTCACGTTTCGGTGGGACCGGCTTCGAGCCGTGAGTCAGACGGTCCGGTTCCGAGCAATCGGTGGGACCGCCACGTTCGGGACGTACCTCGCGCTCCTCGTCGCGGCGCCCTCGTCTGCGTTCCTGTACGCCGCGGTGTACGCGCTCAGTCGGCTGATCGCGCTCTTCCGACTGCCACCCCCCTCGCAGTGGTGATGTATCGGAACCGGTGAGCGGTCCAGACTCGGTTCCGTCGTGCGAGCGGATTCCCCTCTTTATAAACTGACGCCGACGCGAACGCCACCGAAGCCCCAGCCGCGAGGCGGGCGCACGCTCGCTGCGCGCTTCAGTCGCTCACTTCGTTCGCTCCTTCCAGTGCTTGTGTCGCCTGCGCCCGCCTCGCGGCTGCCCCTTCGAGTCCCGCCCCTCCGGAAGACGTTCCTGCTCGCTTCGCTGCGCGGGCTGCGACTTCCGTGCTCCCACTCGCTTCGCTCGCGGGAACGCACAGCACCGCGGCCTCACGCCTCCCCAGCCTCGTCGGCCTCCCTCCGGTCGGCCGACTCCCTCGCGCGTGCGACTCGCGCCCTGCGGGCGCTCGTCGGCACGCGCCACCGCGTTGTCGTGGTGTCAGTCCGCCGGCAGCCCGTCCCGGAGTGCGAAGCGATTAGTCGCCGCCGCCGCAACGTTCGGTATGGCTGATTTCGAGACCACGCCGGCGTTTCGGGGTTTAAAAAGTCGGGCGTCGGGACGCATCCACGAGACCGCCGACGCGGCGTCGATCGACGATGACGAGGGGGCGCGCGGCCTCGACCCCGTCTACGACTACGACGCGGTCGATCCGGACGACCTGTTCGACCCGGCGGCCCGCGGCGGGAGCGGCGACGCTCGGGCTGCGCCCGCGACGGCGCGGGGACACTGGCGGTTCGACGCGCTGCTCCCCTTCCCGGCGGAGGACGCGCTCACCGCGGGTGAGGGCGCCACGCCGCTCGTGGCCACCGACCGACTCGCCGACGAGCTGGACGTGGAATCGGTGTACGTCAAAGACGAGGGGCGGAACCCCACGGGGACCGTCCTCGACCGCGGGCTCTCGCTCGCCGTGACCGCAGTTGCGAAGCGTGCGGCCGACGGCGCGGACGTCGAGCCGCTCGTCTGCGCGAGCCCGGGCAACGCCGGGCAGTCGATGGCGGCGTACGCGGGCCGGGCGGACCTACGCTCGTACGCGTTCGTCCCCTCCCGATGCGCGTTCTCGAACAAGTCGATGACGAACGTCCACGGCGGCGAGATGCGCGTGGTCGGCGGGCGCTTCCCCGACGCGGCCGCCGCGGTCGACGAGCAGTTAGAGACCGACTACACCGACCTCGGCGAGTTCGCGACGCCGTACCGCCACGAGGGGGCGAAGACGGTCGCGTTCGAGCTCGTCGCCGACCTCGGCGACGCCCCCGACGTCGTCGTCGTCCCGACCGGCTCCGGCGAGGTCGTCGCCGGCGTTTATAAGGGATTCTCGGAGCTGGAGCGGGTCGGCGCGATCGACGGCACCCCGAAGGTGGTCGCGTCGCAGGCATCGGGTTGCGCGCCGATCGCGGCCGCGGTCGAGCGCGGCCTCGACGAGCCGGAGCCGTGGGGGACGCCCGACACCATCTGCGGCGAACTGGAGATCCCGGACCCCGCGGGCGGCGCCGCGGCCGTCGAGGCGGTCACCGAGAGCGGCGGGACCGCGGTCGGCGTCGACGACGACGACATCTTGGCGAGCGCGGTCGCCGTGGCGCAAAACGAGGTCGTCGAGACCGGCGCGGCGGGCGGCGCGGCCCCCGCCGGCGCGTGGGCGCTCGCCGAGGAGGGCTTCTTCGACGGCGACGAGACCGTCGTCCTGCTCAACAGCGACGCCGGCCTGAAGACGCCGGACATCCTGCGCAGCCACCTGATGGGCCAAGGTATTTAAAAGAGAGAACGTCGGTCAGCGTCCGTGCGACTCGCACTCCTCGCCCTTCAGTCTCGCCGCGCGAGCAGCCCGGTCGCGAGCAGCGCGAGCGCGGCCGCGACGACGCCGAACCCGGGCGCCGAGTCGCCCGTGTTCTCGGCGCTTCCGTCGCCGTCGCTCTCGTTCCCGTCCGCGGTTGTCAGCTCCGTCTCGTTCCCGTCCTCGCCGTCGGTCGACGAACCGTCGGACGTGTCACCGTCGCCCGACGAGTCGCCGTCCGCCGAGGAGCCGTCAGTCGAGCCGTCGTCCGCGCCGTCGGTCGACTCGCCGCCCTCGCCGCGGAGCTCGACCACCGCGTTCGAGAGCGTTGTCGTGGACTCGATCACGCTGCGCGGCGCCGGCTGGTTGAGGTAGTTCACGTTCATCACCACGTAGCTGTCCTCGACGCCCGCGGTCGTGCTGGCGTACGGCTCCTGCTCGAGGATGGCGGCCTCGGAGTCAGTGACTAAGATTAGCTCGGGGTCCGTCTCCAAGATCACCTCGTCGGAGAGCTGCGGGTACCCCGAGCCGACGTCGGCGGCGACGTTCTCGGTCCCGCCGACGTTCATGATCGCGTCGATGAAGGTGTCGTTCGCCGCGACGTAGCCGCCGCCGAGCGGGTACAGCGCGGCCGGGCGGTCGACGTCGGCCGTCCGCTCTTCGGCGGCGTCGACCGCGTCGTACATCTCCTCGTTGGTCTCCGCGGCGGCGTCGCACGCGCCGACGAGCCGGCCGATCGTCTCCGTCTTCTCGGCGATGTCCTCGACGGAGGTCGCCGCGGGGAAGTGGTACACGGTCAGCCCCTGCTCGCGGAGCGGCTCGACGTCCGCCGCCGAGGCGTTCGGCGCCAGCACGAGGTCGGGCTCGGTGGCCACGACGCGCTCGACGCTCGCGCCGAACTCGGCGGAGACGTTCGCGCGCTCCTCGGCGCCGTCGAGGTAGAAGGCGAACTGGCTCACGCCGACGACGCGGTCCTGCTCGCCGAGCTCCCACAGCGTCTGCGCGGCCGACGGATTGATCGTCGTGATCCGCTCGGGGCGCTCCTCCAGCGTCACCGTCTCGCCGGTCGCGTCGGTCGCGTTGAACGGGAACCCGCAGGCGCCGTCCGTCTGTGCGGGGCCGGTCCCCGTCGCGCCCGCGGCGCCGACCGCCGGCTGCGCGCCCGCCGTCGGCTGCGCGCCCGCAGTCGGTCCGTTGGTCGATATCGTCGGCTGTGCGCCCGCGACCGTCCCGGCGACGCCGCCGATCAGGGCGGTCGTCACCAGCACGGCCATCGCGATCGCGAAGCTGTTTCGCATCGGATCGAGGGGCGGGCTCGTCCAATAAGTATTTACCTACTACAAGTTGTGTTGGAGTACGTATGCGACCCTGGGCCCGCTCGGCGGCGTGGTCGGCGGCGGGAGCCGCGCTGCTCGCTGTCGTCGTCGTCGGCAGCGCCGGGATCGGGCCGGTTCGAATCCCGCCGGAGACCGTGATGAAGTCGGTGTTGAACGCGGTCGCGGTGCCGGCGGGGATCGAGACGAGCGCGGGCGGCGTCGGCCCGCTGCCGATACCCGGCGTCGGCCTCCTCACGATCCCGGGCGTCGACCTCGCGTTCGCGTCGCCGTTCGCGTTCCCCGTCGACTCCGTCCACCAGCAGATCGTGGTGGGCGTGCGGCTCCCGCGGATCCTGCTGGCCGCGCTCGTCGGGTTCGCGCTCGCGGCCGCCGGCACAGTGATGCAGGGCTTCTTCCGCAACCCGATGGCGGACCCGTCGATCATCGGCGTCTCCTCGGGCGCGGCGGTCGGCGCGGTCGCGTTCATCGTCTTCCCCGCCGCGCTCTCGACGACGGTCGCCCTCCCGCTCGTCGGCCCCGTCGAGGTCGCGCTCTCGCGCGGCGCGGGGACCAGCCTCTTCGCGTTCGTCGGCGCGCTCGTCGCCGCCTTCGGCGTGTACGCCATCGCGACGCGGAACGGGCGGACCCCGGTCGCGACCCTCCTCCTCGCCGGCGTCGCGGTTCAGACGTTCCTCGGCGCGGTCGTCTCGTACCTCCAGCTCCAGGCGGGCGAGTCGCTCCGGCAGATCGTCGCGTGGCTGATGGGCCACCTCTCGGGAGCCGCGTGGAGCGAGGTCGCCGTCACCGCCGTCGTCGTGCCGCCGCTTTTCGCCGTGCTGCTCGCGTACGCCCGCGACCTCAACGTCCTCCTGCTCGGCGAGGAGGAGGCGCGCGGGCTGGGCATCGCCGTGGAGCGCACCAAGCGGGTGCTGCTCGCGGCCTCGGCGCTCGTCACGGCCGCCGGCGTCGCGTTCGCCGGCGTGATCGGGTTCGTTGGCCTCATCGTCCCGCACATGCTCCGGCTCGTCGTCGGCCCGGACCACCGGGTGTTACTCCCGTCCGCGGCGCTCGCCGGCGGCACGTTCCTCGTCGCGGCCGACACAGTCGCGCGCTCGGCGCCCGCGGAGTACCCGGTCGGGATCATCACCGCCGCGGTCGGCGCGCCGTTCTTTATATACCTGCTCGTGACCCGGGAGGTGACGGAGCTGTGAGCGCCGACCACCCCGAGGACGACCTGGCGTCCCCCGACGGCGACGCTCGGTCGGCCGCGAACGGCCCGGCGTCGCTGCCCGACACGGCGCTCTCGTTCGGGGACGCGCCGCTCCTGTCGGCCTCGGACGTGGCCGTCTCGTTCGGCGACCTCGACGTCGTCTCCGGGGTCGACCTCCGCGTCGAGCCCGGCTCGCTCGTCGGCCTCGTCGGCCCGAACGGCGCCGGCAAGACCACCGTGTTGCGCGCGGTGACCGGCGCGGTCGAACCGGACGCGGGGACCGTCGAGATCGGCGGCGACCCGGCCGCGTCGCTGTCGGCCAAACAGGTGGGGCGGCGCGTCGCGAGCGTCCCGCAGGCGACGAACCTCGCGTTCGACTTCCGCGTGCGCCACGTCGTCGAGATGGGCCGGACCCCCCACCTCGGTCGGTTCGACGCGCACGGCGTCGAGGACGACGCCGCGGTCGACGCCGCGATGGCCGCGGCCGACGTCGAGCGCTTCGCGGACCGGTCGATCACCGCGGTCTCGGGCGGCGAGCGCCAGCGCGTGCTGCTCGCGCGGGCCTTGGCGCAGGCGGCCCCGCTCCTCCTCCTCGACGAGCCGACCGCCAGCCTCGACGTGAACCACGCGGTCGAGACGCTCGAACTGGTCCGCGCGTTCGTCGACGACGGCGACCGCGGCGCGATCGCCGCGATCCACGACCTCGACGCCGCAGCCCGCTACTGCGACGAGGTCGTCGTCCTCGCGAACGGCGGTGTCCGGGCCGCCGGCCCGCCGGAGTCAGTGCTGTCCGCGTCGACCGTCGGCGCCGCCTTCGACGCGGAGGCGTTCGTCGGCCGCGACCCGGCGACGGGGACGCCCGCGGTGACCGCATTCCCGCACAGCGACGTCGAGAGTCGGCGCGTCCACGTGATCGGGACGGGGCGGCCGACCGCGCGCGTCGTCGCCCGGCTGGCCGCCGCGGGCCACGAGCCCTCGGTCGGCGTGGTCCCCGAGGGCGACGCGGTCGCCGGCGCCGCCGCGGACGCGGGCGCGACCGCCGTGACGGCCCCGCCGTTCGAGGCGCCCTCCGAGGCGACGCTCGCGGCGGCCCGCGAGCTCGCGGCCGACGCGGACGCGACGCTCGCGGTCGGCGCCGAGCGCTCGGGCGACGGGGCAGATGGGCCGACCGCGGACGGGCCGACCGCGGACGGGCCGAACGCCGAGGTGGCGGCGGCCGCGGACCGGGTCGTTCCGGTCTCGTACGACATCGGCGGTCGGGAACTGCTCGACGCGGTCGCGGCCGCGACCGCGGACGGGGAGTGAGCCCTCGCCGTTCCGCCGCCCGCGAAGCGTCACCGTTTATTCGCTCGCCCGCGTCTCCCCGACGATGAGCGTCCCCTGCGTCGCCGTCGACCGCGAGCGCGGCGAGACCGTCCGGAGCCGGCTCGCCGACGCCGACGCCCTCGACGGCGACCATCAGATCGCGGTCGAGGACGAGACGATCTACATCCCCGTCTCCGGCCGCGACCGAGTGCCCGCCGACCTCGCGGACCGGATCGTCGAGCGCGACGCGGAAGCGAGGGACCGCCCGACGACGCCCGCGGCGATCCTCGGCTACGAGCCTTCCCTGGAGCGGCTGGGCGACATCGTCATTATCGATGAGGACGACGACGAGCGCGCCCGCGAGATAGCCGACGCCGTGATGGCCTCCGACGTTCCCTGCGACACCGTCCTCAACCGCGCGTCGCCGATCGAGGGCGAACTCCGGGTCCGGCGGTGGGACGTGCTGGCCGGGAACGGCACCGAGACGGTCCACCGCGAGTACGGCCACGAGTTCGCGCTCGACGTCGCCGAGGTGTACTTCTCGCCGCGGCTCGCGACCGAGCGCCACCGCGTCGTCGAGCAGGCGGCGGCCGGCGAGTCGGCGATCGACATGTTCGCCGGCGTGGGGCCGTACGCGGTCCCATTGGCGTCCCGCGGCGCCGACGTGGTCGCGTGCGACCTCAACGAGCGCGCGGTCGAGTACCTCCGCGAGAACGCCGAGCGCAACGGGGTCGCGGATCGGGTGACCGCGATCGCTGGCGACGTGCGCGAGATCGCCGACGAGTACGCCGACACGGCCGACCGGCTCGTGATGAACCTCCCGCACTCCGCGAACGAGTTTCTCGACACCGCGGTCGCACTCGCGGGCGACGACTGCGTGATTCACTACTACGACATCCAACACGAGGACGACCCGTTCGGCCCCGGCCGCCGCGCGATCGAGGCCGCCGCGGGCGACGCCTACGCCGTCGACGTCGAGACCGAGCGCGTCGTCCGGTCGTACGCCCCCCACGAGTACAACGTGTGTCTCGACGTGCGCCTGACGCGCGTCGAGGGCTGAGCCGGTTCGGATCGTCTCGCCCGGTATAATCGCACAGACACGTCAGGGCGTTCACTTATGTGTGACAATTACTATCATGAGAACGCATGAGCGACGCCGAAGACCCCGAGGAGCGCATCGACGAGACGACAACCTGGCCGGACTTAGCGATCGGACTGTACGACCGACTGACCGGCCGGAACGCGGAGATTCACTACCAGTTCGACGATCTGACCGTCGAGGTGCCGAGCGGGACGGGCGACGACGCCGAGCACGCCGAGTGGCGCGTCGACGGCGGGGTTCGGGTCACGACGAGTGAGTCCGAGTGAGTCGAGTCCGCGGCTCTCGGTCGAGACGGAGGACCTGACCCTCTCGGTGGACGGCGTCGACGCAGCGGTCCATGCGACCGACCGCCGGCTGTTCGTCGAGGTCGAGAGCCTCCGCGACGCCCTCCGTATCGCCCGGCGGCTTCCGGACGAGTCCGTCTCGAACCGCGCCCTCGCCGAGCTGGTGCGAGGCGGCCTCACCGCCGAGGTCAGGGTCCGCAGTCGCACGGTCGCGGTCGCCGGCGCCGACGCACGGCCAGGGCCGCTCTCGCACCGGCTCGGCCTCGCGCCCGCGGAACTGCGGCTCGCGGGCGTCGTCGGCGCCGGCTACGGGGGTCTCTCCGCGGCGGTGCGCCGAGCGCAGCGGCTGTTCTCGTAGCGCCGATCGTTCGACACCGCACTCGGCTGGCCGATCGGTCCGGTCGCTCGCGAAGGCGGTCGAGACAGCGAGAACGCCGCGCCGCCCCGAGGGGGGTCGGGGGCGGCGCGGCCGGGGCCCGTCACATGACAAGCGGTCGCGGCGGCGGTCTCGGACCAGAGGCGATTCTGCGCTTGGCGCGTCGGAGACGCGTTTCACACGGTAGCCGCGACGGAACGCTGATGGGGATGACGGCCGCGCCGGGTCGCCGTGGGGGTGACGACCGGCGAGGCTATCGCCGCCCGGTACGGGCTTCGACCGGGCACGCACCGCCGGGGGATTCGATCCCCGCCGTCTCGGCGCGCGGGCGGTGTCATCACACTCAGATTGAAGCCCGAACACGTATTTAGTCTTTTTCCTTATATTCCTGTATTGTATCCGAATTCTCCTTGCGTGTTGATGTCGAATGCTCACGTAATAGTGACGAACGTGAGTTTACTTCAAGAGAAATTCACCGCTTTCACCGCTCGGCTCGGCGCGACGGATCGCCGCTCCGTCCCCGTTTCGGAACCCTTATTTTTCCGTCCGGGAATTGAAGCATGCGTGCCGGAGTAGCTCAGCTGGCAGAGCGATTCCTTCGTAAGGAATAGGTCGGGGGTTCAAATCCCCCCTCCGGCTTCCTGCTGTGAACAACGTGAGCAGCGGAAGCCAAGGCGGGATTTAAACGAGGCCGGACGAGCGCGAGCGAGTCCGGCCGTTGTTCACAATCCCCCTCCGGCTCTTCTGACGGAACAACGCGGAGTCGAAGGGTTGTAGCCATGCGCTGCCGGGTCCGTTTTCGATCGCTCAGTGAACCCCCTGATAAGCGGCATACGATCACTTGCTGTGGCTCGTAGGGTGAATTACCGACAGCAGCGTTATTCAGCGGGAAACTGTACGTGGTGTATGCCGAGCGCACAGGAGAGCGAGTTTCTGACCGAGGCCAACGAGCGGATAGCGCGCCTCCCGGAACCGATTGACCGAGCGGCGGTCAAGCGCGTACTGATCGTCGCGTACGTCCTCGACGAAGGTGTCCGCGTTCCGGTCGTCGGGTATCGCATCGGCATCGATCCGCTGCTCGGCATCCTCCCGGGGGCGGGAGACGTACTCACCGGCGGGATTTCGCTGTATATCGTGGTCGAGGCGGCCCGTCTCGGCGTCTCCTACACCACGCTGCTCAGAATGATCGCGAACATCTCTTTGGACGTGCTCGTGGGGGCGGTCCCGATCGTCGGCGACCTCTTCGACGTCGTCTGGAAGGCCAACACGCGCAATTTCGAGCTGGTGTTGGAAGAGCTCACGGCAGAGGCATAGGAGTTCACCGGAACTCGCCCGATCCGAGGCCCGCCGATGTCGGGATTCCGATCGTTCGGTCACCGCCTCGCGCCAAGCGGTTTATATTATCCAAACAATATTAGGCGTGTGATTATCTATCACGGGTGCGTATCGATGTATATGCGACCAGAATACGAGTGTGACAGCGAAGAAGTGTACGAGTGTTTCGAATGCGGCCGGCGAACGGACTCGGCCGGCGAGTGTGAGTGTGGGGGTGAACTGCTACACATCGGTCGCTCGCGGGACCTGTGACCCGGGTCAAAGCGAACTCGGCGCAACGCGTCGTCGGTCCGGTCAGGCCCCGTCGGTAGCGTCGCGCTCGTCGCTCCCGTCTCCGTCCTCGCCGGCACCGCTCCCGCCGCGCTCCTCGTCCCCGTCGTTCTCGTCTCCGTCGCTTCCGTCGCCACCGTCGTCTCCGCTCGAATCCGAATCCGCCTCGGGGTCGTAGTCGGGGAGCGAGAGGACGTTCTCGCGGCCCAGTCGGAAGCCGTCGAGGTCGCCCTCGTCGCGCAGTCCGGTCACCACCTGGCTCGTCTTCGCGGCGGTCCAGTCTAACTCCTCGGCCACCTGCTTCTGTTTCATCCGCCCGCCCTCCGACTCGATCAGCCGAATCACCTGCTCCTCGTTGCTCAACAGGTCGCTGTCGACGGGCGCCGCCTCGTCCGACCCGCGCTCCGACTCGCCGGCGGCGTCCGCGTCGTCGCCGTCAGACGCCGACGCGTCGCTCGCGGCCGCGCCGGCGGTCGCCGAGCTCGCCGAGTCCGCCGCGGATGCGTTGCTCTCGGTCGCGGTGTCTCCGCCACCGCTCGCGGCGACTCCCGCGTCCTCGCCGTCTCCGTCGTCCCGCCGACGGTAGGCGACGGCGCCGCCGGCGACGACGAGGACGGCGAGGAGCGCGACGATGCCCGCCGTCGGGAGCCCGGAGAGCGGGCCCGCGGGCGCGACCGAGATCCGCGGCTGACCGGCCGAGAAGTCGACCGGCCCGTTCCAGACGACGGATCGCTCGCGCATCTCGCTCGGATCCGGCGTCGTCTCCGCGAGGCGGTACTCCTCCGGCCACGAGACGATGAGCGACGAGGAGTCGTCTAAGAACAGCCCGTCGACCGCGTCGCCGACGCGCAGTCGGTCCCCGTCGACGGCGGCGAAGTTCGTCCACTCGAACCGGTAGGTCAACACGCCGTACGCCTGCGGGAGCTCGCGCCGCTCGGCGGTGACGGTCGCGTTCGCCACCGTCATGTTGCGTCCCGTCGCCGACTCGGCGGTCTCGGCGGTCGAGGCCATCCGATCGCGGAACCGGGTCGTGTACGCCTCCGTGTCGTTCTCCACGTCCGCGCGGAGCTGTTCGAACGCCTGCTCTTCCTCGTCGGTCCCCAGCCGGATCCGGTACTCGACGGTCCACTGCGCGTCGCCGTCCGGCTGAACGGCGACCTCCATCGACACGTCGTCCGGTTCGACGTCCATCTGGGCGAAGCCGCCCTCGAACGGGACCGCACCCGCGCCGCCGGCGCCGAGCGCGAGACCGACGGCTCCGAGGAGGGCGAGGACCGCGAGGAGGATCGGCGCTCGCTGCACGGACGATGTCACACGGACTGCCGGTAAATTCCTTCCCATCCGGGACGGGATCGAATCGCCGCCACGGGTCGGGACGGTCCGAGGTCCGGGTTCACGGCGCGACGTCGATCACACATCGAGGCGTGACGGACTACCGACGACCGTCCGCGGAGTGTCCGCCGCGTCGTCGATCGTCGGGGCGCCCGCGCCGCCGTTCGATCCGTTCCCATCGGGGCCGCCGTCGCTCGGACCGGCTCCGCTCGGACCGGCTTCGCCCGGACCGCCGCCGCTGCCGGACCCGTTTCCGGAGCCGGCAGGCGGGCCGGTCGACGCGTTGCCGGGTCCGCCGTCGGTCGCGTTCCCGGACCCCGGCGGACCGACCTGGGTCGACCCGTTCGCGGCGCCGGTCTCGGACCCGTTCGCGCCTCCCGCCTCCGGCGGGCCGGCGGACCCGTTACCGGAGGCATCGACCGAGCCGTTCCCCGGACCCGCTCCGGGGGCTCCCATCGAGCCGTTCCCCGGACCCGCTCCCGGCGAGCCGACCGAGCCGTTTTCCGGACCCGCTCCCGGCTGGCCGGCCGAGCCGTTTCCCGGGCCGCCGCCGAGCGGTCCCTCTCCCGGCGGACCGGCGTCGCTCGGCGGCCCGCGTTCGGTCCCGTTCCCGGGTGGGCCGCGCCGTCCGGGCGCGACCGGCCCGCCGACGCCCCCGCCGGCCACGCCGCGGGCGATGGCGGCGACCTCGGGGCCGCTGAGCTCGTTCGCGCGCTCGCGCAGCGTCGCCAGTCGCTCGCCGTGGACGCCCGTCTCGTTGCGGACGGCGGGCGGGAGCTCGGCGGCCGCGCTCGCGCTTCGGTTCAGCCCCCGGGAGAGCGTCTCGATCCGCGCGGTGGTCGTCGCCATCCGCGCGGCGTATGCGCCCTGACTCAACTCGCCGGCCTCGCGGCGCTCACGGAGCTCCCGCTGTTGCTGTTCCAGCTCCGCGAGCCGCTCCTCGGTCCGGTTCAGCCGCTCCGCGACGACGGCGGCGCGGCTCTCGTTCGTCTCGGCCTCCCGGAGCCCGACTTCGAAGGCGCGCGACTCGACCTCGCCTTCGATCTCGGCGCCCTGAACGCCGACGACTCCCGCGAGCCGCTCACCGGGACTGAGGTCGGTCGACGCGTTCGCGGTGCTTCCGTTCTCGCCGTCGCTCGGCGAATCGGTCTGTGCGGTCGTCACGCCCGCCGGCGCGGCCGCGGCGGCCCCGGCGATCACCGCCGCAGTGACGGCCACGACGACGAGGCTCGCAATCCATCGGTTCATTACCTGCGTGTACACGCTCCCTCCCTATATACCCGAAACTCCGTTAAGCCGGATCAACGCGGATTAATCGTAGGACGTGGCGGGGACGGTTGGATATCGGAGGAGTCGCGTGTCCGCGGGATCGCCGCCGCGGCGTCGGGCCGTCGCGGTTCAGTACGTCTTCGCGAAGTAGGCGGTCCGCTCGGCGTCGTCGTCGCACATCGCGCAGGTCTCGCCGTGGTCCCCGTCGGCGAGGGGGTCCTCGTCCTCGAACGGGACCATCACGATCTCGGCGGCCAGCGGCTCCTTGATCGGCTCCTCGCAGGCCTCGTCGCCGCACCACGGCGCCTTCACGTAGCCGCCGTGCTGCCCGAGCGTGCCGAGGATCTCGGCGCGGTCGTCCGCCTCGCGCACGCCGTCGTCGAGCGTCTCCTCGGCGGTCGCGTACAGCTTGGCGTATATCTCGTCGAACTCCTCGCGGACGGTCTCCGCGACGCCCTCGCGGTCGACCTCGACGCTCTCGCCGTCGGGCCGGTGGACGAGGGTGAGCTCCTCGTCGTCGACCTCGTGGGGACCGATCTCGATCCGGAGCGGGATCCCGTTGAGCTCGTGTTCGTTGAACTTGAACCCGGGGTTGCGCTCGTCGCGGTCGTCGAGCTCGACGCGGATCCCGGCGTCGTCGAGCTCGTCGGCCACGCCCTCGGCGTACTCCAGCACGTCGTCTTTCGTGTCCTCCTGCCAGATCGGGACGACGACGACCTGCGTGGGCGCGACCGTGTGCGGGAGGACGAGCCCCTGCTCGTCGGAGTGGGTCATGATCAGCGCGCCCAGCGCGCGCCACGAGAGCCCCCACGAGGTGGTGTGGGCGGTGCGCTCCTCCTCGTCCTCGTCCGAGTAGGTGATGTCGAACGCCTCCGCGAACGACTGGCCGAGGTGGTGGGAGGTGCCCGCCTGAACCGACTTCCCGTCGGGCATCAGCGCCTCGACCGTCGTCGTCGTGTCCGCGCCGGGGAACTTGTCGTGGTCGGGTTTCTGTCCCTTCAGGACCGGCAGCGCCAGCAGGTCCTCGTAGACGGACTCGTACTGGTCGAGCCGCGTCATCGTCTCCGCCCACGCGTCCTCGTGCGTCGCGTGCGCGGTGTGACCCTCCTGCCAGAGGAACTCCTTCGTGCGGAAGAACGGCTTCGTCTCGGTCGCCTCCCACCGGACGACGGAGCACCACTGGTTCACGCGCAGCGGGAGGTCGCGGTGGCTCCGCACCCACTGGCTGATGTACGGCGTGATGATCGACTCGGAGGTCGGGCGGACCGCGAGCCGCTCTTCGAGCTCCTTGTTCCCCGCCTCGTCGACCCACGCGACCTCGGGGTCGAACCCCTCGACGATGTCCTTCTCTCGTTCGAGGTACGACTCGGGGATGAACAGCGGGAAGTAGGCGTTCTGGACGCCGGTGTCCTTGAACTTCGCGTCGAGGAACCCCTGGAGCCGCTCCCAGACCGCGTACGCCCGCGGGCGGGTGACGATGAAGCCGCTCATTCCCTCCGGCCCGTAGTCGGCCAGCCCGGCCTTCCGTACGACCTCGGCGTACCACTCGCCGGTGTTGTGCGTCTTGGACTCGGTGATCCCGAGTTCCTGGTCGTCGTCGCTCATTACTCTCGAAAGCGGGTGTCGCGGGCTTAAAAGGTCCGAACCCGACCGCCGCGGCGCGGTCCGCCCCAGGCTTGCGGACAGATCACGTCCCGCGCGGACGGAATCCGGGGAAACGTTAACCGCCTCGCGTCGCCTAACCCGCCCATGGACCTGTCGGGGCTGCGTCGACACGCGCCGCAGTCGCTCGCCGGGCGGCGGCAGGCCGCGGTGCTGGCGCCGGTGATCGCGCGCGACGGCGAGGCTCACCTCCTCTTCACCAAGCGCGCCGCGCACCTCGGTGAACACCCCGGACAGATGAGCTTCCCCGGCGGCGGCCGCGAGCCGATCGACCGGACGCTGACCGACACCGCGCTGCGCGAGGCCGACGAGGAGGTCGGGATGCGGCCGACGGAGGTCGACGTCCTCGGTCGGATCGACGACACGCGCACCTCGTCGCAGTACGCGGTCCGCCCGTTCGTCGGCGTCGCGCCCGACCGCGAGTACGTCCCCGACGAGTCGGAGGTCGCGGAGGTGGCGATCCTCTCCGTCGACGCGCTCACCGACCCCGCGAACTACGAGTCGGAGCGCCGCGTCGGCCACCCGGAGTACGGCGACCACCGCGTCCACTACTTCCACGTCGGCGGCTACACGGTCTGGGGCGTGACCGGCCGGATGGTCGTCCAGCTGTTGGAGCGGACTACCGACTGGCGCGCGCCCGCCGAACCGGACCGCGTGGTCGGCGCGGATGCCGAGCTACCGATTTGAATTGTATACCGCGGAGATCGGTCTTGAGGCGCCCGTTCAGTTGGGAGTTGACTGCGGATCGACCGCGACAGCCGCCAAAGCCCCAGCCGCTCGCTTATAAATCGTTGACTGCGAATCGACTGCGACAGCCGCCAAAGCCCCAGCCGCTCGCTTATAAATCGTTGACTGCGAATCGACCGCGACCGCCACCAAAGCCCCAGCCGCTCGCTTATAAATCGTTGACTGCGAATCGACCGCGACCGCCACCAAAGCCCCAGCCGCGAGGACGGCGCACGCTCGCTGTCGCCCGAAAATCGGAGATTTTCGGGATGACGAGACGCCTCCGGCGTCTCGAACCACGCGCTTCGGTCGTTCGCTTCGCTCACTCCCTCCAGTGCTTGCGTCGCCTGCGCCGTCCTCGCGGCTGCCCCTTTGAGTCCCGCCCCGGCACCGCACAGCCCCGCACCTCACACCTCCCCAGCCTCGTCGGCCGGCCTCCGCTGCGCTCCGGCCGGCCGACTCCCTCGCGCGTGCTCCTCGCGGCCGCCTTTGGCGGCCGCTCGCAGGCACGCGCCACCGCGGATTCATTTATAAACAACTCTCGTCGCCGTTCACGGTTATTTAAATATCGGATCACTCGCGGTTCGGCGAAGGCCGACGGTCGTGCCGGATCCTGCGGACCTTTGTCGCTGGCGCGGACAGGTGAAGACATGCCACGCGAGTTCGACTTCGACTTCGACCTGCTCCGAGAGTTAACCGAGGCGCGCGGCGTCCCCGGCTACGAGGACGACGTCCGCGAGATCGTCCGCCGCGAGTTCGCGGACAGCGTCGACCGCGTCCGGACGGACGCAATGGGCAACGTCGTCGGCACGATCGAGGGCGACTCGGACTACTCCGTCGCCGTCGCGGCCCACATGGACGAGATCGGGTTCATGGTCCGCCACGTCACCGACGAGGGGTTCGTCCAGGTCGACCCGCTCGGCGGGTTCGACGCCCGGGTGCTGCGCGCGCAGCGCGTCACCGTCCACGGCGACGAGGACCTGACGGGCGTCATCGGCTCTGTCCCGCCGCACACGCTCACGGAGGAGCAGCAGGAGAAGGACGACGAGGTGAAGGACGTCTTCATCGACCTCGGCCGCGACGCCGAGGCGGTCGAGGAGGCGGTGAGCGTCGGCGACCTCGTCACCCTCGAC
This sequence comes from Halorubrum sp. T3, assembly GCF_000296615.1. Taxonomy (NCBI): domain Archaea; kingdom Methanobacteriati; phylum Methanobacteriota; class Halobacteria; order Halobacteriales; family Haloferacaceae; genus Halorubrum; species Halorubrum sp. T3. The sequence continues at coordinate 571,659 of NZ_JH815329.1, read as the reverse complement.
CAGACCACGACGCGGATGGGCGACCGCGTCACGGGGAAGGCGCTCGACGACCGGATCTGCCTGTTCGCGATGCTGGAGGCGGCCCGGCGGATCGACGACCCCGACGTGACGATCCACTTCGCGGCGACGGTCCAAGAGGAAGTCGGGCTCCGGGGCGCGCGGGCGCTCGGCGTGGACATCGATCCCGACCTCGCCGTCGCACTGGACGTCACCGTCGCCAACGACGTGCCGCAGGTCGGCGACCCGGCCGACGCCGTCACCGAACTCGGCGAGGGGACCGCCGTGAAGCTGAAGGACTCCTCGGTGATCACCAGCCCGAAGGTCCACGGGCGGCTCACCGAGGTCGCGGAGGACGAGGGGATCGACCACCAGCACGAGGTGCTGCCCGCGGGGGGTACCGACACCGCCGGATTCCAGAACACGGCGGGCGCGAAGCCCGTCGGCGCGATCTCTATCCCGACGCGGTACCTCCACACCGTCACCGAGACCGCGGACGGCGGCGACGTCGAGGCGACGATCGACCTGCTGACGGCCTTTTTAGAGTCCGAGACGGGCGAGCACGACTACACGCTGTAAGCGGTCGCTCGCGGGCGACGACCGGGGCCGGCCTCAGTCGTCGCTCGGGACCGCCGGTCCCGGGTCCCGGTCCGCGCGGTGGGCCGCCCGCGCCTGCCACGCGAAGCCCGTGGTTGCGAACGCGATGAACGCGGCCGCGAGCAGGAACCCCGTCTCGGTCGTCGTCGCGTCCATCGTGGTGCCGACGAGCACGGGCCCGACGACCTGCCCGACCTTCCACGAGACGGAGCGCAGGCTCATCGCGCTGGCGACGGAGTCGTACTGCTCCCCTTCGCTGACGAACAGCGACATGCTCGCCGGCAGCCGGATCGAGTCGGCGATTCCGAGCAGCGAGTAGGCGGTGAACAGCGCGAAGAAGGCCCCGCCGAGGGTCTGGGAGTCGCCGAGATAGGAGACGGTGACCGGCGCGAGCGTCCCGTCGAAGTACGCCGCGAGCGGGATGATCGCGGTGCCGACGCCGTACAGCAGCGCCCCGACCGCGACGAACAGGTAGGTGCGCTCGTAGCGGTCGGTGAGGTCGCCGACGAACCCCTGCGTGAGCGCCTTCGTCGCCTTCCCGCCCGCCATGATCCAGCCGATGGCGAACGCCGAGATGCCGAACGTCGTCCGGGCGTAGATGGGGAGGAAGATGATCACCGCCATCTTGCCGACGCTGAAGGTGAACCGGAAGAAGACGAGCGCGCGCAACATCGGGAGCTCCAGCAGCGACCGGAACGTCTCTATCCCGCCCGCGTCCTCGGGGTCCTTCCGGCCGCCGGGGTTGTCGCGGAGGAACGCGAAGACGAGCGCGAACGCGGCGAGCGTGACGAGGGTCAAGACGAGGTACGTCTCCGTGAACCCGTACGCGTACAGCAGGTAGCCGCCGACGAGGTCGCCCGCGAGCGACGAGAAGGAGGCGAACTGGTTGTACGAGCCGAGCCAGCGCCCCTGCTCGTCGTCCGGGCTGATCTCGCCGATCACCGTCGCGCCCGTGATCCAGAGAACGCTCGCGCCGAGCCCCTGGACCATCCGCACGAGGATGATGTGAACCGAGCTGTCGACCAAGGCGAAGCCGACGAAGACGGCGACGTTGATCAGGAAGCCGCCGAGCAGCCACCGCTTCGCGTTGCCGGTGTCCACCTTCCGGCCCAGCGGGAGGACGATGACCAACTGGACGATCGCGAACGCGGTGCCGAACAGCCCTTCGATGAACCCGGTGGTGCCGAACAGGTCCGCGTACAGCGCGAGGGCGATGAGGATCGTCGAGTACGCCTGGCTACGGGCGAACGCGGTCCCGGCGAGCGCCGCGAACTCCCGGTCCCCGAGCAGCCGTACCGAGTTGCCGAACTGGGCCACGGTCGTCTCCGATCCGAGACGAGGGGAGCCCGAGAAAAAAGCGCCGTCGATCCGGCGGTCCGCGTGGGGTTATCGTTTCAGGCGGGCGAGACGCGAGTCGGGCGCGGCGCCGACCCGTGACGTGCGGCGTTCCCGCGTCGAAATAATGTCCGGTTAATTCATAGGAAAGTGTGTTCGATTTCGACTACATCGCATGCGCCGTCGACAGTACGTGCGGGCGCTCGGCCTCGGCGGTGCCGCCTCGCTGGCCGGCTGTACGAATCGGACCGAGGAGCGCCCGTCCGACCTCGGCTCGCTGACGCTCGCCACTGCCACGACGGCGTACGACAGCGGGCTGCTCCCCGTCCTGAACCGAGGATACGCCGACCGGTTCGGCGCGGCCGTGGAGTCGGTCGTGCGCGGGACGGGCGCCTCGCTCCGCACCGCCCGGGACGGCGACTGCGACGTCGTGCTCGTCCACGCTCGCCCGCTGGAGGACGAGTTCCTCAGGGAGGGGCACGGGATCAATCGACGGCGGGTGATGGTCAACGATTTCCTGGTCGTCGGGCCGCCCGACGACCCCGCGGGCGTCGCCGGAAAGGACCCGCTGTCGGCGTTCGAATCGATCGCCGACGCGGAGGCGACGTTCCTGTCGCGGGGTGATCGGTCGGGAACCCACATCCGCGAGCGCCGGATCTGGGACGAGGCTGGCGTCGATCCCGGCGGCGAGTGGTACCTCGAAACCGGTCAGGGAATGGGCGACACGCTGACGACCGCGCAGCAGTCGGGCGCCTACACCCTCGTCGACCGCGGTACCTTCCTCGCCGTGGGCGGCGACGGCGCCCTAACGCGCCACGTCGACGCCGGCATCGACGACCCGCCGCCGCTCCTCCGGAACGAGTACGCCGTCATCCCCGTCAACCCCGCGCGACACGACGCGGCGTACCCGCTCGCGATGTCCTACGTCGGCTACCTCACCGGTCCCGGGCAGTCGCGGATCGAGGAGTTCCGGGTCGACGGGGAGCGGGCGTTCCGACCGCTCGCCCGCTCGACCGACCCCGAGTTCGACCAGTACGTCCCGAGTGACTGGCCGGAGTAGGGGTGCGGCACGAGGGCGGACCCGGCCGGCGGCAGGCCTCGGCTCTCCGCAGTTAGTCGTGCCGGAAGCAGCGCGACCCAGTGAACGCCATCGCCATGTCGCGCTCGTCGGCCGCGGCGATCACGTCCTCGTCGTTGACGGAGCCGCCGGGCTGGATTATCGCCTCGATGCCGGCGTCGGCCGCCTCCTCGACCGCGTCCGGGAACGGGAAGAACGCGTCCGAGGCCATCACGGCGCCCTCTGCGGACTTCCCCTCCGCGTCCTTCTCGGCTTTCATCGCCGCGAGCGTCACGGCGTCGACGCGGGACACCTGCCCCATGCCGACGCCGACCGTCTCCGTGCCGGTCGCGAAGAGGATCCCGTTCGACTTGACGTGTTTCAGCGTCTTCCACGCGAACAGCATCGTCTCGATCTGCTCGTCGGTCGGCTCGCGCTCGGTGACGACCTCCAAGTCGTCGGCGGTCGGGGACTGCCGGTCGCGCTCCTGGACGAGGCGCCCGCCGACGATGGGTTTCTCCGTGAACCGCTCGGAGAAGTGGTCCTCGCCCTCGCCGAGCGGCCCGACGTCGAGCACGCGGAGGTTCTTCTTCTCGCGGAGCACGTCGAGCGCGCTGTCGGTGTAGCCGGGCGCGACGACGACCTCCTTGAACGAGTCGGCGACCGCGGTGGCGGTGTCGGCGTCGCACTCGCGGTTCAGCGCGACGATGCCGCCGAACGCCGACTTCGCGTCGGTGCGCAGCGCGCGGTCGTACGCGTCCGCGAGGTCCGAGCCGACCGCGCAGCCCGCGGGGTTCGTGTGCTTGATCACCGCGGCCGCGGGCTCGTCGAACTCCTTGACGAGGTCGAGGGCGGCGTCCGCGTCGTTGTAGTTGTTGTACCCCATCCCTTTCGCGCCGGGGTTCAGCTGGTCCGCGTCGACGACGCTGGCCTCCTCGCAGCCGTCGTCGACGTACAGGGCGGCGTCCTGATGCGGGTTCTCGCCGTAGCGCAGCGAGGCGGTCCGCTCCTCCGAAACGAAGCGCCGCTCGGGGAAGTCGCCGCCCACGTCGCCCTCGACGGCGACGCGCTTCGGATTCCCGTCGGCGTCGCGCTCGACGGTCACGCGGTCCTCGGCGAACCAGCGGACCGCCCGCGGGTACGCCGTGAACTCCGCCTCGCGGAGGACGCGGGCCTTCAGCGAGTCGGCGTCGTCGTCCTCGTACACCGGGATCGGCTCCTGGGTGACGACCGGGCCGGCGTCGACCTCTTCGGTGACGACGTGGACCGTACAGCCGGTGGACCGGACGCCCGCCTCCAGCACCTGCTCGTGGGCGTCCGTGCCGGGGAACGCCGGGAGCAGCGAGGGGTGGACGTTCAGCGTCGTCGGGACGGCGTCGAGGAACTCGTCGGTCAGCACGCGCATGTAGCCGTCCAGACAGACGAGGTCGACGTCGTAGTCGGAGAGGCGCTCGACGATCCGGCGCTCGTGCGACTCGCGCGACTCGCCCTCGTCGCGCTCGACGACCTCGGTCGGGATCCGGCGCTCGGTCGCGGCCCCTAACACGGGCGCCTGCTCGCGGTTCGTCAGGACGACCGACAGCTCCGCCCCGCCGGGCGCGGCGTCGGCGATGTGTCTGAGGTTCCGTCCCCGGTTGCTCGCGAGTCCCGCGATCTTCATACTCGACGGTCCGACCGATCGGGTATATCGATTGCGGTCCGCGCCGCGGTAGTATACATGATCGGGGATCGAAATGTGATTTTCGGGCGATTCGAGGCGGATTCGGATCCACGTCCGTGCGTCGCCCCATCGACACGCTTTTGCTGGCGCCGGGGGCAGTCGCGGACATGACCGACGACTCCGAACCGACGGCCGAGGCCACCATCTCGGGGCTGTCCCGGTCGGACCCGCTCGCGGCCGTCTCGCCGCTCGACGGCCGGTACGCCGGCCGGACGGCGCCGCTGTCCCCGTACGCCAGCGAGGCCGCGCTGATGCGCGCGCGGACCCGCGTCGAGGTCGAGTACCTGCTCGCGCTGGGCGCGCTCGACGCGATCCCGATCGGCTTCGACGAGACGACGGAGGCCGCGCTCAGCCGGATCTACGAGGAGTTCTCGGCCGAGGACGCGCGCCTGATCAAGGCGCTGGAGACCGATGGCGCCGCGGGGTACGACGCGACCAACCACGACGTGAAGGCGGTCGAGTACTTCCTCCGGGTCCGGCTGGCCGAGATTGCCGATGAAAACGATTCCTCGCTCGACGACGCCGAGTCGCTGTACCCGTGGATCCACTTCGGGCTCACGAGCGAGGACGTGAACAACCTCGCGCACCGGCTCCTCCTCAAGCCTGCGGTGAGCGAGGTGATCGTCCCCGCGGTCCGCGAGGTGCGCGACGCCCTCGTCGAGTTAGCCCACGAACACCGGGACACGCCGATGCTGGCGCGCACGCACGGCCAGCCCGCGACGCCGACGACCTTCGGGAAGGAGATGGCGGTGTACGCCGCGCGGCTCGGCCGCGCGCTGGGGCGGGTCGTCGTCGCGAACGAGGACCTCTCCGGGAAGCTCGCGGGGGCCTCGGGAACCTACGCGGCGCACCACGCCGCCTACCCCGACGTCGACTGGCGAGGGTTCTCCGAGTCGTTCGTGCGCGGCTTGGAGTTGGAACACACCGCGCTCGCGACGCAGGTGAACCCCTGCGACGACCTCGCGGCGCTGTTCGACGCGCTTCGCGGCGTCAACAACGTCCTCCTCGACTTGGACCTCGACGCGTGGCTGTACGTCTCCGACCGCTACCTCGGGCAGGAGGCCGTCGAGGGCGAGACGGGGTCGTCGACGATGCCCCACAAGGTGAACCCGATCGACTTCGAGAACAGCGAGGGGAACCTCTCGAAGGCGAACTCCGACCTCACCTTCCTCGCCGACTACGTGACGACCTCGCGGCTCCAGCGCGACCTCTCCGACTCGACCGTCAAGCGCAACGTCGGCGCCGCGCTCGCCCACTGCCTGATCGGCTACTCGAAGGCCGCGGACGGACTCGCGAAGGTCGTTCCGAACGAGACCGTCATGCGCGAGGAGCTGGACGCGACCCCCGAGGTCATCGGCGAGGCGGTCCAGACGATCCTCCGCCGCGAGGGCGACACCGAGGCCTACGAGCGCGTGAAGGCGCTCTCCCGCGGCCGGTCGGTGACGCTCGACGACTTCCGCGACCTCTTCGACGATCTCGACGTCGACGGCGAGGTCCGCGCGGAGCTGAAGGCGCTGACGCCCGCCGGCTACACCGGCGTCGCCGACGGGCTCGTCGACGAGATCGACGAGTAGCGTTACAGAGGGACCGGCAGTTGACATCCTCCCCGCGCTAAAGCGCGAGGATTCCACAAAGTGGATATTCAGGTTGCGCGTTTCCTCGGGCCTCAAGGACGCTTTCGCGTGGGCCGTCAACGGTCGCCACCGAGTTGTGACCAACGGTGTGCTTTCCAGCGCGTACAGCCCTGTCAATGGGGCCTTCCTCCCCGCATACAGCGAGCGTCGAAGACGGCTGGCTATTCAACCAGCGAGGTAGTACGGTTCGCGTCAGCCGAACTGCTACGCCGTACATGGTTCACCCTCCCGTTGTGCGATGTTCTCTGAAGCGTTCAGGTCCGCGTGGCGTCCTCGACCGCACTCCGAACACGAAAAGTGGTCGCCATCACGGGTTCCCATCGAACCACACGCCGAACACTGTTGGCTGGTATGGTACGCATCGACCTTCTCGACGCGGATCCCAGCCCGCTCGGCTTTGTATGTGATGAACTGTTGGAGTTGGTGGAAATGCCACGAGTGAACGCCCGACCACGAACTGTCCCCGCGGATACCTTCGAGGTCTTCTATCCGGATGACAGGATTCTCGAACTGTTCCGCGAACGTGATGAGGCGACGGGAGAGTTTGTGATTCAGGTCTTTGATTCGACGCTGTTCTTTGTCACCTACACGGTTACGTGCGCGAAGCGCACCCGCTTCCGAGAGCGAATCGCGTAGGGAACGATATTTGCGTCGAACGTACTTCGCCTCACCACCAGACACCAGCATTGATTCGTCCTCACCGTAGGCGGTCACAGCGAGGATATGCCGTTCGCCAATATCGACACCGATAGGCGTCTCACCCGACGTATCGGTGTCGTATTCCACGTTGAACGTACAGTACCAGTCGTCGCCGCGACGGTAGATCTGTAGGCGGGTCTTGTCAGCGTCACCCTCAACCAGTCGGTCTACGGGGTCGGCAATATCGTCGTACACCTCTATCGGTGTGTACCACCATTGGGAGACGCACGGGAAGCCGACGACGACTGTGCCGTTCTCGGTCGTGTCGATCTGCCAGTTCTGGTTGTTGATGGCGAACGGTTGACTCTCTCGGTAGCGAACTTCCCCGTCCTTGTTGTGGTCGGATTTCGCCTCACGGATGGCTTGGTTCTGAATGGCCGAGTAGAGGTCGTTGTCGATGGTGGCCGTGGTCACGGACTTCCCGAAGTCGCCGTTCTCCCATCCATCGATACAGAATTGCTTGGTGTCACGGTAGAGTCGAGTGGCGCGTTGCCACTCTTTCCGCCGTGAGAGGGATGGATTGTGGAACTTCGCGGTGACAGTCACCGTGACCATTACAGTTGTAATTAAGTATGCTATAGTAAATATCTGTTGGAATATCAGGCCGTGCTATCGTCGGTGGTTTGTATCATCGTTTGTCGGATTCATCCCCGCCCTGAAGGGCGGGGCTTTCTCCTCGCACTTCCGTAACGCCACAAGAGGTTTAGCGATCGCGGGAGCAGGGGGCACCGATGCCCTCCGACAACGACGAGGAGACGGAGTACTCCGTCTTCGGCGACGAACCGAACGACGAATGGGACGACGCGGGGGACGGCGATCGCGCCGCTCCCGACTCGGCTCACACGGGAGAACGGCCCGAGTCGCTGGCTGCCGGAGACGACGGCTGCCCGAAGTGCGGCGGCACCGAGACGGAGACCGACGAGATCGCCACCAGCGGCACCGGCCTCACCAAGATGTTCGACGTCCAGAACCGGCGGTTCGTCGTCGTCTCCTGCGCGGAGTGCGGCTACTCCGAGCTGTACAAGGGCCAGTCGTCCGGCAACGCCATCGACTTCTTCCTCGGTTAGGTCGCGCGCGGTGGGCGGCGGTCGTTCCGGGCGCAGTCTCGCATCGACGGCCCCGCCGCCGTCGAGCGAGCGATTTTTGTCGGGCGAGGAACCAGTCGCGGTATGGTCTCCCTCCGACCGCTCGCAGCCCTCCCCGTCGTCGGCGTCATCGCCGACGGGCGCACGTATCGTCACCTGCTGTACCTGCTGATCGCGGTTCCGCTAGGGTTCCTCTACTCGGGAATCGGATCGTTTGCGCTCGTCTTCGGGGTCCTCCTCTCGGTCGTCCTCGTCGGGATCGGCCTCCTGATCGCGGCTGTCGTCGGCTCGCGGCTCGTCGCCGGGCTCGAACGCTGGCTGGCGAACCGCCTGCTCGGCACCGACCTATCCGCGGCGGACGACCTCCCGGCCGCCGCCAACGACGGCTCGGCGGGCGCGACGGCGACCGTTCGTGCCTACCTGTCGGCGCCGTCGACGTGGCGCGGGCTCGGGTTCATCTCGCTGAAGTTCTGGGTCACCGTGGTGGCGTTCGCGCCGCTCGCCGTCCTCGCGCAGGCGCTCTCACTCGTCGGCGCCCCCGTCCGGTACCCGTACGAGACGACGTTCGGCGAGGTGAACGGCGAGCCGGCGGTGTGGGCGATCGACACCGCGCCCGAGGCCGCCCTCGCCGCGGGGCTCGGGGCCGTCGGCCTGCTCGTCGGCCTCCACCTGACGAACCTGATCGCGGGCGGCACCCGACTGATGGCCGTCGCGCTGCTCGGCGAGGACGTCGGGAGCGGCGACCGCCCGCCGGGCGACGCCGGGCGCGTCACCGTCGACGGCGACGCGGCCGATCGCGAGGGCGATACCGGCCGGAACCGCGACGGCGACCGCGATTCGGAGGAAAAGACCGAGTCGGGCGAGGAGTCCGACTCGGACGCTGACGGCTTCGAGTTCGACGCAGACCCCGCCGACCCCGACGCGGACCGGGACGACCGAGACTGATCCGCCCGGAGCGCTTATTCGCCTCCGAGCGTCAGGACGGGTATGGCGCCGACGCTCGTGAGCGCGGCCGTGGGGGCGCTGCTCGCGGCCGCGCTGCTGGGCTTCGCCTTCGACCGGCGCGCGGTCGCGGTCGTCGTCGCGGCCGCGCTCGTCCCCTCCCTTGACGCGGCCGCGAGCCTCGTTGTCCCCGGCGCGACGAACGCCCTCCTCCACGCGGTCTGGCTCCCTCTCCTCGCGGGTGGACTGCTGTACTGGGACACCGAGCGCCGCCCGGGCGGCGAGTCGCGGCTCCGCGGCCGCTTCGGTCGGCGCGGCGTGCGGGTCGCGTGGGTCGCGCTCGCGTCGTTCGTCGTCGCCGGAATCGGGTCCGCGCTGTTCGCCGGCGAGGGGGCGGCGCTCCTCTACCCGCTGGAGGACGCGCGCTACGTCGTCCGCGGGAGACTGTTGTTCTCGACGCAGGAGGGAGTCGTCCAGACGTTCCTCGCGCTCGGCAGCGACGGGTCCGGGGTCCTGCCGCTCCGGACCGCCGGCGGCGCGGTCGCCGACCCGGTCGCCTCGTGGGTCAACCCCGATGGGCGCCCCGGCCTCAACCCGGGCGCCGACCGCGAGTTCCGGGTCGTCGACGGCGGGTCGCAGCTGGTGGTGGTCGCCGCCGCGGCCGCGACGCTTGCGGTCCGGTTCCGGGGGCGCGGCGGGGGCGGGGCAACCGACGGCGGGGTGAGCCGCTGAATGCCCTCGACGGTCGTCCACGCCGGGTTCGCGCTGCTGCTCGCGGCCGGACTACTCGGCGCGTACTACGACCGGCGGGCGCTCGCGGTCCTGCTGGTCGTCCTCGTCCTGCCGGAGGCGGACAGCTTCCTCGGGGTGGTCATGGCGGGCGCGCACCGCACCGTCGGGCACAACTTCGTCCTCCCCGCGGTCGCCGCGTTAGGGCTGTACTACGACACGCGCGTCCGCGAGCGGTCGGTCGTCCGCGAGCGGCTCTCGCCGCGGTGGGTCGCGGTCGCGTGGGGGGCCGTCTTCGTCCACGTCTTCGCGCACGTCGCGCTCGACTGGACGCACCTCGACGGGGTGAACGCGTTCTGGCCGCTCCGCGACCGCTTCTTCCAGCTAAACGGGGAGGTTCTCTACTCGACGGCCGACGGGTTCGTCCAGACGTTCGTCGACGTGCGCGTCGACCCGGAGACGGGGTCGCGGACGGTCGACGCGGGCGCCGGCGGCACCAGCGAGTCCGTCCACGTCAGCAACCCGGTCCAGCCGCGCGACCCGGACGTCGACGTCGAGGAGCCGGTCGACCGGCGGTTCCCGGTCGCGAGCAGCGGGTGGCGGCTCTACCTGGTCGGGCTGGGGCTGTTCGCGCTCGGCGCCCGACGGCTCCAGGGGGACGGCGTCGGGGACGGGGAGTGAGCAGACGGCAGTTTCCGAGGGAGCCGCCCGACCGCGGCTTCCCTAACATGGTATGACCGCAGGGTAAACGTTCCCGGACGCGTAGCCGGAGGTGATGACACCCCAACCGGACGCGGGCCTGTCGGACGCCGCGGAGCCGCTGGCCGGGGAGTCGATCGCGGTCGTCGGCGCCGGGTTCGGCGGTCTCTCCGCGGCCAGCTACCTCGCCGACGCCGGGGCGGACGTGACGCTGTTCGAGCGCAACGACCACCCCGGCGGGTACGCCGGGCGGATCGAGCGCGACGGGTTCCGGATCGACACCGGGCCGTCGTGGTATCTCATGCCGGAGGTGTTCGACCGGTTCTTCGAGCACTTCGGGCGGTCGACCGACGACTACTACGACCTGATCGAGTTGGACCCGCTGTACGAGGTGATCTGGAAGGACGGCGACCGCGCGTCGATGCCGGCCGACCGAGAGGGACAGAAGGCGCTGTTCGAGTCCTACGAGCCGGGCGCGGGAGAGGTCTTGGACGACTACCTCGCCGACGCCGCGGAGGCGTACGAGCTCGGTATGGACCGGTTCGTCTACCCGAGCCGATCGCGGCTGCGCGACATGGTCGACGCCGACGTGTTCCGGTCCGGGCGTGCGCTGCCGAAGCTCCGCGAGATGGACGACTACGTCAGCGACTACTTCGACAGCGAGAAGCTGCGCCAGATCGCGGAGTACAAGCTTGTCTTCCTCGGCGGGTCGCCGTACAACACGCCCGCGATCTACACGCTGATGAGCCACGTCGACATGAATCTCGGCGTCTACCACCCGGTCGGGGGGATCGCGAGCGTCGTCGACGCGATGGCCGACCTCGCCCGCGAGCTCGGCGTCTCAATCCGAACGAGCGAGCCGGTGACCGCGATCGAGCCGTCGGTCGCCGCGTCCGTCCCGAAGTTCACTGTCGAGACGGAGCGGCGCCGGGGAGACGGCGATCCGCCTGCGACGGCGCGGAGCGACCGCTTCGATCGCGTGGTCGCGAACGCGCCCCCGCCGCACGTCGAGCGCGACCTCCTTCCGGAGGGGACCGTCGACCGCGAGTCCTACTGGGAGTCGCGGACGTACGCGCCCTCGGCGTACCTCGCGTACCTCGGCGTCGAGGGCGACGTGGACTTAGACCACCATACCCTCGTGTTCCCGACCGACTGGCGCCCCCACTTCGACGCCATCTTCGACGACCCGGCGTGGCCCGACGACCCCGCGTACTACGTCCACGTCCCCTCGAAGACGGACCCCGAGGCGGCGCCCGACGGCCACGAGGCCGTCTTCCTCCTCGTGCCGCTGGCGGCCGGGTTAGCGGACGACCCGGAGACGCGCGAGCGGTTCCGCGACTTAGTGTTCGACGACCTCGCCGAACACGCTGGCGTCGACTTCCGCGACCGGATCGTCTTCGAGGAGACCGCCTGCGTCTCCGACTTCCGAAAGCGGTTCAACGCGCCGCGCGGAACCGCGCTGGCGCTGTCGCACACGCTCGAACAGACGGGGCCGCTGCGCCCCGCGCACCGCGCGCCCGGCGTCGACGGCCTCTACTACGTCGGGGCGTACACCAACCCCGGCATCGGGATGCCGATGTGCCTGCTCAGCGGCGAACACGTCGCCGAGGCGGTCGTCGAGGACGCGACCGGCGGCGGCGTGCTCCCGTCGGTCGTCCCGACGTCGACGCTGCGGTGAGCGGTCCGCACAGCTGATCGACAGCTGAAACGAACGTTATCCGTGTGCGGTTCCGAGGGGAGGACGACCAATGCGTAACGCAAGCGCCGTCGCCGCCGTCGCCCTGCTCGTCGTCCTCGCCGGCTGCGGCGGGCTCGGCGGGGAGATGGCCGGCCCCCTCGGGGCGCCGTCGCCGTCGATCGAGTCCGTCGACGCGCCGGAGTCGCTCGGGCACGACGAGCGGGCGACGATCGAGGCGACCGCGCGGTGGGAGGGCCTCGCGGACGACGGCGGCGACAGCAGTAGCGACGGGGGCGGGAGCGGGGGGTCGGAGAGCCCGAACGCGACGCTCGACCCGGTTCGGGTGACGGTCCGCGTCGGCGACGCGACGCTGCTCGCGGAGAACCGGACTGTCCCCGCGAACGGGACGATGCGGGTGACGGCCGCGGTCGACGCCGCGGCGCTCGACCCGGGCGAACACGAGATCAGGGTGACCGTTGGCGAGGCGAGCGCGACCCGCGCCGTCGTCGTCGAGGAGGCGCGGCCGGCGGCGTTCGCGGTCTCGGACATCGAGGCCCCCGAGAGCGTGGCGTACGGCGAGGACCTCACCGTCACGGCGACCGTGACTAACATCGGCGACTTAGCGGGCAACCAGACCGTTCGGATCCGGTACGGGACCGGCGCGAGCGCGAACCGGACCGTGGCGCTCGACGGCGGCGCGGAGGCGGAGGCGTCCGTCACGTTCGCGGACGTGCGGCTCGACGGCGGCGACTACCCGGTCGTCGTGACGACCGCGAACCGAACGCGCGAGCGGGCCGTCTCGGTTATCCACCCGAGTCCGTACGGGAAGACGACGCTCGACCTCTACGTCGACGACGAGGCGGTCGACCGGAACGTCTCGGACGTAGTCGCGGCCGCGACGGGCTACTGGGAGCGGAGCGACGAGCGCTACCTCGGCTACCCGGTCGCCTACGAGCGCGTCGGCGACGAAGCGGACGCCGACATCGTCCTCCGGTTCGATCAGGTAGAGCGGTGCGGCGTGGAGGAGACCAACGAGACGCGGTACTTCGGCTGCGCGGACCTCCTCGTCGACGAGCCGCGGACGCCGATGACCGCGACCGTCGACCCGCGGATCTCCGACGCGGAGATGAACGCGACGATCACCCACGAGCTCGGCCACGTTCAGGGGCTCGAACACGGCGAGGAGCCCGCCGGCCTGATGAGCGCGACGAGCACGCTCGCGACGCACCAGCCGGTGAAGGTCCACCTGCGCGCCGACGACGGCGCGGTCACGGGCCCAGTCGAGGACGAGGTGGCCGCCGCGCTCGATTACTTCGCGGCGCGCGAGGACGTCGCCGGGAGCGACGGGTTCGCGTGGGAGTTCGTCGATAGCGCGCGCGAGGCGCACGTCCAGATCACCTACGACGAGGCCGGCGACGTCTGCTTCTCTGACGGCGGCGGGTCCTGTTCGGTCGCGGGCGAGTACTACGGGCAGGAGGACGTGCGGTTGGAGGAGTTAGACGAGGAGGTCGTCGCGTGGCACGTCGGCGCGTCGCTGGCGTCGGTGCTGTTAGAGGAGGTGCCGCCGGAGCTCACAAGCGAGGCGGACAGGCGGGAGCGGGAGGCGTGGCCGGGATAGAGTTCGGGCGGCGAGCTACTCCCGATACCGCGCTTCGAGTTCGTCGGTGAAGTAGACGTACCGGCGCTCGACGCGTTCGAAGTCCGTCCCGGGGATGAGGATCGATTCCTCCGGTGAGCTGCTGTCGCGCACCGTCTCCTCGACCCGCTCGGTGGTGACGAGTCCCTTCGATTCGAGGCTCTCGATGGCCGTTTCGGCGCTGCCGTCGCTGCCGAGAACTCGGAGTTCTTCCGCGGGGAGGCCCTCCTCGATCATGAACTCGAACGTGTCCCGCTCGATGACCTCGCCCACCTCCAAGACGTCCTCGACGAGTCGTTCCTCGGCGTCGGTCAGCACGGTCGGCTGGTCGTCTGTCGCGATTTCACTTTAGCGTTCGTGCGGGAAGGCGAACGGAGTGCTCCCGTCTCGCCGGGAGAGACTCTCGATCCCGAGCCCAGTTTTGTGTCCCGGGGATCGAACCGTCCGCGGCCCGGGCGTTCGAAAACGGTGTTCGAAGCGACAGAACGCTTATTCCACGGTGACGACTACCACCATCCATGAGTACTGGCCGGGAGATCCGCCTGATCGAGGAGGACGAGGGGGGATGGTCGGCGATCGATCAAGAGCTGAACGTCGCCAGCCAAGGTGAGACGCGTGAGGAGGCGCTTTCGAACCTCGACGAGGCGGTCGAACTGACGAAGGAGGCCCGCGAGGCGGACACGAACGCGCCAGAGCCGGACGCTCCCTGGTTCGAGGAATGAGCGGTCCACCGCGAAACTTCTCCGGCCGAGAGATCGTCACCGTCTCACCTCTTTCAATTACCGCAAAGACCGACAGCGCGGAAGCCACGCGATTCTGAAGTACACGAACCCCGACACCGGCGAGGTCCGAACCGTCACCGTCCCGCTACACGACCGGGTGAAGATCGGGACGCTCCAGTCGATCGCGGATCAGTGCGGCGCAGAGGACTTCGACGCGTGGTGTCGCTGGATCGACGAGCATCGCTGACGCTGTCACACGCGAGTTCCTTCTACGCCGCTCACCGCCGGTATCGGCGACCTTGTCGACCGCTGCGTCGCAAGAGAACGAGGAAATGAGGCGACCGGAGGGAATCGAATGGACTCGCGGGGGTCCCGCGAGCGAACGGAGCAAGCGAGTGGGACCACGCGAGGGAACGACTAAGCGAACGAAGTGAGCGCAGGAGTGGACTCGCGGGGATTTGAACCGGAACCAGACGTGCTCGCTCGCGTCGCTCGCTGCGCGCGACTGGTAGGGTTCAAACCCCGCTCGTTACAGATTTGCGCCGCTCGCGACGTTGCTCGCGGCGCAAAATCATGGACTCGCGGGGATTTGAACCCCGGGCCTTCCCCGTGCCAGGGGGATGATCTACCACTGATCTACGAGCCCGCGAACGCATTCGTTCGTTCCGCGGTGAATATCTTAAGGGCTTCGAATCGCGGACCGACGAGGCCGCGCTCCGCCCGTGCTCAGATCCGGTCGGAATCGACGTACACGTCGAGGTCGACGTCTCGCGTCGACCCCTCTAAGTCCTGAACGGCGCGCTCGACGACCTGCTCGGCCTCGTCTCTGATCAGCGGGATCGCCTTCTTCAACACCCAGTCGAACGAGACGAGCCGCGGGAGGTCGAGGGCGTCGGAGCTGGCCGAACCGGGGTCGAACGCGACTTCGAGCGCGACCTCGCAGGGGGCATCGTCGGTCGCGTCCGCGTCGTCGTCGCGCTCGACGCTCTCGGGCGGTGTCACGCGCCAACAGCCGCCGGCGTCGATGTCTTTCGTGATCTCCCAGTCGATCCGCTTCGGCGGGGCGACGCCGGTCACCTCCGAGCGGGCGGTGTAGGAGATCTTCCACCACGCGAACGTGAGCGCGTACTTGGTCCCGGGACCGCCGTCGCCGGTGACGGTTCGGACCTCGCGGAGGTACTCGGAGTAGTTCGCGTACTGCGGGAAATCAAGCAGGAACGCGTACACCTCCTCCGGGTCGGCGTACACCTCCGTACTCACGACGAGTTCGTCCACGTACTGGGGTTCGAGCGGCGCTTATTAAACCGTCCGGCGACCAGATCACTCTCGCTGAGACGAGTCGGTCGCCGCTTCAGGCGTCGAGCTATGGCATTTATAAATGGTAGCTGGTGGATCGGCGTTGAACACCGCCAAAGCCCCAACCGCTCGTTTATAAATAGCTGACAGCAGAACGGCGTTGAACACCTCCAAAGCCCCAGCCGCGAGGACGGCGCACGCTCGCTGCGGTCCTCGGTCGCTCGCTTCGCTCGCTCCCTGTGGTCCTTACGTCGCCTGCGCCGTCCTCGCGGCTGCCCCTTTGAGTCCCGCCCCTCTGGAAGACGTTCCTGCTCGCTTCGCTGCGCGGGCTGCGACTTCCGTGCTCCCGCTCGCTTCGCTCGCGGGAACGCACCGCAACCGCGCCTCACACCTCCCCAGCCTCGCGGCTCCCTCCGCTTCGCTCCGGTCGCCGCGTCCCTCGCGCGTGCTCCTCGCGGCCGCCGGGGGCGGCCGCTCGCAGGCACGCGCCACCGCACTCGGTCGGTTCTTTATAAGAGATCGCCGAGTCGAGTACCGCGATCGTCGGAACCCGGAACGGGCCGCCGAAGCCGCCGGATACATGGGGCCTCCGGCGCTCGTACGCCTATGGCTGCCGACGAGCGCAACGCCTTCGAAGTGTACCGCGACCGGGTGGACCGACCCCTCGGCCGGCTGTTCCGCGAGTACGGGGCCTCGGAGGCCCACTGGCTCGTGATCGGGATGGCCGCCAACGTCGTCGCCCGCGTCGCGGGGCTGATCCCGCCGGTCGTCCTCGGCGTCGCCATCGACGCCGTCTTCACCGGCTCCGGCCCCTACACGCTCCCGATCGTCCCCGACGCGTGGCTCCCCACGGAGGCGGGCGCGCAGTTCCGCCTCTCGGTGATCCTCATTTTCGGGTCGTTCATCGTGACGGGCGTGTTCACGTACGTCTACGGCATCGCCGCGAACAACTTCGCCCACCGCGTGATGCACGCGGTCCGCACCGACTCCTTCGACCAGATGCAGCGGCTCGACATGACCTTCTTCGACGACAAACAGACCGGGGAGGTCATGTCTGTCCTCAACAACGACGCCTCGAACCTGGAGGTCTTCTTGGACAACGCCCTCCAGAACTCCGCGCGCCTCGGCGTGATGCTCGTGGGGATCGCGGGCGTCCTCGTCTACTACAACTACGAGCTCGCGATCGTCACCCTCGCCGCGGTCCCGCTGATGTTCCTCTTCACGCTCTGGTTCATGCGGGCGGTCGAGCCCCGCTACGTCGCGCAGCGCTCGGTCGTCGGCGACCTCAACACCGCCCTCGAAAACGCGCTGTCGGGCGTCGAGTTAGTGAAGACCTCCAACACGGAGGCCCACGAGAGCGAGCGCGTCGAGGACGCCTCCTACTCGTACTTCCAGCGCACGATGGCGATTCTCCGGCTCAACTACGTCTACCGGCCCGGGATGGAGCTGCTCGCCGGGCTCGCCTTCGCCGCTACCTTCGCCGTCGGCGGCTTCTGGCTCGCGAACGGCCCGCCGGGCCCGTTCACGACCGAACTCACCGTCGGCACCTTCGTCACCTTCGTCCTCCTCACCCAGCAGTTCGTCGCCCCGCTCGCGGAGGTGTCGAACATCATCGACCAGTACGAGAACGCCAAGGCCTCCTGCGAGCGCGTGTTCGGCCTGCGCGACATCCCGGTCCGCATCGAGGACGACGACGATGCGGTCGAACTCGGCAGCAGTGCGCAAGGCGACGGCGGGGCCCGAAACGACGGCGGAACCCGGAACGACGGTGGCGTGACCCCAACCGGCGACCCCGACCACGGCGGCGTCAGGGGAGCCGTCGAGTACGACGACGTCTCCTTCGCGTACCCCGAGAACGCACTCGTCGACCCCGAGGACGCCGACGAGGAGGTCCTCCGGGGCGTCTCCTTCACGGCCGAGCCGGGCGACACCGTGGCGCTCGTCGGCCCGACCGGCGCAGGGAAGTCGACGCTGCTCAAGCTGCTCCTCCGGCTGTACGACGTCACCGACGGCGCCATCCGCGTCGACGGCCACGACGTCCGCGACGTGACCGTCGAGAGCCTCCGCTCGTCGGTCGGCTACGTCGCGCAGGACACCACGCTGTTCGACGGCACCATCGCCGAGAACATCCGCTACGGGCGGTTCACGCGGATCGACGAGGCGGGCGGGGGAGAAGGTGACAGCGATGGACACGACGCGGAGGCGATCCGCGAGCGGGTCGTCGAGGCCGCGAAGGCCGCGGAGGCCCACGAGTTCATCTCCTCGCTGCCGAACGGCTACGAGACGCGGATCGGCGAGCGCGGCGTGAAGCTCTCGGGCGGCCAGCGCCAGCGGCTCGCCATCGCCCGGGTGGTGCTTCAGGACCCCGCGATCCTGATTTTGGACGAGGCGACCTCCGCGGTCGATACGGAGACGGAGATGCTGATCCAGCGCTCGCTCGACCGACTGGCGGCCGACCGCACCACCTTCGTCATCGCGCACCGCCTCTCGACGGTGACGGACGCGGACACCGCGCTCGTGTTGGAGGACGGGGAGGTCGTCGAGCGCGGCACCCACGACGAGCTGCTCGCCGCGGACGGCCTCTACGCGAAGCTCTGGGGCGTTCAGGCCGGCGAAATAGACGAGCTGCCGGAGGAGTTCGTCGAGCGCGCCCGCGAGCGCCACGTCGACCGCGCGGTCGAGCGGGCGACGGAGAGCGAAGTGGACTCGGAGACGCTGGAGTAGCGCGCGGTTCCTTTTAATTCAGTCGTCGCTCGACGCCTGCCCGGTCGCGTCGGCGTCGGCGCCGGGCACCGTGGCGGCGGGCGCGGGCGGCTCC
Organism: Halorubrum sp. T3; assembly: GCF_000296615.1. Lineage (NCBI taxonomy): Archaea > Methanobacteriati > Methanobacteriota > Halobacteria > Halobacteriales > Haloferacaceae > Halorubrum > Halorubrum sp. T3. The sequence continues at coordinate 553,015 of NZ_JH815329.1, read as the reverse complement.
TCGCGCACGTCGGCGCCCTTGCCCTCCGCGATGACCTCCGCGTACGCGTCGGGGAAGACGCGGACGAAGTCGTCGAGCGCGGCCTCCCAGTCGTCAAGCAGGTCGGCCGCGCGCTCGCTGTCGGTGTACGCGCGGTGGTTCTCGACGAGGCGGCGGAGCATCCGCTCGTCGGACCCCTCCAGCGTCTCGGAGACCGACACCATCCCGCGGTTGACGCGGTCGTCGAGGCGGTCGTCGGGGTCGTACACGTACGCGACGCCCCCCGACATCCCGGCTGCGAAGTTGCGGCCCGTGTCGCCGAGGACGGCGACGACGCCGCCGGTCATGTACTCGCAGCCGTGGTCGCCGACGCCCTCGACGACCGCCCGGACGCCCGAGTTGCGGACGCCGAACCGCTCGCCCGCGACGCCGTTGACGTACATCTCGCCGGAGGTGGCGCCGTAGAGGCAGACGTTGCCGGCGACGACGTTCTCGGTCGGGTCGTACGCCGCCTCCGGGGGCGTGTCGATCACGAGGCGTCCGCCGGAGAGCCCCTTGCCGACGTAGTCGTTGGCGGCGCCGGACAGCTCCATCGTGATCCCCGGCGCGAGGAACGCGCCGAAGCTCTGGCCCGCCTCGCCGTCGAACCGGCAGGAGATGGTGTCGTCCGGGAGCCCCTCGCCGCCGTGTTCGGAGACGACGCGGTTCGAGAGCGTCGCGCCGACCGCGCGGTCGACGTTGCGGATGTCGCGGGTGAGCGCGACCGGCGCGCCGTCCTCGATGGCGGGCGCGGCCTCGTCGATGAGGTCCCAGTCGAGCAGGTCGTCGATGCCGTCGTGGGCCTGCTCGCGGACCTTCGTGCGGGACTCGCCCGCGGGCTCGGCGATGACCGCCGACAGGTCGAGATGCTTCGCCTTCTCGTGGTCGGTCTCGCGCTGCGAGAGCAGTTCGGGGCGCCCGATGAACTCCTCCAGCTCGGTGTACCCCTGCTCGGCCATGATCTCTCGGAGCTCCTGCGCGATGAACGTCATGTAGTTGATGACGTGGTCGGGCTGTCCCGGGAACCGCTGGCGGAGGTCCTCGCGCTGGGTGGCGACGCCGACCGGACAGGTGTTCTCGTGGCACTGCCGGGCCATCACGCAGCCCGAGGTGACGAGCGACGCGGTACCGAAGATGTACTCCTCGGCGCCCAGGGCGGCCGCGACGGCGACGTCGCGCCCGGTGCGTAGCCCACCGTCCGCCGACACGCGAATGCGGTCGCGCAGTCCGGTGGCGCGGAGCATCTGGTTCGCCTCGGCGAGCCCGAGCTCCCACGGCAGGCCGGCGTTCTTGATCGACGTCTTCGGCGAGGCGCCGGTACCCCCGTCGTGGCCGGAGACGTGGACGACGTCCGCGTTCGCCTTTGCGACCCCGGCCGCGATGGTACCGATGCCGGCCTCCGACACCAGCTTCACGTTGACGTCGGCCTCGGGGCTGGCGGCCTTCAGGTCGAAGATGAGCTGCTTGAGGTCCTCGATGGAGTAGATGTCGTGTTGCGGGGGCGGCGAGATGAGCCCGACGCCGGGGGTCGAACACCGCACGTGCGCGATCATCTCGTTGACCTTCTTCCCGGGGAGGTGCCCGCCCTCGCCGGGCTTCGACCCCTGCGCCATCTTGATCTGGAGCTCCTCGGCGTTCGCGAGGTACTCCGAGGTGACGCCGAAGCGCCCGGAGGCGACCTGCTTGACGGTACACTCTTTTTCGGTGTCGAACCGCTCGGGCGGTTCGCCGCCCTCGCCGGTGTTGGACTTCGCGCCCAGCCGGTTCATCGCGATGGCGTTGTTCTCGTGGGCCTCCGGCGAGATGCTCCCGAGGCTCATCGCGGCGGTCGAGAAGCGCTCGACGATCGACTCGACGGGCTCGACCTCCTCGACCGGTACCGGGTCGCGGTCGGAGTCGAACTCCAGCAGGCCGCGCAGCGACTGGAGCTCCTCGGTCTGGTCGTTGACCAGCTCGGCGAACTCCTGGTACTGCTCGTAGTCGCCGCCGCGGACCGCCTGCTGGAGCGTACCGACAGTCTGGGGGTTCCAGCCGTGTTTCACGCCCGACGAGCGGTGCTCGTACTCGCCGATCGTCTCCAGCTCGGGGTCGGCGCCGAACGCCATCGCGTGGCGGGTGCGGAGGTCGTCTTCGATCTGCTCGGCCCCGATCCCCTCGGTGCGGATCTCGGTCCCCTCGAAGTACTCGGCAACGAACTCGGAGTCGAGCCCGACCGCCTCGAAGATCTGGGCGCCCTGGTACGACTCCATCGTCGAGATGCCCATCTTCGCCATCGTCTTGAGGAGGCCGTCCTCCAGCGCGTGGCGGTACGCCGCGAGCGCCTCGTTCTCGTCGGCGCCGTCCGGGCCGGCGACCACGTCGGCGATGGAGGCGTACGCGAGGTACGGGTCGACCGCGTCCGCGCCGTAGCCGACGAGCGTCGCGAGGTGGTGGACCTCGTGGGGTTCGCCGGACTCGACGACGACGCCCGCGCGGTTGCGGAGCCCCTTGCGGACGAGGTGGTGGTGGACCGCCCCGGTCGCGAGCAGGCTCGGCACCGCGAGCCGATCCGGTCCGACCGCGCGGTCCGAGAGGACGACGACGTCGGCGCCGTCCTCGATGGCGGCCGCGGCGTCCTCGCGGACCCGGCTGACGGCGTCGACGAGCGATCCGTCGCGGTCGTAGGTGACGTCGACGGTGACGGAGGTGAACTCGGGGCCGGCGGACGCGTCGTCGCCGCCGTCGCGCTCCCCCGGCGTCCGCTCGCCGGGCCCGGGGAGGTCTCGCAGCGCCGTCGTCTCGGCGTCCGTCAGGACCGGCGAGTCAGCGACGATCTGCTCGGCGTGTTCCGGCGTCTCGTCGAGGAGGTTGCGCTGGTTGCCGATTCGCGTCTCCAGCGAGGTGACGAGCTCCTCCCGGATGTAGTCGATCGGCGGGTTCGACACCTGCGCGAACAGCTGCTTGAAGTAGGTGAAGAGCGGGCGGTCGACGTCGGCCAGCACCGAGAGCGGCGTGTCGTCGCCCATCGAACCGACCGGGTCCTTCCCGTCTTTCGCCATCGGCTCGACGAGGTGGTTCAGCGAGTCGGTGGTGTAGCCGAACGCGGCCTGGTGGGCGCGGACGGTGGGTTCAGTTTCGTCTTCGTCGTCCGCCTCGCTCGACTCGCCCGTATCGTCTCCTTCCCCCACAGGCTCAGCGTCGATGCCGGCCGCGACGCCGTCCTCGTCGGTGAGCGCGTCGAGGTCGACCTGGCCGTCCTCGACCCACTCGCCGTACTTCTCGTCGGTGAGCTCCTCGAACACCTCGTCGTCGGGGACGATCCGGCCGGCCTCGGGGTCGGCGACGAAGATCTCGCCGGGCTGGAGGCGACCGCGGCGCCGCACGTCGGCGGGCTCGGTCGGGAGCGCGCCGACCTCGCTGCCGACGACGAGGCGGTCGTCGGTCGTCACCTCGTAGCGGCAGGGCCGGAGCCCGTTTCGGTCCAACACGCCGGCGACGCGCTCGCCGTCGAAGCCGATGACGAGGGCGGGGCCGTCCCACGGCTCGACGAGCGAGGCGTGGTAGTCGTAGAAGTCGGCGCGGTCGTCGTCCATCAGATCGTCGCCGCGGAACGCCTCCGGGATCAGCATCCGGAGCGCGTGCGGGAGGTCGCGGTCGGTCTGGAGCAGGAGTTCGAGCGCGTTGTCGACGCTGGCGGTGTCGGACTGGTTCGGGTCGTCGATCACCGGCTTGATCGTGTCGAGCTCGGCCCCGAACGCCGGGTGTTCGAGGTCGTTCTCGCGGGCCCGCATCCAGTTGACGTTCCCCCTGATCGTGTTGAACTCGCCGTTGTGGACGATGTTGCGGTACGGGTGCGCGAGGTGCCACGCGCCGAGCGTGTTCGTCGAGAATCGCGCGTGGACCAAGGCGACGTGGCTCGCGAACCGCTCGTCGGTCAGGTCCGGGTAGTAGCCGTCGAGCTGCGAGCCCTTCAGCAGGCCCTTGTAGACGACGCGCTGGCGGTCGAGCGAGCAGACGTAGAAGCGCCCGGCGCCGTCGACCTCGGACACCGCGTTCTCGATCTCGCGGCGGGCGGCGTACAGCGCGCGGTCGAACCCGAGCAAGTCCGGATCGACATCGTCAGACCGATCCTCCTCGCTGGTGAATCGCTGGGCGAGCCCCGCGCCGTCGACGGGCGCGACGAACACCTGCGACACCTCCGGCTCCGAGTCGAGCGCCGTGGCGCCGAGGTCGCTGTTATCGGTCGGGACGGAGCGCCACGCGAGCACCTCCAGCCCGTAGACGGCGCACACCTCGGCGATGACGTCGTGGATCTCCGCCTGGACGCCCGGTTCGGGCGGCATGAACACGGAGCCGACCGCGTACTCCTTCGGGAGGTCGGCGTCGACGACCTCGCGGAAGAACTCGTCCGGACGCGCAACCATGATCCCCGCGCCGTCGCCGGTGTTCTCCTCCGCGCCGGTCGTCCCGCGGTGTTCGAGGTTCTCGAGCAGTTCGACCGCGTCCGTGACGGCCTCGTGCGACGGCGCGCCGTCGAGGTCGACGACCCCGCCGATGCCGCAGTTCGACCGGTCGTCCGTCGGCGCCGCGAGCCCCCTCTCCTGACCCGAGGACTCCGAGTCGCGTACGCCCCGGGTGGTACTACGTGACTTGGTCATACACTCGCGTACGAGTGAACAGTTAAAGGTATGACCCTGATAGGGGTAGGATCCATCGTACACACATTAGGGAATATAAGGTAATTATTCATCACGGGTGGTGACCAGATCACATACCCCAGTATCGATCAGAAATTCCGCACTACGAGCCACATGTTGACGGAGGTTATAAGAATTCTCCTCGGCCGTCTCACGGATACCGGTCAGAGTGGCGGAACGTCCAGTCGGGGACTACTCTTCGAGGGGGACGAACGAGCCGTTGATGTCCCACTCGTGGATACAGTAGACGTTGCCGGGTTCGTCCGCGATGCGCCACCCGTCGGCCTCGTCGTCCCACCGCTCATCGCGCCCGCACAGCTCGCACGTGCGCTCCTCCGGCGGTGTGATGGTCACGCTCATACCCGAACAGACGGCACCGGCGAGCAAAAGGATACCGGCGATCGGCGGGACGGCAGACCGCCCGCGGTGAGCCGGTCCGACGGGGCCCCTGCCGACCGCGACCCCGCGGTCACGACCGCCGTCGCGATCACGAGCGCCGGCGCGATCACGATCCGCGTCCGCGACGCCGAGCGAGAAGCGACGCGCCCGCCAGCGCCGCGAGCGACGCGGCGGCGTCGAAACCGGGGAGGTCGTACGCGGTCGATCGGATCGGCGCCTCGTCGTACCCGAGGTCGCTCGCGTCGGCCTCGTCCGGGGACGAGTCGCCCGCCGCAGGCGAGTCGGACGGCTCGATCGAGTCGGTGGATTCCGTCGACGTCGCGCCGTCGCGTTCGCCGCCACCCGGGTCGTTCGACCGACCGTTCTCGGAGCGAGACCCGGCCGCCGAGGGGTCGCCCGCGCCGCGCTCACGTCCGCTGGGTCCGAGGAGCTCCGGCGGCCCCGCGGACGGCGGAATCTCCGACTCTCCGGGAGCGATCGAGATGCCCACCCCGGGGCGCGGCGCCGGGCGGTTCGCGTCCGAACCGGGCGACCCTCCGGTCGGACCCGGACCGTCCGCGTCCGTGACGTTACCGGCGCCGGTCGAGTCGGCCGGGCCGACTGGTCCTCCGGATCCGCTCGGGCCGCCGGCCGAGCCGCCGCCGGCCGAACCGCTGCCGCCCGCGCCCGAACTGCCGCTGGCCGAACCGCCGCCGGCCGAGCCGACGCTGGCCGAGCCGTCGCTGGCCGAACCGCCGCCGGCCGAACCGCTGCCGCCCGCGCCCGAACCACCGCTGGCCGAGCCGCCGCCGGCCGAACCGCTGCTGGCCGAACCGCCCGCCGAGCCGGTCGATCTCGACGCCTCCGAGTCGGCAGTCGCTTCGGTCGAGTTGTCGCCGCTCTCGGTGTCCGCACCTCCGTCGGTTGGAGCGGCGGCGGCGTAGGTCAACTCGGTCGTCGCGCGGTGCCGGTCGTCCGCCGCGGTCCGACGCAGTCGGTCGTCGTCGACTCGGAACCCGGCCTGGAACGTCGCGCCGGGATCGGGGACCGTCTCGGTGCCGAATGCGCGTTTTCCGTCGGCGACGAGGTACAGGCCCTCCCGGTCGAGGTGGACCGCGGACCCGTTCGGCGTCCGACCGAGCGCGTCGTCGTCGGTGGACTCGTTGCCGTCGTCCGTCCCCGTCGGCGCCACGCCGAACGAGAGTCCGTCAAGGCGGTCGAGGTCCGCACCTCGCTCCAGCGACGCGTTCGCGGCCGCCGGGAGGCCCGTCAGCCCGCTCGCGTTCACGGCGTACACGACGGTGTCGTTCGCGGTCGCGGCCGTGGCCGGCGTGAGCGTTCCGTCGGCAATCGCCTCCCGGACCGCGGTCACGTTTTCGAACTCCCCGGGTGCGACCGACCGCGTGGTGTACGCGGTCAGGTCGCTCGTCGAGCGGGGTTCCACGGAGACCGTCGCGGTGTCGTTGGCGACTTCGGTGCCGTGCTCCGACCGCAGCGTGATGTTGTACGTCCCGGGCGAGAGCGGAGCGGTATCGCCCGTGACCGATTCGACGTCGATGCCGGACCCGGTCGTGACGAACTTCGACGGGGATTCGGGCGACGCGTACGTGTTGAGCGTGACTGGTGTCGGACTCGTCTCGGTGGTTGTCAGTTCGAGTGTTGTAGTGGTGCTACTACTCGTATTAGATAATATCAGTTCCAAACTTGGCACACGATGAGACAGAGAGATTCTGATATGATTTCCATACATAGCTTGATTTGAAATATCGCTTAGAGAGATCTCTTTTTTGTGCTTTCCAATAATATGAAATTTCTCTGAGTTTTCTTTTCTTGAGTGAATATGATATGTACCGGAGGAGAGCAGTGACGTATTATAGCCGACTTGATCTGAATTGTTTAATCGAGTTCCCACAGACACTACGCGAGTTGTGTTGTCCTCGTTTAGTCTGTGTAATTCAACTTCTTCCGCATTTAACGAAGAGTTAAAATAGATCATTTGACCAGAGTATACAGGTGTTTCCAGTGAGTGATTGGGCTTGATTTGAACAGCCTCTGAGTTAGACCCGTCTTTGCGGATAGAATCTATTGAGATCACGCCAGCATCTGCGACACCATCAGAAACAAAGTGATTATTCAGGTCAGAGTTCCGCAGTAATTCAGAATCTTTTGGGGAAATCCAATCCCCAGCGCTATGTCCACATGCCAACTGAATGGCCGCCGCATAGCGATTACTTCGGAAAATACCACTTCCGTCACTTGTAGTATTAAAATAAAGTTTAACGTCTTCATTCCATCCAGTTAGTACTCTTGAACTAGCAACAGCCTCGTTATGTCGGATGTGTCCAGTTGAGTTGACTGGATATAATGAAACCAAAAATGGGGTTTCATCCTCAATTGCGTCAGAAACTTTAGCACTGGAGACTGTGATACTATCTGTTTTTGGGTTATCATAAGAAAGATTAGAAAAATCAATACCAGCATTTACTATCCGTCCCTCGTCGGCTGACAACGCTGAATTAGTTATGTTAGTAGGAAGGGAGTCCCCAATACCGCGGTCAGAAATCCCAGAAGTAGAGTTCGCAATCAGATATCCCCTAACATCTCCCCCCGGATAGGATGTACCAACGGAAACTGTTTCCTTTGTCTTGAGGACACTTTTCGGAAGTCGTCGAATACCGATTATCTCATTATCATCACCACGTGTAATGAAAAGAGTCGAGTTTGTGTTGCCGCTGATATCATCGATTGTTATGCCGATAGTTGTGCGACTATCTTGATGTAATTGAGGTGAGCCGGTAGCCTGATTATGAATTTCAATTGTACCATCGATTATCTTGAACGAATCTGTACTTGTTCCTGCCATAGATTCTATAGAAGAGAAATCAGAGTTGTTTGTGACAGTAATATTATATTGTAAATTGGTTGATTTTTGAACATTGCTTGTATCCATTCCAGATATTTGAGCAGAGCCAATCTGGATTGAGCGACTCGATCTATTTGGACGGATAGTTGCTGTTAGAAGCGTCTTATTCTCAGATTTCACCTGTGTGGTGTTAATTACAGATCCATTTTGAATATTCTTAATAGACATTGAGGCCGAGGATGTATTGGCTCCCCTTGACTCAATACTAGCTAAATTCACAGATAATCTGATCTTGTTCGTAGTATCTTTCTGATTTGGGAGTAGTATCTCTATATTGCTAATATTTTGTTCAGACTGATCTATTCGAATAGTGTCTGGGTCGCCGGTCTTATTTAAAACAGGTTTATAATCATAAGTTTGAGCTCCGGCCGTAGTCACTCCCAATGATAAAACCACAGCACCCACCACGACACAGACCACGACGCCGACCCACAGCCATTGAAGCGATCGCATCCGGATCATAGCGAACGAGCCACGGATGCCAGAGCGGTCGCTCTCGGGGCGGCGCGGCGTCAGTAGCCGACCGGGACCCGTGAAGCGGCTCTTGTCACACCGCGGGATCTGTCACTCGGGTCGATCGCTTATAAGTGACTTACGGACGCGAAAGCTTCCGTTCGGAGAAATAATCGCATGACTGCGTCACCTCGTAACCGGGTCGTGGTCGGAGATTCGTGCGGGACGACCGAAACCTGACGGGAGAGAAGAGCGGGGAGGGGAGTCGCCGGGGCGGGTCAGTGTTCGACCGCTTCCATCATCGAGAGCAACTGCTCGCGCTGGGACGCCTGTTCCGGGTGGACGCCGACCATCGCGATCGCGTCTTCGCTGTCCGCGCCGTCCGCGGTGTGTTGGACGGTAGCGATGTACAGGAGAACGGGGACGTCTTCGACGGATCCGCTCGAGCTGTCCGTCCCCTCGACGTCGGCGCTGATCGTCGTCTCGAAGACCGGGATGGTGGCCTCTTCGCCGAGGATCGTCCGGGTCTCCTCGCCGCGCTCCTCGATGTCGTCCGTTTGGATGTCGGCGTTGCCGCCGCCGACGTCCTGCTGATTGATCTGGTTGAGGAGCCGTCGGATGAGGTCCGCACCCTGTACCCTGACCAGCGGATTGACCGACTGTCCGGCGACGGAGGCGTTCGGCGTACTCGCCACGAACAGCGCCGACTGGGTCGTCGAGTTGGTGTACCGGGCGACCCACGTCGTCGCCGTGACCTTCGCGTTCACGCCAGTGACGTTGAACTCGCGGTCGATTGTGTACGACTCCGGATCCTCCCCGGAGTAGCCCTCCGCGTACGCGGACTCGGGAACGCGCGCCGGTTCCGCGTCGAACTCGTAGCTCCCGTCCTCGCCGGCGCATCCGGCGATAGCGACCGAGGTCGACGCCGCGAGTGCCGCGAGCAGTCCACGTCGTTTCATGTGTTCCGGTAGGTCTACACAGTTCTTTAAGCCTATCGGCGCGGCTATCGGTCGCGAGAACCCCGCAGCCGAAGGCACAAAGTTCACGTCGGGCCGCGCGCGACGTGAGGCAAATGGAACGACGAGGACAAACCGGGCTGGTGGAAGCGCTCTTCTTAGACGTGGTTCGCCTCCACGAGACGTGGATGGAGGTGGTCTTCCCGCGGCAGCTCGACCCGAGCGCCGTCTTGGGGAAGTGGAAGCCCGAGACGGCCGTCCAGTCGGTCGGCTACTACCTCTGGGCGGTGCTGGGCGCGCCGCTCGTCGCGGTCGCGTACCCCCTCCTGCTCGTCGGGTTCGCCACGCGCTTTTACGCAGCGAAGCTCGACTCCGCGGTCACCCGCATCGGCGTCGCCGGCGCCGTGCTCGTCGCCGCCGTCGTCTGGGGGACGCTGACGGTGATCACGCACCTTCAGCTCCCGTTCGACGCGGTGATCGCTGTCGGCGCCGCGAGCGCGGTGGCGGTGGTCTCGTCCGCCCTCGCCGCCGGCTTCTCGAAGATCGGCGGGCGGTTCGTCAGCGTCCTGCTCGCGTACCCGTTCGCGATGACGGCGCTGTTCCTCCCGCCGGTCGTCGCCGCGCTCGTCACGCCGACGTTGGAGGGGCTGATCCTCCCGCCGAGCTACGACCTCGCCGAGTGGATCCTCGACACCTTCCTCGCGGTCGGCGGGATCAACGATATTCTCCGGGGCGCGTTCGACCTGGAGACGTTCGGCGAGCAGTGGGGGCTCCCCGGACTCGGCTACGTGCTGATGTGGATCGGCATCTCCGTGCCGCTCGGGTGGTTCCTCGGCCTGCTCGTCGCGCTGGCGAACCTGGTCCGGCCGAAATCGGACGCCTGACTCGATCGACCTACTCCTCGGGGTCGTACTTCTCGCTGGCCGTTTCGAACGACGAAGCCGAGCGTTCGGTCTCTCGCCGTCCCTCGCGTTCCGCGATCGCCTCGGGGCCCGGGCTCGCGTCGTCGTCGATCCGAGCGATCGACTCGTGGACCTTCGCGTGACACCAGCGACAGAGGCCGACCGTTATCTCGTGTCCGTCGTCTCCGTCACCGCCGTACGAGAGGTGATGTTCCTCCACGAGCGGCCGCGAGTCGTCGTGGGCCAGCCGCACGTCGTCTAATCCGCACCGGGCGCAGGTCTTCGCGTCCGTCGTCGACCGGTAGTGCGGGCACCTGAGCCACTCGCCGTCGGCGCCGACGTGGCAGTCGTACCCGTCCGTGCGCCGAGCCGCCGTGAACTCGGGGTCGTCTCCCGCCCGCGTGAGCGCGAAGCGGCACCGGCCGTCGTCGGTGAGGTGGTCGCAGACGCCGGCGACCGCGTACGGGTCGTCGACGCCGACGGGGGTCCCGTCGGGGGTGCGCTCCATACCGGCCGGTGGGGGCGGACTCACTTCAATTCGGTCGCTCAAGCAGGGTGACGGAGGCGGCTCAGACCAAGGAGGCGCCGTCGAAGTCCGTGCGGCCGTAGTCGACGTCGAGCAGCCGGAGGAGGGTCGGAGCGACGTCGAGGAGGTCCGCGTCCTCGACCGTCGCGTCCGGGTGGTCGACGAACAGCGCGGCGTCGTCGAAGGCGTGCATCCCGGTCCGAGGTCCGTTGGGGTCGAACACGCCGTCGTGGGGGCGGAACCCGGACTTGAGGTCGAACCCGTCGTTCGGGAGGACGACGAGGTCGGGCGCGATAGCCGCGTGGTCGCCGCGGAACACCGTCTCGCGGTCGACGACGCGGTCGGCGACCGGGTTCCCGTCGGGGCCGGTCCACGACTCCAGCGCATCGCGCAGCTCCGCGCGCGTCTCCTCGTACTCGGACTCGGGGACCGCGCCGTTCGGCTCGCGGCCCTCCACGTTGAGGTAGAAGCGACCGGGAACGAGCGAGTACGCGCGGGCGTCGTCGTCGATGTCGGCGAGCGCGTCGTGATCGTCGCCCTCGTAGGAGAGCCACCCCTCGCGTTCGAGCCACTCGTTACAGTAGACGTCGTGGCGCAGCCGCCGGAACCCGTGCGTCGAGCCGACGACGAGCGTGACGTCGTCGGGGAGCGCCTCGCGGACCGTCCCGATGTGGTCGTCGAGCGCGGCGTGGAAGGAGAGCAGCTCCTCGCGGTACGTCCCGCCGTCCTCGTAGTCGCCCCACAGGAAGTGGTTGACGCGGTCGGGAGCGGTGAAGACGCCGACGAAGAGGTCCCAGTCGTCGCGCTCGACGTAGCGCTCGAAGGCCGCGGCCCGGGCGTCGAGCGTCTCGCGAGCGTGTTCCAGGAACGCGGTCTTGTCCGCCTTGTGGCCGAGCTTCGCGTTGACCGACAGCCGGTAGTCGCTCTCGGTGAGGTTCTCCCGGAGTTCCTCGGGATGCGCGGCCGCGTCGAGGTCGGGCGAGAGGTAGCCGGAGACCATCCGCTGGACGGTCCGCTGCGGCGGGAACGTGACCGGGACGTTCATCACGGTCGCGTCGAACCCCGCGTCGGTCGCGCGGTCCCACACCCGGGGGGACTGGACGTCTCGGCCCATCGGCACGTACGTGTCGTAGGAGCCGACCTCGCGGTCCTGGAACCCGTACACGCCCGTCTCGCCGGGGTTCTTTCCGGTCGTGAGGCTCGGCCAGCAGGCGCTCGACTCCGCCGGGACGATGCTGTCGATCCGTCCGCCCTCGCCGTCGTCCGCGATCGCCGACAGCGTCGGGAACGTCTCCGGGTTGTCGGCGACGAGCCGGTACGAGAGGCCGTCGATCCCGATGAACGCCACCCGCGGCGTCTCGCTCCCACGCAGCCGGTCGAAGAGGCCCATACACACCCATCCGCGGTCGAGGGCAAAAGGATTGACATCGGTCGCTCCGCCGAACACGAGGCCGACGGCCCCGAGCGGCGGGCGGTCAACGCCCCGCCGGTAATCGATCGGAGGCGCGTGACGACCGGGTCGCCGCCTCGCTCGGGAGGCTTTTTATCTGTGACCCTCAGAGGGGCCGACATGGAGACCCGACGCGTGCTGCTCGTCGACGCGTTCGCCGCGGAGCCGCTGACCGGGAACGCCGCGGGCGTCGTCCCGGACGCCGAGGGGCTGAGCGACGACCAGATGGCCGCGGTCGCCGCCGAACTCGGCGCCTCGGAGACGGCGTTTCTGACCGACGGCGACGGGGCGGCCGGTGACGGCGATAACTCGGCCGGCGACGGCGCGGCCGACGACCGGCTCCGCTACTTCTCGCCGACGACGGAGGTGGACCTCTGCGGGCACGCCACGATCGCGACCTACGGCGCCCTGTTCGCCGAGGGGGCGATCGACGGCGGCGAGCGGACCGTCCGCACGAACGTCGGGGACATCACGGTCGCGGTCGACGACGACGACGGGACCGTCTGGATGCGCCAGCAGGCGCCGAGCGTGGAGGTCGTCGACGTCGACCTCGGCCGGGTCGCGGACGCGCTCGGCGTCGACCCCGCCGCGCTGCGCGACGTGGGCGCGGACCTCCCCGTCGCGGTCGCGTCGACCGGCCTGCCGTTCCTCGTCGTCCCCGTGAACTTCCTCGAACGGCTCGGCGAGGCGGACCCGGACGACGCGGCGGTCGAAGCGCTCGCCGAGGAGTTCGACGCCGCGGGCGTGTACGCGTTCACTTTCGACGCGCTCGACGCGGACTCGACGCTCCACGGCCGGGCGTTCGTCCCGTCGCTCGGCGTCTCGGAGGACCCGGTCACGGGCACCGCGAGCGGGGCCGTCGGGGGGTACCTCCGCCGCGTCGACGCCTTCGACGGCGACGAGCCCGACGAGCTCCGGTTCGAGCAGGGCCACTTCGTCGACAGACCGGGTCACGTCCGCGTGCGCGTCGAGGCGGAGGGGGTCCGCGTCGGCGGGCGGGCGATGGTCGCGCTCGACGGCGAGATCCGGATCCCCGACGACGAGGACGACGAGATCATCGAGGCGTAGGCGGCGTCGGTCGATCGCGGCCGCCGAGCCGATCGCGCCCCGTTACCCGTACCGGACGCCGACACCGGAGACCGAACGTTTAGCATCGCTCGCGACGTACCGTGGCTATGGAATTTGACCTTCCACGCGCGGCAGCGATCCTCGTACTGATCGTCGCGATCGGCGCCGGCGGCCTCATCGGCGCGGGGATGATGCCCCTCCAGACGACGCTGATGATGGTCGTCCCGTCGATGCTCGTCTTCGGCGCGCTCGCGTTCGCGATCGGCGTGAAACACGGCGAGTTCCGGTCGGCACACGCCTGAATCGACGCCGAAGACGGAGACGGGTGCCCGACCGCGAAGCGATCAGCCGCGGCCGTCCCCCGACCGGGGATCACGAGCCTTTTGAAACGCCGTTGCGAACCGAGAGCCGTGCTGCCCGGGTCGCCACTCGTCGAACTGCTGTTGATCGCCGGCGGCGTCGCCCTCCTCTACGCCGGCGCCGAACTGCTCGTCGCGGGCGCGAGGGACCTCGCGCTCGCCGTCGGGCTGAAGGCGTCGACCGTCGGCGTCACCGTCGTGGCGTTCGCGACGACCGCCCCGGAGCTGTTCGTCTCCCTGCTCGGCGCCGTCACGGTGTCGACCGACATCGGGCTCGGCGCGATCGTCGGCTCGAACATCGCGAACATCGGGCTCGTGTTGGGCGTCTCCGCGCTGATCCGCCCGCTCGACGTCTCCGACACCGTGTTCCGCCGGGACGTCCCGTTCATGGTGCTGGCCGCGCTGCTGCTCGTCGGCCTCGGCTGGGACGGCCGGGTCGGGCTCGTCGACGGCGTCGTGTTGCTCGCGGCGCTCGTCGCGTTCACCGCCGCGGTCCTGCGGCGCGTCCAGGAGAACCAGTCCGCGATCACCGACAGCGAACGGGACGAGATGCCGGACGCCAAGGCCCGCGACGCCGCGGCGGTCGTCGGCGGCATCGTCGCGCTCGTCCTCGGCTCGCGGTGGCTGATCGACGGCAGCGAGTCGCTTCTGGCGGCCGCCGGCTTCTCCGACATCTTCATCGGGCTCACGGTGCTGGCGCTCGGCACGTCGCTGCCCGAACTGGCCGCGAGCGTCGTGGCCGCGGTGCGCGGCGAGGCGGAGTTCAGCGTCGGCAACGTCGTCGGCTCGAACATCTACAACATCCTCGCGGTCATCGGCATCGTCGCCGTGGTGACCCCCATCGGCGTCGCGCCGGGCGTCCGCAGCTTCGAGTTTCCCGCGCTGCTCGCGTTCACGGCTGCCATCGTCGGGGTGATGGCGTACCGCGAGCGGATCACCCGCGTCGACGGCGCGGTACTCACGGTCGGCTACGGGGTCTTCGTCTACCTGCTGCTGCCGTAGCGCGGGAGACGGACGCCGCTCGGCGCGACCGCGGTGAGGTCGGTCCGGCGACCGGAACCGACGGGTATTCGGTCGCGGGCGGCGGAGCCGGTGCCGTGATAGCGATCGTCGTCAGCCGGGCCGACGGCGCCTCGGCGCACATCGGCGAGCGGCTCTTGGAAGTCGGCGACTGGGAGACCCGCGAGGACGGCTCGCGCCCCGACGCCGACGGGGGCGGGACCTACTACCGGACAGGCGGGTTCGAGCTCCGCGAGTTCGACGAGCTCCACATCCGCCTCTCGGACCCGGCGGCCGCCTTCGACTGCGACCCCGAGTTCCTCGCGTTCGTCTCCAGACACTCGGGCGAGACCGGGGAACTCCTCACCGCGCACGTCACCGGGAACTTCGGCGGCGCCGAGTACGGCGGCGAGCCCGAGTCGCTGGCGCTGGCCGCGCCCGGCTCCGAAAAGCGGGTCGTCGAGGCGCTCGCGCGGCACGCGCCCGACGGGTACGAGGTCGGCATCGAGTGCACGCACCACGGCCCGACGGACGTCGCCGTCCCGTCGCTGTTCGTCGAGCTGGGATCGGACGAGCCGCAGTGGGAGGACCCGGAAGCGGCCCGGGCGGTCGCGCGGGCGGTCCTCGATCTGCGAGGGACGGGCGCGGACCTATTCGACTGCGATGCCGAGGGGATCGGCGACGGCGACACCGACGCCGGGAGTCGTCCCCGCCACGTCGTCGGCTTCGGCGGCGGCCACTACGCCCCGCGGTTCACCCGGATCGTCCGGGAGACGGAGTGGGCGGTGGGTCACGTCGGCGCCGACTGGGCGCTCGCCGACCTCGGCGCGCCGGAGGCAAACCGCGACGTGATCGAGACCGCCTTCGATCGGAGCCGGGCCGAACACGCCGTGATCGACGGTGACCGTCCCGAGCTCGCCGCGGTCGTCGAGGATCTCGGCCACCGGGTGGTGAGCGAGACGTGGGTCCGCGAGGTCGGCGACGCCCCGCTCCCGCTCGTCGAGCACCTGGAGGCAGAGATCGGTCCCGTCGACGAGGGGCTGCGGTTCGGCGCGGTCGAACCGAGACTGGCCGGCGAGCAGCGCGGCGACGCCGAGGCGGTCGGCGACGCGGTCCGCGTCCGCGAGCTCCCAACGGACCTGCTCGCGCGAGCGCAGGGGCTGGACGCCGACGCGGCGCGGGAGGCGGTCGAGCGCGTCGCCGTCGCGTTCGACACGGAGCAGGGCGGTACCCGCGCGGTCGGGAGCGCCGCGTTCGCGACGGCACCGGAGACCCCGGGCTACGCGGAGCTCGTCGAGGGGCTTGCCGGGGTGCTGGAAACGGGCTACGACGCGGTCGAGGTGGCGCCCGATGAGGGTGCGGTCGTCGCCAGCGAGACGGCGTTCGACCCGGCGCTGGCGGCCGAACGGGGCGTCCCGGAGGGTCCGGCGTTCGGGCGGCTGGCCGACGGGGAGGCCGTCGCGGTCGACGGCGAGACCGTCGAGCCGGAGGACGTGTCGCGGACGCGCACGGATCGGTTCCCGATCGACGCCTCCGGCCTGAAATAATTTATAAACACCCGCGGCAGCGTCCGCTCGCCCGCGGGAGCCGTACGCGCTCGGGTCGGCCGCGAACGCCGGGGATTTCGGTGTCTGACGCGAGTCAGACGAACGGGCAAAAATAAATACGTCCGGGTCGCAACCTCACCACATAATGGACTCCATCGTTGAGGACGCCATCGACGAAGCCGAAGAGGCCCCCGCAGACGACGCCGGGGGAGCCGGCGAGAGCGCCGCCGGAGGGAGCGCCGGCGCGCCGCCACAGACCGGGACGATGACCGACGACGAGCTACAGGACGTCCTCCAAGACCTCCAGACGAACATCACGGTCGTCGGCTGCGGGGGCGCCGGCGGCAACACGGTCAACCGCATGACTGAGGAGGGGATCCACGGCGCGAAGCTGGTCGCGGCCAACACCGACGTCCAGCACCTCGTCAACATCGAGGCCGACACGAAGATCCTCATGGGCCAGCAGAAGACCCAGGGGCGCGGCGCCGGCTCCCTCCCGCAGGTCGGCGAGGAGGCTGCCATCGAGTCCCAAGAGGAGATTCAAGACGCCATCGACGGCTCCGACATGGTGTTCGTCACCGCGGGGCTCGGCGGCGGCACCGGGACCGGCTCCGCGCCGGTGGTCGCGAAGGCCGCCCGCGAGTCGGGGGCCCTGACCATCGCCATCGTCACGACGCCGTTCACCGCGGAGGGCGAGGTCCGCCGGACGAACGCCGAGGCCGGCTTAGAGCGGCTCCGCGACGTGAGCGACACGGTCATCGTCGTCCCCAACGACCGCCTGCTCGACGCGGTCGGGAAGCTCCCGGTCCGGCAGGCGTTCAAGGTGTCCGACGAGGTGCTGATGCGCTCGGTGAAGGGGATCACCGAGCTGATCACGATGCCCGGGCTCGTCAACCTCGACTTCGCCGACGTCCGCACCGTGATGGAGAAGGGCGGCGTCGCGATGATCGGCCTCGGCGAGTCCGACTCCGACTCGAAGGCGCAGGACTCCGTGAAGTCCGCGCTGCGCTCGCCGCTGCTCGACGTCGACATCTCCGGCGCGAACTCCGCGCTGGTGAACGTCACCGGCGGCACCGACATGTCCATCGAGGAGGCCGAGGGCGTCGTCGAGGAGATCTACGACCGGATCGACCCCGACGCGCGGATCATCTGGGGGACCTCCGTCGACGACGAGCTGGAGGGGGAGATGCGCACGATGATCGTCGTGACCGGCGTCGAGTCGCCACAGATCTACGGGAACAACGGCGAGCCGCCGGAGGGCGGCGCGCCGAGCGACGTCGAGGACATCGACTACGTGGAGTGACGGTCGCCGGGCGCGCGGACCGGTCGCCGCGCGACGCGGCGACGCCGTTACCGCTCCGGGGGCGCATCAAAAGGTAAAAACCGTCTCGTCTCGAATCCGCTGGTAACATGGACGTTCCGTACGACCTCAACAGCTACATTCGGGTGCTGAAGCTGGCGAGCACGCCGAGCACCGACGAGTTCCTCCAGGTGTCGAAGATCGCCGGCGCCGGGATCCTGCTCATCGGGTTCATCGGGTTCCTGATCTTCGCGATCATGAGCCTGCTCCCGGGGGTCGGCGCGTAATGCCGATCTACTCGGTCAAGACGACGGCGAGCCAAGAGCGCACCGTCGCCGACATGCTCGCCGAGAAGGAGGCGCCGGAGATCCAGGCCGTCATCGCTCCCGACCAGCTCACGAGCTACGTGATGGTCGAGGCGACCGACGGGACCGCGTTCGGGCGGATCCTCGACGAGATCCCGCACGCCCGCGGCGTCATTCAGGGCGGCGACGGGCCCGCCGAGAGCCCGTTCTCGGAGGTCGAGCACTTCCTCTCGCCGACCCCGGACGTGGAGGGGATCGGCGAGGGCGACATCGTCGAGCTGATCGCCGGCCCGTTCAAAGGGGAGAAGGCGCGCGTCCAGCGGATCGACGAGGGGAAAGATCAGGTGACCGTCGAGCTGTACGAGGCGACCGTGCCGATTCCGGTAACGGTCCGCGGCGACCAGATCCGTGTGCTCGACAGTGAGGAGCGATAGCTCCTCATATTGAGCGAGCGGCGCGACGGACGGCGGAGCCGCGACGGACCGGTCCGGCGCTCTGACGTCGGTCCCGCACGCAACGACAAGGGCTTTATTCGACGACGACGGACGAAACGGATATGTTCGGCCACGGTGCGCCGGCGGTGTTGAGCGTGATCCCCGACACGTTCACGTTCGCGTGGATCGTCGCGATCCTCTTCGCGACGGCGTGGCTGCTCGACAGCCGCGGGCTGTCCGCGGGGCGGACGCTCGCGGCCGCGACGTGGGCGCTGTTCGGGCTGTTCTGGCTGTCGACGGTACCGTACTTCGCGTTCGAACACCAGAGCTACGTGGAGTCGATCCTCGCCTTGGTCGGCTTCCCCGCCAGCGTGTACGCGGGGTACCTCCTGTACGACGGGCGGGCGTCGCTTTTCACCCTCACCCGGGCCATCGCGATCATGCTGTTCATCTACCTCCCGTTCGAGACGATTCCGGCGTTCACGTTCGCCGGGGTCGCGGTGCCGGAGCCCCGTCGGATCCTCATCGAAATCGTGGCTTCGCAGACGGGGGCGCTCATCGACCTGCTCGGGTACGCGCCCGAGGCGGTGACGAGCAACGAGGGGTACGACGCGGCGTACTCGTGGACGCTCGACGACGGCCACACGGTCATCATCCACATCGTGCTGGCGTGTACGGGGCTCGGGAGCATGGCCATCTTCGGCGGCCTCGTGGCCGCCGTCGAGGCGCCGCTCTCCCGGAAGCTCCGCGCGCTCGCGGTGTCGCTCCCGCTCATCTACGTCCTGAACATCCTCCGGACGACGTTCATCTCCGTGGTGGCCGGCAACCAGTACATGCACTGGTACCCGGACCTCGTGTTGACGATGTTCGGCGCGACCGACCCGTACCGCGTCTCCTTCCTCATCTCCGACCGGATCATGAGCCAGCTGTTGGCGGTCGTGGCGCTCATCGCGATCACCTTCCTCGCGGTGCGCGAGCTGCCCGAGCTCGCGGTGATCTTGGAGGACGTCCTCTACCTCATCACCGGCGAGGAACACGACCTGACGGAGTCGCTCGACCTCCCGCGCGAGCCGACGAACCGGTAGCTCGGAGGCCGGACGACGGCACCGGCGGGCGATCGAGGGCGGTCACGTCCCGGAGAACTCCCGTAAATATATAGCACTATATAGCAAGCTATAGACGTGGGCGACGGGTACGAACGACCATGACTGCGAGGATGCGGGACGGATCGCCGGGCTCCGGCCGCGGAGCCCGGCCGCGACGGGGTGGTCGGCGGTGCTGAGCGGAGTCGACCCGTTCGTCTACCTGGAGACGAACGTCGCCAAGCTGGTGCTCGCGACCGCGCTCGGCATGTTCCTCGGGTTAGAGCGGGAGTGGTCCCAGAAGTCGGCGGGGATCCGGACGTTCGCGCTCGTCAGCCTCGCGGCGGCCGTGTTCTCGCTGCTCGACGAGCCGGGGCTGCTCGTCGTTGGCGGCGTGCTGGTGGTCGCCAGCGCGGTCCTGCTCGCGGTCCGGAGCTTCGTCGAGGCCGACGTCGACGGCCTCTCGCTGACGACGTCGGCGTCGATGCTCGTCGCGTACGGGGTCGGCGTCCTCGTCGCCGAGGGGCTCTTCATCGAGTCCGTGACGGTGGCGGTGCTGTCGTCGCTGTTGCTCGTGTTGAAGCGGGAGCTCCACGCGTTCGCGTGGGGGCTCTCCCGGCAGGAGGTCCGCAGCGCGGTGGAGTTCACCATCCTCGCGTTCGTCGTCTTTCCGCTCCTCCCCGCGGAGACGATCGACCCGTGGAACGCGGTCCAGCCGCGGCTCGTCTGGTCGCTCGTGGTCGCGGTCAGCGCCATCGGCTTCGTCAACTACGTCCTCGTCAAGCGGTATCAGGGGCGCGGCTACGCGGTGACGGGCTTCTTCGGCGGGCTCGTCAACTCGACCGCGGTCGTCGCCGAGATGGCGAAGCGCGCGAAGGGGCGGGCGGACCTGCGCGAGATCGCGGTGGGGTCGATCCTCCTCGCGAACGCGGCCATGGCCTTCCGCAACGCCGCTGTGGTCGCCGTCTTCGTCCCGGAGGCGGCGCTCGTCGTCGGGATGCCCCTCGGCGCGATCACGCTGGCGGGGATCGGGGTCGCGGTGTGGCGAAGCGACTGGCGGACGAACATGGAAGCGGAACTCACCTCCCCGTTCAGCCTCGGCAACGCGCTCACCTTCGGCGCGCTCTTCCTCGTCGTGCTGCTCGTCTCGGCGGTCGCCGAGGAGACGTTCGGCGCGGGCGGGTTCGTCGCCACCTCCTTCCTCGCCGGGCTGGTGTCGTCCGGGACCTCGACCACCACGGCCGTCTCGCTGCTCGGGACCGGACAGATCGGGGTCGACACCGCGGTCGCGGGCGTGGTCGCTGGCACGGCCGCCAGCATCCTGATCAAGACCGCCTTCGCGGCGAGTATCGCGCGCGATCTGGTGCGGCCCGTGTTCCTGTGGAACCTTTTGTTGATCGCTGTGGGCGTGATCGCCGGGTTGCCGCTGTTACTGCTCTGATCGCTTTCGGCGCGAAATCGGGCGGAGTCGACGGTCGAGCCGCTTTTCAGGAGAGGTGTTCAGCGATGTCTGTCGACGAGACCATGCCGACGTAGTCGTCGTCGACGACCGGGAGGTGTTTCACGCCGTACATCGTCATCATCGCGGCGACCTCCTGCATCATGAGGTCGGGCGTCACCGTTTCCACGTCCTCGGTCATCACGTCGCGGACCGCCGTCGCCTCGGGGTCGCGCCCGTCGGCGACCGCCCCGACGACGTCGCTCTGTGTGACGATACACCCGCCGCCGGTCGTCACGACGAGCGCGCTGATGCCGTCGTCACGCATCCGCTTCGCCGCTTCCCGGATCGGCGCGGACGCGCCGATCGTCTCCAGCGGGGTCGACATCACGTCCGCGACGCGGGTCCTGTCGTCGAGATCCATGCCTCGCCGTGTGTTACCGTGTCACATTACTCTTCCGGAACGCACAACGCGGGGCGGGCGCCGCGGTTCCGGTCCGTCACCGCGCCTTCGAGAGGTGCGCGGTGAGGTCCGTCGTCGACACCATCCCGATCGGCCTGCCGTCGGCGTCAGTCACCGGGAGGTGGGTGTACCCGTGCGCGGTCGGCTCCGCCAGCTCTGCGACGGTGTCCTCGCGACCCACCGTGACGACGTCGGTCGTCATGAACGCCTCGACCGGCGTCCGGTCTTTCGGGTCGTTGTCGCGGACGAGCGCGACGAAGTCCGTGGCGGTGATCAGCCCGGCCAGCGTCCCGTCGGGCTCGACGACGAGGATCGAACTGACGCCAGTGTCGCGCATCCGCTTCGCCGCGTCGGCCGCCGGGGCCCCGCGTTCGATCGTGGTGAGGTCGGTCGACATGAGCCGGTCGACGGGCACGTCGTTCATGGAGTGCGGTAACGCGAGGCACGGTAATCAAACGTCCGGTCGGCGGGAGGCGGTCGCGGGGTCCGACCGCCGTGGGGTGCGACCGCTGCGGGGCCCGACCGCGAGGGACTCACTCCCCGACGAGCGACTCCGGAGCGCCGGCGAGGCCGACGAGGGCGTCCGCCTCAACGTGGTGGAGGTCGCCGGGGATCACGAGCAGGTGGAGCGGGTCGCCGAACTCGCGGCCGGCGAGCGCGCTCAGGCGGTCGGCCGCGACGACCGCGTCCGGCGAGCCGGCGCGCGCGACGACGACCGCGAGCTCGTCGCCCCAGTTGTCGGCGAGTAACCCGGCGGCGACGTCCGCGGTCATGTACTCCTCGTGGTCGGGGTCGGGGCCGGTCGGTCCCGTACCGACCTTGATGTCGAGGTAGACGACGGTGTGGAGCCCGCGCTCCCGGTTCGCCTCGATCGTCTCGATTACGCTCGCGGGCACGTCGTCGCCGCCGTGCGCGTACGGGAACGGCAGCGTCGTCGCCTTGCCGAACCGGTAGTTCTGGAGGCCGGTGAGGCTCGACGCCGCCGACTGCGCGGTGACGCCGTGGATCACCCGCGTGTCGATCCCTCGCTCCTCGGCGCGAAGCCGGAGGTCGGTGTGAGTGGTCGAGATCATCGTGTCCCCGGCGGTGAGGAACGCGGCGTCGCCGGACGCGGCCGCGTCGAGGATCGGCTCCGGGTCGCGCTCAACGCCGTCGCGGTCGCGGACCTCGACGTCGACGCCGTGGTACGCCTCCAGGTCGGCGACGTCGGCGCCGACGAGCCGGCTGGTGTAGAACTCCGCGAAGACGCGGTCGGCCTCGCGCAGCGCCTCTCGTCCCTCGACGGTGACGGAGCGCTCGTCGTAGAGGCCGAGCCCGATGAACGTGAGCATGCGAGCGCTCGGCGCGCGTCGAAGTAAAAGGGCGCGGAACCCCGGTCGGCGGCGTGGGACAGCGTGGCACCCTAATAGACCTTCATGATTGTCCCTTGGGATTCCATAGCAAGCCCTAAGAGGGAACCAACACAACTTCGACCCACGAGGCCCACTCGGGCTCACACACCACTATGACTGACGACGAACTCATCTGGCGGATATCGGGGGGGTCCGGTGACGGGATCGCTTCGACAAGCCAGAACTTCGCGAAGGCCTTGATGCGATCGGGGCTCAACGTCTTCACGCATCGGCACTACCCGTCGCGGATCCGCGGCGGTCACACCTACACCGAGGTCCGCGCGTCGGCGGACCCCGTCGAATCCCGGGGCGACGGCTACAACTTCCTGCTCGCGCTGGGCGACTCGTTCGCCCGCAACCCGCAGGAGGAGGCCGTCTACGGCAACGAGGAGATCAAGCCGCTCTCGGAGAACCTCGACGAGCTCCGCGAGGGCGGGGTCATCGTCTACGACGAGGGACTCCTCGACGCCTCGGAGATTCCGAACTTCGACGAGCGCGTCGAAGAGAACAACTGGCACGTGTACCCCCTCGACCTCCGCGGGCTCGCCCGCGATCAGGGTCGTGAGGTCATGCGGAACACCGCCGGCGTCGGCGCGACCTGCGCGCTGACCGGGATGGCTCTCGACCACGTCCAGGACCTCATGCGCGACGCGATGCCGGAGAAGATCCTCGAACCGAACCTCGAGATCCTCCAGATCGCGTACGACCAGGTCAAAGAGGAGTACGACGTGAACGCCCCGGACGTGTCGGTACCGACGGGCGAACACGACGAGACCCAGCTGCTCATGTCCGGCTCGGACGCCATCTCCTACGGCGCCATCGACGAGGGCTGCCGGTTCATCGCCGGCTACCCGATGACGCCGTGGACCGAGGTGTTCACCATCATGACGCAGAACCTGCCGAAACTCGGCGGGATCTCCGAGCAGGTGGAAGACGAGATCGCGGCGGCCGCGCTCGCGGTCGGCGCCTCGCACGCCGGCGTGAAGGCGATGTCCGGCTCCTCCGGCGGCGGGTTCGCGCTGATGTCGGAGCCGCTCGGGCTCGCGGAGATGACGGAGACGCCCGTCGTCCTCGTCGAGGCCATGCGCGCCGGCCCCTCGACCGGGATGCCGACGAAGCCGGAGCAGTCCGACCTCGAACACGTCCTCTACACCTCGCAGGGCGACTCCCAGCGGGTCGTCCTCGCCCCGGGGACCGTCGAGGAGGCGTACGAGCAGTCGCGGCTCGCCTTCCGGCTGGCCTACGAGTACCAGATCCCGTCGATCCTCCTGTACGACCAGAAGCTCGGCGGCGAGCTGAAGAACGTCCCGAAGAGCCACTTCGACCGCGAGCCGAACCCGACGCTCGGGAAGACGCTCTCCGAGGACGCGCTCGCCGACGAGCCGCACTCGCCCGACGGGAAGTTCCACCGGTTCCAGCACGACGTCGAGGACGGCGTCTCCCCGCGGTCGATCCCCGGCCAGAAGGGCGGTCGCTTCCTCGCGACCGGCAACGAGCACGACCCCACCGGGCACATCGCCGAGTCGCCCGACAACCGCGTCGCGCAGATCGACCGGCGGACCCAGAAGCTGGAGGCGATCCGCGACGACCTCGACCAGGAGGACACCGGCTCGTACGCCGGCGCCGAGGACGCCGAGTACGGCATTCTCACGTTCGGCAGCCAGCAGGGGACCGTCGAGGAGGCGGTCGGTCGCCTCAACGACGCCGGGATATCGGTGAAGTCGTACGGCGTCTCAGACATGCTCCCGTTCCCGACCGAACAGGTCAGGGAGTTCGTCGGGAGCGTCGACGAGGTCCTCGTCGTCGAGATGACGGCGTCCGGACAGTTCCGCGGGCTCGTCCAGAAGAACCTCGGTCAGTACGGTGAGAAGCTGTCGAGCCTGCTGAAGTACAACGGGAACCCGTTCGAGCCGGCGGAGGTCGTCGACGGGTTCGAGGCCGCGATCGTCGAGGGCGACGGCGACGCGTCCGGTCATCAGACCACCTTCGTCCCAGCCGCAGGTGACTAACCAATGAGCACGTTTTCAGCGATCGGAGAGGAGCGAGAGATCGACCGCGACGAGTACACCCCCGGCGTGGAGCCGCAGCCGACGTGGTGTCCCGGCTGCGGTGACTTCAGCGTCCTGAAGGCGCTGAAACAGGCGCTGCCGGAGGTCGGGCGCACGCCCGAGGAGACCCTGCTGTGCACGGGGATCGGCTGTTCGGGCAAGCTGAACAGCTACCTCGACACGTACGGGTTCCACACGATCCACGGGCGCTCGCTGCCCGTGGCCCGCGCCGCGAAGCTCGCGAACCCCGACCTCGAAGTGATCGCCGCCGGCGGCGACGGCGACGGCTACGGGATCGGCGGGAACCACTTCATCCACACGGCCCGGGAGAACCACGACATGACGTACATCGTGTTCAACAACGAGATCTTCGGGCTCACGAAGGGGCAGACCTCCCCGACCAGCCCGAAGGGCCACAAGTCGAAGACGCAGCCCCACGGGAGCGCCAAGGAGCCGATCAAGCCGCTCTCGATGTCGCTGAACGCCGGCGCCTCCTACGTCGCCCGGACGGCCGCGGTGAACCCGAACCAGGCGAAGGAGATCCTCATCGAGGCGATCGAACACGACGGGTTCGCGCACGTCGACTTCCTCACCCAGTGTCCGACGTGGAACAAGGACGCGCGCCAGTACGTCCCGTACATCGACGTCAACGAGTCCGACGACTACGAGTTCGACAAGACGGACCGCGTCGAGGCCGCCGAGATGATGCGCGAGACGGAGGAGTCGCTGTACGAGGGCGAGGTGCTCACCGGCCGCTTCTACGTCGACGAGGAGCGACCCTCCTACGGGGCCGAGAAGCAGGAAATCGGCGAGATGCCCGAGGAGCCGCTGGCCGAGCGCTACTGGGACGACGACTACGAGTGGGAGCGCTCCCACGACATGTTCCTCGACAAACACGCCTGAGCGGGACCGGCGGCCGTTCACGGCGCAGTGCGTTCGTTTTTTGATTCGCAAGGTATTTTTTCATTGGTGACAAACGAAGTAGTATGAGTACCGTATCGACGGAGGAACGGATCCTCTCCGTGTTAGAAGAGGACGCACAGGCGTCCTGCGGAGAGATCGCCGAGCAGGCCGACGTCTCGAAGCCGACGGTGCGGAAGTACATCGACCGCCTCGAGGAGCGGGGCGTGATCGTCGGCTACTCCGCGGAGGTCGACCCGAAGAAGCTCTCGTCGCAGTCGATCGCCATGGTCGGGATGGACGTCGACTCCGGACAGTACGTGGAGGCAACCCGCGAGCTGAAGTCGCTCGACGAGGTCCAGGCGCTGTACACCTCCTCCGGCGACCACATGCTGATGGCCGAGGTCCGCGCCGGCGACGGCGACGAGCTCGGCGACGTCATCTCCGAGAAGCTGCTCGGCGTCGACGGCGTCACCGCGGCGCACCCCTCGTTCCTCCAGGAGCGCCTGAAGTAAGCCGACGCAAAAACCCCGTTTTCCGACGTCGCGCTCGCGGGTTACGTGAGCGTGTGCGGGTCCGCGACGACGACCGTCTCGTCGCCGGCGGGACCCCGGCGGGTTCCCCGCCGCGTGAACCCGTGCGCGCTGAAGAACTCCTCCGCGCTGGGACGGTCCGGCGGGACCGTCGCGCGGAGCGCCTCGATGTCGCGGTCGACGAGCGCGTCCCCCACGCGGGAGAGCAGCTCGTCCGCGACGCCCTCGCCCGCGCGGTTCGGGTGGACCCACAGCGCCAGCAGCTCCGCCTCCGTCCCGCCCTGATCGGGGTGTGCGATCGCGATGCCGACGGGGCCCTCCTCGACGTCTTCCATCAGAAACGACCACTCCGCCTCGGCGGCGGCCTCGCGGACGCCGGCGGCGGACACGTCGAGCAGGGGCGCGCCGATGTCGTCGAACACCGTCTCCTCGCGGGCTCGCGAGACCGCCGTTCGCAGGTCCTCCGCGTCGTCGGGCCGAGCCGCCCGGACATCCATGTTCGACCGTGAGTAAAGAACGCACCTATAGGTTTCGGGATGCGAACTGTTGGCACAGTACCGCCGGGAGAAGGAGCCGGGGGAGCGGGGAGCTACCGAGCCCTTACGCGACCGGCTCGATTCCGATCGTGACGGTCGTCTCCTCGACCGTCCACTCCTCGACGAGGCCGCCCGCGGCCTCGGCGGCGTCGATCGGGTCGTCCAGCCAGGCGTCGGCGCGGACCTCACCGGCGATGAGGTCGGCGTGGTCGTCCACGAAGCCGGCCACGCGCTCGTCGTCGACGGCGACGCCGACGCGGATCCGCGCCTCGACGTCCAAGTCGAGCTCCTTGCGCATCTCCTGAACGCGGCGGATCACGTCGCGGGCGTACCCCTCGGACTCGATCTCGGGAGTCAGCGAGGTGTCGACGTAGACGGTGCCGCCCTCGAAGTCGGCGCCGGAGACGTGTTCCGGCGGTTCCGCGACGTACTCGACCATCTCGTCGTCGAGGTCGACCGGCTCGCCGTCGACGGTGACCTCGCCGCCCTCGACCGCCGCGCGGGTGGCGCCCTGGACCGCTTCCATCACCTTCTGCGCGTCGCCGCCGAACGCGGGACCGATGGCGGCCATCTGCGGCTCCGCGGTCTCGACCAGCTCGTCGAAGGCGTCGGTGACGACGACCTCGCGGGCGTTGACGCGGTCGGCAATCAGGGCTTCGAGCCGGTCGACCGCGGCCGCGACCGTCTCGTCGTCGGTCTCGACGACGACGCGCGGCACGGGCCAGCGCAGCTTGCGGCCGGCCTGCTGGCGCGCGTTCGCGGCCGCCTCCTCGACGTCGCGGAAGACCGCCACGTCGCGTTCGAGGTCCGGGTCGCGCAGGTCGGCGTCCGGCTCGGGGTACGACAGCGCGTGGACGGTCGTCGACTCGCCGTCGAGCCGCTGGTACATCCGCTCGGTGAGGTACGGGGCGATCGGCGCGAGCAGCCGGATCACCTCGTCGAGGACCGTCGCGAGCGTGGCGTAGGCGCCGCGCTTCGAGGCGGAGTCGGCCTCCTCCCACATGCGGTCGCGGACGGCCTTCACGTAGAACCGCGAGACGTCCTGCGTGACGAACTCGATCACGGCGTTGACCGCGTCGCTCACGCGGTAGTCGTCCCACGCGTCGGCGACCTCGGCCTCGACCGACTGGAGCCGCGAGAGCACCCACTCGTCGACGAGCTCGAGCTCGCCGTCCGAGAGGTCCGCGTCGGCGGGGTCGTAGCCGTCGAGCTCCATGTACTCCAAGGGGAACCGGAACACGTTCCAGAGGATGTTGAGCTTGCCCTGGATCTCGCCGAGCCCGTCCCACTCGAACGCGAGGTCGACCCCCTGCTGGTCATGGCTGAGGAGGTACGTGCGGAGCGGGTCGCGGCCGGCGCGCTCGATCGCCTCCTCCGGCGTGACGATGTTGCCGACCGACTTCGACATCTTGCGGCCGTCCTCGTCGTTGGCGAAGCCGTGCATCAGCACCTCCTCGTAGGGGATTTCATCGACCGCGGCGGTCCCCATCCCGAGCTGCGACCAGAACCAGCCGCGGGTCTGGTCGTGCGCCTCGATGATGAGGTCGGCGGGCCACAGCTCGTCGTGGGCGGCCTCGTCGCTCGGGTAGCCGAGCGTGCCCCACGTCGCGACCGAAGAGTCGAGCCACACGTCGAACACGTCCTCGACCCGGCGGTACGTCGTTCCGTCCTCGACGATCGTGAGGTCGTCGACGGCGGGGCGGTGGAGATCGATCGAGTCGGGATCTATGTCCTCCTCGACGCGCTCGGCGAGCTCCTCGCGGGTGCCGATCACGATCATCTCCTCGTCGAGGTTGCCGGCCTCCGCGTCCTCCGGCACCCAGATGGGGATCGGGACGCCCCAGTAGCGCTGGCGGGAGACGTTCCAGTCGGGCGCGTCCTCGATGAAGTCGCGGAACCGGTTGTCCCGCGCCCATGCCGGGTGCCACTCGGAGTCCTCCATGTTGTCGAGGAGGTCCTCCTTCACGTCCGTGATCGAGATGAACCACTGGTCGGTGACGAGCTGGATGATCCCGGTGTCACAGCGCCAGCAGTGGCCGTAGCTGTGCTCGACGGTGCCGTGCGCGAGCATGTGGCCGTCGGCGACGAGGTCGTCGACGATGTCGTCGTTGGCGTCGCGCACGAACTGGCCGGCGTACTCGCCGGCGGCCTCGGTGAACTCGCCGTTCGGCCCGACCGGGCAGAAGATATCGAGCCCGAGCTCCGTGCCGCGGTGGAAGTCCTCCTCCCCGTGGCCCGGCGCGGAGTGGACCAGCCCGGTGCGGTCGGCCTCCACGTAGTCGGCGGCGTACACCTGCCCCGCGCCCTCGAAGTCGGGGTACTCGGCGACGCGGTCGGCGAGCGGGTGGTCGTACGCCCAGCCGACGAGCTCGTCGCCGGTGAGCTCGGCCTCAACCTCGTAGGACTCGTACCGGCCCTTCTGTAACACGTCCTCGACACACTCCGCGGCGACGTACAGCAGCTCCTCCTCGCCGTCCTTCTCCGCGCGGACGGCGTTGTAGGTGAGCTCCTCGTCGACGGCGACGAAGGTGTTCGCGGGGACCGTCCACGGCGTCGTCGTCCAGATGACGAGGCTCCCCTCGCGGTCCGCGAGCGGGAACTTCACGTAGATGGAGGGGTCCTCGACGTCCTCGTACTCGACCTCGTTGTTGGCGAGCCCGGTCTCGCAGCGCGGGCACTGCGAGATGGACCGTTTCCCCTGCTCGACGAGCCCGTTGTCGGCGACCTCGGAGAACGCCCACCAGGCGGCCTCCATGTACTCGGGCGAGATGGTCTCGTAGGGGTCGTCCCAATCCATCCAGACGCCGATCGACTTGAAGTCCTCGTCCATCGCCGCCCGGTTCTCTAAGGCGAACTCCTTGCACTTCTCGATGAACGGCTCCATCCCGTACGCCTCGATGTCCCGCTTGTTCTCGAAGCCGAGCTCCTCCTCGACTTTGACCTCGATCGGGAGCCCGTGCATGTCGTAGCCGGGGCGGTCGGTGACGCGGTGGCCGGTCATCCGCTTGTGTCGGATGACGGCGTCCTTCAGCGTCTTGTTCCAGGCGGTCCCGAGGTGCATTTGCCCGGAGGTGTACGGCGGCCCGTCCACGAAGAAGAACGGCGGGTCGTCGGCGTGCGCCTCTTTCGCCGCCTCGTAGGCGTCGTGCTCGTCCCAGTACTCGTCGACCGCGGACTCGACGTCCGCGGGCGCGTACTGGTCGTCGATCTGCTCCATACGCGTTGGTCTGCGCGCGCGTATTTGAATACGGCGGAGTCGTGGGAACGGTTCAGCGGCGACGGAGTCGCCGGAACGGTTCAGCGGCGGCGGACTCGCCGGAACGGTTCGAACGAGGCGGAACGGGACAAGACACTTCTGCCGGGAACCGAACGCTCCGGCTATGGAGATGCCGCGAGTCGTGCGCGAGAACCTCGGGTACACCCTCCTCGGCGGGCCGGCGCTGGCCGCCGTCTCGTTCGTCGCCGGCGCGGTGCTATTCGGCACCGTCGCGGGCATCGTCGCCGCGGTCGCGACGTACGCGCTCGGGTGGGCGCTCTCGGCGCGGCGGTCGGCGTCGGAGCGGTCGACGTCGGAGCGATCGGCGTCGGACACGGACGACGAGCGCGAGCGCCGCGAGCGGGAAGCCGAGGCGGGGAAGGGCGGCTTCGGCGGGGGCGGCGGGTAGCTGAGGGGTACACAGCGGCCGCCGGCCCGTCGAACCGCCCGGGCGACGGGGCAGTCTGCGCCCTCTCCGGGCGAGTAATCGGCCTATACCAATACCGACGGCGTCCGTACGTCGCGTATGAACGTCGCACGTTCGACGCTGGTCGGCGCGGCAGTACTGTTCGTCGCGGTCGCCGCGACCGGCGGGGCGCTCGCCGCCGATCCGGTGACGCTCACCGTCTCGGTGACCGACCAAGACGGCGGCGCCGTCGGCGGCGCGACCGTCGAGGCGACGTGGGAGACCGAGGCGGGCGAGACGGGCACCGCGTCGGGGACGACGGCGAACAACGGGAACGTGCTCCTCGACGTGCCCGAGGGCGCCAGCGTCGAACTGGACGTCGACGACGACACGTACGTTCGGAACCGACCGCTCCGGATCGCCAACGCGAGCGAGTCGAGCGTCGCGCTCGGCGTCGCCCGGAGCGGGACCGCGACGGTGACCGTTGTCGACGACGAGAACCGGTCGCAGCCCGACGCGACGGTGCGGATCCGCGAGGACGGGCGGACGGTCGACCGCGGCGAGACCGACGCCGACGGCGTCTACGAGACGGCGCGCCTCGAACGGGGGGCGTACGAGGCCGTCGTCGTGAAGCCGGGGTACTTCGAGGCGGAACGCGAGGTGGAGGTGGGACCGGACACGGCGACGACGGTCGCCGTCGAGCGGGGCACCGTGACGCTCGACGTGCGCGCCCTCGACGACCACTTCGACCCGCCCATCCCGATCGAAACGGGAGCGGTCCGAGTCTCCTCGTCGGTGTACGACGGCGAGGTGAGCGTGACCGAAGGGACGGCCTCGCTCAACGTCCCCGTGAACGCCGCCTACAGCGTCGAGGTCGTCAAGGAGGGGTACGAGGCCTCGGCCGAGCGGGTCAGGGTGCGGGAGTCGCCGGCGAGCGTGAACGCCACCGCGCAGCGGACCGCGGCGCTGACCGTCACGCCGGCGAACGAGCGCGTCCTCGTCGGCGAGACGACCCGCGTGACGGTGCGGAACGCCTACGAGGAGCCGGTCGCGGGCGCGACGGTCGAGGTCGACGGCGAGGCCGTCGAGGAGACCAACGACCGCGGCGAGGTCGACGTGTCCATAGCGTCGGCCGGAAACCGGACGATCGTCGCCCGGGACGGTGACATCGCTTCCGACCCGGTGATGGTCGAGGGCGTCGACAGCGCGTCGGAGGCGGACGGGACCGACACGGATGACGGGAACGGCTCTGACGACGCCGGAAACGGCTCCGACGGCGCGGGCGACAACGGGACCACGGACGACGGGAGCCCCGGATTCGGTGTCGTCGTCGCGGTCCTCGCCCTGCTCGCGGTCGGCGCTGCGAGCCGA
Organism: Halorubrum sp. T3; assembly: GCF_000296615.1. Classification (NCBI taxonomy): domain Archaea; kingdom Methanobacteriati; phylum Methanobacteriota; class Halobacteria; order Halobacteriales; family Haloferacaceae; genus Halorubrum; species Halorubrum sp. T3. Next base: position 521,297 of record NZ_JH815329.1, on the reverse strand, counting down.
GTCCGCGGTCGATGAAGCGGCCGGTTGAGAGGAGGATCAGAGCCGGTCGATAGCGTCGCCGCTCACCGCGGGTCGGCCGGCGTTTCCGGCGCGCCGTCGGCGAAGTAGTCCGCGAGCCGCTCGGCCGCCTCCGTCGCGCGCGGCGTCACTAAGGCGAACCGGATCCACTCGTCGCGGGCGGTGCCGAACGCCTCGCCCGGCATGCCGGCGACGCCCGCCTCGTCGACCAGCCGCTTGACGTTCGCCATCGTGCCGGGGAACCCGTCGAAGCGCGCGAGCACGTAGAAGGCGCCCTCCGGGCGGCTGTACTCCGCGCCGGCCGCGTCGAGCGCGTCGGTGAACGCGTCGACGCGCTCGGCGAGCAGCTCGCGCGACTCGGCGTAGTAGTCCGGCGGCGTCTCGGCGAGCGCGTGGTGGACCGCGTACTGGGAGGGGCGCGCGCCGGTGACGTTCACGAGCATGTGTCGCGTATTGGCCGCGTCGACGTGCGCCTCGGGGAAGACGCCGTAGCCGACGCGGAGCCCCGTGATCGCCATCGACTTCGAGAAGCCGCTGGTGACGATCACGCGGTCCGAATCGAGGGTGAGGGCGGACTCGAACGAGCCGGCGAGGTCGAACCGGTCGTACACCTCGTCGACGACGACCACGGCGTCGACCGCCTCGGCGACACCGACGACCTCGCGGACCGCGTCGAGGTCGTAGACGGCGCCCGTGGGGTTGTTCGGCGTGTTGAGGACGACGAGGGCGGTGTCCTCGCTCGCGGCCTCGCGGACCGCGTCGACATCGAGGCCGCCGTCGCGCTCCGTGGGGACGAGCATCGGCTCCCCGCCGAGCAGATGGGTCTTCCCGGGGTAGTACGGATACACAGGGTCCATGAGCAGCGCCTCGTCGCCGGCGCCGCGGTCGAGCGCGCGCGCCATGGCAAGGTAGTTCGCCTCGCCGGTGCCGTTGGTGACGACCACGCGCTCGGGATCGACGCCGCGGCGCTCGGCGATCGCCTCCCGGAGCTCGCGGAGCCCGTCGCTCGGCGGGTACTGGAAGTCGGCGGGGGGCAAGTCGGCGTACTCGCGGAGCGCGTTGCGGAGCGCGGCAGGGGGCTCCCAGTCGGGGTTGCCGCTCACCATGTCGATGACGTCGCCGTCGGCGGCCGCGGCGTACTGCATCACGTGGAAGAACTTCGGCTCCTCGTACTCCATACGGGCGGGTCGGGCGCGCCCGCCGTGGCTCTTTCGACCCGAACTCCGGGACTCCCTGAGAGGTAGGCGCCGTCTACCGCCGTCGCCGCGATCCGGTGGTTTGACCTATCGACACGCACAGCGAGCGGTATGAACAAACGCGGCCACGTCCTCAACGGCCTGCTGCTCGCCCTCGGGCTCGGGTTCATCGTCGAGCCCGGCCTCGACGCGGCGACCGCGACCACCGTCGCCGAGATCACCGTCCCGGTCGTGTTGGGGGCGCTGTTCCCCGACGTCGACACCGCCTTCGGGCGCCACCGGAAGACGCTCCACAGCCTCCCGGTGCTGGCGATCTTCCTCGCGTACCCGATCGTCTTCGGGAACCTCCAGTACGTGTGGATCGGCGTGTTGACCCACTACCTCCTCGACGTGGTCGGGAGCCGGCGCGGCATCGCGCTGTTCCACCCGCTCTCGGACAAGGAGTACGGGCTGCCGAGCGGCGTGACGACGAGCAGCAAGTACGCCGACCTCGTCACCGTGATCATCACCGCGATCGAGCTGGCGGGCTTCTGGGCGATCCACACCTACGTCGTCAACCTCGACCTCGACCTCTCGGCGGCCTCGCAGGCCGCGACCGGATTCGGGTTATAAGTAGATCGTGGATGAGGCGGTCGTCCGGTGATCGGCGGCGTCGACGATAGCGTGGTGGTTTCAGTCGCTTGTTTATAAATGAGTCACCGCGGATCGCCGGAGAACAGCTTCTGATTCCCAGCCGTTTACTTATAAATAATCGACCGCAGATCGGTAGGGAGAACCGCCAAATTCCCAATCGGTCGCTTATAAATAAGTGACCGCTGACCGACAGAGTACACCTCCAAAGCTCCCGCCGCTTGTTTATAAATCGTCGCGGGCGGATCGGCGGAGAACACCTCCAAAGCCCCAGCCGGGAGGACTCGCGCGCCTCGCTGCGCTCCTCGTCACTCGCTTCGCTCGTTCCTGCGGTGCTTACGTCGGCGGGCTTCGTCCTCCCGGCTGCCCCTTTGAGTCCCGCCCCGCCCAGCACAGCAACCGCGCCTCAAACCTCCCCAGCCTCGTCAGTCGCCGTCGCTTCGCTCCGGCGACTGACTCCCTCGCGGGCTGGCTCGCGGCCGCCGAAGGCGGCCGCTCGCAGGCGCGCCGCCGCAGTGTTTCTATCGCCGTCCCGGTGGCTTTTCGTCGTCGCTCGCGTGTCTCGGGGCATGACCGAGGAAGACGAGTCCGCACCGACGGTCGCGGTCGTCGGCGGCGGCGCGGTCGGCGTCACGGCGGCCCGCGACCTCGCGGCGCGCGGCGCCGACGTGACGCTGTTCGAGCGCGGGGAGTTAGCGGCCGAGAGCTCCGGGCGCGCGGCGGGGGTCCTCTACGACGCCTACGCCGAGGACGTCGACGCCGCGGTCGGCGCCCGCGCGCTGGAGCGCTTCCGCGCGTTCGACCGCTCGCTGCCCGGGTTCTCGTTTTCCGCGTGCCCGTACGTGATCGCGGTCCGCAAGGGCGACCCCGACGCCGACGCCGTCCCGGCGATGGTCGAGCGCATGCGCGAGCACGGCCGCGAGGTGTCGCTCGTCGACCCCGACGCGCTCGGTAAGCGCTTCCCCGCCATCCGCACCGACGACCTCAGCGTCGCGGCGGTCGCCGAGGGTGCGGGGTGGACCAACCCGCCGAGCTACGTCCGCGCGCTCGGCGAACGGGCCGCTCGGGAGGGGGTCGCGATGGAGACGGAGACCGCTGTCGCGCTCGGTCCGCGGACCGACGCGGGGCGAGAAATCTCGATTCACAACGGTGAAAACGGAAGTTCGGGGACCGAAACGCGCGCATTCGACGCCGTCGTCGTCGCGGCCGGGGCGCACACCCGGTCGCTGCTCGCGGACGCCGGCGTCTCGGTCCCGGTCGTCCCCTACCGCGTTCAGGCGCTCGTGACCTCCCGCCCGTACGACGGGCCGATGGTCTACGACGCCACCGCGGACGCGTACCTCCGCCCGCACCCGGAGGGGCTGCTCGCGGGCGACGGCACGGAGCCGGTCGCGGCCGACCCCGACGATTACCGACGCGAGTCGGACGACTGGTTCCGCGAGGACGTTGGTGCGGTCCTCGACGAGCGACTCGCCCGCGGCGACTCGCCTGAGCGGACCGACCGCGACCTCGCCGACGCGCGAGCGTGGGCCGGGCTCTGTACCGCGACGCCGGACGGCGACCCGGTCGTCGGACCGGTGGACGCGGATGGCGCTCCCGCCCCCAGCCTATTCGTCGCCGCCGGCTGGCAGGGGCACGGGTTCATGCGCGCGCCGGCGATCGGCGAGACGGTCGCCGAGGGCGTGCTCGCGTCGCTCGCGGGCGTCGGGTTCGGGGATCCGGACTCCCCGTGGATCGGCGCGTTCGACCCGGGGCGGTTCGACGGCGACGAGGAGTTCGAGATCGTCGAGGGGATGTCGCTGTCGACCCGGACGGACGATACTTAAAAGGCAGCCGCCGCGTCAGTCGTCTTCTTCGACGACGTCGACGTCGCTCGACCCGCCGCGTTTGGGGATCTCGACGTGGAGCGTGCCGTTGCGCGTGAGCGTCGCGTTCGCGCCCTCCGGGGTCACGTCGGCGTCGCGCGGGAGGTCGACGCTCCCGGACAGCGAGACGCCGCGGCCCGGGAACACGAGGTCGTAGCCGTCGTAGAAGTCGCGGAAGCGTTCTAAGTTTACCTCAACGGTGCGGTCGAGGAAGGTGACGTCGACGTCCTCGCCGCGGACGCCGGGCGCGTCGAAGACGACGAGGTAGGCGTCGTCGCTCTCGAGGAGGTCGTGCGAGAGCGGGCGGCGCTCCTGAACGCGGCCCCACCCGCGGCCGACGCGTTCGAGGGCGCTCCGGAGCGCGGACCGACCGGTCTCGACGAGTCGGCTCACGGGCTCACACCTCGATTTCGACGAGGTCGCTCCCCCCGCAGTACGGACACGAGAGGTCCTCGACCGCGTGGTCGTCCGGCACGTCGTACGTGTAGTGATTCTCGAACATGTCGAGCTCGCAGTCGTCGCTGACGCACTTGACCTCCATCGTCGATGGCATATATCGACGTATTGTGTCGGCGACGGCTTAAACGGCGTGGCGGCGGCGGTCGCGTCGCCGTTTCAAGGAGTCGGGCCCGTCCGCACCTCGATCCGCGCACCCTCCGCTCCGTCAACGGCCTCGACGCTCCAACCGTGCGCCTCGGCGATCCGGGAGACGATGCTCAGGCCGAATCCGGTCCCCTCCGAGGCCGTCGTGAATCCGGCCTCGAAGACCTGATCGCGCAGGTCCTCGGGTATCCCCGGCCCGTCGTCGGCGACGAAGAACCCCGCGGTCGAGTCGAGTTCGCCGACGCGGACGGCGACGTCGTCGCCCCCGTGATCGACGGCGTTCCGCACGAGGTTCTCGAGGAGCTGGACGAGCCGCTCACGGTCAGCGTCGACAGTCGAGTCCACCTCGACGTCGAGGCTCGCGTCCCCCGTGGCGACGCCCGACCAACAGCGGTCGACGGCGTCGTCGAGGTCGACCGGCTCGACGTCCGTGACCCGCTTCCCGTTTCTCGCGAGCGTGAGCAGCTGGTCGATCCGTTCGAGCGTTCGGTCGTGTGCGCGCGCGGCGCGGTCGAGGTCGGAATCGTCGTACCGCTCGCGCGCCAGATCGACTCGCCCTTTCGCGACCGCGATGGGATTCCGGAGGTCGTGGGAAACGACGCTGGCGAACGATTCCAGCTCCTCGTTGCGACGTTCGAGCTCCGCCTCGTACTCCTTCCGCTCCGTCACGTCCGTGATGAACCCCTCCAACACGGCGGTGCCGTCGACGGTGGACTCGACGAGACAGCCGCGCTCCCACATCCAGCGCAGCTCGTCGTCCCGCGTGCGGATCCGATAGGTGATCTCGAACTCCTCGCCCGTGTCTATCGCCGCCTGGACGACCTCCCACGCCCGTTCCCGGTCGTCCGGATGGATGACGTCTTCGCCCCAGACGACCGCGTCGCTCGCGAGTTCCGCCGTCGTGTAGCCGGTGATCGGCTCGCTCTCGCCGCGGACGAGCTCCATCGGCCACCCGGGCGCGTTCCGGCAGCGATAGACGAATCCGGGGAGGTTCCCGATGAGCGTCTCCAACCGCCGCCTGTCGCGTTTGCGGGCCTCCTCGGCCTCGCGGCTTCGACCGTGAGCCACGGCCTGCCGGACCCGCTCGCGCAGCCCTTCGCCCCCGTCGGTCGCGTCGAGAGGGACGTAGTCGGCGACACCGTTCGCGATCGCCTCGCTCGCGACCCGTTCGGAACCGGACGCCGTGGCGAGGACGACGGGCACTTCGGGGTCGCGGTCCCGGACCTCCCTGAGGAGTTCGATCCCGTCTCCGTCGGGCAGATCATGTCCGGCAACGACGCAGTCGACCGGCTTCCGCCGCAGCCGTTCGACCGCCGACTCGATGCTCGACTCAACGGTGACGTCGAACTCCGCGTTCGGCCACTCCGTCCCGAAGGAGCGCGCGTCGCCGCTCTCCGGGACGCTGAGGACGCGGACCGTCTCCCCGGGAACATCTACCATACCCGGTCCTCATCGGAGTACAACATAACAATTGGGGAACCGATCGGGTCACGCCTTCAGTCCGCGGTACCGCTCGGGGACGACCGTCCGTTCCGCGACCGACACGACGAGGGCCCCGAACGCGACGCCGGTGACGAAGCCCGGCCCGTACGGGAAAAGCTCCGGGGCGAACGCGAGCGATACGCCGAGCCAGACGGACGCGACGAGGATCGCGGCGCCCGCGGCGACGTACGCCAGCGTCTCGTATCTGTCCGGCGGGAGCCGGTCCCGGGCCAGCCACGCGAGCGGTCCAACGGAGATGGCGGTGGCGGTCGCCCACGCGAGCGAGGCGCCCAACGGCTTAGGGTCAGCGGCGTAGAACTGTACCGCGGCGAACGCGCAGACGACGCCGATCGAGAGGTACTGCCCAATCAGTCGGCGCCGATCGACCGTCTCGGAGGGCATGGCCGTCGTTACCGGGCGCTTTGTTATAAGTGGCCGGCCGCGGAGCGCCGGGTCGACCGTTCCGCACGCTTTTCCCCGCTCGGCCGACTACGGAGGGTAACATGACCGATTCGCCCGCGTCGGCCCGGGGGTCGCTCCCGGCCGACCCGAACGACCTCTCCGTCACGATCGTCGACGGGTACGTCGACGAGCCGGCCCACTTCGGCGTCCCGCCGTACCTCTCGACGTACCCGCGGTACACGGCGGGCGCGCTCGTCGACGCGGGCGTTCCGGAGTCGCAGATCACCTACCACACCATCGACGAGCTCCGCGAGGACCGGAGCAAACACGCCGACGTGGCGGACGCCGACCTCATGGTGTACGTCGGCGGGATGACGGTGCCCGGCAAGTACGTCGGCGGCACCCCCGCGGAGCCGGACGAGGTGCGCGAGCTGGGCTGGACCGCCGACGGCGTGACGCTGCTCGGCGGCCCGGTGCGGTTCGGCGTCGGCGAGGAGAACGCGGGCGCGCAGGAGACGCAGCGCGACGACCTCGACTACGACTTCGTCGCGATGGGCGACGTCGAGGCCGCGGCCCACGACCTCGTCCGCGAGGGATTAGAGGGGTACGGCAACCGGATGCGGACCAACGAGGAGGTCGACCGGTGGGCGCGGCGGGGGGCGTTCGTCGTCGAGCAGCACCCGAACCACCCGGACTACCTCATCTGCGAGATGGAGACCTCGCGCGGCTGCGCGTACCGCTGTTCGTTCTGTACGGAGCCGCTGTACGGCGATCCGGCGTTCCGGGAGGCCCGGTCGGTCGTCGACGAGGTCGACGCGCTCTCGGACCGCGGGGTGCGCCACTTCCGGCTCGGGCGGCAGGCCGACATCCTCGCGTTCGGCGGCGACGGCGAGGCGCCGAACCCCGACGCCCTCCGGGAGCTGTACGGCGGGATCCGCGAGGTCGCGCCCGACCTCCGGACGCTCCACCTCGACAACATGAACCCGGTGACGATCACCGACTACCCGGAGGCCTCCCGGGAGGCGATCCGCGTCATCGCCGAGCACAACACGCCCGGCGACACGGCGGCGTTCGGTCTCGAATCGGCCGACCCGGTGGTCCAAGAGGAGAACAACCTGCTCGTCACCGCAGAGGAGTGCTTAGAGGCCGTCCGCGTCGTCAACGAGGAGGGCGGCTGGCGCCCGGGCGACAGTCCGGAGACGACGCCCGGCGACACGACGCGCGTCACCGGCCCCTCGACCGGCCCGGACGCCTCGCCGCGGCTGCCGAAGCTGCTCCCCGGGATCAACCTCGTCCACGGGCTGACCGGCGAGCGCCCCGAGACGTACGAGCACAACAAGGAGTTCCTCCAGACCGTCTACGACGAGGGGCTGATGCTCCGCCGGATCAACATCCGGCAGGTGATGGCGTTCGCCGGCACGGAAATGGCGGAGACGGGCGCCGACATCGCGCAGGAGCACAAAGACCAGTTCCAGGCGTACAAGCGGGAGGTCCGCGAGACCATCGACAACCCGATGCTCGACCGCGTCGTCCCGCCGGGGACCGTGCTGCCCGACCTCCACCTCGAATACCACCAGGACGGCAAGACGTTCGGTCGCCAGCTCGGCACCTACGCGCTCCTCGTCGCGGTGCCCGGCGAGCGCGAGCTCGGCACGACCATCGACGTGGCGATCACCGACCACGGCTACCGCTCCGTGACGGGCGTCCCGTACCCGCTCGACATCAACGCGGCCTCGATGGACGAGCTGACCGCCATTCCGGGGATCAACCGGAGTACGGCCGGCGACGTCGTGGTCGGCCGACCGTACGACTCCGTCGAGGCCGTCGACGCGGTCGCCCCGGGGACCGTCGACCTCTCCGCGTACGCCGTCGCCGGCGACACCGACGTGCCGATTCCGGGGCGCGAGCGCCCCGGCTCCGGTCCCGGACCGGCCGTACGGTCGTCGCTCGGCCGCGGGGACTGAGCGATGTCGGGCGACGGTCCGAAGTCGGGCGACTCCCCCGCGGTCACCCGCGTCGAGGTCCCCGTCGACACGCGTGCCCCCGGCGGGACGACGAACGCGTACCTGCTCGACGGGCTCCTCGTCGACCCGGCGGCCCGGACCGACGCGCTCGACGCCGCGCTCGCGGCGCGCGGGTCGCTCCCGTCGAGCGACCCGGCCGACCCCGCCGACGCCCCGCCGGTCGAGGCGATCGCGGTCACCCACGCCCACCCGGACCACGTCGGCGCGGTCGCGGACTACGCCGCCCTGACGGACGCGACCGTCGTCGCCCGCGAGGGGCACGCGGACCGGTTCGCCGCGGCGGCCGGGGTCGAGCCCGACGAGACGGTCGCACCGGGGGAGACGGTCGGGGACACCGCGGTCCGCGTCGTCGACGCGCCGGGACACGCGCCCGACCACGTCGCGTTCGGGGCCGGAGACCCGGCGACTGGGGCCCGCTCCGTGCTGTGCTGCGGCGACCTCGCCGTCGCGGAGGGTAGCGTCGCGGTCACCGCCCCCGAGGGAGACCTGTCCGCGTACCTCGAAAGCCTCGAACGGGTGCGCGACGCCGGCTACGACCGACTGCTCCCCGGACACGGGCCCGCGATCGACGACCCAGTGGCGACGTGCGACCGACTGATCGAGCACCGCTTGGCGCGCGAACGCGACGTGATCGCCGCGATCGACGGCGGCGCGGCCGACCTCGACGCGGTCGTCGACGGCGCCTACGAGAAGGACATCTCCGGCGTGCGGGACCTCGCGCTGGCGACGGTCGCCGCGCACGTCGAGAAGTTAGTCGCGGAGGGGCGGGTCGACGAGGCGTGGCGCGCACGACTGGCGGATCGCGACTTCGACTGACTTCGCGGTCCGGGGGCGCGTCGAACCGCCTACGGCTCCGCTTCGAGTTCGCCGACGACCTCCGACAGCGGCGTCTCCGTCACGTCGACGAAGCGGCCGCCGGCGGCGACGATCCCCCCGTCGGTCTCGGGGTCGTCCCCGACGTGGACGAGTCCCGTCGTGGTCGTGTCGAGCGCCTCGGCCGCGGCCTCGAACGCGGAGGGATGGGGCTTCCGCCAGCCGCAGCCGACGCTCGTCGTGACCGCGTCGAACTCGCCGCGGAGCCCGGCGCGGATCAGCGTCCGCGGGACGAGTTCGGGGACGGCGCAGTTCGAGAGCAGGCCGACCGAGCCGCGCTCGGCGGCGCCCCGGACCGCGTCGAGCGCGCCGTCGCGCCGGGTCACGTCGGGGTCGAACGCCGCGATGACGGCGTGTCTGGCGACGTTCTGGTCCGCGTCGACGCCGCGGGAGTCGAGCGCGCGGGCGACGTGCGCGGGGAGGGGGACCTCCGCGCCCGCCGGCGCCTCGACGTGCTGCTCGCCGTACGCGACGTGCCAGTCGTCGGGGACCGTCACGCCGCGGGACTCCAGTTCGCGCGCGACCGCTTCCGCCGGGTCGGACGGGTACTCGACGTCGACGAGGGTCCCGAAGAGGTCGAAGGTGACTGCCACGATACCCCTGTTACGGGTAAACCCGGATTGAACCTGTCGGTCGGGGAGACGGGTTTCGACGCGCAGCAAATAGACCGTTCGCCGGGGCGCCGCGGTCAGATCATCGACGCGAGGTGGAGCGTGTACAGCCGGTAGAGCCCGGTTACCCACGCGCACAGCCACAGCAGCATGAAGCCGGCGACGCCGGCGCGGAGCCGCTTCCGCCAGTGGCCCATGTCCTCGTGGATCTCGTCGATGTCGACGTCGAGATCCTCGTAGGCGTCCGCGTTCCGCTTCGCCTGGAAGATCCGCACGATCCCGGTGAGCGCGAACGCTAGGAGGGCGTACGCCTGAACGCCGAAGAACGCGTGGAGGATCGCCATCCCCGTCAGCTGTTCGAGGACGCGCGGGATCATCCACCCGACGATGGGAACCGTCGTGAGCACCAGTCCCGCGACGATATACCGCAGGTGCCGCATCAACACGTTCCACGACACCGTCTCCGCGTCGATCATGATCCAGGCGCCGTACAGGAGGAAGGGAAGGCTCGTCGTCACGGACACCCCGGCGAGCGCCGCGATGACCGACTCGTCGACCATGCGAGCTGCTACGTGCTCCGGCGCGTAAAGCCCCCCGATCCGCGTCCGGCGGTGCGGTCTCCGGACGTGCGGTCCCGGGCTCCCGGCGGCCGGGCGCGGACGAAAACAGTTAGCGTCAGGAGCACGTAGCGCCGGGGTGATGGAGGACACCTCGACGCGGTCGGAGTCGGAGTCGCCGCCGGAGGAGTCGGCCGATCCGGCGTCCGACGGTTCGGACGACCGCACGTCACCCGACGACGGCGAGTCCGCGGCGGGCGAGGGCGACCAATCCGCGGCGGCCGACGTCGACGATCCCACGACGGGCGATATCGACGATCCCACGACGGCCGATGCCGAGGGGACGCGAGCGGACGAGACCGACATCGAGGCCCTCCGCGAGCGCGTCGAGTCGGAGTACGACTTCGACGACTTCGGCCCCTCCGACATGGCGCAGATGAGCGCCGAGGAGTGGGACGCCGCCTTCGACCCGGACACGTGGATCACCGGCGACCGACTCCTCGAGCGCGTCGACGCCGAGCTGAAGTCGCGGATCGCGACCCGCGACGTGTTCGGCGTCTTGGAGCGCGTCCGCGAGGACGGCGAGGAGCGCATCCTCGTCTACTCCGACGAGGGGTACGCGATCATCCGCCCCACGGGCGAGGTGCGCGGCGAGGGGACGGTGCTTCGGGACATCGAGCCGGTCGTCGCGCTCGCGGCGATGGAGTCGTACGAGGTGCCCGAGCCGCCGGAGAACTGGTCGCTTCCGCACCCGGACAGCGTCCCGGAGGGCTCCGGCGAGTTCGGCAACCTCGTGGTGCAGGCCGTCGCCGCGGTACAGGTGCTCGCCGGCGCGGCGCTCCTCGTCGCGAGCGCCGTGGCCGACCTCGGGACGATCGTCGCGCCGGCGATGGGCGTCGTCTTCCTCTTGGTCGGCCTCTTCCTCTTCGCGATGGTGGCGAACGCGCGACTCTCGGACCGGTTCCGCTCGGAGGAGTACCGGGACCGGCTGCGCGCGCTCCGCGAGGCGAAGGAGCGGCCCGGGTTCGTCCCCGTCGAAGACGGCGCCGTGACCGACGAGGACGCCGACGCAACGGAGCGCGACCGAGAGGAGTAATCCGACGATTTCGACGGTTTCAGCCCCCGAGACCTGCTCCACGTCGGCGGTTTCAGTCGGTGGGTTTAAGCGAACCCCGTCCCGAGTGAGCCTGTATGAAAAGGCGGGACTTCGTGCGGACGGCCGGCGGCGCGACCGCCGCCGTCGCGGCCTCCGCCGGGGCGACCGGAACGGTGGCTGCACAGGAGGTACAGCCCGACTGGCCCAGCGGGGCGGCCGACGGGAACGTCGGGTCGTACACCGACGCCCGCGGTCAGGACGAGGTGACCATCTCGGTCGGCGCCGGCAGCGACGGCCTCGCGTTCGACCCGACGCTGGTGTGGGTTGACGAGGGAACGACGATCACCTGGGAATGGACAGGCGCCGGGGGTTCGCACAACGTCCAGACCGTCGATGGCGGCGGTCCGGCAGCCCTCGACAGCGGCGACCCCGTCGGCGAGGAGGGGGCCACCTACGAGTACGAGACGTCCGGCGAGGACGCCGGCATCACCCACTACCACTGCGTGCCCCACACCGCGGTTGGCATGCACGGCGGCCTCGCCGTCGGCGAGGACGTCGCCACCGTCGAGACCGGCGGCGCGAGCACCGGGTGGCCGGAGGACATCGCCAAGGTCGGCGTCCCCCTCCACGCTCACTGGGTCGGCATCTCCGCGATCCTCGGCATCGGGATGACGTTCGTGTTCACGTTCTACATGCTCAAGTACGGCGAGTCGGCCCACACGGGCCACGGAGGTGCCAGATGAGCTCCGGCAGCTCCTCGTACGGCGATATCCACCGATACGAGCCGGCCCGCGAGAGCACCGCCGCCGCGATCGCGATCGTCCTCCTCACCGTCATCGAAGTCGTGTTCGTCGCCCTGTTCACCTACGGACTGATGTCCGCGTGGGCGTCGACGGAGGCGGGGAACATGTACGTCGGCGCGCTGTTGGCCTTCATCTTTATTGATCTCGCGTTCATCCTTCTCCTGTACCGGAAGGAGTTCCTGCCGGACGTGATGATCGTGAAAAAGCGTCGCCGCAAGTGGGAGGATCTGTACGTCCGCGAAGAGGACAAGGAGGGCAAAGGCATCGACACCGGCGGCCTCGCGGAGACGCTGAAGCGCGCGGTGTACCCGTACTACAAGAAGTGATTCGACAATGAGCCTGAAAAAACAAGACGACATGGACCACAACGCGTGGCTCAAGAGTCAGGACCTCACGGCCATCGAGACGGCGTTCCTGACCACGCTCATCTGGCTGGACAAGCGGCTTCGCATCGTCGACTACCTCGAGCTGCTGGAGACGATGTACTACCGCGCGAACCTCCAGATGCCGAAGAGCCACACCGAGCAGTACGACCTCGACAACAAGTTCTGGTACTGGTACCCGTTGTACTCGCTCGGGTCCCTCTCCATCATCGCGTACCTGCTCGCGGCGGTCTCTGGCGCGCTGCTCGGGTTCTACTACGCGCCGTCGACCGCGGGCGCGGCGGCGCAGGGCGACCCCACCGCCGCGTACGACTCGATGGTGATGATCATGAAAGACGTCCAGTTCGGCTTCATGCTCCGGTCGATCCACCGCTGGGCGGCCCAGTTCATGGTGGCGGCGGTGTTCCTCCACATGCTGCGCGTCTACTTCACCGGCGCGTACAAGGAGCCGCGCGAGGTCAACTGGATCCTCGGTGTCGTGCTCATCGCCCTGACGCTGCTGTTCGGTTTCTCCGGGTACGTCCTCCCGTGGAAGCAGCTGTCCTTCTGGGCGGCGCAGATCGGCGTCGAACTGGCCCTCGCGACCCCCATCGTGGGCGAGTGGGCGGCCCAGCTGCTGTTCGGCGGCTTCACCCTCGGACAGGCGACGCTCGTGAGAATGTACATCCTGCACGTGTTCGTGTTGCCGTTCGTGGTCACCGCGCTCATCGCGATCCACGTCGGCATCGTCTGGGTGCAGGGCATCGCGGAGCCGCACTAATCCAATGACCGACGACACCACACCCATGACGGACGGAGGCACCGACGACGAGGCGCGGACCGACGGCGGCCCGCCGGCGACGGTCCCGCCGGACGACGAGACGCCGACCTGGTCCGACCGGAAGGAGCGCAGCCAGGGGCTCGCACAGCTCACCTACCAGTACTTCGAGCGCTCCCGGCGCGAGGACGAGGACCTGCGCGCGGAGTCGACGTACGTCGAGCGCGACGTGCTCGGCTTCCCGACGTGGCCCCACGAGACCATTCGGAACCTCGCGATCACGTCGTTCTTCCTCGGGGTCATCCTGCTCGTGGCCTCGATCCTGCCGTCGCACTTCGGCGACCCGGCGAACCCCGGCTCCACGCCGGCGATCATCCTGCCCGACTGGTACCTCTACTGGTCGTTCGGCCTGCTGAAGCTCAGCCCGATCAACCCCGAGCTCGCGGTGTTGGGCGGTAACATCATCGTGTCCAACGAGCTGTACGGGCTCATCGCCCACGGCGCCATCTTCGGCGTCATCACGCTCGTCCCCTTCCTCAACAAGGGCAACGCACGTCGCCCCGTCGAGGAGCCGGGGTGGGCCGCGCTCGGCGTGACCGGGGTAATCTTGGCGATCACGCTGGCGGTGCTGGCCATCCAGAACTTCTTCCCGGTCCCGACCGAGCTGCTGTTCTCGCTCGTGTTCATGGTCCCGATCGCGGGCGGCGTCATCACCTACGCGGTGTTGAAGACGATGCGCGAAGGGTACATGTACGACCTCAACCGACGGTACTACATGCTGCGGCCGCCGAAGTAAGCGGCCGACCCAGTCCGCTGCGGTCCCGCTGCCGAAGCGCGGCCGGGCTCCCGCCCCCGCCGTTCCGACGCTCCGTATTCCCATGTCATCCTCAACAGACGGCGACGCCTCGCAGGCGTTCGACGAGACCGGCGATCCGATCGCGACCGACGACGACGCCGACCCGCGCAACGAGCCGACGGGCCCGCGAGAGGGGGCGAGCGGCCGGGAAGTCGTCGTCCCCTTCCGGCTGTACAAGGCCGTCACCGTCTTCTCGACGCTCGCCGCGGTTGTCACCTACTTCGTCGGGTTCACGCTCATCGACGCCGCGACGCTTCAGATAAGCTTCGTCCGGACGACCATCGTCTACCTGCTCGACAGCGCCGGAATCTTGCCGCCGGAGGACGTGCTCGTGGCGGTACTGGCGATCACCGGCGTCGGCTTCATCGTCCTCGGGACCGCCGTGTACGTGCTCGGGACCCGGTTCCGCGGACAAGGGATGGGAAAGTCTCAAGACGACCCCAGCGAAACGTGAGATAATGGCAGACGAGTTCATGAAGGGCTTCGCCCTGTTCACGATCGGCGGTCTCGGGTGGATCACCTTCGGCGGCTGGTACCGGACGCCGTCGTACTACCAGGTGTCACAGCTCGTGAACCCGGCGGAGGGCGTGAACACGGCGTACGGCGAGGTCGGTCTGCTCGCGGGCGACGTGTTGTTCTGGCTGATGATCCTCGGCGCGCTGACGTTCTGGGTACTCATCCCCGCCAGCCGGCAGCTCCGCGACGCCCTCGACGACGGCGACGACGACGCGGCCGCGAACTGAACGCACCCCCTCGTCTCGCTTTCTCCGTCTGTTCCGCCGCCCGAGAGCGGCGGCGACGGTCCTCGCCGACGAACCGAGAGCTTTTCACCGCCGCTCACCCCAGCCTCGCGCATGAGTGAGCCGACGCGCCGCCTCGCGGTTCTCGGCGACGGCGACCCGGCAGCGGCGATCCGATCGGCGGTCGACGGCGCGGGCGCCCGTCTCGTCGACCACACCGAGGCGGACGCGGTCGTCGCCGTCGGGGACGCCGCGCTTCGGAAGGCGATGCGCGCGGCCGCGACCGATGACGGGCGTTCGAGTCCGATCCTCCCGATCGGGGACGGTCGTCACGCGGTCAACCCGGACCTCGCGGCCGACCGCATCGCGGACGCCGACGACTGGCTCGGCGGATCGGCGAGCGCGGTCGACGGGTTCGCTCGCGTCCCGCACCCGGTCTTGGCGGTCGACGGCACCGGCGACGGTCGCCGCCGGTTCGCGGCCGCGGACGTCGCCTTCGTGACGACGGAGCCGGCCCGGATCTCCGAGTACGGGATCGCCTTTTCCGACGGTGAGTCGGTCTCGGTGCGCGCTGACGGCGCCGTGATCGCGACGCCGCTCGGGAGCGACGGCTACGCGGCGGCGGCCGGCGGGCCCGTGGTGTCGCCCGGCGGCGGCCTCTCGGTCGTTCCCGTCTCGCCGTTCACGACTCGCCCCGAGACGTGGGTCGCGAGCGGCGGCGTCCGCGTCACGGTCGAGCGCGAGGCGGAACCGGTCGCGCTGGTCGTCGACGGCGAGCGCCGCGGGACCGTCGAGCCGCACCGCGCGGTCGGCGTCGAGATCGCGGCGACGGTCGATCTCCTCTCGGCGACGGCGGAGTGAGGGGGCTGCTCCCCCACGCCCAACGACGTCCGCGACCCCCGCGCGAGCGCGCCGATCGGAAACACTCTAATACGTCGTGAACGGAAATGGTGGATATGGACCCACTGCAGTTCCTCGTTCCCCTCGGCTGGCTGGCGGCCGCCGGGCCGGCGCTGCCGTACGCGATCTTCGTGATGACCGTCGCGAACCTCGCGACGCGGCACCTCGCGCACAGGCGACACGTCGATCAGGGACAGGAGGCGGACAGCGTGGAGGCGTACACGCCGCACGTGTTCACCAACGTCGGGCTCGTCCTCCTGTCGTTCGTCTTCATCCTCGACTCGCCCGTGAGAGGGACGATCCTCGCGGTGCTCGTGCTGGCGATGTTCATCGCCGACTTCTTCGAGCTGGAGGCGCGCAACGTCGAGGCCCGCAACGACATGGAGATCGAGGCGCCGAAGAGTTCGATCGCCGCCTCGCTCGTCGTGTTAGTGTGGTCGTCGTACTTCGCGCTGTTCTTCGTCGTCGAAGGGATCTGGAACCAGTTCGTCGTCGCCTGACGGACTCTGCCCCCCGACCGCGGTTTCCCTTTCCGCCCTCCGCTTAGAACGTCCAGTCGCCGGTGAGCTTCATCCCCGTCGCCTTCCCCTCCGCTTCGAGCGCCGCCGCGATCTCATCGGTGTCCCGGCGCGGGATCGACGCGTCCGTCTCGGCGAGGTCGACGACGAGTTCGGTGAGGAGGATCGCCTGCTCCCGGAGGTTCCGCGACTCAAGCTTGTCGAGCGTGTCCGCGTGGGTGTGCCCCCAGCCGCGGCCGCGCCCCTCGGTCTCGCCCGAGATCATGTACCCCGGGATCCCCCGCTTCACGAACGGCCAGTGGTCGCTGTGGGGGACCAGCTCCTCGCCCGTCGAGACCGGGTGGTCGAAGCGGTCGCTCACGCGCTCGGCGGCGGCTTCGAGCGCGTCGAAGTCGTGGTGATCGAGCCGGAGCGTCCGGCCGAACACGTTGCTGTCGACGTTGACGACGGCGCGGACCGCGTCCCGGTCGGCCGCCTCGGCGGCCACCGACGAGCCGACGAGGCCGACCTCCTCGGCGCCGAACGCGGCGAACTTGACCCGCACGTCGAGCTCGTCTTCGCGGGCCGCGAGCGCTCGTGCGACCTCGACGATCGTCGCCGTGCCGGCCCCGTTGTCCATCGCGCCCTCCGCGAGGTCGTGGGCGTCGACGTGCGAGGAGACGATCAAGTGCTCGTCGGTGTCGGGCCCCAGCTCGGCGACCGCGTTTCCGCTCGTCGCGGTCGGCGTCTCGCAGTCGACCGCGACGGTCAGGTCGTCGCCCTCGTTGCGTCGCGCGAGCCGGGCGCCGGTCTCCTTCGAGACGCCGACCGCGGGGATCGCCCCAATCGGATCGTCGGCGGTCCCGACGCTCCCGGTCGGCGGGAGCGTCCCCTCGACGTGGTTGGCGAAGACGAAGGCGGCGGCGCCCGCGTCGACCGCGCGGTAGTACTTCTCGCGGCGGTGGATGAACCGGTCGACGGAGTCCGGAGTGTCCGACGAGACCATCACGACTGTCCCCTCCAAGTCGGCCTCGAAGTCCTCGGGGACGCCGTAGCCAAGGTCGACGAACTCGCCGGTCGCCTCGCCGCTCGGGCTGCGCGGCAGCGCGATACACTCGTTCGGGCCGACCGCGACCGGCTCGTCGGTCGTCGCGTCCCGGACCGCGCTGTCGCCGCGCTCCCAGCCCTGTATCTCGAACTCCTCGATCGCCGCATTTCGCGCGCCCGCGTCGGCGAACGCGTCGCGGGTCAGCTCCAAGGCCTCGCGCTCGCCCGCAGAGCCGGCCATCCGGTCGCCGACGTCGACGAGGTCGAGGAGGTGGTTCCAGCCCGCGTCGCTCGTGAACGTCTCGCCGATCCAGTCGGTCATGGGTAGGCGTGTCGCGGCCGCCGCTCAAGCGTTTCGGTGGCGGCGGGGGCGGCCGGAAGCGAGGAACGAGACGGCGAGCGATCGAGGGCGGCAGCTCTCAGACCGGCACAGCCGGGAGGAGGACCGTCGCGGCCTCGGCGGCCGCGAACGTCGAGTCGTACAGGTGGTTGAGGAGGAGGTAGGTGACGACGCCGAGCGCGAGCGAGAGGATCCACGCGCCCGCGGCGATCCGTCCGACGCGCCGGTGTGGGGTCTCGTTGCGAAGCTCCGGCTCCGTGTGCGTGAGCCCGAGGACGATGGCGTAGAGGACGACCGGGACGGAGATCACGGAGAGAATGATGTGGATCGCGAGCATGATCAGGTACGCGGGGTACACCCAGTCCCACAGCGGGACCCACCCGTACGCCGAGTCCAGCACGAACTCCTTGGTGCCGCCGCCGGCGACCTTCGGGAGGTACATCCCGAGGAACAGGAGGATGAGGCCGAACGAGGTCGTCATCGCGGCCGCGTGTTTCTTCACCTCGTCGTTGCGGATCCAGTACCAGCCGAGCGAGAGGGTGATCACGGTGACGGTGTTGACGGCGGCGATTGCGTGCGCGAGCAGGTTCACGGTCTCCTGTGTGAGCGTCGGGAATAGCGCCTGGAACTCGGGGACCAGAAACACGCCGCCGACGGCGCCGTAGCCGACGACGGTGAGGAGGACGGTTATCGCGGTGGCCCGCTCCTTGGCCCGCTTGCGAACGCTGGCGGTGGACATATTGGGAGGAGGGAACGGAGCGATAAGTCGGCTTCGGGTACTCCCGGCGGTCGAGACGTTTCGCCCGCGACCGCGCCGTCACGACTACCGCTCGATGACGCCCGTCGCGGTCGCGACCTCGACTGCGGCCTCCTCGTTGATCCCGCCTTGGAGGATGGTGTAGCGGTCGCGGATCTCGTGGGCGCTCGTCAGGGCGGCGAGCAGCTCCGCGTCGTCGATCCCCAACTCGCTCGCCGTCGTCGGGGCGTCGAGCTCGTCGAGGGCGTCGCGGATGGCACTCCACCGGCCGTTCTCGCCGCTGTGGAGGTACTCCGTCATGATCGAGGCGACGCCGACCTGATGGCCGTGAAGCGCCTTGCCGGGCGCGATCCGGTCGAGCTGGTGGGAGATGAGATGTTCCGCGCCGGAGGCGGGCCGCGAGGAGCCGGCGATCGACATCGCGACGCCGGAGGAGACGAGTGCCTTCACGACCACCCACGCGGACTCCTCTAAGCCCGGGCGGATCATGTCGGCGTTCTCGACGAGCAGCTCCGCGGTCATCTCCGAGAGCGCCCCCGCGTACTCGCTGTATTCGACGTTGCGGAGGCGGCGGGCGAGCCGCCAGTCCTTCACCGCGGTGTAGTTGGAGATGATGTCCGCACAGCCAGCGGTGGTGAGCCGCCACGGGGCGTCCGCGATGAGCGTCGTGTCCGCGACGACGGCGAGCGGCGGGTCGGCCGCGACGGAGTGGCGGGTGTCGCCCTCGGGGATCGAGGAGCGCCCGGAGACGATGCCGTCGTGGGAGGCGACGGTCGGGACGGAGACGAAGCCGACGTCGAGGTGGTCGGCGGCCATCTTCGCGATGTCGATCGGCTTCCCGCCACCGAGGGCGATCAGGTAGCCAGGGTCGACGGCCTCGGCGGTCGCCTTCAGCTCCTCGACGGCGTCGAAGGAGGCCTCGTCGACGACGGCGGTCGCGGGGTCGTCGAACTGCGCCCGGACGCGGTCGCCGGCGATGTCGTTGGGCGTCGGGCTCGTCACGATCAGCGGCCGCCCCGTCAGGTAGAGCTCGCCGACCGCCTCCCCGAGGTCGTCGATGACGTCGTGTCCCACGAGGACGTTCCGCGGGAGCTTGATCCACGTCGTCTTCTCGAACATACGGGCCGGTCTCGCCGACGGGTCAAAGCCGTTGTCCATGCGGTCGCGGACCGCTCGGGCGCGGTGCGCCGGCGAGCGTCGGTTGACCCGGGCGATCGATCGGTCGCACGCCGCCGAGCGACGCGGTCGATTCGGCCGCGCCCGCTACGCGCCGAGCGCCGCCAGCGTCGTCGCGGCGTCGTAGAGGAAGTAGACACCGAAGCCGGCGAGCACGACGGCGGAGCCGACGGCGACGAGCGGCGCGAACGTCTCGATCCGGCGCTCGGCGGCGACGAGCCCGGTCGGGAAGCTCACGATCCACGTCAGCACGCCGAGGAAGAACCCGCCGATGAGCGCCGGCGAGCCAGTGGCGACCACGAGCGTCCCGGCGAGGTCCGCGCCGACGACGGGGAGCCGGGCGAGCACGTCGAGCTCGCCCGGCCGGAGCATGCCGACGCCGATCGTCAGCCAGAACAGCACCTGGTAGGGATTGGTCAAGGCGAGCACCAGCGCCTTGCGGAACCCCTTCCCCTCCGCGACCATCGGATCATCGCCCGAGGTCGGACGGAAGGATTCTCGGGCCCCTCGGGCGGCGCCGACAGCGAAATACAGCATCAGGACCCCGCCGACCGCGACCATCGCGCCCTGTAACAGCGGGAACGATTCGACGACCGCGACGACGCCGACATACGCGAGGACGAAGAAGATCGCGTCGGCAGTCGCCGCGCCGAGCCCGGCCCGGAAGCCGGCCAGACGCCCGCGGAGAACCGACTCCTCGGCGATCACCGCGTTCATCGGGCCGGGCGGCGCCGCGAGCGCCAAGCCGAAGACGACGCCCGCACCGAGCGTAACGAGGGTACTCACACCGCTCGCAACGCCCGGTTTCGTGAAAAACCTCGCGACAGAGAGGCGGTCGGTAGCGGTCGGTTCCGGGCCGCACGCCCGAGATCGACGCATCGAGGGACAGATCCGAACACTGGGGCCGAGACCCGACCGGAACCGTGGCTCGCGGCTACGCGTCCTGGAGCTCGGCGTCGCGGAGCGCCTCGTTGAGGTCCTCGCGGACGCGTTCGCCGGTCTCGCGGTCCATCGCCGTGGTGACGATCCGGTTCTCCTGAACGCTGGAGCCGTCGCGCAAGAGGAGTCGGACGTTGCCGTTCGTCCCCGCGCGCGTCGCCTTCGCGCGGAGGCCCGTCCGCGAGCCCGTCCCGCCGGCGTCGATGGGACCGGGGACGATCTTCTTGACGTGAGGGTGTTCCGCGACGGTCTGGACGGCCTTCCGCCCCTTGCGGTCGCCGATGAGCGTCGAGTGCGACCCGCCGATCTTCTCCCGGGGCGGCGTCTCGACGACCGCCAGCGACCGGTCGCCCCGACGGTCGAGCACCCACGCGACGACCGGGCTCACGTCCGCCTCGCGGTCGTCACGGGAGTCCGCCGCCGCCCCGCCCTGACCGCTCCCGCTCGCGCCGCCGTCGGGGACGCGGTAGAACTCGTGGTGGAGCTGCGCCCGCGTCTCGCGGAGCGGCTCGCGCTCGCCGGCGGCGTAGACGGTCTCGGGGCGCTTCCGTCGGATCTCGTCGGCGACGCGGCCCGCGAAGTTCCGCAGTTGGACCTCGCTCAGTCGCTCGCCCTCTTCCGGGCGCGTGGTGACCGTCGTCTCGCCGACCACGTCGTCCTCGTCGAGCATAGTCAGGTGCGCGCGGTCGGTCTCGAACTCGGCGACGACGGCGTCGGCGTTGGCGGTGTTACAGGTGAGACAGTAGTCCCCCGGCTTCTCGATGGGGGTGCCACACCGCCGACAGTTCATACGGATCCGAGGAACGTGCGGAATAAAAGGCCGTCCGTTCGGCGCCCGAGACGGAGGCCGTCCCGATGCCCGGAGCGACCCCTTATTACCCTCCCCGGCCTCCGTATCGGACATGGACGGAGACCGACGCCGCGACGCCGACGCCGGCTCCGAGGCGGATGTCGGTGACGCGGAGCGCGACGAGGACTTAGCCGACAGGTTGGATGCGGTCGAGGACCGACTGACGGAGCTGATCCGCGACGGACGGCTCAACGCGTTCGTCGCGTGGGCGATGATCGCGGTCCTGACGGGGGTGCTGGTCGAGAGCGCGCTCGACTACGACCTGCTCTCGGCGATGATCGTCGTCGGGCTCGGCGCGGTCGTGCTCGCGCCGACCGTCGCGGCGCGGGACTGGCGGGCGATGCTCCCGGCAGAGCTCGTCACCCTCGCGCTGTTGCCCGTCCTCGTGCGGGCCGTCTTCGGCGGCGAACTGGGGACGTTCGCGACGTACGTCGCCATCGCGGCGCTGGCGCTCGTGATCGCCGTCGACCTCCACATGTTCACGACGCTGCGGCTCACGCACTGGTTCGCGGTCGCGTTCGTCGTGATGGCGACGCTGGCGACGGCGGCGGTGTGGACGGTGTTACGCTGGAACCTCGACCAGCGCGTCGGCACCGCCTTCCTGACGACGAACGACGCGCTGATGATCGAGTGGATCTACGTCACGCTGGCGGGGATCGCGGCCGGGCTCCTCTTCGACGGCTACTTCCGAGGGCGAGGGCGCCGCCTCCGCCGCGTCATCCGGCGGGTGGTGCGCCGATGACGCTGCTCCCCCGTCCGTCGCTCGCCTCGCAACGGCGGCTCACGGGCGCGATGCAGGTCCTGCTCGTCGCCATCGTCGCGTACGGCTTCCTCGCGGGCGAACAGAAGGCGATAAGCAACGGGGTCATCGCCTTCCTCGTCACGCTGATCCCGGCGACGCTGGAGCGCCGGTACGACCTCCCCTTGGACCCGTGGCTCGCCCTGTGGATCACGATGGCGGTGTTCCTCCACACGGTCGGGTCCGCCGGGTTCTACCAGCGCGTCGAGTGGTGGGACCACATGACGCACGCGCTGTCGGCCTCGCTCGTCGCCGCGGTCGGGTACACGACGCTGCGCGCGGTCGACCTCCACAGCGACGGGATCCGCATCCCGGCGCGGTTCGCGTTCGTCTTCATCGTCCTCATCGTCCTCGCGTTCGGCGTCCTCTGGGAGCTGTTCGAGTTCGGGCTCGACATCGTCGCGACCGAGACGGGGATCGACATGCCGCTCGCGCAACACGGGCTCGACGACACCGTACTCGATCTCATGTACAACACGGCGGGAGCGGTCCTCGTCGGCCTGTTCGGACAGGCGCACCTCACGGGCGTCGCGGAGCAGGTCCGAGACCGGCTGCTCGGGAGCGCGCCCGAGTAGCGACGGAAGCGAGGCCGAACAGCGGAGAAGGCCGGCGGCTCGAAGCTCAGTCCAGACAGGCCGCCACGACCCGCAGCGCGGCCTCGCCCCGCACCTCGTTCGCGAGCAGCGGGACCCGCTTCACCTCGCGCCCGCGGAACAGGTCGGTCGCCTCGCGGAGCGCGTTCTGCTGGACCTCCCAGCGTCGCGCGCAGAACTCGCAGGTGTCGGGGTTCGGCTCGACCACCCAGTCGGGGTCGATCCCGGACCCGTCCCCGCCGGTCACGTCGCCGACGCCCTCCATCACGCGGTTGACGACGAGCGTGTTCACCGGAATTCCGAACTCGTCGAGGCGCGCGACGAGCCGCTCGGACTCGACGACGCTCATCTCCTCGGGGATCATCACGACGCGGAAGTCGGTCTTGTCGGGGTCGCGCAGGACCGCTCGGAGGCGCTCGATGCGCTCGCGCAGCTCCTCGAGGTCGGCCGAGGGGTCGGGCTCGTCGTCGCCGCCGCCGAACATCCCCTTGATCCCGTCCATCATCCCGGAGAAGCGCTGGCGGAGCTTCATCACGCGGCCGAGCATCGAGTCCATGATCTCCGGCAGCTGGAGCAGCCGGAGGGTGTGGCCCGTCGGCGCGGTGTCGACGACGACGCGGTCGAACCGCGGGTCGTCGAGGTACTCCAGCAGCTGGCGCATCGCCGCCGCCTCGTCGGCGCCGGGCATCGTGCCGCCGAGGAGGCCGCCGAGCCCCTCGCCGTCCTCGCCCGCCCCCCCGGCGTCGCCGCCCGCGCCGCCCATCGGCCCCTCGCCGCCCATCCCGCCCATCGCGTCACCCATCTCGCCGAGCCCGCCGAGCGGGTCGCCGTCGGCGCCGAACATCCCCTCGTCCACCGCGGCGTCGGGGTCGATCTCCGCGGCGTAGAGGGGCACGTCCTCGCGGATGCGCGCCGGCTCGGCGGGGATCTCCGCCTCGTAGGTGTCCGACAGCGAGTGCGCGGGGTCGGTGGAGACGACGAGCGTGCGGACGCCGCCCGCGGCCGAGGCGAGCCCCGTCGCGGCCGCCATCGTCGTCTTCCCGACGCCGCCCTTCCCGCCGTACAGCACGTAGTCGGGCGCGTCGACGCCCGCGGGCAGATCGGCGAGGTCGTCGTCGACGGTGAGGGATTCGTCGCCGTCGGCCGGCTCAACGGGACCTTCGTCTTCGGGCTCGTCGACCCGGTCGACGGGTTCGACGTCGATGTCGTCCATATCGACCTCTCGTTCCGGCGGGCTTGTGTACCCGTCGGTCCCGATAAGGTGTCGGCTTTGTACCCCCTGCGAGAACGTTCGAACTCTCCGCCACTCGTTTATAAATCGTCGATTGCGGAGTGGCGGTGACTGCCGCCAGAGCCCCAGCCACTCGCTTATAAAAAAGAACTGGCAGATCGACGGTGAATGCCTCCAAAGCCCCGACCGGTTACTTATAAATAACCGATCGCGGATCGGCGAAGAACACCGCCAAAGCCCCAGTCGCGAGGCGGCCGCACGCTCGCTGCGCTCCTCACTCGGTCACTCACTTCGTTCGCTCTCTCGTTGCGGTGCTTACGTCGCCTGCGGCCGCCTCGCGACTGCCCCTTTGAGTCCCGCCCCGCACAGCGACCGCACCACCTCACGCCTCCCCAGCCTCGTCGGGCGCATCCTTCGGGCTCCCTTCGGTCGCCCTCGGAGCGCCCGACTCCCTCGCGCGTGCTCCTCGCGGCCGCCGGTGGCGGCCGCTCGCAGGCACGCGCCACCGCACAGCCGGTTGTTTATAAATGGTTATTCGGTCGCGCAGTCGCGCTCGACGGCCATCCCGAGGTCGGTCATCGCGTCGAAGGAGTCGGGGAAGGAGACGTCGACATGTTCGGCGCCGCTGTCGACGTCAGCTCAGCCGCTTCATCGAGACCAGCGCCGTCGGGATCATGATCGGGATCGTGAGGATGGCCCCCGTGATCACGACGAACGGCGCGACCCCGGCGATCGGGTACGCGAGCAGGTCGACGGCTAACGCGTTGACCGCGCTTACCGTCACCGTGTACGCGATCACGGTGAGCGCGACGATCGTCGAGAACACGACGCCGACGACGAGCGCCGCGTTCGGTCCGCCCGCCCCTTCGTTCGACGACGGTTCGCCGCTCATCTGCTGTCTGCCACCATGTAATCTTGTGTATATTGCGAACGGCTATAATCATTGGCTTCTCCGCGCGTCAGTCGCGATCGACGGTCATCCCGAGGTCGGCCATGGTCTCGAAGAAACCGGGGAAGGAGACGTCGACGTGTTCGGCGCCGCGGACGGTCGTCGTCCCCTCGGCGGCGAGTGCGGCGACGGACAGCGCCATCACGATCCGGTGGTCGTGGCGGCCGTCGACGGTGGCTCCCGTGAGATCGCTCGCGTCGCCGTGAACCGTGAGGACGTCCGGCTCCTCGGTCGTCTCCGCGCCCAGCTTTTCGAGCTCCTCGGCCATCGCGGCGACGCGGTCGGTCTCCTTGTAGCGGACGTGCTCGCAGTTCTCGATCCGAGTCTCGCCGTCCGCGACCGCGCCGAGCGCGGCGATCGTCGGGAGGAGGTCGGGCGTGTCGCCCACGTCGACGGTCACGCCGGAGAGGTCGGCGCGCTCGACGGCGATCTCGCCGGCCTCGCGGTCCCACTCGATGTCGGCGCCCATCTCCTCGACGATCTCGACGATGGCCGCGTCGCCCTGCGCGCTCGGCCGCGCGCCCTCGATCCGGACCGCCTCGCCGGGCGCGGCCGCGACCGCGCCCGCCCCGAGCAGGTACGAGATAGAGGAGAAGTCCCCCGGCACGGCGTAGCTGCCGCCCGCGGGCTCGTAGGTCTGCCCGCCGGGAACGGAAAAGCCCGCGGCGCCGGCGGCGCCGTCGAGCGGGTCGCCCGCCGCGTCGACCGGGGTCGCCTCGACGCCGAAGTCCGCGAGCAGTTCGAGCGTGATGTCGACGTACGGCGCCGACTTGAGGTCGGTCGTGAGTTCGACCTCGACCCCCTCGTCGGTGACCGCGCCGGCCATCAGCAGCGCGGTGACGTACTGCGAGGAGACGTCGCCGGGAATCGCGACCGCGCCGCCTTCGAGCGGGCCCGAGACGACGAGCGGGGCCTGCCCGTTGCCGCGGGTCGACTCCGCGCGCACGCCGAGGTCGCCGAGCGCGTCGAGGAGCGGTCCCTGCGGCCGCGATCGGAGAGAGCTGTCGCCTGTGAGGACGGTCGTGCCGTCCGCGAGCGCGGCCGCCGCGGTGACGAGCCGCATCGTCGTCCCGGAGTTCGCGCAGTCGATCACGTCGTCCGGGACGGCGGGGCGGCCGCCGAACCCCTCAACCGCGATCGCGTCGGCGTCGCCCGGAATTGCGGCCGCGCCGTCGCCGCCGCGCTCGCTCCCGGCGGGCGCGACCGACCCGCCGAACGCCGTGACCGCGCGGGCGGTCGCCCGCGTGTCGGCGGAGATCAGCGGCGACTCGACGGTCGCGCCGTCGCTGTAGCCGGCCGCGAGCAGCGCGCGGTGGGTGTAGCTCTTCGACGGCGGCGCGCGGGCGGTCCCCCGGAGCTCTGAGCGCGTGACGTGTACGTCCATACCCCACCCTGCCGGCCGCGACGACAAGTCGGTACCGACCGCGGCACGATTGCGGCCGGGACGCAGTCGGAGTGCGTCCCTCCGCGCCGCGGAGCCGCGGCACACCCTTTATACCATCGGGAGCGTTAGCGTCGCGTATGCCCCAGTGTGAGATGTGCGGCGCCGAGGAGGCCTCGCTGACGACGACGAAGGTCGAAGGCGCCGAGCTGGAGCTCTGTAGCTCGTGTACGGACTTCGGCACCGAGGTCCGCGACGAGTCGACGAGCTCCGGCGGCGGCAAGTACTCCACCAGCTCCAGCACCGGGAAGTCGTCCTCGTCGTCCGGCTCGTCCGGCTCGTCGAGCGGGTCCGGAAGTTCCGGCGGCTCGACCCGCCCACGCGACATGTTCGACGACATGGACGAGATCGCCACCGACTACGACGAGCGGATCCGGGAGGCGCGGGAGTCGCGCGGGCTGAGCCAGGAGGAGCTCGCCGACCAGCTCAACGAGAAGGCGAGTCTCATCCGCAAGCTCGAACGCGGCGACACGCTCCCGACCGACGAGGTCCAGCGCAAGCTCGAACGCGCGCTCGACATCTCCTTGGTCGAGGGGCAGTCGTCCGACGACGCCGACTGGGAGACGAACGACGCTGGCACGATGACGCTCGGCGACGTCGTCAAGCGGAAGGATTAGTCACCGGGCCGTCGCCCGCGCCCTCCTTCCGACGCACCGCCAGGCTCCGACGAGCGGGTCGTCGGACGCTCGCGGCCGTCACGCCGTCGCGCCGCCGTCGTCCGTCTGCTCCGATCCGCCGTACCGCTCGGTGAGGTAGTCGATGATGTAGTCGACCGTCTCGGGGTCGTAGCTCCAGAAGCCGTAGAACTCGCCGGGCGCGCGCTCCTCGGCGAGCAGCGCGCACTTCGCGTCCTCGTAGCCGCCCCCGTCGTACGCGACGAACCACGTCTCGCGGATCTCGGCGGTCTCGCCGACGTGGACGGTGTAGTGTTCGACGTCGGGCGCGTCCCCCTCGTCGGCCGCGTACGCGTGGACGTCGAGCCGCTCCTTCTCGCCGAGCAGGTCGTAGGTGTCCGCCTCGCCGGTGAGCACGTCGAGCGTCTGGAACCCCGCGTGGAGCGCCCCGTCGCCGACCCGCCAGGCGCGGTCCTCGATCTCCCGCGACGCGGCGACCATGTCTTCGCGGGAGTATGAGGTGAACATCGTCTCGTCGAGGTGGTCCAACACCGGCCGCCCGACGCGGTCCCCGGTTGCGCCCGCGCCTCCCGGAGCGTCGTCCCCGCCCCTCGCGCCCTCCGATCCGTCCTCGCCGGTGCCCGACAGCAGGTCGTCGACGGTCACGGCCGTGACGAACTCCCCGTCCCGCGCTAGCACGGCGAACTCCTCCGGGCCGGAGGCGGTCTGGTCGTCGACGATCCGGACGTTGCGGTCGGCGAAGTGCTCCCGGAGCTCGTCCGTCACCGCCGGATCGGCGTTGAACACGGTCAGCGTGGCCTCGTGCGCCTCCACGCCCGCGATGAGCTCGATGAGGGACATCCCTTGCCCGGACCCACAGCATCGGGGTATAAGGACGTTTCTGCTCTCGGGGGCGCGTCCCTCGGCGTCGAGGGCTCGTCCGGGGCACCGAGACGCGCGCCGCGAAGCACGAACCTATTTGCGCCGCGCTCCCCGAGTGGGCGTATGTTCATCCTGGTGAACCTCAAGGCGTACCCGTGCGATCCGATCGAGGTAGCGACCGCGGCCCGCGACGTCGCCGAGGCGTCCGGCGCGCGGATCGCCGTCTCGCCGCAGGCGGCCGACGTCGCCCGCGTCGCGGACACCGGCGTCGAGACGTGGGCCCAGCACGTCTCGCCGAACGCGCACGGCTCGCACACGGGCTCGACCTTGGCCGAGGCCGTCGCCGACAACGGCGCCGAGGGAACGCTGATCAACCACTCCGAGAACCGGCTGAAGCTCGCCGACGTCGACGGCTCCGTGCGCGCCGCCGAGCGCGCCGACCTGGAGACAATCGTCTGCGCGAACAACCCCGCGCAGGTCGGCGCCGCCGCCGCGCTCGGCCCGGACGCAGTCGCCGTCGAGCCCCCGGAACTCATCGGCGGCGACGTCTCCGTCGCCACCGCGGACCCGGGGATCGTCGAGGACGCGGTCGCGGCCGCCGAGGCCGTCGACCCCGCGGTCGACGTGTTCTGCGGCGCCGGCGTCTCGACGGGCGAGGACGTGTCGACCGCCGGCGACCTCGGCGCCGCCGGCGTCCTGCTGGCCTCCGGCGTCGCGAAGGCGGACGACCCCGAGGCCGTCCTCGAGGACCTCGTGAGCGGGATCTAAATCGGCGGTCCGGGCCTCAGCGACACGACTTCGCCGAATGTACGTCCGCGCTCGCGCCCGCGAACCCTCCGCGAGCGATCCCGAAAGCCGCTGCGTTTGCGGATCTGTATAAAGACACCGATGTGAGCGACTCACACGATCGAGAAATCGCACGACAGCAGCGGGTTCTCTCGTTCCGGCGAATGGCAGCATCTAGTAACCTTTAACCGAAACAAGCCGCTACCTATGAGCAAGATGGCGAGCAACAAGATTCTCGGTATCGACCTCGGTACCACCAACTCCGCGTTCGCGGTGATGGAGGGCGACGAGCCCGAGATCATCGCCAACGCCGAGGGCGACCGGACGACGCCCTCGGTCGTCGCGTTCGCCGACGACGACGAGCGCCTCGTCGGCAAGCCGGCGAAGAACCAGGCCGTCCAGAACCCCGACCGCACGATCCAGTCGATCAAGCGGCACATGGGCGAGGACGACTACACCGTCGAGATCGGCGACGAGGAGTACACGCCGGAGCAGGTCTCGGCGATGATCCTCCAGAAGATCAAACGCGACGCCGAGGAGTACCTCGGCGACGACGTCGAGAAGGCGGTGATCACGGTCCCCGCGTACTTCAACGACAAGCAGCGGCAGGCGACGAAAGACGCCGGCGAGATCGCCGGCTTCGAGGTCGAACGCATCGTCAACGAGCCGACCGCGGCCTCCATGGCGTACGGCCTCGACGACGAGTCCGACCAGACCGTCCTCGTGTACGACCTCGGGGGCGGCACGTTCGACGTCTCGGTCCTCGACCTCGGCGGCGGCGTCTACGAGGTCGTCGCCACGAACGGGGACAACGACCTCGGCGGCGACGACTGGGACGAGGCGCTCATCGACCACCTCGCCGACGAGTTCCAGAACGACCACGGGATCGACCTCCGCGACGACCGGCAGGCGCTTCAGCGGCTGAAAGACGCCGCGGAGGAGGCGAAGATCGAGCTGTCGAACAAGAAGGAGACCACGGTCAACCTCCCCTTCGTCACCGCGACCGACAGCGGCCCGGTCCACCTCGAACAGTCCGTCACCCGCGCGACGTTCGAGAACCTCACGTCCGACCTCATCGACCGCACCGTCGAGCCGACCGAGCAGGCGCTCTCGGACGCCGGCTACTCGAAGTCCGACATCGACGAGGTCATCCTCGTCGGCGGCTCCACCCGGATGCCGCAGGTCCAAGAGCAGGTCGAGGAGCTCGTCGGGCAGGAGCCGAAGAAGAACGTCAACCCCGACGAGGCGGTCGCGCTCGGCGCGGCGGTCCAAGGCGGCGTGCTCTCGGGCGACGTCGACGACATCGTCCTGCTGGACGTCACGCCGCTCTCGCTGGGTATCGAGGTGAAGGGCGGCCTCTTCGAGCGGCTCATCGAGAAGAACACCACGATCCCGACCGAGGAGTCGAAGGTGTTCACCACGGCCGCGGACAACCAGACCTCCGTCAACGTCCGCGTCTTCCAGGGCGAACGCGAGATCGCCGAGGAGAACGAGCTGCTCGGCGCCTTCCAGCTCTCCGGCATCCCGCCGGCGCCCGCCGGAACCCCCCAGATCGAGGTCTCGTTCAACATCGATGAGAACGGCATCGTCAACGTCGAGGCCGAAGACCAGGGCTCGGGCAACGCCGAGTCGATCACCATCGAAGGGGGCGTCGGCCTCTCCGACGAGGAGATCGAGGAGATGCAAGAAGAGGCCGAGCAGCACGCCGAGGAGGACGAGGCCCGCCGCGAGCGGATCGAGGCCCGCAACGAGGCCGAGACGACGATCCAGCGCGCCGAGACCCTCCTCGAAGAGAACGAGGAGGAGCTCGACGACGACGAGCTCGTCGCCGACATCGAGGCGGCCATCGAGGATGTCGAAGAGGTCCTCGAAGACGAGGACGCCGACACCGAGGAGATCGAGTCCGCCACCGAGGCGCTCACCGAGGAGCTCCAGGAGATCGGCAAGCAGATGTACGAGGGGCAGGCCGCGCAGGCCGGTCCGGGCGGCGCGGGCGGCGCCGGTCCCGGCGGGATGGGCGGCATGGGCGGCGCCGGCGGTCCGGGCGGCGCGGCGGGCCCCGGCGGCGCCGGTCCCGGCGCCGACGGCGACGACGAGGAGTACGTCGACGCCGACTTCGAGGACGTTGATGAGAACGACGAGTAGTCGTTCTCATCAGCCAACCAGAACTGCTTCGCAGTTCTGGTGACGTGGACGACGACGAGGAGTAACCCCCGCCGAGCTGACTTTCGACGCCCCGACCCCGCCGTTTAAATCGACCCGTCGATCAACACTAACCAACGAACGCAACGCATGAGCGAAGATTTCTACGACGTCCTCGGCGTGTCGCGGGACGCCAGCGAGGAGGAGATAAAGAAGGCGTACCGCAAGCAGGCCGCGAAACACCACCCCGACGTCAGCGACGACGAGAACGCCGAGGAGCGGTTCAAGAAGATCCAGAAGGCCAAGGAGGTGCTCACCGACGAGCAGAAGCGCCAGCAGTACGACCAGATGGGCCACGACCGGTTCACCGAGGCCGACAAGCGCGGCGCGACCGGCGGTGGCGGTGCCGGTCCCGGCGGCGCCGGCGGGCCCTTCGGCGGCGCAGGGGGTGCGGGCGGCGCCGGCGGGTTCGAGGACATCTTCAACCAGTTCTTCGGCGGCGGTGGCGGTCGCGGCGGCGGTGGCGGCGGCAACCGTCCGCGACAGGGCCGCGACCTCAAGACG
Source organism: Halorubrum sp. T3 (assembly GCF_000296615.1). Lineage (NCBI taxonomy): Archaea > Methanobacteriati > Methanobacteriota > Halobacteria > Halobacteriales > Haloferacaceae > Halorubrum > Halorubrum sp. T3. The sequence goes on along the minus strand of NZ_JH815329.1, from coordinate 489,894 downwards.
GGGCTGACGATCGACCTCGAGGAGGCGTTCGAGGGCGCGACCAAGGAGGTCACGCTCACGCGACCGACGACCTGCGCCACCTGCGACGGCGCGGGCCACCCCCCGGACGCGGACGTGGAGACGTGCCCGCAGTGTAACGGCCGCGGACAGGTCCAGCAGGTCCAGCAGACGCCGCTCGGCCGCGTCCAGCAGACGTCGACGTGTCCTCGGTGCGAGGGCGAGGGCGAGCTGTACAGCGAGGACTGCGCCGACTGCGGCGGCGACGGCGTCGTCCGCGAGGAGGCGACGCTCTCGGTCGAGATTCCGGCCGGGATCCGCTCCGGACAGAGCCTCCGGATGGAGCGCGAGGGCGCGCCCGGCGAAAACGGCGGGCCGAAGGGCGACCTGCTCATCGAGGTCGACGTCGACGTCGGCGACCGGTTCGAGCGCGACGGCGACGACCTCCGCGTCAACGAGGCCGTCTCCTTCCCGCAGGCCGTCTTCGGCGACACCATCGAGGTTGAGACGGTCGACGGCAGCGTCGAGATGGACGTCCCCGCCGGCACCCAGAGCGGCGAGACGTTCCGCCTTCAGGGGAAGGGGATGCCCCGGCTCCGGCGCCGCGGGCGCGGCGACCTCTACGTCCAGGTCGCCGTCGTCGTCCCCGAGTCGCTCAACGACGAACAGCGCGAGGCGCTGGAGGCGTTCGCCGAGGCCGGCGGCGAGGACATCGACGTCGGCGGCGGCTTCTTCGAGAAGCTGAAGAGCTCCTTCTGAGCTTCCGCTGCCCGTACCTTTTCCGCGCTCCGGACCCATCGTCGACGCATGGGCTACGACACGACGGCCTACGACGACGTCGAACCGCGCGCGCCCGGGATGTACTTCCTCCGCGACGCGCTCGACTGCGAGCACCTCGGCGTGACCGTCGTCGAGGCCGACGACGGCTGGGAGGGGATGGAACACGACCACGCCGACGGCGACCACGAGGAGGTGTACGTGCTGCTCCACGGCGAGGCAACGCTCACCGTCGACGGGGACGCCGTCGACTTGGACCCCGGCGACGCGGTCCGCGTCGACCCCGGGTCTACCCGCGACCTCGCCTTCTCCGCGGACGGCTCGAAGATGATCGTCGCCGGCGCACCTTGACGCCGGCTCGATGATAGCCGTCGCCGGCGCACCCTGACCCGCTCTCCCTCCTGACCCTTCCCCGTCGACGCCGCAGTGTTAAGGCTCGCGCGCCCCGAGAACCGCGTATGGAACTCGTCGGGGACCTGCTCGCGCGCGACCGGCGCACCCGCGATACGGCGCTCGTCACGGCGGACGGGCGGGAGCGGAGCCACCACGACCTGATCACGAACGGCTACAAGGCGGCGAACGTGCTCCGATACCTCGGCGTCCGCAGGGGCGCGACCGTCGCCGTCGACCCGACGCCGGGCTTTCACACCACGCTCGCGTTCCTCGGCGCGGCCGCCGTCGGCGCGCCGGTCCGCTTCGATCCGCGTGCGGGCATCGACGCCGGCGACCGCGTCGTCCTCGCGCCGGTCGCGACCGCCGCCGACCTCGATCCGGCCCCGGGCACGAACCTCGCCGCGTTCGGCGGATCGCCGGAGCGTCCCGAGACCACGCACTGGGAACAGGAGCTGTGGAGCGAGAACCCGGGGACGCCGCCGAGCGACGTCGAACCGGATGACGCCGCTATCGTCGGGCCAGAGCGCGAGTTCAGCCACCGCGAACTGTGTTCGCTCGCCGCGACCGCGGTCGAGGCGGGCGGGATGGACGCGGAGACGCGCGTCGTCCTCCGGCGCCCGTTTTCCGACGCGCCGGCACTCGCGGCCGGTCTCGTCGCTCCCCTCTCCGTCGGCGGGACCGCGGTGCTCGCCGCGCCGAGCGCCGCCGACGAGGGCGGCGACGACTCTCGGGGCGACGTGGCGGTGGCCTCGGAAAAAACGAGCGTCCCGGAGCCGCGACGCGTCGATCCGGCGTCGGTCGCTGCGGCGACCGAGTGAGGGCGCCCGGTTCAGTCGTCCGCGGGGTTCGGCTCCGCGGACGCTCGGTCCTCGTGGAGGAGGCAAGCGGACTCGTGGTCGGACGCGTGGGCCGTCTTCGAGGGCTCGGTCTGGGCGCACGGAGTCGTGACCTCGTCGGACAGGAATTCGCCGGCCATCTCGGCGTTGTCGTCCAACAGGAGGTTCATCGCCTCCGTGAGCGTCTCCTCGAGCTCGGGGTCGTCTATCGTCTCACCGATGTCGAACTCCCGCCGGATCTCCGCTTGAACTTCCGAGTCCGTCGGCTCGGTTCCGCTCGCGGCGACGTTCTCTCGAACCTGCTCGACGTCGATCTCTCCGGTGTTGATCTTGTCGCGCAGGTTCAACAGCCCCCGCCAGTCGTCCTGATCGACGTCGACGCCGTCGGGCTGGATCACCTTGTGACACCGGGTGTGGAACCGGCAGCCGCTCGGCGGGTTCGTCGGGCTGGGGACGGTCCCCTTCAGCTCGATGCCGCCGACGCTCGCCCGCGGGTCCGGCGTCGGGATCGACGACAGCAGCGCCTCCGTGTACGGGTGTTGCGGGTTCGTGAAGATCTCCTCGACCGGCCCGATCTCGACGATCTCGCCGAGGTACATCACGGCCACCCGGTCGCATATCTGGCGGATGACGGACATGTCGTGGCTGATGAACAGCAGGGACAGCCCGAACTCGTCCTGGAGGTCGTTGATCAGCGAGAGGATCTCCGCCTGGATGGAGACGTCGAGGGCGCTCACCGGCTCGTCGGCGATGATGAGGTCCGGGTTCAACACGAGCGCCCGAGCGAGCGCGATCCGCTGTTTCTGCCCGCCGGAGAACTCGTGCGGGTAGCGGTCGAAGTCGCTCGCCGAGAGCCCGACGCGTTCGAGCAGGTCCTCGACGATCGCGCGGCGCCGGTGGCGGTCGCTCATCCCGTGAACCTTGAGGAGTTCGCCGACCGCGTTGCCGACCGACATCCGCGGGTCGAAGCTCGAGGAGGGGTCCTGGAACACCATCTGGGCCCCTCGTCGGAACTCCTTCAGCTCCTCGTCGCTGAACTCCGTCACGTCGTTGGGGTGGCTCCCGTCGGGATTCCGCGTCGCGCCCTCGCGGCCGTTCCCGTTGAAGACGACCTCACCAGAGGTCGGCTCTTCGAGGTGGATGATGGAGCTCGCCGCGGTCGACTTCCCGCAACCGGACTCGCCGACGAGTCCGAGCGTCTCGCCCTCCGCGATGTCGAAGCTGATCCCGTCGACAGCGCGGGCGGCGCCGACCTGCCGGTTGAATACCCCCTTCCGGATCGGGTAGTGCTTCTTCAGGTCGCGCACCGTGAGCAGCGGTTCAGTCATCGGCGGGACCCACCTCGCTGTCGCCGTCGGCCGCGCCGGTTTCGCCGGCGGGTCCGAACTCCTCGCCGCCGATCACTGAGGGATCGCCGCCCGGGCCGTAGTGGACACAGGAGACCCACTGTCCGGGTTCGACCTCAACTTCCTCCGGCTGCTCGCCGGTCCGGCACGCCTCCTCGGCGTACTCGCAGCGCGGCGCGAACCGACACCCGTCCGGCGGGTCGTGCGGATCTGGGAGCGTCCCCGGTATGCCCCCGCCCGTGCCACCGAACTCCGGCAGGCACTCCAACAGCTGCTGGGTGTACGGGTGTGTGGGGCGGTCGAAGATGTCGAGAACGCCGCCCCGCTCCATCACCTTCCCGGCATACATCACGACGATCCGGTCGGCGATCTCCGCGACGACGCCGAGGTCGTGCGTGACGAATAAGATTCCCATCTCGAACTCCTCCTGGAGGTCGTTGAGGAGCTTCAGGATCTGCGCTTGAACGGTCACGTCGAGCGCCGTCGTCGGCTCGTCGGCGATGAGCAGGTCGGGGTCGCCGACGAGCGCCATCGCGATCATCACGCGCTGCTTCTGGCCGCCGGAGAACTCGTGCGGGTAGTCGTCGAACCGCGAGCTCGCGTTCGCGATCCCGACGCGGTCCATGAGATCGACCGCCTTCGCGCGCGCCTCCTCGTCGGAGACGTCCTGGTGGATCTGGAGCGCCTCGGTGATCTGCCACCCGACGGTGTAGCAGTGGTTCATCGCCTCCTGCGGGTTCTGGAAGATGTGGGCGATCTCGTTGCCCCGGATCTGTCGGAGCTCCGACTCGGGGAGCGACAACAGGTCGCGCCCCTTGTAGCGGACGGTCCCCTCGATCTCGCCCGGCGGCGTGTTGATGATCCTGGTGACCGACTCCGTCGCGACGGTCTTGCCGGAGCCGGACTCCCCGACGATACAGACGGTTTCGCCGGTGTCGACGCTGAAGTCGATCCCGTCGACCGCCGTGAGGGTTCCGTTGTCGGTGCTGAACGTCGTCTTGAGGTCTTCGACCTCGAGTAGTGGTTGGTCGTCGGCCATTATTCGTTCTCGGCCTCCGCTTCGGGGTTCAGCGCGTCCAACAGCGCGTCACCGAGGAAGTTGAACGCGAGGATGGTCAAGAACAGCACGATGCCGGGTGCCAGCACGATCCACGGGGCGAAGGAGAGGTCGCTCCGGCCCGCGGAGATGAGCTGGCCCCACGATGGGACCGTCGAGTCGCCGATCCCGAGGAACGCGAGCTGGGCCTCCGCGAGCAGGAAGCCGGGGATGAGCAGCGTGAGCTGCGTGATGATGCTGCTCGCGACGTTCGGAACCACGTGACTGCGGATGACGCGGTACGTGCTCGCGCCGCTGATACGACTCGCCTTGATGAACTCCTCTTCGGACACCGAGAGGGACTTGCTCCGAACGTACCGGGCGGTCCCGCCCCAGGCGAACAGCGAGAACACCACGATGAACATCCCGAGCCCGGCGCCGTAGATGTACAGGATGAGCAGGAACATCAGGAACGTCGGGAACGAGAGGATGATGTCGACGAACCGCATCATGATCTCGTCGACCCACCCGCCCGCGTACGCGCTCAGGGTGCCGAACGAGATCCCGATCGTGGCGACGATGGTCGTCGTGATGAACGCGATCTGCATGCTGATCAACATCCCGTAGACGATCATCGTGAACACGTCCTTGCCGGCGTTCGTCGTGCCGAGGGGATGTTCCCACGTGCCGTAACACCGCCCGTTCATCACCTCGCCGACGCAGGTCGCCGGCGTCGTGTCGACGACGGAGGTGAACACCGGCGGCTGGTAGGCGATGAGCAGTTGCTGCTGGGGTGGATCCATCACGATCGGTCCGACGATACCCCCGACGAACACGATTCCGAGCCAGCCGAGGCTCACGAGCGCCGGGCGGTTGCGCTTGAACTCCTTCCAGTAGTACCGCGTCCGCCGCGGGTTCTGATACAGCGGCAAGACGAGGTACCAGAAGGCCAAAAACAGGGTGAAGATGAAAAAGAAGTCGATGCTCGCGAGTCCCCGTTCGATTCCGATGAACTCGAACGTCTGGGTGCGGTCCCCGATCAAAAACTGGTCGTAAACGGCCAGTAGAACGACCGGGAGCGCCGTCAACAGCATCCCGATCGAGTTGATCGACAGATCGAACCGTCCCGACCGCGAGATCTCGTTCCAGTCGATTTGGTCGAACTGTTCGGATTTTTTAGTTGCCATCTTTCTTCCTTGTGTTATCTGTCATCGTAGCTGATGCGTGGGTCGAGTACGGTGAACACGAGGTCCTCGAGGAGGTTCCCGATGACGGCGACGAACGTGAAGAACAGCGTCGTCCCCAACACGAGGTTCGTGTCCTGTGCGACCAGCGCCTCGTACGTCAGTCGGCCAAGCCCGGGGATCGCGAAGACGACCTCGACGAGCAGCGAAGACCCCAGAAACAGCGCGAGCAGCTGACCGACCAGCGTCGTCGAAAGCGGGACGAGCGTCGGCCGCATGACGTGGTAGGCGTACGCCCGCAGGGGTGAGACGCCCTTCGCCTTCGCCGTCTTCATGAAGTCTGCGTTCTGGAACTCCGCCGACTCGTTCCGAGAGACCCGCATGACTGCCCCGATCGAGCCCGTAACCAGCACGAATACGGGTATCGTGAGCTGGATAGCGTTTTCGATGCTGAACACCGGTACGGTGGTGTCGTACGTGATCGGGATGACTTCGAGCCAGACGCCGAAGATCAGAAGCAGGATGATCCCGAAGAAGAAGTTCGGGATGGCGAATCCGAAGAACGCGAACCCGGTCGCGAGGTGATCCTTCCAGCTGTACATGTTCGCGGCCGAGTAGACGCCGACGAGCGGTCCGAGGATGACCGTGAGGATCGTCCACGGGATGGAGTACTGCGCGGTGTAGTACAGCGACTGTTTGACCGCCTCGATCACCGGCTGGCTCCGGCTCATCGACCAGCCCCAGTCGAGGGTGTACACGCCCCGGATGAAATCGAGGTACCGGACGTACAGCGGCTGGTTGAGCCCCCGTAGCTCTCTGGCCCGCTCGGTCGCCTCCGCCGGATTTCCGCCCTGGAGCGCCGCCTGCGTGGCCGCCTGCTGGACTTCGGGGTTCGGCGCGGCCGACAGCAGCAGGAACGTGACCGTGGTGATGACTAGCGATACAACTCCGGCCCAAAGAAAGCGAGCGGTTACGTACCTTCCAAATCCCATGTTGCTGTGATAGATGCCGTGTGGTGAAGACGAGTCGTCCTACTCGTATCTCCACGCCGCAAAGTTCCAGCCGTTCGAGAAGTTCTCGATCGGCCCTTCGAGTCCCTCGCGGTAGCCGATCGTGCTGTCGGGGAACGCGAGCATGATGTACGGCTGCTCCTCAGCGAGGTTGGCGAACAGCTCGACGAGCGCGTCCGCCAGCTCCTCCTGTGAGGTTGCCTCTTGTGCTTGGTCGAACAGCGACTGCGCGTCGAACCCGGGGTAGTAGCCGACCGGATTGTAGAACGCCGTCGCTCCGTCGAAGAAGGCGCTGTTGGTGAGCGGGTTCCGCGGGTACGTGTTCAGTCCGAACACGACCGACATGTCCCACGCCTGGTTGCTCGTGACGTTGCGCGGACCGGGGTTGGTGGCGCTGGGCGCCGTCCACTCGACCTCCTCGCCGTTCACGGTGTCGACGAGTTCCTCCGGCACCTCGGTGATCTCGCCCTCGTCGTTCCGCTCCGGCGTGGGGAATTCGCTCGTGGTCCAGTACTCGTTGTTGAACCGGGTGCCGTCGATGGCCTCGACGCTCACCTCGATTCCGAGGTTCTCGCCGAGCTCCTGTGCGATGAACTCGGCCATCAGCTGTTCCGTGTCTTGGCCCGCGCTGTGGTAGATGTCGAGCTGAATTTGGTCCCCGTCCGGGTTGACCATCGTCTCGCCGTCGAAGCTGTAGTCGTACTCCGACTCCTCGAACGCCTCTTCCGCCAGTCCGCGAGCCACTTCGCTCCCGTAGCTGTCGCCGACGCCGAACTTCGGAATGTCGTCTTCCGGCGGGTAGAACTCGCTGAACCGCGGCTGCCACGTGAAGTGCGTCTCCGCGAAGTCACGGAACACGCCCTGGATTAGCCTCTCTTTGTCGATCGCGGCCGCCATGGCCTGCCGGAACGGGGTGTGCCGGAACATGTTCCCCGGGCCGGTGTTCCACCCGTTGTCTCGCATGTTGATCGAGATCTTCTCGTTGTAGGGCTGCGGGACCTGGTTGACGTAGATCTCGTCGTTGTTCTGGTACGACTCGACCTGCTCCGGCGGAATCGCGGCCGAATCGACCTCGCCCGTCTCCAGGGCGCCGAGCCTGGACGCCTCCTCTTGGATCACTCGGATCTCCGACTCCTCGAAGTACGGCGCGTCGTCGAACACGTCCGGGAGGTCGTCGGCGTCCTGGAGGTAGTAGTCCTCGTTCCGGCTGTACCGGGTCCCGGCGTCCCGCTCCCACTCGTCGAGCACGTACGGACCGAGGTTCCCGGCGAACTGAAGCTCGAGGAGCTCCTCGTCCTCCTGAAGGCCCTCTCTGTCTTCCTCTTCGACGTACGGTTCGAGGAGCTCCTGCGGGATCGGATACAGGAGCGGGTCGAAGCTCTCGGGCCAGAGGAGCGACGGGTTCGCCAGCGTCGCCTGGAACTCGTACTCGCCGGTCTCCTCGACGGTAACGCCCTGCCAGCTCGTGGTCGCGGCCGAGTTCGCCCAACTGCTCTGGTGGATCTCCTGAATCAGGTAGACGAAGTCGCTCGCGGTCACCTCCCCGTACGGGTCGCTGAACTCCAGCCCTTCGCGGATCTCGAACGTCCACACCTCGCCGTCCTCGGTGGACATGTCGTAGAGGAGCGGGACGTACTCGTTGTTCTCGTCGAAGGTGTACCCTAGGTCGAGCGTCCGAGCGATCGCGTCGCCGGCGCCGTTCTCGGTGTTGTATATCGGGTTGAGCGTGCTGAACGAGGCGGAGGTCGCCGTCGAGTACACGTCCTGTTGGGTGTTCGTGTCGGAGCCGTCACCCCCGTCACTACCGTCACTGTCGGTGCCGTCGCCACCGTCACCGCCGTCGCCGCCGTTGCCCGAACAGCCCGCGAGTGTGACAGCGCCCGTGAGGCCGAGCGCAGCGAGCCATTGCCGCCGGTTAACCTGCCGGGGATCTTCACGGTCCTTAATGCTTCGCCGTGGCATACCATGTACTACGAGTGGATGTATAAAAAACTTCAGACTTCGGAACAGTTGTCGGGGACGATCATCTTACATCTGTTTTGATAATTGGCTGATTCGAAGGGAAAACCGGACCACCGCCGCATATTTCATCGCGTATCGGAGAGTTTGACGCGGGTGGAGGAGTGAGATTTAATTCGATTGACTGCTCTCGCCTCGCGCGCGCAAGTAGCCGACGCTTCCCGGAGAGTTTCCGGAGACAACGGTGCGGTGCCGGCCGTTCCCGACCCGTCGCGGGAGCGTTCCTCAGTCGCCGCGACCGTCCCGGCCGGCGTCGTCGGCGAGCTCGGAACCAGAAGCCGACCGCGGACGGTTCGCCTCGGTGCTCCCATCGGCCTCAACCGCCGGACCGTCGCCGTCGGCGACCGACGGCCCCTCGGCTGCTTCACCACCGATCACCCGCTCGTACCGCGCGATCTGTTCGCGATGGAGGGAGTGTATCATGTCCGCGAGGAACCCGAACACGAGCAGCTGGATCCCGAGGATCGTCGCGCCGACCGCGCCGACGGCGATGACATTGTGGCTGATACCGAACGCGAGGTACCGGTACAGCACGAACGCCCCCATCCCGAGCCCCGCCGCGGTCGCCGCCGCGCCGGCGCTCCCGAAGTAGAACAGCGGGTTGTTCGTCTTCGCCTTCCGGTACAGCTCCAGGAAGATCACGCCGCCGTCCCGGATCGGGTGGAGGTTCGTCGCGGAGCCGCCGGGTCGCTCCCGATACGTGACCGGGACCACGGCGACCGAGACGCGGTTCTTGACGCACTCGACGGCCATCTCGGTCTCGATCCCGAACCCGTCCGCGGTGAGGTGGAGCCGCAGGAACGACTCGCGGGTGAACGCGCGGTACCCCGAGAGGATGTCGCGGTAGCCCTCGCGGTGGATCGCCCGGAACGCAAGGTTGATCAGGCGGTTCCCGATCCGGTTGAGCCGGGTCATCGCGCCCGGGCGCATGTCCGCGAACCGGTTGCCGATGACGTGGTCGGCCTCGCCCTCGAAGAGGGGGTCGAGCATCGCCGCGGCGTCGTCGGCGTCGTAGGTGGCGTCGGCGTCGGCCATCAACACGTACGGGGCCGCGACGTGGTCCCGGACGGCTTCTCTGACCGCCTGCCCCTTCCCGCGGCCCGACTGCTCGACGACGCGCGCGCCGGCCTCGCGGGCGATCGACCGCGTCTCGTCGGTCGAGCCGCCGTCGATCACCAGGACCTCCTCGAAGCCGGCGTCGCGGAAGTCCGTGACGACGCGTGCGACCGTCTCGGCCTCGTTCATCGTCGGCAACAGGACGCAGACGTCGTCGTGGTCGCTCATCAGGCGAGCGATCACGGGGGAGTCGGTAAACTCTGTCCCTCCCGGTCGCCGGCCGACGCTGCGGCCACCCACACGCTCATGTATGTGAGCATTGATCGTGGTCGTATGTCTCACCCACCGGACGAACGCGCCGACGAACTACTGAGCGCGGCCCGCACGGCGACGGGCGACGAGCTGCGGAGCCTCACGTACTTCACGGAGGCGGACGTCGAGCAGCTGTACCTCCGCAGCGACCTGAGCCGGACCGCCGACTTGGTCGGGTTCGCCGAGAACGAGCGGCAGGGGTTCCACGCGCAGTCGATGTACGCGGACACCCAGCTCGGCGACTACCGGTTCACGGTCCGCGTCTTCGAGAACGGCTACCTCACGCGCGTCATCGCCAACGACCACGGCGTGTGGGTGACGACCGACTCGATGGAGATGGACCGGTTCGAGGAGCTGGCGAGCGCGCTCGCCGCGATCCTCCGGTCGTTCGATCACGCCTGACCACTGGACGTCATTTAAAAGGGCTGCTCACCCGAGATGGCTCTCGAACTCGCCGACCAGCTCGTCGGCGTCGACGGGCTTGGTCACGTACCCGTCGGCGCCCGCCTTCACCGCCTCCATCATCTTCTCCTGCTGGTCGACGCTCGTACACATCACGATCACCGCGTCGGGCCAGCGGTCCTTGATCTCGGCGGTCGCCTCGATCCCGGTCATCTCCGGCATCACGACGTCCATTGACACCGCGTCCGGCTCGTACGCCTCGAAGAGATCGACCGCCTCTGCGCCGTTCTCCGCCTCGTCGACGACCTCGAACCGGTCCGCCAGCGCGTCCCGGACGACGGTCCGCTGGAAGGAGGAGTCGTCGACGACGAGCACCCGCTCGGTCATACTCGTTCTCTCCGCCAGATCGATATAAGCGCGCGGATCGCTCGGCACGACACGGGCTGGGACACGGGGACCGGCGTGGGGGCAACTCGGTGTCGGGGTGTGACCCCCTCGCAACCGTCATCCCTTGTATATTCGATGAAGCATATAATGAACATGGGAACAAGGTTAAGGTGTATCCCGCGATACGGTCGCGTATGGAAACGCGGAAGGTCCAGCGGTTGGGGCCGTCGACGCTGGCGATGACCCTCCCGGCCGAGTGGGCACAGGAACACGGCGTGAACAAGGGCGACGAGGTGTCGCTGCGGATGGGCGGCAAGGGGACGCTCACGGTGCTCCCCGAGTCGGTGAGCACCGAGGAGTCGGAGGCCGTCATCAACGCGGACGGGCTCGACGCGCGCTCGCTCGAACGCGCGATCGTCGCGCAGTACGTGCTGGGGCGGCGCGTGATCCACGTCCGCAGCGAGGGGACGCTCGACAGCGAGCACATCAACGCGGTGTACAAGGCCGAGACCCAGCTGATGGGGCTCGGCGTCATTGAGGAGACCCCGGAGGACATCTCGATCCGCTGTTCGGTCGACCCCGAGGACTTCACCCTCGACAACCTGCTCGAACGCTTGGAGAACACGGGCTCGACGATGCGGGGCGAGGGCGTGAAAGCGCTCGCGCACGGCAACCCCGACCTCGCGCAGCGCGCGCTCAACCGCGAGCGGCAGGCGAACAAGATCTTCGTGCTCCTGCTCCGGCTCATCTTCACCGCCTACCAGAACCCGAACCTCGCGCGCGCGGTCGGCCTCGAAGAGGGGTTCCCCCTGATCGGCTACCGCTCCGTCGCGAAGAACCTCGAACTCACCGCGGACAACGCGGAGGACATCGCCGAGATCGTGATGGAGGCCGACGGGCACACCCTCGACGTCGACAGCGCGACGATGCGGCAGATCCGCGAGTTCACCGACCAGGTGGACGAGCTGACCGCGCTCGCGGTGCGAGCGGTCGTCGAGCGCGACTACGACCTCACCGTCGAGTGCCGCGACCTGTTCTCGCGGCTGGAGGACCGCGAACAGGAGATCCTCGCCGAGCTGCCGGACGACCTGGACAACGAGACGCTACTCATGACCCGAGAAGTGCTCGTCAGCCTCCAGCACACCGCGGAGTACGCCATGCGGAACGCGGAGATCGCGGCGAATCTCGCGCTCAACGAGGCGTCCGACCACGTCGAGATAATCTGACCGCGGCGCATCGCCCGCGCCCCGGCCGTCGCCGGCATGCGCCCCGGCTGTCGGGTGGTTCCTCTCCGCCCCGGCTGTCGGGTGGTTCCTCTCCGCCCCGGCTGTCGCGGGGGTCCCTCCCCGGCCCGTGTCGCGCGGTTCGCATGAACTAAGTGGTCCCCCGCGAAGCGGTTCGTATGAGCGAGGGTTCCATCGAATCGGACAAGGAGGTCGGCGTCGCGCTCGCGCTCGGCGCCATCGCGGTCGTCGGCGCCGTGGTGATGCTAGCGTACCCCGGACAGCTCGGGAAGGCGTGGGGGTTCGCGGGCGCGTTCGTCTTCGCGACGCTCGCCGTCGGCGCGGTCCAGCTGTTCGACTGAGCGACCGATCCGCGGCGCGGACCGGTCGCCCGGTCCGAACGACGAGAAACCGTTAAGGACGTCAGACGCGTAGGTCTGATAATGAGCGAGTACACCGAGGAGGAACAGCGGATCCTCGCGTACCTCACGGACAGCGTCACCCGTGGCGAGCGGTACGTTCGCTCGAAGACGATCGCCGACGCGATCGGGCTCACCGCGAAGCAGGTGGGGTCGCGGCTCCCGCGGCTCGCCGAGAAGTCGGACGACGTCGACATCGAGAAGTGGGGCCGCGCCAAGTCGACCACCTGGCGCGTGACGCCGGACGGCTGAGAGGGGAGGGTCGCGGTCGCGTCCCGACGCGCTCGCCGCGTTCCACGGATCCGTCGACGCGTTCCCCGAACCCGACTCCGTCGACGCGCATTTTTAACCCCCGTCGCCCCAAACGGGATCGTATGACCGTTCGAGTCTCCCGGACGTTCGAGTTCGACGCGCCGCCGGCCGACGTGTGGGCGTTCATCTCGGACGCGGAGCAGCGCGCGGGCGCCATCAGCGTGGTGGACTCCTTCGAGGTTCACGACGACCGGAACGCGACCTGGCACGTCGCGCTCCCGATACCGATGATCCGCTCGACGATCGACGTGGAGACGGAGGAGGTCGAGCGCGACCCCCCGAACCGAGTGAAGTTCGTCGGGAAGTCGCGGGCGTTCCGCGTCACGGGCGAACACGAGATCACGGAGACCGACGACGGCGGCTGCCGGCTCGCCAACGAGTTCGTCGTCGACGGGAACCTCCCCGGCGTCGAGTCCTTCTTCAAGCGCAACTTCGACGCCGAGCTGGACAACTTGGAGGACGCGCTCCGCGCCTCGCTGGCCTCGCCGGCATGAAGCTTGCCGGCGTCCAGCTGGCCGTCGAGGGCGGCGACGTCGAGGGGAACGTCGAGCGCGCGCTCGACCGCGTCCGGGCGGCCGCCGAGGAGGGCGCCGACCTCGTCGTCCTGCCCGAGCTGTTCGATGTCGGCTACTTCGCGTTCGACGCGTACGGCCGCGCCGCGGAGAGTATCGCCGGCGACCGGCTCGCCCGGTTCGCGGCCGCGGCCGACGAGGAGGACGTGGCGGTGCTGGCGGGGACGGTCGTCGAGGACCTGTCGGCGTCGGCCGCCGATGGGCTCGACGTGCCGGCCGAATCGGGGCTCGCCAACGCCGCGGTGCTGTTCGACGCCGACGGCGAGCGCCGCCTCGTCTACCGGAAGCACCACCTGTTCGGCTACGGCTCCGAGGAGACGGACCGGATGGTGCCCGGCGAGCGAACGCCCGTGGTCGAACTCGGGGGCGTCACGGTCGGCGTGACGACCTGCTACGACCTCCGGTTCCCGGAGCAGTTCCGCGCGATGGTCGACGCGGGCGTCGAGTGCGTGCTGGTGCCGAGCGCGTGGCCGTACCCGCGGATCGAACACTGGCGGACGCTCGGCCGCGCGCGCGCCATCGAGAACCTCGCGTACGTCGCCGCAATCAACGGGAGCGGCCGGTTCGGCGACGACGCGCTCTGTGGCCGGAGCGCGGTGTACGACCCGTGGGGCACCGCGCTCGCGTCGGTCGGGGACGAACCGGGCATCGTCACCGCGACCGTTGACCCCGATCGGGTCGCGACGGTCCGGGAAGACTTCCCCGCACTCCGCGACCGCCGCTGAGGGCGTCCGCAGGCGCCCTTCGATCGACTTCAGGTCGAGGACGTTCCGGGTCGCACACGTCCGGATCCCACAGATCCGGATCTCACACATTTATACGCGTGAGGAACATACCGTCTCTTGCCGAAGACCGACGCTTTTCTCGTTGGGATTCGGCGTTAATCGATCCGCGCGCCCGTCCCGACCACAGGGCGGCGTCGCCGACGACAGCCTGGGGGTCCGCTGTCCGGCCGCCGCCCGTCCGCCTCCCGCCGCTTCGCCTTTCGCCCGCCTCCCCTTCCCACTTCCACCCCTTTCCCTCGTTCCCTCGACGCCTAACTTCCTCCTCGCTTCGTCCAGTTGCGTTCCCGTCTCTCCCCGAGTATCTGTACTGATAACTCGGGCGGTAGGTTCTTACGTCGCTCGGAGGAGGAGGTAAACGCCGCGGACGAATCCGGTCGGCCCCATCCCGTTCCGGGCGGGCCGGCCGGCCACTCGCTTCCACCGTCCGTCGTCCGTCGGCTTGGGTTCGGGTCCACCCGCTCCCACACCGAGCCCGAACCCCTTTCTGTACGTGTCTCGCGTCACCGGACAGCGGCGGCCATCGGAGCGTGGGACCGGGGCGCAGCCCGGGGTGCGGCGCCGAAGCGCAAGGACGAAACCCGCGGCCGACGAACCGACGGTCGAATGTTTCCCCGCGAGTACCGCGGCGTCGCCTTCGTCGTCGGGCTGTTCCTGATCGTCCAGGTGGGCGCGCTGGCGCTGGTCCCCGAGTTCGCCGAGAGCGGCTATCAGGCGGTCGAGAACCCCGAGAACCCCGCCAACAGCGTGCTGTACGTCGTCGCCATCGTCGCGATGACCGGGCTGATGCTGGCGGCGTTCCGGTACGACTTCGACTGGGCGATCCGCCTGCTGATCGTCGGCACCTCGGCGTGGCTCTCGTGGTACGTGTTCTCCGCGCTCGTCTCGCCGCTCGCGGCCGCCGTCCCCGCGGTCGCGGTCGCGGTCGGCCTCCTCGTCCACCCCGAGTGGTACGTGATCGACACCGCCGGAGTGTTGATGGGCGCGGGCGCCGCCGGGCTGTTCGGCATCTCGTTCGGCCTGCTGCCCGCGCTACTCCTCCTCGCCGTCCTCGCCGTCTACGACGCGATCTCCGTGTACGGCACCGAACACATGCTGTCGCTCGCGGAGGGCGTGATGGACCTGAACATCCCCGTCGTGTTAGTGATCCCGCTGTCGCTGTCGTACTCGCTGCTCGACGGCGAGTCGGCCAGTGAGGAGGCGTCCGGCGTGGGCGAAGAGCCGACGTCCGACCCCGATTCGGAGGACGAGGCCGACGCGAGTCCCGACGGCGAGGACACCGCCGACCCCGCCGAGGCCGGCGACCGCGACGCCTTCTTCATCGGCCTCGGCGACGCCGTCATCCCGACGGTGCTGATCGCGAGCGCGGCGACGTTCTCGCCGGCGGCCGACCTCGCGGTCCCGCTGCTCGGCGTCAACCTCCCCGCGCTGCTCGCGATGGTCGGGACGCTCGCGGGGCTGCTCGTGCTCATGCGCTGGGTGATTCAGGGCCGGCCGCACGCGGGGCTTCCGCTTTTAAATGGCGGCGCGATCGGCGGCTACCTGATCGGCTCGCTCGCCGCCGGCGTCCCGCTGATCGAGGCGTTGGGGCTCGCAGGGATCTTATAAGTCGTTCGGATGTCCGAGTTCTTCTTTATAAACTGGTGATCGGTGGTGAACACCACCGAAGCCCCAGCCGCGAGGCTGTACGACGATATGGTGTATAAACGGCTCTGTTGAAATCCTATCCTTCGGACATATTATCGACTGAAACAGCCGGTCGATTAGAGCTGCTTCCTGATCGGTAGCGGGAGTGGATATCGCAGATCGCCGTCCGCGA
Organism: Halorubrum sp. T3; assembly: GCF_000296615.1. Lineage (NCBI taxonomy): Archaea > Methanobacteriati > Methanobacteriota > Halobacteria > Halobacteriales > Haloferacaceae > Halorubrum > Halorubrum sp. T3. The sequence goes on along the minus strand of NZ_JH815329.1, from coordinate 474,012 downwards.
TGTCGTATTTAAATAGTCGTGAGCGACAGCGACGGGCACTTATAAATGACAGGCGGTGGCGCGCCCCGGTGAGCGGCCCGGAGGGCCGCGAACCGACGGTGCGAGGGAGTCGCTGGCGGCGGCAGCCGCCAGCGACGAGGCTGGGGAGGTGTGAGGTGCTGTGCGGGGCTGTGCGGGGCGGGACTCAAAGGGGCAGTCGCGAGGGCGAAGCACGCCGCAGCAAGCACCGCAGCGAGGGAGCGACAGCGACCGAGCGAGGAGCACAGCAAGGCGCGCGAGCCGTCGCGACTGGGGCTTTGGAGATCGTCATCCCAGCAGCGCTGATCACTTATAAACAGCCGACAGCAACACCGCTATTCTCTCTATAAATGGTCTTACTCACGACCTACGACACCTACTCCCGAAATCGCTCGTCTCTTCCTCTATACTAACCGCAACGAGGCCAAAATATATCATTTGCTGAGGATTTCGACAGGAGCTTATAAACCACTGATCGCCACGAACTCCCCCGAAGCCCCAGCCGCGAGGCGGCCAGACGTTCGCTGTGCTCCTCGTCGCTCGCGTCGCTCGCTCCTGCGGTGCTTGCGTCACCTCTGGTCGCCTCGCGGCTGCCCCTTCGAGTCCCGCCCAACACAGCACCGCACCTCACACCTCCCCAGCCTCGCGGCTCACGCTTCGCGGCTGCGCCGCTCGCGTTCGCCGCGTCCCTCGCGCGGTGCTGCTCGGCCGCGGGGCGGCCTCGCAGGCACGCGCCACCGCAGAGAAATCACCGCAGAAAAATTCGCTATTCGTCGTCCGCGGAGTTTCCGTCGCGCGTCTTCACGGCGACGCCGGAGCCGAGCTGCTCGGCCTCCGCGCCGGAGAGCTCGGCGCGGCCGACCCCGAAGATGGCGCCGCTCTCGTCGACGACGAGGACCTCGTCGCCGGGGCGGATCCCGTCGTCGGCCGCGGTGACGAACTTCGCGAACGCGTTGCGCCCCTCGCGCACGAACGGCTCGCTCTCCTCGCCGACGACCATCCGGTGTCGCGGCTCGGCGAACGCCTCGGCGATCCGCTTCCCGCCCGCGAGCCCGAGCGTGAACCGGCCGTCGGTGCCGTACGAGACGAGCCGGTCGCCCTCGCTGCTGCCGGGGGTATCGTCGACATCGCCGTCGATCACCTGTCGCGGGCGGCCGCCGCTCGACCGGCGCACGGTGAGCGGAGCGTCCAGCGGGAACAGGGCCTCGCCCGCGCCGGCCCCGAACTGGTAGTCGGCGGCGGTCCGCAGGTCCGCGAGCGTGTCGGCGTCGGTCATGGCCGCGGTTCTCCGCGCGCCCCCAAAGCGATTGCGACACCGACCGGTCGCGGTGCGGCTCACGGCGCTCCCGGGCGCTCGCGACTCGTCGCTCAGCCGAGCGCGGGGTACGCCGCGGCGACGCCGTCGCCGTCGACGCGCCAGCGGTCCGCGATCTTCCGGTACGCCGCAGGCTCCGCGGCCGACTCCGCCGGGACCGCTTCCGGCGGGGCCTCCCGAAGGGCCCCGGTCAGGGCCTCGCAGTCAACCGAGTTCGACCCGGCGGCGCTCCCCGAGAGCAGGTCGGCGAGCCGGTCGGCCGCCGAAGCGGTCGCCCACGCGTCCTCGATCCGGCGGCCCAGATCGAGGGCCGCGGTCAGCCGCTCGGCCGCCGCGAGGGCGTCGCCGCGCTCGGCCGCAGCGGCGCCCAGCGACGCGAGCGCCTGCGCCTCGACCTGTGTGAATCCGCCCGCCCTCGCGGCGTCGACCGCGTCCGTCAGCGCCGTCGCCGCGGTCTCGGCGTCGCCGCGGGCGAGTGCCAACCGTCCCCGGATCCGATCCAGTTCGGCGAGGCGCTTCCGCCCGGCGTGATCGTCGAGCAACGACGCGGTCCGCTGGATCCGCCGCTCCGCCTCGATCGGGTCGCCGCGGTCGACCGCTACCTCGCCGAGGATCGCGGTCACCATCGCGCACCGCGTGTCGGCGCCGAGGCGGTCGAGGCGGTCGAGCGCGGCCGTCAGGAACCGCTCCGCCCGGTCGAGGTCGCCGGCGAGGTGCGCCGCGCTCCCGAGGTGGCTCAGCGCGAACGCCTCGTACATGTCCGAGCCGACCCGCTCGGCGATGGCCCGCGCCTCGGACGCGTGGGCGACCGCCTCGCCGACGGCGCCGCGCTGCTCTGCGACCGCCGCGAGGTTCAAATGCGAGATGGCCTCGCGGTGTTCGTCACCGACCGTCCGGTAGCCGTCGAGCGCGCGCCTCGCCGTGCGCTCGGCCGCGTCGAGGTCGCCGCGCCGCCGCAGCGCGACCGCGAGGTTCGCCCGGACGTTCGCCTCGCCGTGGGTGTCGTCGTAGGCGCGGAAGAGGTCGCCGGCGACCCGGTAGTGGTCGAGGACGGCGTCCGTCCCGTCGAGCCCGTCGAGCGCGTTCCCGACGTCCATCAGCGCCTTCGCCCGCGCGATCGGGTCGCCCGCCCTCGCGGCGATAGCGTACGCCCGCGAGGCGGCCTCGTAGGCCACCTCGTAGTCGCCGTCGAAGTGCGCCGCCTGCGCCCGGCCCCGGACCGCCGCCGCGAGGCCGCCGCGGTCGCCCGCGGTCGCGAACAGCTCCTCGGCCCGCTCGTACCGCTCACGCGCCGCGTCGTACTCGCCGCGCCGCCGCGCCACGTCGCCGTACCCGCGCTGTCGCTCGGCGTCGCCGGCCTCGTCGACCGGGCGCCACGCGTCCAGCGCCGCCGTCGCGCCGTCGAGATCGCCGGCCTCGACGTACATCCGCGCCACCCACTCCGGCGGCCGGTCGCGCAGGTCGTCCGGGCACGCGTCCGGGAGGTCGATCCATGCGTAGCGCACGCGCCCGTACAGCGGCGCGAGGCGGGGGTAACGGCGCCCGACGCCGTACACCGCCCGGACAGTCTCGGCCGCCCACGCGCCCGGGTCGCGCTCGATCCGGGTCACCGTCGGCGCGTCCCCGCCGACTGCGCGGCGGATCCGCGAGCGGCGCGCAGGGTCGTCCGCGAGCGCGAGCACCCGCGAGACGGCCCGCCCCACGCGTCTGGCGACGACCGGCGCCGGTTCCCGTTCGACGAGCCGCTCCAAGAACAGCACCGACCACTCGTCGTGGACCGCGCGGTACTCCCCGTCGCCCGAGCGAACGAGTGCCGTCCCGACGAGGCGGTCGAGCGCGCGGCGAACGCCGTCGACGGTCGGCGACGGGTCGCGGTCCGCCCCCTCGCCGTCGGTCCCCGCTGCCCCGGTCTCCGATCCCGCGCTCCCGTCCGGGCCGTCGACGAGCGCGTACGCGAGCGTGCGGACGTCGCTCACGCCGGCGACGTTGAGGAGGTTCACCAGCACCGCGACGTCCGCGGTCGGCGGCGGGCGGTTCCGGACCTCCCGGACCGCCTCCGCGACCGCCGCCTCCAGTCCGGACTCGGGGCCTGCGTCGTCGCGGCCGGCCGGCGCGTCCCTCGCGTCGGCCTCCGTCCCCGGCGTGCCGCCGGCCCTCTCGCCCGCTTCCCCGTTGCCGGTCGCGCCGTCGCCGGTCGCGCGGACGAGGCGGTGGACGAGCGCGAGCAGTTCGCCGACGCGCTCGTCGTCGGCGCGCCGCACGTCGTCGAGCAGCGCCGCCGGATCGGCCGCCGGCGCGGAGCCCGTACAGTCGGCGACGTGGTCGACGAACCGCTCCACCTCGCGCCCGTCGAGCCGCGGCATCCGCGCGGTCGCCACCTCCCTGCGGTAACGGAGGTCGGCCGGCGACAGCGGAAGTCCGTCGGGGTCGTCGTACGGCTCCTCGCGGGCGTCGAACAGGAAGGACACGTCGTCGCGGTCGGCCAGTTCGCGGGCGACGCCGAACGCCTCCGCAGCCCCCGGATCGACGGCGTCCTCGACGACGACGAGGTGGTGGCCGTCGCCCTCGGTGACGCGCTCGCGGAGCCGCTCCGTCGCCGAAAACGGGTCGCCGCCGTCGCCCGGTCGGTACGTCACCGGGCCGCGTCCCGACCGGTACCACTCGACCGCGACGCTTCGGCAGACGGTGCTCTTCCCGCTGCCCGGCGGGCCGACCAGCGCGTGGTCCGTCCCCTCGGCGAGTCCGTCGACGAGCAGCCCGGCGATCGAGCGTCGGTCGCCGTCGCGCACCGTCGTCCTTTCGAGGACGTATCCCGCGTCGACCTCCGGGAACGACGCCGTGGCCTGGAGCGGTCCGTACGGGTCCGGGTCGCCGGAGAGCCGCTCCTCGTCGACCGCGTGGAACCCCTGTGCCGAGAGCGCGCTCCGACCGCCGCCGCCCGAACCGATCCGCCCGAAGAGCCCGCCCGCGGCGCTCGATCCTCTCCCGTTCGCCCCGTCGTCTCGACCCGATCGGTCGGACGAGTCAGCGCCGCCGTCGCCGGCCGAGCCGTCGGACCCTTCGCTCCCGGCTCGGTCGCCTCCGGTCCGATCGCCCTCGGCTCGGTCGCTCTCGGCTCGGTCGTCCTCCGTGCGCTTCGTCTCGGAGCGATCCATCGCCGCGAGCGCCCCGCCCGCGTCGCGTCCGCGCTCGACCAGCCCGCGCACCTCGGTCTCCGCCCATTCGACCGCCTCCGGTTCGGTCGACGCCGCCGCGCCGTGGAGCGTGCCGTCGTCGTCGAAGGTGAGCAGCAGCGCGGTCCCGCCGGCTGCGACGATCCCCGCGTCGACGGTGTCGACCGCGGCGACCCGGCAGCCGTCCCGGCGCGCGACCGCGCCGAGGTCGTCCGCGAAGCGCTCGGCCGCGTGCCGGTACGCCCGGTCCCCCAGCGCCAGGTCGACGGTCCCGCCCCCGGCGGCCGCGCGGCGGAGCCGCTCCGCGAGCCGGGGGTAGGGGAACGCGGGCAGCGCGGCGGCGACCGCGTCCGCGTCGGCGAGCGCCTCGTCGAGCACCTCTAAGGGTCGGTAGGGGTCCGGGGCCGCGGCGCGGTACGTCTCCGCCTCGCGGAGGACCGCCGGGTCGACGTCGACGTCAGCGCCGAGCGGGTCGAGGACGTCGCCCGCGGCCGCGAGGTCGTCGGCGGTCGTCAGGAACTCGCGGTACTCGGTCGCGAGCAGCCGGCCGGAGAGCGTCGTCCGGTAGCCGTCCGTCTCGCCGGCGACGAGCCCCGCGGCCTCCAGCTCGTCTATCGCGCGGTTCACCGTCGACCGGGAGTGGCCGAGCTCGTCCACGAGCTCGTGCTTGCGCAGCGGTCCCGCGGTGAGCCGTTCGAGGAAGTCGAGGCGACGCTCGACGACGCCCACGAGTTCCGACGGCTCCGTCATACGTCCCCCCGCACCGCCCCCACCGACATAACTGTTTCTTCGGTGACGGCTTCGGCGCGCGGTGACACAGTGTTTCACGGGGTGAGAATAAGGGCGATACCGACGCAGTCGGCTCCATGGACGGGGATCCGACGGGCGGGAGAGACGAATCGGGCGCGTCGACCGGGCTCGACGAGGCGGAATCGACCGGACCGGACGCGGAGCGGGCGGCCGAGTCCGCAGAGCCGACGCCGACGGACGAGACGGGCGCGGCCGACGACCGCGCGGACACCGACTCCGAGACGGAGGGCGCCGCCCGCGAACCGACGGACGGCCGGTCCGGGACGAGTGCTGCGGACCTGCCGAGCCGCGCGTCGCGGGCCGTCGCGAGCGCGCGGACGGCGGCGGACGAACTGGCGGCGTGGGCCCCGGAGGACGTCGACGGGCTCGTGCGGTCGGTCGGCGAGCGGCTGGCCGACAGGGAGACGGTCAGCCGCCTCGCGCGGTCGGCGGTCAACGAGACCGGGCGGGGGCACCCGGGAACGAAGGCCGAGAAGATCGCGACCGCGCTCGACGCCGCCCGGCGGACGGTGCGGGACGCCCCGACCGCCGGCGTGGTCGACCGCGACGGGGCGGCGGGCACGGTGACCGTCGCCGGGCCGACCGGCGTCGTCGGGGCGGCGGTCCCCGCGACGCACCCGGTCGTGATCCCCGCGGTCCTCTCGCTGTACGGGCTCGCCGCACGGAACGCGGTCGTGTTCGCGCCCTCGCCGTCGACCGTGGAGACGTGCGACGTCGTCGTCGAGACCGTCCGCCGCGCGCTCGCCGACGCGGGCGCGCCGACCGGCGCGGTGTCGATGCTGCCCGCGCCGGCGGCGAAGCCCGAGACCGACGCGCTGTTCGAGCGGGCCGACTTCGTCGTCGCGGCCGGCTCCGAGGCGACGGTCGCCGCGGGGCAGCGCTGCGGGACGCCCAACGTCGCCACCAGTGCCGACGGCGTCGTCTCCGTCGCGGACGGATCGGTCCCGGCCGAGGCCGTGGCGACGCGGGTCGCGGTTGGGGCGACCTACGACTTCGGCGCCCACCCCGCGGGCGACGCCGCGGTCGTCACGGTGTCGCCGGCGGTCGACCAGCTGTGCGCCGCGCTCGAAGACGAGGGCGGGTACGTCCTCGACGCGGCAGAGCGCGACCGACTCCGCGCGCTCCTCGGCAGGGGGAAAGACGAGACCGACCCCCGCGGGAACTCGCCGGGGTGGCTGGCGGCCGCGCTCGACCTCCCGAGCGCGGCCCGCGAGGCGGCCTTCCTCGTCGCCGAGCCCGACGGCGCGGACGACCTCCTCGCGACGTTGCCGGGGATCCCGGCGGTCGCGGTCCACGGGCGGAGCGGGTTTGACGCCGCGACCGCGCTCGCCGCCGAGATCGGGTCCCGGCACGCCGCGGCGGTCCACACCACCCAGCAGCGCCGCGCCCGGCGCGCCGCGGAGCGGCTCGCCCCTGGCCGCCTCGTCGTCAATCAACCGGGGATCGCGGCGACGGGCGCGCGCTCGAACGGGTTCGAGGCGGCGCCCGTCCTTGGCGGCGGAACCGCGGAGGGGAGCCAACTGTGCGGGGGACTCACGCCCGACCGCCTCGCGCAGACGACGACCGTCGCCGCGACGACCGTCGCTGACGAGGCGTCCCACCGGGACGGGGCCGGCGACACGCTCCGGGGGCCCTGAGTCCAGACAGTCCGGCACGGCCGCGACCGATTAGAGCTCGATACGGTCGACGATGGGTCCGTTCCCGTCGTTCCCGTCGCTATGGGTGTTGATCGCGACGGTCCGGATCCGGTCTTCGAGCAGCGATCCGTCGATCTTCGCCTTCAACAGCGAGTCGACCTGATAGACGCCGGCGGCGTTGTTCATTCGGATCACGACCTGAACGGGCGTCTCGTCGCCCTCGCGGAGCGAGACGCGCTCTATCGCCTGCGAGGAGACGGTGTTGATCCCGCGGCCGCCCTCCTCGTAGGGGACCCGCGAGCGCCCGCGTTCCATGTCGAGGCCGTCGGCGATCCGGACGACACCCGCCTCCAGCGTGAGCGGCTGTTCCTCGGTGTGGTGACAGAGGATCGCGTGGAGCACCTCGGCCTTCACCCGCACCTGATCGGCCACGTCGTAGAAGGAGGGCAGCAGGTCGTCCAGCAGGTCCGCGGCCAGCGGGATCGAGTAGTACGGGTGGTCGTGGCGGTGGACGACGTGGCCGATGTCGTGGAGCGTCGCCGCCAGCGCGACGATCACCGGCTCGTCGGCCTCCTCTAACCCCTGCTGGCGGGCGCCGTTGAACTCGACGCCGCCGGACTTGAGCAGGTCATACAGCCGGAGCGCGCGGTCGCGGACGATCTCGACGTGTTTGGACCCGTGGTCGTTGTACCCCTTCCGGGCGACCGGGTTGACGTTCTGCGCCTCCAGGTAGGTGACGACCTCCTCGTCCGATTCGACCCGCGCGAGGACCTCGTTGAGCCGCTCGTCGGGGAACGCGTGCTCGGCGTCCGGGTCGTACTCGTGGCGGCCGGCGTCGGTGCCGGCGTCGACCTCGTCGCGCGCGGCCGGCGCGTCCTCGGCGGTCGGGTCGGGGACTTCGTCGCCGTCGGTCGGGTCGGGGGCGTCGTCGGCAGGGTCGCTCATGCGTCTCCCAGAGTCGCCCGCCCCGGATAAATGTGCGAGCCGCGCGGCTCCGTTGTCCAGACTGCCACTATCTCGCCGGTCGAATCGCGGGGATCCTGCCGGCGCCCCGGCCGCTTATCCGGCCGCCCGCTGTGGCCCCGCGTATGGCGTTCGATCCCGACCGCGTCTCGACGGTGACGTTCGACTCGTACAGCACGCTCGTGGACGTCGAGGCCGCCGAGGCGGCGCTCGCGGACCGGGTTCCGGACCCCGAGCCGGTGTCGCGACTGTGGCGGTCGCGGTCGCTGGCGTACACGTTCGTCGCGAACGCGGTCGACGCCTACCAGCCGTTCTACGAGATGAACCGCGACGCGCTGACGTACGCGCTGGCGGCGCACGGCGTCGACCTCTCGGACGCCGAGCGCGACGAGATCCTCGCGGTGTACCACGAGCTTGAGGTGTTCGACGACGTGCGCGACGCGATCGGACGGCTCCGCGACGCCGGGTACGACTGCTACGTCCTCTCGAACGGCGACCCCGAGATGCTCGCGTCGATGGTCGAACACGCCGACATCGCGGACCTGATCGAGGACGCGATCAGCGCCGACGAGGTGGAGACGTTCAAGCCGGCGGCCGAGCTCTACCGCCACGGCGCGGCCCGGACCGGGACGCCCATCGACGAGGTGGTCCACGCCACCGCCGGCTGGTTCGACGTGCTGGGCGCGAGCCACGCCGGGATGCAGGCCGCGTGGGTCGACAGGAAGGGAACGCCGTGGGAGCCGTTCGACGGCGACCCGGACCTCACTGTCGAGACGCTCCACGAACTGGCGGACCGGCTCGGGGCGTGACCGCGAGCCGCCGCGAAACAGGCCCGTGACCGTCTCCGAGCGGGGGCGCGACCGACCGCGCGGCAGTTTCCACCCGAGACACAACGCATAAGCGCGCGACCGATCCATATGTCGGTGTGACTCGACCCGCGTCCGCACGCGGTCCGCAGTCGACTGTAGCGACGCGGCTCTTCTCGAAAAAACGCGCGTGAGCCGTCCGCCGGCGGGAGTGGCGACCCCGTCCCGGACGACCCCCGACCCGCGCGCACCAGTCCGTTCACCGACCCGAACCCATCGCAGCACCCATGACAGACACGACCACCACGACACCCTACGCGACGCAGGACGAGACGGATAGCGAAACGACGGACGCCCCCTTCGAGGGCGTCTACCCGGCGATGACCACGCCGTTCACCGACGACGGCGCAGTCGACCACGACCAGCTCGCCGCGAACGCCCGGTACCTCGAACACGCCGGGGTCGACGGGGTCGTCCCAGTCGGCTCCACCGGCGAGTCGGCGACGATGAGCCACGACGAGCACGTCGCCGTGATCGAGACGGTCCGGGACGCCCTCGACGACATCCCCGTCATCGCGGGCACCGGCTCGAACAACACCGCAGAGGCGCTGTCGCTGTCGCGGCGCGCGGCCGACGCCGGCGCCGACGGCCTGCTGCTCATCTCGCCGTACTACAACAAGCCGGAGCCCGCCGGCTTCCTCGAACACTACCGGACCATCGCCGACGAGGTCGACATCCCGCAGATCGTCTACAACGTGCCGAGCCGCACAGGGCAGTCGATCCCGGTCGACGTCACGGTCGAGCTCGCTGAACACCCGAACATTCGCGGGTACAAGGCGGCCTCCGGCGACCTGAACCTGATAAGCGAGGTGATCGAGCGCACCCGCGAGGAGTCGTTCGCGGTGCTGTCGGGCGACGACGGCCTCACGCTTCCCGTCCTCTCGATCGGCGGCACGGGGACAATCAGCGTGGTCGCCAACGTCGAGCCCGAGCGGACCTGCGCGATGGTCGGCGCCGCGCTCTCGGGCGACTACGACCGGGCGCGGACGCTCCACCACGAGCTGTCGCCGCTCGTCCGCGAGCTGTTCGCCGAGACGAACCCCATCCCGGTGAAGGAGGCGATGCACCTCCGCGGGCGGGGCGGTCCCCACGTCCGCTCGCCGCTCTCGCGGCTCTCCGAGGACCGCCGCGACGCGCTCCGCGAGCTGCTGGCCACGTACGACGAGCGCGCGCCGGGGACGATCGACCCGACGGCCGTCGATCCCGCCGCGGAGGGGGCGGAATGAACGGAGAGCAGCTGTCAATCGCCGTCACCGGCGCGGGCGGCCGCATGGGCCGAGAGGTGATCGAGGCGGCCGCCGACCGCGAGGGCGTCGCCGTCGCGGTCGCGGTCAACCGCACCGCGACCGACCCCGTCGCTGGCGTCCCGGTCGACGACGCGGACGACCTTGACGACCTGCTCGCGAGCGAGGCACCGGACGTCCTGATCGACTTCACCGGTCCCGAGTCGGCGGTCGCGTACGCCGAAGCCTGCGCCGACGCGGGCGTCCCGCTCGTCACCGGGACGACCGGGTTCGCGGACGCGCAGATCGACGACCTCCGGGCCGCGAGCGATGCCGTGCCCGTGCTCAAGGCGTCGAACTTCGCCCGGGGCGTGGCCGCGCTCCGCCGCGCGGTCCGCGAGGCCGCCGCGGCGCTCCCCGGCTACGACGTCGAGCTGACCGAGACGCACCACAACGCCAAGCGCGACGCCCCCTCGGGCACCGCGAAGTCGATCCTCGACGACGTGGAGGACGTGCGAGGCGACCTCGACGAGCGCGTCCACGGGCGCGAGGGCGACGCCCCCCGGAGCCCGGGCGAGGTCGGCGTCCACGCCCGCCGCGCGGGCGACGTGACCGGCGAACACGAGGTCCTCCTCGCGGGGAACCGCGAGACGCTGGAGCTCACGCACCGCGCCGGCGACCGCGGCGTGTTCGCCGAGGGCGCGCTCGACGCCGCCGCGTGGCTCGCCGACCGCGACCCGGGCTGGTACGGGTTCGGCGACGTGCTGGACGCGGGCGGCGCCGAATGACCGTGGGACATACGCACATCGATATATAAATACCGACACTCATCCATACACTACCCAATGAGCCTCGAAGCCGACGTAACCGATCTGTGGAACCGCTATCAGGACGGACTGACCGCCGCGGACGCGAGCGACGCGGACGCGGCCGTGATCGACGAGTTCCTCGCCGCCTTAGAGGCCGGCGAGGTCCGCGCCGCCGAGAAGACCGGCGACGACGTCACCTCGTGGGAGGCCAACGAGTGGGTCAAGCGAGGGATTCTCCTCAACTTCGGCCTGCGCGAGACGGAGCCGCGCGAGTACGGCGGCGTCACCTACCACGACGTGCTTCCGCTGCGCGACACCGACGACCTCGCGGAGCGCGGTACGCGGAACACGCCGGACGGGACCGCGATCCGCCGGGGCGCCTACCTCGGCAGCGACTGTATCATGATGAGCCCCTCGTTCGTCAACATGGGCGCGTACGTGGGCGACGGCACCCTCGTCGACTCCTGTGACACGGTCGGGTCCTGCGCGCAGCTCGGCGAGAATGTCAAGCTCGGCGCCAACACGCTGATCGGCGGCGTCCTCGAACCGGTCGAGGACGCGCCCGTGATCGTCGAGGACGGCGTCTCGCTCGGCGCGGGCTGCCGTGTCACCTCCGGCTTCCGCGTCGGCGAGAACTCAATCGTCGGCGAGAACACCCTCCTAACGCCCCGAATCCCCGTCTACGACCTCGTCGAGGAGGAGGTCATCTACGGCCACCTCCCAGCCGAGCGCCGCGCGTTCACGCGGATGGTGGAGTCGTCCGTCGGCGATCACGAGCTCTTCGAGGGCGGCGCGTACAAGCCCGCCGTCGTGGCGACGCACGTCGAGGAGGACACCCTCGAAGCGACGCAGCGAGAGGACGCGCTCCGCGAATGAGCAGTCCCGAGTCGGGCGCAACGGACGCGCGAGAAAATCCCCCGGTCCGGCGCGTGAGCGACTGGGACGCCGAGCGCCTCCGCGGGCTCGCCGCCGAGTACGAGACCCCGCTGTACGTTCAGGACCTCGACCGCGTCCGTGAGAATTGCGAGCGCCTGCTCGCCGCGTTCCCCAATGCCGACGTGCGGTACGCGGTCAAGGCGCACACCGGCCGGGCCGTCCTGGAGACCGTCCGCGACGCCGGCCTCGACGCCGAGTGCGCCTCGGCGGGCGAGGTCGACCGCGCGCTCGCGGCCGGCTTCGACGGCTCGCGGCTCCACTACACCGCTGTGAACCCGCCCGCCCGCGACCTCGACTACGTCGCCGGCGTCGCCGAGGCGGAGCCCGACCTCACGGTCACCGTCGGCGCGGTCGACACCCTCGACCGACTCGCAGAGCGCGGCTACGACGGTCGTGTCTGCGTCCGCGTGAACCCCGGCGTCGGCGCGGGCCACCACGAGAAGGTCACCACCGGCGGCGCCGCGAAGTTCGGGATCCCGTACGACCGCGCCGCGGAGGCCGCCCGAGCGGCGGCCGAGCGCTTCGACGTGGTCGGGATCCACGCCCACGCCGGCTCCGGCATCGACCCCGAGCAGCTCGACAGCCACCGCGAACTGGTCGCGCGGATGGGCGATCTGGCGCGAGAGCTGGCGGATCCGGGCGGCGAAGACTCCGCCGCGGCCGCGAACGCCGCCCCCCTCGACCTCGAATACGTCGATGTCGGCGGCGGGTTCGGCGTCCCCTACGAGGAGGACGCCTCGCCGCTGGACCTGTCGGCCGTCGCCGATGCGACCCGCGAGGCGGTCGCGCCGCTGCCCGACGGCACCGACCTCGCGGTCGAGCCCGGGCGCTACGTCGTCGCGGACGCCGGCGTCCTCCTGACGCGCGTGAACACCGTCAAAGATACGCCGGACGAGACGGTCGTCGGCGTCGATGCCGGGATGACGGATCTCCTGCGCCCGGCGATGTACGACGCGTATCACCCGATCCGCAACCTCGGCGGGGCACCGGGGGAATCACCGGTCGCCGAGCGGCCGGCAACCCCTGTCACCGTCGCCGGACCTATCTGTGAGACCGGCGATACGCTGGGTAGGAACCGAGCGCTCGCCGACCCGAGCCGCGGGGATCTCCTCGCGGTCGGCGTCGCGGGCGCGTACGGATACGAGATGGCGAGCCAATACAACTCACGACCGCGACCCGCGGAGGTCGCGCTCGACGACGGACGCGCGGCGATCGCCCGGCGCAGAGAGACGCTCGGCGACCTGACGACGGTCGAGCGCGAGGCCGACCGCGACCGAACCGACCGACCGGAGGGCGGCCGATGAGCACCCACGCCGTCCCGGTCGAGAAGTACCACGGCACGGGCAACGACTTCCTCGTCGTCGACGCGGCCGCCGAGAACGTCGGCGACCGCGCGGCGTTCGCGCGTGCCCACTGCGACCGCGAGACGGGCGTCGACGGCCGCGACTTCGGTGCCGACGAGCGCGGCGCGTCCGCGGACCGACGCGGCGCCGGCGGGCGGCGCGGCGCCGACGGCGTCCTCTTCCTCAGCGTCGAGGAGCGGTTCGACCCGACGCGCGTCGTGATGACGCTGGTCCAGCCGGACGGCTCGACAGCGACGATGTGCGGCAACGGCGCCCGCGTCGTCGCACGGTGGGCCCACGACCGGACGGGCGATCACGAGTTCATGATCGACACGCAGGCCGGCACCCGGCGCGCCACCGTGACCGCGGACGGGACCGCGGCCACCATCGAGATGGGCGAGCCGACGTTCGACCCCCGGCGCGTCCCGGTCGCCCGCGACGGCCCGCTCGCGGACGAGCCCCTCGTCGACGAACCCGTGGAGGGGCTCACCGTCACCGCCGTCAACACCGGCGTCCCGCACGCGGTCGCGTTCGTCGACGGCGGGCGCGACGACCCCGACGGGATCGACGCGGTCGATCTTGAATCTGTCGCGCCGCCGGTCCGCCACGCCGACGTCTTCCCCGAGGGCGCGAACGTGAACCTCGCGGCGGTCGTCGACGACGGCTCGGGCGACGGCCCCGCGGTCCTCGACCAGCGCACCTTCGAGCGCGGCGTCGAGGGGGAGACGCGCTCCTGCGGCACAGGCGCGGTCGCGGTCGTCGCGGCCGCCCGCCGGCTCGGACTGATCGACGGCGACGACGCGGTGAGCCGCCCCCCGGGCGGCGAGCTGGAGATCGCCGTCCCCGACCGCGGGCACGCCACCCTCACCGGCCCCGTCGCCCACGAGTTCTCGGGGACGCTCCCCGCCGACCCGCGATGAGCGAGGAGCCCGGCGCCGACTCCGACTCAGACGCTCGATCCGAGTTCGATCCGGTCTCGTTCCTCGAAGACGCCGTCCGGATTCCCTCCCACGAGTCGCCCGACGGGATGCGCGAGTTCGTCGTCGACCTGTTGGACGACGAGGGCGCCGACCCCGCGGTCGTCGCTGACGGCTGCGTCCTCGCGGAGAAGCGCTCGCCGGCGCCCGAGGCGGGCCCGCACCTCGTGTTGAACACCCACCTCGACACGGTGACGCCGCACGTCCCGTTCGAGCGGGGCGCGGCGCGCGGCGGCGAACGAGGGGCGGCGCGCGACGACGCGCGGAGCGCCTCGGCGGCGACCGCTGACGGGCCGGACGAGGTGATCCGCGGGCGCGGCGCCTGCGACGCGAAGGGGCCGCTCGCGTCGCTTTTAAACGGCTTTCTCGCCGCCGACCCCGACCGCGGGCGGCTCACGCTCGCGCTCACCCCCGACGAGGAAGAACTCTCGCTCGGTGCTGCGGCGCTGACGGGGCGGCTCCCGGGGACAGACGACCGGCTCGACGGCGACCTGTACCTCGTCGGCGAGCCGACCGGCCTCGACGCGTGTACCGCCGCGAAGGGGCGATTTCAGGCGACGGTGGAGCTGTCGGGGACGGCCGCGCACGCCGCGGAGTTCGCCGGCGCGAACGCGGTCGCGGCCGCGGAGGACGCGCTCGCGGCGATCCGGACGTTCGACGACGGGGCTGATGCGCACCCGCAGCTCGGCCCGCCGAAGCTCACGCCAACGGTCATCGAGGGCGGCGCGGCGACGAACCAGGTGCCGGCGGACTGCGCGATCACCGTCGACCGGCGGAGCGTCCCCCCGGAGACGGCCGAGGGGTTCCGGTCGTCGCTCGCGGACGCGGTGCGGGAGTCGCTCGCGGATGTTACCGACGAACGCAGCAGTGTCGACACCGCAGTGACGCTCACCGACCGCGAGTCGCCGTTCCTGGAGGCGTTCGCGACGGATCCGGACCACGAGCTCGTCCGAACCGTCGCCGGCGCGGCGCGCGACGCGGGCGACGCGGTCGGCCTTCCGAGCGGGCGCGGCGGCGGCGTCCGGCCGTTCGGCGCCGCGACGGAGGCCTCCTACTTCGCGCCGGCGCCGACGGTCGTGTTCGGGCCCGGCGACCTCGCCGACGAGGCGGGCGCGGTCGCGCACGCCGAGCGGGAGTACGTCCGGGTGCGCGAGGTCGAGGCGGCGGCGGCGGCGGTCGAGGAGGCGGTCGCCGCGCTGCTCGGGTGAGCGCGGTCCGCTCGGACGCCCGCTCGCAACGCGACGCCGGATTTCTCCCCCGACTACAGCAGGAAGGTGTCCTCCTCCTCGGCGAGGTCGACGAAGTCGTCGGCGGCCTCGATCAGCTCATCGGCGGCGGAGTTGCCGAACCCCATCGCCTCCACGCGGACGCCCTCGTGGCGGAGGTGCGAGCAGAGCCGGGCGAAGTCCCCGTCGCCGGTACAGAGGACCACGGTGTCGACGTGGCTCGCTAAGGAGACCGCGTCGAGGCTCATCCCGAGGTCCCAGTCGGCCTTCTTCGAGCCGTCGGCGAACGTCTTGATCTCCTTGATCTTCGTCTCGAAGCCGATGTCGCGGAGCGCCTCGAAGAAGCTCTCCTCCTCCGGCGAGTCGGCGCGGATCACGTACGCGATGGCGCGGACGAGCGACCGGTCCGCGACAGCCTCGTCGAGGAGCCCCGAGTAGTCGATGTTCCGCGAGTAGACGCTCTGTGCGGAGTGGTACAGGTTCTGTGAGTCCGCCAGCACCGCGACGCGCTGGTCCGGGTGAATGTCGCTCATGGGCCCTCCTTCATCGCCCGCCGTTAGGGGCTTTGGGATCCGCGCGGCCGCGATTTCGGGGTCGGACGGGTCGCGGCGACCACCATGGTTTATGTCAAGCGCTGGCCACCGTGGCCCATGGACGAAAAGCGGTTCGTCGTCGCCCTCTTCGGCCTCGCGGTCGCGGTCGTCGCCGGCTACGTGGCCTATCGGTTCGTCGCCCCGCTCACCGTCGCGGTCTTCCTCTACTACTCGACGCGGCGGTTCTACCACCGGCTCGAACGCTTCCGGCTGCCCGCCCGGGTGCGCGCCGTCGTGTCGCTGTCGGTCATCGGTGTCCCGCTCATCGGCCTGGTGAGCTACACGCTGGTGTTGCTGATCTTGGAGGCGCGGCGGTTCATCGAGACGTACCCGGTCGCGGACACCATCGGCGCGGAGAACTCGGTGATCGGCGACCTCGCGGAGCTGTCGAACCCGACGATGGACGAGCTGCTCGCGGCGTACCGCTCCGGGCAGTTCGACCCGCTCATCGAGCTCGTCTCCGAGCAGGCGTCGCTGCTGGCGAGCACGCTATCGGGGCTCGCCCTGAACCTGCTCATCACCGTGATCGTCACGTACTACCTCCTCATCGACGGCTCCAAGCTCCACGACTGGCTGCTCCGCTTCGACGACGACGCGATCGTCCGCGAGTACCTCGAAACCGCCGACGACGAGCTGGAGGCCGTGCTGTACGGGAACCTGCTCAACGTCATCGCCATCTCGATCATCGCGGTCGTCACGTACCTGGCGTACAACGCGGTCGCCCCCGCCGCGGTCGAGATCCCGTACCCGACGCTCGCGGGCGCGCTCACCGGCGTCGCCAGCCTGATCCCCGTGATCGGGATGAAGATCGTCTACATCCCGGTCGCGGCCGCGATGTCGATCCCGGTCGCGCTCGACGGCGATCTCTCGCTGCTCGCCTACGTCGCCGGGTTCCTCGCCGTCGTGGTGGTAGTCGTCGACACCATCCCCGACATCGTCCTCCGGCCGTACTTCAGCGGCGAGACTACCCACGTCGGCCTGCTCATGCTGGCGTACATCTTCGGTCCGGTCGTGTTCGGCTTCCACGGGCTGTTCCTCGCGCCGATCATCCTCGTGGTGGCGCTGACGTTCGCGGACACCGCGCTGTTGCGCCTGCTCGGCGTCGAGCCGGACCCGGGACCGGAGATCCCCGCCGGCCAGCGTCAGCTCGACGAGTTCTGAGCCGTCGTGGGCACACGGCGGTTCGGCAACGGCTCGCGGCGAGCCGAAGTCATATATCCCCGGTCGACGACCGCCTCACGTATGCGACTACACGTCATCGGCCTCGGCGGAGCCGGGGGGCGGATCGCCGACCGCCTCGCCGCCGACCACGGCGACGACCCGTTCCTCGCGGGCGTCCACGCCTTCGACACCGACATGGACGCGCTCGGGGCCTTAGACGCGCTCGGCGAGGAGCGCCGGTACCGGTTCGGCGACGCCGCGGGCGGGGACGGGCTCGAGGGGGACCTCCACGCCGGGCGCCGCCTCGGCGACGCGCACGCGAGCGAGCTCGGCCGGGCCATGGACGACCAGGGGCCGTCCCTCGCGGAGGCGTTCCTGATCGTCGTCGGCCTCGGCGGCGCGGCCGGCGCGGGCGCGGCGCCGGCGCTCGCCACGGAACTCTCGCGGCTCTACGACGCCCCAGTCTACGCCTTCGGGTTCCTCCCTACCCGCGACGAGACGGAGGAGCCGGACGACGACGGGCCGCGGAGCGCGTCCTCCGGAGGGGCGGGCGGCGCGGCGTCGGGCGCAGGAGCCGGCGGCGCGGCGTCCTCCAGAGACGAGCCGGCGCCGCCGGCGGCCCACCGCCCGCTGGCCGAGCGGAACGCGGCGCGAACCCTCGACGCGCTCTCGGACGAGTGCGCGGCGGTCTTCCCGTTCGACAACGCGGCGTGGCTCCGCCCGAGCGAGACGCTCGCCGGGGCCCGCGACCGGCTCAACGAGGTCGCCGTCGAGCGGATCGCGGCGCTGTTCGGCGCCGGCGAGACGCCCGAGGGGACGGCGACGCCCCAGCAGGTGCTCGACGCGAGCGATGTCGCCCGCGCGGTGGGAGACGACGGAGAGATAGCGGTGATCGGCCACGCGACGCAGGCGGTGGAGCCCCCCGATTCGGGCTCGAAGTTCGGGCTCGGGCTCTTCGGCTCCTCGGAGCCGGCCGAGGTCGACACGAGCGCGGCCGTGTCGGCGATAGAGACGGTCATCCGGAAGGCGGCCCGCGGGAAGAACACGGTCGAGGCACCCGAGGGGCGCGCCGACCGGACCTTGCTCGTGGTCGGCGGCCCGCCCGCGTGGCTCAACCGGGAGGCGATCGCCGACGGGCGGCGCTGGCTCGCGGAGGAGACCGGCTCGGACGCCATCCTGAGCGGCGACACGCCGATCCCGGAGGGCGACGAGGTGTTCGCGGTCGTGGTCCGGTCGGGGATCGACGAGCCGGACCGGGTCCGCGAGATCCGCGAGACGATCGGGTGACCGGCGCGTCGTCGCTGCGAACCGGGGACGAATCCGCTCGTCGACCCGAACCGGTTAACCGGATGGCGCGCCCACTGAGACCGTGACGACGCAGGCAGACCTCGGGATCGACGTCGACGTGCGCGACGCCGCGGCAGTCGCGGAGCGCCGCGACGAGCTCGTCGCCGCGGTGCGCGACCACGCGGGACGGATCGCCTACCAGCTCGCGCGGCTCCAGGGCGGCGACTACGGCCGCGAGACGCTGTCGACGCCCGGCGGCGAGTGGACGGTGAAACACG
Source organism: Halorubrum sp. T3 (assembly GCF_000296615.1). Taxonomy (NCBI): domain Archaea; kingdom Methanobacteriati; phylum Methanobacteriota; class Halobacteria; order Halobacteriales; family Haloferacaceae; genus Halorubrum; species Halorubrum sp. T3. Next base: position 455,397 of record NZ_JH815329.1, on the reverse strand, counting down.
AGGCGGGCGAGCTGGAGTTCCTGCTGTTCTCGCCGAACTCGGGCTCCGACACGTACGTCATCTCGACGAAGCAGCCGCCGGAGCCGGCGGCGCTCGCGACCGCACTCGACGACTACGCGGCGTTCGTGGCGGCGTGGAACGACCACGTCGACTCACTGTCCGGCGTCCTCGACGGCGTGAGCGCCGAGTTCCCCGAGCCGGCGACCACCGAGGGCGTGGTGGCCGAACGCGACCGCGTCCTCGATCAGATTCGCGACACCTGCGCGGTTATCGCGGGGGAGATCCACCGGTACGAGGGCGACGACTACGGGACGTTCACGACGCGCGTCGAGGGGGACCGCTGGGAGCTGAAGTACGACGAGGGGGCGGTGTCGTACCTTCGGATCGGCGGGTCGGGCGGACTCTACCTCCTCTCGCAGTACGGGGCCCCCTCCGCGGCCGACGTCCGGGAGTACGCCGACCGGTTCCGCGGGTTCGTCGCGGCGTACAACGAGTTCGTCGAGGAGTTGGAGAGCGACCTCGAACGGGTCTCGGTCTGACTCGCCGGCGCGCACTCGGCAGATAGATCCGCGTTCGTGCCTATCTGTCGGCTTGTTTGGCAATACTTATTCACTGCTGTCCAGTACCGATTCGCACATGTCGATCACTCTTCCGGGGCCGACGCTCGGCGTCGTCGGCGGCGGACAGCTGGGCCGGATGCTGGGCGAGGCTGCCGCGCCGCTCGGCGTCGACCTCGTCGTGTTGGACCCGACGCCCGACTGTCCGGCGGCGCCCGTCGCGGCCGACCAGATCGTCGGCGACTTCGACGACGCGGACGCGATCGGCGAGCTCGCGGCCCGCGTCGACGCCCTGACGTTCGAGATCGAGCTCGCGGACCCGGCCGTCCTCGCGGCCGCGAGTGAGGAGCACGGCGTGCCGGTCCACCCCGACCCCGGCACGCTGGAGACGATCCAGGACAAGCTGGTCCAGAAGGAGGCGCTCGCGGACGCCGGGATCCCCGTCCCCGAGTTCGTCGCGGTCGCGACCGCCGAGGGGCTCGAACGCGTCGTCGAGGAGTTCGGCGGCGTCATGCTGAAGGCCCGCGAGGGCGGCTACGACGGCCGCGGGAACGTCCCGGTCGAGACGCCCGACGAGGCCGCGGATGCGCTCGACGCGGTCGGCGGCGCCGCGATGGCCGAGGAGTTCCTCGACTTCGAGCGCGAGGTCGCCGTGATGGGCCTGAAGGGCGCGGACGGCGAGACGCGGACCTACCCCGTCACGGAGACGATCCACCGGGAGGAGATCCTCCGCGAGAGCGTCAGTCCCGTCCGGGCGGACGACGCGGTCGTCGCGGAGGCCGAGTCGATCGCCCGCGACGTGCTAGCGGTCCTCGACGGCCGCGGCGTCTACGGGATCGAGCTGTTCGAGACGAAGGAGGGCGAGGTGTTGGTCAACGAGATCGCGCCGCGCCCGCACAACTCCGGCCACTGGACGATCGAGGGCGCGCGCACGTCGCAGTTCGAGAACCATATTCGGGCCGTCCTCGGCTGGCCGCTCGGCCCGACCGACCTCGTCGCGCCCGCGGTCACCGCGAACGTGCTCGGCGACGTGGACGAGCGAGAGTCGGCCACGCTCCGGAACGTCGAGGAGGTGTTCGCGGCGCCCGACGCCGACCTCCACTGGTACGGCAAGGACGACGTGTACCCGCTCCGGAAGATGGGGCACCTGACCGTGACGGAGCAGGGAGCGGAGGGGTCCGCTGCTGACGAAACCGACCGCGACGCCCTGCTCTCTCGGGCGCGCGACCTCCGAGACGGGCTGACGTTCCGGGACGCGTAGTCACGTCGCGGTCGGCTCTCACGAGTTTCGGTCGATCCACTCGCAGAATGCGTCGAAATCGTGCGCTCCGGCGTCGTCCGCGATGCCCCTGAGTGTTCCCTCCCGGAGTTCGTCGTGGAGCGGGACCGTGACGTGCCGTTTGTCCGTCTCGTTCGTCGGGTGTTCGTAGTAGAGCTGCGCGTGGTCGCCGGTCGTTCGCCGCCACTCGAAGCCGGCGCGGTTGACGAGTACCTTCACGACCTCTCGCCCGGAGAACGTGCGCCTCGCCACGCTATTCGAGGACGTCGGGCGGTTCCGTGTCTCCGGTCGCGTTCTCCCCGGGATCGATCCCGAGTTCCCGAAGCTCTTCGTCGGTCGGCTCGCGACCGATCTCTCCCCGGTGGAGCGCGACGGCCTCGTCGAGGTTCTCCAGCGCGTCGGAGCGGGACTCGCCCTGCGTCGTGACGCCTGTCCCCATGTCTCGGGCGATCCACCACTTCTCCTCCTTCCAGAGGCGGATCTCACTGTCGCGGTCGGCTCCGTCGTCCGTCGAGCTTGCCATTATCGTACAGTTCGGGCGATTCGGTTGATAAGGGTTGGGCAGGGGACACTGCCGCATCGAGACGAGACCGGTCGCCGCATCCGGGAGTTCCTTGTAGCCCTCCGACGAACCCTCGTTTATGACCACGGTGGACGACCTGATCGACCGGCTCGAAGCGGAAGCGGCGGCGGACGCGGACCCGGCGACCACCCCGGACGTGGGGATCATTATGGGCTCGGACTCGGACCTCCCCGTCATGGAGGACGCCTACGAAGCGCTCGACGACCTCGGCTTCGCGGAGCAGACCGACTTCGACGGGGCGCCGGACGCCCGGTTCACCTACGAGAGCTACGTCGTCTCCGCGCACCGGACGCCGGAGCTGATGTACGCGTACGGGGAGACGGCGACGGACCGCGGGCTCGACGTGATCATCGCAGGGGCGGGCGGGAAGTCCGCCGACCTGCCGAACATGACCGCGTCGATCGCGTACCCGGTGCCCGTCATCGGCGTGCCGGTTCAAGAGAAGTCGGTCGACTCCGTCATCGGCATGCCGACGGGCGCGCCGATCGTCGCCGTCGACGCCGGGAAGTCGTACAACGCGGCGCTGTCGGCGGCGCAGGTGCTCGCGCGCGAACACGACGAGATCGAGGAGCGCTTAGTCGAGTTCCACGACGAGCAGAAGGCGGGCGTCGCGGACGTCTCCGCCGATCTTCACGATCTGGGTCTCGACGGGTTCCGGGATCGGTAAGGAGTGACCCGCGTGGTGGCCGCGCCCGAATACCCGGCCGTTTGTTTATAAGTAGTACCGTGTGCGGATTCGGCAGACGCTTATAAATCCCCAGTCGTTCAGCGTTACGCCGGTGACGGTAGATCGGTCAAGAACGTCTCCAAATTCCCAGCCGCTCGTTTATAAATGGTAAACCAGAGATCAACGGCGAACACCGCCAAAGCCTCAGCCGGTCGCTTATAAATGGTGAACTGGAGATCGACGGTGAACGCCGCCAAAGCCCCAGTCGCTTGTTTATAAATGGTAAACCGGAGATCAACGGCGAACACCGCCAAAGCCCCAGTCGCGAGGCCGCCGTACGCTCGCTGTGCTCCTCGCTCAGTCACTCCGTTCCCTCGCTGCGGTGCTTGCGTCGCCTACGGCGGCCTCGCGACTGCCCCTTTGAGTCCCGCCCCGCACCGCACAGCAACCGCAGCCTCACGCCTCCCCAGCCTCGTCGGGCGCGTCCTGCGGGCTCCCTCCGGTCGCCCTCGCCGCGCCCGACTCCCTCGCGCGTGCGACATCGCGCCCTGCGGGCGCTCGTCGGCACGCGCCGACCGCACCGGCGCTCATTTATAAACGAACTCCGTTCCGCGCGCCCCAAAATCGGTGCGCTTCCGTCGACTCGCCCTCCGATCCGGATCGACGGCTGCCGGTCGCTTCGCCGGTGCTTCGACCGCGAACGGGCGATATCGGCCCGCACGCACGCGGACGCACAAGACTCAACGCTTATGAGGGGGCGGTCCAAACGCCAGCACGTTACGGAGACCTATATGAGCGATTGGATAGCGATTGGCGCCTTGGCGGTCGTCGGCCTGCTCATCCCGATAGCGATGATGACAGTGTCGGCGCTGCTCCGTCCGAGCGTGCCTGAGACCGGTAAAAGTACCACCTACGAGTCCGGCGAGACCCCGACGGGCGGGACGCGGATCCGGTTCAACATCCAGTACTACATGGTCGCGCTGTTGTTCGTCGTGTTCGACATCGAGACCGTGTTGCTGTTCCCGTGGGCGGTCATCTACCGTCCGGCCGTCCAGGCCGGCGTGCCGATGGCCGACCTGCTGTGGCCGATGTTGGCGTTCGTCGGGATCCTCGCGGTCGGACTCGTCTGGGCGTGGCGGTCGGGGGCGATCAGCTGGGCTCGCAGCCCCCGCGCGACCAGCAGAAAGACGACGGAGGACATCAACTAATGAGCAGCGATCAACCGTTTATCACCGACGATTCGCAAGTCGTAACCGAGACCAGAGACGCCCGGATGACCGGGCAGGGAGACCGATTCAACTCCCGGCTCCGAGAGGCGTTCGGCTCCTCGCCGTTCATCCTCACCAAGTTCGACAAGTTCCTGAACTGGTGTCGGGGCTCCTCAATGTTTATGCTGCAGTTCGGTATCGCCTGCTGCAGCATCGAGATGATGCACACCTACGCGGTGAAACACGACCTCGACCGATTCGGGTCGGGCGTCCCCCGCGCCTCGCCGCGGCAGGCCGACGTGATGATCGTCCCCGGGACGATCGTCTCGAAGTTCGCCCCGCGGATGAAGCGCGTCTACGACCAGATGCCCGAGCCGAAGTTCGTCGTCGGCATGGGCTCGTGTACCATCTCCGGCGGCCCGTTCCAGGAGGGGTACAACGTGATCAAGGGCGCCGAGGAGGTCATCCCGATCGACATCCACGTCCCCGGCTGCCCGCCTCGTCCCGAGGCGCTCGTGTACGGCGTCGTGAAGCTTCAGGAGCGCGTCGCCAACGGCGAGGCCGCGCCCGTCACCGTCAAGCCGTACGAGTTAGAGGAGTTCTCGGACCTCGAACGCGACGAACTCGTCGACAAGCTGGCCGACGAGATCGACGACGACGAGCTCGTCATGCGGTACAACTTCGCTGATTCGCCATGAGCCTCGAACGACCAGACACCGTCGACGACGGCGCCGTCGAGCGGACGCCCGACGAGCTGGAGGCGCTGCTCGGCGACCTCGTCGTCGACCGCGACGACCACCTGAACGCCCCCGGCTTCGTCATCCGCCCGGACACCGTTCAGGAGACGCTTCGGACCCTGAAAGAGGAGGCCGGCTACGACCACCTCTCGGTCGTCTCCGCACAGGAGTACGAGAACCGCTACGAGTCGATCTACCACCTGAAGAAGTACGACGACCCCACTCAGGAGGTCAGTATCGTCGTCCCCGCCGATAAGGACGACCCCGTCTCGGAGTCGGCCGAACCCGTCTTCCGCACCGCCGACTGGCACGAGCGGGAGGCGTACGACCTGATCGGGATCGAGTACGACGACCACCCCGACCTGCGCCGGATCCTGCTGCCGGAGACCTGGCAGGGCCACCCCCTGTCGATGGACTACGACAAGGACCGGCCGCAGATCGCGACGCTGCCGGAGCACGCGAACCCGCTGGAGGACCACCACAAGGACGCCGAGTCCGACACGATGTTCCTCAACATCGGGCCGCACCACCCGGCGACCCACGGCGTCCTCCACCTGAAGACGGTCCTCGACGGCGAGCAGGTGGCCGACGTCGAGCCCGACATCGGCTACCTCCACCGCAGCGAGGAGCAGATGGCGCAGTCCGGGACGTACCGCCACCAGATCATGCCGTACCCGGACCGCTGGGACTACATCTCGGCGGGGCTGCTCAACGAGTGGGCGTACGCCCGCGCGGCCGAGGACCTCGCGGACATCGAGGTGCCGGAGTACGCGCAGGTCATCCGCACGATGGGCGCGGAGATGTGCCGGATCGCCGCGCACATGCTCGCCCTGGCGACGTTCGCGCTCGACATCAACGGCGACTTCACGGCGACGTTCATGTACGCCATCAACGACCGCGAGCGCGTCCAGAACCTCCTCGAGGATCTGACGGGCCAGCGGCTGATGTTCAACTACTTCCGGCTCGGCGGGGTCGTCTGGGACCTGCCGGAGCCCCGGGAGGAGTTCTTCTCGAAGACTCGGGACTTCCTCGACCAGCTCCCGGAGTCCGTTGAGGAGTACCACAACCTGATCACCTCGAACGAGGTGTTCCAGATGCGGACGATCGACACCGGGGTCCTCCCGCCGGAGGTCGCGAAGAACTACGGCGCGACCGGACCCGTCGCCCGCGGCTCGGGCGTCGACTACGACCTGCGCCGCGACGACCCGTACGGCTACTACGACGAGCTCGACTGGGACGTCGTCACCGAGGACGGCGGCGACAACTTCAGCCGCCTCCTCGTCCGGATGCGCGAGGTCGAGGAGTCCGCGAAGATCATCGAGCAGTGCGTCGACCTGCTCGAAGACTGGCCCGAAGACGAGCGGAACATTCAGGCGAACGTGCCGCGCACGCTGCGCCCGGACGACGACACGGAGATCTACCGCGCCGTCGAGGGCGCCAAGGGCGAGCTCGGCATCTACATCCGCGCGGACGGGACGGACAAGCCGGCCCGGTTCAAGATCCGGTCGCCGTGCTTCTCGAACCTCCAGACGCTGCCGGAGATGGCGAACGGGGAGTACATCCCCGACGTCATCGCCGCGCTCGGTAGCCTCGACGTGGTTCTCGGGGAGGTGGACCGCTGATGGGCACGGCGCCCGCGCAGCTGTTCCCCGAGTTCATCGTCGACACGCTCGGGCTCGACAGCGTCATCGGCGAGGTCGCGGCCTCGCTCGTCGCCGCCTTCGTCGTCGGCAACATCATCCTCGCGTTCACGGGCGTCGCGGGCCCGTGGGCGAAACGGAAGATTACGGCCGCGTTCACCGACCGGATCGCGGTCGACCGGATCGGCCCCTACGGACTCCTCATCATCCCGGCGGCCGCGGTCCAGCTCCTCGCGAAGGAGCTCATCATCCCCGAAGGCGTCGACCGTCCCTCGTGGGACATCGCGCCGATCCTCCTGCCGGCGTCGGCGCTTTTAGGCTTCTCCGTCATCCCGATGGGGCAGCTCGGCCCGATCAACCTCCAGCTCGCGGACCCCGAGGTCGGGTTCGCGCTGGTGTTCGCGTTCGCGTCGATCGCGTCCGTCTCGCTGGTGATGGCCGGCTACGCGTCGAACAACAAGTACTCGCTGCTCGGCGGGCTCCGCGCGGTCGCGCAGAACCTCGCGTACGAGATCCCGCTCATCGTCACGGCGATGTCGGTCGTGATCTTCGCCGGGACGCTCCAGATGAGCGGTATCGTCGGCGCGCAGACGGAGACGCTGGTGGCGATCGCCGGGGTCTCGATTCCGTCGTGGTACGCGTTCGTGAACCCGTTCGCATTCGTGCTGTTCCTCACGGCGAACATGGCGGAGATCGGGCGGAACCCGTTCGACATCCCGGAGGCGCCGACGGAGATCGTCGCGGGGTACCAGACGGAGTACTCCTCGGCGTACTTCGTCCTCTTCTACCTCGGGGAGTTCGTCCACATCTTCCTCGGCGGGGCGATCCTCGCCGTGACGTTCCTCGGTGGTGCGTCCGGTCCGGGCCCGGAGAGCATCGGCTTCATCTGGTTCGTGGTGAAGATCTGGGGCTTCTTCCTGTTCACGCAGTGGGCCCGCGCGGCGCTGCCGCGCGTCCGTATCGACCAGCTGATCGAGATCGGCTGGAAGGGAATGCTGGTGCTGTCGTTCGCGAACCTGGTGCTCACGGCCGTAATCGTGGGGGTGATCGCGTAACATGATCGGACTCATGAAATCCATGGCGACGACGATGAAACACGCGCTGGACGGGTCGACGTTCACGGTGGAATACCCGGAGGACGCGCCCGAGGTGAGCCCGCGGTTCCGCGGGGTCCACAAGTTCAGCCAGGAGCGGTGCATCTGGTGCCGCCAGTGCGAGAACGTCTGTCCGAACGACACGATCCAGATCGTTCAGGACGACCAGCGCAACGGGGAGCAGTACAACCTCCACATCGGGCAGTGCATCTACTGCCGGCTCTGCGAGGAGGTCTGCCCCGTCGACGCCATCCTGCTGACGCAGAACTTCGAGTTCACCGCCGACACGAAGGACGACTTCGTGTTCAACAAAGAACAGCTCAAGAACGTCCCGTGGTACAAGGGAATCGACCCGCTGGAGTCCCGCAACCCCGATCGCGGCGCGTGGATCGGGGAGGGCGACGGCGAGGTCGACTACCAGTAGCGGGCACGTCTCGAAATCTTCAAAGGGGTTCTCATAGGAGACAAACACAATGGTTTATGCTACCATCGCGTTCGGGCTGTTCGCCGCGGTCACGCTGGCGTTCGCCCTCGGGGTCGTCCTGGCGCGCGACGTGTTCCACGCCGCGCTGCTTCTGGGCGGAGCCCTCACGAGCGTCGCGGTGCACTACGTGATGCTGCGGGCGGAGTTCATCGCCGCCATGCAGATCCTCGTCTACGTGGGCGGGGTTCTCATCTTAGTCACGTTCGCCGTGATGCTCACGCGATCGGATTCCGAAACGGAGGTGAGTAGCGCGTGAGCAACGACGAGAGCCGCGGCTCCCGGATCGCACCCGCGATCGCCGTGGGCGGGCTGTTCGCGGTGTTGGCCGCGACGGTCAACGGGGCGACGTTCGGCTTCGAGTCGGTCGGCTTCCCGGCGGACGCTTCGATCGTCCACAACATCGGGTACGCCCTCTTCAACCTCGCCGAGTACGAGCTCGGCGCGGTGCCGTCCGAGGGGTTCCTCGCGGCCTTCCTGATCGCCGCGGTCGCGCTCGACGTCGCGGTCGACGGCGCCGTCTACCTGGCGAAGCGCGAGGAGGACGACACGGTCGTCTCCGCGCTCGGGCAGGCGTTCACCGATGGCGGACGCGACGGAGGTGACCGCCGGTGACCGCCGTCGCCGCCTCGATCCCGCCGTCGTGGTACCTGCTGCTGGCGTCGGCCGTGTTCTGTATCGGACTGTTCGGCGTCTTGACGCGGCGGAGCGCGCTCTACTTCCTCATGAGCGTCGAGCTCATGATGAACGCGGCCAACATCAACTTCGTCGCGTTCGCGCTGTACTACGGCGACCTCACGGGGCAGGTGTTCGCGCTGTTCGTCATCGCGCTCGCTGCCGCGGAGGTCGCCATCGGCATCGGCATCATACTCGTGTTATACCGCAACTTCGGCACGACAGACGTGACTGTTCCCGCGGAGATGAGGTGGTAAGATGGTGAACGCATTCGCATACGTTCCGGCGATCGTACTCTTACCGTTCTTCTCGTTCCTGGTCGCGCTCGGCGCGGGTAGGTACCTCCCGAAGGGGGGCGCCTTCGGCGGCATCGCGGCGACCGCGGGCTCGTTCCTGCTGTCGATCTGGGTCGCCGCGACCGTCGCGGGCGGGCAAGCGTACAACGAGACGCTGTACTACTGGGCGAGCGAGGGCGGCGCCGGGATCGGCCCGACGGACATCGAACTCACGTTCGGCGTCCTGATCGATCCCCTCTCGGCGCTCATGCTCGTCATCGTGACGCTCGTGGCACTGTTGGTCCACGTGTTCTCGCTCGGCTACATGAACGACGAGGGCGAGACCGGCCTGCCGCGCTACTACGCAGGGCTCGGCCTCTTCACGGCGTCGATGCTCGGCTTCGTCGTCGCCGACAACCTGCTGATGGCGTTCATGTTCTTCGAGCTGGTCGGGCTCTGCTCGTACCTGCTCATCGGCTTCCACTTCCGGGAGCCGGGCCCGCCGTCGGCCGCGAAGAAGGCGTTCCTCGTCACCCGCTTCGGGGACTACTTCTTCCTCGTCGGCGTCGTCGCAGTATTCGCCACCTTCGGCACGGCGCAGTTCGCCGGTCCGGAGTCGTTCCCGGCGCTCGCTGACGCGGCGCTCAACGGCTCCGGCTCGGTCGCGTGGACGCCCGGCGGCCTCGACCTCGGGACGTGGCTGACGGTCGTCGGCCTGCTCGTCTTGGGCGGCGTCGTCGGCAAGTCCGCGCAGTTCCCGCTTCACACGTGGCTCCCCGACGCGATGGAGGGCCCGACGCCCGTCTCCGCGCTCATCCACGCCGCGACGATGGTCGCGGCCGGCGTCTACCTCGTCGCGCGGATGTACGGCTTCTACGTGCTGACGCCGACGACGATGGCGGTCATCGCCTTTATCGGCGGCTTCACGGCCCTGTTCGCGGCGACGATGGGCGTGGTGAAAGACGAGCTGAAGCAGGTGCTCGCGTACTCCACCATCTCGCAGTACGGCTACATGATGCTCGCGCTCGGCGCGGGCGGGTACGTGGCCGCGGTCTTCCACCTCACCACCCACGCGTTCTTCAAGGCGCTGCTGTTCCTCGGCGCCGGCTCGGTCATCATCGCGATGCACCACAACGAGGACATGTGGGACATGGGCGGGCTCAAATCGCGGATGCCCGTCACCTACTACACTTTCTTGGCCGGCTCGCTCGCGCTCGCGGGCATCTTCCCGTTCGCCGGCTTCTGGTCGAAAGACGAGATCCTCTACGAGGCGCTCGTCCACGGCCTCAACGACCCGCTGCTGCTCGGCGGCTACCTGATGGGACTGCTTGCGGTGCCGGTCACCGCGTTCTACACCTTCCGGATGGTGTTCCTGACGTTCCACGGCGAGCCCCGGAGCGACACCGCCCGCGACCCCGAGTCCGTCCGCTGGAACGTGAAGGGCCCGCTGACGGTCCTCGGCTCGCTCGCGGTCGTCACCGGTCTCATCAACATGGTTCCGGTCCAGAAGGTGCTCGGACTGGAGGGGATCGACCTGCTCCACCGCTGGCTCGACAACGAGTGGGGCGGCATCGAGGGGCTCTCCTCGCACCACTACGCCGACATCGGCCCGTACAGCAGCGCGTACCTCGTCGGCGGTGAGGTCGGCACCGTCCTCGTCGGCGCGGCCGTTTCGCTCGGCCTCGCGCTGCTCGGACTCGGACTCGCCTGGCGGCTCTACAACGTGCCGTCGCCGACGGAACACACCGCCAAACTCGGCGGGATCAAAGACGTGCTGTACAACAACTACTACCTCGACGAACTGCAGGTCTGGCTCGCGTATCGGACGGAAGACGTCGCGGGCGGCGCGAACACCTTCGACCAAGGGATCATCGACGGCGTCGTGAACGGCGTCTCGTCGGTGAGCCTGACCGGCGGCGGCCGGATCCGGAAGCTCCAGTCGGGGGTCGTCTCGCAGTACGCAGCGCTGCTCACCTTCGGACTGGTCGCGCTGCTTCTTGTGCTCGGCGCGACCGGGGGGTGGTTCCTGTGATACTCGAAGCGCTCATGGCGGCCGCGTTCGTCGGCGCCTTGACGGTGTTCCTCGCGCCCGACGAGTGGGCCGGCCGGCTGGCGTTCGCGATCAGCCTGGTCCCGTTCGTCGGCAGCCTCTACCTGTGGTCCGGCTTCGAGGCCGGCGGCAACGCGCTGCTCGGCGGCGAGATCGCGTACGCGACGCAGATCGAGTGGCTCGAAGTCGGCGGTCGCAGCGTCTCGTGGTTCGTCGGGCTCGACGGGATCAGCCTCCCGCTGTTCGTGCTCACGACGTTCCTCGTGCCGCTGGCGATCCTCAGCGCGTGGACGCCCGTCGACACGCGACAGAGCCAGTTCTACGGCCTGATGCTGTTCATGGAGGCGAACCTGCTCGGCGTGTTCGCCGCGCTCGACTTCTTCCTCTGGTTCGTCTTCTGGGAGGCCGTGCTGGTCCCGATGTACTTCCTCATCGGGATCTGGGGCGGTCCGCGCCGCAAGTACGCCGCGATCAAGTTCTTCGTCTACACGAACGCGGCGTCGCTGCTGATGTTCATCGGCTTCATGAGCCTCGTGTTCGCGCTCGGCGACTCGGTGTCCTCGTTCGCCTTACCGGAAATCGCACAGGCGATCGCCGCGGGCGACCTCGGCACGTGGTTCGGCATCCCGCCGGACCGGATCGCGATGGTCGCGTTCCTCGCGATGTTCCTCGGGTTCGCGGTGAAGGTCCCGATCGTGCCGTTCCACACGTGGCTCCCGGACGCCCACGTTCAGGCGCCGACGCCCGCGTCGGTGCTCCTGGCCGGCGTCCTCCTGAAGATGGGGACGTACGCGCTGCTCCGGTTCAACTTCACGATGCTCCCGGAGCAGGCGTCGATGCTCGCGATCCCGATCGCGGCCATCGCCGTGGTTAGCGTCATCTACGGCGCAATGTTAGCGCTCGCGCAGAAGGACCTCAAGCGGATCGTCGCCTACTCCTCCGTCTCCTCGATGGGGTACGTCATCCTCGGGCTGGTCGTCTTCACCGAGTACGGGGTCGGCGGCGCGACGTTCCAGATGGTCGCGCACGGCCTCATCTCGGGGCTGATGTTCATGGCGGTCGGCGTCATCTACAACGCCACCCACACTCGGATGGTCGGCGACATGGCCGGGATGGCCGACCGGATGCCGGTCACCGTCGGCATCCTCGTTGCTGGTGCCTTCGGCTACATGGGGCTGCCGCTGATGGCCGGCTTCGCGGGCGAGTTCTTCATCTTCGTCGGCTCGCTGTCCGCGCCGGCGCTCCCGTACGCGCCGGTGTTCACGGCGCTGGCGATGTTCGGTATCGTCATCGTCGCCGGCTACCTGCTGTCGGCGATGCAGAGCACGCTGTTCGGCCCGTTCGAACTCGAGACCGATTACGAGGTCGGCCCCGCGGCGTTCCACGACGTCGCCCCGCTCGCGGTGCTGCTGGTGGCGATCATCGTGCTGGGCGTCGCGCCCGACATCTTCTTCGAGATGATCCGTGACGCTGCCGTTCCCGTGGTCGAGGGGGTGACGATCGATGGTTAACGGACTGCCCGCCGTGACGGCGCTGCTGCCGGCGCTGATCCTGGCGTTCACCGGCCTCGCGCTACTGTTGGTCGACACGGTCCGTCCGGACGCGCGGTCGAACACGTCGATGGCGGTCGTCGGGGCGTTCGGCTCGCTCGCCGCGCTGGCGGCCACCGTCTGGCTCACCGCGAGCGGCGGCGTGAGCCCGGACGGCGGCGCGGTGCTGCTGTTCGCCGACGCGATCAAGGTGGACACATTGGCGTTATTCTTCACCGCCATCTTCGCGTCGGTGACCGCGCTGGTCCTCGTCGCCGCGCACGACTACTTCCACGACCACGCCAACCCGGCGGCGTTCTACTCGCTCGTGACGTTCGCCGCGACCGGGATGGCGCTGCTCGCGGTCGCGAACTCGCTCGCGGTCGTGTTCGTCGCCCTCGAGATGGTGTCGCTGCCGTCGTACGTGCTCGTCGCGTACCTCAAGCAGGACCGCGGGAGCGTCGAGGCGGGGATGAAGTACTTCCTCGTCGGCGCGCTCTCGTCGGCGATCTTCCTGTTCGGCATCTCGCTCGTGTACGCCGCGACGGGGTCGCTCATCCTCGCCGACATCGCGTCGGCCTCGATCGAGGGGCTCGCCGGCGTCCTCGGCGTCGGCGTCGTGATGATGATCGGCGGCGTCGCGTTCAAGACGGCCTCCGTCCCGTTCCACTTCTGGGCGCCGGAGGCGTACGAGGGCGCGCCCGCGCCGGTGAGCGCGTTCCTCTCGTCGGCCTCCAAGGCCGCCGGGTTCGTCGTCGCGTTCCGCGTGTTCACCGAGGCGTTCCCGCTGGAGATGGCGGTGTCCGCGAACGTCGACTGGATGCTCGCGTTCGCCGTCCTCGCGGCCGTCACGATGACGCTCGGTAACTTCGCGGCCGCGGTCCAGGAGGAGGTCAAGCGCATGCTCGCGTACTCCTCCATCGGGCACGCCGGGTACGCGCTCATCGGCGTCGCCGCGCTCACGGTCGACGGGCCCGCCAACGGCACCGTCATGGGCGCCGCGATGGCCCACCTGCTCGTCTACGGGTTCATGAACACCGGCGCCTTCCTCTTCGTCGCGATGGCGGAGCGGTGGGGGGTCGGTCGCACCTTCGAGGACTACGCCGGGCTCGCGCGCCGCGCGCCCGTCGCCTCGACGGCGATGGCCGTGTTCATGTTCTCGCTCGCCGGGCTCCCGCCGTTCGCCGGGTTCTTCTCGAAGTACTTCCTCTTCCAAGCGGCCATCGACAACGGCTTCCTGTGGCTCGCGGGGCTCGGCGCCATAAACAGCGTCGTCTCGCTGTACTACTACAGCCGGGTCGTGAAGGCGCTGTGGCTCGACGACCCCGAGTCGTCGAGCGCGCTCGACGCGATCGACGTGCGGCCGACGGCGCTGTACGCCGCGGTTATCTTCGCGGCGGTCGCGACGGTGCTGCTCTTACCCGGTTTCGGCCCCGTCATCGAGACGGCCGAGGCGGCGGCGTCCGCGCTGTTCTGATCGGTCGCGGGATTTCGGTTTCCTTCCTTTCGACGTACTCGACGCCCGCAGCGACCGCTCCGCGCTCGCCGGGTTCCGATCCCCGAGCCGCGCGCCGCCGCCCACAGATACTCCTTCGTCCGGCCCCTCAGTGATCGCGTGTCTCGGACTCGCACCTATCGATGTCTGAACTGCCTCGATGCGACCGTCACGCGGTCGTTCGACACGTCGCACCTCTCGCGGACCTGCCCGAACTGCGGCTCGTTCGAGCGGTTCGCCAACCAGACGGTGATCGATCAGTTCGAGGCGTTGGAGGCGTCGCCGCCGGCCGAGCTCGACTGGGGGCGGCTGGAGCGACGGGAGAAGCTGGTCGTCGCCGAGCGGCTCGCGCGCACGGAGAAGACGCTTGCCGACTTCGACGTGACTGAGGCCACCGACGCGGTCGCGGCGGAGTGACGGCGGGCGACGCTACCGCGCGTACAGCTTCCCGCCGACGAGGTCGGCGAGTCCGACGCCGTCACTTGGCGTGACGGCCACGTAGGGGTGACCGGCGGGCCCGAACACGTCGACGACGCGCCCGACCGTCGAGAGCGACTCGTCGACGACGCTCGCGCCGATCCGCGGGGGATCCTCTCCGGCGTCGCCGCGGGCGATCGCGAGCCCCCCGGCGGTCCGGACGACGGTGCCGACGCGCCGCACGGTTACTCCCGGAGCACGCCGAGGTACGCGGCGATCGCCTGGACGAGGTCGTTCTTCGCGGTGTCCTCGGTGCCCTTGACGGCCACGTAGCCGCGGGGTTCGAACTCTCGGGAGTACGTCGCGTCGCGCTCGACGACGGCGTCGTAGCCGACCTGCTGGACGGCCTTCGCGATCTCGTCGACGGTCGGCGCTTCGACCGCCAGGTCCGTCGGGACGCGGCGGCCCTCCGAGCGGGACAGCTCGGCGTCGAAGTAGGCGGGGTAGACGACGTTCTCGACCATACCGGATACCCTCGCGCGCGGCGTAAGGTCGTTTCGGACCGGCGCGGGTCCGATGGCCGCTCAGCCGGTCCGGAACTCGAAGCGGGCCCCGCCGTCCGCGCCGGCGAGCGCGTGGGCGGTCCACCCGTGCGCCTCGGCGATGCGCTCGCTGATGGCGAGCCCGAGCCCCGTGCCCGACTCCTCGGTCGTGAACCCGCTGTCGAACACCCGATCGGCGTCCTCCGGGAGCCCGATCCCGTCGTCTTCGACGTAGAACCCCGGGACTTCCTCTCCGTCGTCGTCGCGGAGCGTCCCCCCTCCGACGCGGACCGAGAGCGGCTCGTCGGGTTCCGTCCGGCCGCTCGTGGAACCGTGTTCCACGCTGTTCCGGAAGACGTTTTCCAACAGCTCGCGCAGCCGCGTCCGGTTCGCCTCCAGAGTCCCGTCGGCCTCAACGGTCAGCGTCGCACCGTCGGTTTCGACGCTGCTCCACGCCTCGCGCGCGACCGCCGCCAGCGAGACGGGTTCCGTCTCGCCCACCGACCGCCCTTCCCTGGCCAGCGACAGGAGGTCCTCGACGAGCTCGTCCATCCGGTCGATCGCGGCGGCGGCCCTTTCGAGGTGGTCGACGTCGCCCGTCTCCCGCGCGAGTTCGACGTACCCCTCCGCGACCGACAGCGGGTTCCGGAGGTCGTGCGAGACGATGGAGGCGAACTCGTCGAGCCGCTCGTTCTGCCGCCGGAGCGTCTCCTCGCGCTCGCGTCGGTCGGTGACGTCGGTGTAGATGGCGTAGCCCGCCGCGTTCGCGGCGTCGAGGTGGATCGGAATGACGTGGAGAATGAAGTGGCGCGGCCCGTCAGTAGTGGTCCGCGTCACCTCCCGACGGACGTTCTCGCCGCGCTGGAGCTGCTCGTTGAGGTCGTTAGCCTCCGATTCAGCGTCGGGGGGAACGATGTAGTCGTCGATGGACTCGCCGAGCACGGTCTCGGCGTCGTAGCCGAACGTCGCCTCGAACGCCTCGTTCACCTGGCGGACGATCGGCTCGCCGTCGACGTAGTCGTAGGCGATGGCGGGGTCGGGAACGTTCGTGAACAGCGCGAGCAGCCGGTCCCGCTCGGCCCTGAGCGTCTCGGTGACGTCGATCCGATCGAGGGTCTCCTCGAGGTGGGAGGCGAGCAGCTCCGCGAGCCGGCGGTCGGCGTCGTCGAACTCGGCGCCGCTGCCGGTCGCGTCCGCCGCGAGCTGGAAGACGACGTCGTCGCCCACGGGGACGGTGAGCACCGTGTCGAACCGGCTCTCCGGGTTCGGGTTCGGCGCGATGGAGGCGTCGCCGGTCTGGACGGCCCTGCCGGCCACGCCGCTCCCGACGCGGACGCGGTTACAGTCCTCGACGGGCGTCCCGCTGGAGGCGACCACAGGTTCGACCCACTCCCCGTCGCGGACCGCGACCACGCCCTGATATCCGGGAAACACCTGCTCGGCGACCGCGATGGTCGCCCGGTACGCCTCGTCGACCGACCTGACGGCGGCGAGCTCCGCCATCCCGGCGTTGAGCTGTTCGATCCGCGAGGGGGTCCGGGCCGGTTTCGACCGGACGACCGACCGGCGGTCGCGGGCGAGCAGCCACGACACCGTCTCCGAGAGCGCCTCGGGCGTGCCCGCGACCGCGTCCACGAGCGGGTCGGTCGCGACGCGGCCCGTCGGGTCGTCGACGTACGCGACCACGGCGCCGACGCGGTCGACCGGCCGGACCCGTTCGAGTCCCGCCTCGCCGCCGACGACCGTCACGTCGGCCCCGGCGAGGCGGGAGTCGTCGACGCCGTCCGGGGCGGCGGCGTGCGTCTCGACCGCATCGCCGTCGTCGGAGTCGCGGCGCTCGGCGCCGAGGTGGGACCCGAGCTCGCCGGCGAACTCGGGGTCGTCGTCGAGCACGAGGACCGAGGCGTGCTCGCCCAACACGGAAGTCACAATTGTACGTGATAGGTCCCGCGGAGCGTATAAATCTTCGTACCGGTCGGCGAATCCCGGTGCCGTCGTCCGTTTCTGGTCGATCGCGTCCCTCCCGGCCGCCTGCGCGACCGGGCGCTATCGCTCCGACCGAGGATCCCCTGCCGAGCCCGTCTCGCGGCGGCGAGCGGCGCCGTCGCGGCCGACGAGCGACCCCGGAACCCTTTTGGAGCAACACGGGCCACGTTCGTGTAATGAGCGATCTCGAAGCGGAGTACCGTCTCGACTACTTCGAGGAGGAGGGGTTCGAGCGCAAGGAATGCACCTCCTGCGGCGCGCACTTCTGGACCCGCGACGCGGAGCGAGAACTGTGCGGCGAGCCGCCCTGCGAGGACTACAGCTTCATCGACGACCCGGGCTTCCCGGAGGCCCACTCGCTGTCGGAGATGCGCGAGGCGTTCCTCTCCTTCTTCGAAGACCACGGCCACGAGCGGATCGATCCGTACCCGGTCGCCGCGAACCGCTGGCGCGACGACGTCCTCCTGACGCAGGCGTCGATCTACGACTTCCAGCCGCTCGTCACCTCGGGACGGACGCCGCCGCCGGCGAACCCGCTGACCATCTCACAGCCCTGTATCCGGATGCAGGACATCGACAACGTCGGCAAGACGGGCCGCCACACGATGGCGTTCGAGATGATGGCCCACCACGCGTTCAACACACGCGAGGAGGTCGACGAGGACGAGTACGCCTACCACGGCGAAGTGTACTGGAAAGACGAGACGGTACAGTACTGCGACGAGCTGTTCGAGTCGCTCGGCGCGGACCTTGAGGAGATCACCTACATCGAGGACCCGTGGGTCGGCGGCGGCAACGCCGGCCCCGCCATCGAGGTCATCTACAAGGGCGCCGAGCTGGCGACGCTCGTCTTCATGTGTATGGAGCAGGACCCCGACGGCGACTACGAGATGAAGGACGGGAACACGTACTCGTTCATGGACACGTACATCGTCGACACCGGGTACGGGCTCGAACGGTGGACCTGGATGAGCCAAGGGACCGCGACGGTGTACGAGGCGATCTACCCCGACGCCATCGAGTTCCTCAAGGAGAACGCCGGGATCGAACACACCGAGGCGGAACGCGAGATCGTCCACCGCGCCGCGAAGCTCTCCGGCCGGCTCGACATCGACGACGTCGACGACGTGGAGGCCGCCCGCGGCGACATCGCCGACCGGCTCGACGTGGACGTGGACCGCCTGCGCGAGCTAGTGGAGCCGCTCGAATCGATCTACGCGATCGCCGACCACTCGCGGACGCTCGCGTACATGTTCGGCGACGAGATCGTCCCGTCGAACGTCGGCACGGGCTACCTCGCCCGGATGGTGTTACGGCGGATGAAGCGGCTCGTCGACGAGGTGGGCGTCGACGCCCCGCTCGACGAACTGGTCGACATGCAGGCCGATCGGCTCGGCTACGAGAACCGCGACACGATCCGCGAAATCGTCCGCAGCGAGGAGCGGAAGTACGAGCGGACCTTAGAGCGCGGCGCCCGCAAGGTCGAGCAGCTCGCCGACGAGTACGCCGGCACCGGCGAGCCGATCCCGACCGAGGAGCTCTTAGAGCTGTACGACTCCCACGGGATCCAGCCCGACATGGTCGCCGACATCGCCGACGAGCGCGGCGCGGCCGTCGACGTGCCCGACGACTTCTACGCGCTCGTCGCCGACCGGCACGAGGAGGGCGACGCCGCGGCGGCGGCCGACGAGCGCGACGAGCGGCTGGCCGACCTCCCCGAAACGGAGAAGCTGTTCTACGACGACCAGGGGCGCACGGAGTTCGAGGCGGTCGTCCTCGACGTGATCGACGCCGAGGAGGGGTACGACGTCGTGTTGGACCAGACGATGTTCTACCCCGAGGGCGGCGGGCAGCCGGCCGACAGGGGCCAGCTCACGGTCGGCGAGACGACCGTCGACGTCACCGACGTTCAGGAGGCCGACGGCGTCGTCCTCCACCGCACGGACGCCGACCCCGGGAAAGGCGAGTTCGTCAAGGGGCAGGTCGACGGCGACCGCCGCGAGCGGCTCCGCGCGCACCACACCGCGACCCACCTGATCGGCCACGCCGCCCGCGAGGTGCTCGGCGACCACGTCCGGCAGGCGGGCGCCCAGAAGGGGACCGACTCCGCGCGGCTCGACGTGCGCCACTTCGAGCGCATCACCCGCGAAGACGTGAAGGCCATCGAGCGCGTCGCCAACGAGCTCGTTCGCGACGACGTGCCCGTCCGTCAGGAGTGGCCCGACCGCAACGAGGCGGAGGCGGAACACGGCTTCGACCTGTATCAGGGCGGCGTCCCGCCGGGAACGAACGTCCGGCTGATCCACGTCGGCGACGCCGACGTCCAGGCCTGCGCGGGCACCCACGTCGACCGGACCGGCGAGATCGGCGCCGTGAAGGTGCTGAAGACGGAGCCGGTTCAGGACGGCGTCGAGCGCATCGCCTTCGCCGCGGGTGCCGCGGCCGTCGAGGCGACCCAGCGCACCGAGGACGCGCTGTACGACGCGGCCGACGTGTTAGACGTCGACCCGCTCGACGTGCCCGAGACGGCCGAGCGCTTCTTCGAGGAGTGGAAGGCGCGGGGCAAGGAGATCGAGTCGCTCAAGGAGGAGCTGGCGGCCGCGCGCGCCTCCGGCGGCGCCGACGCCGAGGAGGTCGAGGTCGCCGGGACGACCGCGGTGATCCAGCGGCTCGACGGCGACGCCGACGAGCTGCGCGCGACCGCGAACGCCCACGTCGACGACGGGAAGGTGGCGGTGATCGGCAGCGGCGCCGACGGCTCCGCGAGCTTCGTCGTCGGCGTCCCCGACGGGGTCGACGTGAACGCCGGGCAGGTCGTCTCCGAGCTCGCCGGGCGCGTGGGCGGCGGCGGCGGCGGTCCGCCGGACTTCGCCCAGGGCGGCGGCCCGGACGTCGACGCGCTCGACGACGCGCTCGACGCGGCGCCGGACGTCCTTCGCAGCCTTCAGGAGGCCTAGTCCTCCCCCTCAAGTTCCATATGCCCTACGCGACCAACGCCGGCACCGAGATCCGGTACGAGGTAGACGCCCCCGACGCCGGCGACCCAAACGAGGCGGTCATCTTCTGCGGCGACGTCGGGCTCGGCGCCTGGCAGTTCGGCTGGCAGCACGCCGCGCTGGCCGGGCCGCACACGGTTATCACGCCGGAGACGCGCGGTGTCGGTCGGTCAGACGCGCCGCCGGACCCCTACGGGATCGAGGCGCTCGCGGCCGATCTCGACGCGGTCTGCGCGGCCGAAGGGATCCGAAACGCTCATTTCGTCGGGTACGGCCTCGGCGGGATGGTCGCCCTCACCGCCGCGCTGACTTCTTCGCGGCCGGCGAGCGTCGCCGTGGTGGGAACGCCCCCCGCAGGCGACGCGTACAACCCCGACGGCGTCTGGGCCGATCCGAGCGACCCGGCCGCGGTCGAGGGGTCGCTGAACGGGCTGCTCTCGCCCGACTTCCGCGAGGCGCACCCGGACGCGCTCTCGCGGATCGCGGAGTGGCGCCTCGCGGAGGACGCCGGCCGCGAGGCGTACGAGGCGCACCGCGCCGCGGTCGAGGGGTTCGACCTGACCGACGGACTGTTCGAGGTGACGACGCCGGCCCTCGTCGTCCACGGGAGCGACGACACGGTCTGTCCGGTCACGGCCGGCGAGACGCTCGCGGAGGGGCTCCCGCGCGGCGAGTTCCACGCGGTCGAGGGCGCCCGGCACCTCGTCGGGGTCGAGGCGTCGGCGGCGGTCAACGACCTGCTCACGGGCTGGCTCGCCGAACACGCGACCGACCGGTTCGAGTAGGCCCGGCGTGGCTCTGACGCGCGAACGCCGCGGTCAGAACGACGCGGTTCGAGCGGCGCCCCCGCGTCGTCGGCCGACGCCTCCGGCGCCGCAACCGTTTTGTGACTCTCGGCTCTCCGTTCGGTCGATGACTCGTCTCCGGTTCGCCCTGTTGAACGCCGCCCACGACGGCGCGAACACCCGTCGGAACTTCCGCCGGGAGCTCGACGCCGACCTCGTCGAGTTCGACGCGGTCGACGGCGACCTCCCCGACCACACCGAGTTCGACGGCGTCGTCGTGACGGGATCGCGCTCGTCGGTCTACTGGGACGAGGCGTGGATCCCGCCGCTCGTCGACTACGTCGCCGAGGCCGCCGAGGCCGGCTGTCCCGTTCTCGGCGTCTGTTACGGCCACCAGGTGCTCGCAGAGGCGCTCGGCGGCCGCGTCGCGGGGATGGACGGGTTCGAGATCGGCTACAACGAGATCCGCCGCGTCCGCGACGACCCGCTGTTCGAGGGGATCGACGAGTCGTTCACCGCCTTCACGACCCACGGCGACGCGGTCGTTGAGCTCCCGCCGTCGGCGACGCTGCTCGCCGAGAACGACCGCGGCGTCCACGCGTTCCGCGACGGCCACTGCTGGGGCGTCCAGTTCCACCCCGAGTACGACGTCGAGACCGCCCGCGAGGTGACGGACGGGAAGCGCGAGCAGATCGGCGACGCCCGCGTGGACGGCGTCCTCGAATCGATCACGCCGGCGGCGTACGACGCCGCCTGCGAGGCGAAGGCGCTGTTCGAGAACTTCACCGCCTACGCCGCGCGGCTGGCGGGCGAGCGGTCGGAGCGGGCGGCCGCGGACGACTGAGCAAGGAGTCAGAGCGAGCGGACGGCCCCCGCGGTCGAGCGCCCCCGGTCGAACACCCTTATACGGTTCCCGGACCGATCCTCGGTATGAACGTAGTACCGGACACGAGCGCGGTCGTCGACGGCCGCGTGTCCGAACGCGTCGCGGACGGGACCTACGAGTCGGTCACCGTGTTCGTCCCCGAGGCGGTCGTGGGCGAGCTGGAGTCGCAGGCGAACGACGGGCTCGAATCCGGCTGGGACGGGCTGAGCGAGCTGAAGCGGCTCGCCGACTTCGCCGACGAAGGGAGAATCGAGCTGCGGTACGTCGGCGAGCGCGCCAGCGGCGACGCCCGCTCGAACGCCCACGAGGGCGACGTGGACGCGCTGATCCGCGATCTGGCCGCCGACCACGACGCGACCCTCCTCTCCAGCGACGTGGTTCAGGCAGAGGTCGCCCGCGCGAAGGGGCTCGACGTCGAGTACGTCGAGCCGGTCGCCCGCGGCGTCGTTGACGAGCTCCCGATTCAGGACTTTTTCACCGACGAGACGATGTCGGTCCACCTCAAGACCGGCACCGTTCCGAAGGCGAAGCGCGGGACCCTCGGCGAGATGCGCTACGTCGAGATCGCGGACGAGGAGACCGACGAGGAGCAGATGCGCGAGTGGGCCAACTCGATCGTCGACCTCGCCCGCCAGTCGAACGAGGGGTTCATCGAGCTCTCCGACGACGGGATGGACATCGTCCAGTTCCGGAACTACCGGATCGCGGTGGCCCGGCCGCCGTTCGCGGACGGCATCGAGATCACCGCGGTCAGACCGATCGCGAAGACGACTCTCGACGACTACGAGTTCGCCGACGAGCTTCGCGACCGGTTCACGGAGCGCAAGCGCGGCGTGCTCATCTCCGGATCCCCCGGCGCCGGCAAGTCGACGTTCGCGCAGGCGGTCGCGGAGTTCCTCAACGACAGCGACTACGCGGTGAAGACGATGGAGAAGCCGCGTGACCTCCAGGTCGGGCCGGAGATCACGCAGTACGGCGCGCTCGGCGGCGAGATGGAGAACACCGCCGACTCCCTCCTCCTCGTTCGGCCCGACTACACCATCTACGACGAGGTCCGGAAGACGAACGACTTCGAGGTGTTCTCGGACATGCGGATGGCCGGCGTCGGGATGGTCGGCGTCGTCCACGCCTCCCGCGCGATCGACGCGCTCCAGCGGCTCGTCGGCCGCGTCGAGCTCGGAATGATCCCCCAGATCGTCGACACCGTCGTCTACATCGAGGCCGGCGAGGTCCACACCGTCTACGACGTGACCACGGAGGTGAAGGTGCCCGCCGGGCTCACCGCCGAGGACCTCGCCCGCCCGGTCATCCAGGTGTCGAACTTCGAGACCGGCCGACCGGAGTACGAGATCTACACGTTCAACCGCCAGGTCGTCACCGTCCCGCTCGACGAGAACGGCGGCGAGGCCGAAAGCGAGTCCGGCGTCGGCCGCATCGCGAAAAAGGAGATCGAGCGCGAGATCAAGTCGGTTGCGCACGGGCGCGTCGACGTGACGCTCAACGGCGACGACGAAGCGGTCGTCTACGTCACCGAGGGCGACATCGGCACGGTGATCGGGAAGGGCGGTGGCCGCATCGCCGACATCGAGAACCGGCTCGGGATCGACATCGACGTCCGCACGCACGACGAGAAGCCCGGTGGGTCGGGGTCGGCCGCCTCGGGCGGCGCCGCCGAGAACGGCCGCGGCGACGGACAGGTCGGCGCCGAGCGCGGCACGGTGGTCGCCCCGGAGATCACCTCGCGGCACGTCGTCATCGACGTCGACGACGGCGTCGGCGAGACCGTCGAGGTGCGCGCCGACGGCGAGTACCTCTTCACCGCCACCGTCGGCCGCGGCGGCGAGGTCCAGGTCTCCCGCGGCTCCGCCATCGCCGAGGAGTTAGAGGACGCGATCGACCGGAACCGGACGGTGACGGTCGTTCCGGCGCGGTAAGCGAGGCCGGCGGCGGCCAGCTCCGCTGGACCGACGTTTCCGAACCCTGTCACGTCGTCGGACGACGCGGCGGGGTACCACGATCGTCGTAACCTATCCCTCCTGAAAGATAACGCTTTTTTGACGGCCTTGACAACTCGGGGTATGGCAGATGAGTTAAAACGCGGGCTCGAGGGCGTCCTCGTCGCGGAGTCGGATCTGAGCTACGTCGACGGCGAGGTCGGGAAGCTCGTGTATCGCGGGTACGACATCGAGGACCTCGCGCGCGGCGCGAGCTACGAGGAGGTGCTGTACCTGCTGTGGCACGGTTCCCTACCCACCGCCGTGGAGCTCGACTCGTTCGCCGCCGACCTCGCGGCGGAGCGCGAGGTGGACGACGACGTGATCGAGACGGTCCGCGCGCTCGCGGACGCCGGCGAGCGGCCGATGGCCGCGCTCCGGACCGCGACGTCGATGCTGTCGGCGTACGACGACGAGGAGAGCGACGACGACGGGTCCGCCCTCCGACAGGGCCGCCGGATCACCGCGAAGATCCCGACGGTCCTCGCCGCGTTCGAGCGCGTCCGCCAAGGCGAGGAGCCGGTCGCCCCCGACCCGGAGCTCTCGCACGCCGGGAACTTCCTCTACATGCTTACCGGGACCGAGCCGGACGCCGTGAGCGAGGAGACGTTCGACATGGCGCTGACGCTCCACGCCGACCATGGGCTCAACGCCTCCACGTTCACCGCGATGGTCATCGGCTCGACGATGGCCGACATCTACTCCGGCGTCACGGGGGGTATCGGCGCCCTCTCCGGCCCCCTCCACGGCGGCGCAAACCAGGACGTGATGGAGGTTCTCCACGAGATCGACGCCTCCTCGAAGGACCCCGTCGAGTGGGTGAAACACCGGCAGGACGACGGCGGGCGCATCCCCGGGTTCGGCCACCGCGTCTACAAGGTGAAGGACCCCCGCGCGAAGATCCTCGAAGAGAAGCTCCGCGACCTCTCGGAGTCGTCCGGTGACACGAAGTGGCTCGACTACACCACCGCCATCGAGGAGTACCTCACCGATCAGGGGCTCGTCGAGAAGGGGATCGCGCCGAACGTCGACTTCTACTCCGGCTCCGTCTACGACTCGCTCGGTATCCCGGTCGACATGTACACGCCCATCTTCGCGATGAGCCGCGTCGGCGGCTGGATCGCCCACGTCGCCGAGTATCAGGAGGACAACCGCCTCATCCGCCCGCGCGCCCGGTACACCGGTCCCGAGGACGCCGAGTTCGTCCCCGTCGACGAGCGGTAGGCGACGCGTTCCCCGTTCCGTTTCTCTCCAGGTCGTCGTCGTTCCCCAGCCGCGGCCTCAGACCCCGAACCGCTCGCGGGCGTACTTCGCGAGCAGCGGGACGTCGTCGAGGTGGAGCAGCCGGGCCATCCCCGCCTTCTCGCCGCGGTTCGCCTTCGCCAAGATGTCGTCGTCGGTCTTCTGGAGGTCGCGCATCAACCGGTCGTACCGCTCGTTAGGCGCGAGGTACAGCAGCTCCGTGAGCGCCAGCCGCGACTCCGCGCGCGGCGCCACGTCGCGGTGCCACAGCGTCTCGTACACCGCGAGGCTCTCCGCGTCGATGCGCCGCTCCGAGTCGGTGAGACAGCGGTCGACGGTCGCCGCGGCGGCGCGGGCGGACTTCATCCCCTTGTGGATCCCCTCGCCCCACAGCGGGTCGATCGAGGGGACCGTATCGCCGATCGCGATGAACCGGTCCGTGTGCATCTGTCCCGGGCGCTGGATGTGCGCCGAGCCGCGGTGGACCTTCTCGTCGATCTGTTCGGCGTCGGCGAACCGCGGGTCGCGGCTCACCCAGTCGTCGAGGTAGCCGTCGACGGTCTTGCCCGCCTCGGCGAACTCGCGGTGGCGGTCGTTCTGGATGTAACAGAGGCCGACCTTCGCGGTGTCCTCGCCGGTGGCGAAGATCCACGAGTAGCCGCCGGGCGCGATGTTGTGGTCCAAGCGCAGCATCATCGCGCGCCGGAGGTCCGCGTACTCGGGATGGTTCATCTCGACGCCCTCCATCTCGTACTCGATGCCGATTGCCTGATTTTCGCGTTCAAGGTCGACGACGTCGAGCGCGCTCGCGAGCGGCGCGGCCGGCCCGGTGGCGTCGATCACGACGTCGGCGTACACCTCCTCGTCGCCGTTGTACCGAACCCCTTCGATGACCCCGTCGTCGTCGAGGATCGGTCGCGAGACGCGCGCGTCGAAGCGGTACTCCGCGCCGTTGTCGCGGCCGTCCTCGACGAGGAACCGCTTGAACTCCGCGAACTCCAGCACCGCTCCCGGCTGGTAGCTCTCGTAGTACTCGTTTGGCGACTCCAACACGACGTCGTCGGTGTACGACATCACGACGTCGTCGGGGATCCCGAAGGAGGACATCATCGACGGGAACGTGCCCGCCGTCGACTTGTTGCTCTGTCGCGGGAACTCGTCTTCCGACTCCGTCTCCAAGACGACGACGTCGTAGTCGCGCGTCGCCAGGTCGCGGGCGCACTGCGCGCCCGCCGGACCGGCCCCGGCGACAGCGACGTCGTAGCGATCAACCATACACGGAAGTTACGGACCCACCTAATTAGGCTTGCTGAAACTCCCCGAAAAATCCGCGCGAACCCGCCCGTTCGGCCGGTTTTGGCCGTCGAGCGAGGTCGGAATCGCCCCCGCTTCGTCCGGCGGTCTCAGTAGAACTCGCGGACGAGGTCGGTCGCGCTCTCGGGAGCGCCGTCCGGGATGACCGACATGTCCTCGTCGACGCCGTGCTGCTCGTGGTACGGCACCGACGACTCGTCTTTGTAGATGACGCCCTGGTGTTCCTTCTCGTTGTCGAGGATGACGTCCTTCGCGTCCTCGCGGGAGGTCGGGTCGTGCTCTTCCTCCTTCAGGTCGACCAGCGAGTCGCGGAAGTAGTCGTACGTGTCGACGTCGTTGAAGGTGACGCACGGCGAGTAGACGTTGACGAAGCCGAACCCGTCGTGCTCGATCGCCTCCTGAATTATCTCCTGGTGGCGGAGCGCGTCCGAGGAGAACGACTGCGCGATGAACGTCGCGCCCGAGGCGAGCGCCAGCGCGTGCGGGTTCACCGGGGGCTGCTTCGGCCCCTCGGGGCTCGTCGACGTCTCGAAGTCCTCGCGGGAGGTCGGGGAGGCCTGTCCCTTCGTCAGCCCGTAGATGCGGTTGTCCATCACGACGTACGTCATGTCGACGTTGCGCCGGACGGCGTGGACGAAGTGGCCCGCGCCGATGGAGTAGCCGTCGCCGTCGCCGCCGGCGACCATCACTTCGATGTCAGGCCGCGCCATCTTGACGCCGGTCCCGACGGGGAGCGCGCGCCCGTGAACGCCGTGGAGCGCGTAGCTGTGCATGTACGTGCCGATCTTGCCGGAACAGCCGATGCCGGCGACGACGAAGGTGTTGTCGGGGTCGTTCCCCGTCTCCGCGAGCGCCTTCATCATCCCGTTCATCGTCCCGAAGTCGCCGCATCCCGGGCACCACGTCGGCTGCTTGTCGGACTTGAAGTCGGTGAATCGAATCTCTGAGCTCATTGGTTACGCCTCCACCCCCTCCGCGAGGGTCGACTTGATTTCCGCTGCGAGTTCGTCGGCCTTGAACCGCACGCCGTTGTACTTGTTCACGCGGTCGACCCGTTCGAGCACGTCGTGCTCGACGAGGTCCGCGAACTGCCCCCGCTCGTTACACTCGACGACGACCGTCGTCTCGGCCGCCTCGACGTCCGCCGAGAGGTCCGGTCGCGGGAAGATGTACGGGACCGAGAGGACCCGCACGTCCTGCCCCTCCTCGTCGAGGATCTCGACCGCCTCTGCGAGCGCGCCCTCGTTCGACCCCCACGTGATGACGAGGTCGTCGGCGTCTTCATCGCCGAACTCGCGCGGGCTCCAGTCCTCGCGCTCGCGGGCCGTCTCCACCTTCCGGTTGCGCTTGTCGACCTGCGCGACGCGCATGTCGGTGTCCTCCGTCCGGCGGCCCTGCTCGTCGTGTTCGAGGCCGGTGGACATGTGCGCGCCGTCGGCGGTGCCGGGGAACGCCCGCGGCGAGATCCCGTCGTCGGTGATCTCGTGGGGCTGGAAGCCGCCCGACTCGCTCATGTGGTCGTCGATCGTCGTCTCGTCGACGACGTTGCCGCGGTCGACCTCCACCTCGTCCATGTCGAAGGTCTCCGGGGAGAACGTCTGCTCGGTGACCGCCATCGAGAGGTCGGCGGTGAGGTAGACGGGGAGCTGGTACTTCTCGGCGAGGTTGAACGCCTCGACCGTCTTCCAGAAGCACTCGTCGATCGTCGTCGGCGCGAGGACGAACCGCGGCACCTCGCCGTGGCCGCCGTACAGCATCTGGTTTAAGTCGCCCTGCTCCTGTTTCGTCGGCATCCCCGTCGAGGGGCCCGAGCGCATCACGTTACAGATGACGAGCGGCGTCTCCGAGGTGGCGATGAGTCCGAACGTCTCGGTCATCAGGTCGATCCCCGGCCCGGAGGTCGCCGTCATCGCGCGGGCGCCGCCGCGGGCCGCGCCCAGCGCCATGTTGATCGCGGACAGCTCGTCTTCCGCCTGGACGACGTGGCCGCCGTACCGCTCGATGCGCCCGGTGAGGTACGTCATCACGTCGGTCGCGGGCGTGATCGGGTAGCCGGCGTAGAAGCGGCAGCCGGCCGCGATGGCGCCCATGCCGATGGCCTCGTCGCCGTTGAGGAGGACGTAGTCCTCGTCGGTGGTCTCGAGGTCGTAGTCGAACTCGTGGTCGTACTCGTCGGCGACGTACGACTGCCCGGCGCGCGCGGCCTCCTTGTTGTTGTCGACGAGCTTCTGCCCTTTGTCCTTGAACCGCTTTTCGAGGGCGGAGTCGAGGTTCTCGATGGGGAACTCCGCCACCTCGCAGGCGGCGCCGAGCGCGACGACGTTCCGCATGATCGCTCCGCCGGCCTCCTCGGCCAGGCTCTTGAGCGGCACGTCGAGCCCGATCATCTCCTCGGGGATCTCGACGTCTTGCATCGTGGTCCGCTCGCCGTCGTAGATGATCACCGACCCCTCGTGGAGCTCGTCGAGGTTCTCCTCGATCGTCCGGGGGGTCAACGCGATGAGCACGTCGAGTCGGTCAACGACGCTCTGTACCTTGTCGACGGAGGTCCGCACCTTGTAGGCGGTGTACCCGCCTCGGATCCGCGATGCGAAGTCCTTCGACGTGAACACGTGCCGACCCGCGCGGGAAAGCGCCTGTGCGAAGATCTTCCCCGTCGAGTCGATGCCGTCGCCGGCCTCTCCGCCGACAGCCCAGTTGAAATCCGCGGCCATGTGCTATGGGCAAGGTTCCGGCGGACTCATCAAAAGGCTTCTGGAAGGAGCCACCGAGGTGTTTCTGGACGAACGTGTTCGCTCTCGCGAATATTGTCGCCACTGGGCGCTGTATAAGAATATAGTCGGGAGATAATTGAACATACATCCACCGAATCCATCACGATCGACCCCTCGCGTCGGACCCGTTTTCGACGATCATCGAATATTCTCGGCCGGGAACGGCCCTCCCAGACGCGTCGGCGAGATCGAGCGTGTGACGAGGGCGCGTGCGTCTCCGAGAGCGTGCCTGTGGAGTCGGGCCGCGCCGCGGGACCGGTTTCGACACGGGCAGGACCGACGCCGACGCGAAGGGGTTTGTGTCTCCCCCGCCGATCCGACGTATGGACACGACAGCGACGGTCGAGGCGGTCGAGGCGGTCGGCCCCGACACGTACGCCCTCCGCTTCCGCGCGCCCGAGGGGTTCGCCGCCGAACCCGGACAGTTCGTGAAGCTCGGCACCGAGATCGACGGCGAGTCGGTCGCGCGCTTCTACACCCTCTCGTCGCCCCGCGTCGGCGAGACGTTCGAGGTCACGGTCGGCATCGACCCCGAGGAGGGCGGCGACTTCTCGGCGTTCCTCTCGGACGCCGAGGCCGGCACCGAGATGACCCTCTCCGGCCCGTTCGGCGACCAGCACTACGACGGCGAGCCCCGCGCGGTCGTGATCGCGGGCGGGCCCGGGATCGGCCCCGCGGTCGCCATCGCGGAGCGCGCGCTCGACGAGGGCGCCGAGGCGGCGGTCGTCTACCGCGACGACGACGTCGCGCACGCCGACCGGATCGATTCCCTCCGCGAGCGCGGCGCCGATATTCGGCTCCTCGACGCAGACGAGCCCCTGACCGACGCCGTCGCCGACGTCCTCACCGGCGCGGACGGTGAGACCGTGTTCGTCTACGGGTTCGCGGACCTCGTCGCCGACGCGGAGGCCGCGGTCGACGCGGCCGGGGGCGACGCGGACGCCGCGAAGGTCGAGAACTTCGGATAGCGGGTTCCCGGATAGCCGACTTCGCCCTGCGGCCTCCCAGCGCGCTCCCCGCCGGTGCCGCCACGCTTTATAAATAGCGCCCGAGAGGGGCGGGTATGGACTACCGACAACTCGGGAACACGGGACTCAGCGTCTCGGAGCTCTGCTTCGGGACGTGGCGGTTCGGACGCGAGACGAACGGCGTCGTGGAGACGGGCCGCGAGGAGTCGCACGAACTGCTCGACGCGGCCGCGGACCGCGGGATCAACTTCATCGACACGGCCAACGTCTACGGCAACCCGAACGGGACGAGCGAGGAGTACATCGGCGAGTGGCTCGCCGACCGCGACCGCGAGGACTACGTGATCGCCTCGAAGGTGTACTTCCCGTTCGACGGGCGCGGCGAGCCGGGACCCAACGACTCCGGGCTCGGCCGCAAGCACATCCGCGCGCAGATCGAGGGCACCCTCGACCGGCTCGACACGGACTACCTCGACGTCTACTACATCCACCGCTGGGACGAGGAGACGCCCATCGAGGAGACGATGCGCGCGCTCGACGAGCTGGTCGCCGAGGGGAAAGTGCACCACCTCGGCGCGTCGACGATGGCGGCCTGGCAGCTGACGAAGGCGCAGTGGACCGCCGACGTCAACGACTACGCGAGCTTCGACGTGGTCCAGCCGCTCCACCACGCGGGCTACTACGAGGACGTGAGCGAGTACCTCGACGTCTGTGTCGATCAGGATCTGGCCGTCTGCCCGTACTCCCCGCTCGCGGGCGGGTTCCTCACCGGGAAGTACGAGCGCGCCGATCCCGACGACCCCGAGAAGGTGATCGCGCCCGACGGCTCGCGCGCGAGCTTCGACGACCGGTTCGAGCGCTTCTACCTCTCCGAGCGCGGCTGGAAGGTGCTCGACGCGGTCCGCGACGTGGCGGACGAGCTCGACGCGACGCCCGCGCAGGTCGCGCTGGCGTGGCTCACCGAGTGGGACGAGTTCACCTGCGTCCCTATCGTCGGCGCGCGGACGGTCGACCAGCTCGACGAGAACGTCGCGGCCGCCGACCTCGACCTCTCCGACGAGCAGTGGGACCGGATCATGGACGCGCGCTACGCCCCCGACGGGAGCCTCTGGGGGCACTGAGCGGGCGGACCCGCACCGGGCGGCCGCGTCCGAATCGGAGCGCGGCCGCTACTCGTCGAAGTCGGGCAGGTCGTCCGGCGCCTCGAAGTCGGCTTCCCAGTCGATGTACTCCTCCTTGAGCGTCTCGCAGACGATCTGTCCGAGTTCCGTGAGTCCCGCGTTGATCGCGGAGACGGTCCCCCACGAGTCGAGGTCGGGGTGGAGGTCGCGCTCCTTCCAGTCCTCGGGGAGCCCCGGCGCGTGGTAGCCGACGCGGTCGGCGAAGTCGTCCCAGAAGAAGTCGAATCGGGAGACGAGCTCGAGGTCGACCGCGATCCGCCAGTCGGACTCGTCCATGTCGGTGGTGTCGACCCACTCGGAGAACGCGTCCTCCCACGCGCCCTCGCGGAGGAGCGCCTCCAGGTCATCGCGGCGGTACTCCCCGCCCGCCACCTCGGCGTCCTCGTACTCGTTCGGGTCGACGGCGGCGAGTTCGGGGGGCTCCGGCGTCTCGACGTCGAGTGACATACGACGGTATGGGCGGCGACGGGGCAAAACCCTACGGGAACGGCTCGTTCCGACGCCGCTCCCTTCGGCCGCGCGCGCCGTGCTTGCTCGGCGTGCCCGATCCGGTCCTTTTACCGCGCCGCCGTCCCGAGAGCAGGTATGGACCTCCGCGCCGTCTCGCGTCGCGTCGGGATCGCCGCCGCCGTCGTCACCGTCGTCGCGCTCGTCGCGCCGTACGCGGTCATCACTGGGCCGGAGTACACGAGCCAGCTCGCGGCGTACTACGCGTCCGGCGTCGTCGGGTGGGGCGGGATCGCGCTGTTCGCACTGCTCTCCGCGGTCGTCATCGCCTCCGTCGAGCGGGGGAACGTCGACCCCGGGACGCTCGCGGGCGTGGCGGTCGTCCTCGGGCTCGCGACGACCGCCAGCGCGGCCAGTTGGGCGCTCGCGGTTGAGCCGAGCCCGGTGTTCCGCGACCACCTCTGGCTGGTGTGGCACGCGCGCGCCGTTGTCGCGCTCTCCGTCCCCGTGCCGCTCGCCGCCGCGGTGTACGCTCGGGAGCTGCTGTCGTAGGTCAACGGAGCGGCGCCGCGGCGGCGGCGGTCGCCGAACGAAAGGCCCTTATGCCGCACCCGAATATCGTCGAACGGACTAGGTCGGGCGGTTAGGCCCCGCTCGTAACCCGTGAGGCAGTCTTCAGCGGGGACCGAACAGCGGGCACGTCCGGTCAGACCGGCGCGGGCCCCGAGAGCCAACGTGGAAGCCTCGTCCGCCGGGGACAGCGGTCCGTGACGCCCGCTCGCAGGAGCGGTCCGTCGCGGTTCGTCGGCGACACTGGGTCAGGCGCGGAAGCGAGCAGCCCACCGCCGGACGCCCGTCGCTCGTCGGGTCGCGGGGTGGAGGAGGCAATCGGGATACCCCGTGCCGGAACGCCGGGCTACCCCGCCTGTCCGCCATTCATACCGATTCTCATTCGCTGAGTGGTGACGCTACGATGTTGTGGTTGCTGGCGTGAGCGTCGACACCGCGAGCGTTCATTTATAAGTGAAGACTGTCTGGTCGGAGTTCTGTTTATAAATAAGCGACATCGTCACCGCGAACACCGCCGAAGCCCCGGCGCTCGCTTAGAAATAATCAGATCTGTTGAATTCCTCAGTACGTGATGTATTCTGACCCGGTTGCGACAAATACAGGTGACTCACGGATCGGTCAGTACAGCGGTAGCGGTGAGCAATAGCGGGAGTCGATGCTGTCGATCGATCACGACAAGACGGTGTTTAAATAGTTACGAGGGACAGCGGCGATCGCTTATAAATAGTAGGCGGTGGCGCGTGCCTCCGAGCGGCCGCCCTCGGCGGCCGCGAGGAGCACGCGCGAGGGACGCGGCGACCGGAGCGAAGCGGAGGGAGCCGCGAGGCTGGGGAGGCGTGAGGCGTTGTGCGGTGCGGGGTGGGACTCAAAGGGGCAGTCGGATCCGGGAAGACGGCCGACGCAAGCAGTGTGGCGCTACGCGCCACGGGTAGCCGGCGGCAGAGCCGCCGGCGACACCGTAGCGAACGGAGTGAGCGAGGAGCGCAGCGAGGCCCTCGACCGGAGCCGGCTGGGGGCTTTGGCGGTGTTCACCGCAACGCCGCCGCACGTTTATAAGCAGCCGACGGCGACACCGCTTGATCACTAATAAACAACTACTCAACCGAACTAATACACATACTCCCGCTACCGATCAAGAAGCGGCTCCCATCGACCGGCTGTTTCAGGCAGGAATGTATCTGAAGAATAGGATTTCAACAGAGTCGAATAATTGACCGCGGATCCGCGATGAACACCGCCGAAGCCCCAGCCGCGAGGACAGCGCACGCTCGTTGCGCTCCTCACTCGATCGCTCACTCCGTTCGCTCCCTCGTTGCGGTGCTTACGTCGCCTGCGCTGTCCTCGCGGCTGCCCCTTCGAGTCCCGCCCCGCACCGCACAGCGCCTCACGCCTCCCCAGCCTCGCCGCTCGCTCCCTCCGGTCGCTCGCGGCGTCCCTCGCGCGTGCTCCTCGCGGTCGCCGGGGGCGACCGCTCGCAGCCACGCGCCGACCGCAACCGCGGAAAGCAGGTTGGTGTCGCGGTTTAGCGTCCGGTGTCGTACTTGTAGGTCGCCGAGTCCGGGTCGATGCCGAAGTCCTCGGCGGACTCCTCCGGCTCGTCGTCGCCGGTCGGCTCAGCGTCTTTGAACGCCGTCCGGAAACGGTTCGGCATCTCGAACGCGTCGACCGCGAGCCGGAGGCCGACGACCCCGCCGCCGAGGAACTCCCGCTTCTCGGTGAGGCGCTCTCCGAGCGCGGGCGGGAGGTCGTCGGTGTCGACGCGCTCGAAGCCGAACTGCGCGAGGTATTCGGGCTGGTCGGTGAGCACGTACACCGTCTCGAACCCGTCCGCCGCCGCGGTGTCGACGAGGCGCTCGACGACGTGCGCCCCGACGCCGCGGTCGCGCCACTCGGGGAGGACACCGATGCCCGTGAGCTCGATCCGGTTCTCTTCGTCCTCGTCGCCGCGGTGGAGGCGGAGCCGGCCGAACCCGGCCCGGTCGCCGGACTCCTCGTCGACCGCGATCACGTAGTCCCGTGACCGGAAGGCGACGTCGTCGAGCCCCAGCTGCTCGATCGCGTCCAACAACCACGCCTCGTCACGGTTCTTGGCGTCGCGGACGTACATAGAGAGTCGTACGAGACCGGAGGTGAAAAGCGGTTCCCCGGCGGACGCGTCCGCCTTCCGCGACCATGACGCCATCGGGCCGCTTTTGACGGCCGCCCCCCGACCGGACGCGTATGGAGTTCGCCGCGCTGGCTGAACGGGCGGAACGGGTGGCCGCGAACGACGGCGACATCGAGACGACGCTCGCCGTCGCCGACCTGCTCGCGGACGCCGGCGCCGCCGACAGGGACGAGGACGACGGCGCCGAGCCCGACGGCTCGACCGACGATCTCCCCGTCGTCGTCCGGTTCCTCCTCGGCCGCGTCTTCCCCGCCCACGACACCCGGACCCTCGACGTCGGCCCCGCGCTCTGCCGCGAGGCCATCGCCCGCGCCGCGGGCCAGAACGTCTCCGCGGCGGACGTTGAGGACCGCCTGGCCGAGCGCGGCGAGATCGGCGCCGTCGCGGCCGCGTACGACTTTGGCGGGCAACAGGGGCTCGCCGCGTTCGGGAGCGGCCGCGACGTGCTCACGGTGGCCGAACTCGACGCGGAACTGCGCGACCTCGCGGCCGCGAGCGGCGAGGGGAGCGAGTCGCGCAAGCGGGACGCGCTGTTCGGGCTGTTCACGCGCTGTTCGCCGAGCGAGGCGGCGTTCCTCGCCCGGCTCGTCCTCGGCGAGATGCGGCTCGGCGTCGGCGAGGGGACGGCCCGCGACGCGGTCGCGGAGGCGTTCCTCGCGCCGGAGGAGACGCCCGAATCCGCCGACGCGGAAGCGGCCGATGAGCCCCGACTCGCCGCGTCCGAGGACGCCGTCGCGGCCGTCGAGCGCGCTCTTCAGGTGACGAACGACTACGGTCGAGTCGCAGTCCGCGCCCGCGACGAGGGGCTCGCGGGGCTGCGTGAGGAGTCGCTGCGCGTGGGCCGACCCGTTCAGGCGATGCTCGCGCAGGCGGGCACCGCGACCGACGCGGTCGACGCGTTCGGCGAGGTCGCCGTCGAGACGAAGTTCGACGGCGCCCGCGTTCAGGTTCACTACGATCCCGGAACCGACGGCGATTCGGCGCTCGGCCCGCGCCTCTACTCGCGGAACATGGACGACGTGACCGAAGCGCTCCCGGAGATCGTCGAGTTCGTCGCCGAGCGCGTCGACGTCCCCGCCATCCTCGACGGCGAGGTCGTCGCGGTCGACGAGGAGGGCAACCCGCTCCCGTTCCAGGAGGTGCTGCGGCGGTTCCGCCGCAAGCACGACGTCGATCGCATGCGCGAGACCGTCTCGCTGCGGCTCCACGCCTTCGACTGCCTCCACGCCGACGGCGACGACCTGCTCGATCGCCCCCTCCGCGACCGTCACGAGCGGCTCCGGGGGGTCCTGCCGGACGCGGCCGCCGACCTCACGCTCGCCGACGACGCGGAGACGATCGCGGCCGAAGAGCGGGCCGCGCTCGACGCGGGCCACGAGGGAGTCATGCTGAAGAACCCGGACGCGGCGTACACGCCCGGCGACCGGGGCCGCGACTGGCTGAAGCGCAAGCCGGACGTGGAGACGCTCGACGCCGTCGTCGTCGGCGCCGAGTGGGGCGAGGGGCGCCGCGCCGAGCTGTTCGGCACGTTCCTGCTCGCGGTTCGCGCGGAGGACGACGCGAGCGACGCCCCGGACCGCGACGCGGCCGACCGCGACGACGACGACCTCGCGCCCGCGGGTTACGCCACGGTCGGGAAGGTGGCGACGGGGATCACGGACGAGGCGCTCGCGGATCTCACGGAGCGGTTAGAGCCCCACGTCGTCGACGAGACGGGGACGACAGTCGCGTTCGACCCCGAACTGGTGGTCGAGGTCGGCTACGAGGATATCCAGACCTCGCCGACGTACTCGGCCGGCTACGCCCTCCGGTTCCCCCGGTTCGTCGGCGTCCGCGAGGACAAGGGCGTCGACGACGCCGACTCGCTCGCCCGAGTCCGCCGGCTCGCCGGCGACGACTGAGCCGACGCGAGAGGGCGGCGGGCGGCGGGTGACGGGCGACGGGCGGCGGACGGCGGGCGGCGGGCGACGGGCGGCGGGCGGCGCGGCCCCCCGTGGCGTTCCGCCACGCGAAACCCCTTCACGGTCCGGCTCGTAGGCGATCGCATGCCAGGCCCGCTCGGCGACGCGACGCGGCGCGACCTCACCGACGCGGCCGCAGACCGGCTCGCGGCCGACGGGTTCGAGGTCGACCGTCCGGAGAGCGGCGCCGAGCCGCCCGCGGTCGCGAGCCGCGGCGACGAGCGGGTCGCGGTCGAACCGCTCGCGGCGGACGACGCCACGCCGACCGTGATCGTCTCGCGGCTCGGCCACGCGCTCGACCGCGACCGCCGCGTCCTGTTCGTCGCCCGCGACGACGCCACCGCGGCCGCCGCCCGCGACCTCCTCGCCGACCCGCCGCTGCTCGCCGCACGCCGCGACGGCCGGCGCACGTTCCACATCGGGCCGGACCGGATCCCGGTCTCCGGCGGCGGCTACGCCTGCGTCCGTGCCGAAGGGCTCGGCGAACCGACGTTCGCGTGGCGCGAGACGGACACCCCCGTCGGCCCGGTGACGGCTCACTCGTCCGTCGACGCCGCCGCGGTCGACGACGAGGGGCGACCCGTCGTCCCTCGGCTCGTCTGCGAGGTGGACGGTGCGCCCGTCGCCGTCCTCGCCGGCGTCGACAGCCTCCGGTCCCCGCCGGACGCGGCGTTCCCGTTCGCGTACCGCCGCGACCCGGACGACAAGCGGTTCCGCGTCCGCCGCGGGGACGACGGGACCGTCGTCGAGACCGTCGGCGGGTTCGCCGCGCTGCGCGAGGCCGGCTACGTCCCGGTTCCGATGCCCTTGGTTCCGGAACACGCGCTGGGGCGCGAAATCGGCGACGACGCGCTCGCGGCGGCGTGGGAGCTGTCCGTGATCGACGAGAGAGAGCGATAGCCACCCTCAAGACGCCCGCGGCCGCAGGTTGCGACATGACGGTCCGCTACGAGGAGTTCGCGGTGGAGTGGCTTGGCTACGCGACGGCGCGGCTGGAGACGGACGCGGGGCCGGTCGTCTACACCGACCCCGGCCGCTACGGCGTCCTCGACGACTACTGGGCGCGCGACGGCGACCTCGTCGTCGTCACCCACGACCACCACTACGACAGCGACGGGATCCGGTCGGTCGCGACGGAGGACGCGACGCTCGTGATCTACGAGGCGGTCGACCCGGCCGGCATCGACCGCGACGTGGAGCCGATCGACGCGCTCGCGGCCGACTACGACGTGGTCCGTGTCGGCGAGGAGGAGCGCGTCGACGTCGACACGCCCGCCGGCGATGTCACGGTGTGGTCCGTCCCCGCGCACAACGACCCCGAGGGGCCGAACGCGGACGCGGACGGCTCGGTCGCGCACCCGCCCGGATTCGGCTGCGGCTTCCTCCTGTCGCTCGGCGGCCGCACCGTCTTCTGGCCCGGCGACTCGGACGCGCTCGACGGCTTCGCCGAGCTCGACGTCTCCGTCTTCCTCGCGAACATCGGCGGGGGTGGCATCGTCGCCGACCGACACGAGGCGGCCGACCTGGCCGAGGCGATGGACCCCGACCTCGTCGTCCCGATCCACTACGACACCTTCGAGCTGCTCGAAGCGGACGGCGAGGCGTTCGCGGGCGACGTCGCGAGCCGGTCGGTCCCCGTCGCGCTCGACGCGCGCTCGGCGAATCAGTAGGCCGAGCGGTCGGCGAGCCGGCGGGGAGAGAGCCCCTCGGAGCGGTCGTGGGAACGCGACCCGAACGCTCTCGCGGCCGGTGACCTTTTTAATCCGCCGCGTCCTTCCTCGGTCGCATGACCACCGAGTCCGCGCTCGCCGACGGGGTCCGGG
Organism: Halorubrum sp. T3; assembly: GCF_000296615.1. Lineage (NCBI taxonomy): Archaea > Methanobacteriati > Methanobacteriota > Halobacteria > Halobacteriales > Haloferacaceae > Halorubrum > Halorubrum sp. T3. The sequence goes on along the minus strand of NZ_JH815329.1, from coordinate 417,074 downwards.
AGGCGCTTTCGGTCGACGCCGAGGCGTTCGCCGAGCGCGCGGCCGAGGAGGCCGAGATCGTCAAACAGGAGCTCCACGACGGCTCCTTCGACAACCACCAGTCGATCGTCGGCTTCGAGTACGAGTTCTACGCGGTCGGCGACGGGCGGTGGAGCGAGGAGTCGCGGGCGGGCGAGTACGCGCTGATGCGGGTGCCCCGCCGGATGCTGGAGCTGATGGGGTTCGAGAAGGAGCTGGGACTCCACAACGCCGAGATGTCGACGAGCCCGCAGCCCCTCTCCGACCACGGGCTCCGCGCCCAGCTCGCCGAGGTCCGCGCGCGCTTAGAGGCCGCCGAAAACACCGCCGGCGTGGAGGGGATGCGGCTCGTCTCCGACGGGCTCTGGACCATCCCGCCGGCGGGCGAGACCGCCCGCGGCTACCTCACCGACAGCGTCGAGGTCGACGGGGTCACCGTCGCGGTCAACATGAGCGACTCCGTCCGCTACCACGCGATGGCGAACGCGGCCAGCGACGAGGAGGCCGACGGCGCAGAGCCGGGCGACGGGGGCGAGACCCCGACCGAGCCGACCGGGGGCGCCGAGGTCGAACTCTCCGCCCCGGGCGTGTCGCTGGCGGCGGACACGGTGATGCCCGAGAGCCTCATCACGTCGATCCAGCCGCACTACCAGGTGGCGCACGCCGAGACGCTGCCGCGGCACTTCCGGTACGCGCTCCGGATCGCCGGGCCGCTCTTAGCGCTCGGCGTCAACTCCCCGTTCTTCCCGCCGGACCTGTACGACGACGGCTGGGACGGCGAGCGCGTCCTCGACGAGGGGGCGACCGAGAACCGCGTCCACGTGTTCGAGTCCGTCCTCAACGCGCGGACCGACGCGGACAAGGTGCGGTTCCCGCGCGACTTCCGCGACGTCGAGACCGCGGTCGACCGCATCGCGGGCGACGAGACGCTGATCCCGATGCCCGACCCGGGCGGCAGCGACCGCTTCGACGACGAGTTCGCGACGTTCCGGACCAAGCATGGGAGCTACTGGCGCTGGGTCCGCCCCGTCTTCGAGGGGGCGAGCCGCTCCGCCGCCAACGCCCGGATCGAGTTCCGCCCGATTCCCGGTCAGCCCACGGTCCGCGACTCCATCGCGTTCCAGGGAGCGTTCGCCGGGCTGATGCAGGCGCTCGCGCAGCACGAACACCCGGTCATCGGGCTTGACTGGGAGACCGCCCGCGATAACTTCTACGCCGCCGTGGCCGACGGGCTCGACGCCGACATGGAGTGGATCGGCCGCGACGGGGAGCGGACGACGGACACGGACACGCTGTACGCCGACCTCCTCGACCACGCCGAGGCCGGGCTCCGGACCGCGGGCTGCGCGGACGACGAGGCCGCCGAGTGGATCGCGCCGCTGCGCTGGCGCGTCGCGAACCGCACGACGCCGGCGAGCTGGAAGCGCGACCGCGTCCGCGCCCGGCTCGACGACGGCGACGACTTCGCGACCGCGGTCCACGACACCCAGCGCGAGTACATCCGCCAGCAGGCGGACACCCTCATCGACGGCGGCTTCTCGGCGTGGACGGGCGATTCCTGACGGGGAGACCGGTTCCGCGCGACCGCAACACAGTACAGTTATCGGCCCGCCGCGTCATCCGTCGGTATGGACGATGACGATCTGATCGCCGCGGCGCGCGAGGCCTTGGAGGCCGCCCACGTTCCGTACTCCGAGTACCGCGTCGGCGCCGCGCTCCGGACCGCCGACGGCACCGTCTACACCGGCTGTAACATCGAGAACGCGAACTACTCCAACAGCCTCCACGCCGAGGAGGTCGCGCTCGCGGAGGCGGTCAAGAACGGCCACCGCGAGTTCGACCGGATCGCGGTCTCCTCCGGCGTCCGCGACGGCGTCACCCCCTGCGGGATGTGCCGGCAGACGCTCGCGGAGTTCGCGGCCGACGACCTCGTCGTCGCCTGCGACGAGGGCGGCGACGCCGTGACGGAGTACACGCTGGGCGAACTCCTCCCGAACACCATTTCGGAGGGGACCCTCGACGACGCCAGCAGGGAGTGACGGCACGGCGGCCCGCCGCCGCCGAGACGTCCCCGAGCGACCGAGACGGAACTACTTTTAAACGGCTCGCCGAAGGGCGGAGACATGACCGAAGACAGCGAGGACCCGAACGACGGGGCCGGCTACCACGTCGAGGCCGGGTCCGAGGACGTCGCGGACGCGGTCCTGCTCCCGGGCAACCCCGAGCGCGTCGACAAGATCACGGCGCTGTGGGACGGCCACGAGGAGGTCGCGCGCCACCGCGAGTACCGCACCGCGACCGGCACGTACGACGGCGCGCCGATCTCCGTCACCTCCACCGGGATCGGCTCCCCGTCGGCCGCCATCGCCGTCGAGGAGTTGGCGCGCGTCGGCGTCGACACGTTCATCCGGGTCGGCTCCTGCGGCGCGATCCAGCCCGAGATGGAGGTGGGCGACCTCGTGATCACGACCGGGGCGGTCCGCCAGGAGGGGACGAGCGACGAGTACGTCCGCGAGGACTACCCCGCGGCCGCGGACGGCGAGGTCGTGTCAGCCTTAGTCGCCGCCGCCGAGCGGCTGGGCCACGACTACCACACCGGCGTCACGATGAGCGCCGACTCCTTCTACGCGGGCCAAGGCCGCCCCGGGTTCGAGGGGTTCGAGGCCGCCGGCTCGGACGAGCTCGTCGAAGAGCTTCAGGACGCGAACGTGAAGAACATCGAGATGGAGGCGTCGTCGATCCTCACGATCGCGAGCGTGTACGGGCTCCGGGCGGGCGCCGTCTGCTCCGTCTACGCGAACCGCGTGACCGGCGAGTTCCGGACGGAGGGCGAGTCGCGCGCGGCCGAGACCGCGAGCCTCGCGGTGAAGCTGCTCGCGCGCATGGACGAGGTCAAGCGGGAGGCGGGCGCGGACCGCTGGCACGCCGGCCTCTCGCTGTAGCGGGCGCGCGGTCCCGTCGCGGCGGACCGAACCCGCCGCGTCGGCGATTCTCGCCTGCGAGCGTTCCAAAGCGACTTTATCTGCGCGCCGTGGAGTTACGGCCATGAGTACACAGGTCGTCGTCGTCGGCTCCGGGTACGCCGGCGCAGGGGCGGTGAAGGCGTTCGAAGACGAGGTCGGGGAGGGCGAGGCCGAGCTCACGTGGATCTCGGAACACGACTACCACCTCGTCTTACACGAGGTCCACCGCGCGATCCGCAACCCCGCCGTCGAGGACAAGATCACGATCCCCGTCGACGAGATCAAGTCGCCCGAGTCCGACTTCGTCCAGGGCCGGGTCGTCGACGTCGACACCGACGAGCGCGTCGTCGAGACCGACGACGGGACGACCGTCGACTACGACTACCTCCTCCTCGGTATCGGCTCCACGACCGCCTTCTTCGGCATCGAGGGGTTAGAGGAGCACGCCCACCAGCTGAAGGGGCTCGACGACGCGAAGGCGATCCACGAGGACGTCCGCGAGGCGGCCGCGGACGCGACCCGCTCGGACCCCGCGCAGGTGATCGTCGGCGGCGCCGGTCTCTCCGGCATCCAGACGGCCGGCGAGATCGCCGAGTACCGCGACAAACACCGCGCGCCGCTCGACATCAAGCTGGTCGAGGGGCTCGACGAGGTGTTCCCCGGTAACGACCCGCAGATCCAGGGGGCGCTCCGCCAGCGGCTCGAGGACGCCGACGTCGAGATCCTCACCGGCGACTTCATCTCCGAGGCCGACGAGGACGCCGTCTACCTCGGCGGCGGCGAAGACGAGGAGCCGGAAGAGCTGGGCTACGACGTGCTGATCTGGACCGGCGGAATTACGGGCCAGCCCGAGCTGGAGAACGTCGAGGTCGAGAAGGACGACCGCTCGAACCGCGTCCACGCCGGCTCCGACTTCGCCACCAGCGACGACCGCGTGTTCGCCATCGGCGACACCGCGCTCGTCGAGCAGGGCGACGACGACGTCGCGCCGCCGACCGCGCAAGCCGCCTGGCAGGCCGCGGAGGTCGCGGGCGAGAACCTCGCGCGCGCCGCCCGCGGCGCGCCGCTCCGCTCGTGGACTCACGAGGACAAGGGAACGGTCATCTCCGTCGGCGAGGAGGCGGTCGCTCACGACGTGATGGGGATGCCGATCAAGACGTTCGGCGGCACGCCCGCGAAGCTCCTGAAGAAGGCGATCGCCACGCGCTGGATCAACAAGGTCTCCTCCGCGGGCCGCGCGGTCGGCGCGTTCGGCGACATGTGAGCGCGGGCGGCTCGCGACGGCGACGCGTCTCTCGGCTTCGACCTCCGACTCTTCTCGGCGACGAATCGACCTGCGATTCCCGGTTGAAAAGCCTCCGCAGCGAGTGAGGAACTCCGCTTCCGCAGTCAGTGCTCGGCCGGCTCGTCGGGCGCCCGCATGTCGTCGATCCGCAGGATGAGAATGTTCGCGGTGTCGTCTTTGCCGTCGACGGTGCCGTCGATGACGAGCTTCGAGAGCGGCGTCGGGCCGACGGTGACGCTGTCGCCCTCGTGGAAGTCGCGGACCGAGCCCTGAACGTGGATCTCCGCCCGGCACAGCTCGGGGTGGTGGACGCTGGAGAGGTCGATCCCGTCGACGTTGACTCCGTCGAGCTGCTCGCCCGCGTGGAAGATCGGGACGTCGGCCGGCTCGTCCATGCGCTGGATGTCGAGCGCCTCGTAGGCGTTCGAGGTGGGCTTGTAGCCGCCCTTCGGGCCGGGTACCCCCTCGACCAGCTGGAGGGCCTTGAGGCTCTGCATCTGGTTGCGGATCGTCCCGGGGTTGCGGTCGACTTCCTCGGCGATCGCCTCGCCCTTCACGGCGTCCTCCTGCTCCCCGTACAGGTTAATGAGAGCCGAGAGGATGCTTTTCTGGCTCGACGTGAGCTCGATCGATGACATGGTGCCAATTACAGAGCGCCCCCGCTTAAATGCGATGGAATTCACTTATAAATGATCGTGTGAGATCCCTCGGCGACCGAGCGCCGTCAGCCCGCGGCGCGCCGGTCTACTCCCCGCGCAGCCGCTTCATCCGGACGTACGCGAGCGGGCTCGACAGCGCCACCACGACGCCGACGCCGACCAGCGCGACCCCGAAGTCGACGGCGACGAACGAGACCGCGGCGCCGACGAGCCCGATCGCTGCGCCGGTGAACGCGACCGCGATGGTGGCGCCGATCGGCTCGATGTCGGCGGGGTCGACCGAGTAGGGATCGGAGCTGCTCATGAACGACTCGTGAGGGGCCGAGCGCAAAACCGTGTCCGATCCGGCGAGGCGGGCGAGCGCGACCGTCGATCCCGGCTCTGTTGAACTCCTCCGTCGGTAACGCGTTTTGACCCGGGTTGCGGTCAATACAGACGTAGCGACGAGCGATTTCGGGAGTGGGTATCGCAGATCGGTAGCAGCGATTCGGTATTTAAGTAGTCGCCAGCGGCGGCGACGGCCGCTTATAAATAGCCGGCGGTGGCGCGCCTGCGAGCGGCCGGAGCGAAGCGGAGGCCGCGAGCCAGCCCGCGAGGGACGCGGTGAGCGCTCGAAGAGCGCGAACCGCGAGGCTGGGGAGGTGTGAGGCTGCGGTGCTGTGCGGAGTGGGTGGGGCTCAAAGGGGCAGCCGTCGAGGTGGGCGGAGGCGATGTAAGCACCGCAGGAACGAGCGAAGCGAGTGACGAGGAGCACAGCGAGCGTCCGCCCACCTCGACGGCTGGGGCTTTGGAGGCACTCGCCGCAGTAGCGTCAGTCACTTATAAACAGCTGACAGCAACACCGCGCTCCGATTTATAAACAACCACACTCACAACCTACGACACCTACTCCCGCAACCGATCAAGAAGCACGCTTCAGTGAACCGCTGTTTCGGAGGAGGACCCATTTGAAGAACGGGATTTCACCAAAGCTTCGAACCCCACAATTCAAGCGCCGGCGCGTCGCGTTGCCGGTATGGACACGGTCAGGATCATCGGCGCGCCGACCGACTACGGGGCGAACCGACGCGGGGTCGACATGGGACCGTCGGCGATCCGGTACGGCGGGCTCGCCGACCAGCTCGCCGGCGCGGGCGTCGACACCGTCGACGCGGGCGACCTCCTCGTCCCGCGGGCGGAGGAGCGCGACCCGGACGCGGACGCGCCCAGCGAAGGGAAAGCGAAGTTCCTCCGCGAGACGGCCGACGTCTGCCGCCGGCTCGGCGACGAGGTCGCCGCGACGCTCGACGACGGCGAGGTGCCGCTCGCGCTCGGCGGCGACCACTCCATCGCGATCGGGAGCCTCTCGGGGTCCGCGCGCGACGCCGACATCGGTGCCGTCTGGTTCGACGCGCACGCCGACCTCAACACCCCCGCGACGACCCCCTCGGGCAACGTCCACGGGATGCCGCTGGCGGCCGCGCTCGGGATCGACGAGTTCGCGGACACCGAGTGGGCGAACGCGGCGGGGCTCTCGCCGGAGAACGTCGCCCTCGTCGGACTCCGGTCGGTCGACGAGGCGGAGGCGGAGCTCATCAAAGAGCGCGGCTTCGCGGCGTACACGATGTCCGACATCGACGAGCGGGGGATCACCGAGGTCACGGAGGAGGCGCTGTCGGTCGCCGCGGACGGCGTCGACGGGATCCACGTCAGCCTCGATCTCGACTGGCTCGACCCCAACGCCGCGCCCGGCGTCGGGACGCCTGTCCGCGGCGGGGTCACCTACCGCGAGGCCCACAGCGCGATGGAGATCGTCGACGAGACCGACGCGCTCCGCTCGATGGAGATCGTCGAGGTGAACCCGACGCTGGACCAGCACAACGAGACGGCCGAGCTGGCGACGGAGCTGGCGGCGAGCGCGTTCGGGAAGCGGGTCTTGTGAATCGCCTCGGGGTCAAGCCCCGAGGCTTCCCGTTTCCACGACGTGACTTGCAGACACGGACTCGAAGTGAGTCGTGTCCGTAGCGGTCACAGTCTCCACGGGCGTGTCTTCGGGCCATCCCAGCCCTAATTCAGAAAAGCCTCTCTGTAAGACGTTCATCGCCGCATTCGCGTCCCTGTCCGTCTCAAATCCACACGACGGACAGGAGTGTTCTCTGACCCAGATGGGTTTCGCTGTCTCCACACCGCACGACGCGCACTCTTTGGTCGTGCCTCTGGCTTCGACTTGAACGACGTGACAGCCGTACAACTCGGCTTTGTATTCGAGCAGGGTGATGAACTGTCGCCACGCCGCATCCCGCTTGTTTCGAGTGTTGTGCGACTGTTCAAGCATCCCCTTCACGTTCAGGTCTTCGACGAATACAGCGTCGTACTCGCGGACGAGCCATGTCGTTATCTTGTGCTGGTAGTCCAGCACTTTCCGACGAATCCGACGCTTGACTTTGGCAACTTCAACTCGTTGTTTCTCGTAGCTGTTCGACCCCTTCTCCTTCCGGGATAACTTACGCTGTTCGCGTCCGAGTCGCTCGTAGTCGTCTTCGAGGTCGAGCCAATCCACGGTTTTGCCGTCGCTGGTGTGGATGTAGTTGAGGATTCCGAGGTCGATACCGACGCTGTTGCTCGCGTCCAGCGATTCCACGTCGGGTTTCTCGGGGAGATCGGCGTCGTCGGTTTCGAGGCCGAAAGAGACGAACCACTCGCCAGTCGTCTCCTTCTTGAACGTGACCTCTTTGATCGTGGCGTGGTCGGGAATCGGGCGGTGGTAACGAATCTTCACCCAACCGATTTTGCTGAAACGGACGTAAGCGAACCTGTCTTGGCCCCTCTTTTCATCGAGGTCGAAACCAGACTGGTTGTACGTCACGCTTTGATAATCGGTGGGTGCTTGCCGTTTGAGCCGACCAACGTTGTATCCCTTCTCTTTCTTTTTGCGAAGGTTCGAGAGGTTCCGATAGAAGCGTGCGACGGTGGCTTGGGCGGCCTTCGAGTGTAGTTTACTGAAGACGGGCCACTTTCGCTTCCAGTCGGGAAGTTTGTTGTTCTGGTCGTACTCACTCGGCTTATTGTCCTCCGGGGCTTGTTCGTAGTCCCAGCGGACGTGGTTGTAGAGCTGACGATGAACATCCAGATGGTGTTCCAGTCCAGCCGCTACCTCTTGTGTCGGGTAAGCGTGGTAGCGGTGACTGTGTTCCATCGCTGTCTATCGATTAGTGATGTGTTCATTTAGTGGTTTGTATCACGAGTTGTCGGCTTCATCCCCGAGGTCAACCCTCGGGGTATTCGCCTTGTCCGCCGATAAATCGCGGTCGGAGGGAGGTCGGGGAGAGGTCGGCGGGTCGGGGTCGGGGCCTCGAAAGGTCAGGTCAGACGCCCCGGTCGAGCTCCTCGACGACCCGCTGGAGGTCGGCTGCCGACTCGATCTCGCCTTTGATCTCCTCGCGGCGGCGGACCGCCGCCGAGTCGGCGTCGTACGCGCGGACGAACTCGGCGCGGGTGTGCTCGTCGAACGCGTGGCGGATCGCGAAGTAGCCGTCCGGGACGATCGTGCCGCAGACCTTGCACTCGTGGCGCTGATGCTCGTTCGTCTGGTGGACGATCGCCGCCTCCACGTCGTCGAAGGCGGCGTCGCAGTCGCCGATGCCGCACGTCCAGCGAGGGGCCATACCCCGAACTCTCGCCCGAGGGGGATTAACGGTTTCCCACCTCGACGGGGGCGCACCGCGGCGTCGGGTCCGATCGGCGCCGCGCGTCCCCCTGCGACTGGGCCGCGGTCGCGGCACCGTCGTCGTCGAACGATACGTCTTTGCGCCGCCGCGACGACCGTGCGACCGTGACCCGACCGCAAACGCGCGTCGACGCCCACGTCAAGGTGCTCGACGACGAGGTCGTCGCCCGCGCGAAAGATCGCGGGATCGACGCGCTCGTGTACGCGCCGCACTTCACGCGCCTGCCGACGATCCGCGAGCGCGCAGCGCGGTACACCGACGACGAGCTGACCGTCGTCCCCGCCCGCGAGGTGTTCACCGGCGACTGGGGGAACCGGCGCCACCTCCTCGTGCTCGGACTCTCCGACCCGGTCCCCGACTACATCACCTTCGAGGGCGCGATGGCCGAGTTCGAGCGGCAGGACGCGGCGGTCCTCGTCCCGCATCCCGGCTTCGCCACCATCTCGCTCACGCGCCCCGAGGTCGACGCGCACGCCGCACGGCTCGACGCGATCGAGACGTACAACACGAAGCTGCTCCCCCACCAAAACTCGCGCGCCCGCCGGACCGCGGAAGAGACCGGCTGCGCCGGGTTCGGATCGTCGTACGCCCACCTCCCCGGCACGGTCGGCGAGGCGTGGACCGCCTTCGAGGGCGACCTCGACGACGAGGAGGCGGTCGTCGACGCGTTCCGCGAGCGCCGCCCCCGGACGGTGATCCACCGCGGCGGCGCCGGCCACCAGCTCCGCGGGCTCGTGGAGTTCGCGCACCTCGCTTACGAGAACACGTGGGCGAAGCTCGACCGGATGTTCCTCTCGGGCAACGAGCCGACCCTCCCGTCGAACGTCGCCTACGAGGGCCGGTTCGACGACGTGAGCGTCTACGAGTAGGAGGGGTCGAAATCCGGCGGTTCGCTCCGCGCTCGACGGGTGACACGCGTGTCCCCGCCCACGTTATACGGACGGAGGCCCACGTGTTAGACATGAATCAGCTCGTGAACGGCGAGTGGCGGACGGACACCTACGAGGCGACGGACGAGGACGGCTCGTTCCAGCGCGGCGAGACGACCTTCCGGAACTGGGTCGCGGGCAGCGACGTGCCCGACCACGTCGACGCGGAGCCGGACGAGCGCTTCCAGCCGGAGGCCGGCCGGTACCACCTGTACGTCTCGTACGCCTGCCCGTGGGCGCACCGCACGCTGCTCGCGCGGTCGCTGCTCGGCCTCGAAGACGCGATCAGCGTCTCGGTCGTCGACCCCTACCGCGGCGAGGACGGCTGGCAGTTCACCCCCGAGAAGGCGGGCTGTACCCGCGATTACCTCCACGACAGCGACTACCTCCGGGAGCTGTACGTGGAGGCCGACCCGGACGCCACCTGTCGGGTGACCGTCCCCGTGCTGTGGGACACCGAGGAGGAGACCATCGTCAACAACGAGTCGCGCGAGATCCTCCGAACCCTCTCGACCGCGTTCGCCGACCTCGGTAACGGCGTCTCGCTGCTTCCGGACGCGGACGATGACGCGACCGTCGCGGACGTCGACGAGGTGATCACCGACATCTACGAGCCGATCAACAACGGCGTCTACCGCGCCGGCTTCGCCACCTCGCAGAGCGCCTACGACGAGGCGATCGACGACCTGTTCGGCGCGCTCGACGCCTACGACGACCGGCTCGCCGATCAGCGCTACCTCGTCGGCGATTCACTCACCGAGGCGGACATCTGTATGTTCACCACGCTGGTCCGCTTCGATCAGGTGTACCACACCCACTTCATGTGCAACCGGCAGTTCATCCACCAGTACGACAACCTCTGGCCGTACCTGCGCGACCTCTACCAGACCGAGGGCGTCGCGGAGACGGTGAACATGGCCCACATCAAGGAACACTACTACACCACGCACCCGGACGTGACTCCCTCGGGGATCATCGCGCGCGGCCCCGACCTCGACTTCGAGGCCGACCACGACCGCGAGCAGCTCGGCGGCGAGGCGCCGACCCCGACCGCCGACGACTGAAGAGCGAACGGTTCGGCCGACTGTAGCTCTTTTCGGAGTCGATTTTGCGGTGGCGCGTGCCTGCGAGCGGCCGCCCCCGGCGGCCGCGAAGCAGCACGCGTGAGGGAGCGGTGAGCGCTCGAAGAGCGCGAACCGCGAGGCTGGGGAGGCGTGAGGTGCCGTGCGGAGCGGGGCGGTGCCGACGATCGATCGCGGGTCGGATCGGCGCATCGAGGGATGACCGCGGCAGCGAAAACGAGAAACGAGAAACGCAGACGGACGGACGGACGGCGGACCGCGCTCGGCCCGTTACCCCTCCATCCCGCCGAACGAGAGGCCGTCCTCGACGGAGCGCTGGGCCGCGAAGTAGACGATCGCGACCGGCAGCGCGAACAGGTTCGCGAACGCCGCGAACCGCGTCCACGGCGTCGAGAACCGGCCCTCGGTCGCGATGTTGTACAGCTCCACCGAGAGCGGGTAGTTCTCGGGGCGCAGCAGCGTCTGCGCGATGATGAACTCGTTCCAGCCGGCGAGCCAGACGAAGATGAGCACGACGGCGAGCCCCGGCTTCGTCAGCGGGAGGATCACCTCCCGGATCGTGTCGAGGAAGCTCGCGCCGTCGACCATCGCCGCCTCCTCGTAGGAGACGGGGATGTTGTCCATGTACGTCTTCAGCAGCCACGTGTTGAACGGGATCGCCGACGCGGCGTAGAACAGCCCGAGGACGAACAGGTTGTTCGTGAGCCCGTAGCTGCTGAACAGCGAGTACAGCGCCACGAGCGTCGCGATCGACAGCCCGGCGCCGATCTGCGTGAAGAGGACGTAGCCGTAGAGGATGCGTTTGCGGCCGACGAACTTCCGGCGCGAGAACGCGTACGCCGCCGGGACGATCATCCCGAACCCGGCCGCGAGCGTCACGCTAACGATGTAGAGACTGTTGAACACCGCGCCCGGGCCGGTCTCGGTGCCGGCCCACCGGAAGCTGACCAGCCCGCCGCTCCCGCCGAGGACGAGCTGGGGGTACCCCCAGTCGCCGTCGACGAAGAAGAAGTCGGACTCGAACACCACCCACCGGTACGCGCCGAGGTTGTACGTCGACGGGTCCGGGAAGATGCCGCTGGTGGTGAACAGCCGCGTCCCCTCCGCCAGCGACGCGGTGAAGATCCAGAACAGCGGGAACAAAAGCACCAACACCATCGCGAACCCGAACAGCGTCATCAGGACGCTCTTCGAGACGTCCCACGGGGTGCGCTTGCCCGTGCGGAGGTCGTAGATCGCCCGCTGGACCGTGACGACGAACCGCTTCGGCGCGGTCGCGAACGCGACCAGCTTGGCGGCGACGAGCGCCGCGAACGAGCGGAGCACGCTCATTCCTCACCCACCCCCTCTGCGAGGCCGCCGTAGCGCACGGCGACGAGCATGAAGAGTCCGACGAAGGCGATGGCGACGATGAGGATCGCCGCGGAGAGCCCGAACTCGTTGAAGCTGATCGCCTCGCGGTAGCCGTACACGATTATCAGCTCGTTCTTTCTGGCCGGGCCGCCCTGGTTGAACACCCACGGGATCAGGAACTGCTGGAACGACGTCGCGGCCGTGAGGATCGAGGCGAACAGCACCGGCCCCTTGATCGCCGGGAGGGTGACGGTCCGGAACCGCTGGAGCCACCCGGCGCCGTCGACCATCGCGGCCTCGTGGAGCGACTTCGGCACGTCCTGTAAGGCGCTCACGATGATGATCACCATGAACGGGTACGCGAGCCACACCTCCGTGGTGACGTACGCGAAGAACGCCTCCCAGCGGCCGCTGAGGAAGCCGATCGGCACGTCGAACAGCAGGACCTGGGGTGCGGACAGCGACGACATAACGTCGTTGTAGCGGCCGAGCAGCGTGTTGAACACGCCGAACCGGGCGTCGCTGAACATCCCGCGCCAGACGGTGATCGTGAAGATGCCGGGGAACCCCAGCGGGACGATCACCGCGGCGCGCATGTAGCGTTTGCCGACGACCCGCGCGTGGTTCAACAGGAGCGCGATGCCGACGGCGACGAACACCTTGACCACGAGCGAGACGGCGACGAACAGCCACGTCGTCGACATCGACGTCCAGAACTGCGGGTCTCCGAGCAGCTGTACGTAGTTCTCGAGTCCGATCAGCTCGGCGCCGCCGCCGATCACCGACCCGGCGAACGTCGCGTCGGTCAGCGAGATGTAAAACAGGTAGACGATCGGGTACAGCATGAAACTCGAGAAGAGGACCACGCCGGGGATGACGAGCAGCAGTCCCCAGTCGCGGCCGGAGAACGGCAGCGCTGACCGGAGCCGCGAGAGCCCGTCGCCGGCGTCGAGTTGTGAAGAGGCCATGGTGGCTGGTGGAGAGGCCGCCTACTGGTTCTCCCGGATCTCCGATGCGGCCTGGTCGAGGGCCGGCCCGCTCTCCTGGTTGCCGTTGAAGACGCGGGTCAGCGCCTCGGTCAGCGGCGTCCAGACGGCGTTCATGTTCGGGTGGGTCGGGATGGGGACGCCGTGGTCGACCTGCTGGGCGAACGCCTGAACGTCGGCGGAGAGGTCGCCGTCCTCCACGACGGAGGAGAGGACGGGGATGTACCCCTGCTCCTCGGCGTTGGTCTCGATGATGTCCTCGTTCGTGGTGTACCACTCGGCGAGGCCCGTCGCGGCGTCGACCGCGCTCTGGTCGGCGTCGGACAGCATCGCGCTGAAGTAGAACGTCTGGATCCCGGAGTACGTCCGGGGGTTGTTGCCGTCGACGGTGGGCAGGGTCGTGACGCCGAGGTTCTCGATCTCCTCGCCGAGGTTCGCGATCTCCCACGGCCCGTTGATCGCGAACGGCGCGGCGCCGTCGGCGAACGCGACGATCTGCGACTCATAGCCGGGGTCGGCCGGCACGTAGTCGAACAGCTGTTCGAGCGCGTCCATCCCCTGCTTACATTCCTCGCTGTCGAGGTCGTTCTCGAGGCTCTCCGTGTCGAAGATGTCGCCGCCGTACGCCTGAATGAACCCGCTGGCGAAGTAGGGGTCCGTCACGGGGTACGAGAGTCCGTACTCGCCGTTCTCGGGGTCGTGGTACTCGTCCATCACCGAGAGCATCTCCTCGAACGTCTCGGGCGGCTCGTCGACCATGTCCTCGTTGTAGAACAGCGCGACCGTCTCCGAGGCGAACGGGAGCCCGTGGAGCGCGCCGTCGAACTGAACCGCCTCCTGGGCCGTCTCGGTGAACACGTCGAGCGAGGTGTCGACGTCGTCGCTCGCGTCGTAGAGGAACGGCGGCTCCTCGCGGACCGCGAACCGGCCGATCCAGTCGTGCGCCCAGATCCACGAGTCGGGGCCCTCTCCCGACGGGATGGCGGTCTCGAGCTGCTGGTCGAGCTCGCCGCCCGGCTCGTTCTTCTCGATCGTGTTGGAGCTCTCGGACTCGTACTCGTCGATGTACGAAGACATGGCCTCGTCTTCGCCGTCCGAGAGGTCGGTCCACAGCGTCGCGGTGCCGCCGCTCTCGCCGTCGCCGCCGTCGGAACCGTCGCTTCCGTCGGAGCCGTCACCGCCGTCACCGCCGTCGCCGCCGGTGCTGATACAGCCCGCGAGGCCCGCGAGCGCAGTCGTTCCCCCCATCGCCTTGAGCAGCGTTCTACGTTTCTCGTTCATGTGACCAGAACAAATGATGAATTATATTTTCATACATTTAGTGTTTGGGGTACGTCCCGATCGATCCGGATCGATCCCTGTCGACTATGAATATCGACGATCGACTCGGCGGACGGCTCGGCGGGGGGGAGTGGCCGATATTTGAGAAGAGATTATTCACCATATATCAGAAAAACAGCAAAGAACTCATATGCCAGCGGACCGGTCTTCAGGAAAATGGCACGCGTCACGCTCGATACGCTCCGGAAGGAGTTCGACCGAGGAACGATCGTCGCCGTCGACGACCTCGACTTGGAGATCGACGACGGCGAGTTCGTGACCGTGGTCGGGCCGTCGGGGTGCGGGAAGACGACCACGCTTCGGATGGTGGCGGGGCTCGAAGAGCCGACGTCCGGAACCGTTCACTTCGACGACGAGGACGTCACCGACATCCACGCGAAGGAGCGTCCCGTCGCGATGGTGTTCCAGAACTACGCCTTATACCCCCACAAGACGGTCCGCGAGAACATGGCGTTCGGGCTCAAGATGAGCACCGACATGACGACCGAGGAGCGGCACGAGCGCGTCCGCGAGATGGCCGAGATGATGGGCATCGAAGGCCTCCTCGACGACAAGCCCGACGAGCTCTCCGGCGGACAGAAACAGCGCGTCGCGCTCGGCCGGGCCATCGCGCGCGAGCCCGAGGTGTTCCTCTTCGACGAGCCGCTCTCGAACCTCGACGCGAAGCTCCGCACCGAGATGCGCGCCGAGATCCAGAAGCTCCAGAAGGAGTTCGGCGTCACCGCGATGTACGTCACCCACGACCAGGAGGAGGCGATGACGATGGGCGACCGCCTCGCCATCCTGAACGACGGCGAGCTCCAGCAGGTCGGCGAACCCACCGAGGTGTACCAGAACCCCGTGAACAAGTTCGTCGCCGGCTTCATCGGTTCGCCGTCGATGAACTTCCTCGACGTTGACGTGGAGACGGACGGGACGTCGGCGACGATCCGCGACGAGTCCTCGGGGCTCGCGTTCGCGCTCAGCCGCGACTACGTCGCCGGTCACGACCTCGAAAGCGGCCCGTACACGCTCGGGATCCGCCCCGAGAACATCGGGATCGTCGAGGATCCGACTGGCGAGGAGACGCTGACCGCGACCGTCGAAGTCGTCGAGCCGATCGGCTCCGACAACTACGTCCACCTTGACGTGAACGACGACTTCCTCGCGCGAGCGCCCGCGAACGTCCAGCCCGAGGCGGGCGACGAGGTCGGCGTCGTCTTCGAGGAGGCGGACCTCCACCTGTTCGACGCGGAGACCGGCGAGGACGTGTTCCTCTCCGACGAGGAGATCGCGGCCGCAGTCGCTTAAGAAGAGTCGATTTTCGGAGCGGGCGTTGGCGTGTGAACCGATTGTTCGTACTTTCTCTCTGATTCGGAGAGTGCGAACGCTGCTACTCGATCGGAAACCGCTGTTACCGCGGAGAACGCCCCCAAATCCCAGTCGCTCACTTATAAATGGTTGGTGGCGGATCGGCGGCTGACACCGCCAAAGCCTCAGCCGCTCGTTTATAAATAACTGACCGCTGAACGGCGGCAAACTACTCCAAAGCCCCAGCCGCGAGGACTCGCGCGGCTCGCTGCGCTCCTCGCTCAGTCGCTGGCGCTCCTTCGCTGCGGTGCTTGCGTCACCGTGCGTCGTCCTCGCGACTGCCCCTTTGAGCCCCACCCCTCACAGCACCGCACCTCTCACCTCCCCACCCTCGTCGGGCGCGTCCATCGGGCTCCCTTCGGTCGCCCTCGGCGCGCCCGACTCCCTCGCGCGTGCTCCTCGCGGCCGCCTTCGGCGGCCACTCGGAGGCACGCGCCACCGCAGTTTTGTTTATAAATGATGTACTCGTTGGACTTCAGTCCGTCCTGCGTCGCCGCCGGCGACAACGGCTTGAAGTGCGCGCTCGTCGGACAGTCGGTAAGCATGGAGCCGCCAGACATCGAGCGGTTGGACGAGCGGACCGTCCAGCGGATCGCGGCCGGCGAGGTCGTCGAGCGCCCCGCGAGCGTCGTGAAGGAGTTAGTCGAGAACAGCCTCGACGCGGGGGCGAGCCGCGTGGCGGTGTCGGTCGAGTCGGGCGGCACCGAGGGGATCCGCGTCCGCGACGACGGCGTCGGCATCCCCGCGGACCAGCTGGAGGCGGCCGTCGCGGAGCACGCCACCTCGAAGATCGGCGACATCGAGGACCTCGACCGCGGCGTCGGCACGCTCGGCTTCCGCGGCGAGGCGCTGTACACCGTCGGCGCCGTCTCCCGGCTCACCGTGCGCTCGCGCCCCCCGAACGCCGAGGCGGGCGCGGAGATAACGGTCGAAGGCGGCGAGGTCGGGGAGGTGCGCCCCGCGGGCTGTCCCGCGGGCACGACCGTCGAGGTCGACGACCTCTTTTATAATACCCCCGCCCGCGAGAAGTTCCTCAAGCGGACCGCCACCGAGTTCGACCACGTGAACACGGTCGTGACGAGCTACGCGCTGGCGAACCCGGACGTAGCCGTCTCCTTGGAACACGACGGCCGCGAGACGTTCGCGACCGAGGGGAACGGCGACTTCCGCTCGGCCGTCCTCGCCGTCTACGGCCGCGAGGTGGCCGAGTCGATGATCGACGTGGAGTGGACGCCCGACGAGGCGAACGCGGACGGAGCGGCCGGCGATGCCGTCGACGACGCCCCGGTCCAGCGCGTGACGGGGCTCGTCTCGCACCCCGAGACGGCGCGCTCGACGCGCGACTACCTCTCGACGTACGTCAACGGCCGGTACGTCACCGCGAGCGCGCTCCGCGAGGCGACCCTCGACGCCTACGGCGGCCAGTTGGCGCCCGACCGCTACCCGTTCGCCGTCCTCTTCGTCGAGGTCCCAGCCGGCGACGTCGACGTGAACGTCCACCCGCGCAAGCTGGAGGTCCGCTTCGACGAGGAGCCAGCGGTCCGGGACGCGGTCGAGACCGCCGTCGAGGAGGCCCTGCTCGACCACGGCCTGATCCGCTCGACCGCGCCGCGCGGCCAGTCGGCGCCCGACGAGACCGCGGTCGACCCCGAGACGCCCGATGTCGAGGCCGTCGGCGGCGCGAACACGGACCACGAGCGCGCCGCGCGCGAGGGGCGCGAGCCCGCGACCTCGGACGTCGAGGCCGACAGCGGCGCAGACTCGCCCGACGCCGGCGGCCCCGCGGCGCCGACCGAACTGGACCCCTCGGACGACGCGGCGTGGGCGGTTGACGGCCTGAGCGGCGAGGACGGGGCCACGAGCGGACCGGTCGACGGACGGACGGAGCGCGGACTCGGCGACGCGGACGACGACGCCCGCCCCTCGCCGCGGAGCTGGCAGGACGACTCTGCGGAACGGGACGGCGAGCCGTCGGCGGGAACCGAAGATATCGCGAGCGGAACCGACGATACCGCGGAGACCCTGACCGACGCGGTCGATCGCGAGGCCGATTCGGCGGACCCCGGGACTCCGGAAGGATCACCACCGACCGACGACGGACCGGACCGCGACGAGGGGTCGGTCGACGGCGACACGTCGACTCTGATCGAGGCGGATTCCGACGACGACGCCACGCCCCCGACCGCCAGCACGCGCGCCGCGCCGCGACAGCGGACCCTCGACGGCGACGGGACGGAGAGCGAGCGCGAGTTCGACTCGCTGCCCTCGCTGCGGGTGCTCGGACAGCTCCACGAGACGTACGTGGTCGCGGAGGCGCCCGACGGGCTCGTGCTGATCGACCAGCACGCGGCCGACGAGCGGGTGAACTACGAGCGGCTGAAGGCGGCCTTCGCGGACGGCGCGGACGCGCAGGCGCTCGCGGAGCCGGTCCGCATCGAACTGACCGCGCGCGAGGCGGCGCTGTTCGAGGAGTTCGTCGACGACCTGGCCGAGATCGGGTTTCGTGCGGAGCGCGCGGGCGACCGCGAGGTCTCTGTGACGGCGGTCCCGGCCGTCTTCGACGCCGCGCTCGACCCCGACCTCCTGCGGGACGTGCTCTCCGCGCTGGTCGACGACGCCGCCGCGGGCGACGAGCCGGTCGCGGACGTCGTCGACGAGCTGCTCGCCGACCTCGCGTGTTACCCCTCCGTCACGGGGAACACCTCGCTGACCGAGGGGCGGGTCGTCGACCTCCTCGACCGCCTCGACGCCTGCGAGAACCCCTACGCCTGCCCGCACGGGCGCCCGGTCGTGATCCGGCTCGACCGCGACGAGATCGGGTCGCGGTTCGAGCGCGACTACCCGGGCCACGGCGGCCGGCGTGCGGAGTGACGGTGCGCGGAGCGAGTCGGTGGGGAAGCCTCTCTCCGTCGACCGCAGAGAGGTACGTTTTAGGCGACCGCGGCCGACCCGCGGACATGGAACGCGTAGCGATCGTCGGCGCGTCGATGACCCGGTTCGGGCAGCGCGACGCCTGGGTGCGGGAGCTGCTGGCGGAGGCGGGCGCGGCCGCGCTCGACGACGCCGGCGTCGACGGCGACGACCTCGATCACCTGTACGTCTCGAACATGGCCAGCGGCGAGTTCGAGGGACAGACCGGCGTCCCGAACGCGCTCGCGCACGACCTGGCGGCCCAGCCGGCCTACACCGCCCGTATCGACCAAACCTCCTCGTCCGGCGGCGCGGGCGTGTACGCCGCGTGGCAGTCGGTCGCGTCCGGCGCGAGCGACCTCACGATGCTCGTCGGCGGCGAGAAGATGACCCACCGGACGACGTCGGAGGCGACCGACGTGATCGCGTCGCTCACCCACCCGGTCGAGTACAAGCAGGGCGTCACGCTGCCCTCCTTCGCGGGGCTCACGGCGCGGCTCTACCTCGACGAGTACGACGCGCCCCGCGAGAGCCTCGGGAAGGTCGCGGTGAAGAACCACCGGAACGGCGTGGACAACCCCCACGCGCAGTTCCAAAAAGAAGTGGACCTCGACACTGTCCTCGACTCGCCGATCGTCGCCGACCCGCTCCGACTGTACGACTTCTGTCCGATCACGGACGGCTCCGCGGCGCTCGTGTTCTGCCCCGAGTCCGTCGCGGAGGAGTACGCGCCCGACGGCAGCTACGCCGTCATCTCGGGGATCGGCGGCGCGACCGACACCCACGTCGTCCACGAGCGCGCGGACCCGACGACGATGGGCGGCGTCGTCGACTCCTCCGATATCGCCTACGAGATGGCCGGGATCGGCCCGGACGACGTCGACGTGGCCGAGCTCCACGACATGTTCACCATCCTCGAGTTCCTCCAGAGCGAGGACCTCGGCTTCTTCGAGAAGGGCGAGGGGTGGAAGGCGGTCGAGGAGGGCGTCACCGACCGCGACGGCGACCTCCCGATCAACACCTCCGGCGGGCTCAAGTCGAAGGGCCACCCGCTCGGCGCGAGCGGCGTCGCACAGGTGTACGAGATATTCAAGCAGGTCACGGGTGACGCCGGCCCGCGACAGGTCGAGGCCGACAGGGGGCTCGCCTGCAACGTCGGCGGGTTCGGGAACTGCGTGACCACGACGATCCTGGAGGGAAGCCAATGAGCGACAACGACGCGAGCGACACCGAAACCGAAGGGGCGGACAGCGCGGAACCGACGTTCGAGGCCGCGGAGTACGCGGACGGGACGGTCACCTACCCGCCCCACACCGTGGGCCCGAACGGCGCCGAGCGCGTCGGGACGGTCGACCTCCGCGAGTACGAGGGCCGGGTCGTCACGTGGACCACCTCGACAGCGACGCCCCCGGGCGTCCGAGAGCCGAACACCCTCGCCATCGTCGAGTTCGACATGGGCGACGGCTACGACGGACCGCCGGTCCGCGCGCTCGGGCAGATCGCCGAACACGAGAGCACCGGCGAGCAGTTCGACGTCGAGATCGGCGACCGCGTCGAGCCGGCCTACGCCGACGAACTGCGCGAGCCGGGCGCCGGCATCCGCGAGCCGGAGAGCCAGGACTGGGACGGCTTCCGGTTCCGGCCGGCCGAGTAGCTGAACTCGTCTTCAGTTCGAGCCTCAGGCCCGGAACCGCGCCGCGCCAGAGTCGGCGAGCGGTCCGAGCCGCTCCTCGTGGACCCCGTCGAGCGTGTACACGTCGGGGCGGTACCGGATCGCCTCGGTTACCCCGTGAACCTCCCTGAGCCGGTGCCGAACCCGGTCGACGTCCGCCCGGTCGAAGTAGTTCGGCGTGAACACCAGCACGGCGTGGTCCGTCTCGCCGAACGCCTCGCGGCCGGCGCGCGTCGTGGCCTTCGCGTCCCAGAACCGCCCGGCTTCGACGTCCTCGACGACCGCTTCCCAGAGGTCGTCGACCGTCTCGGCGGGGCGCTCGACGAGCCACTTCCCGCTCAGGTACGTCGTCTCCAGCGCGAGGCGGTCGACGTCGCGGACGGTCTCGGGGTCGGCCGGGAGCGACGCTTCTCGCTCTCGGTCGACTCCCGGCAGGTCCGCCTCGCTCGTCGCGGCCGGTCGCGTCACGTCGTGGTCGGGAAAGTAGCCGTCGCGGGCCTGTCGCGGAAAACCGGTCACGTGCTTGACCCGGAGCCAGTGCCACCCCTCCTCGTCGATTTCGGTGGGAGAGCGGTCGGTGACCATAGGACGGGTTGCGCGCCGCGGGGCAAAACGCTCCCGCTCGCGCGGAAAACGGTCCCCGCCCGTGACGGCACGCCGAGGAGACCGGCCCGCGGCGCTCAGATCCGGCGATAGTCGCCGAGTCGCGTCCCGTCGAGGAGGTACGCGTCCGCCTGCGGCAGCGCTGCGGGGAGGTACGGCGCGAGGAACGACTGCCCCTCGACGTTCACCCACGTGCCGCCGGAGCGCTCGTTGAACGCGGGGAAGACGACGAGTTCGGGTGGGTCGGCGTCGCGGGCGTCCCCGACGCCGTCCGCGCCGTCCTCGGTGAACGCCGCGGGGTCGAGTTCGCCGCGGAGCCACGCGCGCTCGACACGCGACCCGCCGACGGCGTCCTCCAGCCGGACCTGCGGGTGCTCGTGGCCGGTACAGACCACGTCGGCGTCGAGGAGCACGGGGTCGGGCCACGTGTGGCCGTGGACGACGCCGACGTCGCCGTCGAGCACGCGCCCGCCGGCGCCGATCACGTCGAGCTCGTCCGCGAACGCCGCCGCGACGCCCGCGTCGTGGTTCCCCTCGACGAGCGTCATCGGTACGCGGTCGGTGACGGCGCGGATCAGGGTTTCCAGCTCCTCGCGCTCGTCGCCGTCGGGCGCGCCGATCCGGTGCGCGAGGTCGCCGAGGACGACGAGCCGGTCCGCGCCGGTCTCGGCGATCAGGTCGACGAGGCGCTCCCGGCGCTCGTCGGCGCGCGAGTCTAATTCGACGCCGCGCTCGTAGCGCAGGCCGACCTCGATGCCGGCGTGGACATCGGCGACAAGCAACGCGCGCTCGTCGCCGAGGTCCGCCACGGCCGCCGGCTCGCCGACCACCGGTTCGACGGCTGGCGCGTCGCCCATCAGATCGGCTTGAGCAGCCCGTCGCCGGGCTCGTAACACTGCCCGCTCATCAGCGCGTCCTGAATGGCGTCCTCGACCGCGCCGGGGTCGGCGCCGTGCTCGGCGGCGACGCGCTCGACGACCGCCTCGCGGGGCGCACCGTCGCCGTCGTCGAGGTCGCCCATCGCCGCGACCGCCGCGGCTTCGAGGTCGACGTCGGCCGCCTCCACGTCGGTGTCCCCGTCGCTCTCGGCGCCAGCCTCCGCGTCGTCATCGATCGTGGTGTCGGTGGCGGCCTCGTCGCTTTCAGCACCGGGTGCGACCGCCTCCTCCGCGGCCGCGGCGGGGTCCTCGGCCTCCTCGGCGAGCTCCTCCGGGTCGGGCACGTCGATGTCGGCCTCGCCGGGCTCGTCGACCTCGGTCCCGGTCGCGAAGTCGGTGCCGAACTCCGACTCGATCTCCTCGCGCTCCTCCTCGTCGAGCTGGTACATGTCGTCGGCGTCCGCGTCCGGATCGAGGTCCGGGGTCGCGTCCGCGTCGCCGTCGGCGTCCGCGTCGCCGCCGGTATCGAAGTCTCCGAGGCCGTCGTCGTCGGCGGTTGCGGTATCCTCGTCGGCCGCGGCGTCGTCGGCGGTTGCGGTATCCTCGTCGGCCGCGTCTTCGACTTCGGCGGTGCCTCCCGCGTCGCTGTCGTCGATCGCCTCGGCGGAATCGGTCGCGTCGCCGAGAGAGTCGGGCTCGGCGGCGGAGGCCGGCTCCGACTCGGCCGCCCCGTCCGTCGGGGGTTCGGCCGCCTCGTCGGCCTCGGGCTCGGTCGAGTCGTCGAACGGCGAGTCGGCGTCGGCAGTCGATCCGGCGTCGGCGGTCGACTCCGGCTCCGCGGCCGTGTCGTCTTCGGCCGTCGCGGCCGGCTCCGCGACCGTCACGTCGGTCTCCGGGAGCGGCCCGATAGCAGTCGCCTCGCCCTCGTCGGGCGCGAGGTCGAGGGGGCGGACCTCGTCGCGGTCGCCCGCGATCATCTCCAGCGCGTCGACCGCGAGCCGGCGGACCGCCTCGGCGTAGGCCGCGGTGGTGCCGTAGTGGTCGAGCGACTTCGGGATCCCGGCCGCGAGGGGGGCGGGGGCGCCGCCTGCCTCCAGCGCCGCGCGGAGGTCGTCGCCGCGCAGGTCGGAGTCGAGCGCCTTCTCGAACACCGCAAGGCGGTCGAGGGTCGCCTCGGCGGCGGAGACGACCCACCGGTCGCGGGTGTCGGCGTCGACCTCGTTGAGGCTCTCCGGGCGCACGGAGGTGAACACCCGGTCGGAGTCCTCGGGCTCGAAGGTGCGCGCCTTGCCCGTGAGCGCGACGAACGCCGGCGGTTCCGCGCGTTCGAGGAAGGTCTGCGCCTCGGGCTGGTACTGGCCCGCGTAGGTGACGAACGCGCCGGAGGGGTCGACGACGCGGCCGCGGCGCGTCTCGTCGTTGACGCGCTCGACCTCGGTGAGCACGCCCGCGGTGAACAGGCGGTTCACGCGCGCGCCGGTCGGCGTGACCACGTAGTTCGGGGCGCGCTCTTCGTCGCTCTCGGAGTACGACAGCGAGGCGTCGTCGAACTCGGCCGCGAACACCCGGTAGGCGACCTCTCGGGCGCCCGGCCCGTCGTCGCTCATTCGCCCACCTCCGCGAGCGCGGCACGGGCGTGGTCGGCCGGGTCGTCGTCCGCGAGCTCGAACTCGACCGCGTCGAGGGTGGCGCCGTAGTCGTCGACCGAGAGGTTCCCGCGGACCCGGTAGGCGCGCCCGACGAGGGAGTCCGCGATGTCGTCGGCGACGACCGCCTTGTCCATCGCGTCCTTCGCGGCGGCGAGCGCCTCGTCGAGGCCGCCGCCGTACACCTCGGCGGTGAGCTCGTCGTCCAAGACGACCGTCACCGTGTCGGTGCCGTCGTCGAGGATGGCCTTCACCCGGAGGTCGTCCTCGCCGTCGACGTCTCCGTGGCTCCGGCACTGGCCGTTCTGGACGACGCGGCCGCACTCCGGACAGCGCTCGATGAGCCCGGAGCCGTCCCGGACCTCCAAGACGTTACCGACGACTTCGACGTCGAACATCCCGCCGGAGCCGACCGCGTCGGCGACCGAGAGCCGGGGCGCGTCCTCCGCGACCTCGACCGGGTCGGGGAGTGGGGTGACCGTCGAGAACTCGGTGAGGTTGATCGAGGGGACGCCGCGGAACTCCCGGACGTACACGTCCTCGATCCGGAGGTCCGCGCCGGCCTCGATCTCGGAACGGGGCTGCCAGTCGGTGAACGGGAGCTTCGCCGTCTCGTCGCCGACGACCCCTTCGAGGATCTCCGTCTCGCCGTCGCGCCCGGAGATGGTCTTCTCGTCGACCTCCAGCACGCGGACCTCCACGTTGCGGCCGCGGTCGCCGGCCGCGATGTCGACGAGGCTGCGGTCGCCGCCGACTTCGTGATCGACCTCGACTTCCTCGTCGGCGATGGCGACCGTCGTCGAGTCGTTGAGGTTGAGCTCCGGTGCGCCCTCCCACTCGCGGACGCCGGCGTTGCCGATCGTCAGCGAGTCGCCCGGCTCGAAGCCGAAGTCCTGCCAGGCGGTGTAGGAGATCACGCCGGTCTCGTCGGCGATCTCTCCCTCGCGGATCGTGAGGTCGTCGCCCTGATACCGGATCGTGCGCGTCCCCTGCGTCAGCACGCGGACGGTGACCGTCACGCCGTCGTGGTCGGTCGTGATCTCGCCGACGTCGACGGCGTCGGGCGTGGGCGACGACCCGCCGCCACCGCCGCCGTGTTTCCGGCGGACGCTCTGTTTCGCCTCGTCGATGGGGACGCTGTACTCCAGTAAGTTCTCCAGGTCGGCTTTGACCTCCTCTTTGTCGACGCCGAGGTCGGAGGCGAGCTCCTCGGCATGGCTGTTGACGTCCATCGAAGCGAGGTTCGGCGCCGCCGCACAAAAGGATTCACCACCGACAGGGTTGCCGCGACGAGATCCGCATCGGCTCACAGCGCAACTCCCGCCGCGCCGCCGGCACAGCTAAACCGCTCCCGGTCGCAAGGGCCCACATGGACGACACCGACATCAATGTCGACGCGCGGATCGCCGAGGACCGCACGGTGATCGACGTGACGGGCACGAGAGACGTCGCCGTCGTCGTGCGGTCGGAAGGCGGCGAGCGGATCTACCTCCCGCCCGAGGGGTTCGACGACCCGGTCTCCGGGTCGCCGTACACCTCGCCGTACCAGGGCGCCGGCGCGGGCGGCGAGGAGAGCCCGTACGGCGGGGCGACCGGCAGCACGCGCGGCGTGATGGAGACCGCGGACGGCTTCCGGGTCACGCATCCGCAGCCGGTGACGGAGTTCGACGTGTTCCGGGGCGAGCGGGACTGACGGAAGGCTCCGCGAAGAGGGGGTACGGATCGATTAGGCGACGTCTTCGTACACGGCGAGCGTGTCCTCGGCGACGTCGCTCCACTCGCGGCGCTCGTACTCCGGCGGCTCCTCGCGGTCGAGCGCCTCGATGAGTCCGTCGACGATCGACTCCGAGTCCGTCTCGACCTCGACGAGGCAGCCGTCGGGGAGCACCTCGGCGACGCCCGATGGGGTCGCGACGACCTGCGTCCCCGCCTCTAAGGCCTCGGTGATCGTGATCCCGAACGGCTCCGCGTAGGATGGCGAGACGAACGCGTCGGAGGCGGCGTAGTAGTCGCCCAGCTCCGCCTCGGGGACGTAGCCGACGAACTCGACGCGGTCGTCGATGCCGAGCAGCTCCGCGAACCGCTTCAGCTGCTCGGTCTGGTGGCCCGAGCCGCCGACGACGAGCGTCACGTCGCGGCCGCGCAGCTTCTTGGTCGCGTACAGGAGGTGGGAGATCCCTTTCTGGTCCGTGTGGCGGCCGACGAAGAACAGCATCTCGCCGTCGATACCGAGGTCCTCGCGCACGTCCTTCCCGGAGAACTTCGGCGTCGAGAAGCCGTTGTACACGACCCGTGAGTCCGCGTCGTACAGCTCCCGGATGTCCTCGCGGACGATCTCGCTGACCGCGACGTTCGTGTCGGCCGCGTTCGCGAGGCGGCGCTCCGTCTCGACCTCGCGGCTCGGCGGGTCGATGTTGCGGTCGCTCGCCAGCGAGTGGAACGAGGAGACCCACGTGGCGTCGGACTCGCGGGCCGCGGCGCGCCCGGGCCCGTACCCGAACCAGTCGTGCGTGTGGATCACGTCGTGGTCGGGCGCGAGCTCGGCGAAGCGGTCGGAGAGCTCACCGACGCGCGCCGCGACGTCGCCCTCCCCGGTCTCGACGGGTTCGAGCCCCGGCTCGTCGTCGGGCGCGAACTCCGCAGGCAACACCAGCGTCACGTCGACGCCGAGGTCGTCGCGGAGTCCGGTGAACAGTTCCCCTACGTGGACGTCCAGCCCGCCGGTGATGTTCGGCGGGAACCCCCACCCCAGCATGAGTACGCTCGGCGGCATACACCCCCGTTTCGGGAGTCGGCACTTAGGTATGCCCCTCGTGGCGTGCGGA
The DNA here is from genome assembly GCF_000296615.1 of Halorubrum sp. T3. Taxonomy (NCBI): domain Archaea; kingdom Methanobacteriati; phylum Methanobacteriota; class Halobacteria; order Halobacteriales; family Haloferacaceae; genus Halorubrum; species Halorubrum sp. T3. Next base: position 390,867 of record NZ_JH815329.1, on the reverse strand, counting down.
ACGAACCAGAAGAACGAGGCGGACGAAGAAGGCGAACCGCGCTCAGGCCGCGCGGACCGCGTCGCGCAGCGCGTCGGTGCGCTCGGTGATCGAGCCGGCGGCGTCCGCGAGCACGTCGAGCGGGTCGCCCTCCTCGGCCTTGACGGTGAGGACGGGCTCGGTCTGGCCCCCGGACTGCTCGGGGTTCATGTCGTAGGTCGCGGCCGCGACATCGTCCGACTCCAGCAGGGCGCCCTTCAGCACGTTCATGAACGTGTGGTCCTCGCCCGCGATCTCGATGTGGAGTTCCGTGTCGGTCTTCTCGATGACCCGCAGTTCCATACCCGAGAGGTCGGGCGAGCGGCGTTTCAAGCTTTCGTCTCCCGAATATCGACGGATGCGGACGGATCGCACGCACCCAGAAAGCGTATGTCGCCCGCTCCGGTGCCCGTCGTATGGAGATCCGACGGCTGCCGACCGACGAGGACGCCCTCCGCCGCTACGCCGCCGAGCTGTGGCTCCCCTACCACCGCGACCTCGCGGCGACCGCGGAGAGCCACGCGCTTGCCGACCGGCCCGACGAGGAGCTGATCGCAGCCGAGGCGGCGTTTCGACGCGACCTGCTCCGCGAGAACGCGGACCGCCGCCTGTGGGTCGTCGCGGTCGATTCGGAAGTCGGTCCGGGCGACGTCGATTCCGGGGTACTCGATCCCGAGAAGCCCGCTCCCGTCGACGTTCCCGACCCGGACCGCGACCTCGTCGCGTTCGTCTCGACGAGCGTCGACGCGTGCCCCGCGGTGTTCGACCGCCCTGACCGGCTCGTGATCGGCGATATCTACGTGGACGAGTCGTTTCGGGGGAGTAGGTTGGCGGACCGGTTGCTGGAGCGAGCAGAGGCAGATGCGCGCGAGCAGGACTGCGGCGAACTCCGCCTCGACGTGGACGTCGACAACGAGCGCGCGGCAGCGTTCTACGAGAAACGGGGGTTCGAGCCGTACCGAAAGCAGCTGACGCGAGCCGTGAGATGAGTGGCTGTTTATAAATAGTCGGTCGCAGGTCGGCGGTGGAGTCCGCCAAAGCCCCAGTCGCTCGCTTATAAATCGTTGATTGCGGATCAGCGATGAACACCTCCAAAGCCCCAGCCGGGAGGCGGGCGCACGCTCGCTGCGCTCCTCGCTCAGTCGCTATCGCTCCTTCGCTGCGGTGCTTACGTCGCCTGCGCCCGCCTCCCGGCTGCCCCTTTGAGTCCCACCCCGCACAGCAACCGCACCTCACGCCTCCCCAGCCTCGTCAGCCGCCCTCCGCTTCGCTCCGGGCGGCTGACTCCCTCGCGGGCTCCTCGCGGCCGCCTCTGGCGGCCGCTCGGAGGCGCGCCACCGCGGTTCAGTTTATAAACAGAAGTACCGCGCGACGCACTTTCGGTCTCGCGGCGGCGCCGCCGCTACGGGATTTATAAATGGAGAAATCGCGTCGGTCCGCGCGGCGAGACGTTACTCGTCGGCGTCGACGGCCACTTCGTCGGCGTCGACGTCGACGGCGGCCTCCTCTTCGGCGGCGACCTCGCGCGGGCGCGCTTCGAGGGTCAGCTTCTGGACCTCGACGCGGCGGAGCGGGTAGATCTCCTTGGCGTCGCCGTAGATGGCCGACGAGAGGTTCCCGTCGACGATCGCGTCGACGAACGCCTCGAAGGTCCGCTCCTCGGCGGCGGCGTGGACCTTGTCGATCATCACGCGGCGGATCGCCTTCTCCTGCGAGCGGTCGGCCTTCTTCGTCGTCAGCGCGACGGGCTGGACGCGGACGCGGTAGTCGTCCGTCGTCAGCACCGTGATCGACGCCTCGACCTTCGAGGCGCCGCGGCGGACGAGCGAGCGCAGGTAGTCGCGCGTCAGCTCGTACTTGATGAACTCGGTGTACGCCGAGTCGCTGCCGACGTCGGTAATCTTGAAGGTCAGCTTCGTGTTGTTCGCGTTGGAGTCGCCCGTCAGCTGGTCGAGCGTCGTCGTGATCGTGCGGCCGACGACCTGCTGGGGCTCCTCGGCGAGCGTCTCGCCGAGCTCCTGTCGGTCGAACTGTTCGGGCGCCAGCACGGTGTACCAGCGCTTCTGTTCTCTGCTCTTGGATACGGATCGTTCGCTCATGTGTCGGGTTGTGTGTCGGTGTCGGTCGTCTGCGGTTCGTCTGTGGAGTCGAGTGCGTCGGTGGAGTCAGCGTCTGCGGCGATGTGCGACCGAGCGCGTTCGATCACGCGGTCGGCGACGCGCAGGTTCACGAGGTGGTCGTCCAGCGTCGACTGGAGCCCGCCGGTCGTCGGTCGCGAGACGGTACAGGCGACGACGTCGCCGTCGACGCGCGTGCGCATCGAGTCGGTCTCGTCCGGGCCGAGCGCGGCCGCGACCGTCGCGGCGTCGGCGTGCTCGGTGCGGACCGTGGCGGTCCGGCGGGTCTCATCGGGCATCTCAGATCGCCTCCCTGAGCGCGGCCAGCGCCGCCGTGATATCGGCGTCGTCGACCGAAACGTGACCTCGCATCGGCGTCCCCCAGCCGTCGCCACCGACCTCGCCGGCGGCGGTCCGGCAGGCGTCGCCGAGGTTGATCGGTTCGGCGGCCGCGTCGCCCACTGCGCGGCCGCCACCGGTCGCCACGGCCGCCAGCCGGCCCGCGCTCTCGTCGAGCGCGACCGCGACGGGCTCCGGCGACCGGAAGTCCCGGACGAGTCGGGCGACCGTCGGGAGGACCGCGGGCGAGCCGTCGGCCGCCGCGGTGTCGACGCGGGCGACGACGCAGCCGTCGTACCGGCCGACCGTCGCGGCGTCGAGCGCGCGGTGGGCCGCCAGGCCGTGGCGGCGCCACGCGTCGAGCGCGGCCGTCCGGAGCGACGGGTCCGGGTCGCTCGCGAGCGCGAGCGCGACGCCCGTCCCGGGCGCCTCCCGGGCGAGCGCGTCGAACACGTCGGCGTAGCCGCCGACCGTCTCGAACGGGCCGTCCGTCGCGTACGGGCGGAGCGCGCGCTCGACCGCCGAGGCCGCGCGCTCGCTCGCGTCGTCGCCGTCGACCGCGTCGACCGCGACCAGCGACGCGAAGCGTCGGCGGTCGTCGGCGTCGGGGTCGGTCGGGAGTTCGAGGGGGGCGAGCGCTTCGCGCGCCGCCTCGGGGTCGCCGGAGTACCGGGTCCGCGCGAGCGTCGAGGCCGCGAGGGCCTCCGCTCGGGACGGTTCCTCGTCGACCGTTCCCGAGACCGGGAGCGCGACGCCGGGGCGCCGCTCGACGCGGTCAGCCCGCTCCGCGGCGTCGAGCGCGTCGCCGGAGCCGTCGGCACCGGGGATCGACCCGGCCGCGACGACGCCGGCGAGCGCGACCACGGGGTCGGGCTCGACGCCGAGCGCGCGAGCGACCGCGAAGGCCGCCGTGCTGGCCGGCCGTCCCGTCCCGGGGATCGCGTGCGGGCCGCGGTCGACGCCGACGGCCACCGCGACGCCGTCGTCGACGTCGTTGGGGACCGGGTCGGGGTCGACGCGCGCCTGGAACGGCGTGCCCGTCGCTCGGAGCGCTCGCGCGAGCAGCCCCGCGGCTGCCAGCGCGTCGCCGTCGTCGGTCGCGACGAGCCGGACGAACGGCGCGTCTGCGAGGACGCCGGCGAGCGCGTCGGGGGCGGGCGTGGCGGACGTCGCTTCGGTCATGGGTGGTGGGGTCTCGTGGGCCGCTGTCGCCGCGTCGGGGCGCTTACTCCTCGAGGTACTCGACGGCGTTCTCGTAGGTGTACGTGAACTCCTCGTCGATCTCGTCGCCGCGGTAGTAGTTCGCGAGGCGGCGGATCTTCGACTCCGTGTTCTGGAGCGCGCGCTTGTTCTGGTGGTCCTGCCCGTTCTCCTCCATGTGCTCGCGCAGGCGGATCGCCTGCGACATGAGGTTGCGGAGGTCCTCGGGGATGTCCGCGTCGGCGTCGTGCTCCTCGAGGATCTCGGTGACCTTCTTGCCGGTCGCCAGCTTCACGTCGGGGACCGGGACGCCCTTGACGCCCTCGTCGCGCAGCTTGAGGCCGATGACGCTGGGGTCGTGGCCCTGCTCCGCCAGTTCGACGACGCGGGACTCGATGTCCTCGGCGTCGACGTCGCTCCACTCCGGGGTCTCGTCCGTCGCCGGCTTGTCCGAACCGGACGAACCGCGACGGCGCGTGTGCATTCGTGCCATTGTCTGTCTGGTTGGAACGGCACAACCGCAACGTGACCGCGACTCCGCGCGGCGCGGCTACGAATCCCTCGCGAAGCGAGCGATCCGACCGGACGGGCCGCGCGAGCGGCCCGCCCGACCGCGACGCCGGAGGCGTCGGCGCACTGCTACATTCCCAAGCCGCGGGCGAAAGGGCCCCGGCGAGTCGGATCTGCAGCTGTGCTGTTCCCGTCTGCGGAGTCGCCGTCCGGGTTCTTAAGCGTGTTCTTGTGGGGCGGAGTGGCGGGCGCGTTCCAGCGCTCTCGCCGTCCGCCGGTTCGCTCCCCGCCGCCGGCGGTTTTGTTCCGCGCGAGTTCTCCGCGGAAGGGAGGATTTAGGTGAGTAGTCGATGTTCGGAGCGGTGTGACCGATAGATGACCGAAACCAGAGACGGGACTCCGCCGGCGACCGACGGCGGGGAACCGCCCGAGGGAAGCGAGTTCGGCGTCGGCGAGCAGAACAGCGACGGCCCGCGGATCGAGTTCCGCGGCGGGAAGTGGGCGAGCACGGTCCCGCTCGCCTTCTTCATCGGCTGGGCGATCTTCCAGAGCGGCGTCCTCGGCATCGGCGACACCAACGGGCTCGTCGTCGGCGCGCTGATCGGGACGACACTCGGCATGTTCCTCGTCCGCGGGGACTGGAAGAGGTACGCCGACACGATCTTCGAGGGGATGACCCAGCGCGTGGCCGCGACCGCCATCGTCGCGTGGCTGTGGGCCGGGATGTTCGCCCAGACGCTCCAGGTCGGCGGCTTCGTCGAGGGGCTCATCTTCGCGGCCGACGCCCTGAACGTCGGCGCCGCGACGTTCCCGGCGGCCGCGTTCGTCCTCTGCGGCCTCCTCGCGACCGGCATCGGGACGGGCTACGGCGCGACCGTCGCGTTCGTCACCCTCTTTTTCCCGGCCGGGGTCCTCATCGGCGCGAACCCCGTGCTGCTGTTCGCCGCGATCCTCTCGGGCGCCGTCTTCGGCGACAACCTCGCGCCCGTCAGCGACACGACGATCGTGAGCGCGGTGACGCAGGACGCTGACATCGGCGGCGTCGTCGCCTCGCGGTTCAAGTACGCGATCGGGGCGGCGGTCCCGGCGTTCGCCGCCTACCTGATCGCCGGCTCCGTCATGTCCGGCGTGGAGCTTGAGGGCGCCGTCGCGCTGCGCGAGTCCGCGAACGCCCTCGGCTTGGTCCACCTGCTTTCGATGGGGATCGTCATCGTCACCGCGGTCGCCGGGCGCCACATCGTCGAGGCGATCTCGTGGGGGCTGCTCGTGGCGATCGCCTTCAACCTCCTGTTCGGGTTGTCGAGCGCGAGCGACATCGTCGCCTTCACCGTCACCGAGGCCGGCTCGCTCTCCGGGCTGCCGGTCGTCGAGGTCGGTGAGACCGCGGGCGTCGGCGGGAGCCTCTACTCCGGCGCAGTCGGGTTCTTCCCGCTCATCGTCCTCACGCTCCTGATCGTCGCGATGGCGCAGATCATGATCCGCGGCGGCGGCTTCGAGGCGATCCAGACGTTCCTCCTCGACCGCGTCGCGACGACGGTCCGCCGGGCGGAGCTGACGATGGTCCTCGGCACCGCGACGATCAACGGGATGATCACGATCAACACCGCCGCGGAGATCGCGATCGCCCCGTACGTCGCCCGCATCGGCGAGAAGTTCAACATCAACGGCTACCGGCGCGCGAACATCTTAGACGCCAACACCTCCGCGCTCGGCTACATCTTCCCGTGGGCCGGCGGCGTGCTCGTGGGGTACCAGGTGATGGTCGGCCCCGACGGCCTCGGCGCCGAGTACGGCCCCGAGATGGTCGTCAACCCGATCGAGGTCGTGCCGTACGTGTTCCACGGCTGGTTCCTCGTGGCGATCTTCGTCCTCGCCGCGATCACCGGCTTCGGGCGGGAGTACATTCCCGACCGCGTCTCCGAGGAGGTGTCGCGGGCATGAGCGTCTTCGACAAGTTCCTCGCCGGCTGGTCGTTCCGCGGGTCGACGCCGGACTACGCGGCCGGCGACGTCCTCGAAGTGATGGTGACCGGCGAGGAGAACGGCGGCCACGTCGCCCGCATCGGCGACTCGACGCTGCGGATCGAGGACGCGCCGGCGGACGCGATCAACACTCGGATCATCGTCGACGTGGAGTCGTGGGACGACTCGGCGCACACCGGCCGGGCGACCTACCGGAAGACGGTGGGCGAGAGCGCGTTCTAATCGGTAACCGAGATGTATTTTTCAGGGGTCGTTGATCCGACTGTTTGCCTATAAATAGCTCTGTTGAAACCCTATTCTTCAGACACATTATCGTCTGGAACAGCCGCTCGCTGAAGAGTGCTTCTTGGTCGGTTTCGGGAGTGAGTTCCGCAGATCGGTAGCAGCGATTCGATATTTAAATAGTCGCCAGCGGCGCCGACGCCCGTTTATAAAAAGAGTGCGGTGGCGCGCCTGCGAGCGGCCGGAGCGAAGCGGAGGCCGCGAGCCAGCCCGCGAGGGACGCGGTGAGCGCTCGGAGAGCGCGAACCGCGAGGCTGGGGAGGCGTGAGGTGCGGTGCTGAGCGGTGCGGGGTGGGACTCAAAGGGGCAGCCGTCGAGGCGGGCGGAGGCGAAGTAAGCACCGCAGGAACGAGCAACGCGAGTGACGAGGAGCACAGCGAGCGTCCGCCCGCCTCGACGGCTGGGGCTTTGGAGGCACTCGCCGCAGTAGCGTCGACCATTTATAAACAGCCGACAGCAACACCGCGCTCTGGTTTATAAATAACCTCGCTCACAATGTACTACACCTACTCCCGAAATCGCTCGTCGCTACGTCTGTACTGAGCGATTGAGGGTGTGAAACTATCAGTCTCTGAGTATATCAACAAAGCCTTATAAATGGATGATGGCGGATCAGCGGTGAACACCACCAACGTGCCAACCGATTTGGCATAAATGGTTGACTTCGGATCGACGGCGGACACCGCCAAAGCCCCAGCCGCTCGTTTATAAATAGTTGATTCTGGATCTGTGGCGAACACCGCCAAAGCCCCAGCCGCGAGGACTCGCGCGGCTCGCTGCGCGCTTCGGTCGCTCACTTCGTTCGCTCCCTACAGTGCTTACGTCGCCGTGCTTCGCCCTCGCGGCTGCCCCTTTGAGTCCCACCCCGCACCGCTCCGCACAGCACCTCTCACCTCCCCAGCCTCGTCAGTCGCCTCCGCTTCGCTCCGGCGACTGACTCCCTCGCGCGTGCTCCTCGCGGCCGCCGATGGCGGCCGCTCGCAGGCACGCGCCACCGCGTTCTTTTAAATATCATATCGCCGGAGCGGGGTTCAGCCGCCGCGAATCGGCGGAGAGCGGCGCAGACCGGGGCGCTTTTTATGACTACGGTCGAACCGTCGGGTGTGCTATCGGTCGAGCTCCACGCGCACTCCGCGCTGTCGTACGACGGGCGCGACCCGGTCGAGCTCCTCTTGGAGCAGGCGGCCGCGGTCGGGCTCGACGCGCTCGCCGTCACCGACCACGACGAGATCGACGCCAGCATCGAGGCGGCCGAGAAGGCCCCCGACTACGGCCTCGTCGGCATCGTCGGCATGGAGGTGACCTCGGCGGTCGGCCACGTCCTCGCGTTCGGCATCGAGGAGCGCGTCGAGAGCGGCCTCCCCTTCGACGAGACGCTCGATCGGATCCGCGATCAGGGCGGGATCGCGGTCGTCCCCCACCCCTTCCAGAAGTCCCGCCACGGCGTCGCCGCGCACATCAGCGACGAGCAGCTGGCGAGCGCCGACGCCCTCGAGGTGTACAACTCCCGGCTGTTCACCGGACGCTCGAACCGACAGGCCGAGAAGTTCGCCGTCCGCAACGGCCTCCCGATGACCGCCGGCAGCGACGCCCACATCTCCGAGATGGTCGGGCAGGCGGTGACCGAGGTGGGCGCCGACGAGCGCTCCGCCGCCGCCATCCTCGACGGCATCGCAGACGGCCGGACGAGCGTCGTCGGCAAGCGCACCCCGTGGCGGGTCTCGCTCAGGCAGTTCGGCGGCGGGGCCAAGCGCCGCGCGCTCCGCGCGCTCGACGCCCTCCGGTGACCGCGACGATGACCCCGCAACCTACCGAACTGCGCGGCGCCTCCGCGGACCGCGTCCGCGTCGCCCTCCGTGACGGCGACCCGCTCCCGGGCGGACTCGGCTTCGCCGGCCTGCTGGCCGACCCGCCGGACCGCGACTCTCCCGGCCACGACCCGCCGAGCCGCGAAGGGCCTGTCCTCGTCCGCGACGTCCTGGGCCGACAGCCGCTGTTCGTCGAGCGGGAAGCGCTCGATCCCGAGTCACCGTCGGACCCGACCGCCCCGGACGCGTGGAGCTTCGACCGCGGCGCGCTCGACGATCCGGAACCGGTCCCGGCCGGGAGCGTCGTCTCGGCAAGCGGGACCGAACGCGTCTGGCGGCTCCCCGACACCGAGCCGACAACGGACCGAGAGGTCGCGCTGTCGGCGGTCGACGACGCGGTGAGCGCGGCACTCGACGACCTCGCCGCTACTTCCCGGCCCGTGGACGCCGTCGACGACGAGCCCTCCGACGGCGGCCTCGCGGTCGCCTTCTCGGGCGGCGTCGACTCCGGGCTCGTCGCGGCCGCCGTCCCCGAGGCCCCCTGCTACGTCGCCGGCTTCGAGGGGAGCCACGACGTCGCGGCCGCGCGCGACGCCGCGAGCGCCATGGAGCGCGACCTGCGGGTCGTCGAGATCACGCACGAGGACCTCCGGCGCGCCGTCCGCGCAGTCGCGGCCGCGACCGGTCGCCGGAACCCGATGGACGTCGCCATCGCGGTGCCGCTGTACCTGACGGCCGAGGCGGCCGCGGCTGACGGGTTCGGCCGGCTCGCGATCGGCCAAGGCGCCGACGAGCTGTTCGGCGGCTACAGCAAGGTCGTCGACCCCGCCGAGGACCCGCGCGTCGACGCCGACACCGTCCGCGGGGCGCGGACGGAGACCGTCCGCACGCTACCCGACCAGTTAGAGCGGGACGTCCTCGCGCTCCGCGCCGCCGGCGTCGAGCCCGTAACGCCGCTGCTCGACGACCGGGTCGTCGCCGCCGCGCTGGCGCTCCCCGACGACCTGCTGGTCGACGGGGACGAGCGGAAGGTCGCCCTCCGCCGGGTCGCGGCCGGGCGCGTGCCGGAGTCGGTCCATGCCGCGGACAAGAAGGCCGTCCAGTACGGCACGTACGTCTCCCGCGAGCTCGACCGGCTCGCGCGGCGGGCTGGCTACAAGCGGCGGATGGACGACCACGTCGGGAAGTACGTCGAGGCGCTGTGTAGCGATGAAAAACCGGCCGGTGAGGGCCGGAGCTGACCAAGTCGCCGCGCGGAGTACCAGTCCTGCGGCCGACGCCCGTTCGAACGGGCGTCTACTGAAACGTCGACAGGACGGCTATAAAATCCGGGCAGTAGCGACAAATATGACTCTGTCGCGGCCGGGAAGAAAACGATCGTCCGCGAATAAGACCGATTACTGCCAGATGTCCGTATCAGAGACTCGCTTTGCTGGGGGAAGTTAACGATTATCCGGGCGAAAACCGACCGGTTCGCGGACTCGGCGGCGGTCGCTGCGTCAGCGGACCAGGTACGGGTCGCTGCCGGCGATGAACCGCCCGAGGTCGCTCTCGCGTCGGAAGTCGGTCGAGCGAAGCTCCCCGAGCGAGTCGACGAGCCGGTCGGCGTCGCCGTCCGACCAGTCGGCGGGATCTTTGATCGGGACGACGAGCCAGCCGGCGCCGAGCAGCTCCTCGCCATGGAGCGCGTCCATGTCGATCTCGGTCTTCCAGGCCCGCGCGGTGTAGGTCTCCAAGACGTGTTCGGTCGCCCGCGCGCCGACCGGGAGCAGCACGTGGGCCGCGATGGCGCGGACCTCGGCGTCGAAGAAGCGCTCCATGTCGTCGTAGTCGTCGTCGTCCGGGGTCCCCTCGCTCTCGCACATGTGGAGGTACGAGAGGAACGTCCGGTCGGTCGAGACGGGGTCGACCGCGGTCGGGTCGCCCTCGCGCGCGACGCCGTCGGGGGCGACACCCTCGGCGAGCCCCGCGATCAATCCGGCCGCTTCGAGCGCCGACAGGAACGCGGGCGACCACGCCTCTCCGGTGAAGGGGACGCCCGCCGCGCTCCCGCCGTGGACGCCGGGGTAGTCGCCGACGACGTGGAAGTCGGCGTTGGCGTCGCCGTAGCCGGGGACGAACGAGGGGCAGTCGGGGCGCATCCCGAAGGGATTCCGGGTTCGGTCCGTGACGTTCTTCACGCGACCGGTTAGGCGTTCGCTCGGTTATATCGCGTTCGGTCCGGCGCGGCTCTCGCTCGGTCCGACGCGGTGCGACCCACACGCGGTCGGAGCCGGCGGGACAGAGCCGACGCGAAGCGCCGATGCGAGGCGCACGAACCGCCGTGAATTCTCATAAGTTATGGAGATAAACGGGGTCAAACCGGGCTGGGATACGCGTCGATCGGCGCGGGACGGGAGAAGTTTCAGGATCGTTAATTTATGACCGGAAACCGCAAGACTGCGTCGGGTCACTCTCGGGGACAGGCACGGAAGATATTTATATATCCCCGCGTTCGGCTCGGGCAGAAGTCCAATGTTCGACCGCATCCGAACCGCGGCCCTCTTCGGGCTGCACCAAGCGACCGTCGCCGCCGGGATCTCGCTGTTCCCGGTGGCCGTCTTCGCGCGCCAGCGCCTCGGTATCAACGTCCCCGTCGGCCGACTCGTCGAGACCACCACCGAGGCGTTCGAGACCGCCGCCGAGGAGTGATCACGCGCCCGCAGTAGCTCGTTTTGCCCAGCCGACCGAACGCCGAACCGACCCAGAGCGACAGCGCCGTCGATCGTGCGGGCGTCCCGTCACCCCGTCTCGAGCGCGCCCGTCCGGTCGCCGTCGACCGGTCGCAACCCGGCGACGGATAGGCCCGTCGGAACCGGTCGGCGGCCCCCGAAGGGTTGCCTTTATCAGCGCGCCGAGCCAACGAGCGTGTAATGCGAACACCGACTGGCGACCTCTCCGATGGGCCGGCCGCCGACTTAGGCCGCGACCAGCCCGTCTTCGGACCGGAGCTCGGCGAGTTCGAACACAGCGAGCGCCGCGCCGCCAAGGCGGAGGAGGACGGCGAGATGAAGACCGGGACCACGACCGTCGGCATCAAGGCCGACGACGGCGTCGTGATGGCGACCGACATGCGCGCCTCCCTCGGCGGCATGGTCTCCTCGAAGGACGTCCAGAAGGTCGAGGAGATCCACCCGCGCGGCGCCCTCACCATCGCCGGCTCCGTCTCGGCCGCCCAGAACCTCATCTCGACGCTCCGCGCCGAGACGAGCCTCTACGAGGCCCGCCGCGGCAAGGACATGTCGATGGAGGCGCTGTCGACGCTAACCGGCAACCTCCTCCGCTCCGGCGCGTTCTTCGTCGTCCAGCCGATCCTGGGCGGCGTCGACGACGAGGGCGCGCACATCTACTCCATCGACGCCCTCGGCGGCACGACCGAGGAGGAGTACACCGTCACGGGCTCCGGGTCGCAGTACGCGCTCGGTGTCTTAGAGCAGGAGTACGACGACGAGGTCACCATCGACGAGGCGAAGACCATCGCCGCGAAGGCGATCCAGTCCGCCGTCGAGCGCGACCTCGCGTCCGGCAACGGGATCAACGTCGCGGTCGTCACCGACGACGGCGTCGAGATCACCCGGTACAAGGAGTTCGACGACCTGCTGTAAGGCGGCCCGCCGACGAGGCGAGTCAGGCAACCCTTTTCGCTGCGATTTTCGACGGCGTTTCACTCCCTACCGGCGGCCACGTCGACCGGCTGTCCCGAACTCACCGCCGTAAGCCCGGCGGCGCGCGGATCCCGTCGCCCCAGTAGAAGCGCGGGCCGAGCAGGAGGTAGCCGCACGAGAGGAACAGCAGCGCGAACGCGAACCCCTCACCGATCCACGCGGGGAGCGCGCCGGTCGCCATGTGGCCGGCGGGCGTGAGGATCACGGCGGCCTGCACGACGCCCATCACGAGCGCGTCCTGCGCGTGGAGGTCGGGGTACGTGACCGTCGAGCCCATGAGCAGCGCGAACGCGGTGGTCGCTCCGACGAGGAGGAGGGGAGCGGTGTAGCCCGCGATGACGGCGGCCGCGAGTACCGTCGCCGCCAGCGTGGTCGGGACGCCCACCGTCTCGCGGGCGCCGTCCTCGTCGACCGTGTAGAGGCCGAGCCGGGCGACCGCGGCGGCGACGAACAGCGCGCCCGCGCCGACGCCGGCGCCGACGAGGACGGGGTCCGTCGCGAACGAGCGCCCGTCGCGGACCACGGCGGCCACGAGGAAGGCGGGCGCCACGCCGAAGGAGGCGACGTCGGCCAGCGAGTCGAGGTACGGCCCGGCCGGCGTCGACCCGCGGTGGCGGGCGACGACGCCGTCGAGCCCGTCGGCGACCGCCGCGAGGAGCACGAGGCGGGCCGCGAGCGCGACGTCGACCGTGGCGGCGACGACGGCGAGGAAGCCGACGGCGGCGTTGGCCACGGTCACCGCGTCCGCGAGCCCGAGCCGCCGAGCGAACCGCAGAGGCATACCGTATCGGTCGACGAGACGGGTTTTAGGGCTTGTTATCTCGTCGACGCGGGCGGGCGGTTCGCGTCGCGAGCGCGGTGTCGCCGACGCGACCGGCCGCCGTCAGGGCACGTACCAGATGCCGCGTCCGAAGTCGAGCCACTCCCCGACGACGACGTGCGGCATCGCGATGACGCAGACGAAGATGGTGTAGAAGGCGACGGCGCCGGAGAGCAGCGACCCCCCGGCCAGCGGGTTCGGCGCGACGGTCCACAGGGCGGCCGCGACGGTCGCCGTGACTAAGGCGCCGACGACGAGGACGCCCCACGCGACGACGAGCGAGACCCCCTCCGTTCGGTCGGGCTGCTCCTGCTCGACGACCATGCTCCGCGCCGACTGCCGCAGCGAGTACCACAGCGGGAAGTACAGCCCGATGGCGACGACCACGGGCACCAAGGCGAAGTACGCGACGAGCAGCAGCGTCTCCGCGGCGTCGAGAAGCCACGACCGGCTCACGCCGCCGGTCGAGCGGAGGCTCGTCGCGAGGCCACCACCGAGGTGCGCGAGCACGCCGAGCCCGAACGCCGCGCCGAGCGCCGTCGTGACCCCCTCGGGGTTCGACGCGGCCGGCCCGGCCAACTGCCCGTCGAAGACGCCCAGCATGATGCCGGTGAAGCTGTAGTAGGTCTCCGTCCAGAAGACGGCGGGAACGATCATCACGGCCCCGCCGCGGACCAGCGCGGCGAGGCCGCGCTGGGGCTTGGTCGGGAGATGGTCCGTACCGACTAAGGCGTCCATCACGCGCAGGTCACCGTGTCCGCCCTTGGCGACGGCCGTCCCGAACGCGAGCGCGAGCGCGGGCAGCGGCGCGACGACGAACAGCGCCACGAACGACGCGACGAAGCCGAGGTACAGCGCCACGTACCGCGCGCCGAACGGGAGCCCCCGCCGGCGGAGGTTCGAGAAGTGTTCGTACCCCCCGTGCGGGAGGTTCAGCGCGACCATCCCGACGAGGTACGCGATCATCTGGGTCCGAAGCGACAGGTCGGTGCCGGCCGCGGAGAGCGCCCCGAACCCGACCGCGAGCAGGAGCAACGCCGCGCGGGACGCACCGATGGCCGTCCGTTCCGGTTCACCGAGGAGCCGCCGCACCGGACTCGCCGTCGACGTCGACATGGGTGTCAGTAGGGGCGTTACGGGGTTAGGGCCTCGTCGCCATTATTCGGTCTTTTATATTCTCGGCTCTGTCGGAACCCCCACTTTTCAGATGAATTTCGTCGGAAACGGTCGGTCGCTGAAGAGTGCTTCTCGATCGGTTGCGGGAGTGGGTATCGCAGATCGATGGCGACGAAACGGTATTTAAATAGCCGTGAGCGACAGCGATGAGCGCTTATAAATGGCAGGCGGTGGCGCGCCTGCGAGCGGCCGGAGCGAACCGGAGGCCGCGAGCCAGTCCGCGAGGGACGCCGCGAACGCCCGCAGGGCGTGAGCGGCGAGGTTGGGGAGGCGTGAGGTGCGGTTGCCGTGCTGGGCGGGGCGGGACTCAAAGGGGCAGCCGCGAGGCCGACGTAGGCGACGCAAGCACTGGAAGGAGCGAACGAAGTGAGCGACTGAAGCGCGCAGCGAGCGTACGTCGGCCTCGCGGCTGGGGCTTTGGGGACGTTCACCGCCGCAGCGTCGGTCACTTATAAATAGCCGACAGCAACACCGCGGTCCAGCTTATAAACAACCACGCAATCACACTGAGCGACGTACTACACGTACTCCCGAAATCGCTCGTCGCTACCCCTGTACTGACCAGCGCCAGCTCAGAACGCGTCACCTGTGAGGGTTCGACGGAGCCGTGTTTCTGTTCGGCGACGCGCTGGGTGGAGAGCGAGGGGGTCGGAACGGGCTCAGTACGTGTGGATCACTTCGCCGCAGCGCGTGCACTCGATCGTGTCTGACCGGAACAGCCGCTCCTTCTTCTCGGTCGGCCCGTTACACTCGGGACAGACGCCGAGGTTGCGGCCGTCGGCCACGCGCGCGGACAGGTCGAGGAACTGGTTCTCCAGCTTGTCGATCTGTTCGGACTGCTCCTCGACGACCGACCGGAGCTCCTCGATGGTCTCGTCGCGCTCCTCGACCGCGGTCGACAGCTCCTCGATGCGCTGTTCGTACTCGTCGATCGCCTCGACGTCGATGGTGACGTCGTCGGCCGCCTCCGTTTCGGCCTCTCGCTCCGCGGTGGTTTCTGTCGTCGACTCCGCCTCGGCTTCGGTGTCGTCGTCGGCCATACAGCAATACTGGGGCCCCAGGTTGATTACTTTCGGGCCGACAACGTATCCCTCGACGGGCGACGCGACGCGGGCAGCGGCCCCCGAGGAACCCCGTCGGTCGACCGCCCGCGGACGCCGATACCTGACTGGGTTGGCATCGATCTGAATAGAATATATACTGTATCATGAGGTGGGTATGGACCCGATAGCGCTACAGGCGGGATACGACCTGCTCGGGGACGGTCGTCCCGAGACGCTTTGGTTAGGTATAGGCACACTAATGATGCTCATCGGGACCTTCTACTTCATCGTCAAAGGATGGGGGGTCACCGACAAGGAGGCCCGTGAGTACTACGCGATCACGATCCTCGTGCCGGGGATCGCATCGGCGGCGTACCTGTCGATGTTCTTCGGCATCGGGCTGACCGAGGTCGAGCTCGTCGGCGGTGAAGTGCTCGACATCTACTACGCCCGGTACGCGGACTGGCTGTTCACCACGCCGCTGCTGCTGCTCGACCTCGCGCTCCTCGCGAAGGTCGACCGCGTGACCATCGGGACGCTCGTCGGCGTCGACGCGCTGATGATCGTCACCGGCCTCATCGGCGCGCTCTCGCACACACCGCTCGCGCGGTACACGTGGTGGCTGTTCAGCACGATCGCGATGATCGTCGTGCTGTACTTCCTCGCCACGAGCCTTCGCGCCGCCGCGAAGGAGCGCGGCCCAGAGGTCGCGAGCACGTTCAACACGCTGACCGCGCTGGTGCTCGTCCTCTGGACGGCGTACCCGATCCTGTGGATCATCGGCACTGAGGGAGCCGGCGTCGTCGGCCTCGGCATCGAGACCCTGCTGTTCATGGTTCTCGACGTGACGGCCAAGGTCGGCTTCGGCTTCATCCTGCTCCGCAGCCGCGCCATCCTCGGCGACACCGAGGCGCCGGAGCCCTCCGCGGGCGCCGACGCCCAGGCCGCGGACTAAGCGGTTAGCGAACCCGGACGCGGTAGAACAGCGCGGCGAAACCGACCTTCACCTTCATTTTCAATGACCAACACTACGACCGAACAGCCGCCAGAGCTGCGTACGCGGTCCGTCGCCGGCATCGCCGTCTGTATCACCGTCGCCCTCGTCGGGATCTTCCTGATCCCGTCGCTCTCGGAGCCGGTGGACGGGGTCAACGTGCGGTTCTGGACGATGGTGGCGCTGGAGCTGCTCGCCATGGGCGGCGTCGTCTACTTCGTCTTAAACCTCCACGAGGAGTAGCCCCGACCGCGATCGCCGCTCACTCCTCCGCCGACTCGACCTCGGCGCGCCCGTCGTCGGTCGACGGCGACGTCTCGGCGAGCGCGCGCTCGAAGTGGTCGCGCCCGACCGTCGTCTCGGCGGGCGACCCGTCGTCGACGATCGCGTCCTCGATCGCGAGCAGCCCGGCCTCCCGGACCAGCGCCGCAAGGTCGCCGCCGCTGTACCCGGCGGTTCGGTCGGCGACCGAGTTGAGGTCGACGCTGGACGCGACCGGCATCTCCCGGGCGTGGATCGCCAGGATCTCGCGGCGCGCCTCGCGGTCGGGAAGCGGCGTCTCGACCGCCTTCTCGATCCGGCCCGGCCGGAGCAGCGCCTCGTCGATGGCGTCCGGGCGGTTCGTCGCCGCGATGACGGCGACGTCGGTGAGCGGCTCTAACCCGTCGAGTTCTGTCAGCAGCTGCGACACCACGCGCTCGCCGGCGCCCGTGTCGTCGCCGCTGCGCCGCGGCGAGATGGCGTCGACCTCGTCGAAGAAGATCACCGCCGGCGCGTTCTCGCGCGCCGTGGCGAACAGGTCGCGGACGGCCTTCTCCGACTCGCCGACGTACTTGTCGAGCAGCTCAGGCCCGTTCACCGGGATGAAGTTCGCGTCGCTGAGCGTCGCCGCGGCGCGCGCGAGCAGCGTCTTCCCGGTCCCCGGCGGCCCGTACAGCAGCACGCCGGAGGGCGGGTCGATCCCCATCTCCGCGAAGCGGTCGGCGTACTCTAAGGGCCAGTACACCGCGCGCACCAGCTCCCGCTTGGCGTCGTCGAGCCCGCCGACCTCGTCCCAGCCGACCGCGGGGAACTCGACGGTGACCTCACGGAGGCCGGTGGGCTCGACCTCGTCGAGCGCGGCCTCGAAGTCGGCCATCCGGATCGCGGTCCGGCCGTCGCGGCGGACCGCCCGCTCCAACGCCGCGTCCGCGAGGACCGCGAGGTCGGCGAACACGTAGCCGTTGAGCCGCGCGGCGACCGACTCGAAGTCGACGTCCATCGCGAGGGACGCGCCCTCACAGAGGGCTTCGAGCGCGGCCGCGCGTTCCGCGGTCGTCAGGGGCTCGACCTCGATTTCGCGGTCGAACCGGCCGCCGCGGCGCAGCGCCGACGGTACCTCGCTCGGGTCGGTCGTCGCACCGATCACGACCGTCCGGTCCCCGGCGCGGAGCTCGTCGACGGTCGACCGGAAGCGGTCCGCCAGCGCGGAGCCGCCGTCGTCGGCTCCGAGCGCCTCGAGGTCGTCGAGGAGGACCACGGTCGGCTCGCCCCCCGAGACGGCCTCGACGACGCGGTCGAGCCGGTCCGATCGGTCGCTCGCCCGCTCGCCTCGGAGCCGCGCCGCGGAGGCCCGGACGAGCGCCGCGTCGGTCGCGGCCGCGACGGCCTCGACGAGCGTCGTCTTCCCCGACCCGCGCGGGCCGTGGAGGAGCAGCCCCAACGTCGCGGACCCCGCGGACTCGAACGTCTCGGCCGCGTCGAACCGGGTCGCGACCGCGTCGCGGAGGCGCTCGAACGTCGCCGTCGGGACGAAGCCGTCGCCGGCGCCGGTCCCGCCGGGGCGCTCGGCCTCGACCGCCCGCGTCCCGTCGTCGGCCGCGACGGTGATCTCGGTCTCGTCGCCGACGACCGCCGGCGAGGAGGGGGCCACGTCCCGCACGTCGAACCGGAGCGTGAGCGCGCCGCCGAGGCGCGTGACCTCGACCTCGTCGCCGACGGCGACCGCGCGCCGATCGAGCCGGCGGCGGATCGCGTCCTCGCTCCGCTCCAAGTCGACCGACTGGCGGAGCCGCAGCGTGACCGACGAGGCGACCGGGAGGTCCGACGCCGCCACGGTGGCGGCCTCGCCCGGTTCGACCCCGGCCGTCCGGCGGAGCCGCTCGGGGAGGAAGACGGCTCGCGCCTCGCCGTCGACCGCGACGACCGGGGCGGCGACGCGACGCGCGCCTTCGACGGTCACCGAATCGCCGAGGCCGATCCCGAGGTCGGCGAGGACGGCCTCGGGGAGCCCCACGCGGTCGCCGGGAACCGACGTGGGGGGCTCCCGGACGGGGACGCGCACGCTCATGTTTCGTGGGCCCGCTCGCGGGACGGCTCCTCGGCGGTGATAGTCGACACCATGCGTCTATCTCACGCCAAGCGACCTCAAAGTACCCGGGCCTAACTGGACAGTCGCGCCCCGACGGCCCCCGCGGTCGGCCGGTCGGGCGCCGACGTTTCGGAGTCTCGGAACGTAGGCAACCGTTAACCCGTCTGGGTGCGAACGGACGCCCATGGCGAACGCTCGAGCGCTCCTCGTCCACCCGGAGGAGGGGAGCGATCGGATCGAGACGGCGCTCGGGGCCGCGGGGTTCGACGTGACCCGCACGGACACCGCGGCGTCCGCGGTCGC
Organism: Halorubrum sp. T3; assembly: GCF_000296615.1. NCBI lineage: Archaea > Methanobacteriati > Methanobacteriota > Halobacteria > Halobacteriales > Haloferacaceae > Halorubrum > Halorubrum sp. T3. Next base: position 372,221 of record NZ_JH815329.1, on the reverse strand, counting down.
GAAGGCGACGACCGGGGAGTACGACTGCGTCGTCAGCGAGTACGCGCTGGCCGGCGACGACGGGGTCGACCTCGCGACCGCGATCGAGGAGTCCGACGCCGGCGTGCCCGTCGTGATGTTCACGGAGACGGACGAGGAGGGCGTGCCGGAGGCCGCCTTCGAGAACGGCGTCGACAGGTTCCTCCAGAAGAACGGGTCGGCGTCGATCGATAAGCTCGTCTCCGACGTCTCGACGGTCTGTTCGGGAGTCCCGGCCTCTGAGCCGCGACGGGACGTCTCCGACCACGAGCCGTCCGCGTCGGAGGTGACGCGCGCCGTCGAGGACGCGCCGATCGGGATCAGCATCAGCGACCCGGACCTCCCGGACTACCCCCTCGTGTACGTCAACGACGCCTGGGAGGAACACACCGGCTACCCGGTCGAGGAGGCGCTCGGCCGCAACCCGCGGTTCCTCCAGGGACCGGGGACGGACCCGGAGACCGTCGAGAAGATCGGGGACGCGATCGCGAACGAGGAGGAGGCGACCGTCGAGATACGGAACTACCGGCGCGACGGTACTCCCTTCTGGAACGAGCTGACGGTCGCGCCGATATACGACGAGGACGGCGACCTGGCCCACTACGTCGGCTTCCAGAACGACATCAGCGACCGAAAGGAGGCGGAGCGGCTCGCCGAGGAGCGCGCCGAGAAGCTCGCGACCGAGCGGCGCTCGCTCGACAGGGTCCTCGGTCGGGTGAACGGGCTCTTCAGCGACATCAGTCGCATCCTCGTCGAGAATCGGGACCCGAACGCCATCCCCGAGCGCGTCTGCGAGGTCGTCGCCGGCGAGCCGGGGTACGCCGGCGGTTGGATCGGCGAGGTGTCGTCGGCGACCGGTCGCCTCGAGATCCGCGCCGCGAGCGGCGTGTCGGTCGACGTCGGCGCGTCGTTCGACATCGACGAGACGCCGACCGAGGTCCGGGAGGCGATCGAGACCGAGGAGCTCCGCAGCGGCTCGATAGAGGGTGCGGCCGACGGACCGCTCGAACCGGCGGCCGTCGGCGGGCGGCGGCTCCTCGTCGTCCCGCTCACGTACGGGGAGCGACGGTACGGCCTGTTGGCGATCTACGGCAGCGGGGCTGACGTCCTCGACCGCCGGGAGCGACGGGTGTGCGAGTCCGTCGGGAAGATGATCGCGAACGGACTCCACTCCATCGAGACGGCGGAGATGCTCACGACCGACCGCGTCGTGGAGCTCGTGGTCGAGATCCGAGACTCGACGGGACCGCTCGCGCGGATCGCCGACGCGGTCGGCGGGGAGGTGGAACACCTCGGGACGACGCGGCTCGACGACGACGCCTGCGAGCTGTACTTCCGCGCCGACGGCGAGGATCCGGACCTCGACGAGCTCGCCGCCCTCCCGCTGGTCGAGTCGATGCGGACGGTCTCGGAGACGAACGACGGCGTCAGCTTCGGCGTCACCGTCACCGAGTCACCGCCGCTCACGCAGCTGGCCGACCACGGCAGCGTCGTCGCCGAGGCGACCGCCACGCCGGAGGGAGCGACCCTGACGATCGAGGCGCCGCCCGAGCACGACGTCCGGTCGATCCTCGACGTGTTCCGCGGCGAGTACGAGGGCGTCGAGCTCCGGTCGCGCGTCGAGCGCGAGAGCCGCGACCGCACCGTCGCGGAGTTCGCGGCCGCGGTCGACGAGCGGCTCACCGAGCGCCAGCGCGCCGCCCTGAAGACCGCCGAGCTGAACGGCTACTTCGAGTGGCCGCGACCGGTCGACGGCTCGGAGATCGCCGAGCAGATGGGGATCACCCGGCAGACGTTCCACCAGCACCTCCGCGCGGCCGAGCGGAAGCTGGTCGAGGCGTACGTCGACCCCCGATCGAGCGAATGAGCGGGGAGTCGACCGCCGAGCGCGGTGGACCATGAGCGACGAGCGATCGGACCCCTTCGCCGCGAGCGACTCGGTCGTCGTCGCGGCCGATCCGGAGGCCGTGTTCGCGTTCCTCGACGACCCCGCGAACCACGCGGCGATCACGCCCGGGATTACGGACGTTCGAGACGTCGAGCCCCTGGCGAACGGCGGGAAGCGACTTTCGTACACCTACCGGATGGCCGGGATCGGTATCGACGGCGAGATCGTCCAGACCGTCCACGAGCCGCCCGAGCGCCACGCCTTCGAGCTCCGCGGCCGGCTCACCGGCACCATCGACCTCCGGCTCGCCCCCGTCGACGGCGGGACAGAGCTGACGTACGCCGCGACGTACGACCTGCCGGAGAACGCGCTCACGACGGTTGGCGCGCCCGTGATCCGTCGGTTCAACGAGCGGCAGCTCCGGGCGGCGCTGGAGAACGTCGCGGAGCGGTTCGACGCGGACGGGTGAGGATGTTCGACAGATCGGTCAGCAGGGGTCGCCAGCGCGGCGAACCGACCGGGAGACGGCGGGGCGATTCGGGGGCGGCGGGCGAACTATTAAGCGTTTGATGGTCTAAACGAGGGGCATGGATCCGATCACCCTCCAAGCCGGGCTCGGTCTCGGGCTCGTGAGCGTCGGCCTGCTCGCACTCCTGCTCGTGGTCGTCACGCTCTGGCAGTCGTTCGAGATCGTCGACGCCTACGAGAAGAAGACGCTCACCGTCTTCGGCGAGTACCGCAAGCTGCTCGAACCGGGTATCAACCTCATCCCGCCGTTCGTCTCCCGCACGTACCCGTTCGACATGCGGACCCAGACGCTGGACGTCCCCCGGCAAGAGGCGATCACGCGGGACAACTCCCCGGTGACCGCCGACGCGGTCGTCTACATCAAGGTGATGGACGCCAAGAAGGCGTTCCTCGAGGTCGACGACTACAAGAAGGCCGTCTCCAACCTCGCGCAGACGACCCTCCGCGCCGTCCTCGGTGACATGGAGCTCGACGACACGCTGAACAAGCGCCAGGAGATCAACGCGAAGATCCGCAAAGAGCTCGACGAGCCCACCGACGAGTGGGGGATCCGCGTCGAGAGCGTGGAGGTCCGCGAGGTCAACCCCTCGAAGGACGTCCAGCAGGCGATGGAGCAGCAGACCTCCGCCGAGCGCCGCCGCCGCGCGATGATCCTCGAAGCGCAGGGGGAACGCCGCTCCGCCGTCGAGCAGGCGGAGGGTGACAAGCAGTCAAACATCATCCGCGCGCAGGGGGAAAAGCAGTCGCAGATCCTCGAGGCGCAGGGGGACGCGATTTCGACGGTCCTCCGCGCGCGCTCCGCGGAGTCGATGGGCGAGCGCGCCATCATCGAGCGCGGCATGGAGACCCTCGAAGAGATCGGCAAAGGCGAGTCCACGACGTTCGTCCTCCCGCAGGAGCTCACGAGTCTGGTCGGCCGCTACGGCAAGGCGCTCTCCGGCTCCGACGTCCAGGAGATGGAGGGGCTCGACGGGAAGGAGTTCGACGACGACACCCGGAAGATGCTCGGGCTCGACGACATCGACGAGATCCTCGGCCAGATCGAGGAGTCCGCGGAGATGAACGTCGAGGAGCTCGAGAAGGAGGCCGAGGCGGTGAAGGCGGGCGACGCCGGCGCGAGCATCAGGTCCGCCGACGAGGTCATCCAGGAGATGGACGACGAGGAGGCGCCCGCGGAAGTCGAGAAGGAGGAGTAGCTCGGCGCGAAGCGCGGCCGTAGCCGCATTCTCCGACGCGATTCGGCCGCGAGCGAAGTGCTTTTGTCGAGGCGCCGACTAATACGGCCGTGACAGAGGGGTTCGACGGCCGAAAGCGGGAGACGCTCCGGCGGTTCGCAGCGGTCGGAGCCGCCGCGCCGTTCGTCGGGACCGCGAGCGCCGACGACGGGACCGACGAGAACGAGACGCGGGAGGCGATCCGCGGCTACGTGCCGACGACCCCCGGCGCGCACTTCTCGAAGCTCCGCGACGACCTCCGCCTCGGGACCGGCGAGGCGCAGTACCACCTCCGGAAGCTGGAGGAGGCGGGCGCGATCGAGTCGGTGAAGGACGCCGACTATCGGCGCTTCTTCCCCGCCGGCCGGTTCGACGCGACCGACAAGCGGGCGCTCGGCTACCTCCGTCGGGAGACGCCGCGCGGGATGGTCCTCGCGCTGCTGCGTGACCCCGACGCGACCGGCGCCGACCTCGCGAACGCGCTCGGCGTCTCCCGGCCGACGATAAGCGCCGCGGCCGCCGACCTCGAAGCCGCCGGCCTCCTCGACCGGACCGACGGCTACGCGCTGACCGAGCCGGAGCGGCTGCTCACGCTCGTCGTCCGCTACGCCGACTCCTTCGACGCCGAGGCCGTCGCGTTCGCCGACGACGCGGCGTCGCTGGTCGCGTACGATCCCTGACTCGACTCAGAGCGCGACGGCGACCGTCAGGCCGTGACCATCCACGTCGTCCCCGACGAGTAGCCCCACTTCTCGACGTCGACATCGGTGGCCGCGTCGGCGACGGCGCTCATGTTCGCGCCGACCTCCTTCGCCGAGAGGCCGAGGTCGTCGGCGATCAGCCGCGACTTGAAGTAGGTGCGGTCGGCCGCGTTCTCGCGGAGGTAGCGGAGGATTCGCGCCTGTTTCGCGGAGAGGCCGGCCGAGTCGGCCGCGACCGCGTCCTGTTCTGCGACCGTGTCCGATTGGACCGTGCTCATACCCACACTAGGTCGGTGACCAGCATAAGGGAGTTGGTAAGTCCGGTTAACACGCCGCAGTCGTGCGGTTTTGTGCGGCAGGAGGGGCGAGAGAGACGGCCAGTCGCCGCGTTTGGGTACGGCCTTCGAACCGGATCGGCGGCCCGGCGGCGAGGGCGCGCCGAGGTCAGTACAGCCCGGAGACGAACGGGCCGAGCGCGCCGCTCACCCCGGCGGCGAGCGCCTCGGCGCGGTCGACGCGGCCGTTCGTGAGCGCGCCGGCCGCGCCGCCGCGCGTCGCGACGCCGTCGGTGTCGAGGAGGTCGTCCATCACCGGTCCCAGTTCCTCCCCGTCGTCGATCCGGGCGGCGACGTCGGCCGGGAGCGCGAGGCTCGGGCCGGCGGCGCGGCCGACGCGGTCGCCGTCCGTTACGGCCGCCCACATGATCAGGTAGCGGTCGTCGCTCCCGTCGAACCCCGCGACGCCGCCCTCGACGCCGACGCCGAGGTCGTACGTCGCCCCGTCGTCCGGCGCGCCGGCGCCGCCTCTCGGGCCCGCGTCGAGGACGGCCGCGGCCCGGTTCTCCGCGCCCGCGATCGTCTCCGCGTGGCCCGTCGGCTGCTCGCTCACGCCGGAGTCGACGGGGACCGACTCGATCGCGACGCCGGTCGGGTCGCTCGGGAGGTCGTCGTCCGCCGCCGCTCCGAGGGCCAGTTCGACCGCGCGCCGCTTCACCGGGTTGCCGCTGCCGACGCCGACTCGCAGGGTCGTCATGTCCGGTCGTCGGCGTCGGCGACTGAAAACGCGTCGGGATGGAGCAGGCGCGCCAGCCGCTCGACCCCGTCGAGGAGCGCGGGGCTCGGCTGATTGAGGAGGGAGTCGTCGATCACGGTCACGGGGGCGTCGACGGCCCAGTCGCGCTCGGCGACCGTCGCGGGGTCGACCCGGTCGCCGTGTCCGCAGACGTGGACGACGACGCGGTCGGGATCGGCGCGCTCGACCGCGGCGGGGTCGACCTCGCGGGAGCGCTCGCCGGGGTCGACGAACGGGTAGCGCCCGCCCGCCGCGCGGACGGCGTCGGGGACCCAGTTGCCGGCCGCCATCGGCGGGTCGGACCACTCCTCGCAGTAGACGGTCGGGCGCGGGCGGTCGGCGACGGCGTCGGCGATCCGGTCGAGCCGGTCGCGCGCGTCGGCCGCGAGCCGCTCGCCCGCGTCCGGGCGGCCGACGTCGGCGCCGCGGGCCGCGAACCCCTCGACGGCCTCGTCCAGCGTCGACGGCTCTCGGTGCGCGACGTCGAGGCCGCGCTCCCGGCAGTCGTCCGCGAGGTCCGCCTGGAGCCCGTCGCTCGTGAGGACGACGTCGGGATCGAGATCGGCGACGCGGTCGAGGTCGGGGTTCAGCCAGCCGCCGACGGCGGTCGGGGGCTCCTCGCCGTTCGCGGGCCCGGCGTCGGGGTCGTCGGCGAGGTCGCAGTGGGCGGTGACGCCGACGAGGCGGTCGGCTGCGCCGAGCGCGGCGACCGTCGCGGTCGCGCTCGGCGCGAGCGAGACGGCGCGGGGCGCGGACATGGGAACCGGTCCGGCCGCGACCGTGTCAACGGTTTCGGTCGCGTCGCCGCCGATCTGGAGATCGGCGAAAACACGTGATAGATCGTGTCCTTTCGTCGGGATTCGAGCGACACGTTCCGGTCGTTTTAAGTTGTGTTCCGCCGACGGTAAGGTAAGATCGCTCCCGGGCAGTTTCAGTTTCCGGGGGCAACCGAGCTATGAGTGAACGACTACACACACGGGGGAGTCGCTCCCGAACGGAGACGAACGAGGAGGAATCGGAGAGCACCGACGAGACGCTCAGCTGCCCGGAGTGCGGCGGGCACGTCATCAACGACGAGGAGCACGGCGAGACGGTCTGTAGCGACTGCGGGCTCGTCGTCGAGGCGGACTCGGTCGACCGCGGGCCGGAGTGGCGCGCGTTCGACTCCCGCGAGAAGGACGAGAAGAGCCGGGTCGGCGCCCCGACCACGAACACGATGCACGACAAGGGGCTCTCGACGAACATCGACTGGCGCGACAAGGACGCGTACGGCCGGTCGCTCGGCGCGCGCCAGCGCCAGAAGATGCAGCGGCTCCGCAAGTGGAACGAGCGGTTCCGCACCCGCGACTCGAAGGAGCGCAACCTGAAGCAGGCGCTCGGCGAGATCGACCGCATGGCCTCGGCGCAGGGCCTCCCGGACAACGTCCGCGAGACGGCCTCCGTCATCTACCGCCGCGCGCTCGACGAGGACCTGCTCCCCGGCCGCTCGATCGAGGGCGTCTCCACCTCCTGCGTGTACGCCGCCGCCCGGATGGCCGGCGTCCCGCGCAGCCTCGACGAGATTGCCGACGTCTCGCGCGTCGAGAAGGCCGAGATCGCCCGGACGTACCGCTACGTCGTCCGCGAGCTGAAGCTCGAAGTGAAGCCGGCCGACCCCGAGCAGTACGTTCCCCGGTTCGCCTCCGACCTCGAACTGAGCGAGGAGTCGGAGATGCGCGCGAAGAGCCTCCTCCGCAACGCCAAGGAGAAGGGCGTCCACTCGGGCAAGTCGCCGGTGGGCCTCGCCGCGGCCGCCGTCTACGCCGCCGCGCTGCTCACCAACGAGAAGACGACGCAGGCCGCGGTCTCGGAGGTCGCCGACATCTCCGAGGTCACCATCCGGAACCGGTACCACGAGCTGTTAGAGGCCGAGGACGGCCTCGTCGCCTGAGCCGGCGAACTTCTCCCGAACCCGTCTCGACCTCGCGGACCGTCTTGACCCGATCAGCTAAGTCCCCGCCCACGGAAGCCTCGCGTATGTTCGAGGAGTTCGTCCTGACCGCGAGCACGGCCGACCTCACGGGGGAGCCGCGCGCCCGCGAGGACGCCGACGCCGTGGAGTTCCGGATGGATCTCGCGAGCGACCCGCTCGACCAGCTGGCGGGCTACGACGGCGAGCTCCCGCTGCTCGTCACGAACCGGGCGTCGTGGGAGGGGGGCGAGGCCGAGGGGCTCGGCCGCTACGACGCGCTCTCGGACGCGATCGGTACCGACGCGGTCGCCGCCGTCGACGTCGAACTCGCCGCGCTGCGCGGGACGCGCCCGGACCCGGCCGAGGCGTCGCACGCGACCGCGCTCCGCGACGCGGCACGAGAGGCGGGGGTCGACGTGGTCGCGTCCGTCCACGACTTCGAGTCGACGCCCGAGCCCGCCGCGCTCGTCGACCTGCTCGCCGACGCCGCGAGCGAGGGCGACGTGGGGAAGCTGGCGACGACCGCGACCGCGCCGGCGGACGCGCTCGCGATGATCGAGGCGACCCACGAGGCGACCGCCGCCGGCCACCGCGTCGCGACGATGTGTATGGGCGAGCCGGGCCGCCACACCCGCGCCGTCACCCCGGTCTACGGCTCGAAGATCGGCTACGCGCCGGTCGACCCCGCGAACGCGACCGCGCCGGGCCAGTACCCGCTCGCGACGCTCAGAGAGCTGGTCGACGGGCTGAGAGAGGGTGGAGCTGACGAGTGATTATTTATAAGTGATTGGCCGCGACTGCTGCGACTATTTATAAGTGAATACGGTGCGGTGGCGCGTGCCTGCGAGCGGCCGGAGCGAAGCGGAGGCCGCGAGTCGCACGCGCGAGGGAGTCGGTCGCCGAGCAAAGCGACGGCGACCGACGAGGCTGGGGAGGCGTGAGGTGCGGTGCCGTGCGGTGCGGGGTGGGACTCAAAGGGGCAGTCGCGAGACCGCAGTAGGCGACGTAAGCACCACAGCGAGCGGAGCGAGCGAGGAGCGCAACGAGCGTACTGCGGTCTCGCGACTGGGGCTTTGGAAGTCTTCGCCGCAGATCCGCCAGTACCTATTTATAAACGAGCGGCTGGGACTTTGGAGGTGTCCGTCGTCGATCCGCAGTCAACTATTTATAAACGAGCGGGTGGGGCTTTGGCGGTGTTCGCTATCGATCCGCAGTCAAGTACTGCTTATAAATCATCATCAAGGCCGCCATCCGTCGCAGAAGAAACCACGTATAGAGCCAAACCGCTTTACGACCGCCCCCGTAACACACGCCAATGGCGACGTGCGACGTGTGTGGGGAGTACGAGAACCTCCCGTACCAGTGTAAGCGGTGCGGCCAGACGTTCTGCGCCGAACACCGACTGCCCGAGAACCACGACTGTCCGGGCCTCGCCGAGTGGGACGACCCCGGGGGCGTCTTCGACAGCGGCTTCGACGAGAGCGTTGAGGGCGGCGCGGGCGACGCCCGAACGGGCGGCGACGCGTCCGCGGGCGTCGTCGACCGCGTCAAACAGCGGGTCGACCGCGAGACCAGCACGGGCGGCCTGATCAGTTACTTCCGAGGGAACGCGACGTACGCGATCCTCCTCGCAATCTGGGTCACGTTCCTCGCGCAGCTGGTCGTGTTCTGGGGCGTGAGCCCGGCGCTCCACGACCAGCTGTTCGTGCTCCGGGCGGACGAACTCGGTCGAGTCTGGACGTGGGTGACGTCCGTGCTCTCTCACTCGCCGGCCAGCCTCTACCACATCATCGGTAACAGCGTCGTGCTGTTCTTCTTCGGCCCGCTCGTCGAGCGCGCCGTGGGGTCGAAGCGCTTCGCCGCGTTCTTCTTCCTGTCGGGGATGATCGCGGGGCTCGGCCACATCCTGTTCGCGCTCGGCATGGGCGCCACGTCGACCGGCGTCCTCGGCGCCAGCGGCGCCGGCTTCGCGATCCTCGGCGTCCTCACCGTCTGGCGGCCGAACATGCAGGTGCTGCTGTTCTTCGTCATCCCGATGAAGATCAAGTACCTCACGTGGGGGATCGCGATCGTCTCTGCGGTCCTCGTCGTCCAGAGCGTCCAGGCCGGCGGGGCGGGCAGCGCGGGCAACATCGCGCACCTCGCGCACCTGATCGGGTTCGCGATCGGCCTCGCGTTCGGCAAGCGCAACGAGGGCCTCGCGCGCTCCGCGGGCGGCATGGGCGGCGTCTCGATGGGCGGCGCGCGCGGCCCGCGCGGACCGGGCGGCCCCGGCGGCCCCGGCGGTCCGGGCGGGCGGCGCTGATGGACCTCGCGCGGCCCGACCTCCGCCCGGATCCGTCGCTGTCGCGCGACGAGATGGAATCCCTCCAGCGCGACATCGCGGCGGCCGCGACGTTAGACGACGACCACGGGCTCGACCCGTCCACGGTCGCGGTCGAGGAGGCGGCCTCGCTCGCTGACGGCCTCCCGCCGGCGCGCGACGGGGCCCAAGCGCGACTCGACGCGGGAGCCGGTTCGGCGGACGGACACGACCCGGACGCGCCGGTCGTCGTCGGACTCGACCAGGCGTTCCTCGTCGACCGGGAGGGCGCGCCCGACGCCGCCGTTTCGGCCGCGGTCGCGTTCCGCGACGGCGACGTGATCGAGTTCGCGAGCGCGACGACCCCGCTCTCGATCCCCTACGTTCCCGGACTCCTCGCCTTCCGCGAGGGCGGGCCGATACTGGCCGCGCTCGACGCGCTCGACGTCGCCCCCGATCTGCTGGTCTGTGACGGCTCCGGGCGGATCCACTTCCGGGAGGCCGGACTCGCGACGCACGTCGGCGTCCTCTGTGACGCGCCGAGCGTCGGCGTCGCGAAGAGCCTCCTCTGTGGCGAACCCGACGAGCCGACCGACGGGCGTCCCGCCGGCTGGCGAACGCCGATCCGCGCCGACGACGCGGTGACGACCGCCGAGCCGGGCACCGTGATCGGCCACGCGTTCCAGTCGCGGCAGTACCCGAACAGCGGGCGGGTGAACCCGCTGTACGTGAGCCCCGGGCACCGCGTCTCTGCCGCGACCGCGGTCGACCTCGTCGACGCGCTGTGTGCGGGCTACAAGCTCCCGGAGCCCACGCGGTTCGCGGACGCCCACGCCGACGCGGTGAAGCGGAACGCGGACCGGTGACGGAATGCGGTCCGGTGACGGAACGCGACCCGGTGAGGAACGAAGACCGGCGACTGAGGGCTGGCGATGACGCCGAGCGGTCGCGCGGGGTGGTAGCGGCGTGCCGGCACGGACGTGCCATCAGTTGCCACAGTCATGCGGTTTTTAGACGATCGACGGTGAAGGCGATCACATGGGAGACGACGACACGGAGAGTCCGATGTCCGCCGAGGAGTTCCGGTCGCTAACGGACGGCTTAGTGCGCCAGAGCTCCGGCGGCGGTACGACGGTGTACAAGAACGCGGCCGGCGTCGGCTGTCCGAACCCCGACTGCGACCGCGGCGTTTTCCAGACGCTGTTCGTCAGCGACCACGGCTGGCAGCAGATCGGAGCGACCCGCGACGGGATCGACCTCTGTTTAGTCAACACGGACTCGAAGCGGCTCGTCTTCATCCACGACGACTGAGCGCGGTCGCCGCCGCGGGCTCAGTCGTCGTCGGCCGTCGAGCCGGACCCGGAGTCGGCCGCACAGCGGTTCGGCCCGAGTTCGAGTTCGATCGCCGCGGTCTCGTCGGGCGGCGCCTCGACGCCCCGGTTGGCCGCGATCACCGACTCGTAGTTCGGCGGCTTCTCCGGGAGGGTCCGCGTGATTCGCTCGACGAACGCCTCCCGGTCGAGTCCGAGGATCCCGATCCCGCGGCGCGCGTCGCCGACGGTCGTGAACACGGGCTCGCCCGGAACCACGTCCCCGGTCGTCCCGTCGTTCGCGACCGCGAAGTGGCCGGGACAGACGGCGACGCCGTCGGGTTCGGCGAGTAGCGTGCCGTGGAGCGAGTCGTAGAGCCGGCGAGCGGCGGCCGCCGCCCCGGGTTCGTCGTCGGCGTCGGCGTTCACGTCCGCGTCGGCGGTGTCGTCGGCGTCGCCCGCCGAGAACTGGAGTTCCGTCCGGCCGACGCTGTCGATGAACAGCGTGTCGCCGGTGAGCACCGCGGCGTCGCCGACCAAGTAGCTCGCGCCGTCGTCGGTGTGGCCCGGCGTCGCGAGCGCCTTCAGGTCGACCCCGCCGACGTCGAGCGTCTCGTTGCGTTCGATCGGCTCGAACTCGGCGGCCACGTCGCGGTCGGCCGCCGCGGCGGCCAGGTAGTACGGGACGCCGAGTTCGTCCGCCAGCGCCCGGCCGCCCGAGAGGTGGTCGGCGTGGACGTGCGTGTCGAGGACCGCCGCGATCGACGCGTCGCGTTCGGCGGCGGCCTCGATCCACTCGTCGCCGTGTCGAGAGACGTCGATAGCGACGGCGACGCGGTCGGCGCCGTCGGAGTCCGAAGCGGCCGGAACGTGGTCCGCGGGTCCCCGCTCGCGCCCGCCGACGGCGAGGTACCCCAGACACCCCTTCGCGCGGCGCTGGACCTGGACGACGTCGAGCGGCGGGGCGGCGTCGGGTCGGTCGCCGAGCGGGACGGCGGTGCGGTCGTAGACGGCGGACCAGCCGCGCATGCCGTCGGCGACGACGACCACGTCGTCGTACCCCGCAGTGTCGAGTTCGGCGGCGAAGTCGTTCGAGGCCTTCCCCTTGGCGCACAGCGTGACCACGCTGTCGTCGGGCGAGAGGCCCGTCTCGCGCTCGAAGTCGTCGACGTCGAACTCGTGGAACGGCTTGTAGAAGTAGTGGACGGCGTCGGCCACGCGCCACCCCGCGAAGCTCTCTTCGGGGCGCGTGTCGACCACGGCGAACGTGCGCTCGCCGCGCCGACGCGCGTCGATCCTGTCGCGGAACTCGTCGGCGGATATCGTTTCGACCATACTCGTGTCTCGGTCCGCGCGATCAAAAGGGCTCGGTGGGCGGGAAGTACGAGGGAATCGGCAGCGGCGAGATCAACGCTGCGTGCTGGGACTCGCCGGCGGTTTGTTTATAAATAAACAACGGCGCTGCGGCGAATGCCTCCGATTCCCCCAGCTGCTCGCTTATAAATAGTCGACTGCGGATCGACCGCGAACACCTCCAAAGCCTCAGCTGCTCGCTTATAAATAATCGACTACGGATCGACCGCGAACACCTCCAAAGCCCCAGCCGCGAGGACTCGATGGGCTCGCCGCGGTCCTCGTCGCTCACTACGTTCGCTCCTGCGGTCCTTGCGTCGCCCGTCTTCGTCCTCGCGGCTGCCCCTTTGAGTCCCGCCCAGCACAGCAACCACAGCCTCACACCTCCCCAGCCTCGCGGTTCGTTCGGAGCTCCCTGCGGTCGCCCCTCACTCACCGCGTCCCTCGCGCGTGCGACTCGCGGCCGCCGAGGGCGGCCGCTCGCCGGCACGCGCCACCGCGGGACAGTGCGGGACGGTTCCGCCGCGACCGCGATGGGTAGCTTTTATTCGGAGCGCCCGGCGAGCGGGCGTATGGTCGAGGCGTTCGCGGTCGCCAGCGGGAAGGGCGGCACGGGGAAGACGACGAGCACGCTCGCGCTCGGGATGGCGCTCGCGGCGGACCACGACGTGACGGTCGTGGACGCCGACACCGGCATGGCGAACCTCCTCTTTCACGCCGGGCTCGACGACGCGGCGGTCACTCTCCACGACCTGCTCGTCGAGGGGACCGCGACGGACGTGAGCGAGGCGACCTACGAGCGGTTCGGGCTCTCCGTCGTCCCCTGCGGCACCTCGCTGGCCGGCTTCGAGGCCGCGGAACCGGAGCGCCTCCGCGACGTGGTGGCCGAGCTCGCGCGCGACACCGACGTGCTCCTGCTCGACTCGCCGGCCGCGCTGGGGTCGAAGTCCGCCGTGCTGCCGGTCGTGCTGGCCGACCGCGTCGTGGTCGTCGTCGAGCCGACCATCCCGGCGCTCTCGGACGGCCTGAAGGTCCAGGAGTACGCGCGGTCGTACGGCACGGAGACCGCCGGCGTCCTGTTCAACAAGGTCCGGGACGAGGCCGACGACGTCGCCGCGCAGGCGGAGCGCCACTTCGGCGGCCCCGTCCTCGCGAACGTCCCCGAGAGCGACGACGTCCGGGCGGCGCGCCGAGCGGGGAAACCCCTCCTCGCGCACGCGCCGGAGAGCGAGGCCGCCGCGCGCTACCGGCGGGCCGCCGATCGGCTCGACGTGCGCGACGGCGACGGCGACGCGGTGGCGGACCGGTTCCGCAGCGCGGTCGTCCCCGACACGCCATGAGCGGGAGCCAAGACGGCGACGGCTCGGACGACGACCGCTCGGACGGCGACGGCTCGGAGTCGGCCACGCTCACCATCCCGCGGGGGACGCTCCTGCGCTCGCGCGTGGTCTCCGACGTGGGGACGACGCTCTCGCGCGCGCTCGACCGCGAGCTCACCGGCTACGCGACCCTCGTTCCCCAAGAGACGCTGCTGCTGTCCGGCGAGGCCCGCGGCGTGATCACCTTCGACGACGGCGTGCCCGTGCTGGCGTACAACACCGTGACGGACAGCGGCGGTCCGGACGCGCTCGCGGAGCTGGCGGTACCCGGTCCCTACCGCGTCGAGCTGTACGCCGTCGACGCGACCGGGCTGGCCGCGGCCCACGAGGAGGAGGCGCTGCGGGTCGCGCCCGACGCGGCCGCGACCGAGCTGGCCGACGACGCCGCCCTCGCCGAGCGGACCCGCGACGCGGCGCCCGACGAGCGGCTTCAGGCGGCCGACGACGAGGACGACGCCGTCGCTGCCTTCCTCGCGGACGAGGAGCGGATCGACGCGATCCGCGAGCAGGCGCGGTCCGAGGCGCGCGACCGCGCCGCCGAGTGGGGGCTCGACGACGCCCTCGACGATCCGGAGGAAATGGCGGAAAGCGACGGGCTCGACGATCCGGGTGGGATGGAAGAGAGCGACGCCGGGGGCGTGATCGAGCGCGACGCCGGGGGCTCCGTCGACGGCTGACCGACCGAACGATTATCTCGACGCGGCCCCTCCAATCGGTATCACGGTCCTCCGTCTGCTGCGGCTGACGACGCCCGCCGACTTCGCGGCCTGGTACGCCGCCGGCCGCGCGTACACGGTCGAGGTGGCCGAGGGGATGGGCTTTTCCGGCGTCGACGCGCTCGACGACGAGCGGACCGTCCGCCGGCTCCGAACGTCCCCCGACGAGCTGACGCCCGCTGAGGCGCGCTCGGTCGCGGCGACGCTGCTCGCGGACGGCGCGTTCTCGGAGCCGTACTGCGAGTGGCTGCCGACGTGGTACGAGCTCGCGCTGATCGCGCCGGTCAGATACGGCGACTGGCGGCTGCGACGGGTCGCCGGCGCGGTCGCCGAGCGCGCGTCCGTGACCGCGACCGCGCCGCGGTTCTCGCGCCCGACCGACGTCCGGATCGACGGCGCCCCGGCGCTGTCGCGGGTCTCCGGCTTCCGCGAGCGGTTCCTCCTCGCGGACTCGCTGCTCCACTTAGAGTGGTTCGACCACGTCGCCGCCGCCGACGGGATCGAGGTGCCCGACGACCTCGTCGCGCGGACCCGCGAGGAGTCGCTGTCCTACTACGGCGGGGAGCGCGACCGCCTCTCGCCCGACGTCCGGCGGTTCCAGCGGCACCTGTTCGCCGACGACCGCTGGGTTCGCCGGGTCGACGAGGCGTACGGCCTCGACAGCGCCCTGTTCGGGCTCTGGGAGCGACTGCTCCGAGACGAGCGGCGGCGGCTCGGCGGCGACTGATCGGGGACGGCGGTCGACCGACTCGCGGTTCGAGCCGACGGCGTTGAACTGTTACAGCTTCCGTAACAAGTTACGGACCCTAATCGCGAAACGGCAGATAAGTATAGACGGTTCCCTCCATTACTGTGTTGTACGAACCACGTTTCGGTTCGCTGTCCCCGACCTTCGGCCCTCGTTTTCGCTCGCGGTCGCAGGGTTCCCGACCCGGTACCTTTCACCCCGTTCAACTTCCGTCTGCCACGGAGGAACACAACTCGGCGGCGAGTAATATTTTATTCAGCGCTACGGCTGCCGGAAGTTTCATACGTCGGCTCGCGGATCCTCCGGGTACACGAATGGCAGTACTCTTGCTGGAGGACGTCGACGCCGACGACGTCGGGACCGTCGGCGGAAAGGCCGCGTCGCTCGGCGAACTCATCGGTGCGGGGCTCCCGGTGCCGCCGGGGTTCGCCGTCACCGCGGGCACGTACCGCACGTTCATCGAGGAGGCCGGGATCGACGAGGAGCTGTTCGACGCGGTCGACGTCGACCCGGAAGACTCCGCCGCGCTCCGCGAGGCCGAGGCGCGCGCGGAGGAGCTCATCCTCGACACGCCGTTCCCCGAGGAGGTGCGCGAGGAGATCCTGGAACAGTATCGGGCGATGGCCGAGGACGGCGAGGAGGCGTTCGTCGCGGTGCGCTCCTCGGCCACGGCCGAGGACCTCCCCGACTCCTCCTTTGCCGGCCAGCAGGAGACGTTCCTCAACGTCCGCGAGGACGACCTCCTCCGGCGCGTGAAGGAGTGCTGGGCCTCACTTTTCACCCAGCGCGCGATCTACTACCGACAGCAGCGCGGGTTTCCGCATAGCGAGGTCGACATCGCAGTCGTCGTCCAGCGGATGGTCGACGCCGACAAGTCCGGCGTGATGTTCACCAGCCACCCCTCGACGGGCGATCCGCAGGTCACGATCGAGGCCGCGTGGGGGCTCGGCGAGGCAGTCGTCTCCGGCACCGTCTCCCCCGACAACTACGTCTACGACCGCGAGCGCGGCGAGGTCGACCAGGTCACCGTCGCGGACAAGAAGGTGGAGATGGTGAAAGACGAGGAGACCGGCGAGACGGTCCAGCTCGACGTCGACGAGGCCCGCCGACACGAGCGGGTGCTCTCGGACGCCGAGATCGGGGATCTCGTCGAGCTCGGCGAGCTGGTCGAGGACCACTACGGGTCTCCGCAGGACGTCGAGTGGGCGATCTACGACGGCGAGATATACATGCTCCAGTCGCGCCCCATCACGACGATTCAGGAGGACACCGGCGACGAGGAGGACGCGGATGCGGGCGAAACCGGCGGCGAGACGCCGAGAAAGTCCACCGTCGGGGACGCGGCGTCCGGCCAACCCGGCGCGGCCAATGGCGGATCCGCCGGCTCGGACGCGGACGTCCTCGTCGACGGGCTCGGCGCCAGTCCGGGGGTCGTCTCCGGGGCGGTCCGGATCGTCCACAAGCTCGACCACCTCGATCAGGTCCAGGAGGGCGACGTGATGGTGACGGAGATGACGATGCCGGACATGGTACCGGCGATGAAACGCGCCGCCGGCATCGTCACCGACGAGGGCGGGATGACGAGCCACGCGGCGATCATCTCCCGCGAGCTCGGCGTCCCCGCGGTCGTCGGCACCGGCAACGGGACCCGCGTCCTCGAGGACGGCCAGCAGGTGACCCTCGACGGCGACAAGGGAACGATCCGCGCGGGCGAGTCGGAGTCGGCCGAGCCCGGCGAGGAGTTCGAGCCGGTGGAGGCCGCGCGCCCGGAGACCCCCGTGAAGCCGATGACGGCGACAGAGGTGAAGGTGAACGTCTCGATCCCGGAGGCGGCCGAGCGCGCCGCGGCGACGGGCGCCGACGGCGTCGGCCTGCTCCGGATCGAACACATGGTCCTGTCGCTCGGCAAGACCCCGGAGAAGTACATCGCCGACCACGGCGCCCGCGCGTATCAGGACGAGCTGATCGAGGGCGTCCGGCGCGTCGCCGACGAGTTCTACCCCCGACCGGTCCGCGTGCGGACCATCGACGCGCCGACCGACGAGTTCCGCGAGTTAGAGGGCGGCGAGGGCGAGCCCGCCGAGCACAACCCGATGCTCGGCTGGCGCGGGATCCGCCGGAGCCTCGACAAGCCGGAGCCGTTCCGGCAGGAGCTGGCCGCGTTCGCGCGGCTCTACGACATGGGGTACGACAACCTCGAGGTGATGTTCCCGCTCGTCAACGACGCGGCCGACGTCGAGGGAATCACGGGCCACATGCGCGAGGCTGGGATCGACCCCGAGACGCACCGCTGGGGCGTGATGATCGAGACGCCCGCCAGCGCGCTCCAGATCGAGGAGCTCGCCGAGGCGGGGATCGACTTCGCCTCCTTCGGCACCAACGACCTCACGCAGTACACGCTCGCGGTCGACCGTAACAACGAGCACGTCGCCGACCGATTCGACGAGCTCCACCCGGCCGTGCTGCGGCTGATCGGCGACACGATCGAGACGTGCCGCGAGCTCGGCGTCGACACCAGCATCTGCGGGCAGGCCGGCTCGAAGCCGGAGATGGTCGAGTTCCTCGTCGAGAAGGGAGTCTCCTCCATCTCCGCGAACATCGACGCGGTCCGCGACGTCCAACACGAGGTGAAGCGGACCGAACAGCGCCTGCTGCTCGACTCGGTCCGCTGAGGCGGCCCGGAGCGGCTTTTCTCTGCCGAATCCCAGAGCGGAACGAGTAAGAGCCGCCCCCGGCAACAGGGGGGCAGATGCGACAGCCGGAACCGGAGCCGCAGTCGTTCGATCGGGTGCTCTCCTCGATGTGTACCGAGCCGCACCCGGACGCCCGCGCGGCCGCCGAGCGGTTTCTCGCGACGAACCCGGGCGACCCCGCCACGTACGAGGCGGTCGCGGACCTCGAAGCCCGGGCGGTCGAGGGGCTCGCGACGCTCGCGGCCCACCCGACCCCGAGCGACGCCGCGGGGTACGTCACCTCCGGCGGCACCGAGGCGAACGTTCAGGCGGTGCGGTCGGCGCGGAACCGGCACGAGGGGAGTGACGCCGAGAAGGGCGAGCGCGACATCAACGTCGTCGCGCCCGAGAGCGCGCACTTCTCGTTCCACAAGGCCGCGGAGCTGCTCGGGGTCGAGCTGCGGACGGTTCCCCTCGACGACGACTATCGGGCCGACCCCGAGGCCGTCGCCGCCGCGGTCGACGACGCGACCGCGCTCGTCGTCGGCGTCGCTGGCAGCACGGAGTACGGCCGGGTCGATCCGATCCCCGAACTGGGATCGATCGCCGACGAAGTCGGAGCGGGGTTCCACGTCGACGCCGCGTGGGGCGGGTTCGTCCTCCCCTTCACTGACCACGCGTGGTCGTTCGCCGACGCGCCGGTCGACACGCTGACGATCGACCCCCACAAGTTCGGCCAGGCGCCGGTCCCGGCCGGGGGGCTGTTGGCCCGCGAGGACGCCGCGCTCGACGCGCTCGCGGTCGACACGCCGTACTTAGAGACGCGCTCGCAGGCGACGCTGACCGGAACCCGGAGCGGCGCGGGCGTCGCCGGCGCGGTCGCGGCGATGGACGCGCTGTGGCCCGACGGCTACCGCGAGGCCGCGGAGCGCGCGGCCGAGAACGCCGAGTGGCTCGCCGGCGAACTCGCCGACCGCGGGTACGACGCCGTCGAACCTGAACTCCCGCTCGTCGCGGCCGACGTGCCCGAATCCGAGTTCCGCGCGCTCCGCGACGCCGGCTGGAAGGTGTCGCGGACCGGAACCGGAGAGCTCCGCGTGGTGTGTATGCCGCACGTGACGCGTGCGGCGCTGCGGGCGTTCCTCGACGACCTCGACCGGATCCGGGGGTAGAGGATATTTAAATACGCGACCGCAGTGGCGAGTGACCCTTATAAATCAACCTGCTGGGCGGTGGCGCGTGCCTGCGAGCGGCCGGAGCGAAGCGGAGGCCGCGAGGAGCCCGCGCGAGGGAGTCGGTGGTCCGGAGCAAAGCGGAGGACCACCGACGAGGCTGGGGAGGCGTGAGGTGCTGTCGCGGTGCGGGGTGGGACTCGAAGGGGCAGCCGCGAGGGCGGCGCAGACGACGGAAGCACCGCAGCGAGTGAGCGGA
>NZ_JH815329.1:144478-352929 GCF_000296615.1 Halorubrum sp. T3 | reverse complement strand
TGGTGTGTATGCCGCACGTGACGCGTGCGGCGCTGCGGGCGTTCCTCGACGACCTCGACCGGATCCGGGGGTAGAGGATATTTAAATACGCGACCGCAGTGGCGAGTGACCCTTATAAATCAACCTGCTGGGCGGTGGCGCGTGCCTGCGAGCGGCCGGAGCGAAGCGGAGGCCGCGAGGAGCCCGCGCGAGGGAGTCGGTGGTCCGGAGCGAAGCGGAGGACCACCGACGAGGCTGGGGAGGCGTGAGGTGCTGTCGCGGTGCGGGGTGGGACTCGAAGGGGCAGCCGCGAGGGCGGCGCAGACGACGGAAGCACCGCAGCGAGTGAGCGGAGCGAACGAGCGAGGAGCGCACCGAGTGTGCGCCGCCCTCGCGGCTGGGGCTTCGGTAGCGGTCGCGTTGATCGTCGATTTAGAAGTAGCCACGTGCGGCCGAGCGGCTGGGGCTTCGGTGGCGGTCGCGTTGATCGTCGATTTAGAAGTAGCCACGTGCGGCCGAGCGGCTGGGGCTTCGGTGGCGGTCGTCGTTCAACAGTGATCTCGCGTTCGGATCAACATATTCACTACGGGTCACCACGAACCGGCCTGTATGAGTTCGGACGACGTCTCTCGGCGCGCATTCATGCGGACGGCCGGCGGTGCGGCGGCCGCCGCCGGCGCGGCGACGGCGACGGCGGGGACGGCGGCTGCACAGGAAGTGGAACCCGACTGGCCGAGCGCCGCCAACGGCAACGTCGGGTCGTACACCGACGCCCGCGGTCAGGACTCGGTGACCATCTCGGTCGGCGCCGGCGACCAGGGGCTCGCGTTCGACCCGACCCTCGTGTGGGTCGACGAGGGAACGACGATCACCTGGGAGTGGACAGGCGCCGGCGGCTCCCACAACGTCCAGACCGTCGACGGTGGCGGCCCGGCCAGCCTCGACAGCGGCGACCCCGTCGGCGAGGAGGGCGCCACCTACGAGTACGAGACGTCGAGCGAGGACGCCGGCATCACCCACTACCACTGCGTGCCCCACACCGCGGTTGGCATGCACGGCGGCCTCGCCGTCGGCGAGGACGTCGCCACCGTCGAGGTCGGCGGCGGCGGCGGCTCGGACGCGGTGTTCGTCCCGGACGCCGCCCGCGCGCTCGGCATCGCGACGTTCATGGCGATGGTGAGCACGCTGGGGCTGGCGTTCGTCTTCATGAAGTACGGCGGCACGATCACCCGGCAGGAGCAGACGTAGCGGACGACGGTTGCGCTCTTCTCGGGGTCGCCCTCGCCCGCAGCGGTCCCGTCACTCCCCGTCGACGAGCTCCTCGTACAGCGCGACGTAGCGGTCGATCACCGCCTCGCGGTCGAAGGAGGCGAACTCGCGGTCGACCGCGCGCCGTTCGAGGTCGCCGACCGCGACGAACTCGTCGGCTAACTCCGCCGGGCTCGTCACGAGGCGCCCGCGCTCGCGCCCCTCGACGAGTTCGTGTGCGCTCGAATCGGCCTGGTACTCGACGAGGGCGACGCAGCCGCACGCGACCGCCCACAGCAGGTCGGTCGCGAACGTCTCCCACGTCGCCGTCGCGACCGCGACGTGCGTTCCTTTAAATATCGGGATCCGCTCTTCGACCGACAGGTCGCCGAGGAACTCGACCCGGTCGTCGATCCGGAGGTCGCTCGCGGTCGCCTCGATCCGGCCGCGCTCGGGGCCGTCGCCGATCACCGCGGCGGTCCAGTCGCGGCCGCGGAGCTCGGCGAGCCCGAGCAGGAACGTCTCGACGTTGGCGTGGCGGTCGAGCCGCCGCGAGTACACCGCGTCGAACCGGTCGTCGACGTCCGCGGCCTCGACGGCGTCGAAGTCGATGCTCTCGGGGAGCACCCGCACGTCGGCGCCGTCGGCCCCGTGTTCGCGGACGCGCGTCTTGGTGGTCCGCGAGGGCGTCGTCACCGCGTCCGCGCGCCGCGCGAGCGGTCGGTACCAGCGGCGGGCGTCGGCGGGGTGGTCGCGCCACCAGTCGACGACGACCGGCGCCCGCGACAGCGACCCGGCCACCGTGGCGGCGAGCGCGGGCGTCGGCGGGCTGTTGACCGCGTGGACGACGTCGGGCCCGACGCGCCGGAGCGCGGCCGGGAGCTTCGCGGCGAACGCGACCGGCGCGGGCTCGACGGTGACCGCCCGGTACTCGACGCCGTCCTCGTCGAAGGCGTCGTGGTCGCCGCCCCACCACTGCGCGCAGAGCCAGACCACGTCGTGGCCGCGGTCGGCGAGCGCGCGGGCGGTCCGCAGGGTTCGCGTTCGCGCCGAGGTCTCCCCGTGTCCGGGGGCGAAGAGCGAGACGAACGCGACGCGCATACGCCGACCGGACGGGGGGCGCCGGTAAAAAGACACGGCATCCGGGTGGCCGAAACCGCGTCGGGGTTCCGTCACCCGAAACGGTTTCCCGACACGCGCGGAACCGAGTGGCATGCGACAGTACGACATCGAACGCTACCTCAACGTCCGGAACGCGGGCGGCGCCGACCTCGGTCCCGACGGCCGGCTGTCCTTCCTCCTCGACACGACAGGAACGGGCCAAGTGTGGTCGGTCCGCGAGCCGGAGTCGTGGCCCGAACAGCACACCTTCTTCGAGGAGTCCGTCTCCTTCGTCGACTCCTCGCCGGAGCGCTCAGAGGCCGTCTTCGGCATGGACGAGGGCGGCAACGAGCGCGCGCAGCTGTACCGGCTCGATTACGAGTCCGGCGCGATCACGGAGCTCACCGACATGCCCGAGGCGAAACACCGATGGGGCGGCTGGGACTCGACCGGCGACCGGTTCGCGTTCGCGTCGAACCGGCGCGACGAGGCCGTCTTCGACGTGTACGTTCAGGGCCGCGACGAGACGGGCGACGACGCCGAACTCGTGTACGAGGGCGACGGCTGGCTCTCCGTCGCCGGCTGGTCGCCGAGCGATGACCGGCTGATCGTCCACGAGGCGCACTCCTCGTTCGACCACGACGTGTACACCCTCGATCTGTCGACCGGCGACCTCACCCACCACACGCCCCACGAGGGCGACGTGCGCTACTCCGGCCCGGAGTGGGGCCCCGACGGCGAGGGGATCTACCTCGTCACCGACCGCGACACCGACACCCTTCGGTTAGAGCGGCTGGACCTGGAGACCGACGAGTTCGCGGTCGTCGCGGACGGCGGCGAGTGGAACGTCGACGGCGTCGCGATAGACGAGGAGTCCCGGCGACTGGTCTACTCCCGGAACGTCGACGGCTACACCGAGCTCACCGCCGGCGAACTCGTCGCGCCCGACCGGATCGACGAGTTCCCGGAACCGGACCTGCCGGACGGCGTCGCGGGCGGCGTGAGCTTCGGTCCCGACGGCGACCGGTTCGCGGTGACGGCGACGGGGAGCACGCACAACGCGAACGTCTACGTGGTCGACGCGACCACGGGCGATGCGGAGCGGTGGACCCGCGCCTCGACCGCGGGGGTTCCCCCGGACACGTTCGTCGAGCGCGAGCTGGTCCACTACCCCACCTTCGACGGCAGAGAGATCCCCGCGTTCTTCTCCGTGCCGGAGACGGAGCCGCCGGAGTCGGGCTACCCGGTCGTCGTCGACATCCACGGCGGCCCCGAGTCGCAGCGGCGGCCCTCCTTCGCCTCCGTCACGCAGTACCTCCTGAACAACGGGTACGCCGTCTTCGAGCCCAACGTCCGCGGCTCCTCCGGATACGGGAAGGCGTACTCCGGGCTCGACGACGTGGAGAACCGGATGGACTCGGTGAAAGACATTCGGGAGGGAGTCGGCTGGCTCCACGACCACCCCGAGGTCGACCCCGACCGCGTCGTCGCGATGGGCGGCTCCTACGGCGGCTTCATGGTGCTGGCGTCGCTAACGGAGTACCCCGAGCTGTGGGCCGCGGGCGTCGACATCGTCGGGATCGCGAACTTCGTCACGTTCCTCGAAAACACCGGGGACTGGCGGCGGTCGCTGCGCGAGGCCGAGTACGGCTCGCTCGACGCGGACCGCGAGTTCCTCGAGTCCGTCTCGCCGATCAACAACATCGAGCGGATCGAGACGCCGCTGTTCGTCCTCCACGGCGAGAACGACCCGCGGGTGCCCGTCGGCGAGGCCGAACAGATCGTCGAGGAGGCCCGCGAGCAGGGCGTCCCCGTCCGGAAGCTGATCTTCGACGACGAGGGGCACGGCTTCGCGAAGCTCGACAACCGGATCGAGGCGTACCGGGAGATCGTCGACTTCCTCGCGGAGCACGTCTGAGCCGGAGGGTCTCGGAGCGGGGGCGTCCGGACCGCGGTCTTGCCGGACGGCTCCGGGGTCGGGCGAAACGCCGTGAAACCCGTGCGCGGACCGTCGTGACTGTTATGTTTCCGGGCGAGGAAAGCGAGAAAAATGACCGGATCCGAGGCGTCCGCGCTGCTGCTCGATCAGGCGCAGGACAAGATCGCCCTGCTCGACGACGAGGGGCGGTTCACCTACGTCAACGCGGCGGCGGAGCGGATCCTCGGATTCGCGCCGGCGGAGCTCCTCGGCGACGTCGCCTTCGAGTACGTACACCCGGACGAGCGGGAGGCGGTCGAGCGGGCGTTCCGCCGCACGATCGACACGGACGACTTCACCGAGGAGTCGATCGAGTACCGCCACCGGGCCGCGGACGGATCGTGGGTCTGGCTGGAGAGCCGGATGTCGAACCTCACCGACGACGCGCTCGACGGCTACGTAGTCAGCTCCCGCGACGTCACCGACCGGGTCCGGGCCGAGCGGGAGCGCGCGGAGACCGCCTCGCACCTCAGGGAGATCGCCGCCGTCTCCAGCGACGTCCTCTGGATGTTCGACGCCGACTGGTCGGAGCTGCTCTTCGCGAACCCCGCGTACGAGGAGATCTACGGGACCTCGATCGACGAGGTCCGCGGCGACCCCGAGACGTTCCTCGACGCGATCCACCCGGACGACCGCCCGGCAGTCGAGGAGGCGATGGAGGCCCTCTCGGCGGGCTCGTCGGTGGACATGGAGTACCGGGTGAACGCCGACGAGAACTACAACCGGTGCGTCTGGGTCCAGGGAGAGCCGATCGTCGAGGACGGCGAAGTGGTCCGCATCACGGGGTTCACGAAGGACATCACGGACCGGCGGCGGCGCGAGCGCCAGCTCGTCGTGATGGACAACCTCCTGCGCCACAACCTCCGGAACAACCTCAACATCGTCCTCGGGAAGGTCGAGGAGCTAGAGGCGGAGATACCCGATTCGGCGGAGCACACGGCGGTGATCCGGCGGGTCGGCGAGAGCCTCCTCAGCACCGCACAGAAGGAGCGGGAGGTCATCGAGCTGATCACCGACGGGCGGGAGACCGACGCGATCGACCTCCGGAACGTGGTCGAGGAGGCGGTCGAGACCGTCCGCGAGCGGTACCCGGAGGGGTCGATCGCGGTCGAGGACCTCGACGCGGTGGCGGTGGAGGGGCGCTGCGAACTCCGCTCGGCGGTGATCGAACTCCTAGAGAACCCGTTCCAGCACAGCAACGAGGGGACGCCGACGGTGACGGTCAGCCTCCGCCGCACCGAGGCGGGCGCCGAGCTCGTGGTCGAGGACGACCTGCCCCCCATCCCGGCGGTCGAGGCCGACGTGCTCACCGGCGACCACGACATGAGCCAAGTGTATCACAGCAGCGGGCTCGGCTTCTGGCTCGTCTACTGGAGCGTGGAGCTGTCGAACGGGAGCGTGTCGGTCGACGTCGGCACGGCGGGCGGCGGGCATGATCGGGCCGGCGGCAAGCGCGGCAACCGGATCACGGTGTCGCTGCCGCTCGCGTCCGAGTGAGCGGCGCGTCAGGCGCTTACCAGTCGGGCCCGAAGTCGGGGTTGAGCTGGCGGTCGGTCCGGCCGAGGGAGTCGATCGCCGCGGCATCCTCGTCGTCGATGTCGAGGTCGACGCTCGCGAGGTTGTCGCGGATGTGGTCGATCCCGGTCGCCTTCGGGATGGCCGTGACGCCCTTCTCGCGGAGCCACGCGAGGCTGACCTGCGCGGCGCTGACGCCGTGCTTCTCCGCGATGTCGACGATGTCGGGGTCGTCGAGGATCTCGCCGCGCGCGAGCGGCGAGTAGGCGACGAGCTCGACGTCGTTGGCGTCGGCGTACTCGCGGAGCTCCTCCTGACGGAGCAGCGGGTGCATCTCGACCTGGTTCGCGAACGGCGCCTCGCCGAGCGCGTCCGTCGCGGCGTCGAGGTGGTGCGGCTCGAAGTTGGAGACGCCGATCCGGTCGATCAGGCCGTCGTCGCGCAGCTCGGCGAACGCCGGCAGCGTCTCCTCGGGCTCGTACTCCCCGGCCGGCCAGTGGACGTACATGAGGTCAACCGCGTCGACGCCGAGCTTGTCGAGGCTCTCGCGGGTCGACGAGGCCACGTCGGCGGGCGCGAGGTTGTCGATCCACACCTTCGACGCGAGGAAGATGTCCTCGCGGTCCACGTCGCTTTTCGCGATCCCCTCGCCGACGGCCGCCTCGTTGCCGTAGATCTGGGCGGTGTCGACGTGGCGGTAGCCGGCGTCGAGCGCGTTCGCGACCGACTCGGTACACTGCGCGGGGTCGTCGTTCTCCCACGTCCCAAGCCCGAGAACGGGCATTCCGTTGCGGGTCGGTATCGCGGGCTGCTGCTGTTGATCTGTCATCACCCTCGTCTACTCGCGTGAGCCGAAAATCGCTTGCGGTAGGGGCGGGCCGCTCAGTCGAACTCGTCGACGAGCACGAAGAGGTAGCCGACGACCGCGAGGTCGAGCGCGAGCGCGGCCGCGGGGGCGACGAGGCCGCCGCCGCCCCGGAGCGCGAAGAGGAGTTCGCCCGTCGATACCATGGCGCCGACGCCGAAGAACAGGAAGGTGAGCCCGAGCGCTCGGGGGCTGCGTCGGCGGAGGCCGAGCGCGGCCCAGCATTTCACGGCCCCGATCGCGGCGACCGGGACCCCGATCAGGAACAGCGGACTCGCGGCCAGCGCCAGTCCGCCGACGAGGTCAGTGAGGCCGCTGATCAGCGCGAGCGCGACGATCAGGGTGACGCCGAGCCGACGGTCGGTCTCGTCGTCGCTCTCGGCGTCGTCGGTCGAGGACGACCCCCGGTCGCGGCGCCGCTCGGCTTCGTGGAGGGACATACGTGGCGCCACGACCGGGACTGAAAAGTGCCTTCGGGTCGCGGCCGCGGGCGCTCAGTCGTCGGCCAGCAGCGCGCGCGAGGAGTTCGTCACCACGAGCAGGCTCGACGCGCCCATCGCGACGGCGGCGAACAGCGGGTTCAGGAGGCCGGTCGCCGCGAGCGGGATGGCGACCGCGTTGTAGCAGAACGCCCAGCCGATGTTGCCCCTCACGCGCCGGCCGGCCGCCCGGGCGAGCTCGAAGACGGTCGCCACGGAGCCGAGGTCGTCGTCGACGATAGCCACGTCGGCGGCGTCGGCCGCCATCGCGGTGCCGCCGCCGAGCGCGATCCCGAGGTCCGCCGCCGCGAGCGCCGGCGCGTCGTTAGTGCCGTCGCCGACCATCACGGTGACGCCGCGCTCCTTCAGCCGCCCGACTGCCTCGGCCTTCCCCTCCGGCGGCACGCCGGCGAACACCGACGACACCGCGTCGTGGTCGGCGAAGACGGTCGCGGCGCGCTCGTCGTCGCCGGTGAGGACGATCACCTCAACGCCAGACTCGTCGAGCGCCGTCACCGTCTCCTCCCACCCCTCGCGCAGCTCGTCGCCCACCACCACGAACCCCTCAGCCGCGCCGTCGCGGCCGACGGCGACCGGGACGCGGCCCACGTCGCGCGCGTCGGCGACCGCCTCGCGGATCTCGTCGGGGACGGTCCAGCCGCGCTCGTCGAACAGGTCCGGGTGGCCGACGACGACCTCGACGCCGTCGACGACGCCGGAGACGCCGCGGGCGTGGCTCTCGAAGGACTCGACGGCGGGAGCGTCGCCTCCCTCGCCGGTCTCGCCGTCGACCGGCTCCACCCCGCCGTCCGCGACCGCCGGCGTCGCGCCGTCCTCGCCGGCCTCGCCGAGAGCGGCGTCGGCCGCGCCCGCCGCGGAGCGCGCCGCGGCGATCGCCTGCCCGACCGGGTGCGCGGAGCGCGATTCGAGGGCGGCCGCGAGCCGGAGCAGGTCGTCGTCGAGCTCGCGGGCGACGAGCCGCATCTCGCCGGTGGTCAGCGTGCCGGTCTTGTCGAAGACGACCGTGTCGGCGTCGCGGATCCGCTCGAAGACGGTGTCGTCGAACACGACGATGTTGCGTTCGAGGGCGTCGCGGATCCCGGCGGCGACCGCGAGCGGCGTCGCCAAGCCGAGCGCGCACGGACACGAGACGATCAGCACCGTCAGTCCGACGAGCATCGCGTCCGTCGGCGCGCCGCCGAGCGCGAGGGACGCGCCCGCCGCGACGGCGGCGATGACGAGGACGGCCGGGACGAAGACGGTCGCGAGCCGGTCGGCGAGCTTCTGGACGCCGTGGTTCCCGCTCTGGAGGTCGTAGACGAGCTCTGCGACGCGGTCGAGGCTGGAGGTCGCGTCCGGACCGACGGCGACCGTGAGCGATCCGTCCGTCACGACGGAGCCGCCGACCACCGCGTCGCCGGCGACCTTCCGGACCGGGAGCGACTCGCCGGTAACGACCGACTCGTCGACCGCGGCGTCGCCGTCGACCGCCTCGCCGTCGACGGGGACCCGCTCGCCGGCGCGCACGAGGAGCCGGTCGCCGGGTTCGAGCGCCTCAACGGCGACCGACTTGGTGTCGCCGTCGGCGGTCAGCCGCCGCGCGTCGTCGACCTGGACCGCGGTGACCTCGGAGAGCAGCTCCGTCGCGCGGTCCTTCACGGAGTCCTCGTAGTGGTTCCCGACGGTGACGATGACGATGATCGCGACGGTCACGTCGTAGTAGACCGAGGGCGACTCGACGAAGATCACCGCGAGCGTGCTGTAGAGGTACGCGCTCACCGCCGCGATGGCGACGAGGAGGTCCATGTTCGGCGAGCGCGTCTTCGCGCTGACGTACGCGCCGCGTAGTATCGGCTTCCCGGTGAAGAAGAGGACGATGGTCGTGAGGACGGCGATGACGATGAAGAAGTACGTCCCGGAGGTCGAGGCCATCGCCTCGTTGAGGTAGTCGAGGGTCCGCTGGTTGTAGAAGGGGAACGCGAAGTACGTCGGGTAGATGAGCACGATGTACTGCAGCATGACGGCCATCCCGACGAGGACGCCGGCCGCGAGCCGCGCGGTCGCCATGTTGCTCGCCTGCCGCCGCGCGAAGGCGTCGTCGCGGGCGTAGGCGCTGTAGCCGAGGCCGCTCACCGTCTCCGTGAGGTCGTCGACGGTGACCGCGTCGGGGTCGCGGTCGATCCGCACCGTGTCGGTGACGTAGCTCGCGCTCGCGCCGCTGACGCCGTCGGCGTCGGTCGCCACCGTTTCGATGAACGCCTCGCAGGTCGCGCAGTGCATCCCGTCGACCTCCAGGTACGTCGCCTCGTGGCCGTCGGGGACGTCGCGGTCGCCGTCGGCGGACCCCTCGCCGTCCTCCGCGGCACCGTCCCGCTCCCGCCGCCGTTCGCGGACCGCGTCGGCGTCCACGTCGACGTCGCCGAGGGCGCCATACACGTCCCGGCAGCCGGTACAGCAGAACCGGTTGCCCGCCTCGTCGGTGACGTCGACGCCCTCGGTCGAGAGTTCACAGAGCGTGCAGGCGGCGGGGTCGCCGTTCTTGCCTTCGCCCGGAGACGGAGGCCCCTCGCTCATCTCACATACCCCCCATCATTCCGGCGTCGAGCGGGTTCCAGAACGGGAGCCGCGGGTGCGGCACGTGGATCCCGACCGACATCAGCCCGTGGGCGAACAGCACGTAGCCGAGCGCGACGAACGCGACGCCGAGTAGCCGGTGTATCCGGCGGCGGTGGACGGGGTCGACGCTCTCGATGAGGGTGCCGTACGCGAAGACGGCCGGGATCGTCCCGAGCCCGAGCGCGCCGAGCGCGACGCCGCCCGCGACCGCCGAGCCGCTCGCGAACGCGTACAGATACGCAGGGTAGAGGATCGGACAGGGGAGCAGCCCGTGGACCGCGCCGAGCGCGACGATGCCCGGGCCGTTCGCGAGCCGGTCGACGTGTCCGGTGAGCCACCCCGTGACGCGTTCGAGCCCGGGGAGGTGGACCCCGCCGGTCGCGCCGCCGAGGAGGTAGCGGACGCCGACGAGGATCACGGCTGCGCCGACGAGGAGCCCGACTCCACCGCGGACCGCCGTCGCGGCGCCGGTCAGGGTCGCGGTGGTGACGAGGACCGCACCGCCGAGCGCGCCGAGGAGGGTTCCGATCGTCGCGTAGCTCGCCGCGCGCCCGAGGTTGAACAGCGCGTGCTGGCGGACCTCGTAGGTTGTCAGGTGCCCTTCGCGGCCGGAGGTCCCGCTCGCGGTGCGCGCGGCGCCCGCCTCGCCGCCGTCGGTCCGCCCGGCGTCGGCGTCCATCCGGCTCGCGTACACCGTGACGAGCGGGCCGCACATGCCGATACAGTGGGCGCCGCCGAGCAACCCGATCGCGAGGAACAGCAGGACGTCGGTTCCGAGGAGCGCGGAGAGGGTCACGCGAGTCGGTCACCTCCCGTTCGGCGCGCGGAGGGGAGCGGGGCTCTGGTCACGCGCGACTCACTCCTCCACGACGACCGTCCCGTACATCCCGCCCTCGCGGTGAGGGATACAGACGTACTCGTAGGCGCCGGGGACGGTGAAGGTGTGCTCGAACCGGTCGCCGTTCTCCAGTCGCCCGCCGAAGTCTGACTGCCACGCCGCCTCGGCGGTCGCGTAGTCGTCGAAGCCGCCGGAGGCGAAGAACTCGGCGTCGTCCGGGATGCCGCCCGCGGTCGCGGTGACCGTGTGCGAGCGCGCGCTCGTGTTCTCCCAGACGACGGTGTCGCCGACCGAGACCGTGATC
The DNA here is from genome assembly GCF_000296615.1 of Halorubrum sp. T3. Taxonomy (NCBI): domain Archaea; kingdom Methanobacteriati; phylum Methanobacteriota; class Halobacteria; order Halobacteriales; family Haloferacaceae; genus Halorubrum; species Halorubrum sp. T3. The sequence goes on along the minus strand of NZ_JH815329.1, from coordinate 342,006 downwards.
TCGCGGGGCTGGTACGCGGTCGCGAGCATGCCGACGTCGTAGTCCGGTTCGCCGCCGACGCCCGCGCAGCCGGCGAGGGCGACCCCGGCCGCCGCGCTCCCGACGGCACCCGTCCGCCGGAGGAACCGTCTGCGATACATACCCCATCTGGGAGCCTGAACGGTTTTAATATCGCGGTCGACCCCGCCGCGCGGGAACGGGTTCACCCGCCGACGAGGTCCTCGAAGACGCGGCGCTGCGCCGCCGCGAGGTGTTCCGAGAAGGTCGCGCGGGCGATGCCGATCGCGTCGGCCACCTCGGTCGCGCTCGCCCCGCGCGGGTGCTCGAAGTAGCCGAGCCGGTGGGCGGTCCGGACCACCTCCCGCTGGCGCTCCGTGAGCCGCCCGCGGTCGACGACGACCGGGTCCGAGCGGGTGTCGGCCCCGCCGGAGCTGGTGAGCCGTTCGAGCCGCACCGAGCCGCCCGTCGCCTCCAGCGCGTCGATCACGTCGCCCAGCGGGTCGGCCGCGGGCAGGGAGAGCCCGAGCCGAACGCGGTCGGGCGCCGTCCGGACCGTGACCGACGAGACGGGGTAACCGAGCGACTCGACGGCGTCGGACGGGAACTGGTCCGGGGCCCGACTCCGGCAGCGGTAGACGAACTCGTCGCCCCCGTCGAAGACGAGTTCGGCGTCGACGGCGCGGTCGGCGCGGAACTGCGACACGGCGGCGCCGTCGACGCGGACGCGGTCGACGTCCTCCGCGACCGCCCCGGGCGGCAGCGCCTCCGCCACGGGCGCGGGCGTCGGATCGCGGACCACGACCTCGACGCGGACGCCGGCGTCGCCGGAGCCGCCCGGACCGGTGGACCGCCCGGCGTCCCGCGCCGCGTCCGAGCCGCTCCGCGCCGCGTCCGAGGTGCCACCGCCGTCGGAGCCCGAGGGGCCGGCCGACTCCGGGCGTTCGGCGCGGCTGGAGTCGGACGACCGCGACCGCTGTCCCATGTGTCGATTTCGTGGTCGAAGCCGGAAAAAAAGGAACCCGAACGAGTACGCCTCGCGGCGGACCGGCGGCCCGCTTCATAAAGCCCCGTCGAGAGTTGGCAACGACTCACAGGGCGCGAGTCCCTACCGTACCCATGAGCGACGAGTCGCTCCGCGGGGAGTCGGTAGGGGTAGTGGGCGGCGGCGTCGGCGGGCTCTCGGCGGCGGCCTACCTCGCGGCCGCCGGTGCGGAGGTGACGGTGTACGAGCGGGCCGAGCGCGTCGGGGGCGTCGCCGGGCGGCTGGAGCTCGACGGGTTCCGGTTCGACACCGGCCCGTCGTGGTACCTGCTCCCGGACCTCTTCGAACGGTTCTTCGACGACTTCGGCCGGTCGCCGGAGGATTTCTACGAGTTGGAGCGGCTCGACCCGCACTACCGCGTGTTCTGGGACGACGGCGACAGCGCCGACGTCCCCGCCGACCCCGCGGCCGCCGCCGACCTGTTCGAGTCGTACGAGGACGGGGCGGGAGCGGCGTTCCGCGAGTACCTCGACGACGCGGAGCGGGCGTACGACGCCGGCATGGAGCGGTTCGTGCTCCCCGGGCGGTCGCGCTTCCGCGACTACCTCTCGCTGGACGTCCTCGCCGGGGGGCGGGAGCTGGACCTCTTGTCCAGCCTCGACGAGACGGTGCGGTCGTACGTCGACCACCCGAAGCTCAGGCAGCTGTTAGAGTACACGCTCGTGTTCCTCGGCGGGTCGCCGCACAACACGCCGGCGCTGTACCAGCTGATGAGCCACGTCGATTACGGGCTCGGCGTCTACTACCCGCTGGGCGGGATGTACGAGGTGATCGAGGCCGTCGAGACGGTCGCCCGCGACGCCGGCGCCGACGTTCACACCGGCGTCGAGGTGACGGGGCTGGAGCCGATCGACGGCGGCGTCGAGGCCGAGCTCGGCGGCGACCGCTACGTTCACGACCGGGTGGTCTGTAACGCGCCGCCGGCCCACGTCGAGCGCGAGCTGCTCCCCGAGGGGACGGTGCCGCGGCTCGGCGACTACTGGGACCGGCGGACGTACGGCCCCTCGGCGCACCTGCTGTACCTCGGCGTCAAGGGGGAGCTGCCGGAGTTAGAACACCACACGCTCGCGCTGCCGACGGACTGGGACCCGCACTTCGCGGCCATCTTCGACGACCCCGCGTGGCCGACCGGGGAGACGGAGCCGGTCGTGTACGTGAACGTCCCGTCGCGGACGGACCCGTCGGTCGCGCCCGACGGCCACGAGGCGGTCGTGACGCTCGTGCCGCTCGCGCCGGGGCTCGACGACACGCCGGAGCGGCGGGCGGCGCTCAGGGAACGTGTCCTCGACGCGGTGGCCTCGCGGGCCGGCGTCGACCTCCGCGACCGGATCGTCGCCGAGGAGTCGGCGTGCGTCTCCGAGTTCGCGGAGCGATTCGACCAGCCCGGCGGGAGCGCGCTCGGGCTCGCCCACACGATGCGACAGACCGGGCCGCTGCGCCCCGGGCCGCGCGTTCGGGGGACCGACCGGCTCTACTACGTCGGCGGGAGCGCGAACCCCGGGATCGGCGTGCCGATGTGCCTGCTCGGAGGCGAGCACTGCGCGGCCGCGGTCGAGGCGGACGCGGCCGGTGGAGGCCCCTTCGACCGGCTGCCGCTGGTGGGTCAGTGAGTGGCGCCGGGAAGAGCGGAGCAGAACGGAGCGGAGAGGAGGAGAGAAGAGCGGGGGAGAGAACAAAACGCTCGTCCACAGTTAGTGAGAAGAGAAAAAATATTTCGAAAAACAGGTCGCGAGATCAAAAACGGTTAGAAAACCTTACCAGTAAGGTTAGTACATTTAATAAATACGCCACGTGATTAGCACTGTCGCATGATCGAAACAGCAGCGGCTGACTTACTCGCAAGCGGAACAGTCCCGCTCGAAATGACCCAGACAGAGATATTCCAGTTCATTCAGAGCAACACGCTGTTGAGCGCGTCGCTCTGGGTAAACATCGCCCTCGCGGGCCTGTCGATCCTCCTGTTCGTCTATATGGGACGGAACGTGGAGGACCCCCGGGCACAGCTGATCTTCGTCGCAACCCTGATGGTACCGCTGGTGTCCATCTCCAGTTACACGGGGCTCGTCTCCGGACTCACCGTCAGCTTCCTCGAGATGCCGGCGGGACACGCGCTCGCCGGCGCGGGCGCCGGGCCGGAGGGCGGCGTGTTCACCCCGTGGGGCCGATACCTCACGTGGGCGTTCTCGACGCCGATGATCCTCGTCGCGCTCGGCCTGCTCGCCGGGTCGAACCTGAGCAAGCTGTTCACCGCCGTGGTGGCCGACGTCGGGATGTGTATCACCGGGCTCGCGGCCGCGCTGACCACGTCCTCCCTCCTGTTGCGGTGGGTCTGGTACGCCATCAGCTGCGCGTTCTTCGTCGTCGTCCTCTATATCCTGCTCGCTGAGTGGGCGAAGGACGCGGAGGTCGCCGGCACCGCGGACATCTTCAACACGCTGAAGGTGCTCACCGTGGTCCTCTGGCTCGGCTACCCGATCTTCTGGGCGCTCGGGGCGGAGGGGATCGCGGTGCTGGACATCGCGATCACCTCGTGGGCGTACAGCGGGATGGACATCGTCGCGAAGTACCTCTTCGCGTTCCTCCTGCTGCGCTGGGTCGTCAACAACGAGCGGACCGTCGCCGACATGGCCTCCGGCCTCGGCTCGGCCTCGCGCAGCGGCGCGGCGCCCGCCGACGACTGAGGACGCTTTCGGTTCCGGCTTCTTTCTTTTTCGACTGGCGACGACGAGCCCCGCGACTCGGCGGCGGAGAGAAAAGCGCTAAACCCGCGGCGGCGGTGGAGACGGTATGAAACAGGCCATCGTCGCCCGGACGGACATCGGCATGGGCGAGGGGAAGCTCGCCGCGCAGGTCGCGCACGCGTCGCTGTCCGCGTACCAGGACGCGGGCAAGCGCGCCCGCAAGAAGTGGCAGGGCGAGGGGCAGAAGAAGGTCGTGCTGAAGGGCGACTCCGAGAGCCAGCTGTTCGAGCTGGCCGACAAGGCCGACAAGGAGGGGCTTCCCTACGCCATCGTCCGCGACGCCGGCCACACGCAGCTGGAGCCCGGCACCGTCACCGCGCTCGCGGTCGGGCCCGCCCGTGACGACAGTGTCGACCGCGTGACCGGCGACCTCTCGCTGTATTAATGGCCGTCGAACGCACCCTTCGCGAGGCGCACCCGACCGAGCAGGCGGTCGGCATCGATCACTACGTGAGCGACGCCGACGGGATCGGCGGCCGGCTCCGCGAGTCGCCCGAGGACTTCCGCGTCCGCGAGCTGGAGGCGTTCGACGCGGAACCGCTCGACGCCGACCCCGGAAGTTACCCCGAGCTCGTCCTCCGGGCGACGCTCCGCGACTGGGACACGAACGACTTCGCGCGCCGGCTCTCGGACGCGCTCGGGATCAGCCGCGAGCGCGTCTCGTGGGCCGGGACGAAGGACAAGCGCGCGGTCACCACCCAGCTGTTCACGGTCCGCGGGGTCGACGCCGACGAACTCCCCGAGATCCGCGGCGCCGAGATCGAGGCGCTCGGCCGGGCGGGGCGGAGCCTCTCGTTCGGCGACCTCGCGGGCAACGCCTTCGAGATCCGGGTCACGGACGCGGTCGACGACGCCCCCGAACGCGTCACCGACGCGGTGCGGGACCTCCGCGCGTTCGCGGGCGACGGAGAGGCCCCTCCCGACGGTGAGGGCGACGTTCCGATCGAAGCGACCGTCGGCGTCCCGAACTACTTCGGCCAGCAGCGGTTCGGCAGCCGGCGGCCGGTGACGCACCTCGTGGGGCTCGCGATCGCCCGGCGCGACCCCCGCGAGGCGGTCCGGCTGTACGCCGGCAACCCGGCCGAGACGGAGCCCGACGACACCCGGGCCGCGCGCGACCGCGTCGACGCGGCGTTCGGCGTCGGCGGGGAGTCGGGTCCCGCCGCCGACGGCACGGGCGACGGCGACTGGGCCGCCTGCCTCGACGCGATCCCCGGCAAGCTCCGGTTCGAGCGGTCGATGGTCCACCGGCTCGCCGACCGCGGCGTCGACCCGGCCGCGCCGCCGGACGACGAGGACTGGTGGCACGCCTTAGAGGCGGTGCCCTCGAACCTCCAGCGGCTGTTCGTCAACGCCGCGCAGTCGTCCCTCTTCAACCGGGTCGTGAGCGAGCGACTGCGCCGCGGGCTCCCGTTCGACCGCCCCGTCGCCGGCGATGTGGTGTGTTTCGCCGACGGCGACGCGCCCGAGGAGCTGTACGCGCCGGACACGGACCGGCTCCAGCGGGTCGACGCCGACCGGGTCGACGTGGTCTCCCGGCACTGCGAGCGCGGGCGGGCGTTCGTCACCGCGCCGCTCGTCGGCACCGAGACGGAGCTCGGCGACGGCGAGCCGGGCGAGATCGAGCGGGAGGTCCTCGCCGACGCCGGGATCGAGCCGGGCGACTTCGCGCTCCCCGGCGAGTTCGACTCCAAGGGGACGCGGCGGGCGATCCTCCTCCGTACCGACCTCGACGTGACGTTCGCGGGCGGCGACCCGTGCTTCGCGTTCGCGCTCCCGAGCGGTTCGTACGCGACCGTGCTGCTCCGCGAGTTCACGAAAAGCGGTCCGCTTGACCTGTGAGCGGTCTCCGGCCCGGATCGATCCGCGTTCGTGTACTACCGCGGCCGTTCGCCGGCCGAAACCACCACGATACTGCGAAACGTTCCGAGCCGTTTTTGTGCGACAGCCCGCAACCGAAGGCATGACCCGGATCGTCGTCATCGACCTCCACGGCCAGTTCACCCACCTCGAACGGCGGGCGCTCCGCGACCTCGGCGTCGACACCGAGATCATCTCCGCGGACACGCCGGCCGACGAGGTCGACGCGGACGGCGTCGTCCTCTCGGGCGGCCCGGACATGGACCGCGTCGGCAACGCCCCGGACTACCTCGACCGCGACATTCCCGTCCTCGGCATCTGCCTCGGGATGCAGCTGATCGCGAGCGAGCTCGACGGCGCGGTCGGCGCGGGCGACTACGGCGGCTACGCCGACGTCGACGTCGAGATAACCGACGACGCGGACCCGCTCGTCGGTTCGCTCGCGCCCGAGACGCGCGTCTGGGCCTCGCACGCCGACGAGGTGACTGAACTGCCGGACGGGTTCGCCCGCACCGCCACCTCCGACGTCTGCGGCATCGAGGCGATGTCGAACCCGGACGCGGGGCTGTACGGCGTCCAGTGGCACCCCGAGGTCGCCCACACGGAGCGCGGCGAGGAGGTCTTCGAGAACTTCGTCGCGATCTGCGAGTCGGCGTAGGGGCGTCGGGAGGAGGCGGACGACTAGCGCGGCAGGGATCCGAGACTATTCTCCGATGTGCGCCGTCAACACCGGGAGTTCGCTGTGTCGCACGACCCGCTCGGCGACCGAGCCCGCCGTGACGAAGCGGCCGATCCCGGTGCGGCCGTGGGTCCCCATCACGATCAGGTCGGCCCCGTAGTCAGTCGCGGCGTCGAGTATCTCCTCGTGCGGGCGACCGCGACGGAGGTGGAGCTCAGCTTCGACGCCCCGCTCCGCGGCCGCCTCCGCGACCGCGTCGAGGGCTCGCTCGCCGCGCTCCTCCTCGCGTTCGACGACTAGATCCCACTCGTCGGCGCCGGCGATACCCTCGTCGACGACGAACAGCGCGTGGATCCGGGCGCCCGTCAGCGCGGCGAGGCCGCAGGCCTGCTCGATGGCGGCGGCGCTCCCGGCGCTCCCGTCGGTCGGGCACAGGATCGCGTCGTACATCGGTATCGGTCTCGCGCCCCCGTCTCAGAGCCGGTACCGCCGAACCGTGGTGTCGCCACAGCCGGGGCACTCGTGGCGGTACTCGACGGTCGCGCCCGTCGTCGCGGCCGCCCACTCGCTCTCCTCGTCGACGAACCCACACTCCTCGCAGGCGTGCGGTCGGCCGTCGAAGCGCGCCCGGAGCCGGTCGAACGCCGTGGTACCGCCGGTACGAGATGACATGTGGCAACTGTACTCAATGTCATTATTAATAGTTTACTACGAGAGGAGGAGAGCAGCTGCGCCTAGCGGCAGAAGTGGCTCCTCGGGTCCGACATCGACTCCGGAAAAACGGGTGTGCCGCCCGGCTGACGGACGGGCGCGCCGCGTGACGGACGGACGCGCCGCCTGAAAGTCGGGCGCGCGGCCTACTCGGCGAACAGCTCGTCGACGGCCTCGCCCGCGGTCTCGACCGCCTCCTGCGCGACCGCCTCGCGGTCGGGCTCCGCGTCCTCGGGCGCGTTGAGGTAGACGTCCACGTCGAGGACGCCCTCCTCGAACGTGACGGTGACGTCGAGGTCCGTGACCGTCGACTGGTCGTAGTGTTTGAACACGATTCCCTCGGCCGCCTCGGCGGCGGTGCGAACGACCTCGTCGTCGCTCGGCTCCGCGGCGGCGTCCGCGGCGTCCGCGGCGTCGTCCGCACCGTCGTTGGCCTCTGAATCGTCGGTTCCGTCGTCGGTCACGGCCTTACGCGCCGCCGGCGCCCGGGCCGCCCGGTCCCATCGGGCCGCCGCCGCCGCCCGCGCCGCCCTGGAGCATCTGCTGGAGCTCGCTCTGGAGGTCGTCGAACTGCTCCTCGACGCGCTCCTCCTGCTTCTCGAGCTGCTCGACGCGGACCTCGAGCGAGTCGACCTTCTCCTCGAGGTCGTCGTAGGCGGACTCGTAGTCCGTCTCGACGAGGACCTCGCCGATCTCGCGGTACATCCCCGCGTCCTCGTCGACGTCTTCGAGCGCGTCGAGGGCGGTCTTCGACTCGTTGAGCGCGGACTGCGCCTGCTCCTTCTGCTCGGCGACCTGCTGTGCGGTCTCCTGAAGCTCCTGCAGTTCCTCGATCTTCTCCTGTGCCTCGGGCGGCATGTTCCCTTGCATGGGCGGACCGAGGCGGCCCGGACGGAAAAACCCCTTACTTCTCGGACGACGGACTATTCGGAGCGCAGCGGGCCGAGAGGGCGCGGTATCGGCGTATCCGATGAGCCTCAATCGCGTCCCGCGCCGACGCCCTCGGCGACGGAGACCAGCCGTGACCAGCTGTTGACGCCGGCGCGCAGCGCCACGAGGTCGTCGGCGAGCACGCGGACGCGGACCGCGTCGCCCTCGCGGTCGACGGTCGCGCTCGACCGGGCGTCGTCGATCTCGCCGACCTCGGGGCCGAGCGCGGCGGCCACGACGCGGGCGCGTCGCTCGGTAGGGTAACTGAAAGAGAGGACCGTCTCGTGTGCGCGCGTCGCCGTCACGGTCCGAAATGGAGGGGGTCGCTTACTCGACGTCGACTTCCTTGATGTCGCCGCCGCGCTCCTTCAGGAGGACGCGGTGGCCGCAGTACGGGCAGCGCACGCCGCCGTACTCGTCGAGGGTGACGTCGCGCTTACAGCGGGAGCACTTGTAGCTCATCGTCCTATTCCTCGTCGGCGAGCGCGGCGCGGATGGAGCGGCGGACGGTGCGACCGCCGGGCGTCTCGGGGCGGTACGCACCGCCCGTGAACGTCTCGCCGGTCTCCTCGTTGACCCAAATGCCGGTACCCACGCGCTTGACGTCGTCGCCGTCGACGGTCGCGTTGCGCATCTCCGCTTCGATGTCCTGGACCCGCTTGCGGGAGACCCGGCCGTAGCGAGCGCCGAATCGGCCCGCGCTGCCGGTGCTTCGAGCCTTGTCCTCAGCCATAGTAGCCACTTCTACCGCCAGCGTAGGTAAAAAGGCTGCGAGTTGCGGCGGTCGGGAAGGCACGCGCGACGATAAGCAGACAACTGGACGCGGCGGTGGCGCGTGCCTGCGAGGCCGCTCTGCGGCCGAGCAGCACGCGCGAGGGAGCGGTGAGCGACGGGCGACCGGAGGGAGCCCGGAGCGAACCGCGAGGCTGGGGAGGCGTGAGGTGCGGTCGCTGTGCGGTGCGGGGCGGGACTCAAAGGGGCAGTCGCGAGGACGAAGACGCGCGACGCAAGCACTGGAGGGAGCGAGCGTAGCGAGCGACCGAAGCGCGCAGCGAGCGCATCGAGTCCTCGCGACTGGGGCTTTGGCGGTGTTCGTGTCGGTAGCGTGCGTATATCACCGAGCGACTGGGGCGTTGGCGGTGTTCGCCGGGGCTCCCGTTTCGGTTACTTATAAATGTGCGAAGTGGACCCTGACACGACCTCCCACAGCTTCACCGTAACACCTATCACAACCAAGTAATACTACCAAGTTGTATGAAGGGATTCGACGGCTTCGCGGACGTGAGCGAGACGGACGTAACGAGAGCCATCGGCACCGAGTGGACGGACGGGTTCCTCGATTTCACGGATTCAGAGGTGATCGTCCTCGGCGGCGGTCCCTCCGGGCTGATGGCCGCGAAGGAGCTGGCCGAGCGCGGCGTGAAGGTGATGATCGTCGAGAAGAACAACTACCTCGGCGGCGGGTTCTGGCTCGGGGGATTCCTCATGAACACGGTGACAGTTCGGGATCCCGCCCAGGAGATCCTCGACGATCTCGACGTCGACTACGAGCCGGTCGGGGACGTCGACGGGCTCTACACCGCGGCCGGGCCGGAGGCCTGCTCCGGGCTGATCAAGGCGGCCTGCGACGCCGGCGCGCGCGTCCAGAACATGACGGAGTTCACCGACCTCGTCGTCCGCGACGACCACGAGGTCGGCGGGATCGTGATGAACTGGACGCCCGTCCACGCGCTCCCGCGCGAGATCACCTGCGTCGACCCGATCGCGGTCGAGTCCGACCTCGTCATCGACGCGACCGGCCACGACGCCGTCGCGATCAGCAAGCTCGACGAGCGCGGCGTCCTCTCGGCGCCCGGCATCGAACACGCCAAGGAGAATAACACCGGGATGGACCAGACCGGCGACGGCGAGTACGGCGCCCCCGGCCACGACTCGCCCGGCCACGACTCGATGTGGGTCGGCGAGAGCGAGGACGCCGTCGTCGAGCACACCGGCGTCGTCCACGACGGCCTGATCGCCGCCGGGATGGCGGTCGCGACCGCCCACGGCCTCCCGCGGATGGGTCCCACGTTCGGCGCGATGTTGGTGTCGGGGAAGCGCGCCGCCCAGACCGCGCTGGACGAACTCGGCGTCGACGCGCCCGAGGTCGAGCTGTCGGTCGGGAGCGGGCCCGCCCCCGCGGACGACTGATAAACCACCGCTGACGCTTCGAGGACGGCCCCCTCCAACGCCTCTGACTCTTATTTATAAATCGTCGACTTAGATCAACGGCAAACTCCTCCAAAGCCCCAGCCGCTCGGCTATACTCGGTCAACTGTGGATCGACGGCGAACCCCTCCAAAGCCCCAGTCGCGAGGCCGCCGTACGCTCGCTGCGCTCCTCACTCGGTCGCTCACTTCGTTCGCTCCCTCGTTCCGGTGCTTACGTCGCCTACGGCGGCCTCGCGACTGCCCCTTTGAGTCCCACCCCCACCGCCCCGCACAGCAGCCTCACACCTCCCCAGCCTCGCCGCTCACGCCCTTCGGGCGTTCGCGGCGTCCCTCGCGCGTGCTGGCTCGCGGCCTACCGGCCGCTCGCAGGCACGCGCCGACCGCGTATCGATTTATAAGTGGTCGCCGTACTCCGAGTCGGAGAACCGCGTCGGGACCGTTCTTCACGAACGTTTACTCGGGAGCGACGCAACCGGGTGCCTTTTTCCGGCGCTACGTCGAACCCGGCGACATGCGAAACGCCAAGATCGTCTGTACGATCGGTCCCGCCTCGGACGACCGGGACACGATCCGCGGCCTCGCCGACGCGGGGATGTCCGTCGTCCGGCTCAACGCCAGCCACGGAACGACCGACCACCGGGAGACGGTGATCGAACGCGCCCGCGAGGTCGACGACGAGATCGACGACCCGCTCGCGGTGATGGTCGACCTGAAGGGCCCGGAGGTCCGGACCGCCGAGATCGACGAGCCGATCTCGCTCGCGAAGGGCTCGGAGGTCACCTTCCTCGAAGGCGACGACGCGACGCCCGAGCGCGTCGGCCTCACCCACTCGATCGGGGCCGCGGGACCGGGCGACACGATCCTGCTGGACGACGGTCGGATCGAGTGCCGCGTCGAGCGCGTCGAGGGCGAGTCCGTCGTCGCGACGGTCGTCTCCGGCGGGAAGCTCGGCTCCCGGAAGGGCGTGAACCTCCCCGGCGTCGCCATCGACGTGGACCTGATCACCCCCGAGGACGAGGCGGAACTCGACCTCGCGGCCCGGACGGACGCCGACTTCGTCGCGGCTTCGTTCGTCCGGAACGCCGACGACGTGTACGAGATCGCCGACGAGCTGGAGGCCCGCGGCGGCGACGACATCCCGATCGTCGCGAAGATCGAGCGCGCCGGCGCCGTCGATAACCTAGAGGAGATCGTCGACGCCGCCGACGGCGTGATGGTCGCCCGCGGCGACCTCGGCGTCGAGTGCCCCTTAGAGGACGTGCCGGTGATCCAGAAGCGGATCATCCGGACCTGCGTCAACGAGGGCGTCCCCGTCATCACCGCGACGGAGATGCTCGACTCGATGGTCACCTCGCGGCGGCCGACCCGCGCCGAGGCCTCCGACGTGGCCAACGCCGTCCTCGACGGCACCGACGCCGTCATGCTCTCCGGCGAGACCGCGGTCGGCGACGACCCCGTCAACGTCGTCGAGACGATGGACCGGATCGTCCGGCAGGTCGAGGCCAGCGACGAGTACGCGGAGACGCGCGAGCAGCGCGTCCCGACCGCGGAGGAGGGGTCGCGCACGGAGGCGCTGGCGCGGTCGGCGCGCTACCTCGCGCGCGACATCGGCGCCTCGACGGTCGTCGCCGTCTCCGAGTCCGGCTTCACCGCGCGCAAGACCGCCATGTTCCGGCCGGGCGTCCCCGTCGTCGCGACGACGCCGAACGACCGCGTCCGCCGTCAGCTCGCGCTCTCGTGGGGCGTCCGCCCCGTCTTAACCGAGTACGCCGACGACATGGAGGGGATCCTCGACAACGCGGTCGAGGCCGCGCTCGACCGCGGCGGCGCCAGGTCCGGCGACACCCTCGTGGTTCTCTCCGGCATGCTCACCGAGTTCGAGGGGACGAACACGACGAACACGCTGAAGGTCCACGTCGCCGCCGAGACGCTCGTGACCGGGAAGGCGGTCGTCGCCGGTCGCGTCGCCGCCCCCGTCCACCGGACCGCGGACGGCGACCTCGACGCGCTGCCGGACGGCGCCGTCGTCGCGCTCGGCCCCGACTTCGACGGGGAGTTCTCCGGCGACCTCGACCGGATCGCCGGGGTCATCGACGCCCGCGAGGGGATGACCGGCTACCCCGCCGTCGTCGCCCGCGAACTCGGCGTCCCGATGGTCTCGGGCGCCCGCCTGCCCGAGTCCGTCGCGGACGGAACCACGGTGACCGTCGACGGCGAGCGCGGCGTCGTCTACGACGGCGACGTCCTCCGGGCGGCCCGCGAGCGGTAGGTCGATCCACCGAACTGGGGCCGCCGACCCGTCCCGCGCCCAACCCAACCACCCCAGCGATCTGACCGCTCCTCCCGACCCGACCGCCCGCGCCCGCCAGCCATTTATTACGGAGCCGCGTACGTCCGGCCATGAGCGACGAATCCGGCGGCGACGCCCGCGACGGTGACTCGGCCGAATCCCCGGAGTCGGCGGAGTTCGGCGAGCGGAGCCGGGCCAACGACGCCGGCGACGAGAGCGCGGACGACGAGCGCGAGTGGCGCTTCGCGGTCGACGACGTCGGGCCCGACGGGGTCACGGAAGACACCGCCACGCCCGCGGACGAGCCGATAGAGCCGGGCGACGTCACCCTCGAACACGCGGTCTTCGTCGTCCTCGGGGTCGCGCTCACGGTCGGCGTCCTGCTGCTCGGGTTCTGAGTCAGGTCGCCGCCGGTCGGGCGCGAACCGGGCGGGGACGGCCGCTCGACCGACGCCGCGGCCGCGCACCACTTATCAGGCCGCGGCCGTAGGACCGAACATGAACGCGCTCGCACAGTCCGGGCTCCTCTCGCCGGACACCCTCCCGCTCCTGCTTCTGACCGCGGGGCTGCTGCTCTCGATGGCGGAGGCGCTCGCCCCGGGGGCGAACTTCATCGTCGTCGGCATCGCGCTCATCGGCGCGGGGCTCGGCGGGCTCCTCCTCTCGTCCGTCGTCGCCGGCGCCGGGCTGGTCGCCCTCATGGCCCTCCTCACGCTCGCCTTCGGCGCCGCCGCCTTCTACGGCTACCACGAGTTCGACCTCTACGGCGGGAAAGGGCAGCAACAGACCAGCGACAGCGACTCGCTGAAGGGGAAGACGGGGACGGTGACGGAGCGGGTGACGCCCACGGGCGGCGAGGTGAAGCTCGCCGGCGGCGGGTTCAATCCCCACTACTCCGCCCGGTCGATGGACGGCGAGATCGACGAGGGCGAGGAGGTGATGGTGGTCGACCCCGGCGGCGGCAACGTCGTCACCGTCGAGTCGACCGGGTACGTCGAGGACGACATCGACCGCGAACTGGCGGCCGACCGCGCCCGGAAGGCCGCCGCGAGCGACGACGACGCGGACGAGACCGCCCCGAGCGAGGCGAAAGGAGGCGACGCGGAACCAGAGACCGACGCGGAACCGGAGACCGACGCGGAACCGGAGACCGACGCGGAACGGGAGCCGGAGTTCGACCGGGAGTGAGGAGGTCCGCCGAGGCGCCGACCCGCGGCCGCGAGCCGGGCGGTAAAGCACTTGTCCGTCGAGGGAGATCGGCCGACTATGCCCTCCCCGCTCGCCGCTCTCGCGAGCCTTCCCGGTAGCGCCCTCGACCGCGTTCGCGACGCCTTCGGCTCCCCCCGGGCCGGCGGGGTTGCGGTCGCGATGGTCGTCGTCGTCACGATCGGCACCAGCGTCGGAATCCTCGCGCTCGGAGCCGTCTTCGACGCGACGGTCGACCGGCAGATCACCGTCGACAACCCGGATCGCCCCCCGGAGCCGACCTGCGAGACGTTCGGCGACGACTCCGACTCCGTGTTCGCCGAGGAGTGCGACGAGCCGGAGCGGATCGAGGTCGACGCGGGGGAGGAACTACGCGACGCCGCGACCGGCTACCTCCACTACGGGCTGCTCGGCGTGCCGCTCTGGTGGGCGCTGTTCGCGGTCGCGCTCCACGTCGGCGCGCGCGTCGCCGGCGGCTCCGGCTCGGTCGGCGACTCCTTCGTGATCGCGGGGTGGGCGATCGGCGTCGAGCTGCTCCGGCTCGCCGCCGGGCTCGCCGCGATCTGGTACGCGCTCTCGAACGCGGCGATCTCGGGGGAGACGTTCGAGGCGCTCTCGAACGAGATCGTCGCCGCGGTCACGAGCGCGACGGGGCCGCTGCTCGTCGCGTCCGCGGTCGGGATCGCGGTCCAGTGGGTCGTGGTCGTCGGCGGGTTAGAGGCAGAACACGACCTCGACCGCGGGAGCGCGGCGGGCGTGGCGACGGTCTTCGCGGTCGTCGCGCTGCTGCTCGCGGCGGTCTGAAGCGCCCCGGAACGTCCCGCCGCGCTCGCCGCGGCTGCGGATTCGGGAGTTTTTAAGCGCCGGCGCTCCCCCTCCCGGTATGATCCTCTCCGACGCCGACATCCTCGACCGGCTCGCCGAGGGCGACCTCGCGATCGAGCCGCTCGACGACGTCGACCAGCAGGTCCAGCCCGCCAGCGTGGACCTGCGGCTGGGCGAGCGGTTCTTGGAGTTCCAGCGCACCAACATCCCCTGCATCCACCCGACCGACGCGGGCGAGGTGAGCGAGTACGTGACGGAGACGACTGTCGATGAGGGCGACGAGTTCATCCTCCACCCCGGCGACTTCGTCCTCGGGACCACCGCGGAGCGCGTCGCGATCCCGGACGACCTCGTCGCCCACGTCGAGGGGCGCTCCTCGCTCGGCCGGCTCGCGATCGTGGTTCACGCCACGGCCGGCCTGTGCGATCCGGGGTACGAAGGACAGATCACGCTCGAACTCTCGAATCTCGGCACCGCTCCCGTCGCGCTCTCGCCCGGCATGCGCGTCTCGCAGCTCACCTTCACGGAGCTGAAACGGCCCGCCGAGCGCCCGTACGGCGCCGAGCGCGGCTCGAAGTACCAGAACCAGGACGGCCCGCAGGCGTCGCGGATCGGCGACGACCCCGAGTTCGCGGGCAAAGAGGGCGAGGGCGGCGACGCAGCCGACCGGTCGGGGAACCCGGAGGGCGAAGAGCGATGAAGTTCATCGAGGAGGTCGTCGTCGATGAGTTCCTGCCGACCGTCCGCTCGATGCTCGCGGAGGACCTCCGCGACCGCGGGTTCACGCAGTCCGAGGTCGCCGACGCCCTCGGCATCTCGCAGTCCGCGGTCTCGAAATACGCCGCCGGCGACGTGGCGAGACACGAGGACATCGTCGAAGACGAGCGCGTGCGCGACCTCGTCGAGCGCGTGGGCGAGGGGCTCGCGAGCGGCGACCTCACGCCCGTGGCCGCGCTCGTCGAGATCGAGGTGCTGATCCGCCAGTTAGAGGAGGGAGACCTCCTCGCGGACCTCCACGAGGCGGCGATGCCCGCGCTCGCCGACGCCGACGTGGAGTTCTCGGTCCACGACCCGGACAGCGGCCTCCGCGAGCGCGAGCGCGTCCTCACCTCGGTCCGTCGCGGGCTCCGGACCCTGACGAACGCCTCCGGCTTCGCGGGGCTCATCCCGAACGTCGGCGCGAACGTCGCGGAGTGTCTCGCCGACGCGGCCACCGTCGACGACGTCGCCGCGGTCCCCGGTCGACTCGTCGACGTGAAGGGCCGGGCGATGGTGCCCGGCGAGCCGGAGTTCGGCGTGAGCGAACACGTCGCGACGGTGCTGCTCGCCGCGCGCGAGGCGGGCGCCGACGTTCGGGGAGCGGTGAACCTCCGGTACGACCCGGAGACGGTCGAGGCGCTCGCCGCCGACCGCCCGACCGTCGAGTTCGACGCCGAGCGGCCGACCCGCGAGGCGGTCGCCGACGCGGTCGCGGCCGCCGACCTCCCCGCCGACGCGGAGACGGAGACGCTCGTCCTGTACCAGACCGGCGCCGTCGGCGTCGAGCCGATCGTGTACGTCCTCGCGCCGACCGCTGCCGAGGCCGCGCGGGTCGTTCGCGAGCTGTTGTGAGCCGACGCGGGCCGCCCGCGGCCCGCTGCGAACCGACCGCCCCTCGGGCGACGCTTTTTAGACCGGACCGCACGAACCGAGGGGTGTGACTCGGATCCGACGGCTTGGGATGCGGATGCGCTCCTTTTGCGGCGGGCGGACCCGTCGCGTCGCCGGCGGCCGGTAACGCGGTCGACGGCGCCGCGGCGGCGAATCCCGTCGCCTCTCCGCAGCGCCCGGGCCGTCGACCGCCTCGCGGACCGCGGCTCTCCCGTGGACCGCGCGAGCTGCGTCGGCCCCGAACCAGCGGGCTTTAGACCCGATCGACCGACACACGACACACACACCACATGAGCCACGACGACTTCCCCACCGACCGGCCCGCGGTGGTGACCTGTGGACTGCCGTACGCCAACGGCGACCTCCACATCGGTCACCTCCGCACCTACGTCGGCGGCGACGTGTACAGCCGCGCGCTCGAACGACTCGGCCAACGGACCGCGTTCGTCTCCGGCTCCGACATGCACGGGACGCCGGTCGCGGTCAACGCCGAGCAGGAGGGCGTCTCCCCCGAGAAGTTCGCGCTCGACTGGCACGAGCGCTACGCCGAGACGTTCCCGAAGTTCAACGTCGACTTCGACAACTACGGCCACACCCACGACGAGACGAACACCGAGATCACCCAGCAGCTCGTCCGCGACCTCGACAAGGGCGGCCACCTCTACGAGAAGGAGATCATGGTGGCGTACGACCCCGTCGACGACCAGTACCTCCCCGACCGCTACGTCGAGGGGACCTGCCCGTACTGCGGGGCACACGCCCGCGGCGACGAGTGCGACGAGGGGTGCCAGCGCCACCTCGAACCCGGCGAGGTCGAGGACCCCGAGTCGACGATCACCGGCAACCCCGCGGAGTACCGCGAGCGCACCCACCAGTTCTTCGCGGTCTCGGAGTTCGCCGACTACCTCTCCGACTTCCTCGACCGGCTGGAGGGCACCTCGAACGCCCGGAACCAGCCCCGAGAGTGGATCGAGCAGGGGCTCCAGGACTGGTGTATCACCCGCGACATGGACTGGGGGATCGATTACCCGGGCGACGACGGCGAGCAGGACCTCGTCTTGTACGTCTGGGTCGACGCCCCGATCGAGTACATCTCCTCGACGAAGCAGTTCTCCGAGCGCGTCGGCGCCGACGCCTTCGACTGGGAGGCGGCCTGGAAGGAGGGCGTCAGCGACGAGCACCCGGAGGGCGGCGAGATCGTCCACGTGATCGGCCGCGACATCATCCAGCACCACACGATCTTCTGGCCCGCGATGTTGGAGGCGACCGACCACGCGGAGCCGCGCGCGGTGATGGCGAGCGGGTTCGTCACCCTCGACGGCAAGGGGTTCTCGACCAGCCGCGACCGCGCGGTCTGGGCCGACGAGTACCTCGACGAGGGGTTCCACCCCGACCCGCTCCGCTACTACCTCGCGACCAACGGCGGGTTCCAGCAGGACGTGGACTTCTCGTGGGAGAAGTTCGCCGAGCGCGTCAACACCGAGCTGGTGGGCACCGTCGGCAACTTCCTCTACCGCTCCCTGCTTTTCGCCCACCGCAACTACGAGGACGGCCCCGACGCCGACGCCCCGAGCGACGAGGTGGCGGCGCGGATCGACGAGGCGGTCGAGGAGTTCGCGGCCGCGGTCAACGACTACTCCGTCCGCGCGCTCGGCGACGCCGTCACCGACCTCGCGCGATACGGCAACGAGTACATCCAGCGCAACGAGCCGTGGAAGCTCGTCGACGAGGAGCCCGCGGAGGCGGAGCAGGTCATCTACGACTGCGTCGCGATCGCGAAGGCGATCGCGGTCCTCTTCGAGCCGCTGGCGCCCGAGAAGAGCGAGCGCCTCTGGGCCCAGCTCGGCGAGCCCGGATCCGTCCACGACGCGACGGTCGAGGCCGCACGGGAGGGCCCCGCCGGCGACCTGAGCGAGCCGACCGAGCTGTTCGAGCAGATCGAAGACGAGCGCGTCGAGGCCCTGAACGAGAAGCTCGAAGCGCGCGTCGCCGAGTCCGAGTCCGACGACGACGAAAGCGACACCACCGACGACACCGACATGGCCGACGACACCGACGCCACCGACATGACCGACATCGAACCCCTCAGCGACGACCGCATCAGCTTCGACGACTTCCAGGAACTGGACATCCGCGTGGGCCGGATCGAGGAGGCGGAGGGGATCGAGGGCGCCGACGACCTCGTGAAGCTCACCGTCGATCTGGGTGCGGAGACCCGGACGATCGTCGCGGGCCTGAAACAGCTCCACGACGTCGACGACCTCCCCGACACGAAGGTGATCGTCCTCGCGAACATGGAGAAGGCGGAGCTGTTCGGCGTCGAGTCGAACGGGATGGTCCTCGCGGCCGGCGAGGAGGCCGACCTCCTCACCACCTACGAGGACGCCGCACCCGGGACGAAGGTGAAGTGAGGTCGCGGCGCCCCCGTCACGGCGACGGTTCTCGAAGTTTTATTTGACTGACGTGCGACGGGTCGCGCATGGCCCTCCTCGCGTGGTTCGAGGCCCTCTCGTTTCAGGCACAGCTGATCCTCGTCGCGGTCGTCTGCGACCCGATCGGGTTCGCCGCCGGCTACCTGCTCGCGCCCGAGTTCGGCGTCGAGCCGATCCTCGGCGGCGCGTACGGGCTCGTGGTCGCGAGCCTGCCGCTGTCGCTGCTCGTGTTGCGCGAGGCGGGCAGACGGTAGCGATCGGCCGCGGTCCGGTCGCTCCACGGTCCGACGCCCGCCTCAGCATTTTCGAGGTGGAGCCCCCGGCCTCAAGGAGCGAACGGAGTGAGCGAGTAGGTCGGGGAGGAAACCGACATGGGACGACACAACCGCCACACAGCGACCGACTGACTCCCAAGAATATAAATACCGTTGGATACTCTCTGAAACTATGGGCGTGCGTCGAACCGCCGTCGTGAAACTCGCTGTTTCCGACGAGCAACGCGACGTACTCCACCGAACCGCCGAACAATATCTGTACTGCGCGAAACGAACCGCCGACTACTGTTGGTCCGACACCTCCTACACCCAGTGTAAGACCAACAAGCGAGAGGTTCGCGACGCGCTCTACGCCGACCTTCGAGAGGAGACGGACCTACAGGCCCAACTTGTCCAAGCCGCTATCAAACGCGCTGTCGAAGCCGTCAAAGCGTGTGTTGAACGGTGGAAAAAGGGACAGCGCGTCTCTCAACCGACGTTCACCGCCGAAACGATGGACTACGACACGCGGAGCGCGACCTTCTACCGGAACAAGGTGTCACTGGCAACTGTTGAGGGCCGAGTCGAACCCTCGTTTGTTCTCCCGGCAGACAGTCCGACGCCCTACGAGCGGTACGTACTCTCGGAGGACTACGAGTTCCGCGAGAGTACGCTTCGGTACGACGCGGCCACTGACGAGTTCTACCTCAACATTTCGACGCGGCGGACAGACGGTGACGATGAGGTTTCGGAAGATGCCGGGCACTCCGACCAAACGGTCCTCGGTATCGACCTCGGCGTCAACAGCCTCGCTGTGTCCTCAACCGGCACGTTTTGGCAGGGGGACGACTACGACCACTGGTGTCGTGAGTTCGAGAAGCGACGTGGCGAGATACAACGGCGCGGCACGCAGGCCGCACACAAGGCCCTGCTTCGCCTCGGGAAGCGCGAAGAAGCTTGGCGCAAACAGTACATCCACACCATCGCCAACGAACTCGTCTCGGAAGCCGTCGAACACGACTGCGACGTAATCGCGTTCGAGGACTTGAGTGACATTCGAGAGCGGCTTCCGGACGCGAAGTGGCACCACGTTTGGGCGTTCCGACGCCTGTTTGAGTACGTCTCCTACAAAGCCCCTGAACAGGGGGTCTCCGTGGAGCAAGTCGAGCCGAACCACACATCTCAACGCTGTTCTCGGACGGACTGTGGCTTTACACACGACGGCAACCGCCACGGCGAACAGTTCGAGTGCCAGAAGTGTGGGTATGAAGTGAACGCGGATTACAACGCTGCAAAGAATATTGGCGTGCGGTACGCTCGGAAGCGGCAACACAAACTCCGTTCCTCGCCCAAGTCGGGGAGCGGAGACGCACAAGTAGACGTGCGTGTGAATGGTGGGACGTTGAACGGTGAGAGTCACCAGCCTCTTGCTGGCGACTGATTGCCGGGAGTCCACATCAAAGCCCTACCCTCAAGGACCGAGGCGCGGAGCGCCGAGGGAGTAGGGTAGGGTAGTTTACGTTCCCCTCCGGGTCCCGAACGAACAGCACCGTCGTCCCGCTCTCGGTCGTTCGTGGCGGGCTCAGCGTCTCCACGTCGTCCGCGAGGTCGGCGTAGAACGCCTCGACGTCGTCGACGGCGAGGCCGAGGTGAGTCGCGCCGGGGCGGTTGAGCTCGGGCTCGTCGCTGGGGTCGACGTCCGGGTCGTACGCGACGAGTTCGACGACCGCGTCGCCGGCGTCGAGGTGCGCGAACTCGGCCGCGGCGCCCTCGACGCCGACCGCCTCGGCGAAGGCGTCGCCGCCGACCGAGAACTCGGCGACGACGTCGAGGTCGAACGTCGTTGTGTAAAACTCGACGGCCCGGTCGAGGTCGGCGACGGTGACCCCGACGTGGTGTGCGGTTGGGTCGGACACGGGTGGTCGCTCGGTCGGCCGGAGCTAAACGGTGTCGGGTCAGAGCCCGAACAGGCGGGCGGCGAGTCCCGCGAGCACGACCAGCGCGCCGAGAACGAACGTCCCCGGGAGCGGCAGGACGAACAGGAGCGCGCCGATCAGGACGACGATCGTCGACGTTCTCATGACGCGCCCGCTTCGGTCCCGCGTCGGATACGCTTTGGGTCGCGGCGGCCTCCACGGCCAACGGTCGCAGCGGCCTCCCCGACCGAAACGACCATTCCGCGTCCGGACGACCCTCGCGTATGCACGTGGTCGTCAACGCGGCCCAGAGCGTCGACGGGAAGCTCGCCACCCGCCGCCGGGAGCAGCTCCGGATCTCCGGGCCCGAGGATTTCGACCGGGTCGACCGCGTCCGGGCGGCCGCGGACGCGGTACTGGTCGGGGTCGGGACCGTCCTCGCGGACGACCCGCACCTCACGCTCGACGAGGAGGACCGCCGCGTCGAGCGCCTGCGGAACGGCCGACCGGGCGACCCCGCCCGCGTCGTGGTCGACTCCACCGGGCGGACGCCGACCGACGCCCGGATCCTCGACGACGCGGCGACGACGTACCTGCTCGTCTCGGCCGCGACCGACCGGGAG
Organism: Halorubrum sp. T3; assembly: GCF_000296615.1. Taxonomy (NCBI): domain Archaea; kingdom Methanobacteriati; phylum Methanobacteriota; class Halobacteria; order Halobacteriales; family Haloferacaceae; genus Halorubrum; species Halorubrum sp. T3. The sequence goes on along the minus strand of NZ_JH815329.1, from coordinate 320,637 downwards.
CGGCGCGAGGCGCTCGCCGACGCCGGCGCAGAGGTGATCGTGGCCGGCGAGGAGCGCGTCGACGTCGCCGAGGGGCTCGATCGGCTCGCCGACCGCGGCATCGACCGACTGATGGTCGAAGGGGGCGGCGAGGTGATCTTCTCCTGTTTCGATGCCGGCGTCGTGGACGAGCTCCACGTCTACGTCGGCTCGCTCGTGATCGGCGGCCGCGACGCGCCCACGCTGGCGGACGGCGCCGGATTCACCGAGGGGTTTCCCGACCTGACGCTCACGGGAACGGAGCGGCTCGACGACGGGGTCGTCCTCTCGTACGCGGTCGGGGAGGAGGACGGAGCGTGACGACGGACGGCGAGGGAGGCGGGCCGCGGCCGACGACCGTGTGAACCGTAACCACGGAAATCGCCGGGTACACGCTCCGTGGCACCGGTACGCACGAAAATCACCGAAGTATTTATGTATCGCCCGTTGGTAGTTGCTGGTACCAGAACGCCTCTGGCGCTGGTGGAATCGCACGCTGAAATGAACGGGAGTTCTTGCAGACGGCCCGACGCACCACAGCGAGCGTCCGCTATCGCCGGAGCGGTGATGGAGAGATAACAAATGGTAACGAAAGAAGAAGTCATCGAGCAGTACGACGTGGAACCGATGGACGAGGCGGACAACGTGGACCTTTCTGAGGACGACCTGGAGAACGGCTCCAAGGGCCAGCTCATCAAACGCGCCGGCCAGCTGCGAGACCGACGCAACGAGCTGAACCAGATGGCGTCCGAGCGCGCCTCCGAGCGCGACGACCTCAACGCGAAGACGCGCGAGAAGGTCGACGAGGCCCAGGAACACCGCGAGAAGCGCGACGAGCTCAACGAGCAGGTCCAAGAGCACAAGGACAAGCGCAACGAGCTCAACGCCGAGGCCAACGAGCTGTTCGACGAGGTCGAGGAGCTCAAACAGGACCTCGAGCTCGGCTCCGGGAAGTCCATCGAGGAGCTCGAAGAGGAGATCGAGGACCTCGAGTTCCGCCAGCAGACCGAGGTGCTCGACGCGGAGGACGAGCGCGAGCTGATCGAGAAGATCGACGACAAACGCGAGAAGCTCGCCGAGAAGAAAGAGAAGGTCGACGACACGAGCGAGCTCGACGAGCTCGTCGAGGAGGCCGAGGAGGTCCGCTCCGAGGCGTCCCAGCACCACCAGAAGGTGACGGAGCTCGCGGACAAGGCCCAGGAACATCACAACCAGATGATCGAGGCCTACCGCGAGGCCGACGACATCCGCGACGAGGCCGACGAGATGCACGAGCTCTTCGTCGAGGCCCAGGAGGCGGCCGACCGCCACCACGAGGACTTCGTCCGCGTCCAGAAGCGCCTGCGCGAGCTCGACAAGAAGGAGGAGGAGGAGCGGCAGGACGAGCGCGCCGAGAAGCGCGAAGAGGAGAAGGAAGAGGCCGAGGAGATCTATCAGAAGTTCAAGGAGGGCGAGACGCTCGACACCGAGGACCTGATGAAGCTCCAGAAGACCGGCCTCCTGTAAGTCGGTCGAGTCCCCCGGTTCCGACGCGGTTTTCTGCGGTTTTCCACGGTCGACAGCGACGCGCTCGTCGACCGCGACGAGCCGCCGGCGCTCCCGCCCGCGATCGGCGGCGCCGCCCACGACAGCTTATAAACGCGTGCGCCGCCAACCGTCGGTATGAACGACGCCTCGACGGACGGACGGAAGGGGTTGCTCGCGGCCGCCGCAGTCGGCGCGGCGACGACGATCGCGGGCCACGCGCTCCTCGGGCGGCTCACCGGCGGGCGGTTCGGTGACGCCGACGAGTACAACACCGCGAAGGTGACTGTCTCGGGGCCGATCCGGCGGAACCAGGGGCGACCCTCGCCGCTGTCGGGACCGGGCGGCGCGACCGCCGACGACGTGGTCGAGCAGATCGAGGCGGCCGACGAGGACGAAGACGTCGAGGCGCTGCTCGTCGAGCTCAACACGCCCGGCGGCGAGGTCGTCCCGAGCGACGACATCCGGCGGGCCGCCGCCGAGTTCGACGGGCCGACCGTGGCGTACGCGACCGACCTGTGCGCGTCCGGCGGCTACTGGATCGCGAGCGGCTGCGACGAGCTGTGGGCGCGCGACGCGAGCCTCGTCGGCTCCATCGGCGTCGTCGGGTCCCGGCCGAACGCCAAGGGACTGGCGGACAAGCTCGGCATCTCCTACGAGCAGTTCACGGCGGGCGAGTACAAGGACGCCGGCGTCCCGCTGAAGGAGATCGAGGAGGACGAACGGGAGTACCTCCAGGGGATCATCGACGGCTACTACGAGCAGTTCGTCGAGACCGTGAGCGAGGGGCGCGACATGGACCCGGAAGAGATCCGGGACACCGAGGCGCGCGTGTACCTCGGCGAGGACGCCGCGGAGATGGGGCTCGTCGACGACCTCGGCACCGAGGACGACGTCGAGGACCGGCTCGCCGACCTGCTCGGCGCCGAGCCGGAAGTCCGCGAGTTCACCCCGGAACGCGGGCTCGCGGAGCGGCTCGGCATCGGCGCCGAGCGCGTCGCGTTCGCGGCCGGGAGCGGGGTCTCGGACGCCTTCGTCGACGACGGCGGCGACATCGACGTGGAGTTCCGGTAACGGCTAGCGGAGCGCCCGGGAAGGCCGACCCGCGCGCGGCGGTCGACGGGGAGGATTTTTGTCCGGTCGCGGTGTGGGTCGACACGTGACGACGCTGGTCATCTGCGTCGACCGCTCGGGGGCGATCGGTCGCGCCACCAACGTCCCGATGCCGGTCGCCGGCTGGGAGGCCGTCCGGTCGCTGGTCACGGACGCCGGGTTAGACGACCCCGAGGACGCCAGCGTGAACTGCCTGCTGGAGTCGCTGCGCGTCGCGCGCGACCTCAGGGACGAGCGCGAGGAGTCGGTCGTGGCGGTCGTCTCCGCCGAGAGCGACACCGCGGTGGGCGCCGACCGCTCTATCGCCTCCCAGCTCGACGACCTCGTGGAGCGGTACGACCCGCGGGCCGCCATCGTCGTCGTCGACTCCGCCGAGGACGAGCGGGTCCTCCCGGTCGTCGAGTCGCGGATCCCGGTCGACTCGGTCGACCGCGTCGTCGTCCGCCAGGCCCGGGACATCGAGTCCACCTACTACCTGCTCAAGCAGTTCCTCGCCGACGAGCAGCTGCGGTCGACGATACTCGTGCCGTTCGGCGTCGCGCTGCTGCTCGTCCCCGCGCTGTTCTACTGGTTCTCCGCCGGCGAGGCGATCGCGGGCGTCGCCGGCCTGCTCGGCGCCGCGCTCCTTTATAAGGGACTCGCGATCGACCGGTTCGTGGCGGGGATGCCCGAGCGGGTCCGCGAGGCGCTGTACGCCGGGCAGGTGTCCGTCGTGACGTACGTGGTGGCGGGCGGGCTCGCCTTGGTCGGCGGGTTCTTCGGCTTCCTCGCCGCCTCGGACCTTGGTCCCGGATCGCCCCGGCTCGTCGAGGTCGTGGAGTTCGCCTACGCGGCGGTTCCGTGGTTCGCGGTCGCGGGCGTGACCGCGGCCGTCGGACGGCTGCTCGACGAGCTGATCCGCGACGAGGGGATCCGGACGCCGTACCTCAACCTCCCGTTCGTCATCGCCGCGGTCGCCCTCGTCGTCCGCGGGTTCGCGGGCTACTTCCTCGCGCAGGAGGCGATCCACGAGCCGCTGTCGATGTACGGGATGACGTTGACCCCGGTCCAGCAGCTCGCGGCGTTCATCGTCGGCGGCATCGTCGTGTCGCTCGTCGGCGTCAAGGTCGCCAGCGACGTCGGCACCGAGACCCTCGAAGACGTTATCGACGCCGAGCGGGACGCCGAGGGGCAGCGGGAGTAGGGGCGGACCGGACCGCTCGGCGTCCGACCGACCGCCTTTTGTCGGTCGCGGCCGCGTGAGCGGGCATGGACGTGTACGGACTGATCGGGAACCCGGTCGGCCACTCGCTGTCGCCGCCGATGCACGAGGCGGGCTACGAGGCGCTCGGCCTCGACGCGCGGTACGTAACCTTCGAGCCGGACGCCGACGCCGCGGCCGCGGCGATTTCGGGCGCCGCCGACCTCGGCGTCGCGGGGCTCAACGTGACGGTGCCGTTCAAGCGAGACGCCCTCGGCGCGGTCGACCCAGCCCCGCTCGCCGAGCGCATCGGCGCCGTCAACACGGTCGACTACGGGCCGGTCAGGGCGGGCGAGACCGACCGGCCGCGCGGCCACAACACCGACGCAGCCGGGGTGACGCGGGCGCTCGCGCACCACGACGTGCCCGTCGACGGCCGCGACGCGCTCGTCGTCGGCGCGGGCGGCGCGGGGCGGGCGGCCGCGTTCGCGCTCGCCGACGCGGGCGCGACGGTCCACGTGGCGAACCGCACCGCGGAGCGCGCGACGGAGTTGGCCGCGGACGTGCCGGACGCGACCGGCGGTGGCCTCGACGACCTCGCTACCCGCGTCGCGGCCGCCGACCTGCTCGTCAACGCGACGAGCGTGGGGATGGAGGCGCCCGAGGAGACCCCGGTCCCCGCGGAGCACCTCCACGGCGACCTCGCGGTCCTCGACGCGGTGTACGCGCCGATCGAGACCCGGCTGCTCCGCGATGCCGCCGCCACGGGCGCGACGACCGTCGACGGCGCGTGGATGCTCCTCTATCAGGGGGTCGAGGCGTTCGAGATCTGGACCGGCGAGGACGCGCCAGTCGAGGCGATGAACGCGGCGTTACGGGCGGAACTGGAGTGACGCGGTAGAGCGATTATTTATAAACGGAACTGCGGCGGCGCGTGCCTGCGAGCGGCCGCCATCGGCGGCCGCGAGGAGCACGCGCGAGGGAGTCGGCGGTCCGGAGCGGAGCGGAGGACCGCCGACGAGGCTGGGGAGGTGTGAGGTGCTGTGCGGAGCGGTGCGGGGTGGGACTCAAAGGGGCAGCCGTGAGGCGGGCGCAGGCGAAGTAAGTACCGCAGGGAGCGAACGGGGTGAGCGACCGAGGAACGCAGCGAGCGTGCGCCCGCCTCACGGCTGGGGCTTTGGAGGTGTTCGCCGCCGATCTGCTGTCAGCTATTTATAAGCGAGCGACTGGAGCTTTGGAGCTATTCGCCGCCGATCTGCTATTAGCTATTTATAAGCGGCCGATGACATCTTAAAAGAACCCGACTACCCGAACCAAGCCTCGTTAAAACAATCCAGGACTCGCGAGCAGTCCGGCGGTGACGATGAGTCCGACGGAGACCGCCGAAGCACCGTAGAGGAACGGCTTCGCGTCGCGGGCGGGCTCGCGGAGCTTGCCCGCGTCGAGGCCGTCAGCCAGCTTCGAGCCGCCGACCTCGACGAGCCCGGTGCCGACGAACCACAGCCCCAGCATCGTCAACACGAGGTGGCCGCGGGGCGTCCCCGTCAGCCCCTCGAACGTGTACAGCGTCCCGGCCATGTGGCCGCCGGTGGCGACGAACGCGATCGCGCCGATCCGGGTGATCCAGCGCAGACGGCCGACGACCGAGCCGAGCGCGTCGCCGCCGATGTCGCCGCGGAGCGCGGGCGGAAGGATCGCGAGGGTGACGAACAGCACGCTGCCGACCCAGAGGACGGCGAAGCCGACGTGGACCGACCACATGACCGGATTGAGAACGTCCATACCATCGGAACGCGCCGGTCCCACTTATAAACCGGCGGGACGGATCGCCCGACCGTTGCGGCGGGACGGAGGCAACGGTTGGTTGCGGCGGAGAGGGTTTTTAAATATCTCGCACGTGTAGCCGCCGGCAATGGCTCTACTCCAGAAGCTCAAAGAGAAGCTCGGATTCGGGAGCGGTTCGGGCGAGCGCGAGTCCGGCGAGACGGAAGTGACGGTCGAGCGCGAATCGGAGCCGGCGGCCGACGCGTCCGGGACCGACGGCACCGAGGCGAGCGATCCGGTCGAGGCGACGGAAGCGGCGGCGGAAGCGGAGTCGGCGACTGAACCGGAATCTGCTGAAGAACCGGAATCTACTGAAGAACCGGAATCTACTGAAGAACCGGAATCTGCGGAGAGCGAGGCCGACGAGACCGACAAGACCGACGGGGAGGCGGTCGCCGCCGAGACGGAGGCCGCCGCCTCGACCGAGTCGCTCGTCGACGACGAGGGCGCCGATGCGGACGAGGCGGCCGAGCAGGCGGAGGCCGCGGCGGGCGAAGAGGACGCCGTCGCGGTCGACGACGACGACCGCGGCCCGAGCGTCGATGAGATCAAGGGCATCGGCCCGGCGTACGCCGAGCGCCTCGCGGAGATCGGCATCGAGACGGTCGACGACCTCGCCGGCGCGGACGCCGCCGCGGTGGCCGAGGGGACGAGCGTCGGCGAGAACCGCGCCGCGACGTGGATCGACCGCGCGAGCGAGTTCTGAGGGCGGGTCGGGCGACCGCAACTGTTTCGTCGCCTCCGCCGAACGGAGTCCCATGAGGCGAACGGTACACACCGACCGGGAGCGGTTCCGAGCGGTCGCGGCCGCGGCGCCGGACGGCGCGCGGGTCCCGGTCGAGCTGCGGGTCGACGTCGACGACCCCTTCGACGCCTACCGCCGGGCGCGCGACGGCCCCGGCGGCGTCTTCTACGAGACGACCGGCGGCCAGTCCGGCTGGGGGTACTTCGGCGTCGACCCGGTCGAGCGGCTGACCGTCTCCGGCGAGGCGGTCGTCGCGGGCGGTGCGGCCGATCCTGCTGACGAGAGTGACGACCCGCCGTCGACCGGCGACTACCGTCGCCCGTCACCCTCACTCTCGGCGCTGGAGGGCGTCCTCGACGGCGAGCGGCTGGCGCGCGGCGACTGCGACGTGCCGTACCCCTGCGGCGCGTTCGGCTGGCTCTCCTACGACGCCGCCCGCGAGCTGGAGGAGTTCCCGCCCGCAGCGCCCGACGGTCCGGGAGCGGTCGACGACCGCGGGCTCCCGCGGCTCCGGGCCGTCCTCTTCGACCGTGTCGCGGCGTGGGAGTGCCCGGTGGACGGCGACGACGCCGACGCGAACGACGACCCCGTCACGCTTCGAGTGACCGCCTGTCCCCGCGTCCCGGACGGATTCGACGACCCCGACGCTGACCACGCCGCGCTCGACGCCCTGTTCGACGAGGGGCGGACGCGGGCCGCCGACCTGATAGACCGGATCGAGGACGGCGACCCGGCCGCGGGACCGGCGCCGGACCCGACCGCCGAGAGCGCGACCTTCGAGAGCGACGTGGGCCGCGAGGGGTACGCCGACGCGGTCCGGCGGGTCAAGGAGTACATTCGCGAGGGCGACACGTTCCAGGCGAACGTCTCCCAGCGGCTCACCGCGCCGGCCGCGGTCCACCCGGTCGAGGCGTACGACGCGCTCCGGGCAGTGAACCCGGCGCCGTACTCCGGGCTGATCGAGTTCGGCGGCCAGCCGAGCGGCGTCGACCTCGTGAGCGCGAGCCCGGAGCTCCTCTTGGCGCGCGAGCCGACCGACGACCCCGACCGCGGCGCGCGCCTCGTCACGGAGCCGATAGCGGGGACACGACCGCGAGGGGACACGGACGCCGCCGACGCCGGACTGGAGACCGAGCTGACCGGCGACGAGAAGGAGCGCGCCGAACACGCGATGTTGGTCGACCTCGAACGCAACGACCTCGGGAAGGTGTCGCGGTTCGGCACGGTCGAGGTGAGCGAGTACCGCCGCGTCGACCGGTACAGCGAGGTGATGCACCTCGTGAGCCTGATCGAGGGGGAGGCCCGCCCTGACGCCGGGTTCGCGGACGCGGTCGCGGCCTGCTTCCCCGGCGGGACCATCACGGGCGCGCCGAAGCCACGGACGATGGAGATCATCGACGAGTTGGAGCCGACGCGCCGGGGGCCGTACACCGGGTCGATGTTCGCGGCCGGGTTCGACGGGCGCGCGACGCTGAACATCGTCATCCGGACGCTCGTGCGCCACGCGGCGGAGTACCACCTCCGGGTCGGCGCGGGGATCGTCCACGACTCCGACCCGGACGCCGAGTACGAGGAGACGCTCGCGAAGGCACGCGCCCTCGTCAGCGCGGTCGACGAGGCGCTCGCCGCCGGCGGGATGGCGGTCGAGGCCGAGGGTGACCCCGTGGAGGAGGCGGTGGAGCGATGACCGGGTCGGCGGCTGAGACGATGAAACGCGGCTGGCGCCCCGGCACGGGCGACTCGGACGCCCGGGTCCTCGTCGTCGACAACTACGACTCGTTCGCGTACAACCTCGTCCAGTACGTTGGCGAGGTCGCCGGCGCGGTGACGGTCCGGCGGAACGACGCGGTCGACCTCGCGGGGATCCGCGCGCTCGATCCCGACGGCGTCGTCGTCTCGCCAGGGCCGGGGACGCCGGCCGACGCGGGGATTTCGACCGCGGTCTTCGAACTCGACCGGCCCGTGTTCGGCGTCTGCCTCGGCCATCAGGCGCTTTGCGCCAGCCGCGGGAGCCGCGTCGGCCACGCGCCGGAGGTCGTCCACGGGAAGCCCTCGACGATCACCCACGACGGCGAGGGGGTCTTCGACGGCCTCCCCGACCGCCTGCGCGTCGGCCGGTACCACTCGCTGTGCGTCGAGCGCGAGGACCTCCCGGACGAACTGGTCGAGACTGCGCGCACCGACGAGGAGCGCGAGGTCGTGATGGGCGTGCGCCACCGCGAGAAGCCGCACGTCGGCGTCCAGTTCCACCCGGAGAGCATCCTCACGCCCCGCGGGAAGCGACTGGTCCGGAACTTCGTGGAGGTGTGCGAAGCGCATGAGTGACGACCCGCTGCGGTACCACGTCGACGGCGAGCTCGTCCCCGCCGCGGAGGCGACCGTCTCGGTGGAGGACCGCGGGTTCGCCTACGGCGACGCCGCCTTCGAGACGATGCGCGCGTACGGCGGCGACGTCTTCCGGTGGGAGGCGCACGCCGACCGGCTCGCCGATACCTGCGAGACGCTCGGGCTCGACCACGGGATCGCCGACGCGGAGCTAAAGCGGCGGGTCGACGAGACGCTGGCCGCGAACGACCTCGCGGACGCGTACGTCAAGCTCTCGATCTCCCGGGGGGTCCAGCCCGGCACGCTCGACCCGCAGCCCGAGGTCGATCCCACCGTCGTCGTCATCGCGAAGCCGCTCCCGCGCGGCGGCGTCGGGAGCGATCCGGCCCACGACGGCCCGGCCGCGCTCCAGACGACGAAGACGCGCAAGCCCGCGGACCGCGCGCTCCCGGCCGCGGCGAAGACCCACAACTACCTCAACGGAATCGTAGCCCGCCTCGAACTCCGCGTCACCGACGCCGACGAGGCGCTGATGCTCGACCCCGACGGAAACGTCGCCGAGGGCGCGACCTCGAACCTCTTCTTCGTCGACGGGACCGCCCTCAAGACTCCGTCGCTCGACGGCCCGATCCTCCCCGGAGTCACCAGAGCGACCGTGATCGACATCGCGGAGTCGGAGGGGATCCCGGTCGAGGAGGGGACGTACGCGCCGGACGCCGTCCGCGAGGCCGACGAGGCCTTCCTCACGAACTCGACGTGGGAGATTCGACCCGTGGAGACCGTCGACGGCATCGCGGCCGACGGCGACGGCGAGGGGGTCGCCGGGCCGCTCACGACGCTCCTCTCGCGGCTGTTCGACCGGCGGATCGAAGAGGGGTACTACGACGGCGGGCGGCTGTAGTCGGGGGAAGCGGGTCGCCGAAGCGGCCCCTCGGATCACCGCCGGACGGATCCAGCGGGCGGCCGCCGAACCGGTCCGCGAGTCACGCTCGACCACACCGTTATCCCGCCGGGAGCCGTAGACGGGGGATGGCAGACGACAAGGACGGACGAGAGAAACAGGCCGCAGACGAGGACCGCCGACAGCGCGAGCGCGACGTCGAGTCCGAGCTGGAGCGCGGCGACGAGGCCGAGCCCCCGATCGACTCCGACGAGGTCGACGAGTTCGAGGCGGCGCTCGAACCGCTGACGTTCCCGGCGACGGGCCGCGAGATCGTCGCCGCGGTCGGCGACCGCGAACTGGCGTCGCCCGCTCGCGTGTACACCGTCGCCGACCTGCTCCCCGACGCCGATCTCGAGGCGTTCGACACGCCCGCGACCGTCCGGGAACGCGTCCGTCGCCCAGCGGTCGCGGCCGCGATGAAACGGGTCGTCGAGGCGGCCGCGACGCTCGAGAACGAGGAGTTCGGCCGGTCGCAACACGAGGCGTTCGAGCGGACGTTCCGGGCGCTGAGCGACATCGACGAACTCGACGACGAGGAGGGCGTCCGGGCGATCGCCGACTGGGTCGTTGACCGGATCGCGGAGAAGGAGACGGTCCCCGGGTCGCGGGACGTGCGCCGACAGGCCGCGAAGTACTGTCGCAAGCACGGCTACGAGGTCCGCGACGACGAGTGGCTCGGCGTCTGAGTCGGGTCACAGAGGGAGTCGCGTTCGAGCGACGGAGAATCGGGAATCCCGCGACCGACGCGGGAACGCACAACGTTCAAGCCGGTCGCCGGCCTCGCTCGGACATGGACGAGCACCGCCGGATCGCCGGCGTCGAGGAGGTTCCCGAGGAGAGCACGCTGCTCGCGACGCTCCGACCGACCGACCCGGACGCCGTCGACGAGGGCGAGGGCGACCTCGGGGAGAGCGAGGACGGGGCTCCGGAGGTCGAGGCGATCCTCACGCGGGCCGCCGGCGAGGTGCGCGCGTTCCGGAACTACTGTCAACACTGGACCGACGTCCGCCTCGACAAGGACGACGGCGCGTTCGTGCGGGAGGGCGAGGTGTTCTGTCAGACGCACGGCGCGACGTTCGAGGCCGACGGCGGTTACTGTAACTTCGGCCCCTGCGAGGGCGCCGTCCTCGAATCGGTCGACGTGACGGTGGCCGACGACGCGGTGTACCTCGACGACGACGCCTACGAGTTCGTCCGGCTCGGCCCCTCCGACGGGAAGGGCGACGGAAGCGGGTCGCGGATCGACTTCACCGGGAACTGATCGACGCGAGCGCGAGCGGGACAACGGCGCGTCCGGTCAGAACCGCGTGCGACCGCCACCCCCGCTCGCGTCGTCGCGGCCGAGCGCCTTCTTCAAGAAGTTCATCCAGCGCTTCTGATCCGCGGCCTCCTGCCGCTGCTCCTCGGTCTCCGGGTCGGGCGCGTCGAGCCCCTCTAACGCCTCCAGCGCGCGGTCGATGCCGATGATCGACGCCGCCAGCTCCTCGCCTTCCTCGTAGCTCACCTCGTTCTCCTCGATGGGTTCGAGCCGGTCGAGCCGCTCGCGCCGCAGGTTCCGCTTCGCGCGGTCGACCCGGTCGCGCTCGCCGGGCGGGACCGAGTCGCGGCGCTTGATCTCGAAGACGAACGACCGCAGGTCGATCGCCTCGCCCTGGATCTCGATCGACTCCGGGATGTCGACGCCGATCGTCGAGGACTCCCGCTCGACCCGTTCCAAGAGCTGTTTTCGCTCGAACTCCTTCACGCCGAGCCGGTAGGCGGCGGTCGTACTTCGCTCCTTCGCCCCCGGGCGAGGTGAGGTGGCTCCGATCGGGGGTACCGACCGTCAACAGGCCGCGAAATCGACACCAGATACGGTTATGCCCTCGCGGCGCCTCCGGGCAGATCGAATGCGTCTCAGGGGAGTTATCACGTGGGAGGTAGCCGCGGTGCTGTCGCTGATCGCGGTCGCCGTCCTCGGGCTGGCGCTGCTGCTCCCGCGAGAGCTTCTCACGCTCGTCCTCGCCGTCGGCGCGATGGCGGTCGTGTACTTCAGCGGCGCGGTCTACCTGCTCGGCCGTCCGGCGTGGATCCCGGCCCGGTTCGACCGGCTTCCGGTGGCGCTGGGCGTCGGCTTCCCCCTCGTCGTCGTCGGCGTCGTCGGTTACTACTACAGGGCGCTCCTGACTCCCGTGGCGGTGGTGTTCGCGCTCGGCCTGCTGTTCGTCTTCCTCTACTACTGGCTGGTGGTGCCGCTCGCGCTGTTCCAGAAGATACGACACGCGAGCGAGACGCCGACACCCGACGAATGGCCGCCCCTGACGGTGCTCGTCCCCGCGTACAACGAGCAGCACTACGTCGGGGACTGCGTCCGGTCGGTCCAAGAGTCGGACTATCCCGGCGCGCTGTCGGTTGTCGTCGTCGACGACGGCAGCACCGACGGCACGTTCGCGGAGGCGGCGTCGGCCGCGGACGATCGGACCCGAGTGGTCCACACCGGCAACGGCGGAAAACACGCCGCATTGAACCTCGGTCTCAGTTACGTCGAGACGGAGCTCGTCGTCTCCGTCGACGCCGACTCCACGATCCACCCCGAGGCGCTCACCGAACTGGCCCGCGACTTCGAGCGCCACGAGGCAGTCGGCGCGATCGCCGGCAACGTCAAGGTCGTCAACCGCGGGTCGCTGGTGACCGATCTCCAAGCGCTTGAGTACGTCGTCGGTATCAACACGTTCCGGCGGGCGTTCGACCTGTTCGGGGCCGTGACCGTCGTTCCCGGCTCCCTCGGCGCGTTCCGGCGAGACGTCCTCGAAGCGGTCCAGGGCTACAGCGCCGACACCGTGACCGAGGACTTCGATCTCACGATCGCGATCCTCAAGCAGGGGTACGCGATCCACGCCAGCGAGGCGACCGTGTACACCGAGGCTCCGGACACCTGGCGCGACCTCTACGCGCAGCGTCGGCGCTGGTTCCAAGGGAACCTCCAGACGGTCGTCAAACACCGCGACGTGTTCGCCGACAGCCGGTACGGTCTCCTTCACAGAGTCGCGTTTCCCTACGTGTTCCTGTCGATGTCCGCGCTGCCGCTCCTCGGCGTCCTCGTCTTGGCGCTGATTGTGGCCTCGCTATTCGTCGGCGGCACCGGGGTGCTCCTCCAGCTGGCGGGGTTTTTCGTCCTCCTCCAGATCCTGCTGTCCGCGCTCGCGGTGCTGATCGAAGGCGAGGATCTCCGGCTCGTCCTGCTCGCGCCCCTCTCGCTTTTCGGATACAAGCAGTTCCAAGACGCCGTGCTGCTTCGGAGCCTCGGCGCGCTCCGGCCCGGGCGCCAGAACGAATGGCTGAAGCCGACCCGCGTCAAGCAGCGAGCGACCGAGGGGCCGGCGGGCGCGGCCGAGGCGGCCGTCTCCGAAGCGGACAAATACGGGGACGAGGTCACCGCCGACGCCGGTCGCGAGGAACGGTGTTAACACGGTCGACCGCGTTCGATCGACTATGAAGTCGCTCGAAGCCGAACTCGCCGCCGCCCGCGACCTCGACGTCGCGGACCTCGCGGACGCCATCGAGTCCATCGGGTTCGAGTGCACGCGCTGTGGCGGCTGCTGTACCGGCTACGCGCCCGACGAGCCGGGCGGCGCGCCGGCGGGAGCGGGGAAAGACGAGGACGCGGTCGAGGCGGACAGCTGCCACGACGGCGACGACGCCGACCGCGAGCCCCACACCGCGACCGTCTTCCCGGACGAGGTCCGGCGCGTCGCCGACGCTGCCGAGGACGAGTTCGGCGAGGCGTACGACTGGCGCGACGTGGCGCGGCCGATGCCGTTCGGGCTCGACGCCGACGCGGACGGCGACCCGGTCGGCGAGACGTTCGAGTGGGCGCTCGCGACCGACGACTGCGGCGACTGCACCTTCTACCAGGAGTCCGACGGGCAGGGCGCCTGTACGGTCCACGACGCGCGCCCGCTCATCTGCCGGACCTACCCGTTCAGCGTCGCCTTGGAGGGGACGAGCCAGCCGATGGGCGAAGCGGTCGACGAGGCGGGCGTCGTCCGGGCGCACGAGTGCGAGGGGCTCGGCCGCGACATCTCCCGCGAGGACGCCGAGGAGCTGGCCGGCGCGCTGAAGGAGCGCGCGGTGCGCGAGCTGGAGGAGGCGATCGGCGTCCGCGACGGCTACGACCCCGGCGCGCGCGAGCGGGCCGACGGCGACGTCGTCGTCTTCGACTCCGAGGGGCCGAAGGAGGCCGACGGGACCCCCGTCCGCAGCGAGTAGCGGTCGGATACCGGATTTCGTCGCTCTCAGACCACGTCCAGCGCCGCGTCCACGTCGGCGCGGATCGCCTTGCGAGCGTCCTCGTCCGGGAGCGTGAGCGGCGGGCGCACGGCCGGGTTCGGGATGAAGCCGCGGTGGGCGGCCGCGACCTTCGTCGCGGGCGCGAAGCCGTGGTCGCCGCAGCGGGCGAACAGCGGCCTGACCGCGCGGCGGTGAAGCGTCAGCGCGCGCTCGTCGTCGCCGTCGCGGATCGCCTCGCCGAGCGCGACGAAGACCTCCGGGATCACCTGCGAGAGGGCGTGGATCCCGCCGTCGACGCCGAGGCTCGCGCTCGGGTACAGCAGCGCGTCGACGCCCTGGAAGACGGTGAACTCGTCCGGGGTCCGGTCGACAGCGGTGTCGACCGCCGAGACGTCGCTGCTCGTGTCTTTCAGCCCGACGATCGACTCGTGCTCGGCGGCGGCCGCGAGCACGTCGGGGTCGATCGGCTCGCCGACCGTCGACGGGATGTCGTAGAGGTAGATCGGAAGCGGCGCGTCGTCGGCGACCGCGTCGAGGAAGTCGCGCTGTCCCGCCGGCGCCGTCGAGTTGTGGTAGTACGGGAGCGTGACCAGCGCCGCGTCCGCGCCGGCCGCGTCGACGGCGTCGAGGCGCTCGCGGACCCCCGCGACCGAGGTGTCCGCCGCGCCTGCGATCACCGGCACGCGCTCGTCGGCCGCGTCGACGACGGTCTCGACCACGGTCCGCCGCTCCGCGTCGGTGAGGCTGGCGAACTCGCCCGTGGTCCCGCACGGGACCACTCCGTCGAGCCCGGCGTCGACGAGCGCGTCGACGTGATCCGCGAGCGTGTCGGTGTCGACGTCGCCGTCGGCGTCGAACGGGGTGACGATCGGTGGTGAAACGGCGCCGTGTCGGAACTCCGGAGCTGTCATGGGGGCCGATTCGACCGGGCGTGACAAAGACCTTGGTCCCGTGGCGAGGTGTTCCGGGGGCGATTGGTTCCGTGGACGGGACGTTCCGGAGCCGGCGAGGATCCGGGAACGGCGGGGACCCGGGGACGGTGGGGATCCGACGACCGATCGGGACTCTGTTCGGCGCGACGCCTGACTGTGTCGGCGGTACAACTATACTGGCCCGCGCCCAGCATCCGGTGGAGTCTACTATGGAAATCTCCGAGAAGCTCCTCTGTCTGTTCAGCGCGGAAGTTCGCGAGACCGACGACGGCGAGTACGTCGTCGACGTGCCGAACCGCGAGATCGACGCCGGATCGCTGGAGCCGGGCGAGACGTACCGCGTCGCGCTCGTCGCCCGCGACGGCTCCGCGGAGGGGACGGCCGACGCCGACGCCTCTCCCTCGCGGAACGACGACGGGCCGCAGCCGCCGGTCGAACCCGGCGAGATGCGGTACGTCGAGATCGAGGACCTCGGCAAGCAGGGCGACGGGATCGCCCGCGTCGAGCGCGGGTACGTGATCATCGTCCCCGACACCGAGGTGGGCGAACGGGTGAAGATCGAAGTGACCGAAGTGAAGTCCAACTTCGCCGTCGGCGAAGTCGTCGAAGAAGCGGGCTGAGCGGCGGCGAGGCGGCTACTCTTCCTCCGGCACCCGGGCGTCCCAGTACGACACCGAGGCGACGTAGTCGCCGGGAACCGTGTCGCCCGCGAACTCGTCGAGGGCCCGGAACGGCTTCGCGACGGCGCCCGGGAGCTCGCGGTAGAAGCCGTACGGCAGCACGAAGTCGTGCTCCTCGTTCGCGAGGGTGAGCCCCGCCTCGCCGAGCATGGCGGCGACCTGCCGCTCCGAGTAGAGCCGCGAGCCCATCGGGAGCAGCCAGGTGTACAGCGTCCGCAGGCTGCGGCCGTTGAACGTGTCGAAGAACACCTGATCGCGGCTGACCCGGCGGAGCTCCTTCGCGAACGGGACCGGGTCGTCCATCAGGTGGAAGAAGCGCATCGCGACGACCGTGTCGAAGTGGTCGTCCGGGAACGGGAGCCGCGAGGCGTCGCCGCGGAGGAACTCGACCGCGTCGGCGTGACCGGCGGCCGCGACCTTCTCGCGGGCCTGTTCGAGCATCTCGCGGGAGACGTCGAGCCCGACGACGTCCGCCCCTTGGTCGGCGAGCATCGTCGTGAACCGCCCGGTGCCGCAGGCGACCTCCAGCACGCGGTGGCCCGGGTCGATCGGGCCGAGTGCGGCGAGGACGGCCTCCTTCTCCCGGCGGTCGATGAGCTGTCCGCCGCCGGAGAAGCGGACGTCGTCGTACTCCTCGGCGACCTCGTCGGCCTGGTACCAATCCTGTCCCTTCACGTTGTCCGTGATGGAGCCCGGACCGACAAAACCGTACTGGATGCGGTCCGGCGGCGGCCCCTGTGCGGTCGGTCGGACGCGGTCCGGTGGGGACTCCGTGGGGAGCCCGCAGTCACCCGCTCGTGGCGACGTTCTCGGCCGGAATCTTGACGATCACACGTGCGCCCTCTTCCTCGTCATGGTGGGGGTACTCGTCGACGCCGAAGTAGCGGCGGGCGAGCTCGTCGATGTGTTCGCGCGCGCCCTCCTCCGTCAGCTCTGCCTCGCCGCGGACGGAGACGTACCGGTACGGGTCGTCGGGGTCGAGCACGCTGACGCCGACCTTCGGGTTGTGTCGGACGTTCCGCTCCTTGCGTCGCCCGCGGGCGGTGTTCACGAGGACGTACTCGCGGTCCTCGTGGTCGACCCACACCGGCGTGACGTGGGGGAGTCCATCCGGTCCGACGGTGGCGAAGTGCGCGTACGACTCGGCTTCGAGGATGTCGATGTGGGACTCGGGTATCACGCGACGTGATAGGGCCCCGCGTCGGAAAACCTACCTCATAGATCGTCTATGATAGGCGGACGAAAAGTGATATTAACACATTATATTATCACAGGCAGATTCCCCTATATGTAGCCAACCTTTACCAGTACTCACGGGATTCGTGTGAGACATGAGTACCAGTCCCGCGGAGACCGCTGACCAGGACCGCCTGTCGGAGTCCGAGTACCGCGACCGCCTGCGCGAGCTGCCCCCGAGCGCGAAGCTCGTCGCGAAGGTGCTGGAGGGGGACGCCCCCCTCTCGCAGGGCGGCCTCGCTGAGGAGTCGCTGCTCCCCGACCGCACCGTCCGCTACGCGCTCAACCGCCTCGAGGAGGAGGGCCTCGTCGACTCGCGGTACAGCTTCAAGGACGCGCGCAAGCAGGTGTACTACCTGACGACCTGAACGGCTCTCGCACCGTAGCTCATCGTCTCCCGCACCGTTCTCGACGACCGCGCCGGCTCGGCGCCGGTTCGGCCGCACCGACCGCACACGCAGTCCTTTTTACCTCCTCGCCACGATAGCGGCTCGTATGGACCTCTCGGTCGTCGTCCCGACGCTCAACGGTCGGGACCGGTTGGCCGCCTGCCTCGACGCGCTGGCGGCCGAGGCCACCGACGCCGAGGTGATCGTCGTCAACGGTCCCTCGGCCGACGGCACGACCGGCATGGTTCGCGACCGCGACGACGTCGACGTGTTAGTCGAGATATCCGACCGCACCGTCAACGTCGCCCGCAACGCCGGCATCGAGGTGGCGACGGGCGACGCGGTCGCGCTGGTCGACTACGACAACCGGATCGAGCCGGGGTGGCGCGACGCGGTCGCCGACGGCCTCGACGCGGCCCCCGTGGTCTCGGGACCGGTGACGCCGATCCCGCCGAGCGGGGCGGACGCGGGAGCTGACCGCCCGGACGACGCGCCGGCCGACGACCCGAGCGAGCCGGAGCGCAACCGAATCGCGGGTCGAGACGTCACCTACTTCGAGAGCGGGAACGTCGCGTTCCGGCGGGACGCCCTCCGGGACCTCGACGGCTTCGACGAGTACCTCCGGGTCGGCGGCGCGCGCGACGCGGCCCACCGGCTCGCGCGTATGGACCGCGAGGTGGCGTGGCGGCCGGCGATGGCCGCGCGGAAGGAGCTCCCGACCCCGACCGCCGCGGACGGCGGGCGGAGCGCCCACGAGTGGGGCTGGAAGTACCGCGGGCTCGCCTACCGCCTACTGAAGAACTACGGCGTGCGGCCGACCGCCCTCCTCCGGACGGGGTCGCACGCGATCGGCGACGCGCTCGGCGCGGCAAAAGACGTGATCCGCGGCGAGTCGACTCCCTCACGGTGGGCCGCGACGGGCCGCGACGTGCTGGTCGGGCTCACCGGCGGGAGCTCCGACGGCCTCGTCGCGCGGCGCCGGGACCGGAGTCCCGCGCGGAACCCGAACGGCATCTCGACGCGCGCGGACCGCGCCGTCGCGAAGTACGACCGGCGGGCGGAGACGGACGGCGACGGCGGGAGCGGGGCGGACCGCGGCGACCGCGCCGCGGCCGAGGACGGAGCCACCGAGGCCGACGGCGACGACGCCAAGTGAGCCCCGGGCCTTTTAACCGGAACCGCGGCCTACGCTCCGCCAACGAATGGGACTCACGAAGCGCATCATCCCCTGTATCGACGTCGACCTCGACGAGGACGGCGACGCCGCGGTGTACACCGGCGTCAACTTCGAGAACTTAGAGTACACCGGCGACCCCGTCGAGCTGGCCAAGAAGTACAACGAGGCGGGCGCAGACGAGTTCGTCTTCCTCGACATCACCGCGAGCGCCGACGGGCGCGAGACGATGCTCGACGTGGTCAACCGGGTCGCCGACGAGTGTTTTATCCCGCTGACGGTCGGCGGCGGCATCCGGACGAAAGGAGACATCAAGGAGACGCTCCGGGCCGGCGCGGACAAGGTGTCCATCACGACCGGCGCCTTGGAGCGGCCGGAGCTGATCGAGGAGGGCGCAGCCGCGTTCGGCAGCCAGTGCATCGTCATCTCCGTCGACGCGCGGCGCCGATACGACGACGAGGGTGACCACTTCTACGAGGACGAGGACGGCGAGACAGTGTGGTTCGAGTGCACGAAGAAGGGCGGCCGCGAGGGCACCGGGATCGACGCCGTCTCATGGGCGAAGGAGGCCGAGGAGCGCGGCGCGGGCGAGCTGTTCGTCAACTCCATCGACAAGGACGGGACGAAGGACGGCTACGACATCCCGCTGATGAAGGCGGTCGGCGAGGCGGTCTCGACCCCGCTCATCGCGTCGTCGGGGTGCGGGAGTCCCGAGGACATGTACGACGTGTTCACCGAGGCGAACGCGGACGCCGGGCTCGCGGCCTCCATCTTCCACTTCGGCGACTACTCCATCGAGGAGACGAAGGCGTACCTCGACGAGCGCGGCGTGCCGGTGCGCCGCTGAGCTCGGCGCGTCGGTGGTGCGTTAACTACCGCTGTAGTGTCTATTTTTCCGCGTCCGAAACCAACAGTTATTATCCGACGGAGCGCGAACTGTGACGTATGTCCACGTCCACGTCACCCACGCGTGTTCGCGACGGCTCGCCGGAGCTCGTCTGTAAACGGACCGACGACGGTGACGACGGCGGCGAGGTGACGTTCTTCGAGCGGGACGTCGACCCGGACGAGCGGACCACTCGGTGGATCACAGTCCGCGAATCCGACTGCGTCTCCCGCGACGAGTGGCGATAGGAGGAATTTTGTGGCAGTTTTGGTGGTTATTTATAAATCGGTGTTAGCGGAGCGATGACAATTACCTCCGGAACTCCAACCGCTCATTTATAAATAACAGACGGTAGATCGACAGCGAACACCTCCAAAGCCCCAGCCGCGAAGGCGGACGCACGCTCGCTGCGCTCCTCACTCGGTCGCTCACTCCGTTCGCTCCCTCGTTGCGGTGCTTACGTCGCCTGCGCCCGCCTTCGCGGCTGCCCCTTTGAGTCCCGCCCCACCGGAAGACGTTCCTGCTCGCTTCGCTGCGCGGGCTGCGACTTCCGTGCTCCCGCTCGCTTCGCTCGCGGGAACGCACAGCACCGCCCCGCGCCTCACGCCTCCCCAGCCTCGTCGGTCGCCGTCGCTTCGCTCGGCGACCGACTCCCTCGCGCGTGCTGCTCGGCCGCGAAGCGGCCTCGCAGGCACGCGCCACCGCAGTTGTTATTTATAAATAGTCGTCGAGGTCCGGTCAGTCGTCGTCCGCGGCGGCACGGTCGGCGAACTGCGGGAGTTCGTCGTCGAGGAGCGCAACCGTCGCAAGCCGGATCGCGTGCGGCCAGCCGAGCGGGGTCGCGCTGTCGGGCGTCCCGTCGTCGAAGAACTGCTCAGGGAGGTACGTCGTCGGCTCGCAGAGGGAGCCACCGGGTGAGACGTGCGCGAGCAGGTCGCGGGCCCGGGCCGTCATCTCGGCCGCGCGCGGGTCATCGTGCGCCGCGAGCAGGGCCGCGAGCTCCGCGCAGGCGTTCGCGCCCCACGCGGTCGAGACGGTCCACACCTTCTCGGAGAGCTGGTCAGCCCGTCGCCAGCCGTCGCCCTCGTAGCGGATCAGCCCGGTGATCTCGTCGGTGTCGTGGTAGAGCCCGTCGACGACCGTCTCGACGTGCGAGACCAGCCGGTCGAGGCGCTCGTCGTCGACCGCGCCGACCGCGTCGAACGAGCGGTGCGCGGCCGCGAGCGCCAGCGTCGCGGAGTCGAGCCGGTCGTCGATCCCGCCGTCGAGCGTCTCGCGGACCGCGTAACAGCCCCGCTCGGGAACCCACAGGTCGTCGAGCGCGTCGTACACCTCCCGGGCCCGGTCGCGGGCGTGCGCGGCGAGGTCCTCGGGCAGCGAGTCGGCGCCGGGCACGGCGTCGGGGTCGTCGAGCGCGTCGACGGCGAGCCCCTCGCCGTGGCGGCCCAGCTCGCTGTACGCCTCGAGGAACGTCGCGGCGGTGTGCGCGAACCGGCCGGCGGAGTCCTCCCACGCGTTCTGACAGACGACCGGGCGGCCGTCGGGTTCGAGCGTCCGGTCGAGGCCCGCGAGCGCGGCAACGAGCGTCCGGTCGAGGCCGTCGACGTCGACGCCTTCCGCCCGAGCCCGCGCGAGGTACGCGACGACGCTGCCGGTCTGGTCGGCCTGGTAGTCGACGTCCGGGCCGTCCTCGATGCGAGCGTTCGCCCACCCGGGCGCGAGCGCGCCGTCGCGCGGCCACACCCGGTGAGGCCACGAGCCGTCGGGGCGCTGCGTGGCGACGTACATCCGCGCGGAGCGGGCGTGCCAGTCATCGAGGTCGAGGCCGACCGCGTCCGCGGCGCCGAGCAGGAACCCGGATATCTCTGCGTCGTCACGGAACCACGTGTAGCCGTAGCCCCCGGAGTGTTCGTAGTAGGGGTCGAAGTCCGGCCCCGCGATCCGGAGCCCGCTGGGGGCGGAGAGCAGCGAAAGGACGCGCAGGTCCGCGACGACGGACTCGCGGGCAGGCGCGTCCTCGGGAACCGACGGGAGCGCGTCGGCGGCCGCCTCCCGCAGGGCGTCGACGCTGTCGAGGTCCGAAAAGAGCGCGTCGAGCCGGTCGCGGGCCGCCTCTCGGTCGGTCTCCGCCCCGTCCGTCAGGAGCGTGGCGACGGTGGCGACGCCGTCGGAGAACGGCACGTCGGCGATCACCTCGCCCGAGAGGCGCTCCTCCTCGTAGCGGTCGCCGTCGCGGTCGCGGGGGAGGTCGGTCGGGTCGTCGGCGAGCAACTCCGGGAACGTCGCCGGGAGCTGCCCACGGAGGTCCGCGAAGCCGGTCGCGCTCGCGAGGAAGTCGTGCTCGTCGGCGTGGTACACCTCGACGGCGTCGTCGTAGCGGAGCTGGCCCACCCGGTCGTCGCGGCCGTCGGGCGCGAAGCGCGCGTAGACGACGAGCGAGGCGTCCGCGGGGTCGGCGTCGGCGCCGTCGGCGCTATCGTCGCCCGACGCGTCCTCGGCGAACTCGACCGACGCCCGGGTGAGGTGCGCGTCGCCGAGCGTGACGTCGTGGCGCGTCACCGTCGCGCGCGGCGTCTCGTGGACCGTCTCGACCAGCGCGGCGTCGCCGACGTACCGCTGTGTCGTGTCGGCTTCGTCGAGCCATGCGACCTCGTCGCCGACGGCGAGGCCAATCCGCGACCGCACGAGCCCGGTCCGGCCGGTGAGCGGGTAGCCGAAGTCGCGGAGTTCGCCGTCGTCGCCGACGTGGACGAGCCGACCGTCGCCGCCTGAAAACCGGCCGGAGACGGTGCGCCGCTCGCCGGGGAAGCGCGTCCCGTCACCGGCGTGGCGCTTGTAGTCGTCGAGCGCGTCGCGAAGCTGCATTACGCGAACACACGCCGGCGGCCGGTATGAAGCTTTGGTGTAATTATTGTTCAATCGTTTAGCGAACGGAAACCCTCAAACCGCGGCGCGACGAGAGGCGGAGCGTGCACGAACCCGGCCCCCCGCGAACGACGAGCGTCGGCGAGCCCGTCGAGTTAGCGCCGCGGTCTCCCGACCCCGACGGGACCTACCGGTGGACCGTCCGCGACGCGCCCGCCGACAGCGACCTCTCCCCCGGAGACGGTCCGGACCCGGACGCGACGGGCCCGCCGAGCTCGGCGACGGCGGTCGAGGACGAGGAGCCATCGACCGCGGACGCCTCGTCGGCGGTGCTGCGCGCGGGCGAGACGGGCCGCGACGACGACCCGGTCGTCCACCTCGACCCGGACGCCCCCGGGACCTACGTCCTCGCGCTCGACGCGCCGGACGGGACCCACCGCCAGCGCGTGCGCGTCTTCCCCGACGAGCGACGCGAGGCGGAGATCCGCGTGCCGGTCGAGGAGCTCGCCGGCGACGGCCTCGCCCGCGACGAGACCGACCCCGACCGCGTCTCCCTGCTGTGGCACCTCAACGAGAACCGGCTCGCGCTCGACCGGGCCGAGCGCGACGGGGACGAGTGGGTCGCGTCCGTGCGCGTCCCGCCCGGCAGCCACGGATTCGGCTTCGTCCCCGACGGCGACCGCTCGGCCGCGGTCCACGGCGACTGCGAGGTCCCCGGCCCCGGCCGACCGCGGCTCTCGCTCGACGCGACGGTGGTCGGGGCCGACGGCCCGGGGGAGGACGGCAACCCGGGGGCGGGCGAGCGACTCCGCCTGACCGCCGCGGTCGAGCCCGCGCCCGAGATCGACGACGTCGAGCGCGGCGGCGACCCGGACGCGCTCGACGCGACGTTCCTCGTCGACGACCGCGACGCCGACCCGGAGACGGTCGCGGCGGTCGAGTCGCGCGCGGACGGCCGGACGCTCACGGTCCCGCTCGACGAGCTCCCTGACTCGGTCCGGATCCACGCGGTCCCGCACGGCGAGCGGTACGGGGCCGGGGAGACGGTGCGGATCGAGGCCGTCGACGGCGGTGCGTCGGTCGCGGTCGCCGACCCGAACCCGACGCCCGAGTGGGCCGAATCGCCGACGATCTACGAGGTCTTCGTGCGGTCGTTCGCGGGCGACACGCTGCCGACGACGTTCCGGGAGATCGAGCGCCGTGTCGAGTACCTCGAACACCTCGGGGTCGACGCGCTCTGGCTCACCCCCGTCCTCGCCTCGCCGACGGACCACGGCTACCACGTCACCGACTACTACGACACCGCCGCGGACCTCGGCTCGCGCGAGGCGTTCGAGTCGCTCGTCGACGCCTGCCACGACGCCGGGATCCGCGTCGTCTTCGATCTCGTGATCAACCACACCTCTCGCGACCACCCCGCCTTCCAGCTCCACTCGGCCGGCGTCGACGCGTACGCCGACCACTACCGACGCACCGACGCGAGCGCCGATGTGACCGGGATCGACTGGGCCGAGCTCGGCGAGGGGGACGCGCCCGACTACTACTTCGAGTGGGGCCGCATCCCGAATCTCAACTACGACAGCCCGGCGGTCCGCGAGTGGCTGCTCGACGTCGTCGACGAGTGGGCCGACGTCGTCGACGGCTTCCGCGCCGACGTGGCGTGGGGCGTCCCGCACGGGTTCTGGAAGGAGGTCGCCGACCGCGTCCCAGACGACACCCTCCTGCTCGACGAGACCCTGCCGCACGACCCGTTCTACGGCGAGGGGGAGTTCCACCGCCACTACGACACCTCGCTGTACGAGACGCTTCGCGCGGTCGGCGCGGGCGAGGAGCCGGCCGACGCCGTCGAGACAGCCCTCGCTCGCGGCGAGTGGCTCGGCTTCGACGATCCCGCTTCCCAGATGCGCTACGTCGAGAACCACGACGAGGACCGGTACCTCGCCGAGTACGGCCGGGCGGCCCTCCGCGCGGCCGCGGCCGTGACGTTCACGCTGCCCGGCGCGCCGATGATCTACGCCGGTCAGGAGCGCGGCAACGAGACGTACCGAGGCCCGATTCGATGGCACGACGGCGACAACGCCCTCACCGATTTCCATCGCCGGCTGGCCGCGCTGCGCGAGGCGGAACCGATCCTGCGGACCGGCGCGGTCGACTTCGGCGGTCGGGCCGCCGACGTGCGCGTCGTCGAGGGGGACGCCGAGCGCGTGGTCGCCTACGAGCGGACGCCGCCGGCGGACGGGGCGGCCAACGGCGACGCCGACCGCGACCCGCTCCTCGTCGTCGTCAACTTCGCCGAGGAGTCGGCGACGGTGGCGGTCCCCGACTCGGCCGAGGCGGAGCTGTTCGGGGCGGGGAACGCGGCGGAACTCGACGGTGACGGCGGGACTCGGGTCGCGGTCGACGCGGTCGCCGTGCTTCGGTGACGACCCGTTCGATGTCGGCCGGCCGCGGGGCGGCGAGGTCGCCCGGGACCGACCCCTATAAGTGTCGCTCGGAAGAGGCGTGCGTATGGACGACCGGACGCTGACCGACCTCCTCCGTCGCTTCGGGCTCTCGGACAAGGAGGTGGACACCTATCTCAGCCTGCTGGAACACGGCGAGGCGAAGGCGAGCACCGTCGCCGACGCGGCGGGCGTCTCGAAGCGGTACGTGTACAGCGTGAGCGAGTCGCTGGAGGAGCGCGGCTTCGTCGAGGTGAACGACCACGTCGTGCCGACGACGATCCGCGCGAACCCGCCCGACGAGGTGATAGACCGGCTCCGGTCCGACGTGGACGCGATGCGGCCCGGGTTAGCGGAGCGGTACTCCCGCGTGGAGCGCCAGGCCGAGCAGTTCGAGGTGATCAAGTCGCGGGCCACCGTCATCAAGCGGATCCGGTCGCTGCTCGCTGACGCCGAGTCGGAGGTGGCGCTGTCGATCACCGCAAAGCAGCTCTCCGAGGTGCGGGAGGCGCTCGTCGACGCGGTCGACCGCGGCGTTTTAGTCCTCCTCGTCGTCTCCGACGCGGCTGCGGACCTTGACGCCGACGACCCCGGGCTGGCGGGCGTCGCGAACGTCGTCCGGACGTGGGGCGAAGCGATGCCGACGCTGCTCACCGTCGACTCCGCGGCCGGGGTCGTCTCCCCCCCGGAGCTGCTCCGCCGGTCGACGACCGACCGACAGGCCATCGCCTTCGCGCAGGAGCAGCTCGCGCCAGTGATCGTCGGCTCCTTCCTCGGGAACTACTGGCCCGCCGCGACCGAGCTCGCCGTCGCCGACCCGGCGCCGCTCCCGGCCGAGTACACCGACTTCAGACACACCGTCCTCCAGGCGACGCTGCGGCTCCGCGCCGGCGACGCGCCGCGGGTGACCGTCGGCGGTCGGTGGACCGACGACGACGAGCCGGCCGAGGTCGTCGGCCGCGTCGTCGAGACGAGACAGGGGATGGTGGAGCCGACGAACAACGAGTTCCCGGTCGAGCATTCCCTCGTCGTCGAGACCGACGACGGCGACGTCACCGTCGGGGGCCAAGGCGCGTTCGTCGAGGATGTCGAGGCCGACCTCGTCCGGATCGAGGCGGGCGACGAGTAGCGGCCGGCCCCCAGTCGCCCTTACTCCTCCAGACTCGGGTGCGTCTCCTGCGGGTCCGGGTGGGGCTCCGCGAACCGGTCGCGGGTCGCGTCGAGCGCGGCCGCCTCGCGCTCTTTGCGCTCCGCGGCGTCGATCTCCTCGCAGCCCGGCGGCACCTCGCGGTCGCGGTCGGTGAAGTACCCCTCGGGCGCGACCCAGTCGTGGTAGAACGGAGTCTCCGCTTCTTCGAGCAGCGTCACCGCGACCTCGGCGCCGTGGCCGGCGCACACCGCCGCCTGATGCGGTTTGCGAGCGAGCCGCCCCGCGGCGTACAGCCCGTCGACCCCGGTCCGGCCGCGCTCGTCGGTGTCGACGTACGCCTTCCCGCGGTCGACGATCGAGACGCCGTCGAGATCCGTCAGGTAGCCGACCTCGTTCTTCGTCGCGGCGACGACGTGCCGCGCCCGGATTCGGTCCCCGCCGTCGGTCGCGACGACGAAGCGGTCACTGTCGGCCGCGTCGGCGGGGGCGTCGGCCGCGTCTGCGCCTCCGTCGGGATCGACGAGCGAGACCCGCGTGACGCGGGCGTCAAGGCGGTCCGCGCCGGCGGTCTCGGCCTGCTCCGTGAGCAGGTCCAGCAGGCGGCGCGCGTCGACGCCGAGCGGGAAGCCGGGGAAGTTCTCCAGACGCGCGTTGCGCCGGAGGATCGAGCCGCCGGGGTCGACGACGAGCGTATCGAGGCCCTGCCGGGCAGTGTAGACGGCCGCCGAGAGGCCGGCGACCCCGCCGCCGACGACCACCACGTCGCGCGCGGCGGGTGCCTCGGTTCCCGGGGCGGTCGATCCCTCGAGCGCACCCGTCGTCTCCTCGGTCATCGGTCGATCACCCGGCGGCGTCGTCGCGGGCCGTCTCCGGCCCGGTCGCGGTTCGGGTCCATACCGGTCGATGCGGCCGAGACGAGATACGGGCGTCGGTCCCGGGCCGCGTCGGTCGCGCCGGACCGAGGGAGCGGGAGCGGAATCGGTCGGGGACGCCCGGTCAGCGGCGCACCCGAACTGGACGGTCCGCGGCGATGAACGGCTCGTCCCGGTCGGCCGCTGCGAACGCGATCTCGCCGGCCTCCCCGCGCTCGACGCGCGCTGGCGGTGTCTGAGCGTGCGGCCCGCGATGGAGACCTGTCGGAGCGGCCGACGAGGCGATAAGTGCCGCGCGGGAGCGAGACGCGCTCGGAGGGTGACAGAAGCCGAACGCGCAACACCTCCGACCGCCCACGATCTCGGAGGATGGTATCGATGTGTGCCTTCTATTTTTTACTTAAAAATGTGAAATAATATACATACGCCGGCTTCGCTAACTGTTGTAATTATTCTATTCCGTAGAAACAGGGTCACCGTCACTCGTCGGCGAGAACGACTCGACAGCACTCGATCGCTGCTTCGATGTGGCGGTCGGCGACGGCGTCGCCCGTTTCGTCGGCCGACTCAAGCAGTGTGGCGACTTGGCGGACCCGTTTCCGTCTGGTTTGCGTGTCAAGGTCGTCACTGGTGGCATCGCGGGCGACGGCTTCAGCCTCTCCGAGCCATCGGTTCGTCGCTGGCGGGACTGGGCGGTCTGCGGTCGCAGTCAGATGGGCCGCCAGTGCGTCGACCGCAGCCCGCGGCTCGGTTGGGATATCGATTTCGTCCGTCATCGTCTGTGTATTGGCGCCTACTGTGAAGAATTGTTCCGCCAAGAGCCACACTCCAGATGCTTTCGAACGTCTCCAGCCGAGTGCGACCTCTTTTAGCCTCCCGTGACACGTCCTCGGTATCTGTCCGGGCTCGTTCGAGAGACACACCAGACGACACAAATCCGTACGCAACCGAGAACGACTATGATCGAGTCGCTCCTCCGGATTGACGTCGTCCTCTTCGTTCTCATCGGCGTGCTGGGCGGCGCACACTGTATCGGGATGTGCGGTCCACTTGTGACGATGTACTCGAAGCAGATGACGCCGCAGCCAGACGGCGGGACGGTGACAGCCGACGACGGGCGTGCCGGTCATCTCACGACCTACGAGGTTCGCCAGCACTTCCTGTTCAACGTCGGCCGGGCGACGACGTACGCGATTCTCGGGGCCGTCTTCGGCGCTCTCGGAAGCGTCGTGTTCGTCACCGCTGACCAGTTGACACCGATCGCCGACCTCCTGCGAGGTGTTGTCGGTCTCGCGGTCGGAGGGTTCATCGTGGCGACCGGCGTTCGGTACGTCATCGGCGGAAGCGGAGGAGATATTCGAATACCCGGCGTCCAGCGCGTTACGTCGTGGCTCGCAACGAGAGTCCATCGGCACGTCAACAGCCCGAGTATTGTCGGGCTCGGCGCCGTCCACGCGTTTCTTCCCTGCCCGATGCTGTATCCCGCGTATCTGTTCGCCTTCGCGAGCGGCTCCCCGACCACCGGGGGAATTGCTCTCGGTGCCCTCGGCATTGGGACGATCCCGGCTGTCTTCCTCTATGGAACGATTATCCAGTCGATCGACGTTGCCCACCGGCGTCGCATTCATCGGCTGCTCGGCGTGGTGTTCGTCGTACTGGGGTACGTGCTGTTCGCGCACGGATTGATGGCGCTCGGTGTTCACCTTCCACACCCGATGTTCCCGCATTACCAGCCCCTCGGGGGCGCGATGGGGCACTGAACTCCGCCTCCGGCGCTACCCGTGACCGTCTCGTATTGACTACAGAAGCTACGGCTCTGCGGATATAAGCTACCGTAGTACAGTCCTCGAACGGGGGAATTACACAACTTCTCTTTTATTTCCGTGAGAAAATATATCTATGTTCTCGACGGTGCTCCCCGACGTCTTGATTCAGGGATGGGCGCTACAGCTCTCGCCGGAGCTTGCGAGCCGTGCGCAGTTCGGCTGGACGATCAGCGTTCACATAATTTTCGCCTCGCTCTCGGTTGGGTTAGCGCCGTTCATCGTCTACTTCACTTGGAAGGACGTTCGGACCGACGACGAACGGTTCACACGGCTGCGATCATTCTGGGTCAAGGTGTTCGCCGCCGGATTCGTCATGGGAACGGTCACCGGCATCCCGATGAGCTTCCAGTTCGGAACGAACTTCCCGCAGTTCGCCGAGGTGGCTGGCGAGCTGATCGGTGGGCCGCTCGCATTCGAAGCGAAGATGGCGTTCTTCCTTGAGGCTGTTTTCCTCGGGGTACTGCTGTTCGGTCAGGAACGCGTCAGCGATCGGACCTACATTCTCTCGTCGGTACTGGTGGGTGTCGGGGCGTGGCTGTCGGCCTTCTGGATCCTGATCGTCAACGCTTGGATGCAGACTCCACAGGGCTTCGAGATGATCACGCGTAACGGTATGGAGGTCGCGAAGCTAACCGACCCGCTGGCTGCGTTCTTCACGCCCCGGATGCCGTGGATGTATGTACACATGGTCAACGCGTCGGTCATTTCCGTCGCGCTGCTGGTCGCCGGGGTCTCGGCGTACATCGTCTGGAAGAAGCGAGACGCCGCTGCGTGGAACACTGCGTTGAAACTCGCGGTTATCATCCTGCTCGTCACCGCTCCTCTGCAGGCAGTCCACGGTGACGCGTATGGGCGTCACGTCGCAGATACACAGCCACAGAAGTTCGCAGCCATGGAAGCTCACTACGAGACCGGCACGGCGGACTTACACCTGCTCGCGTTCCCGAAGAGCATTGACGCGATCACCGATCCGAAAGCCGAGAACCTCTTTACCGTGAGTCTCCCGGGCGTCGGGTCGTTCCTCGCTAGCGGTGGTGACTTCGACGCCGAAGTGCTCGGATTAAACGAGTACGAGGAGAACCCGCCCGTAGCGATGGTGTTCTGGTCGTTCCGGTTCATGGTCGGACTCGGATTCCTGTTCATCGGGCTGGCGCTGTGGGGCGGGTATCTCATCTACAACGGACGCCTCTCGGAGAGCAATCGATTCCTGAAGACGATGATCGCTGCGTCGCCGCTCGGCTACGCGGCGCTTCTCACGGGGTGGTACGTCACAGAGATCGGTCGACAACCGTGGGTCATCCAGGGCGAACTCAGAACTAGTGAGGCCGTTTCCTCGACATTGAGCGGAACCGAAGCGACTCTGACGCTCGTCGGCTTCGTCGTTATCTATATCGGATTGATCTTGGTAGCTCTTCATGTGCTGCGGTGGCTGGTCGAAGACGAGCTTCGGGAACTCGGAGCGAAGGTATCGGACGACGATCGATGGTACGGTCCGGTCCCGAAGGTGAGCGACGATGACTGAGCTCGTGTTGCTCGTCGACGCGTATCTTGTCGACGCGCTCCCCGAGATCTGGTTCGGTGCCGTCATGTTTGCGCTGGCGATGTACGTAGTCCTCGACGGGTTCGACTTCGGAATCGGAATGCTGTACGCGACTCGCGACGACGAACGCGAGAAGGAGACACTCTTGACGGCGTTCGGTCCGGTTTGGGACGCAAACGAGGTGTGGGTCGTCGCCTTCGGAACGATGCTGCTAGCGGCGTTCCCGCGAGTGTACTCGCGAGTCTTGGCCGATCACTACCTGCTCGCGCTCGGGTTCGTGCTCGCGCTGCTGTTCCGCGGGCTCGGCCCGGAAATGCGCGAACAGCGCGACGACGAGCGCTGGAAGCGGTACTGGGATTACTCCTTTATCGGAGGGAGCTTTCTCGCGCCGCTGCTGTTCGGGACGCTCGCCGGTCGGTGGATCTTCGACGCGCC
Organism: Halorubrum sp. T3; assembly: GCF_000296615.1. Taxonomy (NCBI): domain Archaea; kingdom Methanobacteriati; phylum Methanobacteriota; class Halobacteria; order Halobacteriales; family Haloferacaceae; genus Halorubrum; species Halorubrum sp. T3. The sequence goes on along the minus strand of NZ_JH815329.1, from coordinate 290,270 downwards.
GACGCTGTCGCTACCGGCACTGCTGACTGGTGTCGGCCTCGTAACTGTCTCGGTCGCCACCGGCGCGGCCTTTCTGACAGCTAAAACCAGGCCACGGTTAGCGTCAGACCTGCGCACGTACGGAATCGTCGCGACGCTGGTATACTTGATCGGAGTCGTCGCTCTGCTGACGACGGTTGTCGTAACTGATGCCGGAGGTGCTGCCGAAACCGTTCTTTCGCTTCCCGTAGGTGCGATTGTCCTCTTGTCGGTCGTTGCGGGAGGAGGGGGAAGTGTTCTCGCTCTGCGCGGCAAGTACCGTGCTTGGCTGGTGAGCGCACTCGGGCTTCCTGCGCTACTGAGCCTGCTGGTCGCGCTCCTGCTGTATCCGACGATCTATCCGCCAACCGGCTTGACGGTTCGAGAAGCGGTTGTCTCACCGTTAGCGCTGAATCTCGTGACGATTCTCGGATTTCCGGCGCTTCTCCTCGTACTGTGGTACTTCAAATTCCTCTATGGGGTGTTTAGCGGTCCGATCGAGGGTGAGGGATACAAAAGTTGACCACCGGCGAAGTCGGATTTCGTATCGCGCTATGTGATTTATTCGGCGCCGAACGCCCGAACGCTCTCGAACGAGCCGTCGGCGATAGCGGCGGCGACTCCGTCGGTATCGGCGTCTCTGGGCACCTCGTGGGGGTATTTCCGAGCGAAGTACCGCAAGAGGTTCTCGACGTCGCGTTCGAGGAACTCCCGGGCGTTCTCGTGGTCGACGGACACCGCCTGCGGCCAGTCGAAGATCGTGATCCCGCTCTCGGCGACCGCGACGTTGTGCTCGGAGGCGTCGGCGTGGACCCAGCCGAGCTCGTACGCGGTCGCGAGCTCGCGCAGGATCAGATCGAGGACGCCGACCGCCTGTTCGGGGTCGAGCTTCGCGCGCGAGAGCTCCGCGCCCGCGAACTTCTCCATCACGATGGCGTGCCGGTTGTGATCGACCGGTCGCGGGACGCTCACGTCGGGGTACAGCTCCTCCATCGCCTCGTACTCGCGTTCGGCCGCCTTGCGCGCGGTGTAAAGCCACGAGACGTGGTCTCGGTCGGCGGTGTACTCGCGCTCGCGGTTCACCTCGCGGAAGTTAGTGTACCCCTCGCGGTGGTACTTTAAGGCGAGCGGCCGGAACGACTGCGCCTCGTACACGTCGCCCTCCTTCCCGAGCCCCAGCGGCGAGCCCACGCCGTCGATCGTCTCGCGCTCGGCGAACGTCCGGAGAGCCAGGGCGTCGTACCCCTCGAAGGTGAGCTGATACCCCTCGTACTGGATCGTCTTCCGCTCGATCAGCTCGCGGTCGAGACACCGATCGATCCGGTAGTCGACCTCCTCGCGCGTGAGGTCGGCGTACTCCGGGAGCTTGTCGCGGCGCACCCACTCCGAGAAGCGCATCCCCTGCTCGACGCCCGAGAGGAGGTAGAAGTCCTCGGGGTCGAGCTCCGCCATGTCGCCGGCGACGTTTCGCACCATACGCGCCCCTACTCCGGCGATTCCTAAAAGGGACGCGCGTTCGGCAGGCGGGCCCGATATAGCGTATACCGCGATAGCAAATCTGTTTCGGGTCGGTCGGACACCGAGCGCAACCGCTTTCGGAGCGGCGCCCGAGGAGGGCGGTATGACCGTGCCCGCCGTCGACTGGCGGCTGATCCGCGAGGAGGCCCGCCCCGGCCCGATACAGATGGCGCTCGACGAGGTCGCCGCCGAGACCGCCGCGGCCGGGGGACCGGCGACAGTCCGGACCTACCGCTGGGAGCCGAGCTGTCTCACCCTCGGTCGCCACCAGGAGCCGGAAACGGTCGACTGGGCGTTCTGCGAGCGCGAGGGGATCGACGTGACCCGCCGACAGACAGGCGGCGGCGGGATCTACCACGACGGTCGGGGGGACGTCGCGTACTCGATCGCGGTTCCTGCGGAGACGGTACCGGGCGAACTGCTCGACTGCTACCACCTCCTCTGTGAACCCGTCCTCGACGCGTTCGACCGGCTCGGGGTCGACGCCGACTACGTCGACGAGCCGATGCCGGAGCTGTACCACCCGGCCTGCTACCTCCGGGAACTCCACCCGGCGCACGACGTGGTGGCCCGGGGGCCCGAGGGCGATCGACGCCGCAAGATCGCCGGCAACGCCCAGTACCGCAAGCGGGAGGCGGTGATCCAGCACGGGTCGCTGACGTTCTCGGTCGACGCGGACCGCCACCTCGGCGTGTTCGCCGAGCCGCCGGTGACGCCCGAGGCGTTCCGCGAGCGCGTCGTCGGGATGGACGAACTGGTCGACGTCGACCGCGCGGACGCGGTGGCGGCCGTCGAAGCGGCGCTTTCCGACTGGGCCGGAGCGGCGCCCGAGGCGACCGTGGACCTCAACGGGTCGTGGACGGCGGCGGAGCTGGAGCGCGCCGAGGAGCTCGTCGCGGAGAAGTACCGCGACGAGGAGTGGATCCGGACGCGACCCGGGAGCGGCGGGAAGTAGGGAGAGACGGGCTCGTCGGCGTCGTCGGGATCCGCCCGGTTCCGAAGGGGCTTTTTCGACCGCCCCCCAGTGTCCGGTATGAGTCTCAAGGTCGGCGCGCACGTCTCCATCGCCGGCGGCGTGGACAACGCCGTGGAAAATCAGGTCGAGGTCGGCGGCAACTGCGGACAGATATTCACCCACTCGCCGCAGGTGTGGCAGGACCCGAACATCGACGACGACGAGGCCGCGCGGTTCCGCGAGGGGACGGAGCGCGACATGGAGGGGCCGTGGGTGATCCACACCTCCTACCTCGTGAACCTCTGTACGCCGAAAGAGGGGCTCCGCGAGAAGTCGCTCGACTCGATGCAAAAAGAGGTCGACGCGGCCGACAAGCTGGGAATCCCGTACGTGAACGTCCACCTCGGCGCGCACACGGGCGCCGGCGTCGAGGGCGGTCTCGACAACGCCGCGTCGGTGATCGACGACCTCGACGTGCCCGACGGCGTGACGATCCTGATCGAGAGCGACGCCGGCGCGGGGACGAAGCTCGGCGGCGAGTTCGAGCACCTCGCGGGGGTCATCGACCGCACGGAGACGGACATCGACGTCTGCGTCGACACCGCCCACGCGTTCGCTGCGGGCTACGACCTCTCGACGCCCGCGGCGGTCGACCAGACGATCGGAGAGTTCGACGACGTGGTCGGGCTGGAACACTTGGAGTACGTCCACCTCAACGACTCGAAACACGAGTGCGGCACGAACAAGGACGAGCACGCCCACATCGGCGAGGGGCACATCGGCGAGGCGGGGATGGAGCGGTTCCTCAACCACCCGGACCTGACGGACGTGCCGCTCGCCTTGGAGACGCCGACGGAGGACGGGAAGAGCTTCGCGTGGAACATCGACCGGGTGCGCGAGCTCCGCCGCGACTGAGGCGGCCTCGCTCCCGGTGGCGCCGGGTCGCCGTCGTTCCCGGGGACGCCGTCCGTCCGACGCGGATTTAAGTGATCCCGTGAGCGATCCACGGACATGCCCACCACGAAGGCGTTGCTGTTCGGACGCCGCCGCGACCGCGCGGTCGGGCTGGTGGTCGGGTTCGCCGGCGTCGTGACGCTCGCGCTCGTCGCCGCGTTCGCCGCCGAGTCCGCAGGCGCAACGACGGCGACGGCGCTGACCGACCGGCTCCTGCCGCTCTTAGTGTTCTACGCTCCCGGGCCCCTCGCGGCCGCCGGGGCGTACGCGCGCTGCGGCGGGCCGGCGTGTATAGCCGTCGGCGTCGTGCCGGCGCTCGTCCTCGGGGGGTTCGTCCTCCTCGGGACGCTCGTCGGCGTCCCCGGCGTCAACGGCGGGAACCCGGCGATCGGCGACGTGACGGTGAGCTTCGCCGCGATCGGGGTGACCAGCGCGTTCGTCGGCTACTGCGCCGGCGTGACCGCCGTCCTCGCCGCCGACGTGCTGGGGTTCGGGAGCGCCGACAGCGACGAGTGAGGGACGCGCGGCGAGACCGAGCCCGACCGATCTCCGGACGTTTATTTTCGCCCGCCGCGAAGCGGGCCCGTGCGACGCTTCTCCGCTGAGTACCTCGAACACACCCGCCGCGGGATGTGGGAGGACGGCCGCGACGCGCTCGCGGACCTTGAGCTGTCGAGCCGCGAGCGCGTCCTCGACGTCGGCTGCGGTACCGGCGAGCTGACACGCGTGCTGGCCGCGGAGGCCGAGGGCGCGTCCGTGTACGGCGTCGACGCGGACCGCGACCTGTTGGCTGTCGCCCGTGACGAGGGCGACGATCGGACCGAGTTCCTCGCGGGCGACGCGACCCGGCTCCCGGTCGGCGACGACGCGGTCGATCTCGCGGTGTGTCAGGCGCTTTTGATCAACCTCCCGGACCCGACCGCGGCGGTCCGGGAACTCGCCCGCGTTTCTTCGGACCTCGTCGCCGCGGTCGAGCCGGACAACGCCGACGTGCGGGTGGCCTCGACGGTCGACGCCGAGGAGCGCTTAGAGCGCGAGGCGCGCGAGGCGTACGTCGATGGGGTGGACACGGACGTCGCGCTCGGCGACCGCGTGCGCGAGGCGTTCGACGCGGCCGGGCTCGTCGACGTGCGCACGCGGCGCTACGTCCACGAGAAGCGGACCGAGCCGCCGTACGCCGAGGCCGCGCTGCGGTCGGCGGCGCGGAAGGCCTCCGGCGCGGGGCTGGCCGACCACCGCGAAGAGCTGGTGGCCGCGACCTCGGAGGCCGCCTACGACGACCTCCGCGGGCGCTGGCGCGAGATGGGCCGCGAGGTCGCGGCGGCAATCGACGCCGGCGAGTACGAGCGCGTCGAGTACGTCCCCTTCGACGTGACCGTCGGACGAGTGAACTGAGAGACGAAAGGAGAACCGAGGCCGTCAGGCGGTCATTTATAAGTCAGAGCGGCGGGCTCCGAATGTGATTTATAAATGGTTGCTGGCAGATCGGCGGCCGACACCTCCAAAGCCCCAGCCGCGAGGACTCGCGCGGCTTGTTGCGCGTCTCGCTCAGTCGCTTCGCTCCTTCGCTGCGGTGCTTACTGCGCCGTGCTTCGCCCTCGCGGCTGCCCCTTTGAGTCCCACCCGACCGCGACCGCACAGCGCCTCACACCTCCCCAGCCTCGTCGCTGGTCCTCCGCTACGCTCCGGACCAGCGACTCCCTCGCGCGTGCCGTCTCGCGGTCGCCGGGGGCGACCGCTCGCGGGCACGCGCCACCGCACCGCATTTCATTTATAAATAGCGTCGCGGCGCGTCCGTATCAAACCATGTCTCCGCGGACGGACGCCCCCTCCTGCTCGGCGCGCTGTTGTTTGAGCACGTCGGCCGCCTCGGTCGCGGCCTCCTCGTCGGCACCGAGCATCCCGAGCGCGGCGGGCAGCGTCGGCATCGCGAGCGAGGCCTCGCGGAGGCGGTCGAACGCCTCGTCGTCGCGCTCGCCGTCGACCCACAGGCAGACCCCCCGAGGGTCGAGCACCTCCTCGTAGGCGTCGCGGGCGAGCGCCCCTTTCAGGCGCTGGCGGACGTTGTCCTCGAAGCCCGCGTTACACACTTCGAGGTGGATCGGTTCCTCGTCCTCGACGAGCTCGGCCGCGAGACACTTCTCGGGCGCCGCGTACCCGTTGTCGCTCGTCCGCACGCGCTCCGGATGCGCCTCGGCCCACTCGGCGTCGACCGTGGTGCCGACGCCTTTCACGCCGTACTCGGCCTCGAACGCGGCGGCCGCGTCGGCGTCGCCGCCCATGATCACGTCCTTCGTGAGGTAGACGTCGAGCCGGTCGACCGGGTCGAGCCCGAGCGCGACGTCGCCGAACGCCCACACCTCGCGGACGGGCACCGGCATCGGCTCGCTCTCGACGCGGTCGACGAGCGACTCAAGGCGGTCGACGGCCCGTTCGCGTTCCATTGGCGGGCGATAGGCGGCGGGCGGGCAAACCGGTTACGCTCACAGGTCGTCCAGCCGCGCCGCGACGTCGTCCCAGTGCCCGCCCTTCCAGAACCACTGGCCGCACTCGGTACAGCGCCACCCGGGCCGGCCCGGACCCACATCGTCCGGGACGTAGTCGGGTCGGTCGACCGGGGAGCCGTCCGTTTCGGGGGACGCGACGCGCTCGACGGGCCCGTTACAGGCGCCGCACCGCGTCGGCTCGTCGGCGAGTTCGACCGGGAGGCCGGCCGCGTCGAGCTCGCGGAGCTGGTCGAGCACGTCGCGCTCGGTGAGCGGGACGGCGTCGACCGCGGGATCGGCGCTCGGGGCCCTGTCCGCGAGTTCGCGGTCCCGGGTGAGGAGGACGCGCCCCTCCGCGGCCGCGAGCGAGAGGAGCCGGTCGTCGGCCTCGATCCCGCGGTCGAGCGCGTAGGCGGCGTCGTAGCCGCAGATCCGGAGGTAGGTCGCGAGCTTGCCGCACATGACGTCAAGGAGGACGGGCGGGGGGTCGCCCGTCGACGGGTCGCTGTCCTCCCGGCTCGACATCTACAGCAGGAACGACCGGAGGCCGTTGAGCGAGCGCGCGTTGAGCACGTTCGATGTCTCCGCCCACCCACGCCGCGCCGTGTGGACCCCGTATCGGGCGTTGTCGAGTTCTCTGGGGGCGTGCGCGTCGGTGTTGACGGCGATCGTCGCCCCCGCCTCGATCGCGGCCCGAACGAACTCGCCGTCGGCGTCGAGCCGTGCGGGGTTCGCGTTCACCTCGATCGCGGTCCCGTTCGCGGTGGCCGCCTCGGCGATCACCTCGACGTCCGGGTCGAGGCCGGGGCGCTCGTTGATGAGACGGCCGGTCGGGTGGCCGAGGACGTCGACGTGCGGGTGTTCGACCGCGCGGACCAGCCGCTCGGTGGCTTCCTCCCGGTCCTGCCCGAGCGCGGCGTGTGGTGACGCGACGACCAGATCGAGGGCCGCGAGCGTCTCGTCGTCTGTCGCGAGGCCGCCGTCGGCGTCAATGTTGGCCTCGATCCCGTGGAGGATCGGGATGTCGACCTCGTCGGCCGCCTCGGCGACCGCCGCGGCCTGCTCCTCGATGTCGGACTCGTCGAGGCCGACCCCGCCGACCATCCCCGGCCCGGTCGCGTGGTCGGTGACGACGTGGTAGTCGTAGCCGCGCTCCTCGGCCGCCCGCGCCATCTCGGCGATCGAGAAGCCGCCGTCGGACCAGTCCGTGTGCGTGTGGAGGTCGCCGCGGAGGTCGCCCTCGCCGACGAGGACGGGGAGCCGGTCCTCGGCGGCGGCCTCGACCTCGCCGCGATCCTCGCGCAGCTCGGGCGGGACCGGGTCCATGTCGAGCGCGCGGTACACCTCGTCCTCGCTCTCGCCCGCGACGCGCTCGCCGGCGCGAGTGGCGTCCGGCTCCTCGCTGTCGTCTCCGGCGTCTTCGGCGTCGGCGCCCTCGCCCTCCACGTCGCTCACGTCGAAGAGCCCGTACTCGTTCAGCTTGAGCCCGCGGTCGATCGCCCGGTTCCGGACGGCGACGTTGTGCGCCCGCGACCCGGTGAAGTACTGGAGCGCGGCCCCGAACTCGTCGGGGTCGACGATCCGGAGGTCGACGCGGGTGCCGTCCGCGCGCACGCTCGCCTTCCCCGTGCCCGCCTCGATCGTCGCGTCCGCGGTCTCCCAGTCGGTGAACGCCTCGACGATCGGCTCGCGCGCCTCGCTCGCGACGAGCAGGTCGACGTCGCCGATGGTGGGCTTCCACCGCCGGATCGACCCGCACACCTCGGCGGACTCGACGGGGTCGAGATCGGCGAGGGACGCGAGCGCGTCGTCCGCGAGCGGCCGGGCGTCGCCGAGGCGGGTGCGCTCGCGGGACTCCCGGGCGAACGGAATGTTGTCGAGGATGTTCTGCTCGGTCTTCGCGCCGAAGCCGGACACCTCCTGGATCTCGCCCGCCTCGGCGGCGGCCTCTAACTCGTCGAGGTCAGCGATTCCGAGCGCGTCGTACAGCGACCCGACCGTCTTCGGGCCGACGCCCTCGACCGCGGTCAGGCCCGCCATGTCGACGGGCAGCTCCTCGCGGAGCTCGTCCAGCTCCTCGATCTCGCCGGTCTCGACGTACTCGACGATCTTCGCCGCGATCGCGTCGCCGACGCGGTCGATCTCGGCGACCGCCTCTTCCCCCTCCGCCGCGAGCCCCTCGATCGGCGCAGGGTGGTCGCGGACGTTCTCGGCCGCCCGTCGGTAGGCGGTCGGCTTGTACTCGACGCCCGTCGCCTCGAGGAGGTCGGCGAACTCCTCCAAGCGCGTCGCGACCTCGTCGTTCCGGCTCATGACGCGACCGTTCGACGGCGCGGCACTTATACCGCCGGCCGAACGCCCGACGGCCGACGCGCGGCGACCCGCCGGTCGCTTATGCCGTCGGCGACCGGACCCCGTCCCATGTCGACCGACGACCGTGACGATCCCGACGACCGCGACGATCCCGACGACCGCGACGACCGCGATCCCGGCGACCGAAACGTGTTCGGCGGCGAACTCGCCCCCTGCGGGGGCGACCCGACGACCGGCTACCTCCGCGACGGCCACTGCCGCGACGTCGACGGCGACGTCGGCGAGCACACGCTCTGTGCGGTCGTCACCGCCGAGTTTCTCGAGTACAGCCGCGAGCGCGGCAACGACCTGATCACGCCGCGGCCCGAGTTCGACTTCCCCGGGCTGGAGCCGGGCGACAGCTGGTGTCTCTGCGTCGGCCGGTGGGTGGAGGCGGCCGAGGCGGGCGTCGCCCCGCCGGTCGTCCTCGAAGCGACGAACGAGTCCGTGCTGCGGGCGGTCGACGCCGACCGCCTCCGAGAGCACGAGTACGACCCGGAGGCGTTCGAGCCCGAGAGCCTCGACTGAACGCCGACGCCCGCGGAGCGCCGAGAACGGCCCTCACTCCGTCACCCAGAGCCCGGCGGCGACCGCGGCCGCGAGCCCCATCGAGCCGGCGAGCAGCGCGAACGCGGGCCGGAAGCCGACCGCGTCGGCGACGATCCCGACGGCGCTCGGCGCGAGCGCGCCGGCGCCCATGAGCAGCGTTCGGACGACGCCGAGGCCCCCGCCCGCGAGCCGCTCCGGAAGCAGCTCCATCAGGTAGGCGCTGCGCACAGGCTGGAACCCGTGGGAGCCGAGGCCGAAGAGTGCGACGACGACAGCGGCCGCGACGGCGCCGAGGCCGAAGCTCGGGAGCGAGACGAGCGCGACGAGCGCGGCCGCCGCTAAGCCGAGCGTGCCGACCATCACGGGGAACCGCCCGACGCGGTCGGAGAGGTCGCCGGTGACTAACTGGACGAACGTCACCGCGAACACGAGTGAGTAGAGCAGGTTCGCAGTCGACGTCGCGAGGTCGCCGGCCTCCGAGAGGTACAGCGGGAGGAACGCGACGAGGCCGTTGTGCGCGAACGAGAATCCGACGGTCACCAGCACGAACGCCGAGAACCGGGGGTTCCGGAACAGCCGGAGGTACTCGCGCGTGTCCGGGTCGCTCCCGTCGTCGTCGGTCGGCCCGGCCGCCGCGGGCGAGCCGGACAGGCGGACTGCGGTCGCGATCGCGAGGCCGACCGCGAGGGCGCCGGTGAGGAGGAACGGGGCGCGCCAGTCGGCGCCGGGGAGCCGCGCGAGGACGGCTGCGAGGGCGGGCGGCGCCGAGAGGACGGCGACGACGACCGCGGGCGCGGCGACCCCGCCCATCGCGCCGAGCGTGTCGTGCGCGCCGAGCATCCGCCCGGTGCGGGCGGGGTAGACGCGCGCGATCAGCCGCACCGAGACGGTCTTGTGGACGCCGGTGCCCGCCCCGATGACGAGCATCGCGGCGACGAGCGCGGCGAAGGGCGCGTCGAAGACGACGGCGAGCGACCCCGCGCCGGCGACGAGCGCGCCCGCGACGATCACCCGGACCGGCCCGAGCCGGTCCGCGACCGCACCGCTCGGGAACTGTAGCAACGCGTACACGATCATGAACCCGGTGAACGCGGTCCCGACGACGGCGTTGCTCACGCCGTAGGCGTCCTGAATCGACTCGAACAGCGGGGGGAAGAGGTAGCGGACGAACTTCCCGAGGAACCAGACGAGCGAGACGAGCACCAGGGCGTCGTACTCGCCGATCCGGTCTCGGTTCATCGCCGGAGCGTAGCCCGGTCACCCGTATAAAGGGCCTGAAGCGCTCGGCGGCTGCCGGTAGGGACCAGTTTTGGCTATCTCGGGGGTTCCGCGGTGGCGCGTGCCTGCGAGCGGCCGGAGCGAAGCGGAGGCCGCGAGTCAGCACGCGCGAGGGACGCCGCGAGCGATGTGGGCGACCGAAGGGAGCCCCGAGCGAGCGGCGAGGCTGGGGAGGCGTGAGGCTGCGGTTGCGGTGCTGTGCGGGGTGGGACTCAAAGGGGCAGCGGCGAGGCGGTCGCAGGCGACGTAAGCACTGTAAGGAGCGAACGAAGTAAGCGACTGAAGCGCGCAGCGAGCGTGCGACCGCCTCGCGGCTGGGGCTTTGGAGGTAGTCCCCATCGCCCGCGAGGGCGACGACTTGTGATCAGTTCGCGAACGAGATACTATTTAAAACGGCCCTTTGCCGCCGCCCATCATGTCGCCGAGGCCGCCGCCCTCGCCGCCCATCTTCTTCATCATGCGCTGCATGTCGCCCTCGCCCATCCCCTGGAACTGGCCGATCGTCTCCTCCATCATCGAGTGCTGCTCTAAGAGCTGCCGGACGGTCTCCTCGTCGGTGCCGGAGCCGCGGGCGATCCGCTCCGTGCGCGACTGACCGACGACGCGGGGGTTCTCTAACTCCTCCTCCGTCATCGAGTCCATGATGCGCTCGAAGCGGCGCATCCGGTCTTGGGTGACGTCCATCGCGTCGTCCGGGAGCTCGTCCATCATCCCGCCGCCGAGCCCGGGGATCATGTCCATCACCTGGTCGAGCGGCCCCATCTTGTTCATCGCGTCCATCTGCCGCTTCATGTCCTTCAGGGTGAACTCGCCCTGAAGCATGTCCTCCGGGTCCCAGTCTTCGTCCTCCTCTTGGGTCTCCTGCATCGCGCGCTCGACGCGCTCGGAGAGCTGCTTGAGGTCGCCCATCCCGAGCAGCCGCGAGATGAACCCCGAGGGCTCGAACCGCTCGATGTCCTGGACCGTCTCGCCGGTGCCGAGGAAGGCGATAGAGGAGTCGGTCTCGTTGACGGCGGTGAGCGCACCCCCACCTTTCGCGGTCCCGTCGAGCTTGGTGATCATCACGCCCTCGATGCCGATCGACTCCTCGAACTGTTTGGCCTGCTCCTTGGCGCCCTGGCCGATCGCGGCGTCCAAGACGAGCAGCGAGCGGTCGGGGTCGACGACGCCCTCGATCTCTTCGATCTCCGCGATCAGGTCGTCTTCGAGCGCGTGACGCCCCGCCGTGTCGACGATGTGAACGTCGGCGTCCTCGGTCTCTTCGAGACCGGTGCGCGCGATGTCGACCGGGTCGTCGTTGTCGGGGTTCCCGTAGAAGTCGACCTCGGCGCGCTCGCACATCTGCTTCGCCTGGTCGTACGCGCCCGGCCGGAAGGTGTCCGTCTGGATCACCGCGGGGCGGAGCCCCTTCTTCGAGAACCACCAGGCCATCTTCGCCGCGGAGGTGGTCTTCCCCGACCCCTGGAGGCCGGCCAGCAGGATCGTCTGGTTTTCGAGGGGGAGCTCGGTGGAGTCGCCCACCAGCTCGACCATCTCCTCGTAGACGATCTTGAGGACGTGGTCCTTCGCGGTGGTGCCGCCCGGCGGCTCCTCTTCGAGCGCGCGGGACTTGATCGAGTCCGACAGCTCCATCACGAGGGAGACGTCGACGTCGGCGGAGAGGAGGGAGCGCTGGATCTCCTTGACGATCTCCTCGACGTCGCTCTCGGAGAGTCGGGACTTCCCCTGGAGCTTGTCGAGGCTGCTCCGCAGGGACGTGCCGAGGTCGTCGAGTACCATTTGCCGGAGATAGGCGGGCGACGCGGTAAAGCTTTGTTCGTCGGCGGTGGCGGGATACGTCGTGGCTGTCGGAGCGACGAAGCGATCCGTTTAGTGGCGCGCCGACAGACCAGTGACCGCCCACACCGATGGACCTCGACCGACTCCGCTACTACACCCGGTGGCACGCGTTCGCGAACGACCGGCGGTACCGGGCTCCGGCGGATCCGTGGGCGACGATACGGGTCGATCCGACGGAATTACGACACCACAACCAGCGGGTTCGCCTCGATCGAGGTATCGGCCGCGTCGAGGGTGGTGGCTGGGACATCGATGGACGGGAACCATTCCGCGAGACGGCAGTGTTTCGGTCGACGAGGCGACGGTACGAGGAGGGGGATCCGTGGGAGGAGACGTCGCTGTACAGTCGCGCGAAAAAACGATTCGAAGCCGGTGAACGCGTTCGCGGATACGAGAGTCTCGACAAGTATCGACGGGTGCGCCTCCCGTATCTCGACGACCTGATCCGGTCGATCGAGGAGGAAGGATACCGGCCAAACACGGAGACTGAACACGAGCCGGCGTCGGCCGAGAACGACTTCGAGGGAGCGTACGTCCACCGACTCGAACCGGTCGTCGCAATCGGACGAGAGGGAGAGGTCCAACTGTGCGAGGGGTTCCACCGGGCGGCGATCGCGTCGGTGTTAGAACTCGACGGTATACCGGTGAACGTCCTGTGCCGTCACGAGAAGTGGCAACAGGTTCGAGACCGGATCGCTTCCGATCCGTCCGCGACCCATGAGCAAGAACTGCCGATCGATCCCCGCGAACACCCGGATTTATGGGGTCTCTTTCCGGACGAAACCCGGTAACCGATTACGCGGGATATACGGTGAGCGACGGGAAGTACGTCGAGTAGAAACCCTTGTCGAAGCTCACCAGCGCATCGCAGTCGACGGCGGCATGTGCGCCGATGAGGAAGTCGGCCGCGACGTGCTGGCGCGGCGAGAGCGACTCGTCGCACGCGTCGCAGTCGACCGACTGCTTCTCACCGCACGCGGGACATTGGATTCCATCCGGACGACGGTCTGCGTATTCTCGGAAGCGCTCGCCCGCGGTGAAGCGGGCTTCGCGCGAGAGGTCGACCACGTCGACGCTGAAATCCGCGAGGAAGCGATCGAGATCGGCAGCCGACTCGAAGCGTCCATCGGCCGCGAGTTCGGCGTAGACGACCGGCGCGACGACGACCGCTCCGTCTCGATACGCGCGTCGGAGCGCCGCCTCGCTGGCGTCGGCGTGTTCGTCGTCGTACAGCAGCGCGAGGAACGCGTTCGTGTCGACCGCCGTCGTCACGAGTCGGCACCCGTCTTTTCGTCGTCGGAACGCTCGTCGGTTTCGGGCAGTTCGTCGGTCTCTCGCGGGTACTCGCCGCGGAGTCGACGCATCCGCTCCGGCATCGTCTCGTCGCTGTCGGCGCTTCCGCGATGCTTCTCGAACGGATCGTCGCCGTCCTCGGTGGTCGGTGCCCGCTTTTGGAGTCGATACTCGGATCCGACGCGCTCGAAGTCGACCTCGTCCCCGGGTTCGATTCCGAGGGCGTCGCGGATCTCTTTCGGGATTGTGACCTGCCCCTTCGTGGTGACTCTGGGCATACGCCTGTTATACTTTTCTCGTAATACTAAATAAGTATTACTTAGGGAACCATCGGTCGAGATCGGAAGACGAGTCAGAGACCATCCCCGCCTCAAACGTGTTCCGCGATGTACCGCTCGATCCGCGTCACCAGCTCCGGGCGGAACGTCCAGAACCCGTCCCAGACGTTCGGCTCGTCTTCGAGCGCGAGCAGCGCGACGTGGTCGCCGTCGCCGCCCTCCGGCGGCGTGAACACGACGAACCACGACCGCTGATACGGATAGGAGGTCCCGGTGTGGACGGTGATCGGGAGCCCCGAGAGCGAGTCCGCTTCCCCGACGCCGTACACGTGGACGTCGACGCCGCTCCCGGCGACGCGCTCGTACACGTCCCGGGTGCCGCGCTCGTCGTCGATCCGCGAGAGTCGCTGGAACGAGGCGCGAAGCGTGCCGGCGCCGTGTTCGGCCGCGATCCGCTCGATGACGCGCGAGACGACGATGAGGAGGAGCTTCTCCTTGTTCGAGGCGGGGTAGCCGCGCACCCGAAACGGGACCTCGTCGAGCCCCTCGAACACGGCCGGGAGCGCCACCTCGTCGAGATCGATCGCACCGGACTTGTACAGGTCCGAGTTGATGAGCAGCACCGATTCGAGCAGTTCGTCGAGGGTCGAGCGCGCGACGACCGAGCCGTCCTCGACGAGGGCGACCACGTCGTCGTCCGCTGCGGTGTCGGCCTCGGCCTCGCTGACCGAGACGGGCTGGCCGTCGAGCAGCGAGTCCAGCAGGTTTCGGACCGGGTCCGGCGACGACCGGTTCAGGAGGACGAGGTGCCGGTCCGACGCTTCGAGCTCGTCGAAGAACGAACGGAGCGATTCGGCCATGGGCGTTACTCCGGCCAAGCGAGACAAAATCCTTACTCCCGGCTGCGCTCGTCGACGAGCCGCGCGCCCGCGGCGTCGATCCGACAGACATCCGGGTCGTAGCCCGCGTCCGAGAGTCCGGTCCCGAGCGCGAAGACGGTACGGCCGAGCATCGCCATAGCGGCGCCGAGGTCGTCGGGCGACCCGGACGATTCGGGCGAGCCGCCGTCAGCGTCGACCGCCACGATCGCCTCGGCCGCCTCGGGGACGAGCAGGTCCGCCTCGCGGGCGAACCGCCGGGCCGCGTCCATCAGCGTCGGGAGTCGAGGGTCCGCGCGGAGGCGGTCCAAGGCGTCCTCGCCCGCCGCCGTGAGTGCGTCGGTGTCGCCGCCCAACACCGCCTCCGTCGACAGTTCGCCGAACGTGACGTACTCGACGCGCGCGGTCGCCGGGACGCCGTCGAGCTCGCCGACGCCGGGCGCGCCCGGTTCGAGCCGGACCGGGACCCCGCCGCGCGCCTGCGCGACCACGTCGCCGAGGCCGGTCCCGCGGCCGACCTCCGCGGCGTGGGCGATCCGGACGAGCTCGTTCTCGGACCGGCCGCGGTCGAACGCGTCGTTCGCGGCGAGCGCGGCCCCCAGCGCCGCGGCGCCCGAGACGCCGAAGCCGGCGCCGATCGGGAGGTCGGTCTCGACGGCCACGTCGGCGCCGCGCGCGCCCAGTTCGGCGAGGACGTCGTCGACCGCGCCGATCGATCCGGGCTCGCCGTCGATAGTGCGAGATCCGGGTCCGTCGCTCGCGGCGTCGCCGTCCGCGCCGCCGTCGCCGTCCGCGCCGTCGCCCGTCGCCGCACCGGTCTCGCCGTCCGCGCCGTCGCCCGTCGCCGCACCGGTCTCGCCGGCCGGCGCCGACACCCGGACGGTCACGCCGTCGGTGAGCGTCACGCCCGCGCCGCGCGAGCCGGCGACCGCCGGGTCGTCCGCGGGGTGCGCGCTGAAGAAGGCGGTGACGTGGCCCGGGACGAACGCGGTCGCCCGCTGGCTGCTCATGTGGCGGCCGACGAGCGGGCCGCGATTAACGGTTGTTATCCGGACCGAGTCGGTCGGGGAGGCGACCGCCGCGCGACGGCGACGACACCGCAGGCCTAAGTACCGGCCGGCCGAACCGCGGCCGTATGCGAAGCCAGTTGCGCCCCGTCCTCGCCGCCCTGCTCGCGCTGGTGTTCCCGGGGCTCGGCCACCTATCGTTGCGCCGATGGGGGCGGGCGCTGCTGTGGCACCTGACGATCGTCGGCGGCGGGGTCGCGCTGTTCACGCTGTACGACGTCGAACCGGTCGACCCCCTCGCCGACCCCGCGGCGGTGTCGGCCGCGGTCCCCACCGACGTGGCGCTCCCCATCGTCCTCCTGTCCGCGCTGTCGGCGCTCGACGCGTACCTCGTCGGGCGGGCGGACGCCGCCGAGCGCGACCGCATCGACGCCGCCACCGAGGCGATGCGGCGGCGGGCCGCGAACGCGGACGGCGACGACGGACCGGGAGGGGGTCGGTCCCCGCCGGCCGCGGCCGGCGACGGCGAGGACGGGGAGACGCTGGAGGTCACCTGTCCCAGCTGCGGCAAGGAGGTCGACGCCGACCTCGACTTCTGTCACTGGTGTACCGAACCCCTCCCGTGGGCCGAGTCGGACGACCGGTGACGCGGACGGCCCCACCGGTACCGGGACAGCGTCACCCGCGGTAGTTTCTCACCGCTGATAACTGAGAGCCAACTATCATATAACCCCGCCGAGAGGGTTCGGGTACGGACGCGAACGACGGACGGAAACATGAGTCTGAATCCACGACGATACGACGTACGGGAGCTGCGCCGGATCGCGGACGCCCCGCGAGACGGTGCGGACGGAGCGCCTCGGGAGCGGGCGCTCCGGCGGCCGAACCAGAACCGAGCCGAGCAGGCGGCGCGCTCGGCCGCGTTCACGGAGCTGCTCCAGCGTCAGCGTGGTGCGCGGCTGAACGGGGGCGGGACCGCGGATCGACCGTACCTGACGGCGATCCCGGCGTCGCCCGCGGCGGAACGCGAGATCGGCGAGTGGCTCGGCTACCTCGTCGACGTCGGCGGCCACGTGCGGAGCCGGGACGCGCTGTCCTACTACGGCGAGATCGACTGGGTCGGCGACGACGCGGTCGCGGCGCTTTCGCGCCGGCTGGAAGGGTTCGACGCCCCGACGCGCGACCGGCCGTTCACCCCCGCGGACCACCGGATCAGCCTCGTCTCCATCGTCCGGATCGCTTCGTGTGCGAGTGACCAATGAGCGACGACGAATCCACGGACATCAACGAATCGGACGAATCGGCGGCGGTCGGCGTGAAACTCGGCAGCACCCGGACGGTACTCGACATTCCCGACGGCCGGGGCGGCCGCGAGCGCCACTCGATACTGACCTGCCTCGCGACCTACGAGGACGCCATCACCGGCGAGGAGAAGGTGCTGTTCGGCGAGGAAGCCGCGGTGGAGTACCCCGACCGCGTGCGCTTCATGCTGCGCTCGGGCCTCCCCGAGGACGACGACAGCGTGGCGGACGCCGAGCGCTTCTTCGAGGCGGTCGTGGACGCCCACGACGTGCCCGAGGACAGCGCGGTCGTCTACGCGGTGCCGACCATCGACAACGAGGCGGGCGTCGAGAACCTCAAGTCGGTGATCGAGGGCTCCTCGATCGGGCAGGTCGAGACGCGGAGCTACCCCGAGTCGCTGTGCGGGGCGATCCCCGCCTACGGCGACGGGCTCGACGCGATCGACGAGGTGTTCGTCTCGGTGAACCTCGGCTCGACGACGATGGAGGCGTGCGCCTACCGGCGCGGCGAGCAGCTCTCGCCGTTCTCGACCGGCTCGGTGACCGGCAACGAGGTCGACCGCCGGATCGTCGCCGCCGTCGAGGAGGAGACCCAGGGCCGGGTCCACATCGACCGGACGACCGCCCGGGAGTACAAAGAGCAGCACGGCGACGTGTACGACTTCGAGCCGTTCACCGACGTGGTCCAGCAGCCGGGCGGCGGGAGCCACGAGTTCACCGTCGACCGCGGCGTCCAGGAGCCGATCGACCGCTACATCGACGAGGCGGTCGACGTCGTCGCCAACGAGTTCCTCCCCGAGCTCGCGAACGACCACATGAAGCCCTACCAGCTGGCGCTCGGGCGCCCGCTCGCCGTCACCGGCGGCATGGCGTGCATCCCCGGCCTCACCGAGGAGTTCGAGAAGCGCCTCAGCGAGGAGCTCGACCGCGAGGTCGAGGTCGTCTCGCCCGACGAGCCCGCGCTCGCGGCCGCTGACGGCGCGGCGCGCATCGCGGCGCGGCTCGTCTGAGCGGCGCGCGAGCGGTTCGGCGTTTTATTATTTTTAAATCCAACAGCGGCCGATCCGCGCTACGCATATCGGGATCGATGCGGTGGCGCGTGCCTGCGAGCGGCCGGCAGGCCGCGAGCAGCACCGCGCGAGGGAGTCGCTGGCGGCGCCAGCCGCCAGCGACGAGGCTGGGGAGGCGTGAGGTGCTGTGCGGTCGCGGTCGGGTGGGACTCAAAGGGGCAGTCGGGAGGCCGCAGTAGGCGACGTAAGCACCGCAGCGAGCGAAGCGAGCGAGGAGCGCAACGAGCGTACTGCGGCCTCCCGGCTGGGACTTTGGCGGTGGTCACCGCCGATCTGCTCGTAGTTATTTATAAGCGAACGGCTGGAACTTTGGAGGCGTTCTCCGCCGATCCACAATCAGCTATTTATAAACGACCGGCCGCCACGTTGGCGACGCTTACCCCCGATCCACTGCCCAGTATTTATACGTCGAAGAGGCGTTCGGCGTCGTCCGCCTGCCGGCGGTAGATGCCGCGGCCCTTCAGCCGCGGCACCTCGTGGCGGTGGAGCCGCTCCGCTTCGGCGTCGTACACGAGCGGGAAGACGTTCGTCCGCCGCTTCGCGACCGTGAACCCGTTCATCGCGGCGAGCAGCGACGCGTCGGGGTCCGAGGTCGCGAACGTCATGTAGCCGATCGGCGTCGGCGCCTCGCCGCCGTCCGCGCGTCCGGGTTGGGGGTCGATCCGGTCGGCGAGCACGTCGCGGAACGCCGCCGCGGTGTCCGCGAGCGTCTCAGCGTCGCTCCCGTCTCCCTCAGTTTCGTCCGCCTCGACGAGCGTCGCCAACACCGCCACGTCGCCGAGCGTGTCGTCCGTCTCGCGGGTCATCCACATGCGCTCGAACTCCTCCGCCCCCGCCTCGACCGCCTCGAAGCCGTGGTCGCGCCGGTTCGCCGCGACCGCGTCCCGGTAATCGCTGATCTCCATAGGACCCCCACGACCTACATGCTAAAAAATAACACACATGATCTGCGGGGGAGCGCCCCCGGCAGTAAGGCTATACGTGCGCCGGTGCTGTCGGACCCATGACACCGACGCGACGGCGCTACCTCCGCGGGGTCGGCGGCGCGAGCGCCGGCGGGCTGCTCGCGCTCGCCGGCTGTACGTCGACTCCCGACGGTAGCGACGGCAACGGCATCGACAGCGGCAACGGCACCGACGTCGGCGGCACGCGCCCCGAGGGAACCGGCGGGCCGGGCGTCTCGATCGTCTCCGTCGACGACGAGGTCGAGCTCCCGATTCGGCCGGCCGTCGAGATCGCTCGCGAGGCCGCGACGGAGGACCACCCGCCGCAGCTCCGCACGAGGCTGACGAACGCGGGCGACGAGCGGATTCGCGTCGGCGAGGGGCGGGCCGCGCACTTCGAGTACGTCTCCGACGCGGACGACGCGCTCGTGCTGCTCCCGGCGGGCGGCGAGTATCCCGCCGAACCCGGCTGCTGGCGGCTGACCGACACCATCGCGATCACCGAGGAGTACCGGACGTTCGCGCTCGACCCCGGCGAGTCCAGCGAGCGCCTCGTCGACCTGTACGCGACGCCCGGCGAGGACGCCTGCCTCCCGGTCGGCGAGTACCGGTTCGAGACGACGGTTTCCGTCGTGTCCGACGACGCCGAACCGCAGTCGTCGGCGACGTGGGGCTTCTCCGTCGTGCTGGAGTGAGCGGCGGTCGCCGGACCCCCGCCCGTCGGCCTCGCCGCGCGAAATACATACTGCTCTATAGCCCTCTTAGGAACGGTTAATCCGGCGCGCCGAGACGCACGAGTATGAACGACGACGTCGTCACGTTCGGGTTCGTCTGCGTCCAGAACGCCGGCCGCAGCCAGATGTCGGCGGCGTTCGCGGAGCGCGAGCGCCGCGAGCGCGGCCTCGACGACCGCGTCGAGATCGTGACCGGCGGGACGCACCCGGCCGACGAGGTCCACCCCGAGGTCGTGGAAGCGATGCGGGAACTCGACATCGACCTCGCCGACCGCGTCCCCCGGGAGGTTTCGACCGCCGAGCTCGACGCGTGCGACGTGGTCGCCACCATGGGATGTTCGACGCTGACGCTGGCCGACGGCGTCGAGGGGCGCGACTGGGCGCTCGACGACCCGCACGGGCAGGACGTCGAGCGCGTCCGCGAGATCCGCGACGAGATCGAAGGACGCGTCCGAGGTCTCTTCGACGAGTTCTTCGGCGAGGCGTAGGCGGCGGACAACGGACTCCGCGGTTTACTGGATCGCTGAAAAGTAGTCCCGGGCGGATTCGAACCGCCGTCAATGGCTGACTTCGGGTATCCGACGGGCGTTCTTACCGGAACGCCCAACAGCCGCGTTTGAGTCGCGGACGCGGACGGATTCCCTCCAAAGGCCATTATGATTGGCCACTACACCACGGGACTGCGACTCCGGCTAACCGGCGGGCACTCAAGTACGTTACTCTCCGCGGCGCGTCCAGAGACCGTCTCCCGACTACGCCCCCTCCTCGATCCGGTCGTACCGCTCCTCGAAGTTCTCCCGGCAGGAGCCGCAACAGAAGTGGTACAGCGTCCCGTCGATCCGGGCCGACTCCCCCTCGGCGGTGACCGTGTTGCCGCACTCGACGCAGTCGACCGCGAGGTCCGCGTCCCCGACCGCGGGCGACCACTCGTGGGCGTCGAGCGGGCGCACCGACAGCTCGGTTACGCTCTCTAACCCGACCGCCTCGTCGACGAGGTCGCGGGCGGTCCCCTCCTCGACGCGCGCGGCGACCGTCACCTCGCCGTCCGCGGTGAGGAACGCGTGCTCGACGCGCTCGTGGCCCGCGACCGCCTCGTGAACGCGTTCGGCGTCCGCGGGCGCGACCGAAAGCGTCGCGAGGACTCGCAGCCCGTCGGAGAGCGCGTCGCCGTCGATCTGGAGCGTGAACCCCTCGATCACGCCCACCTCGCGGAGCCGGTCCACGCGGTCGGACACCGCGGGCGCCGACAGGTCCACCCGCTCGGCGATATCGCTGTACGGCCGCCGCGCGTCGGCCAGCAGCAGCCGGATGATCTCTCGGTCCGTCTCGTCGAGCGTGCGCATGACCGGGCGTTCGACCGGCGCGGGCAAAAGCAGTCCGGCGATCGAAGGACGCGAAAACGATCCCGAGAACCGGTCGCCCACGGGGGCGACGGAAAGGCAGTTGTGCCCGCGGCGCAAACCGGCGCGCATGACGACGATAGACGTCGACGGCATGTCGTGTACTGGCTGCGAGGACAACGTGACCGACGCGCTCGGCGAGCTGCCGGGCGTCGAGTCCGCGAGCGCCGACCACGAGGCGGGCACCGCGACCGTCGAGGGCGACGTCGACGTCGACGCGGTCGTGGCCGCCATCGAGGAGGCCGGCTACGAAGCGTCCGCGTAAGCGAATCGCTGCCCCTTTTCCGCCCGAGCGCGCTCGCGGGGACATGGACACGGTACTGATCACCGGAAGCGCCGGCGGCGTCGGCGCGTGGACCGTCGACGCGCTCTCCGACGCGGGCCGCGAGGTGGTCGCCGTCGACCGCGAAACGCCGCCGACGGACGACCGCCGAGACGACGTCGACTACGTGGCGGCGGACCTCACCGACTACGGCGAGACGCGGCAGGTGGTCGACGCCGCCGCGCCCGACGCGGTCGTTCACCTCGCCGCGATCCCGCACCCCGAGGACCACGCCGGCTCGCGGGTGTTCGCGAACAACGTCGAGAGCGCGTACAACGTCTTCGACGCGGCCGGCGCCGCTGGCGCCCGCATCGTTTGGGCGTCGAGCGAGAGCCTCTACGGCACCGTCTTCGCCGAAGACGACTGGCTCCCCGACAGCCTCCCGATCGACGAGGAGACGCCGACCGAACCCGAGGACCCGTACGGGCTCTCGAAGGTCGTCGGCGAGGAGGTCGCGGCCGCCGCCGCCCGCCGGCATGGCGTCCCCGCAGTCTCGCTGCGCCTCTCGTGGGTCACGTTCCCGGGCGACGAGCGGCGCCGCGAGGCCCGGGAGACGTTCGACCCCGCGACCGCGGAGCCGAGCGGCAACTGCTGGTCCTCCGTCGACGTGCGCGACGTTGTCTCCGCGATCGAGGCCGCGATCGACCCCGAGACCGAGGTCGACGGCCACGAGGCGGTGCTGATCGTCTCTGCGGAGAATTTCCTCGGCCGCGACACCGCCGCGACGATCGAGGCGGTTCACGGCGACCGCCCCGCCGACTGCGACCTCGACGGCGACGAGTCCGTCTTCGACTGCTCGAAGGCGAAGCGGCTGCTCGGGTGGGAGCCGGCACACTCGTGGCGCGACGAGGTCGAAACGGACGGCGAGAGCGACTAAAGTAGGGGTCGAGGTCGCGGTCGCGACCGGGGGTCAGACCTCCTCGTCCCGTTCGTCCGAGTCCTCCGCGTCGGCGTCGGTCGGACGTGAGTCCGTGTCCCAGACGTCCCCTTCGTTCGGTACGTCGACATCGGGGGCGTCGAGGTCGGCGGCGTCGACCCCGCGGTCCGGCGAGTCGCCGTCCTCGGCGGGAGCCGAGGGGCTCGCGGCCGAGTCCGGACTCGCCGCCGCCGTCGGGCCGGGGTCCGCGTCGGTGACCGCATCGGCGTCGGCGGGGCCCTCTCCGTCCCCCTCGACCGCCGGCGCGGGCGGGCGGTAGGTGTAGACGAACTCGCCGGAGACGGCGTGGAACGCGCCGGTCTCGGGGTCCTCCACGACGCCGGTGTCGTTGTCGATCGCGAAGTCGACGAGGTCCCGCAGCGACCCCGCTTCGGCGGTCGGCCGCTCGTGGACCGACGCCGGGAGCCGGAACGTCGTGATCCACTCGGCGAACTCCGAGCGGTCGTCGCGGTAGGAGAGGTACTCCCGCTCCGCGTCGGTGAGCGCGAGGTCGTACTCCCGCGTCGCGTACCCGATCCCGCCGGCGCCGACGAGGCCGACGAGCAGGAGGAGCGGCCCGCCGAACGAGCGGAGCACGCCGTACTCCCGCTCCACGGTCATCTGCTCGGTCCGCTCAGTCGTGTCGGACTGGACGCCGGGCTCGTCGACGGAGTACGTGTCGCCGCCGTGGGTGATCGTCATGTCGAGCGTCTGCGTCGACGCCGTCGGGACGCCGCCGATCGACCCGTCGACGGCCACGTCGGTCGTGACGAACGTCTCCGTCTCGCCGGGCGAGGCGCCGAGCTCCTCCTCGATCGACGCCACCCGCCCGTCTATCGCGGTGCTGTTGAGCGCGAACGAGGCGTTCACCGTCTCGCCGGGCGAGACGCCGGAGACGGTCTCCGACGCGAGCGGCTCCGTCTCGCGCCAGTAGACGGTCCCCTCCTCGCCGACGTTGCGGATCACGAGCGTGGAGCCGACCTCGACGGTGACGTTCTCGGCGGTCGACGCCGCGTAGCTCGTCGCCACGTCCACGTCGAGCTCCGGCGCGATCCGCGTGAAGTACGTGTCGCGCCCGTCGAGCTCCGTGCCGGTCTCGAAGACGGCGTTCGGCTCCGTCACCGTCGCGCTGTGGCGGTACTCGCTCTCGACGGTGAGAGACGAAACCGTCCGGCTCTCCGTCTCCGTGCCGGGGTCGACGTGCGTCGTGTACGCGAGCCCCGCCCCGACCGCGACGAGGAGGAGACAGACGACGAGGATCGCGGTGGACTGTGCGTTCAGGACGGCGCGGAGCCGGAGTCGACGTTCGTTGGGAGCGTCTTCGGACATGTGTTACCTGTAGAACTCGCGGAGGAGTCGCTTGTAGAGCGGGGGGCGCTCCCGGGAGCCGCGCGACCGGATCCGGGCGGGCTCGCCGCGCAACAGCAGCAGCCCGATCGAGACGATTCCGCCGCCGAGCAGGCCGTTTATCGCGACGAGCGGCGCCCACGGGTGGACCCCGTACAGCTCGTCGACGATGCCGGGCGGCAGCACGGCGAGGTAGCGGTGTTCGACGACGAACAGGCGGTAGTACCCCGTCTCGTCGGGCGCCGACAGCGTCACCGTCGTCGACGCCTCGCCGCGACTGCCGACCGAGAGCCGCTGCGGGTCGACGTCGACACCCGGGCTCGCCGGCGTGACGTACGCGTACACGGGGACCAGCCCGGCGTTGGGGACGACGTACTCGAGCTCCTGGCTCGTGCCGCTCTCGATGACGGTCGGGTTCTCCGACTCGAACTCGGCGCTCACGACGCCGTACTCCTGTGTCCCGGCGGGGACGACCATCGCGGCCGTCGCGGTGGCCATCAACACGAGCGCCAGCACGCCGAGGATCGCGAACACAGAGGTGCCATCGTCGCGCGACCGGTCCCGGGAGTCGCGGTCGCGCGTGCCGGCGTTGAGGTACCAGTCGACCGCGTAGGCGACGACCGACAGCCCGAAGACGATGTACGCGAGCCCCTGCGTCCCCTGGAACGAGCGGACGCCGAACGTCACCGCGAGCCACGTCTGGACGGACTGGAGCGCGGACTGGAACCCCATCGCGACGGTGCCCAAGTGCGGTATCACGACGACGCCGCCGCCGACCTGAAGCGCCTTCGCGACGATGTCGGCGTCTTGGACGATCGGTTCACCCCCGTCCTGGTCGGTGAAGGGGTTGTTGTCGCCGCGGGTGACGTACCCGCGCTCGGTCTCCTCGACGACGCGGTGGGTCGTCAGGCCGCCGCCCTGGATCTCTTGGGCGTCGAACGTCACGACGTCTCCCGGGCCGATCCCGCCCGCGATCTGCGCGGGGATCGCCACGAACCCGTCGCCGGGGGAGAGCGTCGGCTGCATGCTCCCGGTCTCGACGTAGCTGAGGAGTATCGGCTGTCCGAGGAACTGGCCGACGACGAGCGAGACGACGACCAGCACCGCGGCCGCCTGAAGGGCCACGGACAGCGTTCGTTTGATGGACATGGTGTCGGTCTCTGGTCGGGGGCAGTCTCGGATCGAAGGCGGTCTCGGCGCAGCGGCGATCTCGGGGCGCCGGCGATCTCGGGGCGGCTCCCGCCGCGAAGCGGTTCCTGTCGTCAGAGCGTCAGGTAGCCGTCGATCGCTGAACGGCGGCGTGTCCTAATAAGTTCGTGGGTGGAGGCGAGTCCGGACGGTTGCGGACGGCCTTATTCGTCGAAGACGCCGCCCGCAAGCAGCGCGAACGGGCCGATGAAGCCCAGACAGAACCCGAGCAGGTGGACGTAGAGGTTCACGACGCTGTCGGCGCCCGCGGGGTCGGACGGGAACCCGACGACGGGGTAGCCGACGGCGACCGCCGCACCGACGGCGAGTAGGTCACCGTAGCCGGGGCGCGAGGCGATCGACTTCGCGTGCGCCCGGAGCGACCGCGGGAGCCGCACCCCGCTGCTGGCCGCGTACAGCAGCGCGAGGAGCGCGCCCGCGACGCCGATCGACAGCCCCGCCAGCCCGATTCCCTCCGTCGAGACGGGCAGCGCGAGGAGCGCGATCCACCCGACGAGCGCGAAGAAGACCGCCGGTAGCGCGGCGACGGAGGCCCCGGGCGCGAACTGCTCGCGGGCGTAGTAGTACCACACGATGGGAAGCAGGCCGGCCAGCGCCATGTTGACCCCGGAGAAGCCGAAGCCGATCGCGTTCCGCGGGACCGCGAGGTTCAGCGCGGACAGCGCGAAGGGGAAGGCTGCGAGGTAGGTGACGAACGCCGTGAAGAAGAGGCGCCGGCGCCCGCTCAGGACCGCGAGCGCGTAGTCGGTCCCGGCGAGCAGCCCGTACCCGGCGAGGTTCCCGAGCAGGTGGTCGGCGCCGAGGTGGACGTAGTGCGCCGTGAACGCCGACAGCAGCGTGGGGTCGGTGTACGCGAACGCGAGCGACCGGCGGGTCACTCGGGGGAGCGCGAACACAGCGACGAGGACTGTCGGCGGGAGGCAGAGCGCGACGAGGTCGATAAGGCGAGTGCGGGCGGATAGCTCGTCGAGGAACGCCGCGTACCCCGAGCGAGCGCGCGCGTCGCGGTCGCGGACGGCGCCGTCGCTCCCGTCCCTGCCCGGGGCCGAACGGTCAGTCTCCGACGAGAGGTCGCTCACGGGAATCACTTCCGCGACGCTCGGTTAATCTCTGTGGTCCCGGGATCCAACGGCGATACCCGTCGACCGGCGTCCGCGCCACCGACGCGAGCGGGTGTCACGACCGCGGCATCCGCCGCACGAGCGCGACGCTCGCCAAGGCGATGACGAGGAACACGGCGAGTCCGACGAGGTTCGACGGGCCGATCCCGCTCGGCTCCTCGGTGGGCGGATCGGACGCGTCGCCGTCGGGCGCCGCCGTGCCACCGTCGTCCGTTCCTCCCTCGACGGACGCGGTGTCGTCCTCGTCGCCGTCACCGGCCGGGTCGCCGACCGCGAGCGTCCCCGCCGAGGCGTCGTCGACCGCGATGTCGTACTCGCCGGGGTCGTCGAACGCCGGTTCGAACGCGACGGCCGCGCTCTCTCCGGGGTCGAGTTCGACCCGCTGCGTCGCGAGCGGCTCGCCGTCCGCGGTGAGCGTCACGTCGCGCGCGCCGTCGTCGCGCCCCTCGTTCGCGACCGTTGCGCGGACGACGGCCGACTCGCCGGCGTCGACGGCCTCGCGGTCGAGCGAGGCGTCGGTCGCGCGGATGCGGGCCCGGTCGGTCGCCACGGCGAACACCGAGAACTCGTCGGTCGACGCCGTGACGTGGACCCGGTCCTCGGGCAGGTCGAGCAGGCGGCGGACGGCCGGGTCGACGCGCTCCGTCTCCAGCCGTTCCCAGCCGCCGGGCGCCGACTCGGACCGGCGGTACAGCGAGATGTCGTCGGGGTCGCCGCCCGTCTCGTTGAGGTAGTCGCGGTCGACGCTCATAGAGAACCGGACGCGAGACACCTCATCGCCGGCGAACGAGTGGTCGAACTCGAAGTAGCCGTTCGGCGCCGCGCCCCGGGTGTCGTTCAGCGGCCCCGCCGACGGGAACGGGTCCGGTCGCCCGACCGTCTCGAAGTTGACGTCGCGGCCGTTCTCGCTCGTGATCCGCACGCGGTCGAGGGTGACGTCGCCACCTGCGATCTCCATCGCGCCCGCGTCGAACGTGACGCCGTCGCCCGGAGAGAGCTCGCGGCCCTCGAACTCTCGGCGGTCGGGCTCGGGGCGACGAACGGTCGTCGCGGCGCCGCCGTCGGCGTCCTCCTCCTCGCCGTCCGCGTTCGACGACATCGACTCCGGTTCCGCGACCTCGGCGCGGATGTCGAAGTCGTCCCCGCCCAGCTGCGTGCCGGCGACGGCGCCGCGCGCGTCCACTTCGAGCCCGATCGCGACCGTCTCGTCGGGACCGAGCGTGACATTGTTCGCCTCGCCCTCGATCGACTCGCCGTCGGCGACGAAGGTGACGTTCTCCTCGGGGTGTTCGATCCACACGCGGGCGTACTCGTCGGCGCTGTAGGTGATCGTGAACACGCCCTCGGCCGAGGCGAGGGTTCCCGGGTTGACCCCCTCGAAGTCGCTCGGGAGCTTCGGGTTCGACCCCGAGACGTCGACGACGATCTCGTCGTCGTCGTTCAGGTACGCGTAGGCGCCGTTGGGGCCGTCCACGGGGTGAACGGCGAGGCGCTCCTCCGCGAACGTGTCCCCCGGCCCGTCGACCACCGCTGCCCCCGTCGCGAAGGCGAGGCCTCCCGCGGACGCGACGAGGACAGCGAGGAGGAGGGTCCGGCGGACGGTAGACATGTATATCGGGTCGACCCTTGCGGCCGGAAGCCCTTGGTTATGCGGTGCTTGAAGTTCCGAAGGGGTTCGTCAACGTGTCCGAGAGCCGCGCGGGACCGCGGAGTCACCGCCCCAAAAAAGTGATTCGGAATGTGATAATTTCATATATCGAATCGCGATCAAATAGGTTGTTCGTCAGTTGAGATGCCGAAGGAATCACTCAAACCCCGCAGAACAGGCGTATCAGGCCCATTCGCGGAGACGATCGTGAACGCAAATAAACGTTGTCGAGTTATCACAACCTGTGGTTTTATGTTGGTGTGTTCATATTTGTCTGACGTAAATGGCGTCGGCACAGCAGATCGAGACGGGAGGGGCAGAGCCGGCGGCGGAGATCTCCGAAGACGATCTGTTCGACGTTCTGGCCAACCAGCGGCGGCGGTTCGCGGTACACCTGCTGAAACGCGAGCCGGACGACGCGGTCGAGATCGGCGAGATGGCGGAGCAGATCGCGGCCTGGGAGAACGGGATCGACACCGCCGAGATATCGAGCAGCGAGCGGAAGCGAGTGTACACGGCGCTCCAGCAGTCGCACCTGCCGAAGATGGACGAGGCGGGGGTCGTGGAGTTCAACAAGGCGCGCGGGGTCGTCGAGCCGACGCCGGCGCTGACCGACGTGGACGTGTACTTAGACGTCGTTGAGGGCCGAGAGATACCGTGGAGCGAGTACTACCTCGGGCTCTCCGGCGTGGCCGCCGCGCTCGTCTCGGCGGTGTGGGTGGGCGTGTGGCCCTTCACGCTCCTCCCCGAGATGGCGTGGACGCTGGCGATCGTCGTCGCGTTCGCGTTCTCGGCGCTGGCGCACAAGTACTACACCGCGGAGATGGAGGTCGGCCGCGGCGAGGAGCCGCCCGAAGTGGGCGACAAGTGAGCGACCGGGGACCGGAGCGGAGCGCGGGCGACCGAGGTCCCGCGGTCGGCAGCAAAAAAGGGGTTCAGGCCAATGTCACGGGCGTTCAAGCGGTCCGATACCCGCTTCCGACGGCTCATAACCTTAAGTACGCGACACGTGTTGTCAACCAGTAAGCCAGTGTCGGACCCACGCACACCATGAAACGACGCAACCTCATCCTCCTGCTCGGCGGCGCAAGTTCCGGGGCGATGAGCGTCGGGACCGGCGCGTTCAGCAGTATGGAGGCGGAGCGGAACGTGTCGGTCAACGTGGAGGACGACGAGGACGCGTACATTCGGTACGAGACGCCAAGCGATGGCAAAACCGTCGAAGACGGTGAACAGGTCACGCTCGTTCGCGTTCGAAATCAGTTTGGTGGCAGCCAGGACCTCGCTCTCGTCGGCGTCGAGTACGAGTACGAAGACGAGGACAGAGAGGATGATGTACTGCGGAACGTCGCTGTCGAGCGCTACGATAGCCCGGCGGCTCCCGACGAAACGCTCAGCGACGAGGACTTCACCGACGTCGACGAGGACCACGTAGCGATCGAGCGCGGGTCGACAAACGGTAACTACCCGGGCGCGAACGACGACGACGCGTTCGGACCTGGCGAGTGGGTTCGGATCGTCGCGGATGCGTACGTTCCACCTGGTGACAGCCTAGACATCGAAGTGACGATCACGATTGAGGGCGTTGAAAGAGGTATTAGCGCACAGCTGTTCGGTGAGACGCGGGCATTCACCCTCACAGGAGCTGAAGATGTGTCTGCGTCCGAGACGCCGACTGTCGATTTTAAAGGGAATAGCGATAACGCGAAGTTGAAGGGAACCGAATCCGAGATCCCCACTCGGGTTTGGTATCGCGACGTGTCTACAGGACTCGAACACGATACACCGAATCTCTCGAACGGGCAGATACGAAACCAACTTTTCAGCGGCAGTAACAAGAACGGAAAACGGATCGTCGCTGTGTCGCTTACTGATTTAAATCATACGTATGTTCGAGAGGGTGACGGCTTGAATCCGGGTAGTTCGGAATGTTATGACGGCGTGCCGGAAACAGAAAGCGAATTCAACTCGGACACGCTCTCTGCTTGCGATTAAGCCGCCTGACGCAGTATATCTAGCACGAAAGGTTATATTAGGTACATACCGTCAACCGCGTCGCTGTCTATAGTATACATAGTCAAACTACTCAGATAGCGCAGGTTTGCTATCGTGTCGTACGGTTACAGGGTTAGCTCACGGTCAGATCATTCCGTGTATTGAACGGCAAGAACCGTGTTCAGGGCGGCCCAGAATCGTTATAGGCCCGTCCAGAGCCGATTCAGCGTCCTCCAGCAAATCTTCTGCTGACTCATAACGATATGGGATACGCCCCATGGGTGTAGTAGAGCGACCCAGGGTGACACGGGATGTCTCGTGTTCCCGGACGTGGGTCGTGTGCGGACACAACGAGGTTACACAACTATGGCAAAACGACGTAAGTTCCTCGCCGGTCTGGGCGCATTGGCAAGTGGAAGCGCAGCTGCAGTTGGTACGGGGGCATTTACTACCGCTTCAGCTGAACGTCAGGTGGAGATTCGGGTTGCCTCTGACAGCAGTGGTTACATTGGCCTCTTCGATACGGAAAGCCCTTACTCGTCGGTCAATAACGGACAAATTACACTAGACTTTAGCGAGATCGAAGGTAGGGGCGAGGGCGCAGGGATTGGAACATTTGATGAGGGGAAAGGACTGAATCCTAACTCCACCTATGCTTTTGATGACCTTTTCAGAGTCGTTGAGCGGGAATATGGCGGACAACTCCGCATGGTAATTACCACCTCTGGGTTCAATCTTGAGAACTTGGAGATCACTTCGAATCAGGGTGAGTCACTCTTAGCAGAGGATTACAGCGACCCGGCAAATACCCCTCGCGTGGATGCGGATGATGGGTCACTCACGGCCAATATGACGATAGAGACCAAAGGCTCGACCGACAGCGATGCTGGCGGTACTATAACCCTCCATGCTGCGCCTGGGGCAGAGTATGAAGGGGATAACAGCTTCACCGAGTTGTTCGAGTAGCGGAAAACGTCGTTGGATAATTTTTCGATCTTAGTCCCCCTGATAAGGGCGATTTCAGTCTCGGTCCCAAATGTTTGTATAGAATGTATACATTGCATACACCATGGGAACGATTTCCACTCGCGTCCCCGAGGACCTCGAAGCCGAACTCGAGGAATACCTCGAATCGGAACGGCTCGACCGGAGCACGGCGGTCAGGAAACTCCTTTCAGAGGGGCTCGACGAGTGGCGTCGAGAACGCGCAGTCGACCGGTTCGCGGACGGCGAGGTCTCGCTCGCGAGGGCCGCCGACCTGACGGACCTGTCGGTCTGGGAGTTCGCACGGC
Organism: Halorubrum sp. T3; assembly: GCF_000296615.1. Taxonomy (NCBI): domain Archaea; kingdom Methanobacteriati; phylum Methanobacteriota; class Halobacteria; order Halobacteriales; family Haloferacaceae; genus Halorubrum; species Halorubrum sp. T3. Next base: position 259,566 of record NZ_JH815329.1, on the reverse strand, counting down.
TGATCGAGGAGTCCGACCGCGCGTGGGTCTCGGGCGACCATCTTGAGGCTGATCTCGACGACCTGTGACTTGGATCTTCGACACGACCCCGCTGATCTACCTCGCGAAGGCTGAACGGGTGGAGATCATCGAGACGGTTTCGGCCCCGCGGCTCGTCCCCGAACGAGTGTACCGCGAGGTCGTGACCGAGGGGATCGAGGGGGGATACGACGACGCGCGCCGGATCGAGCGGGCGGTCGAGGACAGAGGCCTCGACGTCGTCGAGGTCGACTTTGACGGCTCCACGGTCGCGACGCGGCTGGAGCGCCACTCGGGGCTGAGCGACGCCGACATCGCGGCCCTCGCGTGTGCCGACGCGCGCGACGGCGTTGCGGTGATGGACGAGGCCGCGGGGCGTTCGGCGGCAGCGGTCGAGGGCGTCGAGACGCGCGGGACCGCGTACGTCGTCCTCTTGGCGGTGAAGCGCGGGAAGTTGTCGGCCGAGGCAGGACGCGAGGCGATCGACGCGATGATCGACCGCGGCTGGTACGTCGCGCCGGACGTGTACATGAAGATCGTCCGGAAGCTGGAGTCGTTCGAGTAACGACTATTACGGGTCGTGAGAGAAGCCTCGGTATGGTATCGCCCCTCCCGCTATCAGAGGAACAAAAGGAACGAATGCGGCGCGGCCGAGTCAGTTCCGGGGTCGCGACCGACGAGTCGGACATCGATGAGATACTCTACGGCTGAGTTCGGGCGTCGATCTACTCCTCGCTGTTATTTTCCTCGTCGGTCTCACCTTCGGCCCGCAACGTCTCGTCCGCGAACTCCCGAATCGCCTGCTTCTCCTCGACGCTCACGTCGACCGCCTGCGCGCTCTCGATCTGGCCGTTCACGACCGCGTTCTGCTGTGGGCCCCACACCTCCGGCGGCTGCGCTTTGATGTATTCGGCCCACCGGATTACCTGTTCGTAACGGGGCGGTCGCTCGGGACCGTCGTCGGCTCCGGCCGAGCCTTCTTCAGGCGTTCGTGAGTCGCTCATAGCGGCCTTCGACGTCGAGTTGTTCGACCCACGTTTCGAGTCGGCTGCGGGAAAGCGTTTCTTCGAAAAACCCTCCGTCCCGGCTCAGAACAGCCCGGGAACGAGGACGTAGCTCAGGAGCATCCCGAACAGCCCGGCGAACAGCGCGAACAGCGCCATCGGGACGATCGCCTTGCGGAGCAGGTCGCCCTCGCGGCCGGTGATTCCGACGACGCCGCAGATCGCGGCGACGTTCAGCACGGAGACCATGTTGCCGAGGCCGCCGCCGACGTTCTGGAGGCTGACGACGATCGTCCGCGAGAGCCCGACCGTCTCGGCGGCGTTGTACTGGAGCACGCTGAAGAGGATGTTCGAGGAGGTGTTGCTCCCGGTCATGAAGGAGCCGATGGCGCCGATCCACGGCGAGATCATCGGGAGCAGGCCGCCCGCGCCGATCGCGAGCGCCCGACTGAGCGCCTCCATCATGCCGAGGAGGCCCGCGGTGTTCGTCTGCGACTGGATCATCACCTGCGTCATCGACACGGCGATGATCAGCGTGAGCGCGGCGGGCGCGACCTGCTCGACCGAGCGCCGCCACGCGGCGCCCATCTCGTCGAGGTCCATCTTGTGGAGGAGCCCGGTGAGGACGGCGATGGGGATGAACGGCATCGTCCCCGGGAGGTAGAGGTACTGGAGCGTGTAGCCGAGCTCCGTGCCGAGGATCGAGTCGATGCTGACGGAGAAGCTCTGGATCCACGCGAGCACCTCGGTGCCGGCGACGGTGAGGTCCGGCCACCGCGTGACGAGCAGCGCGACCGCGACGAGCAGGTACGGCGTCCACGCCAGCAGCACCGACATCTCCTTTTTCGGCTGGTCGCGGGAGATCTCGTCGAGCTCAAGCCCCCCGAGCCAGGTGTCGCTCCACTGGGAGTCGCTCGGGAAGTCCCACTCGCGGTCGGGGACGAGGATGTTGTTGTTCGCGAGCAGGAGCCCGACGCCGAGGACGACGAACCCGGCCGCGATGTCGGGGAGCGCGGGCCCGACGACCCACGCGATCGCCAGCTGCGTCCCGCCGGTGACGACGCCGAGCAGGAGCGCGAACGGGGCGATCGGGAGCGTGTCGCGGACGGCGCCGCCGAGGTTCCGGCCCCCGTCGGCGTCGCCGAACCAGTACGTGAGGAAGAACACGCCGAGCAGGCCCCAGAACACGTACGTCACCCCCGTGACGACCCCGGACCACGCGGAAACCATCGAGAGGAACTCGCCGACGCTCACCGAGCCCGACAGCGCCGGTTCGATGACCGCGCCGGTCCCGCCGATGACCGGCGTTCCGGCCGCGCCGAACGGCGGGTTCGGCGCGTTGAAGAAGAGGCCGAACACCGCGGCGGCCAGCGGCGGGAAGCCGAGGCCGATGAACAGCGGCGCGGCGAGCGCGCCCGGCGTCCCGAACCCGGCCGCGCCCTCGATGATGGTCATGAAGCCGAGGCCGATGAGCAGCACCTGAATGCGCCTGTCCTCCTCGATCTGCCCGAAGTACCACCGGATGGTGGCGATGGCGCCGCTCCCCTCGAGGTAGTTCATCAGGAGGATGGCACCGAAGACGATGAGGATGATGTCGACCGCCTGGAACGCGCCGTAGACGGCCGACGCGATCAGCCAGTCGAGCTCCATGCGCCAGTACGTGAGTCCGATTCCGCCCGCGAGCAGCCACCCGACTCCCATCGCGCGGGCGGCGGACCACCTGAGTCCGGCGAGCAGGACGAACGCGACGGCAATCGGAACCACGCCGACAAACGCCAGGGTGAGGACACTTGTCATAGGTATCTTCTTTGGGCGTACGTTTCCGTCCTACAACTGGCTATATGTAATTTTCTTTTTGACTGAGATTATCCACGGCGATCGGGACACCGGAACGCGGTGTGCCGCGTGATCAGTGACAAGTCAATTCGGCGCTTCAACGCCGCGGCGAGGAGCGTCACCTCCGCCGGGTACAGGTGGGCTTATGTGTCCCCCGACCGGATCCGCGATTATGGACGACCACTCGCACGAGCCCGACCCGGACAAGCGCGTGACCGCACCGATGCAGGAGTTCGGCAGCCGCGAGGTCGGTATCGGCGCGGCCGTCACGCTCGTCGGCCTGCTGATCGCGTACGCGGTTCCGTTCCTCGCGACGTTCTGAGCCGCCGCTCGGCGACTTTTGAATCGGACGGCGCCATTGAGATACCCAGCAGCTGGTAAATTTCCTCATCAGTACAGAGGTAGCGGCGAGCGATAGCGGGAGTGAGTATCGCAGATCGCCGGCCGCGATGTCGTATTTAAATAACCGTGAGCGGCGGCGACGAGTGCTTATAAAAAAGGGGTGCGGTGGCGCGTGCCGACGAGCGCCCGGAGGGCGGGAGTCGCACGCGCGAGGGACGCCGCGAACGCCCGCAGGGCGTGAGCGGCGAGGTTGGGGAGGCGTGAGGTGCGGTCGCTGTGTGGGGCGGGACTCAAAGGGGCAGCCGTGAGGGCGTCGTAGGCGACGTAAGCACCGCAGGAACGAGCGAAGCGAGTGACGAGGAGCGCAGCGAGCGTACGACGCCCTCACGGCTGGGGCTTTGGAGACACTCGCCGCGGTGGCGTCAGTCACTTATAAACAGCCGACAGCAACACCGCTATCCGCGTTATAAATGGCCTCACTCACGACGTACTACACCTACTCCCGCACTCGATCAAGAAGCACCGTTCAGCGAACAGCTGGTTCAGACGGTAATATGTCTGAAAAATAGGTGACAACCGAGCCAATCGTGCCCGACATCCCTACCGCGACGCGCTTACCGGGGGTACCAAGCGAGCGGGTGGTCCGCGGTGAGTTCCAAGGAGACCGGCTCGTCGAGGTCGAACTCCTCGACGTGGTTGTGGAGGCAGTGGACCGCCTCGCCGGAGTCGAGTTCGACCCGGTAGACGAAGGAAGGGCCGACGTACTGCCGCGAGGTGACGACGCCGTCGGCGAGCTCGGGGCTCGCGGGCGTCGCGCGGAGGTCGTCGGGCCGGACGAGCACGTCGACGGGCGCCCCGTCGTAGACGGTGTCGTACCCCTCCAGCGTCACGGCGTCGAAGCGCCCGATGCCGGTGTCGACCTTCCCGTCGCGGAGCTCGCCTTCGAGGAACGAGGCCCGCCCGAGGAAGGAGGCGACGAATTTCGACTCGGGGCGCTCGAAGACGGACTCGGGGCGGCCCACCTGTTCGATTTTCCCGTCGTTCATCACGGCGACGCGGTCGGAGATGGAGAGCGCCTCCTCCTGGTCGTGGGTGACCGAGACCGCGGTGACGCCGGCCGCCTTCAGGATGCGGCGCACCTCCTCGCGCATCTCCACGCGGAGGCGCACGTCGAGGTTCGAGAACGGCTCGTCGAGGAGGAGCACCTCGGGCTCGGGCGCCAGCGAACGAGCGAGCGCGACGCGCTGTTTCTGCCCGCCGGAGAGCTGGTCGGGCGTCTTCTCGCCGTGGTCGGTCATCTCGACCAGCTCCAGCAGCTCGTCGACGCGGGCCTCGCTTTCCTCCGCGTCGGCGTCGCCGAGCCCGAACGCGATGTTCTCGCGGACGGTGAGGTGGGGGAATAAGGCGAAGTTCTGGAAGACGATGCCCACGTCGCGCCGCTCCGGCGGGACGAACGACCCGTCGCCGGCGACCACCTCGTCGCCGAGCGCGATCTCCCCTTCCGTGGGCTCTTCGAGGCCCGCGATGGTGCGCAGCGTCGTCGTCTTGCCGCACCCGGAGGGGCCGAGGAACGTCAGCAGTTCGCCGGAGCGAACGTCGAGCGAGACGTCGTCGACGGCGGTCTCGGGCCCGAACGCCTTCGTGACGTCCGACAGCGACAGGACGGGGTCCGCGCCGGCGCTCGACTCGTCGTCGGAGGCGGCGCTCGCCCGGTGTTCGACCGCCGAGTCCTCCGAGCCCTCGGCCGTCGCGTCGTCCGACTCGGCCGAGCGCGTCGTGCCGACTGGTTCCGTGGATGCCATCGATGGGGGGCGGGCGCCGGGCGGACCGGCGTCCCGCGGTTGCCACCTCATACTTTAGGAGTACCTAAAAGCGTATCGCTCGCTCTCGCGGCATCGAAATCGGGAGATCGTGGGCGGCCGGCGTGTGCGGCTCGCCGCTCGCCGGCCGCGTCGCGCCGGTTCAGGCGAGTTCGCGTTCGATCACGTCGCGGCGGTCGCGGACCGCATCGGCCGAGAGCGCGACCGACTCGTCGCCGACGGTGAGCGAGAGTGCCCCGTCCGTCGTCACGTCGCCGAGGCGGAAGACGGGGAGGTCGCCGACCGCGGCCGCGACCGCCTCGGGATCGGTCGTCTGGACGAGCAGGCGTCCGGGCGTCTCGTCGAAGGCCGCGACGCGGTCCGGAAGGGTCGTGTCGACGCCGGCGTCGTCGGTGATCAGCTCGGCGAGCGCGACCGCGAGCCCCCCCTCGCTCACGTCGTGGGCCGCGAGCGTCGACTCGTGGCGGGCGGCCGCCGCGAGCGACGCGACGAGGCCGCCGAGGTCGTCGGCGGCGCCGGACTCGTCGGGCAGCGTCGGGAACCGGTCGCTCCCGCCGGCGTGCGCGAGGTACTCGGAGCCGCCGAGCGCGTCGCCCCCGGCGCCGACGAGCAGCAGTTCGGAGTCGGCCGCGCGGTCGGCGTCGAGCGCGGCGGGCGGCGCGTCGTACCCCCGCGTCGTGCCCAGCACCGCGAGCGTCGGCGTCGGCGGGATCGGCCCCTCGACGCTGTCGTTGTACAGCGAGACGTTGCCGCCGACGACGGGCGTGTCGAGCGCGGCGCAGGCGTCCGCGAGGCCGTCGACGATCCCCTCGAAGGCGCCGTACACGTCCGGCTTCTCCGGGTTGCCGCCGTTGAGGCAGTCGACCGCGGCGAGCGGGACCGCGCCGGTCGCGGCGAGGTTCGTCGCGTTCTCCACGGCGACCGCGCGGGCGCCTTCGTACGGCGCGACCGCGGTCCACTTCGGGTTCGCACCGGAGGCGAGCGCGAGGCCGACGCCGTCGGCGGAGTCGTCGCTACCGGCGTCGTCCGCTCCGCCGCCGTCTTCCGGCTCCGTCTCTCGGATCGCCAGCAGCGCGGCGTCGTCGCCTGGCTTCACGGCCGTGCGCGTCCCGACCTCGTGGTCGTACTGGCGGTACACCCAGCGCTTGCTCGCGGTCGAGGGGGCCGAGAGGACGGCCGCGACCGCCTCGTCGAGCGGGGGCTCGTCGTCGGGCAGATCCCTGTCGGGCTCGCTCGGCGGCTCGCTCGCGAGGTCGTTCATCGGCGCGCCGTCGGCGAGGAACTCGGCGGGCGCGTCGACGACGACCTCGCGGTCGGCCGGGTCGGCGTCCGCGTCGCCCGCGAACTCGCAGACGTAGTTCCCGTCGGTCACCTCGCCGATGACGGAGCAGCCGAGGTCGAACCGCTCGGCGAGGGCGGCGACGCGGTCGACGTCGTCCGGATCGACCTCGTAGCACATCCGCTCCTGGCTCTCGGCGAGCAGGATCTCCATCGCGTTCATGTTCGGCTCGCGCTGGTGGACGCGGTCGAGGTCGATCCGGGCGCCGAGCCCGCCCTTCGCGACGAGCTCGGAGGAGGCGCCGCCGAGGCCGGCCGCGCCGAGGTCACGGGCGGAGAGCACGAGGTCCTCGTCCACGAGCGCCTCGTTACACTCGATCAGCCGCTTCTCGGCGTAGGGGTCGCCGACCTGAACCGCCGGGCGGTCCTCGGTCTCTGCGTCCTCCGCGAGGTCCTCGCTCGCGAAGGAGGCGCCGCCGAGCCCGTCGCGACCGGTGCCGTTGCCGACGAGGACCAGCTTGTTGCCCGGCTCCTGTGCGGTGGCTGTGACCAGTCGGTCCTCGTTCGTTAGGCCGACGCAGGCGACGTTGACCAGGGGGTTGCCCTCGTAGCCGCCGTGGAAGGCGACGCTGCCGCCGACCGTGGGAACGCCGATACAGTTGCCGTAGTGGGAGATGCCCTCGACGACGCCCTCGAAGAGGTAGCGGGAGCGCTCGCGGTCGAAGCCGCCGAAGTACAGCGAGTCGAGGAGGCCGATCGGGTACGCGCCCATGCTCATCGTGTCGCGGACGATGCCGCCGACGCCCGTCGCTGCGCCGTCGAACGGGTCGACGAAGGAGGGGTGGTTGTGGCTCTCGACGCCGAACGTGACGTAGGTGTCGCCGTAGTCGTCGGCGTCGCGCTCGGCCGCGGGGGCGTCGGCCGCGTCGGGCTCGGGCAGCGCGAGGACCGCGGCGTCGTCGCCGGGGCCGACCACGACCTGGTCGCCCTCGCTGTCGAACGCCGACAGCAGGGGCCGCGAGGAGCGGTACGCGCAGTGCTCGCTCCAGAGGTTCTCGAACAGCGCGGCCTCGGCCGCCGTCGGCTCCCGACCGAGCTCCGCGGTCACGAGCTCGTGGTCCGCATCGGACAGACTCATTCACTTACGTGGTTACCGAGCCGGTTCTAATGCTTTTCTATACGCACGTTCGTGTGTATTCGGCGACCGCGACGCCGTCGCGATACGAAACTGCTCGCGGTGGTGTGCGGTGGCGCGTGCCTCCGAGCGCCCAACGGGCGCGAGGAGCACGCGCGAGGGACGCGGTGACCGGAGCGAAGCGGAGGGAGCCGCGAGGCTGGGGAGGTGTGAGGTGCCGTGCGGAGCGGTGCGGGGTGGGACTCAAAGGGGCAGCCGTGAGGCGGGCGCAGGCGAAGCGAGCACCGCAGGGAGCGAACGGAGTGAGCGACCGAGGAGCGCGGCGAGCGTGCGCCCGCCTCACGGCTGGGGCTTTGGAGGTGTTCGCCGCCACCCCGCTAGTAGTTATTTATAAACAAACGGTCCGTGTTCCTGCCACGATTTATAAAAAGACGCTCACCGCAACGAACACGACGACCGTTCCGGCGACGCCGAGCGCCATCGCCTTCGCGTTGAGCCGGACCGCCTTCTTCCGGTCGGCTGCGAGCGCCGCCTCGTTTTGAATCTCGTTCGCCCCGTCGCCCACGTCGAACACCCCCATCCCGGCGAAGCCGATACAGAAGCGCTCGCGGTACTGCAACGCCCCCATCGCCGCGCCGTACAACGGGACCACCGAGGCGATCAGCGCCCACCGCGGCCACGCGAGCGCGACGACCGCCGCGACGTAGACCGCCGCGACCAGCAGCGACCCGACGCCGAGGAGAAGCCGCCGTCGCTGTTGGGTCGGTCCGATGTTACACACGCCCGGTTGGTACTCCATACCCGCGGTGAGGGACGCGCGAGTAAAAGCCCTCCCGACGGCGGAACTGAGAGACCGGTCGCGCCGGTCCACCTCGCCGCGGTGGTAACCCTCAAAAGGGTTCCCGACGACCGTGTCGTGTGAAACGGATCCAGCTCGGCAACACCGTCTTCGAGGGCGCGAACGACGTCTACCTGCTCGACGGCGAGGCGACCGCGCTCGTCGACACCGGCGTGGCGCTCCCGGACGTGCGCGAGGAGTTGGTCGACGGCCTCGCCGAGTACGGTCGCTCGTTCGCCGACATCGACGCGGTCGTGCTCACTCACTGGCACCCGGACCACGCGGGGCTCGCCGGCGAGATTCAGGCCGAAGGCGGCGCCGACGTGTACGTCCACGAGGCCGACGCCGCACTCGTCGACGGGGCGGAGACGCCGCTGTTCGCCGACCGCGACCTCCAGCGCGAGACGTTCGAGCGGTGGGGGATGCCCGACGCCGACCGGGAGCGCCTGACCGATTTCTTCGCCGCGGTCAGCACGGACCTCTCCGGCGAGCCCGCGGACGTGACGACGTTCGAAGACGGCGACGCGATCGAGGCCGGCGGCGTCGAGCTCGAAGCCCTCCACCTGCCGGGCCACACCGCCGGTCTCACCGGATTCGCGTTCGACCCCCGAACCGTCCCCGATCACGACCCCGTCGCCGGCGCGGACGCGACGGAAGAGGCCTTCACCGGCGACGCGCTGCTCCCGAAGTACACCCCCAACGTCGGCGGCGCGGACGTGCGCGTCGAGGGCGCGCTCGCCGCCTACGCCGAGAGCCTCGCGCGGATCGTCGCCCGCGACTTCGACGCGGCCCATCCCGGCCACCGGTGGCGGATCGACGAGCCGAGCCGGCGCGCGGCGACGATTCTCGACCACCACCGCCACCGGACCCGGCGAGTGATCGAGGTCCTCGCCGACCGAGAAGCCGCCACCGCGTGGGAGGTGTCGGCCGCGCTGTTCGGCTCGCTGGAGGATATCCACGTCCTCCACGGCCCCGGCGAGGCGTTCTCGCACCTCGACCACCTCGCGGACGCCGGCGTCGTCGAGCCCGACGGGACCGCGTACCGCCTCGTCGACCCCGACCCCGACGTCGACGCGCTGTTCCCGACGACGCCCCTCGACGACCTCGTGGACGGGAGCGACGACGCGTAGGGGAGCGGTCCGAGCCCCCTCGACGCGGCGCCGGGACCGCCCTCGCCGAAAGCTATTCCCGGCGGCCGGCGTATTCGGGGACGTGAAGCGGGACGCCATGGTCGCCGTCGCGGTCGCCCTCCTCGCCCTCGTCGCGCTCGGCGTCGCAGCGGCGACGCTGGACACCGCCGTCGACACGGGCAGCGGCGGGTTCGGCGGGGGCGGCGGCGACGCCCCGAGCGTCGGATCGGACACCGGAGACCCCGGAGTGCTCTCCCCGACGGGCGAGGCCGGCGAGTTCTCCGCGTCGGGGCTCTGTTTCCCGTCTCTGCGGGAGCCGCCGGCCGTGTTCGCGCTGCTCGTCGGACTGGCGCTGATGGCGGGGATCACCTATCGCGACACGGCGTCGGCGTTCGCGAGCGTCGCCGTCGCCGGCGTGATGGGCGCCCCGATCGCGGTCCTCTTCTGGGTGCTGTCGACGTGCCGCTCGGTGGCGCAGAGCATCTCCATCTCGCTCGGCACCGGCGGCAACGAGACGGGGATACTGCCGGGCGGCGCGGCCGGCGGGGGGTTCGGCAGCGGAGAGGGCGCGGCGTCGGCGCCGCAGATCCTGTTCGCGGTCGTCGTCGTCGCCGCGGTGATCGCGAGCGTCGCCGCGCTCCTCCTCGCCGGCGGCGACGACGAGGCGGACGGGGACGCGGGCGGTCGGCCCGACGAGGCGGACGAGGAGCCGCCGTCGCTCGACGCGATCGGCCGGACCGCCGGCGAGGCCGCCGACCGGATCGAGTCGTCGAACGCGGACAACGAGGTGTACCGGGCGTGGCGGGACATGACCGACGTGCTCGATGTCGACCGACCGGCCTCCTCGACGCCGGCGGAGTTCGCGACCGCCGCAGTCGACGCCGGCGTCGACGAGGAGCCGGTGACCGCGCTCACCGAGGTCTTCGAACGCGTGCGCTACGGCGGCGAGGACGCGACCGACGACCGCGAGCGCCGCGCCGTCGAGGCGCTGCGCCGGATCGAGGAACGGCACGGGGGCGACTCGTGAGCCGCAAACCGACCGGCGTCGCGGCCGCGGTCGAGCGCCGCGCCGAGCCCGACGGAGGTGACGCGTAGTGCGCCCGCTCGCGGTCGTCGGGGTGTTGGCGGTCGTCGTCGGCCTCCTCGCGGCGCTCGACCGCGGCATCGCGGCCGCAATCTCTCCGACCTCGGCCGTCGTCACGCTGATCGGCGTCCTCGGCGTGGTCCAGGGGGTCCGCTACGCGAACGCGCGCCGCGACCGCCGGCGACTGCTGACCGACCCCGGCGAGCCGGAGCGGCGCGCGCCGGCGGCGGTGCCCGGGTCCGACCTCGACGAGCGAATCGCGCGGGTCGCCAGCCCGGCGCCGGGCGGCTACCGCGACCGCAGGGACCTCCGCGACCGGGTCCGGGAGGTCGCGGTCGACGCCGTGGCTCGCGATCGCAACTGCTCGCCGGAGGCCGCGGCGACCGCCGTCGACGACGGGACGTGGTCGGACGACCCCGTCGCAACCGCGTTCTTCGACACGGGGACCGCGTACCCGCTCCGGGTCCGCCTGTCGGCCGGGGTCCGGGGGCGCTCGAACTACTGGTACGGCCTCCGGGCCGCGATCGACGAGATCGAGCGGGTCGAGGGGGGAGAGCCGTGAGCGATCCCGGGAACGCAGCGGTCGCGTCCGAATCGGACGCGTCGACGCTCGATGAGGCCGAGACGGGCGAGCCGGATCAGGGCGAGGGAGGCGAACCGGATCGGGACGAGGGAGGCGAACCGGATCGGGACGAGGGAGGCGAACCGAACGCGGACGACGCCGACGCGGCCGAAGGCGCAGGCGACGCGGCAGAAGGCGCAGGCGACGCGGCAGAAGGCGCAGACGACGCGGCCGAAGGAGCTTCCGAGACCCCGACCGATCGCGAGCGCCGGCGCGAGGTCGCGACCGACCGCTGGCTGGGGATCGCGGGCGCGGCGCTGGCGCTGGTCGGCCTCGGGGTGCTCGTCCGGCAGCCGTCGCTGGTGCTCGCCGGCGCGGTCGGCGTCGGCTACGCCGTGTACGCGCGGGCGGGCGACGCGCCGACGCCGACGCTCTCGGTGACGCGGTCCGTGAGCAACGAGGCGCCGGCCCCCGGCGACGAGGTGCGCGTGACCGTCCGCGCCGAGAACGTCGGGGAGACGGCGGTCCCGGACCTCCGCCTCGTCGACGGCGTCCCGCCCGGGTTAGCGGTCGTCGACGGCCCGGCGCGGGTCGCGACGGCGCTGCGGCCCGGGACCGCGGTGACGTTCGAGTACACCGTGCGCGCGGCGCGGGGCGACCACGAGTGGGAGCCGCTGACCGCGATCACGCGCGACGCGGCCGGGGCGCGCGAGCGCGAGACGACGCTCGACGCGCCGACCGCGATCGCCTGTACCCCCGAGCTGTCGGCAGGCGGGGATCTCCCCCTGCGCGGGCTGACGACCGTCCACCACGGGCGGGTGCCGACCGACGTGGGCGGGGCGGGCGTCGAGTTCCACGCCACCCGGGAGTATCGCCGCGGCGATCCGTTGAAGCGGATCGACTGGAACCGGCGGGCCCGGACGGGCGAGCTGTCGACCGTCGAGCTGCGCGAGGAGCGCGCCGCCACCGTCGTGCTGCTCGTCGACGCCCGCGAGTCCGCGTACGTCGCGGCCGACCCCGACGCGGAGACGGCGGTGGAGGCGAGCGTCGCGGCCGCCGGCCAGGCGTTCTCCGCGCTCCTCGACGGCGGCGACCGCGTCGGGATCGCGGCGCTGTCGCCGCTGGACTGCTGGCTCCCGCCCGGCAGCGGGACCGTCCACGCCGCCCGCGGGCGCGAGACGCTGGCGACCGACCCGGCGCTCGCGCCGACGCCGAGCGACGAGCGGTTCTACCGGTCGCTGTGGCTCCGGCGGTTCCGGCGGCGGCTCCCGGCCGACGCGCAGGTGCTGTTTTTCACCCCCTTGGTGGACGACACTGCGGCGACGCTCGCGCGCCGGATCGACGCGCACGGTCACCTCGTGACGGTGCTCTCGCCGGACCCGACGACGACCGAGACCGCTGGCCAGCGGCTGACGACCTTCGAGCGACGCCAGCGGCTGCGGTCGCTGCGGTCGGCGGGGATCCGCGCGCTGGAGTGGGGCGACGACTCCTTCCCGGTCGCCGTCGCGGCCGCGACGAGGCGGTGGTCGCGATGAGCGGGGAAGATGCGGAGAGCAGAGCGAGCGACGGCGACGACGCGCTCGTCGACTTCCACGAGACCGACGCGCGGCCGCCGACGGTCGCGATCGTCGCGAGCCTCGCGGCCGCGGGCGTCGCGGCGACCGCCGCGCTGGTCGCGAGCCCGATCGGCGGCGCGCTGCTCGGCGCCGCCGCGCTCGGTTTCCTCGCCGGATCGCTCCGGAGCTCGACCCGGGTCCTGACGTGGGGCGCGGCGGTCGGCGTGGTCGGCCTCGCGCTGGCGGGGTACCGCGGCGCGGCCGCCGAGCCGCTGCTCGTCGCCGCCGTCGGGCTCGCGGTCGCGTGGGACGTCGCCGACCACGGCGTCGGCCTCGGCGAGCAGGTGGGTCGGGGTGCCCGCGTTCGGCGCAACGTCGCGGTCCACGCCGGGTCGAGCCTGCTCGTCGGCGCGCTCGCCGCCGGCCTCGTCTACGGCGTCTCGCTCGCGGTCGGCGGCGGCCAGCCGGTGGCCGCGCTCGCACTGCTTCTCGCGGGCGGTATCGCGCTGATCTCGGCGCTGCGGTGACGGCGTGGACGGCGAGACAGTGAGACGGCGAGGCGAGCGAGCGGCATCGATCGGGAGGGCGCGAACGCCCCGCGACGCCGGAGCTAAACCCTTATCAGCGCGCGGGTGGCAGGTACGCCCGTAATGAGCGACCTCCCGGACGACTTCGACTGCACGCTCACCAACTGGGAGTACATCTACGGGCTCTGCCGCAACGTCTCCGACGCGGTGAAGCGGGCCGACTTCGAGCCGGACGTGGTCGTCGCCTTGGCCCGCGGCGGCTGGTTCGCGGGCCGGTGCGTCTGCGACTTCCTCGGGCTCAACGACCTCACCAGCCTCAAGATGGAACACTACGTCGGCGCCGCGGAGAAGAGCGACGAACCCCAGATCCGCTACCCGATGCCCGAGGGGAGCGTGGAGGGGAAGAACGTCCTCATCATCGACGACATCGCCGACACCGGGGGCTCGATCCGCCGCGCCGAGGAGTACGTCGACGAGCGGAACGCCGCCGAGATCCGCACCGCGACGCTCCAGCTGCTCGGCACCTCCGAGTTCCAGCCCGACTTCGTGGGCGAGCGGCTCGAACAGTGGACGTGGGTCGTCTACCCGTGGAACTTCCTCGAGGATATGGTCGACCTCACGGAGGGCGCGATGGAGCGCGCGGACGAGTCGGCGTTCTCGCGGGAGGACCTGCGCCACTACTTAGAGGAGTTCCACGGCATCGGCCGGATCGAGATGGAGGTCGCCCAGCCCGACCGCCTCGACGAGGTCATCGACGAGATGGTCCGCCGGGACGTCGCGGAGCCCGTCGGCGAGGAGACCTGGGCGCTCGCCGAGTAGCGGACCGGAGCGATGGCCGGGGAATCGGACGACGACACCGGTGACGACAGCCGTGACGCGGACGCCGACCGTGACGCGGACGACGATCGCGACGCCGCGCTCGACGCCGTCCTCGCGGCCTACGACCTCAAAGACGAGCGGCGCACCGGCTGGCAGCTCCGCGGGGTCGACGACCCCGAATCCGTCGCCGCCCACTCGTGGGGGGTCGCGTACCTCGTGTTGGCGCTCGGCGAGCGGTTCCGCGAGGAGTTCCCGGGGATTGACCTCGACCGCGCCCTGCGGCTCGCCGTCGTCCACGACGCGGCGGAAGCGGAGACCGGCGACGTCGCGACTCGGGCCGCCGACGTGGCGGACCGCGGCGACGATTCCACCGCCGAGGGAGTCGACCGCGCGGCGAAGGTCGCCGCGGAGCGCGAGGCGATGGCGGACCTCGCCGGCCCGCTTCCAGAGCGCGTGCGAGACGCGTGGGAGGCGTACGAGGCCCGCGACTCGCCGGAGGCGGTCCTCGTCAAGGAGTGCGACCTGCTCGACACCTGCCTCCAAGCCCTGATGTACGAGCAGGACGACCGGTACGACCCGGAGCGGGGCGAGCCCGACGCGTTCCGCGAGTACGACGACTTAGACGAGTTCTTCGCGACGACCGAGCCGCGGCTCCGGACCGAGGCCGGGAGGGAACTGTTCGCGGAGGTCCGCGAGCGGTACCGGGCCGCGCGGGACGGGGCGTAAGCTTAGTTCGACGCCCGCCACGCCGCCGCGGCCGCCTCGATCACTTCCAGCGCGTCGCGGGTGCCGTCCGCGTCCCCCTTCTCGAAGTCCTCCTCGGTCTGCCCCATCTGGTTCGTCACGTGCGCGAAGCAGACGACCGGCCGGTCCCGGACGGCCGCGAACGCGTACAGCGCCGCCGCCTCCATCTCGACCGCGAGGATCCCCTCGGACCGGGCCCGTTCGATCGCGGTCTCCGTCTCGCGGAAGGGCGCGTCGGTCGTCCACGTCGCGCCCGCGTACACCGGACGTGACACCGATTCGCACGCGTCTTCGACCGAGGCGCGGAGGTTGTCGTCGAGCACCGCGTACCGACCCGCCGACCGGTAGTGGTGGCTCGTCCCCTCGTCGCGGAGCGCGCGTTCGATGAGCACGAAGTACGGCGGGTCGTCTTTCGGCACGATCCGCCCCGACGAGGTCACGCTCACGAGGAACTCGCAGCCGGCAGCGAACAGCTGCTCCGCGACGAGGACGGCGAACGACGCCCCCACCGCGCAGCCCACGATCCCGAACTCCTCGCCGTCTCGTTCGAACCGATAGAGGTCCGTGTGGTAGCCGGGCCACGTCTCGTCTTTCCGCGCCGCGCCGGTGGCCGCCAGCTGGCGGACGACGTCCCCGTCCGGGTCGAGCACGCAGACGTCCGGGACCGAACGCTCCGGGAGGTCCTTCTGCCGCCGGGCGTTCTTCAGGAGGGCATCCGGATCGAAAACGGACGGCTCGTCGAACGCCTTCGCCTCGAAGAGCGGCGACGCGTCCGAGTCGGACGGGTCGGTCATGTCCCGGCGTTCGCGGAACCGAGGAAAGGGTGTTGCGGTCAGTCGACCGGCTCGCCGACGACCCCCGCGATCGCCGCGGTCTCCGGGTCGCTGCTCTCGAAGACCTCCTCGCCGGAGATCCCCAGAAAGTACTCCCGCTCGCCGTCGACGCGTTCCAGTATCCGCTCCGTCAGGGCCGCCGAGTCGCGGTGGACCATCCGCCGGAAGTACGAGCCCTCCCGCCGCAGGTTCGACCGGACGTACTCGGAGCGGGTGTTCAACACGAGCGCGACGAGGGTCCCGTCCGACGCGAGGACGCGGGTCGCCTCGCTCAGCGCCGCCTCGGCGTCCGGGAGGAACTCGAGCGTCGAGACGAAGACGACGGCGTCGACCGACCCGGTCGCGACCGGCAGCGCGGTCGCGTCACCGAGGACGAACGACGCATCGACCCGGTCCCGCGCCGTCTGGACCATCGCCGCCGACAGGTCGAGTCCGGTCATATCGCGGTCGGGGACGCGCTCCTCGAGCGACCCGATGCCGCACCCGACGTCCAGCGCCCGGTCGTCCGCGGCGACGTGTCGGCGCACGTACGCCGCCTCGCGGTCCATGACGGCGCTCCCGAACTCGCTGTCGCAGAACCGGACGAAGCTCTCGACGTCGCTCACGGCGCGGCCCTCTCGGAGACGCGCGTTCGTCGACCTTCGACGCGCCGAGCGGTCGCGAGACCGCGCTCCGGTGTGGCTCTTGTAGTCATCGGTCTAAGGCGGACTAATCGGCGGCACGTTCGGCCCGTCGCGTCGCCTCCACCTCCAGCGGGTCGCCCGTCGACGTCGCGGTGACCAGTCGCAGGTACTGTCCCGCGCTCGTGAGCAGCTTGTTCTCCGCCTTCCGGAGGTGTTCCTCGTACGTCGAGCGAGCGACCGCCGTCTGGTCGGCGAGCTCCCGCAGCGAGGTCTTCCGCGGCTGGGTGTAGTAGCCGCGCTCCAAGGCCAACTGGAGCGCCGCCAGCTGTCGGTCGGTGAGGTCCTCGAACAACTGGTTCGCCGGCGCCAGCATACTGTGCGGGACCTGGGTCTCCGAGATCTCGGTCTTCGAGAGCAGTTCGATCTCCCTGTCGGCGCGCAGGTCGCCGAGCAGCTCCCGGATGTCGGCGTCGTCGAACGCGACCACCGTGTAATGCTCCCAGCCCTGCCGGTAGATGGTCGGCGACTGATACAGGCAGTTGTGCTGCTCGAAGCGGTCGATGACGGACGCCTCGAGCGAACAGAGACAGGACTGCGTGACGACGTGGTACCCGTCGTCGTCCGCGGACTCGTGGAGGACGGTTCCGAGCCGATCGATGTCGTCGAGCAGCGCGTCCGTCGGCGTCGTCTCCGCGGTGATCTCGAGCACCTGACAGTCGCTCAGCGGCCACTCGCGGATGGTGAGATCCGGATGTCGCTCGGAGATCTCGCGGTACGGACACTCGTGTTTCACTCGGATCGAGGCCTCGTACAGGCTCATACGGGATCTTCGGACTGGCGCGAATTAACGGTGCCGGTCATGTCCGGCAGCGGCCGTATCCCCTTCTCCCCGCTATACCGGTGTACGATGCAGGAGCTATCGCCGGACGCGCTCAGCGAACAACTGCGAGACGACGAGAAGGGCCCGCTCGTCCTCGACGTCCGCCACGAGGCGGAGTTCGAGGACTGGCACGTCCCGGGCAGCGTCAACGTCGACGTGTACGACGAGTTGACCGACGACCCCGACAGCGCCAAGCCGGCCCTCTCCGATCTCCCCGACGACGCCGAGATCGTGACCGTCTGCGCCGCGGGGGTCGTCTCGCAGACGGCGACGGAGGTCCTCCGCGAATTGGGCTACGACGCCGTGACGCTCGCGGACGGGATGAACGGCTGGAGCCGCGTCCACCGGCACGCGGAGGTCCCGGTCGACCTCGACGGCACGCTCGTCCAGGTCGCGCGTCCGGGGAAGGGGTGTCTCTCGCACGTCCTCGTCTCGGAGGGCGAGGCCGCCGTCTTCGACCCGTCGCACTACCGCGGCGAGTACGAGGCGGTCCTCGACGAGTACGACGCCGACCCGGTCGGCGTCTTCGACACGCACGCCCACGCCGACCACGTCTCCGGCGCGGCGGAGCTCGCCGACCGCTACGGCGTCCCCTACTACCTCCATCCGAAGGACGCGCTCGCGGTCGACGCGACGCCGATCGAGGACGGGCAGATCGTGGCCGTCGGCGGGCTCGACGTCGAGGTCGTCCACACGCCCGGACACAGCGAGGGGAGCGTCTCGTTCGACGTCGACGGCGCGGCGCTACTCACCGGCGACACCCTCTTCCACGAGAGCGTCGGCCGCGTCGAGCTCGGCGTCGAGGCCGGGATCGAGGACGCCGACGTGGAGGGGAACGCCGCGACGCTGTACGAGAGCCTCCGGCGGCTGCTGGACCGGCCGGACGACGCGGTCGTGCTCCCGGCGCACGATCCCGGCTCGCCCGAGCCGCCGGTGACCGCGACGCTCGGCGAAGTGAAGCGCCGGAACGCGGACCTCGACCGCGACCGCGAGTCCTTCGTCGCGGCGCTCGCGTCGGACGTCCCGGACCACCCCCCGAACTTCGAGCGCGTCAAGCGCACGAACGTGGGGCGGGAGTCGGTTCCGGCGGACGAGCTGGCCGAGCTGGAGCTGGGGCCGAACAACTGCGCGGCCGAGTAACCGATGAGCGCGACGACCGACGTCAAACAGGGAATCCGCGAACACCTCGGCCAGTTCTCGCTCCACGTCCTGCTGGTGTTCGCCACGGGCCTGACCATCGGGTCCGAGCGCACCGTCGTGCCCGCGTTGGGCGAGGACGTGCTCGGCGTCGAGTCGTTCCTCGTGATCGGCTCGTTCGTCGTCTCCTTCGGGGTCGTGAAGTCGATCCTCAACCTCTACGCCGGGAAGTGGGGCGAGGAGTACGGCCGCAGGCCCGTGCTCGTCGCCGGGTGGGTCACGGCGCTCCCGCTCCCGGTCATCCTCATCTTCGCCCCGAGCTGGGGCTGGATCACCGTCGGGAACGTCCTGTTGGGGATCAATCAGGCGCTGACGTGGAGCATGGCGATAAACGCCAAGATCGACCTCGCGAGCCCCGACGAGCGCGGCCTCGCGGTCGGCATCGACGAGTCGTTCGGCTACACCGGCGTGGCCGTCGGCGCCTGGATCACGGGCGTCATCGCCAGCCGGTGGAGCCTCCGACCGGAGCCGTTCTACTTCCTCGCGGTCGTCGTGGTCCTGGCGTTCCTCATCTCGGTCTTCCTGATCAGAGAGACCGTCCAGTACGCGGAGGCCGAGGGAGACGACGACGATCGCGACGCGAACCTCCCGTTCAAGGAGGTCGTAAAGCGGGCGACCTACGGCGACCGGACGCTGTTCGCGGCGGCGCAGGCGGGCCACGTCGAGAACTTCGTCGACACGCTGTTCTGGATCGCCGTCCCGCTGTACCTGCTGAACCAGGGGCTCGACATCGCGGCGGTCGGGGCCGTGGTCGGCGTCCACAGCGCGATGTACTTCCTCCAGATCGGCACCGGCGGCCTCGCGGACCGGATCGGCCGGCGACCGCCGGTCGTCGCCGGGATGTTCCTGGCCGGCGCGGGCGTCCTCGGGATGGTCCTCGTCGAGGGATACCTCGCGTGGGCCGCGCTGGCCGGCGTCTCCGGGTTCGGGATGGCGCTTTTGTACCCGAACCTGATGACCGTTCCGAGCGACGCGGCCCACCCGACATGGCGGTCGGCCGGGATGGGCGTCTACCGGATGTGGCGCGACTCGGGCTACGCCGTCGGCGCGATCCTGATCGGGCTCTCGATGGAGTTCGTCAGCGCCGAGGCGGCGTTCTACCTGACCGCCGCCCTGATGTTCCTCTCCGGGGCGGTCGTGGTCGTCTGGATGGAGGAGACGCACCCCGAGTTCGGGACCCACGAGCCGCCCGCTCCGGCGCCGGAGTCGCCGACCGAGCCGGTCGCACGGGAGTAGCCGCCGGCGGCCGCGTTCGTGACCGACGAGATGTTCGACGATCGTCGTATTACCAATAGACGTTTGTAGGCCCTCTACCCGCCAAATTCGGGCGAGGATGGTAAAAGGGTTAACGGGGGAGGTCGTCTCACCGGGTGAGCTTTCACCACGCATGTCTGACACCGATCTCGTAATCATCGGCGGGGGGATAAGCGGGGCGTCGCTTCTGTACACGGTCGCGAAGTTCACCGACGTCGACGACGTCACGCTGATCGAGAAGGAACGGGAGATCGCGGCGATCAACTCCCACCGGACGAACAACTCCCAGACGCTCCACTTCGGGGACATCGAGACGAACTACACCCTCGAAAAGGCCGAAGAGGTCAAGGAGGGCGCCGAGCTGCTCGCGGGCTACCTCGAAGGGGAGGACCCCGACCGGGAGATGCACAGCAAGCGGAGCAAGATGGTCCTCGGGGTCGGCGACGAGGAGGTCGCCAAGTTAGAGGAGCGCTACCGCGACGAGGGGTTCGGCGACCTGTTCCCGAAGCTGCGCGAGATCGGCCGCGAGGAGATCGCGGAGCTGGAGCCGAAGGTCGTCGAGGGGCGCGACCCCGGCACGGAGCTGAAGGCGCTCCAGACGCCCGACGGCTACGTCGTCGACTACGGCGCGGTCGCGGAGTCGTTCGTCGACGCCGCCCGCGAGGAGGAGGGCGTCTCCGTCCACCTCGGGACGACCGTGACGAACGTCGACGACCGGCGCGACGGGTTCACGATCGACACCGACGACGGCGCGTTCGACGCGGAGGCTGTCGTCGTCGCGGCGGGCTCGCACAGCCTCCAGTTCGCCAAGGAGATGGGGTACGGCGAGGGGATGTCCCTGCTGCCGGTCGCGGGGAGCTTCTTCCTCGCGGACGACCTGCTGAACGGGAAGGTGTACACGCTCCAGATGAAGAAGCTCCCGTTCGCGGCGGTCCACGGCGACGCCGACGTCCACGACGACGGGATCACCCGGTTCGGGCCGACGGCGAAGCTCGTGCCCGCGCTGGAGCGCGGCCACCTCTCGACGGTGAGCGACTTCGCCGACGTGTTCGGCTTCAACCCGGACTCCGTGCTGAGCTACGTCAACATCCTCTCGGACAAGATCCTCTTCCCGTACGTCGTGCGCAACCTCGTGTACGACCTCCCGGCGGTCGGGAAGCGGGCGTTCCTCCCGAACGTCCAGAAGGTCGTGCCGAGCGTCGACGTCGACGACATCGACCGCGCGAAGGGGTACGGCGGCGTGCGCCCCCAGATCGTCGACACCGAGAACAAGGAGCTCGACATGGGCGAGGCGAAGATCGTCGAGGACGGAATCTTATTCAACATCACGCCCTCGCCGGGCGCGTCGACCGCGCTGAAGAACGCGATGACGGACGTCGGGACTGTCCTCGACTTCTTCGAGGACGACTACGAGTTCGACGAGGCCGCCTTCCGCGACGCGACCATCGAGAACTTCCCGCGGGCCGACGAGGAGTCCGACGCCGAGTCGGCTGACGCCGAAGCCGACGACCCCGTGCCCGCCGAGGCCGACGACTGATTCGGCCGACACCCGATCCGCTCTTCTGCCGATTCGTCTAACGCCGACTTACGCGCGCGCTTCCTCCGTGACCTCCCGCTCGAACGCCTCTCTAAGCACGCGGATCGCCCGACGCTTCGTCCCGTCGGGGACGAACACGAAGGGGATCGGCACGTCGAACGCGCGGTCGCCGTACAGCCCCCAGTCGGCGACCGACCGCGTCGTGCCGCCGTACGCGATGGGGATGTCCTCTAACTCGTCGGGGTCGTAGGCGGGGACGTACGAGCGGTCGATCCACACCTCGTGGACCGGCACGTCGAGGGCGTCCGCGAGGAGCCGCTCCAAGCGGTCGTCGCCGGCGGTGAGCCACGCGGTGAACGCGTCGAGGGGGTCGCCGTCCACGGGGAGGTCGTCGCCGAGGTCGCCGCCGACCCGGTCGGCGAGCGCGATCCGGTGTTTCCAGCAGGTGGCGGGGAAGCGCCGCCCGCGGAAGCGGTCGTACATCGACGCGAGCGTCGAGTCGGGGTTCTCGCGGGCGGCGGTCCGGAGCCGTTCGAGCACCGCGTTGTCGTCGAGCTCGCGGTCGAGTATGCCGTCGACCGTGACGGGGCTCTCCCCGGTCTCCCGCTCGTACTCGCCCAACAGCGCCTGGAGGAGCCGGTTCGCGTACACCGACTTGTGGTGCTGGGTGACCCACATGTACAGCGCGATTCTCCCTTCGAGGTAGTTGCCGATGGTCGAGAGCGCCTTCTCCGAGAGCGCGAGCCCCGCCTCGGGGTGGGCGGTGTAGGCGTCGACCATGCGCTCGACGTCGAAGCTCAACACGCCCGCGCCCGTCATCTCGTTGTCGCGGGTGATGTAGTCCAGCCGGTCCACGTCGATGGGGGAGTGGAGCAGCTGGGCGCCGACGCCGTACTGCCACGGCTCGCCGCGCTCGTACGCGAGGCTGTAGCCGAGCACGTACGCGCACACCTCGAAGGGGTCCACGTCGAAATCGCGGAGGGCGTCGCCGTACTCCTCGACGATGATCACGCAGCCGAGCAGCTCGTGCGGGTTCGCCGAGCGGAGCGGTGCGCCGCCGACGCCGGCCCGATCGAAGGCGTCGACCAGCCCGGTCTCGGCGACGCGCTCCCGGAGGACCCCCTCGTCGAGGAACCCCTCGGAGAGGTGCGAGAAGGGCGGATGTCCCACGTCGTGGAGCAGGCAGGCGCACTCCAGCGTGCGCTGGATCTCTTCGAGTTCGTCGACGGCGGCGTCCCGCGTGAAGTACGACTGCCGGCGGAGGCTCTCGAAGACGGTCCGCCCGAGGTGGTAGACGCCGAGCGAGTGCTCGAACCGGGTGTGGTTCGCGCCTGGGTACACGAGGTGGGTCGCCGAGAGCTGGCGGACGTACCGCAGCCGCTGGAACGGCCGCGTGTCGACGACCCCCTCGACGAGCGCGTCCGGCAGTTCGATGTAGCCGTGGACGGCGTCTTTGATCTGGGTGGTGGACATCGATTGTGGGCACCACACCCTCCCGCGTCCTGCCTCTTTCGGTCGTCAGCCGGCCGCCGTGCGCTCCCCCGGAACCCGAGAACGCTCCGAGTCACACCGTATAAATGCGAGCGCGGCGAGGCACGCGTATGGTATCGGACGCCGCCGACGGCGCGGACGCGCGGCCGGACGCTCCCGACGGGACGGGCCCGCAGTCGGACGCCGGCGACGCGGCCGGGCCCTCAATCGTCGACCGCTGGACCGCGCTCGACCGCGGCTGGCAGGCGCTCGCGCTGGGACTCGGGATCGTCACCGCGCACCTCGTCGGACAGGCGCTGTGACTGGCGTGATCGAGGCGGTCCGGGCGCACCTGCCCGGTCTCGCGCTGCTCGCGGGCGGCGCGGTCGCCGCGACGCTCGTCGCGGGCGCGGTCCCCGGCCTTCAGCCGCTCGTCGTCGCCGTGGCGATCGGCGTCGGGATCGGGAACACCGTCGGGATCCCCGAGGTCGCGGAGCCCGGCGTCGGCGTCGACAAGCTGTTCTTGGAGACCGGGATCGTCCTGCTCGGCGCGGCGGTCGCGGTCGAGGAGTTCCTGACCGCGGGGCCGACCGTCCTCGGTCTCGTGGTGGCGGTCGTCGCCGGCGGGCTCCTGTTCGCGGAGGTCGTCGCGCGTGGCCTCTTCCGGATCGGGTCGCCGACCTCGTCGCTGCTCGCGGCCGGGGCGAGCATCTGCGGCGTCTCGGCGGTGGTCGCGATCGGCCGGGTGCTCGACGCGCGGGGCGCCGCGATCACGTTCGCGGCCGCGACGATCCTGCTGTTCGACGCCGTGACGCTCGTCGCGTTCCCGCTGGCGGGCGAGTGGCTCGGCCTGACGAGCCGGCAGTTCGGCGTCTGGGCGGGCGTGAGCATGTTCTCGACCGGGCCCGTCGCGGCCGCGGGGTTCGCCTACTCCCCCGAGGCGGGCCAGTGGGCGACCGTGACGAAGCTGGCGCGAAACTCGCTGCTCGGCGGCGTCGCGGTCGCGTACTCGCTGGCGTACACGGCGCGATCGGCCGCGGAACCCGGCGTCCGGCGGCTGTGGGCGGAGTTCCCGAAGTTCCTGCTCGGGTTCCTGGTCGTCGCGGCGGTCGCCAACAGCGGGCTGCTCTCGCCGGCCGCGCTGGCGTCGATCGGCCGCGTCTCCGACGCGCTGTTCGCGCTGGCGTTCGTCGGCCTCGGGCTCTCGATCCGCGTCGACGACATGCGCGCGGTGGGCGCCGCGCCGGTCGGCGCGGTGTTGGTCCACCTGCTCGCCGTGAGCGCGGTCGCGCTCGCGGCGGTGCGCTGGCTGCTGTAGGCGGGCCGACGGCGCGCCGCGATCGGGTTCATTCCTTATAAGTAGCGAGCGGGCGCACTCCGAGTATGGGAACCATCGGATTCATCGGCGGCAGCGGCATCTACGACGCGCTCCCCCTGAACGACGTGCGCGAGGTCGAGTTCGACACGCCGTACGGCGAGCCGAGCGACGCCGTGACGATCGGCGAGTTCGGCGACACCGGAAAGGAAGTCGCGTTCCTCCCGCGCCACGGCTCGGACCACGGCGTCTCGCCGACCGACCTCCCGTACCGCGCGAACATGTACGCCTTAAAAAAGGCGGGCGTCACCCACATCTTCGCGTCGAACGCGGTCGGGAGCCTGAAAGAGGAGCTGGAGCCCGGAACGCTCGTCGTCCCCGACCAGATATACGACCGGACGAAGGGCCGCGACCTCTCCTTCTACGGCGACGGCGTCGTCGTCCACCAGCCGTTCGCGGACCCGTACAGCCCCGAGCTCGTCGACCA
This sequence comes from Halorubrum sp. T3, assembly GCF_000296615.1. NCBI lineage: Archaea > Methanobacteriati > Methanobacteriota > Halobacteria > Halobacteriales > Haloferacaceae > Halorubrum > Halorubrum sp. T3. The sequence continues at coordinate 235,277 of NZ_JH815329.1, read as the reverse complement.
CCTCACCGAGGCCGCGGAGTCGGCCGCGCCCGGCGACACGAAGGTCGTGAAGGGCGGCACCTACGTCTGCATCGAGGGCCCGCAGTACTCGACGCGCGCGGAGTCGGAGTTTTATAAGAGCCAAGGCTGGGACCTCGTCGGGATGACCGCGATTCCGGAGGCGAAGTTGGCCCGCGAGGCCGAGATCGCGTACGCGACGATCGCCGGCGTCACCGACTACGACGTCTGGAAGGCGGACAGCGAGGTGACGCTCGAAGAGGTGCTCGAAAACGCCGAGAAGAACCAGACGGCGATCAAGGCCGCCGTCGAGGCGGCCGTGCGGACGCTCCCCGAGGACTTAGAGTGCGACGCGCACACGTCGCTCGAAGGCACTGTCAACACGCCGACCGAGGCGATTCCGGAAGAAACGCAGGAGCGCGTCGAGCCGCTTCTCGGCGATTACTTATAAATAAACGAGGCGATGCGGTGGCGCGTGCCTGCGAGGCCGCTTCGCGGCCGAGCAGCACGCGCGAGGGAGTCGGCTGACCGGAGCGAAGCGGAGGGAGGCCGACGAGGCTGGGGAGGTGTGAGGTGCGGGGCGGTCGCTGTCGGGCGGGGCTCAAAGGGGCAGTCGCGAGGACGCCGTAGGCGACGTAAGCACCGCAGGGAGCGAGTGAAACGAGCGACTGAGGAGCGCAGCGAGCGTACGGCGTCCTCGCGACTGGGGCTTTGGAGGTGTTCGCCGTCGATCCGCTGCCAGTTATTTATAAGCGAGCGGCTGGGGCTTTGGAGACAGCTATCCTCTCAAACGCGTATCAGTCCGCGATCGCTTCCGACTCGCCGGTCATCGCGGTCGGGTCCTTCACCCACAGGTCGCCGAACAGGTCGTCCTGTTGGAGCCGGACCGAGCCGCGATGGGCCATGAACAGCAGCGCGAGGTAGGTCATGAACGGGCGGCCGCCCGCGGTCTCGATCTCGGCGAACAGCACCTCCGTGCGGCCGCGGTCGAAGTGCGTCCGGAGGGCGTTGTCGATCTCCACGATCACCTCCTCGATGTCCTCGTCGTGGGTGCGGTCGGTCGCCTCGCCCGCGGTCGGCTCTCCGTCCTGCCGGAACTCGTCGTCCGCGTGGTAGTCGAGCGTCTGCGTGCCGCGGGCGTGGCCGTGCGGCGACTCCGAGGTGTCGTACTCGCGGGAGTCCTTCCACCACGAGCCGCGCTCGGCCTCGCGCAGCTCGCGGACCAGCTCGTCGAGCGTCTCCGGCGAGCCGCGGGTGTTCTTGCGGTCGAGCCGACGGTCGATCTCGTCTTCCAGCTCGTCGACCGGATCGAAGTCGCCGTCGGCCGGGTCGGGCGCGCCGCCCTCCATCGCGACCTCCCACGGCTCCGGCTCGGGCTCGTCGTCTTCGTCGTCGTCGGCCAGCATGCCGTCGCTTTTCATCCGGAGGAGGACGCTGGCGTAGAACAGCGCCCGCCCGGTCGTCCGGAGGTCCGTCTCGTCGAGCTTCTCTAAGAACGCGTCCGTCACCTGGACGATGTCGATGTCCCACGGCTCGATCTCGCCCTCCTCGGCGAGCTGGACGAGGAGCTCGACGGGCTCGACCTCGTCCTCGTCGGTCTCGTTCGGGGGCGAGACGTCGGGCACCGGGTCGGAGTCAGCCGCCGCCGACTCGGATCCGTCGGTCGAGTCGGCCCCGCCGTCGTCCGGAGCGTCCTCGGCGAACGGGTCCGCGCCGTCGCGCTCGCTCGTCAGGTCGAGGTCGGGGACGCCGCCGTCGGGGGCTCCGTCGCCGTCCTCAGTCATCCGCGGTCACCTCCTCCTCGTCGGCGTCGTCGCCGAACTGCATGCCGGTCACCGCCGAGAGGTTGTCGCCCTGCATCGTGACGCCGATGGCGCGGTCGGAGCGCTCCAGCAGCGCCGAGCGGTGGCCGACGACGACGAACTGAGCCTCCTCGGCTAACTCCTCGATCATCTCGCCGACGCGCTCGGCGTTGACCGCGTCGAGGAACGCGTCGATCTCGTCGAGCGCGTAGAACGGCGCGGGGTTGTGGCGCTGGACGGCGAAGATGAAGGAGAGGGCGGTGAGCGACTTCTCGCCGCCGCTCATCGCGTCGAGCCGCTGGACCGGCTTGTCCGCGGGCTGGGCCTTCATCGTCAATCCCTCCTCGAAGGGGTCCTCGGGGTTCTCCAAGACGAGTTCACCGGATCCCGCCGAGAGGCGCGCGAAGATGTCCTCGAAGTGGTCGTTGATCGACTCGAACGTCTCCATGAACGTCTCCTTCTTGGCCGCCTCGTACCCCTCGATGCGCTCCTCGATGGCGTCGCGCTCCTCGACGAGCACGTCGCGGCGCTCTTGGAGCTCGTCGAGCGCCTCCTGGACCTCCTCGTACTCGTCGATGGCGAGCATGTTCACCGGTTCGAGCGCCTCCATCTCCGATTCGAGCTCCTCGATCCGCGACTCCACCTCGTCGAGGTCGGGGATCTCGTCGGCGTCGTAGGCGCCGACCTGCGACTCCAGCTCGTCGATCTCCCACTCCAGGCGGTCGCGGCGATCGGTGAGATCGGAGAGGTCCGACTCGGCCTCCGAGACGAGCGACCGCTGCTCGTCGCGTTTCCGGGTCGCCTCGCGGATCTCCTCGCGAAGCTCCTCGCGCTCTTCTTTCAGGTCCGCGATCTCTTCCTCGAGGTCGGCGATCGACTCCTTCTTCTCGGCCAGTTCGGCCTCCTTCTCCTCGATCGCGGCCTCGTGCTCGGCGATCGCCTCCTCGGCCTCGGCCTTCGCGTTCTGCGCCTCCTCGACGTCGTCGTGGAGGTCGTCCAAGGCGTCCTCGGCGTATCCCTTCTCCAACTCCAGCTCGTTGATCCGGCTGTCGAACGAGTCCATCCGCTCTTCTAAGTCGTCGATCTCCGCGCGGATCTCGTCGGCGCGCTCGGAGAGCTCGGGGATCTTCGAGTCCGCGAGCTCGGCCTCGATGTCGTCGATCTCGGCCGCGAGCTCGTCGATCTCCGCGTCGGTCGCCGCGAGCTCCTCGTCTAACGCCGTCATCTGCTCGTCGACGGACTCGCGTTCCGCCTCCAGCTCTTCGAGCTCGTCTTCCAGCTCCTCGATCCGGGCTTCGGCCTCCGCGAGGTCGTCCTCGGCGCGCTCGACGTCCGCCTCCAGCGACCGGACGCGCTCGGCCGCGTCGGCCTTGCGGTCGCGGGCGTCCTCGATATCGTCGTCGAGCGCGTCTATCTCCGACTGGACCGACTGCCGCTCGTCCTCGAGGTCGGAGATCTCCGTCGCGAGCCGCTCCAGCTTCCCGCCGCCGGACTTCGTGAACGAGTAGCGGGAGCCGCCGCCGGAGCCGCCGGTCATCGCGCCGGACTTCTCGACGAGGTCGCCGTCGAGCGTGACCATCCGGTAGTCGCCCATCAGATCGCGCGCTGTCGACATGTCCTCGACGACGAGCGTCGAGCCGAGCACGTACGAGAAGATCGACTCGTACTCGGCGTCGTAGTCGACGAGGTTCCGCGCGAAGTCGACGACCCCCGGAAGCGAGGGCTTCCGCGGCAGGCTCCGGTCGTCCATCTTCGTGATGGGGAGGAACGTCGCCCGCCCCGCGTTGCGCTGTTTCAGGTAGTCGATACAGGTCGAGCCGACGCCGTCGTCGTCGACGACGACGTTCGCCAGCCGGCCGCCCGCGGCGGTCTCGCAGGCCTCGGCGTACTCGGCCTCGACCGAGCCCAGCTCGCCGACCGCGCCGTGGACGCCGTCGATACCGCCGTTCTTCACCTCGGTGACCGCGCGGGGCCAGGAGGCGTCGCCGCGCTCGTCGGCCGCCGCCTCCAGCTTGGCGTACTCGTTCTGCTTCTCGCGGAGCGTCGACTCGATCTCCTCTAAGCGCTCTTCCTTCTCGGCCTTCTCCGCGAACAGGTCGGCGACCGCGTCCTCGATGGTGGACTGGTTCTTCTCCGCCTTGTCGAGCTCGCTTTTCAGCTCGGAGATGCGCGCCTTGTGTTCCGGGAGCGACTCGCGGGCCTCCTCTAACTCCTCGCGGGCCTCGCTCACGGCGTTCGAGCGGCGGCGGGCCTCGTCGAGCAGCCGGTCCTTCTCGCGTTGCGTCTCGTTTTTCTCCTCGCGGAGCGCCTCGATCGCCTCCTTCTTCTCCGCGAGGTCGCTTTTCAGCTCGTCGAACTCCGTGTCCGCGCCCTCGATCTCGGCCTCGACATCGGCCAGCTCGGAGCGCTTCGTCGCCAGCTCCGACTTCACCGACGCCTTCTCCACTTTCGTCTCGCGGATCTCGGCCTCCAGCTCCTCGACCTTCTCCTCTTTGCGATCGATCTGGACGAACGCCTGCCGCCGGTCGTTCTCGGCCGATTCGGCGCGCGACTCGGCGGACTCAATTTTGTCCTCTAACCGCGAGACCTCGCCTTTGATCTCCTCTATCTCCGAGCGGATCTGGATCTGTTCCTCCTCGCCTTTCGTCTCGATCTCGTGGTTGAGGTCCGCTAAGTCCTCCTCCAAGCGAGTGAGCTTCCCCTGTCTGGCGTCGAGCTCCTCGCGGAGCGATTCGAGGTCCGCCTCGGCCTCGTCGATGTCGCCCTCGACGTCCGCGAGTGCGTCGCGCTTCTCCTCTAACTCGGAGGCCTTCCGGAACCCGCGGTACTCCTCGAGCTCGTCGCGGAGCTCCTGGTACTCGAGGGCGGTCTCGCGCTCGTCGGCGAGCTGGTCGAGGCGGTCCTGCTTCTCGCCGATGCGGAGGTCGGCCTCGCCGATCCGGTCTTCGACCGTGTCGAGCTCCTCGTAGGCGGCCTCCTTCTTCTCGTCGAACTCCGCGACGCCCGCGATCTCGTCGATGATCCCCCGCCGCTGGTAGGGGGTCATGTTGATGATCTCGGTGACGTCGCCCTGCATCACCACGTTGTACCCCTCCGGCGTGACGCCCGCCGCCGCGAGCAGGTCCTGGACGTCCGAGAGGTTCACCGAGCGTCCGTTGAGGTAGTAGTACGAGTAGTAGTTGTCCTCGGTCTCCTTCACGCGGCGCTTGATCGTGATCTCGGAGACGTCGCCGACGTTCTCCGTGCCGGCCGCGGAGACGACCTGCGACCGGTCGAGGGTGCCGTCCTCGTTGGAGAGTACGACCGTGACGGACGCCTCGTTCGGCCCGTCGGCGGCCTCGCCGTCGTCGTGGCCGGGGTTGTAGATGAGGTCGGTGAGCTTCTTGGCGCGGATCCCGCGGGTGCGGGCGAGCCCGAGCGCGAACAACACGCCGTCGATGATGTTCGACTTCCCGGAGCCGTTCGGGCCGGTGACGACGGTGAAGTCCTCGTAGAAGGGGATCCTCGTCGTTCGCCCGAAGCTCTTGAACCCGTCTAAGACCACTTCAGTGATGTGCATGGGGTCGGAGGCGACCGCTTACGCGACGATGATGTCGCTGTCGCTCGACTCGCCGTCGTCGTCGTCCTCGGCGGCCTCCTCGGCCTCCGCGTCGGCGTCGGGCGTCGTCGCCGACTGCTCGGGGACGATGACATCGTCTCCCTCGCTCGCGTCGTCCGCGGTTGCCGCCTCGCCGTCGCCGCCGTCGGACGGCTCCTCGACCGACTCGAAGACGTCGACGTGGTCGTCGGAATGGGTCGTCCGCTCGCCCCCCGACACCTCTGACGCGTCGTCGGAGGCGGGCTCGTCGGTCGCGGGCTCGCCGGCCGCGGGCTCGCCGGCCGCGGCGTCCGTCGCTTCCGACCCGGCTGTCGCCTCGGCGGCCGCCTCCTCCACCGCGACCGACCGCTCGTCTTCCAGCTGTCGGACGCGCTCTTTCATCTCGACGAGCTCCTCGGTGAGCCCGTTGACCGCCGCCTGTAGCTCCGCGACCTGCCGTTCGAGGTCCTCGACGCGGTTACTCATTATACACACGCATGCTCGCGCGACGCGTATAAATCTGCGTCAGACACATGTGTGACCAAACCGCACGATCCGGGCGTCGTCAGCGCGAACGTTTCGGCGCCGTGAAACGTGTCAGACAGCAGGAGAAGATACTTATACCGACCGGAGATACTCCTTCGGTATGAGCAAGATCACCTTCCGGGCGGACGACGACCTCGTCGACCGGCTGGAAGCGTGTGACGCCTCCAAAAGCGAGGTGATGCGGGAGGCGCTCCGGACCCACCTCGACGGGGAGGGGGACGCGTCCGACGCGTCCGACGCGGCGACCGGGAGCGTCGACGACGCCCTCGCGGACCGCGTCGACGAGCTGATCGCGGAGCGGCTCGACGCCGCGCTCGACGAGCGGCTCGGTCCGGCGGGCGGCGCCGCAACGCGGGCGTATACGCCCGAGAACGCCGGCGATATCAACGTAAACGTCACTCTCGACGCCCCGAACGCCGGATCCGACGATCGAGACGACGAGGTTCGTGTGACGCGTGAGACGGCCGGCGAGGCGGAAGCGAGTACGCGTAAGACGGAGGCGGGTCCGGGCGCGCAAACGCGCGAAAACGCTTGCGGCGGATGCGGCGAAATCGTCCCTTCTGACCACGTATACTGCCCGAACTGCGGTGAAAAGCAGTCTCACAGGGCCTTCTGCGAGTGCGGCGACGAGCTCCGAACCGACTGGGCGTTCTGCCCCGGATGCGGACGCCGGACCCCGGCTGCGGACGTTCTGAAAGATCAGTAACGTGGCATAGGCGGCTGTATACGCCTCGTTTCGGGCGTTTTCACGTTCTGTCTTACAGCCACCGGTACTTTTATAATGGTAGCCTCGGTGACTTCAACTGCGTAAGACGGTCGTCTTACAGCGGGCGTCCGGTGCGGGGTGTCGCCCCGCAGTCGGGCGGTTTCGCGCTGTAAGACACACGCGTCGCGTGTTCGCCGTCTTACCGGGGGAATACCAATGGAGCGTGTGACACTACGAATCCCGAAACAGCAGATCGACGAGGTCGAACAGATGGTGGAGACGGGCGAGTTCCCGAACCGGAGCGAGGCGATCCGGTCGGCCGTCCGCGACATGTTGAACGAACAGGACGGCGAGCGCGACGAGCGCGGCCGCAACCGCAACTGGGCGAAGGTGTAAACTGATGCAAGATCTCGTTCAGGACGCCCTCGACAACGCGGAGGCGGAGAAGCGCGACATGGATGACGTCGACATGGGCGACGACGAGTTCGGGGACCCCCGGATCGTCATCGTCGGTGCCGGCGGCGCCGGGAACAACACGGTCAACCGGCTGTACAACATCGGCGTCGACGGCGCCGACACCGTCGCCATCAACACGGACAAACAGCACCTCAAGATGATCGAGGCCGACACCAAGATCCTCGTGGGTAAGTCGCTCACGCAGGGGCTCGGCGCCGGCGGCGACCCCAAGATGGGCGAGCGTGCCACCGAGATGGCTCAGGGCACGATCAAGGAGGTGCTCGGCGACGCGGACCTCGTCTTCGTCACCGCCGGGATGGGCGGCGGCACGGGCACCGGCGCGGCGCCGGTCGTCTCGAAGATCGCCAAAGAGCAGGGCGCCATCGTCGTCGGGATGGTCTCGACGCCGTTCAACGTCGAGCGCGCCCGCACGGTGAAGGCCGAGGAGGGGCTCGAGACCCTGCGCAACGAGGCCGACTCGATCATCGTCCTCGACAACAACCGCCTCCTCGACTACGTCCCGAACCTGCCGATCGGGAAGGCGTTCTCCGTGATGGACCAGATCATCGCGGAGACGGTGAAGGGGATCTCCGAGACGATCACCCAGCCGAGCCTCATCAACCTCGACTACGCGGACATGTCGACGATCATGAATCAGGGCGGCGTCGCGGTCATGCTCGTCGGCGAGACCCAAGACAAGAACAAGACCCAAGAGGTGGTCAACGACGCGATGAACCACCCGCTGCTCGACGTCGACTACCGCGGCGCCTCGGGCGGGCTCGTCCACATCACGGGCGGCCCGGACCTCACGCTGAAGGAGGCCGAGGGGATCGCGAACAACATCACCGAGCGGCTGGAGGCGAACGCCAACGTCATCTGGGGCGCTCGCATTCAGGAGGAGTACAAGGGGAAGGTACGCGTCATGGCGATCATGACGGGCGTCCAGAGCGCGCAGGTGCTCGGTCCCTCGACCCAGAAGCAGGCGGACAAGTCGCGCGCCGCGGCCGGCGGCGAGGACCTCGGCGACTCGCGCCAGCGGGCGGCCGAGGCGAACGACGCCGCGGGCGGCGCGGGCGCCGCGGGCGACAGAGGCGAGCCGGCGGTCTCCGGCGGCACCGACCACGGCTGGGAGTCCGACGGCGGCAGCGACCCGATCGAGAAGAACAACGGGCTCGACGTCATCCGCTGAGCGTCTCGCGACCGCTGCGGTTCGGTTCCAATTCCGTTTTCCATCGGTACTGGTTCGCTTTCGGTTCCGTTTTCCATCGGTACTGGTCCGACCCGCGCACGGCGCGAGGACTTAACATCACACGGTCCGTGGAGACCTACGTGTCACGTCACCAGCCGAGCCGGGGGACGCGGCGTCGCTCCGTCGCCGTCCGCGGTCGAGCCAGATTCGCGACGACACGATGACCGACGCGGCGCTCTACTTCACGGGTCCGGAGACCGTCGAGGTGCGGGAGACGTCGGTCGGCCCGCCGGACGCAGACGAACTGCTCGTCGGCACCCGGGCGTCGGCGATAAGCGCCGGGACGGAGCTGCTCGTGTACCGCGACCAGACGCCCGACGGTCTCCCGGCCGACGAGACGCTCGACGCGCTCGACGGCGACCTCTCGTACCCCCTCCAGTACGGGTACGCCGCGAGCGGGGTCGTCAGCGAGGTCGGCGCGGACGTCGACCCGGAGTGGGTCGGTCGGTCGGTGTTCTCGTTCGTCCCCCACCAGACGAGCTTTCGGACCACCCCCGACTCGGTGGTCGCGCTCCCGCCGGGGACGACGCCGGCCGTCGGGTCGCTCCTCCCCTCGGTCGAGACCGCGACGAACATCGTCCTCGACGCCGCCCCTCGGCTCGGGGAGCGGGTCGTGGTGTTCGGCGCCGGCGTGATCGGGCTCTGCGTCACCCGACTGCTGGCCGCGTTCCCGCTGGAGTCGCTCGTCGTGGTCGACCCGGTCGAGCGTCGTCGGGCCCTCGCGGCGTCGTTCGGCGCCGACCGGACGACGACGCCGGCAGCTCTCGACGACGACGCCGACGCGGGCCTCGGCGGTTCGGACGCCGCGCTCGACGACGCCGGCTCGGACGCCCACCTCCGCGACGCCGGCTCGGACGCCGCGCTCGACGACGCCGACCTCGCGGTCGAACTCTCCGGCCAGCCGAGCGCCCTCGACGACGCGCTCGGCGTCGTCGGCTACGACGCGCGGATCGTCGTCGGGTCGTGGTACGGCACGAAACGCGAGCCGATCGGGCTCGGGGGGCGGTTCCACCGGGACCGCATCGACATCGTCTCCAGCCAAGTGTCGACGATAAGCCCCGAGCTCCGGGGGCGCTGGGACCGCGACCGACGCATGGACGCGGCGCTCGAACGGCTCGACCGGGTCCCCGCCGACGAGCTGATCACCCACCGGATCCCGTTCGAGCGCGCGGCGGAGGCGTACGAGCTGCTCGACTCGGCGGCCGACGAGACGGTACAGGTGATCTTGGAGTACGAGTGAACGGCCGCCGCGGTCACCGGCGGTTGGAGAGGCGTCCGCTGACAAAGAGGTAGTCGCGGGTAAACACCGCCAGCGACGGGAGCAGGACGACGGGCGCGACGGTCCGCACGAGTTCCGTCGGGACCGGCGGGACGAGCGCGACCGTCACGAACACCATCTGGACGCCCGCGAGGTACTTTCCGAGGTCGCTGTCGGGGAGGTCGCCGACGGGGAGCCCGCGGACGCGGCGCAGCCACACGGCGCCGCGGAAGACGTAGCGCGCGGCGGAGATCGAGAGGTACCAGACCGGCAGCAGCCCCCACAGCACCGCCACCAGCGGCGCGGCGACGAACCCGAAGGTGTCGAACGCCATGTCGAGCCGGCGGCCGATCTCGGTCTCCCGGCCCACCGTCCGGGCGAGGGTCCCGTCGAGGTTGTCGAGCGCGACGCCGGTCCCGTAACACAGCGCCGGCACCCACGCGAGCGACGTCCCCGGCGGGACGACCGCGAACCCGGCGACGACGGCGTACAGCGCCCCCCGAGCGAGCGTGACCGCGTTCGCCAGCCCGAACAGCCGCCGCCAGAACCCCCCGGCCAGCCGCTCCGGGTCGAGCCGGTAGCCGACGTACCAGAGCTGTCCGGCCCAGCAGCCGCCCGCGACGACGGCGGGAGAGAGCCCCCACCGGCCGGTCGCGTCCATCGGAAACAGCCGAAAGAGGAGCGCGGCGAGCGCGACCGCGGCGACGAGCGGGAGCCCGACGCCGACTCCGACGCGGAGAGAGCGCCGGCGGCGGACGCCGGCCATCTACCCGTCACCTCCGGTGTCGGTGACCCCGGCGGCGCGCCCGCGTCGCGGTCGGCGCTTCCGAGTCGACACGGCTATCGGCGCAGTAGGAGGACCAGAACGGCGATCAACGCGACCTGTGCGACCTTGTCGACGGCGCCGAGCGTCCCGACGTCGGCCGGGAACGACTTCCCCCCGCCCGCGAAGTTGACGACGTACCACAGGAGGATCTGCACGAGCGTGAAGGCGATCCCGACGGCGTACACCGCGCGACGCCGGTAGTCGATCGCGAGGAGGACGACGCCCCCGATGAACCCCAACCCGGCCAGAACGAAGCTGATCCCCATCGGCGAGGGGAACATCCTGACGCCGAGGAGGAGGTGGACGGCGGCGGAGACGAGGGCGGCGACGATACCCACCCAGTGGAGCCCGTTCAACGAGCCGATGTCGACCGCGGACTGCCGCGCTTCGGTCGTTGCCATACCACACGCACGGGCTTCACTCACATAGAAATACCGCCCGAACCCCCGGAATCCGGTCGCCACCGACCGTCACCGCTCGAAGTCGGGGTCTCGAAGGGCGTCGATTCGCGCGATCTCGTCGTCGGTCAGCCGCTCGCTCCCGGCCGCCAGGTTCGAGACGACGTGCGACTCGGCGGTGCTCGACGGGATCGGGACGACCCCCTGCGAGGCGTTCCACGCGATCACGACCTCGGCCGGCGAGAGCCCCCGCTCCGACCCGATCGAGCTCAGGACGGGCTCGTCGAGGAGGCCGGGCGCCGACAGCGGCGAGTGCGCGACCACCCGGATCCCGCGCTCGCGGCAGAACTCGACCAGATCGTTCCGGGGGCGGTAGGGGTGTCGCTCCACCTGCACGAGCGCCGGGTCGACCGCCCCCGCCTCCAGGACCGTCTCCAACCCCGCCCGCGAGACGTTACAGACCCCGAGCGTCCGCGCCCAGCCCCTGTCGTGAACGGCCTCTAAGTTCTCCCACGCGGTCGCGAGCGACACGTCGTCGGTCGCGGGCTCGCCGTCCGCGTCCTCGGGGAAGGTGAGCGACTCCTGCCGCTCGACCGGCTTCTCGGCGAGGCGGCGAAGCTCGCCCCGGTGTTCGAGCGCCGAGGGCCAGTGCAGCGCGTAGCAGTCGAACGCGTCGATCCCGAGCTCCTCGCGGCTGCCCGCGCAGGCGGCGAGCAGGTGCTCGCGGCGGTGGTTCGTGCGCCACGCCTTCCCGAGGAGGAACACGCGCTCGCGGTCGGGCGCGCCCGGCGCGGCGAGCAGCTCCCCGATCCGGTGTTCGTTGCCGTACAGCTCGGCCGAGTCGAGGAGGCGGTAGCCGGCGTCGAGCGCGGTCGCGATCGAGTCGGCGCGCTCGACGTACTCCCCGTCGCGGTAGCGCGAGCAGCCGAAGCCGACGGCGGGGAGCCGGAGCGCGGCGGCGCCCACCTCGGTCTCCCCTCCAAGCTGCTTCTCCGGCCGCACCGCCGGCGCCGGCGGCGGGTCGGCGGTCGCGCCGCAGTCGTCGACCGCGACCGGGCCGTTCCCCTCGGCGGCCGCCTCGATCGCGTTACAGACGGCGACGACGTGGGCGCCCCGTCGTCCTCCCGCGCGCGACGGCGACCCGACCTCGACCGACGCCGCGAGGCGCTCCACGGCGTCGACGTACTCGTAGGGTTCCTCGGGCGCGTCCGGCGGCGCGCTCACGTACTCCCGACCGATGCGGCCGAACCGGACGTGATCGCGGTCGTCGTCCATCGCGCCGGTCCCCTTCAGGTACAGCGAGCCGTCGTCGCCGTGGAGCTCCAGCCCGTAGAACTCCCGGCTCCGGTGGGGCGCGTAGAAACTGGCGGTGAGCCTGACGGTCGGCCCCGCCGCGAACGCGAGCGTCGCCTCGACGTGGCTCGGCGTCGACGGCCGCCGCCCCTCCCGGGCGGGCCAGACGTCGAGGGCGTCGGCGACGCGGACGCGCTCGACCGCTCCGAACCACGAGACGAGGAGCGCGAGCGGGTACACCGCCCCGTCGTACAGCGGCCCGATCTCGAGGAAGGAGTCGGGCCGGTCGTGCCAGTCGGTGACGCGGCCGACGTGGGCGTGGGCGTATCCCAGCCCCACCGGCCCGAGCCGCCCGTCGGCGAGGAGCCGGCCCGCGCGGCGCTGCGAGGGCGCCCGCGGCGTCCCGGGCGCGCAGCCGAGGGCGAGCCCGCGGTCGCGGGCGAGCGCCACCAGCGCCCGCGCCTCGTCGGCGTCGAGCGCCAGCGGCTTCTGCGAGTAGACGTGGCGGTCCGCTTCCAGCGCGGTCCGCGTCACCGCCGCGTGGGCCGCGTGGCTCGTCAGGTTCACCACGAGCGGCGCGTCGACGCGCTCCAGCGCGGTCTCCAGGTCGGCGAACGACGGGCAGCCGTGGTCCGCGGCGAGGGCGGCGGCGCGGTCGGCGTCGAGGTCGACGACGCCGGCCAGCGACAGCGAGCTCTCGGGCAGGCCGGCGGCGTACTCCGGCGCGATCGCCCCCGCGCCGACGAGCAGGCAGTTCACGGTCGTACCGAGGCGGCGAGACGTATAGGTGTCCCGACGGCGGCGGGGCGTCGCCGGGGGCGACGGTGGCGCTCCCGCCGGAGCGGTTTAGTCGCCTCGCGCCGAACTCGCGAGCGTGACGGAGCCGGGCATGGGCCGCCTCGGGACCGCCTACCTGCGCGGGCTGCAGGCGATCGGCCGGCGGCTCGACTACGGGACGAACGCCTTCGACCGCGAGTGGGACGTCCTCGTCGTCCTCGACGCCTGTCGGGCCGACCTACTTCGGTCGGTCGCGCCCGACTTCGAGTTCCTCGGCGGGGTCGAGACGGTTCGGTCGGTCGGGAGCTCCTCCTCGGAGTGGCTGGAGAACACCTTCGTCGACCGCCCGGAGACCGCGCGAACGGCCATGGTCACGGGCAACACGTGGACCGACCGCTACCTCGACGCCGGCGCGTTCGCCGCGCTCGACGAGGTGTGGAAGTACGCGTGGGACGAGGCGGCGGGGACCGTGCCGGCCGCGGCCGTGACCGACCGGGCGATCGCGCTCGCCCGCGAGCGCGGCCCCGACCGGCTCGTCGTCCACTACATGCAGCCGCACCACCCGTTCGTCCCGGAACCCCTCGACGGCGACGACGGGCTGGCGCGGACCGGGAGCCACAGCAACGCGGGGAACCCGTGGGTGCTGCTCCGGCGCGGCGAGGTCTCGGTCGAGCGCGTCTGGGCTGCGTACGAGGCGAACCTCCGACACGTCCTCGGCGAGGTCGAGTCCCTCGCGGCGAACGTCGACGGGCGGATCGCGGTCACCGCCGACCACGGCAATCTCTTCGGCGAGTGGGGGTTGTACGGCCACCCGATGCACGCGCCCGTCCCCGCGCTGCTCGCGGTCCCGTGGGCGACGATCGACGGCGCGGACGAGGAGACGCGCGAGCCGACCCTGACGCCGCCCGAGCCGCTACCGGTGTCGCGGGTCCACGGCGGCGAGGGCGAGACGGACCGGGACCGGCTTCGCGCGCTCGGCTACTTATAAACGGCGTCGCCGCCGCTCGCCTCGCCTTATAAATGACCCGACGCGTCGAGCGTCCTTCCGCCGCCCTCCGGCTTTAGGTTGCTCGCGCCCGTGGATCGGTTCATGTACGCGACGACGGTGCTGACGGACTTCGTGGCCCAGCACTACCTCACGGTCGTCGACGAGGGGCCGGAGAGCGTCCCGCACTCCCACCACTTCGAGGTGGAGCTGACCTTCCGCGGCCCCGAGCTGAACGAGCACGACTACCTCGTCGACATCGACGACGCCGAGGCGGCGCTCGGCGACCTCGCGGACCGCTACCGCGACGAGCTGCTCAACGACCTGCCCGAGTTCGAGGGGTACAACCCCAGCGTCGAGCGGTTCGCCCGCGTCGTCTTCGAGCGCGTGACCGACGCGGTGACCGACGACGCCGTGAGCGAGCTGGCCGTGACGGTCTGGGAGGACGACGCGGCCGCCGCGACCTACGACGCGCCGGTATGAACGTCGGGCTCGCGCTGTACGGCAGTCTCGACGAGCGGTCGGGCGGGTTCCGCTACGACCGGAAGCTCGTCGAGGGGCTCCGCGCGGCCGGCGACGCCGTCGAGGTCGTCGAGCTCCCGTGGCGGGCGTACCCGCGCGGGCTGCTGGACAACGCGCTCCCGGGGGTCCGCGACCGCCTCCGCGTCGACGTCGACGTGATGCTCCAAGACGAGCTCGCGCACCCCTCGCTGCTCCGCGCCAACCGCGACCTTCCGTACCCGGTCGTGAGCGTCGTTCACCACCTGCGCGCGAGCGAACCGCGCCGCCTCTCGCCGTTCTACCGCGCCGTCGAGCGCCGCTACCTCGCGACCGTCGACGGCGTCGTCTGTAACAGCGCGGCGACCCGCGACGCTGTCGCCGCCCTCGGGGTCGATCCCGCGGCGACCGTCGTCGCGCCGCCCGCCGGCGACCGGTTCGACCCCGCGATCGACGACGACGCGATCGCGGCGCGGGCCGCGTCGCTCGACGGTCCCGACCCCGACCCGCTCCGCGTCGCGTTCGTCGGCAACGTCGAGCCGCGGAAGGGGCTCGACACGCTCGTCGAGGGGGTCGCCCGCGCCGACGCCGCCGTCGACCTCACGGTCGTCGGTCGGGCGGTCGACGAGTCCCACGTCGCCGACGTGCGGCGGCTGGTCCGGGAGCGGGGGCTCGGCGATCGGGTGCGCTTCGCCGGCCGGCTGTCGGACGCCGAGCTGGCCGACGCGCTCCGCGGGAGCCACGTCCTCGCCGTCCCCTCCCGGTACGAGGGGTTCGGGATCGTCTACTTAGAGGGGATGAGCTTCGGCCTGCCGGCGATCGCCTCCAGTGCGGGCGGCGCGAGCGAGACGGTCGCCGACGGCGAGACGGGCGTCCTCGTCGACCCGGACGACCCGGCCGCCGTCGCCCGCGCGCTCGACGGATTCGCGGCCGACCCCGACCGGCTCGCCGAGATGGGCCGCGCCGCGAGGCGTCGGTACGAGCGCCACCCGGACTGGGAGGAGACGACGGCCCGCGTCCGCCGGCTCCTCGCCGGGGTCGCCGACGCGCCCGACGCCGTCGACGCGGCCGAGCCGGAGGTGACGACATGACGGGAGACGGTGACGGCCCTCCGGAGGCCGGCGACGACGCCCTCGCCGCCGACACCGCCGCCTTCCGGCGCTACCTCCGGGCGAAGCAGAGCGTCGACGACCGGGCGCTCGACCGGCGGCTCCTCGGGATCCTCCGCGAGCGGCTCGCGGAGCGGGCCGTCGCGACCGAGGGGCCGCTCCGCGTCTTGGAGGTCGGCGCCGGCGTCGGGACGATGGTCGCCCGGCTGATCGACTGGGAGGTGCTCCCGCCGGGCGAGACGCGGTACGTCGCGGTCGACCGCGACCCGGACGCGCTCGCCGGGCTAGGTCCCTTCCTCCGGGAGTGGGCGGCGGAACGAGACGCACCGACGTCCGTCGACAATGGCGGCAGCGGCGACGACGCGCTCGTCGTCGAGACCGACGCGCGCACGGTCAGGGTCGAGTCCGTCGCCGCCGACGCGCCCGCGTACGCCGCGGCGCACGCGGGCGAGTCCGACGCGCTGATCGGGATGGCGCTACTGGACGTGCTCGGGCTCGACCGGCTCGACCCGCTGCTCGGCGCGCTGGCGCCCGGCGGGACCTACTACTTCCCGATCACCTTCGACGGCGGGACCCGGTTCCGCCCGGCACATCCCGACGATCGGGAGGTGGAGCGGCTGTACCACCGTCACATGGACGAGAAGCCGGGCGGGAACAGCCGCGCCGGCGGCGCCGCGCTTGCGCGCCTGCGCGAGGCGGACGGCTCGACGCTCCTCGGGGCCGCCGGCTCCGACTGGATCGCGCGTCCCGCCGACGGCGAGGCGGGCTATCCGGGCGACGAGGCGTTCTTCCTCCGACACATCCTCGACACCGTCGAGGCCGCGGTCGGCGAGGTGATCGCCGACGGGGGTGAGACGGGGTCCGTCTCGGCCGACGACCTCGACGCGTGGCTCGAGATTCGCCGCGGACAGGTCGATTCCGGGACGCTCGTCTACCTCACCCACCAGCTCGACCTCATCGGTCGCGTCGACGACGACGCGTGAACGACGCTCCGGTCGCGGTGACGGCGGCGCGTGAACGCGCCCCGGTCACGTCGCCGCCTCGATCGACTCCAGCAGCCGGCACTTCCGGCAGACGTCGCGGCTCGTCTGCGAGCCGCAGCGCTCGCACTCGCGGAGGCCGGAGTCGTCGCCCTCGCCGCCGGTGTCCCCCTCATCGCCGCCGGCACCCTCCCCGTCGCCCCCGCGGTACGCCTCGGCCGCGAGCGCGGACAGCTCCTCGTAGCCGGCCATGATCGAGTGGCGGGCGCCGGGGTGGTTCTCCTCCAGCTCGTGGATCGTCGACTGGATCTCGCCGCGGTACGCCTCCTCGGCGTGGGGGCACTCGGCCATGTGGGTCGGGAGGTCGCGGACGTGACAGTACAGGGCGATCTCCTTTTCGGGCACGTCGCGGAGCGGCTTGGCGCGCGGGACGAACGCGTCGGTGGCTTCGCGCTCGTCGAACGGGCCGAGCGAGGCGTCGAAGTGTTTCGCGACCTGCCGCACGTCGCCTTCGAGGAAGTTCATCATCGCGGTCTGCGCCTCGTCGTCGAGGTTGTGGCCGGTGAGCAGCTTGTCGGCGTCGAACTCGGCGGCGTAGTTCTCGAGGAGGTCGCGGCGGAACACGCCGCAGTACGCGCAGGCCGCCATGTTCTCGGGGTCGCTCTCGACGACGTCGTCCATGCGCACGTCGAACTCCTCCTCGTAGGAGACCAGCTCGTGGCGCAGCGAGAGCTCGTCGGCGAGCTCGACGCAGGCGTCGACGCTGGCGTCGCGGTACCCCTCGATCCCCTCGTGGATCGTGAGAGCGAGCATCTCGACGCGGGGGTCCTTCCCGAACACGTCGTCTAAGATCCGCGTCAGGGCGACGCTGTCTTTCCCGCCGGAGAGCCCGATCACCCAGCGGTCAGGGTCGTCGGGGGTCGCGTCCGGATCGAGGAGGCCGTCCTCGCGGACCCGACGCTTCACGCGCTTCTCGACCGACTCCCGGAGGTGGTGGCCGCAGAGGTGCGCCCCAGAGTAGGCGGCGTGGTGGATCGCGTCGCTCCCGCACTTGTCGCACTCCATCGGTGTCGGGTTGCGGTCGCGCGGGGATACCCGTTTCGGGCCGGCTACGTGAGGGGAGTATCGGAGGTGGCCGGAAGTGACGTCGATTCGAACGCTCCCGAGGCGACGGCCATTTATAAATAAACAGTCGCCGGCGGAGCGACAGCAAACGCGGTCGAAGCCTCAGCCGATCGCTTATAAATGCCTTCCGGCAGATCGGCTGAAAACGCTTCCAAAGTCCCAGCCGCTCATTTATAAATGATTACTGGCAGATCGGCAGCAGACACCTCTGAAGCCCCAGCCGCTCATTTATAAATGATTACTGGCAGATCGGCAGCGAACACTTCCAAAGTCCCAGCCGCTCATTTATAAATGATTACTGGCAGATCGGCAGCGAACACCGCCGAAGCCCCAGCCGCGAGGACTCGCGCGCCTCGTTGCGCGCTTCAGTCGCTCGCGTTGCTTGCTCCTTCCAGTGCTTACGTCGCCGTGCTTCGCCCTCCCGGCTGCCCCTTTGAGTCCCGCCCCGCACCGCAACCGCACCTCACGCCTCCCCAACCTCGTCGGTCGCCCGTCGCTCCGCTCCGGGCGACCGACTCCCTCGCGCGTGCTCCTCGCGGCCGCCTTCGGCGGCCATTCGGAGGCACGCGCCATCGTGGGTTGTGGGAGTACGTGTCCGACGTCGACAACCCCCGGCCGGTTGTCGCCGGTTCCGACACCGGTTTGTCACCGGGGCGTCCCGGATCGCCGTGAGCGATTCCCCGACCGGGGTCGACCGCGACCCCGACCCGCGACCCCTGCGCGAGGACCCGCCGGCGGAGAGCCGCCGGACGCGGCTCTGGCGACTCGGGTTCAACCTCCTCCCCGCGTACCGGGGCACGGGCGCGCGCGTCGACCACATCGCGGCCGACTGGCGCTACATTCGAATTCGACTGCCGCTGAACTGGCGCACCCGCAACGCGGTCGGGACGATCTTCGGCGGCAGCATCTACGCCGCGATCGACCCGGTGTACATGATGATGCTGCGGCGGGTCCTCGGCGACACGTTCACGGTGTGGGACAAGTCGGCCGCGCTGGAGTTCATCGAACCCGGCCGCGACACGCTGTACGCCGAGTTCGAGGTGCCGACCGCCGAGACCGAGGCGATCCGCGAGACGCTCGAGCCGGGAGAATCGACCGACCGCGAGTACCTCGTCTCGCTGGTCGACGACGAGGGGGAAGTCCACGCGGCCTGCGAGAAGACGCTGTACGTGCGCCGCGACGGGTGAGGCGGGCGGGGTCCTACGGTTCGTACCCGTTCAGTCGTCGGCGACCGGCCGTACCGCGTCGAGCGGCGACACCGAGATGACCAGCCGGTCGTCCGCCGTCGCGCTCACCATCTTCGACTCGGCGAACCGGCTGCCGTCCGCCCGGAGCCCCGTGCTCGCCCCCGTCCACCGCTCACCGTCGGTCACGGCCGGGATGACGTTCGTCTCGATGTGTTCGACCTCGGTCTCGGGATGGAGCCGCTGCCACGGCTCTCCCTCTAACTCCTCGGGGGCGTAGCCGTACAACGCGCCGTACTCCTCGCCGACGAACTCGAAGGTCCCGTCGGGCGCCACGGTACAGACCCCGTCGAGCGCCACGTCCGCCTCGGTCAGGTCGTCGGCGTCCCGAGCCGCAAAACCCCCGTTCTCGCCGGCTGCGGTCCGCTTGACGCGCCGCAACAGCGCCGTGTAGCCGTCCGCGCCGCCCCGTTTCGAGACGTAGTCGCTGACGCCGGCGCGGACCATCTCGGCCGCGATGTCGGCCGGGCCGGTCGCGGAAAACAGGAGGAACGGGAGGTCCGGGTCGACCTCGCGGGCGGCCGAGAGCAGTTCCACGCCGGTCAGGCGGGGCATGTCGTAGTCGCTGACGACGCAGTCGAACGACTCGCGCTCGATCCGGCGGAGCGCGTCGTCGGGGCGGGTCTCGACCGCGGTCTCGCAGTCGAGGTCGGCGTCGCGTTCGAGGTGGGTCGCGACGAGCCGCGCGAGTCCGGGCTCGTCGTCGACGCACAGCACGCGAAACGTCTCGTTCGTCATACGCGTCTTCGGCGGACGGCGTACTTATTCGTGTTCGCCCGATGCTCAGCGCTGAGAACCGGGGGCGACGGCGATCGAAGAGCGTCGGGCGACGGGCCAGCCGAGCTACGCCGCCGCGGCCGCGACGAGCGCCTCCTCGACCGTCTCGACGAACCGCTCGGGGTGTTCGACGTGGGGGAGCAGCCGCGCGCGGTCGAAGACGACGAGGCGCGCGTCCGCTGCGTCCGCGAGCTCGCGGCCGTCCGTGAGCGGGCTCACGGTCGCCTCGCGGCCCCAGACGATCGTCGGGGGCACGTCGAGGTCGCCGAGCGCGGCGGCGAGGTCGATATCGCTGTTGAGCGTCCCCGAGACGAACGAGGCGGGCGCGAAGCGCGCGTTCTCGACGTGGGTCGTGCGCCACTCGTAGTCGGTCCACTCCGCGCTCTGGTTCGCGGGGTCGTCGTAGCCGTGGTCGGCGTTAAAGTACCGGATCGACGGCTTCGCAGTGATGACGTTGAACAGCGCCTGCCCGACGAGCGGCGCGCGGAACAGCTCCCGCAGCCACCCCTTCGCCGGACTCGGGCCCGCGGTCGCCGTCGGGCAGACCGCGACGAACCCGCTCAGTTCGACGCCGCCCTCCTCGCCGCCGTCGGTCGCCGCGAGCGCGTACGCGGCCGACAGCGAGGAGGCGACGACGGCCGGCTCGTCGAACTCGGCGAGGAAGTCGTGGACGAAGTCCTCGTACAGCGCGGCGGAGTAGCGGAGCGGCGGCCGGTCCGAGCGGCCGTACCCCGGGAAGTCGGGCGCGACGACGTGGTAGTCGGCAGCTAGGTCGTCGAACACCGCGCGCCACTCCCCGGAGGAGCCGGCGGCGTTGATCCCGTGGAGCAGGAGGAGGTCGGGGTCGTCCGGGTCGCCCGCCTCGGTGTAGGCGACGTCCATCCCGCGCCAGCGGAAGGTGCGGTCGTCGCCGTCGAGCGGGGACTCCAACTCGCCCTCGTACCGGAGGCCGGTGTTGATCGCGGCGAGCGCGCCGACGCCGAGCGCGGCACTGCCGAGGAGGTTCCTGAGCTTCATAGAAACCTGTTGGTTCGCTGGCGACTTATACCCGTGGGACGCGGTCGCGGCCGCGGTCCGCGCGACCGCGAACAGGCCCGGGCGTCAGTCGTCGCGCTCGTCGTCGGCGGCGCGCTCCTCGTCGACGCAGTCGGCTATCGGGCCGACGATCGCCTCCGCGACCGCGTACGGGTCCGTCTCTCGGTCCCGGACCCGCTCCGCGAGGCGATCGATCCCGCCGTGCCGCTCGATCTCGGCGGTTGCGAGCGAACCCACGTCCGCGCGCACGAGCGTGCGGATCTCCGCGGCGTACCGGCGCCGCTCGGTCGTCTCGATCTCGCCGGACTCCCGGAGGTACGCCGCATGCGCGTCGAACGCCTCGATCAGCGCCTCGACCCCCTCGCCGCTGTTCGCGACGGTCTCTAACACGTCCGGCGTCCACGAGTCGTCGGCGTCCGCTCCGTGCGCGTCGGCATCGCCCGCGTGCGCGTCGGCATCGCCGTGTCCGGAACCGCCCGCGTGATCGCCGCCGTGGTTGCCGCCATCGTGGTGGCCGTCGCCGTGGTTGCCGCCATCGTGGTGGCCGTCGCCGTGCCCCGCCGCGGAGCCGCCCGCGCCGGTCGAGGCCATCGAGGCCGCGCCGTGGTGGCCGGCGCCGCGACCGGTCGTCCCGCCCTCGCGGCGGTGGACCATCTCCTCTAGCTCCGCGACGGTGCGCTGTGCGCCGTCCATGTCCGCCTTGTTGACGACGAAGACGTCGCCAATCTCTAATATTCCGGCCTTCAGCGTCTGCACGTCGTCGCCGGAGCCGGGCTGGACGAGGACCGCGACCGTGTCCGCGGTACGGACCACGTCGACCTCGTTCTGTCCGGCGCCGACGGTCTCTAAGACCACGACGTCCTTCCCGAAGGCGTCGAGCGCCTTCACCGCGTCCGCGGTCGCCGTCGAGAGGCCGCCCAGCTGGCCGCGCGCGCTCATCGACCGGAAGAACACGTCCATGTCGCCCACGTTCGACCCCATCCGGATCCGGTCGCCGAGGACGGCGCCGCCGGTGTACGGCGAGGAGGGGTCGACCGCGATCACGCCGACGGTGTCGCCGCGGTCGCGGTAGGCGGCGGCCAGCTTGTCGACGAGCGTCGACTTCCCGGCGCCCGGCGAGCCCGTGATCCCGATCACGTCCGCGCCGCCGGTGTGCTCGTGGAGCGCGGAGACGATCGCGCGGTACCCCGGCGTCCGGTTCTCGATCTTGGTGATGACGCGGGCGAGCGCGCGGTGGCTCCCGGAGAGGAGGTCCTCGACGAGCGCGGCGTCGTCGTCGGTGAGCGACGGCGCGTCCGCGAACGCGGGTGCGTCCGGCCCGTCCATCTACGCGCGCTCCGGGACGTTGTTCCGGATGAACTCGATCGTCTCCTCCATCGGCGTCCCGGGGCCGAACACCTCGGCGACGCCTAGCTCCTTCAGCTCGTCCTCGTCCTCGTCCGGGATGATCCCGCCGACGAGGACGAGGGTGTCGTCGAACGCGTCGTACTCCTTCAGCCCCTCGATCACCTTCGGGACGAGCGTGTTGTGCGCGCCCGAGAGGATCGAGATGCCGAGCACGTCGACGTCCTCTTGCACGGCCGCCTGGACGATGTCCTCCGGCGCCCGGTGGAGGCCGGAGTAGACGACCTCGAAGCCGGCGTCGCGGAACGCCCGCGCGATCACGTGTGCCCCCCGGTCGTGGCCGTCGAGCCCGACCTTCGCGACCAGACACCGGACGGCCCGCTCCTGCTGTTCGGCGCTCATACACCCTTCTGTGTCGCGTGCGGGTTTGATTCTAACGGAAGATGGGGAAGGTTCGGGCGGTCGGCCGGGGCGGTCGCTCAGTTCGGCTTCCGCGACCGACGCGTTGAACGCGCGAGCGACCGTAGTCCGCCCGATGACCGCCACCGACGACGGCGACGGCGACGCCGCCGCGAGCGACCGCGACGACCGCCTTCCGCCCGGAACGCGCATCGGCCGCGCCGCGCTCCGGGTCGCAGACCTCGACGAGACGACCGCGTTCTACCGGGACGTGGTCGGCCTCGTCGTCCTCGACCGCGACCCCGAGCGCGCGACGCTCGGGGTCGACGGGACGCCCCTCCTCGTCTTGGAGCGCGACGCCGACCGCCCCGCCCGGAGCCGGACCGACGCCGGGCTCTTTCACACCGCGTTCCGGGTCCCCTCGCGGGCCGCGCTCGGCGAGGCGTTGGGACGCGTCCGGGAGCGGTGGCGGCTCGACGGCGCCTCCGATCACCTCGTCAGCGAGGCGCTGTACCTCGACGACCCGGAGGGGAACGGCGTGGAGATATACCGCGACCGCCCCCGCGGAGAGTGGCCGACGGACCCGGACGGAACGCCCCGGATGGCGACCGACCCGCTCGACGTCGAGGGGGTCGCCGCGGCGGCGGCCGGCGAGGGCGAGGAAGGCGGCGCTGACTCCGCCGCAGTCGTCGACCGCGCCCCCGCCGGCACCGACGTGGGGCACATACACCTCGAAGTGACCTCGCTGTCGGCGTTCGAGACGGTGTACGTCGACGGGCTCGGCTTCGAGGTCGGGATGAGCGGCCCGGACGTGCGGTTCGTCGCGGCCGGCGGCTACCACCACCACCTCGGCGCGAACACGTGGCGGGGGCGGACGACCCCCGCCGCGGGGCGCGGGGTCGCGTGGTTCGAGGTCGTCGTTCCCGACGCGGCCGCGCTGGAGGCGGCCCGGTCGCGACTCAACGCGGTCGCGGGCGAGAACGAGGTCGAGTTCGCTGTCGCGGAGCGAGCGGACGGGTTCGCCGTCACCGACGCCGACGGGATCGAGGTCCAGGTTCGGGCAGCGGAAACTCAGTCTTTATAAAGGAATGCGGTGGCGCGCGCCTGCGAGCGGCCGCTGAAGGCGGCCGCGAGACAGCGCGTGCGAGGGAGTCAGTCGCCGGAGCGAAGCGGAGGCGACTGACGAGGCTGGGGAGGCGTGAGGTGCGGTGCTGTGCGGGGTGGAACTCAAAGGGGCAGTCACCGGCGGCGAAGCCGCCGGTTGCCCGTGGCGCGTCGCGCCACGCTGCCGCGAGGGCGAAGCACGGCGTAGCAAGCACCGCAGCGAAGGAGTGAGCAACGCGAGCGACTGAGCGAGGCGCGCAGCAAGCCGCGCGAGTCCTCGCGGCTGGGGCTTTGGAGGTGTTCGTCGTCGATCTGCCAGTGTCGATTTATAAGTATACGGCTGGAACTTTGGCGGTGTTCGCCGTCGATCCGTAAGCAACCATTTATAAACGAGCGGCTGGGCTTTGGAGGTCTCCACGGTCGATCTGCGGTCAATCACTTATAATAGAGAACCCGAGCGTTCGGAGGTAGCCGCCGTTGCCCGAGGTTCAACCATTTATAAGTGCGTACTCGAGCGCTGTCTGATGTCCCGAACCGATCGACCGCTGTGGTAGTCGTCACCCGACGATCGTCCGGAGCGTCGACTCGGTCAGGAACGTGGTGATCCCGAACGCCTCGGCGGTCATCCAGCCGATGAACGCCGCGTACATCGCGAGGAAGACGTACCCCTCCTCGGTGGTGATCTCGAAGTCCGTCGCGGCCATCACCACCACGACGAGGGTCGTGTAAAACAGGAACAACAGGAGCGGCACGGAGGTGAGGAAGCCGATCGAGACGCCGCCGGCGAGGATGACGCCGATCGGCAGCGCGGCGACGAGGTTGAACGTGTTCGTTCCGAAGACGTTGGCGACCGCGGCGCGCTTGTCGCCGGCC
This sequence comes from Halorubrum sp. T3, assembly GCF_000296615.1. Lineage (NCBI taxonomy): Archaea > Methanobacteriati > Methanobacteriota > Halobacteria > Halobacteriales > Haloferacaceae > Halorubrum > Halorubrum sp. T3. The sequence continues at coordinate 210,919 of NZ_JH815329.1, read as the reverse complement.
TTGCCCATCTTCACGCCGACGAGCAGGTCGGGGAAGGAGCTCAGCGCCGACAACACCGTCACGGAGATGAGGAACGACGGCGCGTCGAGCGCGTCCGAGAGCTGCACCGTCATGGTGACCATCGACTCGACGCCGACGAGCACGACGACCAGCCCGATCGCGAACAGTCCGGCCTGTTTGGGGACGTTCGTCGATTCGGCCCGTTTGAGGTCCGAAGCGCCGCTTTTCCCGCCGGCAAGGAGAATGACGTACACGCCGTACAACACCAGCAGGCCGACGCCCATCTGCGGGGTGATCCGCGCGATCTCCCGCCCGTCGGTCCCGAGGACGCCCAAGGCGATCACGCCGAAGAGGGCGAGGACGGCGACCATGTAGAAGATGGCGTCGCGGTAGACGATCCCCTGCGTCGTCGTCGTGTCGCCGCTCGTGATGGAGACGGCCGCCGGGATGACGAGTATGTTGAACACCGCCGTCCCGATGAGCGCCCCCGCGCCGACGCCGAAGTCGCCGAGCACGAGCACCGAGATGAGGATAATCGCGAGTTCGGGGAACGACGTCGCGGCCGCGACGATGAGTCCGCCCTGAATCGCCTGCGAGACCCCGAAGTGGTCGCTGATCTTCGAGGTCGTCGACTCGATGACGTTCGCGCCCTTCCAGGTCAGCAGGAACCCGATCGCGCCCAAGGCGATCCAAACGGCGAGCGACTGGTCTCCGATGAGCTCCTGCAGTACGGTCACGTTCGGTCAGTAGGCCCGGAGTCGATTAGGAGTTCCGGAGACGCCGAGACGGAAGCCGGTCCGCCCGCGGCAGGCCGAGACGGAAGCCGGTCGCCCGCGGCAGGCCGAGACGGAAGCCGGTCCGCCCGCGGCAGGCCGAGACGGAAGCCGGTCCGCCCGCGGCAGGCCGAGCCGCGAGCCGCGCTCAGTAGATCAGCTCGTCGTCGTTCTCGACCATGTACAGCGTCCGCGCCGCGATGTTGACCGCGTGGTCGGCGACCCGTTCGAGGTCGCGCACCGCGAGCAGCGCCTGCGACACCTCGTCGAGGGAGGCTTCGAGCGCCTCGCCGTCCGTCGGCGCCGGGCCGTCGCGCGCCGCGTCGCGGGCGCGGTCGGCCTTTAAGAGCTCGCGGACGACCGCCTCGCTCGCCTCGCGACAGCGCTCGTCGAACGCGTCGTCGCTGGCGGCGATCTCGCGGCAGGCGTCCGGGTCGCGCGCCGCGTAGGCGTCGACGGCGTCGACGACCATCTCCCGGGCGCCGTCCCCGAGGTCGCGCACGTCGACGGCGTCGTGGACGCCGCCCTCGGGACCGCCGTACGCCGCGACGTTCGTCGCGAGGTCCGCGACGCGTTCGAGGTCGGTGATGATCTTGAAGGAGGCGGTGACGAGCCGGAGGTCGCCGGCCACCGGCTGCTGGAGCGCCAACAGCTCGGTACACTCGTCCTCGAGGGCGAGGTACGTCTCGTTGACCTCGTGGTCGGTCTCGATCACCGACTGTGCGAGCTCGTCGTCGCCGGTCACCGCGGCCTCGATCGCGTCGTCGAGCCGGTCGCAGACGGTCTCGCCCATCGCGACCACGTCCTCGCGGAGCTCGTCGAGCCGCTCCTGATAGTTCTCGCGGGGCATCTATCCGAACTTCCCCGTGATGTAGTCCTCGACGCGCTGTTCTTCGGGGTCCTCGAAGATCTTGGCGGTGTCGTCGTACTCGACGAGCTCGCCGCCGGTGAGGAACACCGCGGTCCGGTCGGAGATGCGGGCCGCCTGCTGCATGTTGTGCGTGACGATGATGACGGTGTACTCCTCCGCGAGGTCGTCGATGAGGTCCTCGATCTTCGAGGCCGCGACGGGGTCGAGCGCCGAGGTGGGCTCGTCCATCAGGACGACCTCCGGGTCGGGCGCGATGGCGCGGGCGATACAGAGCCGCTGTTGCTGGCCGCCGGAGAGTTCGAGCCCCGAGGAGTCGAGCTGGTCTTTCACCTCGTCCCACAGCGCGGCGGCCTTCAGCGACTCCTCGACGCGCTCGTCGACGTCGCCCTCGTACCCCTGGATCTTCAGGCCGTAGGCGACGTTGTCGCGGATCGACTTCGGGAACGGGTTCGGCTTCTGGAACACCATCCCGATCTTCCGGCGTAAGGCGACCGGGTCGACGTCGTCCTCGTAGACGTTCTTGCCGCCGAACTCCACGTCGCCCTCGACGCGGCAGATCTCGATCATGTCGTTCATCCGGTTAATACACCGGAGGAACGTCGACTTCCCGCAGCCCGAGGGACCGATGAGCGCGGTGACGCGCTTCTCGGGGATCTCCATCGTCACGTCGTCGATGGCTTGCTCGTCGCCGTAGTAGACGTCGAGGTTCCGGGCCGCCACCGCGGTGCCGGTCTCGCCGAGCGGCGCCCGGTCGTCGTTCGAATCCGCCTGTACCTCCGTCGTGATGAGCGAGTCGTCTGATGTCGTGTTACTCATGTCAGGTCCCCCCTTCCGCGCGGTTCCGCAGCAGTATCGCCGTCCCGTTCATTCCGATGAGCACGATGAGCAGCGTGATGACGCCCGCGGCGACGACGCCGTACCGGAAGTCGGCCTGCGGGAAGTTCGACCACGCGTAGATCTGCATCGGCATCGCGCTGAGCCGACTGAAGAGGCTGCTCGGCGCGCTGAACACCGTCGTCGCCGCTCCGATCATGATGAGCGGGGCGGTCTCGCCGATCGCACGGCCGAGCGCGAGGATCGTCCCGGTGAGGATACCGGGGAACGCCTCGGGCAGCACGACGTTCTTCGTCGTCTGCCAGCGCGTCGCCCCCATCGCGTCCGACCCGCGCCGGAGGTCGTCCGGCACGGACCGGATCGCCTCCTGTGCGGAGATGATCGTGATCGGGAGGATGAGGAGCGACAGCGTCAGCGCGGCCGTCACCGCCGTCCCGAAGCCGAGCCCGAGCAGGTTCGCGAACAGCCCCAGCCCGAGCAGCCCGTACACCACCGACGGGATGGCGGCCAGGTTCGCGATGTTGATCTGGAGCAGCCGCGTCAGCTTCCCGACGACCCCGGTTTCCGAGGTGTACTCCTCCAAGAAGACTGATGTCCCGACGCCGAGGACGAACGACAGCACCGCCACCAGCGCGATGATGATCACGGAGCCGACGATGGCCGGGTACAGTCCCGCCTCCTCAGGCGTCCGCGAGGGCGCCTCCGTGACGTAGTTGGGGTCGAGCCACGGGTCCGGCGCCGGCACGCCCCACGCCTCGACGAGCAGCGCGCCGGCGATCACGCCGACACCGAGCAGGAACGGTAGTCCGAGGCCGATCGTCCCCTCCCGGTCCGCGACGACGCGGTGGACGTACACGGTCGTCGGCACGCCGGTCAGCGCGATCACGATCAGCGTCGTGGGACCGGGCAGTCCGACGCTCCCGCCGAAGAAGCCGCCGGCGGTCGCGAGCGCGAGCGGCACGCCGCCGGCCGCGACGGCGGCGGTCCGGCTCCCGCGGGCGCCGACGAGGAGGGCCCCGACGACGGCGAGCGGGACCGCGATCGTCCAGAGGTAGATGACGGTGTCCGACGGGTACGTCGCGACCACCTCTCGGAGGACCGCCGCGACGACGGTCCCGACGAGACCGACCGGAACGGCGGCGGTGACCGCCCGGTCCGCGTCGCGCAGGCGCCCGTACGCGTACAGGCCAGCGGCCGGGAGGACGCCGAGCGTGTACGCGAGGAACCAGACCAGTTCGTCGAACACCAAAAAGAGGGTGCCGACCGCGAGGCCGACCGCCACGCCGCCGATCAGCCGGCCGAGCAGCCCGAAGCCGACCGCGCCGACGCGCCCCTTGCTCCCGACGTACGCGAGGTACGCCGCGGCGGGCCCGACGACGACGAAGAGGTACGTGAGCTGCCAGCTGAGCCGCGGGATCTCCACGACGAACGCCTCGATCGCGGTGAAGCCGACGGCGACGGCGACGAGCCCGCCGCCGAGGACGCCGAGGACGCGCCGGGTCACGGCCGGGTCGCCCGCGCTGTACAGGCAGAAGGCGAGGAACGGCAGCACGAGCGTCACGAAGTAGGTCAACAGCCACTCGGGGCTGGCGTTCGCCAGGTCGAAGGCGTCGATCGCGACGTACACCAGGAGGACGCCGAGCGCGACCAGCCCGGCGACGCTGGCGGACAGGGAGAGGTACTCGAAGATCGTCCCGCGCGTCCGACTGACCGTGCCGAACGCGGTCGCGTCCTCGCTTTCGGTCGGGGTGGCGCTGTCCGTCGCCATCAGTACTCCTCCCGGTAGCGTTCCGCGATAAAGTCACTGAGCACGTTCATTACGAGAGTCACCACGAACAGCGCGAGGCCGAGCGCGAACATCGCGTCGTACGGGACCGTTCCGCCGGTGAGGTCGCCGCCGGCGATCTGGACCATCGCGACGGTGATCGTCATCCCGGAGTCCAAGAGCACGTCGGCGGGGTTGATGTACGGGACTCCGAACGCGGCCTCCTTGACCGTCGGCATCCGGGCCTGCGCGCCCATCGCGACGACGACGATCATCGTCTCGCCGATGGCCCGGGAGACCGCGAGGATGTACGAGGAGGCGATCCCGGAGATCGACGCCGGGACGACGATCCCGGTCGACACCTCGAACTTGGTCGCGCCGAGCCCGTACCCGGCCTGACGGAGTTCGTCGGGCACGGCGCTCATGGCGTCCTCGGAGATCGACGACACCATCGGGATCGTCATGATGCCGACCATGATCGACGCCGACAGCGCGTTGAAGGTGCTGATTCCCGGAAGCAGCGTCGCCTCCAGGACGGGCGTGACGTACACCAACGCGAAGTAGCCGTACACCACCGTCGGGATCCCGGCGAGGATCTCGAGGAGCGGCTTCAGTATCGATCGCGCGTTCGGCGAGGCGTATTCGCTGAGGTAGATGGCGGTGAGCGTCCCGGTCGGCAGCGCGACGAACGCCGCCGTGACCGTCACGACGACCGTCCCGATGAACAGGGGAATGATACCGAACGCCTGTCCGCCGCCGGCCGGGTTCGGGCTCCAGTTCGTCCCCGTGAGGAACTCCGTGACGGCGATCTCTTGGAAGAACACCACCGCGTCGGACAGCAGCGTCACGAAGATCGCGACCGTCGTGAGCAAGGTGACCGCCGCGCAGGCCGCGAACAGCCCGCCGTAAGTTCCCTCTTTCAGTCGTGTGAGCCCGCCCTGCCGAGTCAGATCGGGACTCTCTGTGCTGTCAGTCACGAACGGTGGGGTATCGAACGCTGTCGTAAATCAATACACCGGTTCATTTCGACCGGTTACCCCTGTGCCTGCTCGATCGCGTCTTCGAGCTTCTCCAGCTGCGCCTCTTGGGTCTCCTCGGTGGCGGGCACGTACCCGACGTCGCCGGCGACGAGGTCCTCGTTGGTGGTCTGTTCGACGAAGTAGCGGGCGAACTCCGCGATGTGCTCCTCGCCGAGCGACTCGATCGAGGGGTACGTGTACAGCGACCGCGAGAGCGGGCTGTACTCGCCGCTGGCGGCGGTTTCGAGGCTCGGCTCGACCGGACCGTCCCCGTCGTCGATCCCGAGCGCCTTCAGCTGGTCGGGGTTCTGGAAGTAGTACGCGAAGCCGAAGTAGCCGACCGCGAACTCGCTGCCGGAGACGCCCTCGGCGATCGCGTTGTCCTTCTCGGTCGCCGAGTAGTCGTCCGTGTGGCCCGCGTCGCCCGTGACGTTCTCGATGAAGTAGTCGTACGTCCCGGAGGTGTCGGCCGGACCGAACCGGCGGATCTCCTCGTTCGGGAACTCGTCGCGGACCTCGTCCCAGGTCTGCGCCGCGTCGGACCGCCAGATCTGCGCGAGCTCGTCGATGGTGAGGTGGTCGATCCAGTCAGCCTCGGGGTTGACGACGACCGTGACCGCGTCGGTCGCGGCGACCAGCTCGATGTACTCGACGCCGTTCTCCCCGCACAGGTCCTCTTCGGCCGGCTGGATCGGCCGGCTCGCGTTGTTGAAGTCCGTCTCGCCGACACAGAAGTAGTTCGAGAAGCCACCACCGGAGCCGGTCGAGCTCACGCTGGGGTCGATCTCGGGGTGCATCTCGGCGAAGTCCTCCATGACCGCGCTCATCAGCGGGAACACTGTGCTCGAACCCGCGATGTTGATCGTGCCCGAGAGCTCGCCGTCGCCCCCGTCGGAACCGCCGCCGTCGCCCGTACTCTGCGTACAGCCCGCGAGCCCGAGCGCCCCGGCACCCGCGATCGCCGCGAGCGATTTCCGCCGCGTGATTCCCGCTGTGTCCGCGTCGTGGCTGGAAGCCATCACCCGTGGATGGGCGAGTTTCGGTTAAGTAGTATGCTATGATGAGTACAGGGGAGCGCGTACTGCCCGGTACGGCTATGTTTCGATATATACTCTATATAGACGCGTGGGTACGACCGAACCGCGGTCAGGGCGACGGCGACTCCGCGGGCTCGCGCGACCCCGAACCGAGACGTGGTTTTAAGTCCCCGTACCGGGAGAACCCGGACGAATGACCCCTCCCACCACCGACGGGCCGCCGGCGCCGACCACCTCCCGGGAGGAGGCGTGGGTGGCTCACGCCGCGCTGCTCGACGCCGCGCAGCGCGCGACCGACGAGGACGTTGCGTACCGCCGTCCGATCGAGTCGATAGAGCGGGGCGCGGCGCTCGACGACGAGGACATCGCGCTGCTCCGGGACGCGCTCGTCGACTACCTCGGCGACGCGCCGGTGCGCGACCGCGCCCCCGGACGGGCGCTGTTGCGCCGCACCGACGACGCGACGGACGCGCGGTCACGGCACGCGTAGCGTCGACGACCGCCGAAAAAGAACTCCCGACCGCTACGATCCGGCCTCCACCGCCTCGATCAGCAGCTCCGCGACGTCGACGATCTCGACATCGTCCTCGAAGTTCCCCGTCTTCCGGCCGTCCTCGAACATCGTCGTACACATCGGGCAGGCGACGACGAACTTCTCGATCGCGGCGCCCGCGTCGGTGTCCTCGACCGCCTCGCGGAGGCGCTCTTCGCTCGGCTTCACCTCCTCCTCGTGTTCGGTCCAGAGGCCGCCGCCGCCACCGCCACAGCAGAAGGAGTCGTCGCGCGAGCGCGGCATCTCGTGGAGGTCGGCGCCGGTCGCGCGGATCAGCTCGCGGGGCGCCTCGTACTCGTCGTTGTACCGCCCGAGGTGACACGGGTCGTGGTAGGTGACGGTGTAGTCGAGCTCGTCGCCCGACAGGTCGAGCCGGCCCGCTTCGACGAGCTCCTCGACCACCTGCGTCCAGTGGAACACGTCGACCGCGCCGTCCGGGTTCCACGGCTCCTCGCGGTCGAACGGCATCATCGGGTCGTCCGCGAACTCGGCGAAGTCGACCTCGGGGTACTCGTTTTTGATGGTGTTGTACGAGTGCGGGTCGGTACAGACGATGTTCTCGAACTCGCAGTCCGCGAACGTCTCGACGTGGTGGCCCGCCAGTTCGAGGTAGAGGAACTCCTCGCCGATCCGGCGGATGTCGTTGCCGTCGGTCTTCTCGTCGTCGAATAAGATTCCGAACGACACGTCCGCCTCGTCGAAGAGGCGGGCGAGGGCGCGGGCGACCTTCTTGTTCCGATCGTCGAAGCTCGGGTAGTCGCCGACGTACCAGAGGTACTCCACCTCCGTCTCGCGGGCGTCCGGGACGTCGACCTCCTCCTCGAGGTCGTCGGCCCAGTCGCCCCGCGTCGACTGCGACTCGCCGAAGCTGTTCCCCTTCTGCATGACATCTTGGAACACATCTTGGAGGTTCGAGTCGACCGCTCCCTCGTCGACGAGCTGGCGGTTCATCTTCGTGAAGGAGGTGAGGTGTTCGATGTCGACCGGGCAGGCGTCCATACACGCCATACAGGACATACACGACTCCATCGACTCGGCATCGATGACGCCGCCCTCATCGGCGACAATGGGGACCGTGCCCCCGTCTGCGCTCGCGACGCCGCCGTCGGTTGCCATCGGCCCGTCCCCGCGCCCGCTCCCCGCCACCGGATCGTCGCTCACCGACTCGCGGTACGCCTTCAAATCGAGAATAACGTTCCGCGGGTCGAGGTTGCGACCGACCGTGTCGGCGGGACAGGCGTCGGTACACCGGCCGCACTTCGTGCAGGCGTCGCCGTCCAGCAGCTCCTTCCACGTGAAGTCGTCGAGCGACTCCGCGTTGGTGTGATCGAGGTCGGCGGGGACGTTCGGGAGCCGCGCGCCCGCCTTCTCGTCGCGGGCGACGACGTTCGCGAACGAGGAGATCATGTGGAACGGCTTCGCGTACGGGATCCACGCGACGAACGCGAACGCGAGCAGCGAGTGGCTCCACCAGAGGACGCCGTAGATCGCCTCGGCGCCCGCGGCCGTGAGCCCGGCGGTCTCCAGCCCGGTCGCGAGCGCCATCCCGACGAAGCTCACCGTCTCGGTCGCGCGCTGCGGTTGCCCGACCATGCTCACGCCCTCGACGAGGAAGCCGCCGACGCCGAGCAAGAAGAGTGTCCAGACGAACGCGTCGTCTTCGAAGGAGGTGTGTTTCCCCCACAGCCGCCCCTCGCGGGTCTTGTAGCGGCGGTAGCCCGCCATACCGACGCCGACGACGAACAGCAGGCCGAACGCGTCGACGGCGAACTGGTAGGCCAAATAGAAGTCGCCGACCCAGAACGACTCGCCCGTGAGCGGGCGGTAGAGGTCGATGTCGATCCCGAGGATCGTCGTCGCGACGAGGAGGACGAGGAACCCCCACAGCACGAACGTGTGCATCACGCCGGTGTACAGGTCCCCGTCGAACTGGTTCTCGTTCGCGAGGACGGTCTTCGTCGCCGCGACGGTCCGTCCGGGGAGGTTCGACAGTCTGTCTTGCGGGTCCGCGCTCCCGCGCGCGTACGCCGCGAACCGGGCGTAGACGCCGTAGCAGAAGACGAGGACCGCGACGGCGGCGAGCCAGTAGAACGCCGCCTTCCCCACCGGACCGATCGTCCAGAAGGTCTCTCGGGTGGCCGCCTGCAGGGGAGTCATGATCGATCAGCCGGATACGGTCCGGTTAAAACTTGCCACAACGCGGACCTCGTCGCTCGGCGTTCACGCGGCGTCGGGGGACTCGCGAGACGGCGCCTCTCCACGCCTGCGCGCCGGCTGTGCCGCGCCGCGCGTGCCGTCCCCCCATCTTCGAAGCGGCGGGCTTCCGCTCGCCGCGTGTCACTCCGGCGCCAGCCCCGCCTCGCGCATGTACTCGTCGAGCTTCGCGGCGATCGTCCGGGCGAACTCGTCGTCGTTGACGGCGGCGTCCACCTCGATCACCTCGACGTCGTCGGAGACGCCGCGCCGTAACGCGTCGAACAGCGCCGCGTCGGCCTCCGGGTCGTGGAACCGCTCGCCCGCGACGTCGAGCATCGAGACGCCGTCGAGCGGGAGCGCGAGCGCGGTGGGGCCGGTCGCGGCGTTCAGCTTCTCGGCGACGATCTCCCCGAGCTCGGCGCACTCCGCGGAGGTGGTCCGCATCAGCGTCACCTGCGGGTTGTGAACGTGGAACAGCCGCTCGTCGAACCGCTCGGGAACGGAGTCCCGCGGGCCGAAGTTCACCATGTCGAGCGCTCCGGTCGAGACGACCTGCGGGATCCCCGCCTTCCCGGCCGCGTCGAGGCGGTCCGGTCCGGCCGAGAGCACGCCTCCGACGAGCTCGTCGGCCCACTCCGTCGTGGTGACATCGAGCACGCCATCGATGACGCCCTCCTCGACGAGGTTCTCCATGGCCCGACCGCCGGTCCCGGTCGCGTGAAAGACGATCGTCTCGTACCCTCGCGATTCGAGGTACTCGCGTGCCGTCTGGACGCATGGGGTGGTCACGCCGAACATCGTGATCCCGATCGTGGGTCGCTCCTCGACCTCGACGGCGGGATCGTTGGTGACCATCCCGACCATCGCGAGCGCCGCGTTGGCGATGACCTGTCGGGAGAGCTGATTGAGCCCCTCGATGTCGGCGACTGAGTACAGCATCGCGATGTCCGTCGCGCCGACGTACGGCTCGGTGTCACCGGAGGCCATCGTCGAGACCATCAGCTTCGGAACGCCCACCGGAAGCGCGCGCATCGCCGCCGTCGCGATCGAGGTGTTGCCCGACCCCCCGAGCCCCAACGCGCCGTCGAGTTCGCCGGCCTCGTACATGCGCGAGACCACGGCGGCGGCGCCCTCGCCCATGACCTCGACGGCCTCGCCGCGGTCGGCCGCGTCGCGCAGGCCGTCGAGGGACGCGTCGGCCGCCGCCGCGACCGCGTCGGCTCCCGTGTCCGGCTCGAACTCCGGCTCGCCCATCACTCCCACGTCGACCACGTGGACGTCGACGCCCTGGGCGCGGAGGACGTCGCGAGCGAATCCGATCTCCTCGCCTTTCGTGTCGAGGGTGCCGACGACGACGACGCTCATCGGAGGTCGATCTCCTTGAACTCGCGGGCCTGCTCCTCGATGGCCGTCTCGGTGGGGAGCCGCTCGATGCTGGAGGCGCCGAAGAAGCCGACGACGTCCTCGGTGTGTTCGAGCACGTATCGGGCGTCGTCGGGCCAGGCGATCGGCCCGCCGTGACAGATCACCAGCACGTCCTCGTCGACCGACTTCGCGGCGTCACAGTGGGCCTGAACCCGATCGACGGCTGCCTCCAGGTCGAGCGCCGTCTCGGCGCCGATGTCGCCGGAGGTGGTCAGTCCCATGTGCGAGACGACGACGTCCGCGCCGGCGCGAGTCATCGCGCGGGCCTGCTCCTCGGTGAAGACGTACGGGCACGTCAGCATCCCGCGCTCGCTGGCCTCGCGGATCATCTCGACCTCGCGGTCGTACCCCATCCCGGTCTCCTCCAGATTCCGTCGGAAGTCGCTTTCCTCGTCGATGAGCCCCACGGTCGGGAAGTTCTGGACGCCCGAGAACCCCCGCCGCTTGAGGTCCTCGATGAACACGCCCATGTCCCGGAACGGATCGGTCCCGTTGACTCCCGCGAGCACCGGCGTGTCCTCCACGACCGGGATCACCTCGTGGCCCATCTCGACGACGATCTCGTTGGCGTCGCCGTACGGGAGCAGCCCGGCCAGCGACCCCCGCCCGTTCATCCGGTAACGGCCGGAGTTGTAGATGATGAGCAGGTCGACGCCGCCCCGCTCGGCGAACTTCGCCGAGAGCCCCGTCCCCGCGCCGGCACCGATCACGGGGTCGCCGTCCGCGACGACTGATTCGAGTCGGTCGAGCGTCTCCGATCGGTCAAATTTCATGTGACGCGTCCGTCATCTCCCAGAACCATAATGAACGTTCGGGATGTTCTCGGCGAGGGGGGGGCGTCGCCGGGGCGGTCAGAGAACGGCCGCGAGAGCGGCCGCGAACAGGCCGAATCCGACTCCCAGCGCGACCGCGTCCGCGCGCCCGAACGCCAGCCGCGGGAGCGTCGGGTTCCACGCGAAACACCGGGCGTTCAGGGCGGTTCCGAGCCGGTCCGCGCGTCCGAACGCCCGGTCGATCCCGGCGACGGTGACGAGCCGTATCCGCTCGCTGACCGGCAGCGCGCCGCCGCCGCGGGCGCGGACCGCCTCCCGCGCCGTCAGCAGGTCTCGCTTCAGCAGGGGGAGAAACCGGAAGACAAGCGCGACGCCGACCCCGAAGAACACGCCCGGCCGCCCGGGAATCGTCCGCTGGAGCGCCGCGCGCGACTCGCGGACCGGGGTCGACCGCACGTACGCGGCCGCGACGACGAGCAGCAGGAGGACGCGGTAGCTCGCGAGTCCCGTCGTCGCGGCGCGCTCGACCCGAAACCACGGTGCGCCGAGCGTCGCGCCCGCGACGAGGGGGGCGAAGAGCAGGACGGGAAACGCGACACGGTAGCTCCACAGGTCACGCGGCCCCCCGTCGGCGGCGACGAGGCAGCCGACCGCGACGAGCGTGAGGAGGGCGAGCCCCTGCGGGGTGGTGTACGCGTACGCGACCGCGGCGAACGCGACCTGAACGAGCAGCTTCGACCGCGGGTCGAGCCGGTGGGCGAGCGAGTCGCCGGGGACGAAGGATAGCGTCATCCGTCGGTCGCGGCGGACGGTTCGGTGAGGGCGCCGTCGGGTACGCGCACGTCCAGCCCGGGCAGCGCCGAAACCGCCTCGTCGGGTGGCGCGTCGACCGCGACCCGCCCGTCCGCGAGCCCGACGATCCGGTCGGCGAGCGCGGCGACGTCGCGGAGGTCGTGGGTGACGACGACGACGCTCGTCCCCTCGCGGTGAAGCGCCCGGAGCCGCTCCACGACTGACCGCCGGGCGGGCTCGTCGAGGCCGGTGAACGGCTCGTCCAACACGAGGTGGTCCGGTTCCATCGCGAGCGCGCCCGCGATCGCGACGCGCTCGCGCTCGCCTCCGGAGAGGGAGTCGACGCGCTCGCGCTCCCGGCCCGCCATGTTCACGGCCGCGAGCGCCTCGTCGACCCGTCGGTCGATCTCGTCGTGCGCGAGTCCGAGGTTCTCCGGCCCGAACGCGACGTCGGCGCCGACGGTGGCGGCGACCAACTGGTCACGAGGGTCCTGGAACACCATGCCGACCGCCGAGCGCGCGGCGACGAGGTCCTCGTCGACCGGGGTCCCGTTCACGGCCACGGTCCCGGCGTCCGGCTCGACGAGGCCGTTGAACGTCCGGACGAGCGTGGTCTTGCCCGACCCGTTCGCGCCCGCGACGACGAGGAACTCGCCGTCGGGGACCGTGAGGGAGACGTCGTCGACGGCGACGGTGGCGTCGTCTACTCCCTCGTCGCCGTCCTCGTCGTCTACCTCCCCCTCGCCGCCACGGCCGTATCGGCACGTGACGCCGTCGAGTTCGATCACGTCGCGGCGATCGCGTCGGACCTCACGACGCCGACGGCGGCGGCGATCTTCAGGGCCTCGGCCGGGAGGAACGCGGCGGCGCCGGCAGCGATCGCCTCGACCGGTCCGAGCGACAGCACCAGCATGAGACCGGCCACGCCGAACCCGTAGATGACGATGGTGCCGAGGACCATCGCGCCGACGAGCGTCGAGAGACCGACGGAATCGAGGTCGCGGAGCGTCGCGCCGCGGTGGACGACCGCGCCGACGACCGCCGCGGCGACCGGGTACGACCAGAGGTAGCCGGCCGAGTCACCGACGAGCTGGCCGAACCCGGCCGACCCGCCCCCGAAGACGGGCGCGCCGAGCGCCCCCGCGGCGAGGTAGAGGACGAGCGACGCGCCGCCCCACACCGGACCGAGGAATATCCCCGCGAGGAAGACGCCCAACACTTGAAGGGTCACGTCCACGGGCGAGACCGGGTTCGGGAACGTGACGTACGCGAACGCCCCGACGAGCGCCGCGAACAGCGCGGCGCGCGCGAGGTTCGTCGCCGCCTCGTCGCCGACGAGGTCGACGGACTCCGTGTTCGTTGCCATACCCGAACGGACTCGTAAACTCACTTCAACGTAGCGGTTTACGAGTTCGGAGCAGCCGGGACCGAGCCGACACGCGGCCGCCCCGAGCATCCGTGGACTCTCTAGATAATCCTCGGATAATAACGTTCATGCCCGGCCGGCGTCCACGACGCGAGTATGCCCAAGATAAGCGTCGAGATCCCGGCGGAGCTGCTCGCCGACCTCGACGAGCACGTCGGCGACGACGGGAAGTTCGTGAACCGCAGCGACGCGGTGCGCGCGTCGATCCGGAAGAACCTCGACCTGCTCGACGAGATCGACGCCCGCCACGACCGACTCGACGGCGATTCCGCGTCGGCCGCGGCCGGAGCGGCGGAGGAGACCGATGAGTAGCCGGACGGCAGCCGGCGAGGACGGTCCCTTCCGGACCGACCCGCTGGACCGGTCGGCGGTCGCGGCGGTCGCGCTTGTCACGCTGTTCACGGTCGCGCTCGCGACCGCGCAGCTCACCGCCGCGAAGGTGCTCGCGCTGCCGCTCCCGTTCGCGCTGCCGGTGGTCGGGGCGGAGATACTGCTGCCCGGCGCCGCGCTCGCGTACGCGCTCACGTTCCTCGCGTCGGACTGCTACGCCGAGCTGTACGGCCGGCGGGCGACGCAGGTGGTCGTCAACGTCGCGTTCCTTGCGAACTTCCTCGTGTTAGCGCTCGTGTGGTCGACGCTCGCGGCGCCCGGGGTCGACCCTGAGGTGTCGAGCGCCTTCCAGACCGCGCTCGGGCCGGCGGCGAACATCGTCGCGGGCAGCCTGCTGGCGTACGTCGTCAGCCAGAACTGGGACGTGTTCGTCTTCCACGCGATCCGCGACCGCACGGGCGAGGGGATGCTGTGGCTCCGCAACATCGGCTCGACCGCCACGAGCCAGGCGATAGACACCGTCATCTTCGTCGGCGTCGCCTTCTACGCCGCGCCGCTCCTGCTGGGCGTCGGCCCGGTGTTCGACCCGCCGGCGCTGCTCGCGCTCGGGCTGGGCCAGTACCTGCTGAAGCTCGCGATCGCCCTCCTCGACACGCCGGTCGTCTACCTGATCGTCGGCGCGGTCCGGAACTGACCGGACCGCCCGGTCCCGGTCCGGCTCGCTCCGTCTCCCGCGGCCCTCACGCGACCGCCAGCGCCCACGCCGCCCGGTCGGGGAGGTCGACCGGGACCTGCTCGAAGGAGTCGCCCGCGTCGCGGGTGACGAAGAGCCCGCGGTTCGAGAGCGCCCAGACCTCCCCGGCGGCGCGGCCGGCGGCCAACACGGCCCGATAGGTGCCCTCCCCGGTCGGGAATCCGCGCTCGTCGAGCCGATCGAATCCTTCGTTGCGGCGGTAGCGGTACAGGTACGCCTCGCCGCGGCGGTGGGCGGCCGTCGCGCTCGCGGCCGCGCTGACCAGGGCGATGTCGGGGTCGCCGGGGTCGACCGCGAGCCCCCAGACGTAGACGTGATCGAGACCGGCGTCGCGGACGCGCCACGAGTCGCCGCGGTCGCCGCTCTCGGCGAAGCCGTCGCCGGCGGCGTAGACGCGGTCGGGCGCGTCGGGGTGAGTCGCCATCGCGTGGGTGTCGCGGCGCGACCCCGGCGGACGGTCGGTCCACGTCTCGCCGCCGTCGGCGGTCACGGCGAGCGCGCCCGCCTCGATGCCGAGGAGCCACCGCTCGGGGTCGGCCGGGCACGGCTCGATCCACCGGACGTGGTGGGTGTCGGGCCGCGGCGGGAACGACCACTCGTCGGCGGAGGGGAGGTCGATCAGCCCGCCGACGCGGTCGACCGTCTCGCCGCCGTCCGCGGAGCGGTACGCCCGCGAGGGCTCCGTGCCGATCCAGACGACGTTGGGGTCGTGCGGGCTCGTCGCGACCGCGGTCACCGCGTCGGGGCCGGACCCCTCGGGGCCGAGCGTCGAGGCCGCCACGCGCGCGAACCGGCTCCCGCCGTCGACGGAGCGGAACAGGCCCGCGTCCGACGTCCCCGCGAGGACGCGCGGAGCGGGGTCTCCGGCTCCGGCCGCGCCGTTCGCGTCTTCGCGGACTTCGCCGCGCGCGACCGAGAGACACTCCACGCGCTGGCCGGAGAGGCGCGTCTCGACCGCACCGGTCGCGGGGTCGACGACCCGGAGCCCGTCGTCGTAGGCCGCGTAGATGCGCATGGGTCGGCGTTCGGTGGGGAGGGCCAAAAGCGTACGCCGGGGCGCCGGAGCGCCGAGCGCTCGGCGGGCCCTCGGCGGGCCGAACCCCCCGTCGCGACGACCCGGGTTCCACGAGCGCAAGAGACTTACCGCCGCCGCCCGTGTGAACTGTACGCATGGATCTTCGCGTTCAGGGGGACGTTCCCCCCGACCCGTTTCTCGGTGCCGCGGACCTCTTCGAGACCGAGCGCTCCGTGGAGGCGCCGGTCCGCGTCGTGGTCCGCGAGGACCCGGACGAGCGGACCTGGGCCGGCCACTACGACGACCACCACGTCCTGAACGTCTCGCGGCGGGCCGCCACGAGCGCGATGGCGCGCGAGCTGGCGATCCACGAGCTGTCGCACATGGCGCGCTACGAGGAGGGCCACCCCTCGCACCTCCAGTCCACGGAGGAGGCGTTGTACCTCGGCCTCTCCGGCGAGAAGGTCGAGCGCCGGAAGCTCGCGCACTGCTACCAGATCGCGAACCACATGAAGGACATCTACGCCGACGACATCACGCTCTCGGTGGCGCCCGCGGACAAGCTCCTCGGCTTCCTCGAGTCGACGCTGGCGGCCGCCGTCGCGGACCGCCCCGACGTGTCGCGCACCGGCTCGCCGCCCGTGACGGCCGGCGCCGATCCCGAGATCACGGCCGTCAACGCCGCGTTCGCGCTCGCTCTCGTCGAGCGGCACGACATCGCCGGCCCCGACCACCGGATCTACGACCTCGCGCGCGCCGCCGGCAGCGACACCGACGCCGTCGACGTCGACGCATTTAAAAATCGATTCCTCGACCTCGGTCACGACCCCTCCGAGAGCGACTACCGGAAGGCGCTCGTTGCGGCCGCTCGCGCCTACGCCGTTTAAAAATGGCACACCGCACATGGCGGTCGAGTTGCGGACGGCGCTTTCTCGAAACGGGACCGACCGCAGCGATCACTTATAAATCAAACAACGATGGCGCGCGCCTCCGAGCGCCCACCGGGCGCGAGGAGCGCCGCGCGAGGGAGTCGGCCGGCCGGAGCGAAGCGAAGGCCGGCCGACGAGGCTGGGGAGGCGTGAGGTGCGGTGCGGTCGCGGTCGGGTGGGACTCAAAGGGGCAGCCGCGGGGCCGCAGTAGGCGACGTAAGCACCGCAGCGAGCGGAGCGAGCGAGGAGCGCAACGAGCGTACTGCGGCCCCGCGGCTGGGGCTTTGGCGGAGTTCACCGTCGATCCGTTATCAGCTATTTATAACCGAGCGGCTGGGGATTTGGCGGTGTTCACCGTCGGTCTGCTATCAGCCATTTATAAGTGAGCGGCTGAAAATTTAGTGGTGTTGTCAGCGGATCCATGTTCAGCCATTTATAAACGAACGACTGGGACTCCAGCGGCGCTCTCCGTCCGCCCGCTGTCGATTATTTATAAGTGATTGTCTGTGACTTCGTCCGCGTTTGCCACTGAAACGCCGGCAGCCGTTTATAAACAACCGCTCCGATCTCCGAGAACGTCGCGTTCCCCGTCCTATTCCGCGTCGTTCTGCGCGGGCTCGCCGTCGCCATCCGCCTCGACCGTCTCGTCCCCGTCTGTCGAGTCGGCCGTCTCCACCGGGGCGGTCGAGTCCGCCGCCGCGGCGCCGCCGTCGAGGACGGTGACGCGCGCGGACATGATTCGGGTGTTGTCGACGCGCTCGATGCGGATCCGGATCTCGTCGAACTCGATCTCCTCGCCCTCCTCGACGAGGCGCCCGGCTCGGTTGAACACGAAGCCGGCGAGCGTCTCGAACTCCTCGCCCTCGGGGAGGTCGATCCCGAGGATCTCGTTGACCTCGTCGATGTTCACCTCGCCTTGGACGACCGCGACGTTGTCCTCTAAGAACTCCACCGGCGCCTCCTCGTCGCCCTCCAAGATCTCGCCGACAATCTCCTCGACCATGTCTTCGAGGGTGATGATCCCCTCCGTGGTCCCGAACTCGTCGATCACCGTCACCATCTGGAGGCGGTTTTCCTGCATCTCCGCGAGCAGCTCGTCGGCGTTCTTCGACTCGGGGACGTGGAGGGTGGGCTTGACGACGCGCTCCAAGGAGGGCGTCCCCTCGGAGTAGCGCAGTTCGCGGACCAAGTCGCGCACGGTGACCACACCGATGATGTTGTCGAGGTTCCCCTCGTAGACGGGGACGCGCTCGTGGTCGGCCTGGATACACGTCTCGATCGCCTCCTCGACGGAGTCCTCCTTCGCGACGGCGGTGACGTCGAGCCGCGGCGTCATCACCTCCTTGGCGATGGTGTTGTTGAACCGGAAGATGCGGTCGAGCATCTCGCGCTCCTCCTCCTCGATGACGCCCTCGCGCTCGCCCGTCTCGATGATGTCCTGGATCTCGTCGCGGGTGACGTACGTCGACTCGATGGCCGCCGAGCCGCCGATGATGCTGTTGACTCCCTTGACGATGTAGTCGAAGAGGACGACGAGCGGGTACAGCGCGTACTCGGAGGCCTTCAGCGGCCGGGCGATCTTGAGCGCCCACGACTCGGTGTTCTCGACGGCGTACGACTTGGGCGCGCTCTCGCCGAAGATCAGCACGAGCGTCGTGATCCCGAACGTCGTCGCCAGCACCGACTGGCCGCGGGAGAGGTAGATACCGAACAGCGCGGTGGCGATGGAGGTCATCGCCACGTTGACGATGTTGTTGCCGACGAGGATCGTCACCAGCAGCCGGTGGGGGTTCTGTTTCATCTCGCGGATCGTCTTCGCGCCCGTCACCCCCTCGTCGACGAGGCTGTCGACGCGGTGTTGCGGGAGCGAGAACATCGCGATCTCGGACGAGGAGAAGAACGCCGAGAGCGCGACTAAAAGGAGGATCGCGACGACGCCGAGCGCGGTGATGACCCCGTCGCCCGGCATCGGTACCTGGAGGACGTCGACCAGCGGCGCAGTAGACGACAAGCCCATGTTCGTTTGTCTTCCGTCGGCCCGCGATTAAAGCGTTCCCTTCGAGTACCCTCGAATCGGCCCGCTTTCACCCCGCCGACCCCGCCGACTCCGCCGACCCCGCCGACTCCGCCGACTCCGCCGACCCCACCGACCCCACCGACCCCACCGACCCCGCCGACCCCGCCGACCCCAAGGGTGCCGCTGCCGACACGATTACCCGTCTCGCGGGCGAATTACGCGATATGAGCGATCCACAGATCACCCTATACCGGCTTCAGGCGTGTCCGTTCTGCGAGCGCGTGGTCCGGACGCTGAACGAGCTCGACGTGGAGTACCGCTCCCGATACGTCGAGCCGATGCACTCCGAGCGCAACGTCGTCAAGCGCGTCTCCGGCGCCCGGAGCGTCCCGGCGATCGTCGACCGCGAGACCGGCGTCACCATGTCGGAGAGCGCGAACATCGTCGAGTACCTCCAAGGTACCTACGGCGAGGGAGGTGCCTGAGATGCCCGACTTCGACGTCGTCTCCCTGCCCGAAACCGACCACGTCGACGAGGGCGACACGGCGCCCGACTTCACCCGCCCGCTCGTGAACGGCGAGTACTGGGAGGACCGCGCGCTCGACGACGTCGTCGACGGCCCGACGCTTCTCCTCTTTCACCCCATGGACGGCACCTTCCAGGGGACGTACCTCTACAACACGGTCGACGACAACGAGTGGAGCGACGACCTCGACGTCCTCGGTCTCTCGATCTCGACGCCGTACGCCCACAAGCGCCTGCTCGCCGAGCGCGGCGACGGCATCCGGATCTTCTCGGACCCGGGCGCGGCCGTGGTCGAGGAGTACGGCCTCGCACACGAGATCGACGGGATGACGGGGATCACGGAGAGCCGCCCCGCCGTCTTCCTCCTCGATTCCGACCGCACCGTGGAGTACGCGTGGGTCGCGAGCGAACACCCCGAGTTCCCCGACGCCGAGGCGATCGGCGACGCGGTCGCCGACCTCGTCGACTGACCGGAGTCTGACCGGGGCCGACCGCGGGCCGTGCGCGCCGGCCGCACCCACACGTCACCCTTTTTCAACTCGCCGCCGAACGGTCGCGCGTGACCGCCGACACGAGCGACGACCGACCGGACCGATCCGAGGAGCTGCGCGCGGCGGCCGCCGCCGTCGACCGCGGCGACCTCGTCGTCTACCCGACCGAGACGGTGTACGGGCTGGGCGCCGACGCGCTCGACCCCGACGCCGTCGAGCGCGTCTTCGAGCTGAAGGGCCGCGACCGGTCGAACCCGCTCTCGCTCGGCGTCGCGAGCGTCGACGACGCGCTCCGCTACACCCGGCCGACGGAGTTAGCCGTCGCCTTCGCGCGGGCGTTCCTCCCGGGGCCGGTGACCGTCGTCGTCGAGCGCGGCGACCGGGTGCCGGACGCGCTCACCGCCGGGCGCGACCGCGTCGGGATCCGCGTGCCGGACCACGACCTCGCGCGGGCGTTGCTGGACGAAACCGGACCGCTCACCGCGACGAGCGCCAACGTCTCGGGGACTGGCAGTGTCACGGACCCTGCCGACCTCGACGACCGGATCCGCGAGGGCGCCGCCGCCGTGATCGACGACGGGGAGGCCCCCGGCACCGAGAGCACGGTCGTCGACCCCGAGGCGGGGACGATCCACCGGCGCGGCGCGATGGCCGGCGCCATCGAGGCGTGGCTGGCGGATCCGCCGGTAGACGAGTGAGGAGAGCCGAGGAAGAGCGCCCGTCTGTGCGGTTTAAACCGACAGCTCGCCCTTCGCCTTGATCACGTCCAACTCCTCGGCGTCGACCGTCTCGACGTCGAGCCAGTGGGGGACGTACTCGCGTTTGTCGTACGCCTCGCGCTCGTCTTCCGTGCCGACGGTACACCAGAGCTGCGGCTCGTCCGGGCCGTGCCAGCCGCCCTGAACGTTGATTCCGAAACAGACCAGCTCCTCGCCGTCGTGCTCGATCACCGCGTCCCGCCGGATGTCGGGGTCGCCGCGGATGATGAGGTGGTGCATACGCCGGGGTTCGCGTGTTCCGGGCTTAATCGCTTCGATACTGCGGATCGGATCGCGGCGGCGCCGGCGACCTGGCGCGGCGGCGCTATCGCGACGTGCGGCGCCGCCGCCCTCATCGGCCCGCGTCGAGCGCCCTCACCACCCCGCGTCGAGGTCCTCGACGAGCGCGCCGAGGATCTCGCGGGTCGTCGCGGCGACGATCGGTTCGAGCGCGTCCGGGTCGCTGTTCGTCGGGTCGCCGAGCCCGCCTAACTCAGTCACCTCGTCGAAGTACTCGTAGCTCCGCGTGCGGGGCATCTCGGCGGCCTCCTGCGGCTCCTTCTTCTCCGTCCGCACGAGGTCCGGGCGGTACAGCTCGACGAAGCTCGTCTCGTGGTCGCCGGCGTGGCCCCACCCCTCACCGTACGCCTCCTCCAGATCCTCGCGCGCGAAGTCGGTCCAGTGAACGAAGTGGACCGTGAGGTCGGTGTCGCGGCCGAGCCGGTCGGCGGCGACCGACAGCGGCTCCCGGTTCCCCCCGTGGCAGTTCACGATGAGCAGTCGGTCGGCGCCGTGTTCGACAATCGACTCGCCGATCTCGCGGACCACGTCGACGTACGTCTCCGTCGAGAGGGTGATCGTGCCGGGGAACCGCATGTGGTGTTCCGACTGCCCGTACGGCAGCGTCGGGAGCCGCAGCAGGTCAAGGTCGAACTCGTCGGCGGCGTCGACGAGCTCGGCGGTGAGGTGGTCCGCGCGGAGCGTGTCGGTCGACACCGGGAGGTGCGGGCCGTGCTGCTCGATGCTGCCGGTCGGGAGGACCGCGAAGTCGGCGTCGTCGATCGCGTCCCCCGCCTCTTCCCACGTCATGCCGAACAGGTCGGCGTCCGTCTCGGGCATGGCGAAGCGTCTGACGGCGGGCGAGGAAAGGTTCGGGGTAGCGGCGAGCCCGGACGGGGCGAGAGGACGACCGGATTACCCGGAGTAGTAGTACTCGCCGTCGCGCTTCTGCTGACTGTCGAGCTGCGACCCCGGCTTGTTGATCCGGGGGCGCCCGGTGCGCTCGTCGCGGCGGAAGGTAATCTCCAGGTCGGCGAGGAACTCGTTCATGCCGTCGCGCATCTCCTGCGGCGGCGCGGCGCGCCCGCGCTCGGCCGGTTCGCCGTCGAACACCATCAGGCGGTCCGCGAGGAGGTCGATCATGTAGATGTCGTGGTCGATCACCATCACGGTCGCGTCGTGGTTCTCGGCGTAGCGGCGGATCGCGGTCGTGGCACGGACGCGCTGCTCCACGTCGAGGTGCGCGGAGGGCTCGTCGAGCAGGTAGAGGTCGGCGTCGTCGGAGAGACAGGCCGCGATGGCGACGCGCTGGCGCTCCCCGCCCGAGAGGTCCGAGAGATTCTGCTCCATCACGCGCTCCAACTGGAGGGGCTGGGCGACCTCGGTGTTCCAGTAGGAGGAGCCGAACTCGTCGGTAATCGAGGAGAGGAACGCGTCGACCCGCATGTGCTGGTCGATGTCGATGTACTGCGGCTTGTAGGAGATGTCGAGCGCGAAGTCGAGCTCCCCTTCGTCGGGCTCTAAGTCGCCCGTGAACAGCTCCGCGAGCGTGGACTTGCCGATCCCGTTCGGACCGACGACGCCCAGCACCTCGGAGCGGTTGATCTCGCCGCCCTCGACGCGGAGCTCGAACTCGCCGTCGCCGTACGACTTCCGCAGGTCGGGGTACTCGATCAGCGTCTCGCTCCGGGAGGCGACCCGCGGCGCGTGCTCCTCGAAGGTGATCGCCGACGGGCGGATCCGCATGTTCTCGTTGTCGAGGTACCCCTTCAGGTACTCGTTTATCCCCTTCCGGACGGACTTCGGGTCGGTGATGACACCGTACGCGCCCGGCTCCCCGTACGCAACGTGGAGCGTGTCCGCCAGCAGGTCGAGGATGGCGAGGTCGTGTTCGACGACGAGCATCGAGCGGTCCGCGGCGTCGTCGTCCGCCAGCTCGCGGATGAGCCGCGCGACGATCATCCGCTGGCCGATGTCGAGGTACGGCGTGATCTCGTCGAGGAAGTAGAAGTCGGCGTCGCGGGCGAGGCAGGCCGCGATGGCGACACGCTGGAGCTCGCCGCCGGAGATGGAATCGATGTTCTGGTCCATCACCGGCCGGATGTTGAGCCGGTCGACGAGGTCGTCGAGCGCGCCGCGCTCGTCGGTCCGCTCCAGCAGCTCGCGGGTGTTGCCGTCGAACTGGTTCGGGATCTGGTCGACGTACTGCGGTTTGCGCGCGACGGTCACGTCGCCGTCCCGCAGCGATTCGAGGTAGTTCTGCAGGCCGGTGCCGCGGAAGCGGTCGAGCACGCGCTCCCAGTCGCCGTCGGCGGCGTGGTCGCCGAGGTTCGGGACCATCTCGCCGGCGAGCGCGTGGACCGCGGTCGACTTCCCGATCCCGTTCGGCCCGAGGATGCCGGTGACGCTGCCGGGCTCGGGCGTCGGGAGGCCGTACAGCGAGAAGGCGTTGTCGCCGTAGCGGTGGACCGGGTCGTCGTCGAGCTCGGAGGGGAGGTTGATGATCTCGATCGCGTCGAACGGGCACGACTGGACGCAGATGCCGCAGCTCTCGCCCAAGCAGATCTCCTCGGAGATGTGGATCTGGTCGGGGTCCCCCTCCTCGGCGTCCTCGCCCCGCTCCGTGATACACTCCTTGCCCGTCCGGTTCGGCGGGCAGTCCTTCATACACTCGTAGTTGCAGCGGTCGGGCTGGCACCGATCGAGGTCCACGACCGCGATGCTGTCGTCGGCCATCTCAGACCCCCAGGTCGACGGCGGACGTCAGCAGGACGGTGTAGCTGATGAACCAGAGGGTGAACGTGAGAAACGCCACGTAGAGGTTGTCTTTGATCCCGAGGTCGCCGACGCCGACCGCCTTGAATATCGGGTACTGGGCGATGACGAACGCGCCGAGCACGAACACCGCGGTGGTGCTCGCGGCGGACGCCGGATCGGTGCCGACGTAGACGGCCGAGACGACGCCGGCCGCGATCCCGGCGAGACAGCAGATGGTCGTGACGACCACGCCGCGCGCGTGGTCGGACAGGCCCGAGTCGTCGCTCATGCCTTCGGATCCGCGAGCGCCCGTGAAAAGCCGTTCGTTCCGGCCGTCCCCCGCGACCGCGACGGGGCGACCGCGGGTTCGCTCCGCTCGTCGGCCCGCCGCGCGACGGCGCGGCCGAGGCGCGCGCGAGCCGAATCGCTGACTGACTGGTCAGTCCAGCGGCCGATTACCAGTGATTTCTGCCGGCTTATGGCACAAAATGCGGCCGTTTTCGCCGGTAAACGCCGCTCAGACGGCGTTGCTCCATCAACATTTATGAGCGTGTGCGGTTTCGAATCGTAACGATGGAAGGAACTCAAACGGAGGGGCTCGACGACCTCCCACCGAGCGCCAAACTCGTCTTCAAGGTGCTCGAGTACAACGGACCGCTGACCCAGAAGGGGATCGTCCAAGAGTCGATGCTGTCGGCCCGCACCGTCCGGTACGCGCTCGAACGGCTCGAGGGGATCGGCGTCGTCGACGAGGACGTCTACTTCGCGGACGCCAGACAGAACCTCTACAAGCTCACGGAACCGGCTCAGGAGTTCACCGCCGACGAGAGCGAGGCCTCCTGCACCGCTGACTGACGCGCGGATCGGAGTCGTCGACGCAGTCCCTGTGTTTTCAAACCCGCGTCGAAGGCCCCGAGCGGCGCCTCTCCGTCACACCTGCCGCTCCGCGATGTCCGGCTACTCCGGCCGCTCGCGGTGTCCAACTACTCCGGCCGCTCCGCTTCGCCCTCTCGCGCGCCGCGGACCGCCGTCGCTATCGTGAGGACGACCGCCACCGACAGCGCCGACGTCGCCGCCAGCACGAACGCGAGCAGGAGGAACCAGACGTCCGGCCCGAACAGCGGGTAGTCGCGCGTGTCGATCACCGGCCCGAGCAGCTCGAAGGTCCTGACGAGGTACAAAAGCGCCGCGAGCAGCGCGCCGGCCGCCGCGCCGACGCGGACGTTGCGGTAGAACGACAGCGACTCCAAGAGAACCAGCATCGGCGGCTTCGAACTGTCCTCGCTCACGGGGGTCCGTACGGCCGGCGACCGCAAAGAGTCATCGGAACGCGACGCGCGGAGCGGGCGTCGCTCGCGCTAGGGAGGGTTCCTCACGATCGAAACGGACGTACGAGGCCCTGACGGCGTCAGTGACAGCCGTCAAGTGGGTCGGGGGCGAACCGCGGCGCATGCCCAGAGTCGTGCTGTCGGCGTTCCCGATGATAGACCCCGAGACGTACCGCAAGGTCCTCGCCGACGCCGTCGACGAGCCGGTCGAGGTCGAGGTTGCGGAGATGGGGTCGACAGAGCGGCTGATCGAGGCGGCGGCCGGTGCCGACGCGGTCGTCACCGACATCAACACGCCCGTCACCGAGGCGGCGCTCGACGCGCTGGACCTGGCGGTCGTCGTCCGCTCGGCCGTCGGCGTGGACAATATTGACGTCGCGGCGGCCGCGGAGCGCGGCGTGACCGTCACCCGGGTGCCAGAATACTGTACCGAGGAGGTGGCGACCCACTCCGTCTCGCTGCTTTTCGCCTGTCTG
The DNA here is from genome assembly GCF_000296615.1 of Halorubrum sp. T3. NCBI lineage: Archaea > Methanobacteriati > Methanobacteriota > Halobacteria > Halobacteriales > Haloferacaceae > Halorubrum > Halorubrum sp. T3. The sequence continues at coordinate 185,795 of NZ_JH815329.1, read as the reverse complement.
CGCTCGCTGAAGCCGTACGACGACGCGGTCGCCGCCGGCGACTGGAGCTGGGAGGTCGGCGTCCCGACCCGGCGCGTGAGCGCGTCCACGATCGGGCTGCTCTCGTTCGGGCCGATCGCGCGGCGGGCGGCCGAACAGCTCTCCGGGTTCGACGCCGACCTCGTGGCGTACGACCCGTTCGTCGACGCCGAGGAGATGGCCGACTACGGCGTCGAGAAGGTCGATTTCGACGCGTTGTTCGACCGCGCCGATCACGTCGGCGTCTACGCGCCGCTGACGGACGCGACGCGCGGGATCGTCGACGCCGACGCGCTGGGGCGACTGAGCGAGGACTCGGTCGTCGTCAACGTGAGCCGCGGTCCGGTCGTCGACGCCGACGCGCTGCTCGACGCGCTGGCGGCGGACGAGATCAAGGCCGCCGGCCTCGACGTCCTCGCCGAGGAGCCGCCCGAGGACGACCCGCTCGTCGGTCGCGACGACACCGTGGTCACGCCGCACGCCGCGTGGTACAGCGAGGAGGCGAGAGACGACCTGAACCGGAGCGGCGCCGCCGACGTGGCGGCCGTGCTGAACGGTGAGACGCCCGACGGTCGGGTCGACCCCGAGGCGGACTGGCTGTAGTGGGGCGGTAGTTGCGGAGGGGGCGACGAGACGGACTACAGGCGGTCGAGCGCGTCGAAGTCGTCGCCTTCGTCAAGGTCGTCGTCCCCCGAGTCGTTCGAGCTGTCGGAAACCACGGAATCGCCGCCGTCCCCGCCGGGGTAGCTCGCGTCGAGTCCCGCGGCGAGGCCGGGACCGAGGTCGTAGGTGTCCCGGACCGTCTGTGCGAGGACGCCGTCGGGGTCGAAGACGACGTAGACGGCGACGAACTCGTGTTCCGCGGGGCGCAACACGAACACCTCCCGCGGGTCGTCGTCGTCCCGCGACTCGTTCACGCGGGCGACGAGCGGCTCGATCGGGAGCCGGCCCGTGCGGACCTCCTCGAAGGTGTCGCTGCCGGGCGCGTCGGCGAAGAGGTATAACGCGCCGTTGGGGTCGCCGTCGTTCGAGCGGGTCGTGATCGAGCCGACGGGCTCCCCCTCGGCGCGGATCTGCCGCCAGGTGTCGACGGCCGCCTCGAACATCCCCTCGACGCCGTCGGCGAAGCGGAACCGCGTCTCGCGGACGACGTTGACCTCGCGGAAGCGCGCGGAGCCGTCGGTCCACACCAGCGTCGCCTCGACGACGAACCCCGGTTGGAGCGCGTCGACGGCGTCTGCGAGTTCGCCCTCGTACCCCTCGGCGGTGGCGTAGAGGGGGTCGAAGCGGTCCTCGGCGTCGGGGGCCGTCGGGTCGACCGGCCCGTCCGCGAGTTCGACGAGGACGAACTCCTCGACGTCGTCGGGGCTCGCGGCCGAGTCAGCCCCGTCGGACTCGTCTTCGATGTCCGGCCGCCGGCGCCGGTCGTGAACGCGGAACCGGCCGCTCGTCGTCGGGTCCATATCCGACGGTGGGACGGACGGCGGAAAAGCCGGTCGGAAGCGGCCCGCGGGGCCGGCGATCCGGGCCCGATCCCGCTCGCGGATCCGTGTCGTTATGGGGCCGCCGGCCCAAGGAACCGGTAAATGGGGATCCTCGAGGACAAGTCGAACGCCCGCCTCTTCTACAAGTACCTCTCGAAGGTGTACGACCGGATTAACAGCTTCAACTGGAACGAGGAGATGCGCGCGGAGGCGCTCTCGTGGCTGGAGTTCGGCGACGACCCGACGGTGCTCGACGTGGGCTGCGGCACCGGGTTCGGCACCGAGGGGTTACTCGAGCACGCCGACGACGTCCACGGCCTCGACCAGAGCGTCCACCAGATGGAGAAGGCGTTCGAGAAGTTCGGGAGACACGACAGGGTAAACTTCTACCGCGGCGACGCCGAGCGGCTCCCGTTCCGCGACGACGCGTTCGACGTGGTGTGGTCGTCCGGCTCCATCGAGTACTGGCCCAACCCCGTCGAGGGGCTGCGCGAGCTCCGACGCGTCGCGAAGCCGGGCGGGCAGGTCCTCGTCGTCGGTCCCGACTACCCCCACAACCCGATCCTCCAGCGGGTGGCCGACGCGATCATGCTGTTCTACGACGCCGACGAGGCCGACCGGATGTTCGAGGCGGCCGGCTACGAGGAGTTCGAACACCACATTCAGCAGGCGACGCCCCAGAGCCCCCGCGCCATCACGACCGTCGCCCGCGTTCCGGGCGGCGACGAGGCGGGCGGCAGTTCCGCGTCGGGTACCGAGGAGTCCGCATCGGGCGCCGAGGAGTCCGCGTCGACGGCGTCCGACGCCGAGTAACGGCGTCAGCACCGATCCGTCCGAGACGCGCGTTCTCACCCCGAGTCGACGAACGCCTCCAGCGTCGCGACCGACTGCCCGTCGGCCGTGATCTCGACGGTGACCCGCCGGCCCGGCTCGAGCGTCGGGTCGTTGGTGTCCGCGACGCGGAACGTCGCCGTCTCCCCGGCGCGCAGCGTGTCGCCGCCGGCGGAGTTGAACGCCCCCGTCGGTCCGGGGTGGAAGCCGGCGGCCGAGAAGAACGGGACCGGCGGCTGTTCGTCGAGCGGTTCGCCGTCGACGCTGACGCGGACCGTCACCGCGGAGACATCGATCGGGTCGCCGCCGCGGTGGTCGATCGCGATCCGGTCGTCGGTCGCCGACAGCGACAGGGCCGCCGACGGCGGCACCGTCGCGCTCGGGCCGTCGAGCGTGGCGGCCGCGACGCCGCCGGCCAACACGACCGTGATCGCGATGAGCAGCACGCCCGCAACGGGCGCGATCCCTCGGGCGCGACGGACGACTGGTGGCACGGCGGCCCTGCGGCGGTTTCGGGTAAAAAGGTCGGCCCGGGAGGCGACGCCCCCGAGTCGGGCCGTCACTCGTCGTCGACCGGCCGCGGCGTCGAGAGGGGCTCGATGTCGCCGAGGACGACGACGCGGGGCTCGTCGACGACCGTGATGCGGTACGTCTCGGCCGGCGAGAGCGTCCGGACGACCCCCTCCTCGTCGGTCGTCCCGATCGTCCGGCTGTCGCCGTCGCCCACCGACTTGGTGACGGTGACGTCGGGGACCGGCTCGCCCGTCTCGTCGTCGAGGACGGTCACGGTCACCGGGCCCCCGGGGTACGTCCGTTCGACGGTGACGTTGAACCCGTCGCCCGCCGCCGTGACGGGCTCGCTGTCGGGGAACGCGGACAGGTCGATGCGCTGGTGTTCGACGAACACCTGCTCGGTGCCGCCGCTGACGAACGTCCGGAGGGTCCCGACCTCGTGCGGGATGGTGATCCGCTGGACGGAGCCCGCGCCGAACGCGTCCGGTTCGCGGAGCGCGGCCGTCTCGGGGTAGGCCGCCTCGGTCATCTCGATCGCCGCGTCGTTCGAGATGTCGCTGCCGCCGCGGTCCCAGCGGTCAGTTCGGAACACCTCGCGGACGTACTCGCCGTCGACGACCGTGGCGAGCACGACGGCGCCCTGACTCGACGCGACGTACAGGTCGTTCGGCGAGGACTGGCCGCGAGCGGTCGCGAGCGCGCGGTCGCGGACCGGGCCCTCGTACACCTGGAGCGCCACCTGGAGCTCGTCGAGCCGGCCGGGCGAGCTGAACCCGTCCGTCGACTCGGCGAGCGCGTCGATCTCGTCGAGCCGCTCGTCGTACTCGCGGGCGGTCGCGGCCACGCGGACGAGCTCGTCGACTAATTCGCGGTCGCTGATCTCGCCGGCCGCGTGCGCGCTGAAGGCGGCGGTCTGGCGGCTGTTCAGCGCCACCTCCGCGCGCTCGACCCGGTTGAGCTCCGCGAGGATCTGCTGTTGGCGCTCGACGCCCGCCTCGGCGCGTTCGATCCGGTCGACGACGGCCGCGGTCTCGAAGGCGGCGTCGGCGTCGGCGGTCGCGAAGCCGAGCGACGACCCGAGGTCCGGGCCGCGGGTGTACGCGCTGACGCGCGTCTCCGCCCCGGGCGGCGTCGAGAGCGTCCGGAACGTGAGGTTGGCCGTGTCGATCTGCGGCGTCGTCTGTCCGGTGACGCTCGATGCCGAATCGACGGACAGCGGGGAGTCGACGGGACCGACCGAATCGACGGGTGGTGCCGGATCGGCGGACGGTTCCGGATCGGCGGCCGGTACCGAACCGGCGGACGGCGAGACGGCGCCGGGCGCGGTGACGCCGGCGACCGGGGCCACGAGCAGCAGGACCGCGACCGCGGCGATCGGGAGGGCTCTCATCGTCTCTGGGTTCGACCCGCGACACAAAAAGTCCACCCACTGCGGTCGGCCGGCAGGTCGTGCGGCCGGGCGTCGCGGGCGAACCGCGGGCGATGGAGCCGCGCGGGTCGGCGTCGCAGGCGAACCGCGGGCGATGGAGCCGTGCGGGTCGGCGTCGCGGGCAGACGGCGGCCCGGGAGCGCAAGCTCGGTCCGGCATCCTGTCAAAAAACAGCGTATGGAAAGCGTTTTGCCCGGCGCGCGAGTGACCCGAGACGTATGCGGAACCCCGCCTTTCGCGCGCTCTTGGTCGCTGTCGTCGCGCTCGCGCTGGTCGCGAGCGCCGGCGGCGCGGCCGACGGTGCGACCACGACCCCCTCCCCCCTCGGCGCGGACGACCCCCCGGCCCACGTGCCGGCAGTCGGTGACGAACCGCGCGTCCGCGAGTCGGTCGACGACCGCTCGCCGGCGGTCCGCCAGCAGACCGGCGACGGCATCACGTCGCCGTCGACGACGCGGATCCGACTCGCGTTGAACTCCGACCGCAGCGCAGACTGGACCGTCGCGGTCCGGTACTCGCTGGCGGACGAGAACGAGACGAGGGTGTTCAGGGCCGCCGGCGACCGCTTCCGCGACGGCGAGGTCGGCCCGAGCGCCGAGCTGTTCGAGGGGTTCCGCCGCGAGGCGAACCGGAACGTCGACCGGTCGATGGCGATCGAGGACGTCGAACGCGAGGTCATCGTCCACGAGAACCCGGGCGAGTTCGACGTCGCCACGGAGGACGCGGTCGCCGTCGGCGAGCTCCGGCTGCGCTTCACCTGGACGTCGTTCCTCGCGCAGGACGGCGAGAGCCTCGTCCTCGGGGACGCGCTGACGACGCCCGGCAACGAGACGTGGCTCCGCAGCCTCGAAGCGGGCCAGACCCTGGAGGTGGCGACGCCGGAAGGGTACACGGTCACCGGAACGCCGAGCAGCGCCGTGACGCAGCTCTCGGACGGCGACGTGATCATCGAGGGGCCCCAGACGTTCGAGGGAGGCGAGCCCGTGGTGATCGTGTACGGGCCCGCGGGGGCGGGCACCCCGTGGACGATGCTGATGGCCGCGATCGTACTCGCCGCGGCCCTCGTGGCCGGGAGCGTCGTCGGATACCGTCGGATCAACAACGGGGAGAGCGACCCGAACGAGTCGGCCGCGAACGGCGGCGAGCGCGCGGCGAGCGGCGACGGTCCGAACGCGATGGGCGTCGGCGACGCCGGTCCGGGGACCGGAGCCGACGCCGGCGCCGACGCGACCGACGAGGCGGACGACGGCGACGAGGAGGACCTCTCGCTGCTCTCGGACGAGGAGCGCGTCGAGCGGCTCCTCGACGCGAACGGCGGCCGGATGCGGCAGGCCGACATCGTCGCCGAGACAGGGTGGTCGGACGCGAAGGTGTCGCAGCTGCTCTCGGCGATGGCCGACGAGGGGCGCGTCGAGAAGCTCCGGCTCGGCCGCGAGAACCTCATCTCCCTGCCCGACGACGAGGGCGACGGCAACGGGGGAGGCGACGACGGCGACGACGACCGCTGACGACCCGGCACGCGGCCGGGCCGAGCGGAAACCGCTGGTCCGCCGTCGGCCGTTCCGAAAACCATTACAGGGCGAGCGACCGAGTATCGATCATGAAGGTTCTGGTGACCGTCAAGGAGGTCGCGGAGGCGGACGACGACTTCGCGATCGAGGGGACAGACATCGCCGAGTCCGACCTCGAGTACGACCTCAACGAGTGGGACGACTACGCCGTCGAGGCCGCCGTCCAGCTCGCCGAGGCCGGGATCGCGGACGAGGTCGTGACCGTCACCGTCGGCCCGGAGCGCGCCGAGGAGACGATCCGGATGGCGCTCGCGAAGGGCGCCGACCGCGCGGTCCGCGTCTGGGACGACGCGCTCGAGGGCGGGTTCGCCGACGTCGCCTCGAAGGTCGCCCTGTTCGAGGCGGTCGTCGACGAGGAGGAGCCGGACCTGGTCCTCGGCGGCGTCCAGGCCGCGGACACCGGCTTCGGCGCCACGGGCGTCGCGCTCGCGGAGCGGATCGGATTCGAGCACGCGGCGGTCGTCAACCAGCTCGACGTGGACGCGGACGCCGGCGTGGCGCACGTCCACCGCGAGCTGGAGGGCGGCGTCGAGGAGCTGACCGACGTCGACCTGCCGGCCGTGTTGACCGTCCAGACCGGCCTCAACGAGCCGCGGTACGCGAGCCTCCGCGGGATCCGACAGGCCCAGCGCAAGGAGATCGCCGCGAAGGACCTGGCCGACCTCGGCCTGACCGCCGATGACGTCGAGAGCGCGCTGACGATCACCGAGATGTACGAGCCGGAGAGCGAGTCCGACGCGGAGATCATCGAGGGCGACGCCGGCGAGTCCGCGGGGCGCCTTGCCGAGGTCCTCCGCGAGAAGGGGGTGAGCGCGTGATGAGCGTGCTCGTCGCCGCCGAACACCGCCGCGGCGCGCTCCGGGACGTTACCTACGAGGCGATCACGGCCGGGCGAGAGCTCGCCGACGAGCGCGGCGGCGACCTCCACGTGGCCGTCGTCGGCGGCGACGTCGACGGGTTCGCGGAGGACGTCAACCGCGAGGGCGTCGACGCGGTCCACGCGGTCGAGGACGGCGAGGAGTTCGACCACAACGCCTACCAGGCGGCGGTCTCGACGCTCGCGGACCGGATCGACGCCGGCGCGGTGGTGCTGCCGAACTCCGTCAACGGGCTCGACTACGCGCCCGCCCTCGCCGAGGACCTCGGCGCCCCGATCGTCACCGACGCGGTCGGAATCGCCTACGACGACGGGCTCACCGTCACCCGCGAGATGTACGGCTCGAAGGTCGAGACGACCGTCGACGTCGCGGGCGACCGGTTCGTCCTCACGGTCCGAGGCGGCGAGTGGCCGCCCGCGGAGGGGGTCGGCGACGCGACCGTCGAGGCGGCCGAGGTCGACATCCCCGAGTCGGGCGCCCGCGTCACGGGCTTCGAGGAGGTCGGCGGCGGCGACGTCGACATCGCGGACGCCGACGTGCTCGTCTCGGTCGGCCGCGGCATCGAGGAGGAGGAGAACCTCGAGCTCGTCGAGGAGCTCGCTGACGCGCTCGGCGCGACGCTGTCCGCCTCCCGCCCGATCGTCGACAACGGCTGGCTGCCGAAGAACCGGCAGGTCGGCCAGTCGGGGAAGGTCGTCACGCCGGACGTGTACATCGCGGTCGGCATCTCCGGCGCGGTCCAACACGTCGCCGGGATGAAGGGGTCGGACACGATAATCGCGATCAACACCGACCCGAACGCGCCCATCTTCGACATCGCCGACTACGGGATCGTCGGCGACCTCTTCGACGTGGTGCCCGAGCTGATCGACGAGTTCGCATAGGCCGGCGGCGCCGTTCCGGCAGCAACACTCTTTGACTCCGACCGAGTACCGGGCGGTTAGACGGCGTCCGCCGTCGACTCCCCGATGCCCCCCATCCGCGCCGCCGTCCCGACGCTCGCGGAGGCGAGAGCGCTGCTCGTCGGTCTCCGCCGGGCGGTCGACGGCGAGCGGGACGCGATCGCCGCGGAGCTGGCGGGCGAGGAGCCGGACGCGGCGCTGCTCGATCTGGTGTCGGAGCCGTTCGCGTCCGTCGACGACGTCGACGAGCGGCTGGCGCGGACCGAGTCGTACCTCCGCGAGCGCGGCGACCGGCGCGCGGTGTTCCTCACGGTGTACAGTCGGATGACGGCGACCGTGCGGACCGCCATCGACGACGGCGCGTTCGTCGATCCGGAGTGGGCGGCCGCGTATCTCGTCGCCTTCGCGGAGCGCTACCGGCGAGCGCTGGTCGCGTTCGAGCGACGAGCGTTCGACTCGCTTCCCCGGCCGTGGCTGCTCGCCTTCGGCGCCGCGGCCCGCGGGGAGACGCTCGTCGCGCAGGACGCCCTGCTGGGCATCAACGCGCACATCACCTACGACCTCACGTACACGCTCGGCGACGTGGGAATCGATCCCGACCGCGGCGACAAACACGAGGACCACGACCGCATCAACGCGGTTCTGGCCAGGCTCGTCCAGACCGCGCAGGACGCGCTCGTCGAAGCCTACGACGCGGTCGGGATCGCCGGGATCGATCGGCTGTTCCATCCCCTCGACGACCGGTTGGCGCTGCTGGGGCTGCGCGGCGTTCGGGAGTTCGCGTGGCGGAACGCCGTGTTGCGGGCGGACCTCCCGAGGTGGGTCGGCGAACCGTACGTCGACTGGCGGACCGAGACCGTCGCGACCGGCGCCGCCGCGGTCGTGCTCGCTCCCGAGTTCGACGCGGCCGAGAGCGCGCGCCTGCGGGACGCGGAGGCCGACGCGGACGTGGCGAACGCCTTCGGCGAGGCGGTCCGGCGGCGGATATAGCGGGCCCGCGGACCGTTCCGGCGGAGTCGATACGTAGCGAACCCGCGCCCCCGGCGGAGCATCTGCCAAGTGAGAAACACCTATGACACTCGTCGCGAATATGACGACTATGCCACATATTCGGGGGACGATCCACGGCGTCGCCGCGATGGTGATGCTCGTCGTCGGGTCGATGCTGACGAACACGATCCGCGAGGAGTACGAGCTGTTCGCGCAGATGGCCGCGACGACGACGCACCTGCTCGTCGACGTCGCGGAGCTGCCGGTGTCGCGGGAGATCGCCGAGGTGGTCGTCCCCCTCGGCGTGTTGATGGGCGTCTGGGTGTTCGCCTACGAACTCCAGCGGCTCTCGCGGAGCGAGTGACACCGAAGGGGGCGGGTCAGTCTCGGTTCGTTTATCACCCCGCCGACCCTCGGATCCGGCAATGAGCGAGGCCGACGAGCAGCCGGCTGCGACCGCGACCGGCCGGGAGATCTGGATCGAGAAGTACCGGCCGCAGACGCTCGACGACATCCACGGCCAAGAGGAGATCATCGAGCGCCTCCAGAGCTACATCGCGCAGGACGACGTGCCCCACCTTTTATTTTCAGGGCCTGCGGGCGTGGGGAAAACAACCGCGGCCACCGCGATCGCCCGCGAGATCTACGGCGAGGACAACTGGCGCGGCAACTTCCTAGAACTGAACGCCTCCGACCAGCGCGGGATCGACGTCGTCCGCGACCGGATCAAGGGGTTCGCGCGGTCATCGTTCGGCGGCGACTTCCGGATCGTGTTTCTTGACGAGGCCGACTCGTTATGCGTACCACCGGGAACCGAGGTCGTTACGGGGTATCCGTCGAAGCCCGAGGTAAAACCGATCGAGGAAGTGAGTACGGAGGGCGAACCGATCCCGTCTGTCGATTTCGAGACCAACGAGATACAATCCGACAAGGGGAAGCTCGTCGACTCCGGTACTGCGGACTTCCTCGAAATTGAGTTAGCGGACGGTCGAACCACGGTCGCGAGTCCAACTCACCCGTTCTTCGCGGTCGGCGAAGACGGAAGACTCGTGGAAAAAGAGCTCAGGGAGCTGTCACCGAGTGACGAAATCGCGGACTTCAAAGACGAGATCGGGGTATCGAAGTGCGAGATCTGTGAGTCGTGGACAGCAGGACGGTTCTGTTCCATGGAGTGTAAAAACGAGGGCCACAGCCGAGAGATGCGCGGGAGCGGGAACCCGATGTACGGGACCGAATGGTCCGACGAGCGTCGAGAAAAGATCGTCGAAAAGCTCTCAGACGGTCGCTTTGCCGGAAGTAACAACCCGAACTACGGCGGAGATTTCCACGGAGTCCACGTCATGGAGATGGACGAAGAGACAGTTGAGCAATTTCGTGAGACGATCAGCGAGATGCGGTCGGGAACGTCGTGGGAGGAGTGGGTCGTCGACGCGGATCCCGACCGGGTGAAAGCAGACATCGGTGCGGCCACGGTCGAGTGGTGGGAAAGCTTGGACGACGAGGAGAGACAGGCGGTAATCGACAAGAGCGTCGAAAACTGTGACTATCCCGTTTGTGACATCAGCGGCGACAATAATCCGATGCGCGATCCGGAAGTCGCACAGAAAGTGTCAGAAGCGCTGAAAGGCCATGAACCGACCGGCGGCAACATCAGACACAGCGACGAACTCGGACACTTGGTTCGATCCGACTGGGAGTACGATGTCGCGAAGGCACTACAGGAGGCAGGTATCGAGTACGAGTACGAACCGGCGTTCGAACTGTCCGACTCCGTGTACCATCCCGATTTCCTGCTCGGAGACACGGTGATCGAGGTTAAGGGAGTTGCCGAGCTGTGGGGACAGACCGAGAAAGTCGAGGAATTCCTCGAAACGTACGGCGACGAGTACACGTACGTCGTCGTCGGCGACGGCGCCATGCCTCACCACGAACATTACGAGAAAGAAGAGTTCGAACCGGCGGTCGTCGCCGACGGCGGAGTCCAGAGCGTTCAGACGGTGGCGATCGACAGCATCGAGTACAGCCATCGCGGCAAGGCGTACAACATCACCATGGAGGACACCCCCAACTTCATGCTCGCGAACGGGGTGTTGACGCACAATACCGACGACGCCCAGTCAGCGCTCCGCCGGACGATGGAGCAGTTCTCCGACAACACCCGCTTCATCCTCTCATGTAACTACTCGTCGAAGATCATCGACCCGATCCAGTCGCGGTGCGCCGTCTTCCGCTTCTCGCCGCTCTCGGACGAGGCGGTCGGGGGGATGGTCCGCGAGATCGCGGCCGCGGAGGGGATCGAGGTGACCGACGCGGGCGTCGACGCCCTCGTCTACGCGGCCGACGGCGACATGCGCCGCGCGATCAACTCCCTTCAGGCGGCGGCGACGACCGGCGACGTCGTCGACGAGGAGGCCGTGTACGCGATCACGGCGACCGCGCGGCCGGAGGAGATCGAGTCGATGGTGACCGACGCGCTGAACGGCGACTTCGCGCGGGCCCGCTCGACGCTCGACACGCTGCTCACGGAGACGGGGATGGCCGGCGGCGACGTGATCGACCAGCTCCACCGCTCAGTCTGGGAGTTCGACCTAAGCGAGCGCGAGGCGGTGCGGCTCATGGAGCGCATCGGCGAGGCCGACTACCGGATCGCCGAGGGGGCCAACGAGCAGGTCCAGCTGGAGTCGCTGCTCGCGGCGCTTTCATTGGACGAATAGCGATAGACTGGGGCCGGATCTCCGCTCGTTCATTTATAAACAGTCGGCCGCGGACGGATGACGAACACCGCCAAAGCCCCAGCCGCTCGCTTATAAATAGCTGAGAGCAGATCGACGGCGAACATCTCCAAAGCCCGAGCCACTCGTTTATAAATAGCTGATCGCGGATCGCCGGTGAACACCGCCAAAGCCCCAGCCGCTCGCTTATAAATAGCTGAGAGCAGATCGACGGCGAACATCTCCAAAGCCCGAGCCACTCGTTTATAAATAGCTGATCGCGGATCGCCGGTGAACACCGCCAAAGCCCCAGCCGCTCGTTTATAAATAACTGAGAGCAGATCGACGACGAACATCTCCAAAGCCCCAGCCGCTCGTTTATAAATAACTGAGGGCAGATCGACGACGAATACCGCCAAAGCCCCAGCCGCTCGCTTATAAATAGCTGAGAGCAGATCGACGACGAACATCTCCAAAGCCCCAGCCGCGAGGACTCGATGGGCTCGCTGCGGTCCTCGTCGCTCACTACGTTCGCTCCTGCGGTCCTTGCGTCGCCCGTCTTCGTCCTCGCGGCTGCCCCTTTGAGTCCCGCCCTGCTCCGCACAGCACCTCACGCCTCCCCAGCCTCGTCGGCCTCCCTCCGCTTCGCTCCGGTCGGCCGACTCCCTCGCGCGTGCGATTCGCGCCCTTCGGGCGCTCATCGGCACGCGCCATTCCGGCAGGCGCGCTTTTTAAATCGGGGCGGCGCCGACGGTCGGTATGCTCGTCGTCGTCTCCGACACGCACGCACGCGAGGAGTCGAAGCTTCAGGGACGGACCGCGGAGGCGATCCGCGAGGCGGAGCTGGTGATCCACGCGGGCGACTTCTACCGCGAGCCGGTCTTGGACGCGTTTCAGTCGGCCGCCGCGAGCCTCCGGGCCGTCTACGGCAACAACGACGACGCGTCGATCCGCGACCGGGTTCCTGAGGTGCGGACCGTCGAGTACGCTGGGGTGCGGTTCGCGGTCACGCACCGTCACCGGAGCGGCGACACGGGGCTCGTCATGCTCGGTCGGGGCCGCGACGCGGACGCCGTGATCTGCGGCCACAGCCACCGGCCGCGGTTCGACGACTCGGGCGGGCTCCCGATACTGAATCCGGGCAGCCACGCGCAGCCGCGCGGCAACCGCCCGGCCCACGCGGAGCTGACTCCGACCGAGGGTGAGAGCGGAAGCGAGCCCGCGCTGGACGGGGAGCTGGTGACGCCGGACGGCGAGTCCTTCGAGACGTTCCGTATCGATGGCGAGAGCGGCGCGCAGTAACGGTGCGGGGATCGGCTCGGAGCGGAAGCGGAGACGGAAGCGCGAGAAGCGAGCGAAGCGCGTCGCCGCTGCGTCGGCGGGGACCGATCGCGACGCCCCGCGGACGGCCGGACCGGCCGACGGTCGTGTGCACGGTGGCGGACCCGAATCGGTGCGGGCGCGGGCGCGGACGCCGGCGGTCGGACGGAGCGGCCAGGGAGGGGTTCCGGGCAGGGGAGGGAGCGGCCGCGAGTCCGACCGGCCGGCGGGTCGACCGGCGTGTTGGGGCGTGTGAGGGCCGAAGCGGGGGTCGCGGTTACACGTAGTCCGGGTACCGACATATACGTGGCTGAGAGACAAAGGCGCGTTTTAGTCACCGGTCCGAGCGCCCGCTGGCGGAGGCGTTTCCGAGGGAGCGACCCGGCGCGCTCGAAACTTATAACCGCGTGCCGACGGATTCGAGCGTATGCTCCCGGTCCAACCGCTGTTCGTGCTCTTATTGGTGGGTCTTCTCGGGCTGTTCTTCTTCGGGTTCCTCCTCGTCCGGCGCACGGTGGCCGGGCTGAACGAGGGGTACAACGACGGGCGGAACTGATGGTCGTCGTCACCGCCGCGACGCTGCTCGTCGCGGCCGCGGCCAGCCTCTTTATGGCGTGGTCGATCGGCGCCGGCTCCTCCGGCTCGACCCCGTTCGCGCCCGCGGTCGGCGCGAACGCCATCTCCGTCATGCGCGCCGGCCTGATAGTCGGCGTCCTCGGGCTGCTCGGCGCGATCCTCCAGGGCGCAAACGTGACGGAGGCGGTCGGCACCGAGCTGATCGGCGGCGTGACGCTCACGGCCGCGGCGGCCATCGTCGCGCTCGTCACGGCCGCCGCGCTGGTCGCGATCGGCGTGTTCGCTGGGTATCCGATCGCGACCGCGTTCACCGTCACCGGCGCGGTCGTCGGCGTCGGCCTCGCGCTGGGCGGCGCCCCGGCGTGGCCGAAGTACGCCGAGATCGCGACGCTGTGGGTGCTCACCCCGTTCGTCGGCGGCGGCGTCGCCTACGGCGTCGCCCGAATGCTCATCGGCGAGTCGCTCCCGGAACGGCCGCTCACGGCCGCGCTCGCCGGCGTCGTCGGCGGGATCCTCGCGAACGTCGGGTTCGCGCTGCTCGGGCCGGCCGGCGAGCAGGCCTCGGTCGCGAGCGTCCTCGGCTCGGGGCTCGGACTCGGCGGCGCGGGCCCGCCCGCGGTGAGCCTCGCGATCGCCGCCGTGGTCGCGGTCGCCGTGTACGCCGACCTCGGCCGCGATCGCGCGGGCGCCCAGCGCCGGTTCCTGCTCGCGATGGGCGGGCTCGTCGCGTTCTCGGCGGGCGGCTCGCAGGTGGGGCTCGCCATCGGCCCGCTCGTCCCCATCTTCAGCGAGGTCGGCGTCCCGCTGTGGGCGCTGCTCGTCGGCGGCGGCGTCGGGCTACTGGCCGGGTCGTGGACGGGCGCGCCGCGGATGATCAAGGCGATCTCGCAGGACTATGCCTCGATGGGCCCGCGGCGGTCGATCTCCGCGCTCATTCCGTCGTTCGCGATCGCGCAGACCGCCGTCGCCTTCGGGATCCCCGTCTCGTTCAACGAGATCATCGTCTCCGCGATCGTCGGCGCGGGCTACGCCGCGGGCGACGCGGGCGTCAGCCGGAAGAAGATGGGGTACACGGTGCTCGCGTGGGTCGGGTCGCTCGTCGGCGCGTTCACGCTTGGGTTCGTCGTCTACTCGGCGGTCGACTTCGTCGTGTGAGTGGCTTCGGGAGCTCGCCCGGCCTTCCTCGCCCGGCCTTCCTCGTCCGTCTCAGGCGCGCAGCTCGGGGTACGTCGGCAGCCGCTCGGACGCCGCGCTCCCGTCGACGAACGGGAGGTCGACGGCGGTCGCCGGCACCTCCTCGCCGTCGACGCGGACGGTGACCCCGCCGCGGTCGGCGTCGAACGCGACGAGCGCGAGGGCGATCGGGATGTCGGTCGCGGGGCCGACCGCAGCGCGAGTGACCTCGCCGATCGCCTCGTCGCCGTCGAAGACGGCCGCGCCGGTCGCGGGGAGCGCGTCGTCGATCCCCTGTGGGTCCGCGTTCGCGTCGAGGTCGGCGACCGCCTCGGCGACGCCGTCGAGTTCGAGGCCGACGAGCCGGCGGCTGGGTCGCCCCTGGTTCTCCACGCGCGAGACGACCTCCTGTCCCACGTAACACCCCTTCTCGAAGTCTAAGGCGTTCCGGAGGCCGAGGACGTTCGGAACCGTCCCCGCCAGCTCGTACTCGAAGAGGGGCGTCCCGGCCTCGGTCGCGAGCGCGTCCCACGTCCGGTAGCCGAACGGCGCGGCGTTGAGCCCGCGGTTGATCAGGGTGTCGAACACGTCGCCCGCGTCGGCGGCGGCGCAGACGATCTCGTACCCCTCCTCGCCCAGCGGCGCGTCCGTCGCGATCACGGTGACGCCGGCGTCGACCATCGACCCGCGGACGAACGAGAGCGGCTCCTCGGGCGCGCCCGGCCCGCCGAGGACGGAGGCGACCTTCTCGGTGGACTTGGGGCCGTGGACGCCGAACACGCCGAACTCGTCGGAGACGTCATCGATCTCGACGTCCTGAATGAACACGTTCTCCGCCCAGTCGGCGGCAACCGACGCGACCCGCTCCGGCGGGAGGAAGACGAGCAGTCGCTCGTCGGCGTTGTACACGTACATGTCCGTCTCGATCCCGCCCTGCGGGTCGAGCAGGAGGGCGTACGTCCCCTCGCCGTCCTCGGTCGGGACGCGGTTGGAGACGGCGTTGTCGACGAACTCGACGCGGTCGGCCCCTCTGATGGCGAGGACGCCGTACCCCATCTCGATCACGCCGGCGATGTTACGGACCGCCTTGCCGACGCGGACGGGCTTCCCGTAGTGGTCGACCACTTCGCGGCCGCCGCGGTCGCGGTACACGGCGCCGTGCGCGTCGTGGGTGCCGGAGACGAGCGTCATGGTCGGAGGGACGCGATCGAGGGCCAAAAGGCCGCCGTCTCCGGCGGCTACAGCCCGAGGCGGTCGCGGATCGCGTCGACGAGGCTCTCCGAGGGGTCGTCGTCCGGGGCGTCCGGGTCCGGGACGACCCGGTCGTGGGCGTACACCCGGACGCGCTCCTCGGACTCCACGGTGATGAGCGAGTCCTCCTTCAGCGCCGAGAGGGCCTCCTCGACGGCGTCGATGTCGGCGTCGACGGCTGCCCGAAGTTCGAGGACGGTCATCCCCTCGTCGCCGCGGTCGACGAGCGCGTCGAGCAGCGCGACCTCGACGTCCGGCCGGTCGCGGTATTCCGGCTTTGCGGCCATACGTGTCCCTTGTGCGGGGCGGACTTTACGTCTACCGGCGGGAGGCGAGAACCTGACCCGAGAGAGGGCGGCCCGTCAGCGAACGATCCGCGAACAGGTGCCACAGAGGTTCTCCTCTTTCACGTCGACCTCGCGGACGGTCGGGGAAAACGACATGACGCACTTGCTGTTGTCGCAGTGTTCCAAGCCGAGCGTGTGCCCGATCTCGTGGACGACCTCCTTGCGGACGCGGTCGCCGAACACGTCGACCGCGGGCTTGGTGGAGACGCCGCCGTCGGAGGAGGTGCGGAGACGGTGGGTCGAGATGACGGAGCCGCTGCCGTTGAGGTACGCGAGGCCGAACACGTAGTTCCGGCGGCGGTAGTAGAGGTCCTCGGGCGTGATCCCGATGTTCTTCTCGCCGCCGCCGACCCGCGTGACCGTCTCGATGAGGTCCTCCGCGCGGTACTGGCCGCGGTCGGCGTCGAACGCGGAGTCGGGGATCGCCTGATCGTCGTGGACCGTCACGTCGCAGTCGTATACGGAACGCAGCGCACCGGAGGCCTCCCGTTTCACTCGGGGGGTGACCTCCCCGACCGGGACGATGTCCACGAGCATGGAACCGCTTTTGACCGCCGCGGTCATAAAGGCCGCGCCGTGGGCCAACCACCGCAGTCGGAACGCGCGCTCGTCGCCGCGCTCGACCGACACGAACGGCTGATCGAGGTCGGCGTCGGGCGGCGTCCGGAGGTCGCTCGCGCCCTCGCCGAGCGCGGTCGCGAGGTTGTCGCGATCGATGTCAAGGTGAGCGAGGCGGCGCGGGAGGCGTCGATGGAGCCCCGACCGTCGAGCGCGGGATCGCTCCGCGTCGTCACGGCGGACGTGACGGCACTGGCGAGCGGCGGGGACGACCGGTCGATACGGGACGGGCTCGGTCTCGACGCGTCCGAGAACGGGTTCAACGCCGTGTACGCGCGGAACCTCCCCGCCGAACTCCAGCGACCGACCGTCGCGCTCGCGGAGCGACTCGACGCCGACTGTCTGTTCACCACGCTCGGCTTCGAGGAGCCGGTCGTCGACGTCCGGCGTCGGTCGGAGGAGTCGGGGACCATCGTGTACGTGGCGCGATGACGAAGCGAACCGGCGACGCCGGCCGCGAACCCGAACGTTCATTCCGCCCCCAGACGGGGTTGCGGTATGCAGGTCGACGCAGCCGTCCTCGACATCGACGGGGTGTTGGTCGACGTGGCGGACTCCTACCGTCGGGCGATCCTCGAATCGGTCGACCGGGTCTGCGGCAAGCCGATCGACCGGGACGCGGTACAGGCGTTCAAGGACGCCGGCGGGTTCAACAACGACTGGGAGCTGACGGACGCGGCCGCGCTGTTCGTGTTGGCCCGGCGCGAGGGGCTCCGGATGGACGTCGACGAGTTCACCGACCGCGTCAGCGAACTCGGCGGCGGCCTCGACGCGGCTAAGGAGGTCGTCGGCGACCTCCCGCGGGTCGCGCAGGCCCGCGTCCGCGACCAGTGGGACCGGGACGCGCTCCGCGAGACGTTCCAGGCGCTGTACCTCGGCGCGGAGCTGTACCGCGAGTTAGAGGGCGGCGAGCCGCCGATCGAGGCGGACGGGTACATCCACGACGAGCCGACGCTCGTCGACCCCGAGACGATCGCCGACCTCACCGCGCGGTTCGACGTGGGCGTCCTCACCGGCCGCCCGGCCGCGGAGGCCGACATCGCCTTGGAGCGTGTCGGCCTCGACGTGCCCAAGGACCGACGCTTCACGATGGACGACTGGGAGGAGGGGAAGCCCCACCCGCGGGCGCTCGTCGAGCTCGCCGAGCGGTTCGACGCCGAGCGCGTCGCGTTCGCTGGCGACACCCTCGACGACGTGCGCACCGCGCGCAACGCAGACGAGGCGGACGAGACGCGCGTCTACTACGGTATCGGCGTGCTGACGGGCGGGCTGACCGGCGAGGAAGGCCGCGAGAAGTTCGCAAACGCCGGGGCCGACGCGGTGATCGACGACGTGAACGAGCTGGTGGCGTTGTTGGAGTAGCCGGCGGCGTGCCGCGTTTGCGAGTCGTGTAAAACGAAGGCAGAGAGTGGGCCTTGCCGGATTCGAACCGGCGATCTTTCCGTTATGAGCGGAAGGCTTTAAACCAGACTAAGCTAAAGGCCCGATCGATCGAAGGTACATGAGCGACGTTCTTTAGATTACCGCATTACCCCGACCGGAGTCGGCCAAGAACCGTATTGAGTTGATACTCCGCGTGCCAGTTAACGTTCGCTCGGTTGTTGTTCGCGGCGGGCTCGTATCGGATCGTGGTCGCCGCCGACCCCGCGTCGTCGATGGAGACGAGATATACCTCCTCCGTTCGGACGTTCAAAACGGCGAAGTAATCGATTTTTCCGCTGTATCCCTCCCGCTCGTATCCCGTGCTTTTTGTCCGAACGCTCCGAGTCCGGAACTCCACCGCACCGTCGTTTTGGCTGTCGTAGGCCGTCTTGACCTGTAGCCGGTAGAATTCGTCATCGAGCCTGATGACGAGGTCGTACGGCTCGTTGTCGTACGCCGGCGTGAGTACCGAGACATCGCGAGCGATCAGCTCCGCTGTGACGATCGCTTCCGTGGCCTGCCCGCGCTTCTGTGGTTCTTCGAGGCGGTCGTACTGCTCAAAACGTGACACACGACGTCTGTGCCGTTATCGTACAAAACGAGCGACCGAACGAAGAGACGCCGAAGCCAGGACTCGAACCTGGGACCGCCTCGTGACTGTGACGGCCGGGGGAAGTTCCGCCGAACGTCGTAACAGCGAGGCGCTCTACCAACTGAGCTACTTCGGCTCACTTTCGGGTACTCGCGTCGTTTTGATATGGCTTTCGTTTCCGCCCGACGGAGTGGGATCCGGAGGACACGAGGGGTTCGAAACGATGCCGCGGAGGCCACGCTCGCGCCGCCGATCCGACCGACACGTTTTCGGCCGGACCGCGAGACCGTTCGGTATGGACGAGTTGGAGGCGGTGCTGTCGCGGGTCCGCGAGCGGGTCCTCCCGGAGCCCGAGGAGCGCGAGCGGCTGCGCGCGACGGCCGCGGAGCTGACCGATCGGGCCCGCGAGGCGATCGCCGACCTCCCGGTCGAGGCCGACGTGGTCCAGGTCGGGTCGACCGCGCGCGGCACGTGGGTCGCCGGCGACCGCGACATCGACCTGTTCGTCCGGTTCGACGTGGACCTCGACCGTGCCGAGTTAGAGGAGTACGGCCTCGACGTCGGCCACGCGGTCCTCCCCGACGGCCACGAGGAGTTCGCCGAACACCCGTACGTGAAGGGGAGCTACGAGGGGTTCGACGTCGACCTCGTCCCCTGTCATGACGTTGAGAGGGCCGCCGAGCTGGTCTCCGCCGTCGACCGCACGCCGTTCCACGACGCGTACCTCTCCGCGCGGCTCGACGACGACCTCGCCGCGGACGTGGTGCTGGCGAAGGCGTTCCTGAAGGGGATCGGCGCGTACGGGAGCGACCTCCGCACCGAGGGGTTCTCGGGATACCTCACGGAGCTACTCGTGTTGGAGCTCGGCGGGTTCGTCCCGCTGGTCGAGTCGGCGCGGAGCTGGCACCCGCCGGTGGAGTTCGACCCCGAGGGGCACGCCGAGCGCACGTTCGAGGACCCGCTCGTCGTCGTCGACCCCACCGACCCGACGCGGAACGTCGCGGCGGTGCTGTCGGCGGCGAACCTCGCGCGGTTCCAGCACTACGCGCGGGAGCTGCTCGCGGCGCCGAGCGAGGCGCTCTTCGAGCCCGACGACCCCGAACCGCTCGACTCCAGAGAGGTCCGCGCCCACCTCGACCGGCGGGGGACGACCCCGGTCGCGGTCGTCTTCGACGCGCCCGACGTGGTCGACGACCAGCTGTGGCCGCAGCTCCGGCGCTCGCTGGACGGGATCGTCGGGGGTCTCAACGAGCGCGGCTTCGACGTTCTCCGGGCGCGAGCGATGACGGACGCGGCGGGAGCGGCGGGTGCGGCGGGCACCCCCGAGACGAGCGACGCCGAGGAGACGGCCGAGCGCGACGGAGCCGACGAGCCGACGCGGGCCGCGCTGTACGCCGAATTAGAGGTGACCGAGCGCCCGACCGTGGAGCGCCACGAGGGGCCGCCGGTCGCGGTCCGGAAGCACGCCGCGAGCTTCTACGAGTCGTACGTTGACGACGTCGACCCGGACACGTACGGACCCTTCATCGACGGAGACCGGTACGTCGTCGAGCGGGAGCGGGAGTTCGCAACCGTCCGGGAGTACTTGGAGAGCGACGCCGCGAGCGACGTCGCGCTCGGGGCGCAGGTGGAGCCGGCGTTCGACGACCGCGATGTGTTGGTCGGGGAGGCGGTCGCCACGCTCGCGCCCGCGTTCGGCCGGCCGCTCCGGGAGTTCTACGAGCCGCGACCGTGAGCGCCGTCGGCGAGAACGTCGGTCGTCATCCGGAGACGCGGTCGAGGAGCCGGTAGACGAGCGCGGCGACGGCGGCGACGATCAGCGCGACCGCCGAGAGGAGGCCGGCGGCGCGGGGGAACGACAGCCAGAACGCGGCGTAGAAGGCGAGCGCGAACGCGAACAGGCCGACGACCAGCAGTCCGCGAGAGGGGTTCTGCGCGGCGGCGACGAACGCGCGCTGGGGGATCGAGAGGTCGCCGAACTCGGAGACGTCGTCGGGGTCGACGTCTCCGGGATCCGGATCGTCGGAGAGCGGCCCCGAATCGGCCGGGTCCCCCGACTCGGCGTCGACGGAGCGGTCGGTGTCGGTCACGGACGTGGATACGGGCCGGAGGATGCTGTACCTATCGCTTGTCGGGCAGACGCCGAGCGTCGGCGCCCGTCAGAGGAGCCGTCCGGTGAGGAGCGTTCCGAGGAGAAACGCCGCCAGCGCGGCCGCGAGGTTCGACGCCGCGATCCCCGCGGCGGCGCGCGCGCCCGTCTCGCTCGCCGCCCGAACGGTCCCGACGGCGAACGAGGAGAACGTCGTGAACGCGCCGCAGAAGCCGACACCGAGGAGCAGCGTAGCCGTCGACCCGATCGGCGCGGCGGAGACGGCGCCGAGGGCGAAGCTTCCGAGCGCGTTGACGACGAGGACCGACCGTCGTCCCTCGACGTGGAGCCCAACTACGTGCCGAAAGACGGCACCGAGCGCGCCGCCGACGCCGACGAGGGCCGTCGCGAGGAGCGGCTGGACCGTCATCGGCGGTCCCGCCCTCCGAGCGCGAGGCCGAGCGCGGCCGCGGCGAACCCGGTCGCGTAGCTGGCGGCGACGTACCAGGCGCCGGCCAGCGACCCGAGCGCGACCGCGTCGGCGACGAACGTGCTGTACGTCGTGAACGACGAGAGCGCGCCGGTGCCGACGAACAGCCGGGTCTGGTCGCTCGACGCGCGGGTCAACAGGAGCCCGAGCGCGAACGACCCGGCGACGTTCGCGACGAGCGTCCCCGCGCCGGTCGGAGCGCCGCCGAGGCCCCCGAGACCGGTTTCGGCGGCGCCCGCGGCGAGGGCCCGACCGACCCCGACGTCGACCGCGTGTCTGGCGACCGCACCGAGGAACCCGCCGAGCGCGACGAGCAGGAACCCGTACGGCGTCCGTTCCATGCGCGTGAGTGAGGCCGGGACGGCTTGTGCGTTCTGGACCGCGTTACTGTCGCTCCGCGTCCGACAGCCGGCGAGCGCGCGGACTCTCCCCTTCGTGCGGCGTCCGCCGCTCTCTGATCCGGACCGTGTGGGCCGTCTCGGTGGCGTCGTCGACCACGAGCGCCTCGCCGACGCCCTCGGGGAGCCGCGAGGCGAGGTCGCCAGCGAGGTACGTCGCCTCCGCTTCGGCCAAGCGGTCGACGTCGCGCGCGGCCGTCAGCCGGTGCGAGACGAGGAGGTCGGACTGGGAGACGGCGACGCTCGGCAGCGCGGCCGGGCGCTGCGTCGCACAGACCAGCGAGACGCCGGGCGCGCGCCCCCGAGTGAGGATCGTCCGGAGCGCCGGCTCGGCGACCCCGTCGAAGAAGGCGTGCGCCTCGTCGACGAGCAGCCACGGGAGCCGCGTGAGATCCTCGGCGATTCGCGCGTCGTAGAGGCCACGAGCGACCGCGCGGACGACGGCCGACGCGGCGGCGTCCGGAACCCCGGCGAGGTCGAGGACGACTGGGTCGCCGTCGGCCGCGAGGGACGCGACCGGCGGCGTGTCGGCGTCGAAGACGCCCCACGAGGCCGCCAGCCGGAGGTGGTTCGCCGCTGCGCGCCGCGTCTCCGCCGGTGCGTCGGCGCCGGCGACCGCCTCGCGGAGCGTCGCGAGCGAGGGCGAGGAGCCGCCGTCGACCGCGTCCGCGACGACGCGCCAGACGAGACTTCCCGGCCCGCTCGCCGGGTCGAGCCCGAGCAGGTCCGGCCACGTCGAGGGCGGTATCGAAGCGGGGCGGACCGCGGGGTCGACGACGCGGCCGCCGGCCGCTTCGAGGCCGCCGAAGACGCCCATCGGGTCGACGACGACCGGAACGACGCCGTCGGCGTCGGCGATTTCCTCCGCGAGGACACCGAGCGTGTACGACTTCCCGGTCCCGCGTTTCCCGAACACGACCCCCGCGTGCGGCCGGTCGAGGTCGACGCCGACCGCCGCGCCGGCGCTCCCGTCGCGAGCGAGGAAGGATCCGATCCGTGCGGTGTGCGGGGGACGGTGGGCGTTACTTACGTCGTCGCGGTCGCTCACGCCGTCGCGGCTGGTCTCTCCGTCGCTGTCGGAGCCCGTCTCGTCGCGGCCGAGTACGTACACGCGGCCGGGTGGCCTCGGTATCGGATAAAAACGGTCGGGCCGCCCGAACTCCTCAACGTCGAACGCGTCTCGCGGGCGCCCGGTTCGGCGCCGGCCGGTCCGTCCGACTCTTTATAAGCAATGCCGCGGCCAGCGGGCCGTATGTCCGATCGAACACACGACTCGCGCACCGCCAACCGCCGGACGTTCAGCACCGACACCCGCGCGATCGAGGGGCTCCCGGTCCGGCTCGTCATCGCGCTCGTCGTCGGCGTCGCCAGCCTCAGCGTGATGATGGGGATGATCGGCGACATCGACGGCTTAGCCGCGACCGAGCTCGACGCGCAGCCGCAGCCGGAGGTGACCACGCCCGGCGACCAGTCGATCGACGTCGCGGTCGTCGATCCCGACGGCTCCCGCGTCGCGGACGCGACGGTCATCGTCCGCGGCGGCTCCGCACAGATCGACGGCGTCGTCACCGCGAAGACGAACGGCGAAGGGGTCGCCACGGTCGACGTCGACCCCGAGCTCGGACCGAATCAGGCCGACGGGACGCTCACGATCGACATCAAACCGCCGGCGGAGGGCGACTTCGTCGACGAGCGGGGGAACACCGAGGTGCTCGTCGTCGAGGAGTGACGCAGCGGGCGACGCGGGCGAGAGATTTTCAGAGCCGCTTGTCCCAGTCGATCCAGTCCTGCTCCCAGCCGTGCTGACGCTGACGCCCGCGTTCGGCGCGTTCGGCGTCCTCCCGACGGGTCCGGTTCCGTTCCGCCCCGGGCTGCTCGCCGTCGACGAGCATCGGCTGGAGCCGCGCCGGCCCGTGCGTCTCGACCGTCTCGAACCCCGCCGGCGCCGGGTCTTCGTCCGGAGCGGAGTCGGCGGGGGACGGCTCGATCGCCGCGACCGTCTGAACGCCCGCGCCGCGCGGATAGACGATCCGGCCGCCGGACGCTAGCTGTTCTCGGAGGGAGCGCGGCGGCTCGACGACGGCGGTTTCGAGGAGGATCCGGTCGTAGGGTGCGTACGCGGGGAGCCCGTCGGCGCCGTCCGCGCGGTCGACGAGGACCGCCCCGTAGCCGGCCGCGTCGAGGTTCGACCGCGCGGCGTGGACGGCGGCGCGGTCGATGTCGACCGCGTGGACGCGGCGCGCGCCGGCGATCTCTGCGAGCATCGCGACCGAGTAGCCGACCCCCGCGCCGACGACGAGGACCGAGTCGCCCTCCTCGGCGTCGAGCGCGGTGACCAGCCGGACCAGCGTCGGGAGGGAAAGCGAGTGTGGGTCGTCGCCGTCGATGCCGTCGCGGGGCGAGTCGTCGACGAAGTGGTCGCGCGGGACGCGCTGGAGGGCGGTCAACACGGGCGGCTCGATGGGCTCGCCGATCTGGTGTTCGAGCCCCTCGATCATGTCCGCCCTGAGCGACGCGTCGTCCATGACCGGTCTCGGGGCTCGGTCCTCTAAAACTGTGCGTTCGGCGGGCCGGGGACGGACACCCGGGCAGCGAACTCGGTTACCGCATCGGGACGAACCGCACGCCGCCGTGGTCCTCCCGGTCGATACCGTCCTCGCGGACGGTGAGCCGGACGAGGCGTTGGCGGCCGTCCTCGCGGACGGGAGCGACGACGCGACCGCCCGTCCGGACGCGGTCGACGATCGCGTCCGGGACCGACTCGGGCGCTGCGCAGGTGAGGTACGCCGCGTCGAACGGCGCCTCGTCGGCGAACGCCTCGCGGCCGTCCCCGGCCGCGACTGTCACGTCGTAGCCGAGGCGATCGAGTCGTTCGCGGGCGTCGGCGGCCAGTTCCGGGACGCGCTCGGCCGAGAACACGTTCCCCGGACCGACGACCTCGGCGACGACGGCGGCGTGGTAGCCGCAGCCGGTTCCCACCTCGAACACGCGGTCGCCGCGCTCGATTTCGAGCAGGTCGGTCATCATCGCGACCATGTGCGGCGCGCTGACGGTCTGATCGTGGCCGATCGGGAGCGGTCGGTCGGCGTACGCCGACGCGCGCTGCGGTTCCGGGACGAACTCGTGGCGCGGGACGGCGCCGATCGCCGACAGCGTCCGCTCGCTCGCGTCGAGGCGATCGCGGAGCGCGTTCACCAGCTCGCGCCTGACGGCCGCGTGGTCGGCGTCGCTCATGCGGGTAGTTAGCACGGGGAGCGTGGAGAAAGCACCGGCCAGAGAGGAAGGGATTAGTTCACGTCGATCCGGTGTCCCTCGTCGGCGTCGACGGCGTCGAGCGGGACCGTCACGGTGAGCACGCCGTTCCGGTACGTCGCGGACGCGTCTCCGGTGCGGGCGGTCGCAGGGAGGTCGATAGTGCGGGTGACGGACTCGTGGCGCCGCTCGCGTCGGAGGTACCGCCGGTCGGCGTCCTCGCGCTCCGCGTCGCGCTCGGCCGCGATCGTGAGCCGGTCGTCGTCGACGCGGACGTCGATTCCGTCGCGGTCGAACCCCGGCAGGTCGGCGGTGACGACGAACTCGTCGTCGTACTCGGCGACGTCGACGTCGGCGGTCCGGAGGTCGCGGCCCCAGGCCCGCTCGCCCGCGAAGGGGGTGCGGCCGAGGAACTGCTCGATCTCGTCGAAGGGATTCGTCGTGTTCATACCAACAGGAAGGCGCCGCGAGGTATTAAACAGCGAGTGACGCGTGCTATCTCGCGGTCGCGGCGGGAAATGTCGACCCCGTACGCCGCGTCCGAGGCTCAGCTGACGTCGATCGTGTGTCCGCGGTCGTCGTCGGGCGAGCGCTTGGGGAGCGTGACGGTGAGCACGCCGGCGTCGAACGAAGCCGTCGCCGCGTCGGCCTCGACCGGTTCCGGGATCGGGACCCGTCGGGAGACGGACCGGAGGCGGCGTTCGCGCCGGTGGTAGCGGACCTCGTCGTCCTCGTGTGCGCCGTCGGCGGCGTCGGCCGCGGCGTCCGCGTCGGCCTCGTTGTCGTCGCCGTCGTCGCCCGCGTCCGCGACGTCGAACTCGCTCGACTCCTCGCGGGAGCCGGTGATTACGAGCGCGTCGTCGCGGAACTCGACGTCGACGTCGTCGGCGTCGAACCCGGGGAGATCGGCGACGACCGTGACTGCCTCGTCGTCCTCGATCACGTCGACGTCGACGTCGCGGGCGCCGGGGAAGCGCGGGACGTCGGGACCGCTCCCCTCCAGCGTGCCGCCGAGCTCCTCGAACTCACGGCCCATCCGTTCGAGCAGGTCCTCGATCTCGTCGAAGGGATCGCGTCGGGTCATACGGGTCAGGATTCGGGACGGAGCGTCTTGAACGTACTGGCGGAGAGGGAAGGTAGCGAGGTCCGAGACGCGGCGACAGACACTATCCGCTGGCGCCCCAGGCGATCGTATGCGCCTGTTCTGGCACCGAGGCGACGCGCGGACGCGGGACAACGCCGGCCTCGCGGCCGCGGCTCGGGAGGGAGAGGGAGCAGTGGTCCCAGCGTTCGTCTACGATTCCGACCTGCTCGCGACCGTCGGCGCGCGTCAGCGCGCCTTCTTCCTCCGACACGTGAAGCGACTGGAAGAGCGGTACCGCGAACTCGGGAGCGACCTGATCGTCCGCGCGGGCGACCCGGACGAGGTCCTCGTCGATCTCGCCGACGAGTACGACGCCGAGGCGGTGTACTACGACGAGCACTACCGGCCGGCGCGCCGGAATCGACAGCGTGCGGTCGAGGAGGCGCTCGCCGGCGCGGGCGTCGAGACGGACTCGCGGACCGACCTCGTGCTGGTGGACCCCGGGCGGTTAGAGGAGCGCTACCCGAACCACAGCCAGTTCCACGACGACTGGGAGGCGGTGCCGAAGCGCGGACCGTACGCCGAGCCGGAGCCCGACGACCTCGCCGACGTGCGCGACGGGAAGACGGTCCCCGAACCCGACGCCGACATCGACCTCCCGGACGCGGGGTACGAGGCCGCCCGCGAGCGGTTCGACGGCTTCCTCGAAGGAGGGATCGCCTCGTACAACGACACTCGCGACGACCTCGCGCGGGCCGTGGAGGCGCCGACTCGCGCGGTCTCGCGGATGTCGCCGTACCTCGCGACGGGCGCGATCGGAATCCGAGAACTGTGGGCGGGCGCAGGCGACGCGTACGACGCCGCGACCGGCGGCGAGCGCCGCAACGTCGATAAGTACCGGTACGAGCTGTCGTGGCGCGAGCAGATGTACCACCTGCTGTACTACAACCCCGACCTCGCCGTCTCGAACTACAAGTCGTTCCCCAACGAGATCGCGTGGCGAGAGTCGGACGCGGAGTTCGAGGCGTGGGCGCGCGGCGAGACCGGCTACCCGCTCGTCGACGCCGGGATGCGACAGCTGAACACGGAGGGATATATTCACAACCGGCCGCGGCAGGTAGTCGCGAGCTTCCTCACGAAACACCTCCTGATCGACTGGCGGCGCGGGGCGCGCTACTTCACCAAGCAGCTGATCGACCACGACTACGCCTCGAACCACGGCGCGTGGCAGTGGACGGCCTCGACCGGCACCGACTCCGTCGACGTGCGCATCTTCGATCCGGTGAGCCAGATGAGCAAGTACGACGCGGACGCGCGCTTCGTGAAGGCGTACGTCCCGGAGCTCGCGGACGTGCCGGCAGACAAGGTCGTCGACTGGCCGACCCTCTCGCGGGCGGAGCGCGAGGAGCTGGCGCCCGACTACCCGAACCCGATCGTCGACCGGAACGAGGGGTACGAGCGCGCCCAGCGCGTCTTCGAGGAGGCGCTCGGGAAGCGCTGAGCGGGGCGGAGAGCGAGGCGGGAACCGGGTTCCGTATCCGAGTTCTTATCACGCGACCGGGCGAAGGCCGAGGTCATGTCCCCCGTCACGATCGACGACGTCGAGGCCGCCGCCGAGCGGCTCGCCGGCACCGACATCGTCCAGCGAACGCCCGTCGAGCGGAGCCGGTCGCTGAGCGAGCGGTGCGGCGCCGACGTGCGCCTCAAGATGGAGCACCTCCAGCGCACCGGCTCGTTCAAGACGCGCGGCGCGTACAACGCGATCTCGCGGGCGGTCGCCGGCTCGGGTGCGGGGACCGACGAGCCCGCGATCGAGCGCGTCGTGGCCGCGAGCGCGGGCAACCACGCGCAGGGGGTGGCGCTGGCGGCCGCCGACGCCGGGATCGACGCGACGATCGTGATGCCGGAGTCGGCGCCCGCGGCGAAGATCGAGGCGACGCGCGCGTACGGCGCCGAGGTCGTCCTCCGCGGGAGCGCGTTCCCCGAGGCGATGGAACACGCCCGGACGCTGACCGACGAGCCCGGGACGCGGTTCGTCCACGCGTTCGACGACCCGGACGTGGTCGCCGGGCAGGGGACGCTCGGCTTGGAGGTGATAGATCAGGTGCCCGACGCCGACGCGGTCCTCGTCCCCGTGGGCGGCGGGGGGCTCGCGGGGGGCGTTGCGACCGCGGTGAAGGCGCGCTCGCCCGAGACGCGGGTGGTGGGCGTCCAGACCGAAGGGGCGTCGACGCTCTCGGAGAGCCTCGCGGCCGGGGAGCTGGTGACGCGCGACGAGCCCGACACTATCGCGGACGGCATCGCGACCGGGGGGCTGAGCGAACTCACCTTCGAGCTTCTGGAGAGGCATCTCGACGAGACCGTCGTCGTGAGCGACGACGACGTGGCGAGCGCGATCCTGCTGCTCTTGGAGCGCGCGAAGCAGATGGTCGAGGGCGCGGGCGCGACCGCCGCGGCCGCCCTTTTAAATGACGACGCGGTCGACGAGCTCGACCTCGCCGGCGAGACGGTCGTCCCCCTCCTCTGCGGGGGCAACATCGACGTGACGACGCTGAAGGAGGTGGTAACGCACGCGCTCGTCGACCGCGACCAGCTGATCGAGCTCTCCGTCCGCATCGACGACACGCCCGGGACGATGGGCGAGATAGCCACCCTGATCGGCGGCGAGCGCGCGAACATCCGGACGGTGCGCCACGAGCGCAGCCGCCCGGACCTGCCGGTGGGCGACGCCGACCTCGTGTTCGAGGTGGAGACGAACGGCCCGGCCCACGTCGACCGCGTCCTGTCGGCGGTGCGCGAGGCAGGGTACGAGGTCGAGTGGACGACGCGAGAGGAGTGAGAGTCAGCATCGGTGATTTATAAATAAAACCGTGGTGGCGCGCGCCTCCGAGCGCCCGACGGGGCGCGAGGAGCGCGTGCGAGGGAGTCGGCCGGCCGGAGCGAAGCGGAGGCCGGCCGACGAGGTTGGGGAGGCGTGAGGCTGCGGTTGCTGTGCGGGGCGGGACTCAAAGGGGCAGCCGCGAGGGCGACGTAGGCGACGCAAGCACTGGAACGAGGGAGCGAACGCAGTGAGCGACCGAGTGAAGCGCGCAGCGAGCGTACGTCGCCCTCGCGGCTGGGGCTTTGGCGGCGTTCGCCGCCGATCCGTTATCGGCTATTTATAAACGAGCGGCTGGGCTTTGGCGGTGTTCGCCGTACCGCCTTGCCATTTATATTCAGAAATTTCAAAAAGCAAAGAATGGGCCGGCCGTCTAGCTAAAACAATTCTCTGTCTTCGTGTTCCGTAGAAAATATTATCAGCGAAAAGTTACGTATTCCGCATATGGGTAACAGTTCCAAAACGGATCTACAGCGAGATATTCTCCTCACATGGTGGGAAAATCCGAATGCGACGAATCAGGAGATTGCGGACGCGTGTGACTGCTCCGCGTCGTACGTCAGCCAGATCAAGAACCGGTTCGACAACTACAACGAGTTCGACGCGATGATGGACAGACAGGACGCCGAGTTAGAACGGATGTTCGGCGATGACATCTTCGAAAGCAGTGGAAAGACACCGGCGGCAGTAGAACCGGAGGGACCGGGGATCGCAGAGCAATGGGACGACATTCCGAACAACATCCCGGGGCTATTGATAAAGGCCATTGTTGTGATGGTACTCGGCTACGCAGCAGTACAGATCGGGACAATTCTCTTTCTCTAACTGCTTTTGAAGTGCGATTCAAGAGTCCAGGCGGAGTGATCTCGCCCAATCCGACGGTTTAAAAGGCTCACCTCGGCAACCACGTCGTAATGAGTCTCGTCGTCACCGACACCCTGGAAGACGAGCGCGTCGAGTTCACCGCGGACGGCGACGTCACGCTGTACGTCTGCGGCCTGACGGTGTCGGACGACCCCCACCTCGGCCACGCCCGGCTGTGGTTCCACGCCGACGTCCTCCACCGGTGGCTCGAACACGAGGGGTACGACGTGCGCCACGTCGAGAACGTCACCGACGTCAACGAGAAGATCACCGCCCGCGTCGGGGAGCGCGACGAGTGGGCCGCCGAGCGCGACGTGGCCGAGACGTTCACCGCGACCACCTTCGACGCGATGCGCGGGCTGAACCTCAAGCGCGCCGAGGTGTACCCGCGCGTTACCGAGCACGTCCCGGAGATACTCGACCTCGTCGAGACCCTGATCGAGAAGGGGTACGCCTACGAGGCGAACGGCTCCGTCTACTTCGACGTGACGCGGTTCGAGGAGTACGGGAAGCTCTCGAACCAAGACCTCAACGCGCTCGAAGCGCAGGGCGAGCCGGACGAGCGCTCGGAGAAGCGCAACCCGTCGGACTTCGCCCTCTGGAAGGCGGACGGCGTCAGCGAGACCGCGGCGCGCGAGCACGCGAAACACGACCACGGCGCGGAGACACCCGACGGCGAGACGTGGGAGTCGCCCTGGAGCGAGGGGCGGCCCGGCTGGCACGTGGAGTGCTCGGCGATGTCGACGACGCACCTCGGCGACACGCTCGATATTCACATGGGCGGCCGCGACCTCGTCTTCCCGCACCACGAAAACGAGATCGCGCAGTCGGAGGCCGCCACCGGCGAGGCGTTCGCGCGCCACTGGCTCCACGTCGGCTTACTGGAGATGGACGGCGAGAAGATGTCATCCTCGATCGGCAACTTCTGGACCGTGCCGGACGCCTTAGAGGAGCTCGGCGTCAACGTGGTCCGGACCTTCTACGCCGGCGCCGCCTACCGCTCCGAGCAGGCGCTCACCGAGGAGACGATCGCCGAGGCCGAGGAGCGCTGGGAGCGCCTCTCGCGCACCTACGACCGCGCGGTCGAGGCGGTCGACTCGACCGACGCCCGCGCGAAGGCCGAAGACGAGGAACTCCGCGGCGCGGTCGAAGCCGCACGCGACGATTTCGCGGCCGCGATGAACGACGACCTCAACCTCCGGGAGGCGACCGCGGCCCTGCTGGACCTCACCGACGCGGTGAATCGGCACGTGGACGACAACAGCGACTCCGCCTACGACTACCGCGGCCTCCGCGAGGCGGTGGAGGCGTTCGAGGAGTTCGGCGGCGACGTGCTCGGCCTCCAGTTCGAATCCGAGAGCGACGGCGACGTGGATCTGGCCGGCGAGCTGGTCGAACTCGTCCTCGACGTGCGCGAGGCCGAGCGCGAGGCCGGCAACTACAAGCGCGCCGACGAGCTCCGCGACGCGCTTCGTGACGTTGGCGTTGAGATTGAAGATGGTCCAGACGGCGCGACGTACCGATTCGAATAGGACGCGTACACAAACTTTTCCGAGGCGGCCGGTAGTTAGGTGACGAGTGCCGGTGTTCGTGCGCGGCGTTTTGTTGTTCGCAGTGGCACGGAGAACACCTCCAAAGCCCCAGCCGCGAGGACTCGATGCGCTCGCTGCGGTCCTCGTCACTCGTTTCACTTGTTCCTGCGGTCCTTACGTCGCGCGTCTTCGTCCTCGCGGCTGCCCCTTTGAGCCCCGCCCCGCACAGCACCGCACCGCAGCCTCACACCTCCCCAGCCTCGTCGGCCTCCCTCCGCTTCGCTCCGGTCGGCCGACTCCCTCGCACGCGCTCCTCACGGCCGCCGACGGCGGCCGCTCGGAGGCGCGCGCCACCGCACCGCTGCGTTCATTTATAAATAGTCGTCATCGTCGGATCTGATAATTTAAATATCTGATCGGCGGCGTTGAATCGTAATCTCCCGAAGTCGAGCCCTCAGTCCAATACGTGTTCGGTGTCGTACGAGCCGAGCACCTTTACCCACCCGTTGTCCGCGATGGCCTCGACGTCCTCGACCGCCTTCGCCATGTGGTCCTCGTAGAGGCCGGCGTCCACGTCGAAGTGGAACAGGTAGTCGCCGAGGCGCTCGCCGCTCGGGCGCGACTCGATCCGCGAGAGGTTGAGGTTGCGGTCGGCGAACGCCTCCAGCAGCTCCAAGAGGAGGCCGGGGTAGTTCGCGTTCGGGTAGACGATCAGCGTCGTCTTCCCGCCGGCGTCGGAGCGCGCGGACTCGGGCGCGACGACGAGGAACCGGGTCGCGTTCGAGGTTCGGTCTTGGATGTCCGCGGCGAGGATATCGAGATCGTCGCCGGCGTTGTCCGGGTGGCCGATGCCGGCGACGCGGGCGTCCTCGCGGGCGCGCTCGACCCCGCGGGCCGTGGAGGCGACCGCTTCGAGGCCGGCGTCCGGGTAGTTCGCCTCCAGCCAGTTCCGACACTGCGCGAGCGCCTGCGAGTGGCTCGCGACGACTTCGAACCCGTCGTCCTGCGCGAGGAGGGCGTGCCGGATCGGCGTGACGACCTCGCGGGTGACCGCCACGTCGTAGTCGGCGAGCGCGTCGAGGCTCTCCGTGACGGAGCCCTCGATGCTGTTCTCGATGGGGACGACCCCGCGCTCGAACTCGCCGCTCGCGACGGCGTCGACGATCGCGGTGACCGACTCTCGGAACGACACCTCGGCGGCGACGGAGCGAGCGGCGCGGTGCGAGTACGTGCCGGCGGGGCCCAGCGTGACGGCGTTCATTACCCCACCGTACCGGGGGCGGCGAGAAAAGCCTGCGGGGCGCGGCGATGTTTCCGGAGCGGTCAGGTCGGATCCGCGGAGGGGGTCACTCCTCGTCCGGCTCGGTCGGCACGCCGCCGAGGTTCCCCTCGTCGTCGAACAGCTTCGCTCGGAGGAACCGCGCGCGGTAGCGGTTCGCGCCCTCCTTCGTGTCCGCCTCGCGAATCTCGTCGGTCCGGCCGTCGGCGACCGCGTCGATGATGTCTTCGACCTGCTCCTTCTCGCTCGGGGTCAGCTCGAACTCGTACGTCCGGGGCTGCTCGCTCTCCAGCCGCGTCCACTTGCGCGCGGCCGACACCACGACCGAACAGGGCTCGCGGCAGGGGAAGACGCCGTCGCCGCCGTCGACGTCGAGGTCGGTCTCGTCGTCGTACTCCCACTCCCGGCGCTTGAGGCACTGGGAGTCGTCGCAGCACGCCTCCGCGACCCAGTTGACGTGCTCGTACCCCTCGCCGCGGTCCCACGTCTTCACGACGCCGTAGATGCCCGACTGGCGCTCCATCGTCTCGCGCCAGTGGGTCACGTCAAGCTCGCCCTCGCGCTCGCGGTGCCAGTTGGCGACCGTCGCGGGGTAGATCGTCTCCACCGTTTCGTAGAGGTCGCGCGGGCCGAGGTCGGGGAAGACCCAGCCGTCCGCCAGCGACGGCGCGGTCTTGAGCGGTCGGTACCGGCCCTTCTCGTCGTACGTGACCAGCTCGCGCGCGTCGAGTGGGTCCTCGTGCGCGTCGAGCTCGTCGACCGGAACGCCGGCGTCGTCGGCATGGCGCACGTCGTAACGGCGCTCGCCGCGGTCGGTGACCGTCGCCGTGATCTTCAGTTCACCCCACGCGCGCTCGATCCCCGCCGCGAGCGCGGCGTAGCGGGCCGCGACGGTCTCGCCGTCGGCGTCCTCGATCCAGCGGAGGAAGGCGCGGCGCGGACCGAACTCGCCGACAACCCGCTCGAAGGTGTACCAGTCCGTCACCGCGGGCGCGCGCTCCGCGAGCGCCTCGTGGAGCTCGCGCTCGGTCAGGGGCTTCGGGGGACTGTTCTCGACGAGGGCGTACGCCCCCTCGCCGTCGCGCGCGACGCTGAATCCCTCGAAGCGGAGCGGGTCGCCCGGGTCGAGGTCGTCGAGCGCGTCGAGTACCGCGTCGAACGCCTCGCCCGGGAGGTCGATCTCGGGGGTCGCGGTCCCGTCGTCGCCCGCCTCGTCGCCGCCCGCCTCGCCCTCGTCGGTCGCGGAGGTGTGGTCGGCCACGCTCAGTCCCCCGTGGCGACGCGGGTCGTCTCGCGCACGTCGTCGAGCGCGGTCCCGAGGTCGGCACCGGCGTCGGCGGCGCGCTCCAAGACCACGTCGGCCATGAGCGGCTCCGTCCCCACCGCGCCCGCGTACCAGATCCGGGTGCCGTCGACGGTCTCGGGCACGTCGTACCCCTCGGTGTGGTCCTCGCAGAGCCCCACGTCCTCCGGGATGTCCTCCTGGGTGTGGTAGCCGTCGGCGATGAAGAGGGGAACGAGGACGACGTCGTCGCTCTCGAAGTGCTCGGGGAGGTCGTCGACCTCCGGCTCCTCGTCCATGTACAGCGCCTTCACCTCGTCGAAGCGGTCGCGCTCGGCGATCCGGTCGGCGTGGTACTCGATCGCCTTCGCCGAGTTCTCGTTGCGCTCGGTGCCGTGGCCGACGACCGCCAGCCCGAACCCGTCGCCGACATCCGGGTCATCCGTGACCGACTCCGCCCGCCTGACGATCACGTCGGTCATCGCGCGGTGGGTCCCGACCGGGCCGCAATAGTGGACCTCCCGATCGATGTCCTCGGCGATGAGGGTGGCCTGGTCGGCGGAGAGGCCGTCGGAGTCCCACTCGGAGACGTCCCAGCCGGCGAGCCGGAGCTCGCGGGGGATCACCTGCTCGGTGAAGTATCCCTCCGAGACGAACAGCGGGACGACGTATATCTCGTCGCCCTCGACGGTGCGGAGCACCTCTCGGAAGTGCGGTTCCTCCTTCCAGAACCCGGTGCGGACCTCGTCGAAGGCACCGGTGGCGCGGATCGTGTCGGCGTGGTCGTACGTCGGCGCGCTCGACTCGGGATTGAGGTGGGAGCCGTGCGCGACGATGACGAGCGACTGCATACCCACACTGGGGCCGCGCCGCTCTTAGGGACTTCGGAGGCTGCGGGGCGGCGGGAACTCGGTCCGTCGCCGGCGAGCGATCCGCGCGTTCCGGCGAACGCCCGACCGAAACGATCTTGCCCGCCCGCCGCGCAGCCCCGCGCATGTCGCTGGCAGCCGAGACGCGGGAGGCGGTCAGAGCGCACCCGTTCGTCCGCGACGCGCTCCGCGCCGGACTGGTGAACCACAGCGCCGCGGCGGCGTGGCTCGCCGAGCGGGCCGACCTCGACGGCGACCCGGACGCGATCGCGGCCGCGCTCCGCCGCTTCCGGGAGGACCTGCCGGCGTACGAGACCGAGTCCCGGTCCGCGAGCGTCACCATGCGGAGCGGCGTGGGCGTGGTCGACGACGCGGGAGACAGCGATTCCGCCGCGGGCGGCGGCGACTCCGGCGCGGTCGCCGCCGACCCCCTCCTCCGCGTCGGCGACGCGGCGGTCGTCGACGGCGGCGACCGCACGGCGATCCTCGCGACCGGCGACGTCGACACTGCGGTGCTGGCGGACGCACTCGGTCGGCTCGCCGCCGCGGACGTCGACGTCGCGGCCGCGGGCGTGGCGGGCGACGCGCTCGTCTGCGTCGTCCCGCGGCGCGACGGCGCGAGCGCGGTTCGGGCGGTCGAGGCGGCGCTGGAGGCGGTGCCGGTCGAGGAGAACTGACCGCCCACCGCGACCGAACCGATCCTGTCCGGGACGGCCTTTTTGCCGCTCTCGGTCCCAGCCGATCGCGTGTTGCTCACGACCGCCTTCGTCCTCCACGTGCTCTCCGGCGCGCTGTGGACCGGCGCGACGCTGTACGTCGTCTACGCGACCCTGCCGCGGGCGACCGACGGGACGCTCGGCCGCGCCGCGTTCGTCGACGCCGCGCACCGCCTCCTCATGATCACGCGCTGGACCGGCGTGATCCTCCCGGTCACCGGTGCGTACATGGCCTGGCGGCTGTACACGCCGCTGGAGGCCCTCGTGACGACCCCGAGAGGATGGGCCGTCCTCGCGATGCTGTCGCTGTGGGGCGTCATGAACGGGCTCGTCGAGCTCGGCGTCCTCCGGATGCGCCGCGAGGTCGACCCCGACCTCGGCTGGGGGCGCTACATGGCCGAGGGATTCCCGGTCGACGCGCTCGCCGGCGTCGGGGGCGTCCCCGGGTCCGCCCGGTTGGCGTCCGTCGCCCGCCCCTATCTGCTGGCGAGCGGCGGCCTCGCCGTCCTGCTGCTCGTCGACGCCGCGCTCCTCGCCGGCGGGGTTCCGGGGTGACGAGCCGCCGCAGAAGAAGTATATAAACGAGGGCGAAACGGCGTTCTCGAACCAAAATAGATCAATGCTAACTCCCCGCATGACTTAGGATCTATCACCGCGGTGTCGTGCGGTTTTCTTCGAGAGACGCCGGCGAGGGCCGATCGCGTCCGGCCGCCCCTCACCGAGAGGTTTATATAGAATCACAATCAATCAAACGCTGTATGAGTCAGCGAATGCAGCAGGGCCAGCCGATGATCATCATGGGCGAGGACGCCCAGCGCGTCCAGGACAAGGACGCTCAGGAGTACAACATCTCCGCGGCGCGCGGCGTCGCCGAGTCGGTCCGATCGACGCTCGGACCGAAGGGGATGGACAAGATGCTCGTCAACTCGATGGGCGACGTCACCATCACCAACGACGGCGTCACCATCCTCCAGGAGATGGACATCGACAACCCGACCGCCGAGATGGTCGTCGAGGTCGCCGAGACCCAGGAGGACGAGGCCGGCGACGGGACGACCAGCGCGGTCGCCATCGCGGGCGAGCTGCTGAAGAACGCGCAGGACCTCCTCGAACAGGACATCCACCCGACCGCGGTGATCAAAGGGTTCAACCTCGCGAGCGAGTACGCCCGCGAGCAGGTCGACGAGGTCGCGACCGCCGTCGACCCCGACGACACGGAGACGCTGCGTAACGTCGCCGAGACGTCGATGACCGGGAAGGGCGCCGAGCTCGACAAGGAGACGCTCGCCGACCTCGTCGTCCGCGCGGTACAGGGCGTCACCGTCGAGGCCGACGACGGCTCCCACGTGGTCGACCTCGCGAACCTCAACATCGAGACGCGCACCGGCCGCGCGGCGGGCGAGTCCCGCCTGCTCTCCGGCGCGGCGATCGACAAGGACGCGGTCCACGAGGACATGCCGACCGACTTCGAGTCGGCGAACGTCCTCCTCCTCAACGACCCGATCGAGGTCGAGGAGGCGGACGTCGACACCTCCGTCAACGTCGACTCCCCGGACCAGCTCCAGAAGTTCCTCGACCAGGAGGAAGAGCAGCTCCGCGAGAAGGTCGATCAGATCGTCGAGAGCGGCGCCGACGTCGTCTTCTGCCAGAAGGGCATCGACGACCTCGCGCAGCATTACCTCGCGAAGGAGGGCATCCTCGCGGTCCGCCGCACGAAGAAGTCCGACCTGACGTTCCTGAAGAACGTCCTCGGCGCGCCGATCGTCACCGACCTCGACTCGCTCACCGCAGACGACCTCGCGGTCGGCTCCGTCACGCGCGACGACGACGAGGAGCTGTTCTACGTCGAGGGCGAGGACGCCCACGGCGTCACGCTCCTCCTGTACGGCACCACCGACCACGTCGTCGACGAGCTCGAACGCGGCATTCAGGACGCGCTCGACGTGGTCTCGACGACCGTCTCCGACGGGCGAACCCTGCCCGGCGGCGGCGCGGTCGAGGTCGAGATCGCGCGTCGCCTGCGCGACTACGCCGACTCCGTCGAGGGCCGCGAGCAGCTCGCGGTCGAGGCGTTCGCCGACTCCCTCGAACTGATTCCGCGCGTGCTCGCCGAGAACGCGGGCCTCGACGCGATCGACCTGCTGGTCGATCTGCGCGCGGCCCACGAGGCGGGCGACCAGAACGCCGGGCTCGACGTGTTCGCCGGCGAGGTCGTCAACACGGCCGACGCGGGCGTCGTCGAGACAGCCCACGCGAAGGAGCAGGCGATCTCGTCCGCGGCCGAGGCGGCGAACCTCGTGCTGAAAATCGACGACATCATCTCGGCGGGCGACCTCTCGACGTCGGGCGGCGACGACGAGGGCGGCGCCCCCGGCGGCGGCATGGGCGGTATGGGTGGCATGGGCGGCGCGATGTAAGCGAGGTTCTTTCAGAACCTCGTTGCCGAGCGGGGAGCGTACGCGACCCGCGAGGCGTGATCTCCGCGTAGGAGAACCGCCCCACCCACGCCGACCGCGACCGCTTCGACGACTGCCCCGTTCGAACGCTCCGATTTTCCCCCGTTTTCGCGCACCGTCCGATAGCGTCCTCCAGATCCGATCCGCGACCGAGACGATACGACCGCCGACGCGCCCGCCCCGGCCGCCCGTGCGCGCCGGACGCATCCGCGGCCGCACCTCTTTACGGGTCCAAGCCGTACACAGGGTGATGGCAAACCTAACCCTCTACGAACTCGAAGGCTGTCCGTACTGCGCGAAGGTCAAGACGAAGCTGGCCGACCTCGACCTGGAGTACGAGTCGGTGATGGTGCCGCGCTCGCACGGCGAGCGCACCGAGGTCGAGGAGGTCTCCGGGCAGACCGGCGTCCCCGTCCTCGTCGACGAGGACCACGGGGTCGAGGGGATGGCCGAGAGCGACGACATCGTCGAGTACCTCGAAGAGACGTACGGCGGCGCGAGCTAACCCCGCCGCGCTCGACGACACGCTCAGCGGCGCCGACCGAACGAGAGGCTATTTATCCGCTCGCGGCGAGACGGCGGGCGTGCGACTCGTCCACAGTCCGGAGCCGGGACGCGACGGAGGCGAGACCGTCCTCGCGAGCGACGTCGATGTCGCGCGCTCGACGCTCGAACAGGCCCGCGGGCTGATGTTCCGGCGGTCGGTGCCGGACGACTACGCGCTGGTCTTCCCGTTCGACGAGGCCGACACGCAGTGGCTCCACATGCTGTTCGTGCCGTTCGCGATCGACGCGGCCTGGCTCGTCGACGGCGAGGTGACGGCGAAAAAGCGGCTCGCGCCGTTCGTCGGGCTGGGCCGCGGCCGCGCCGACACCGTCGTCGAGCTGCCGGCGGGCGCGGCGGAGTCGGTTGCGGTCGGCGACGAACTGCGGCTGGTGGAGTGACCGGGCGCCGCGCGACCCATCCTACGTGCCGCCTTCGACGTCGTCAAGCGTAAACAGCTCCGCATCCTCTGGCGGGTTCCCCTCGGCGGCGCGTAGCGACAGCTCGATCCGGCTGCCGCCGGCCTTGCTCTCGGCGATGTCGAGGCTCCCGCCGCCCGCGGTGACGATCCAGTTCACGTACCAGAGGCCGAGTCCGCTCGCGTGTTCGAGCGGTGTCTCCTCGCCGGTGAGGACGGCCCGCTCGGCGGGCGGGATCCCCGGCCCGTCGTCGGCGACGACGAGCGAGGTCCACGACTCGCTGGGCAGCTCCGCGGCCGAGATACGGACCCGCGGCTCGTCCGCGTCGTTGTGGCGGACCGCGTTGTCGACGAGCTCGGTGATCGCCTCGGGGAGGAACGCGACCGCGGAGACCGCGAGGTCCTCGGGGACGTCGACCTCGACGGTGGCCCGAGCCCGGACCGCCGGGTCGAGCGATTCGAGGGCCGCGTCGACCGCGGGCGCGAGCGCGACCGGCCGCGGCGAGGGGCGCTGTGAGAGCAGCCGCTCCACCTTCCGCGAGGTCTCGCCGAGGCGCAGCAGCCGCTCGGCGGTGTCGACGACCCGTTCGAGTTCAGCGACGAGGTCGGGGTCGTCGACCGCCTCGATCGCCCGCCCGGTGAACCCCGTGACCACGTTGAGGTCGTTCCGGAAGTTGTGGCGCAACACGCGGGTCAACACCGCGAGCCGCTCCTCCCGGAGCGACGCCTCCGTCAGGTCCTCGCCGACGCCGACCGCGCCCACGACCCTGTCGCCGTCGGTGACGGGCCCGAGCGAGAGCCGGTACGGGACGCGCTCGCCGGAGCGGGTGAGCAGCTGCGCCTCGCAGGAGGCGGGTTCCCCCTCGCGGTACACCCTGGAGAGGGAGTCGCTCACGAGGCCGCTCGTCTCCTCGTCGAACAGCGAGGTGAGCGCTCGCCCCGAGAGCGATTCCGGCTCGTACCCGGTGTCCGACGACAGGCGACCGTTCCACCGGGAGAGCGTCCCCTCCTCGGTACAGCGGAACAGTGCGAGCGGGACGGTCTCGGCGAGCGCGTCGACGAGTCGGCGCTCGGCGTCGCGGTCGGTCTCGGCCGCGACGCGGCCCGTGACGTCCGAGAGCCCGACGACGAGCCACTCTTCGCCAGCGATCGTCGCCGCGCGGAGCGCCGCGTCGACCCGGAGACCGGGATCCCCCAGCCGGATGTCCCACTCGAAGCGCTCGATCGGGCCGTCGGACCCGTCGGAAGCCGGAGGCGCCGCGGCCGACGCCGCGACGTCGGCGATCGACTCTCCGGAAACGGTGACGTCGTTCTCACCGAGGTCCGGGAGGCCCATCAGCGTCAGCGTGCCGCGGTCGTGGCCGAGGAGGTCGACCGCGGGCGCGTTCGCGGCCCGGATCGTCAGCGTCTCCGGATCGCAGACGAGCGTCGGGGTCGGGACCGCCTCGACGAACGCTCGGAGGATCCCGGTCGGGGCGGCGTCGCCGCTCGACGACTGTGGGTCGTCGGTCGACGATTCCCCTTTCCGGTCCCCCATCTGTCGATGATCGAGACACTCCGTGCATATGTGTTTATGGTTTTATGAGTCCTGTCGGTCCGGGAACAGCTGTCGGGCCGAAACCGGTCAGTCGGCCTTGGCCTGCCAGTCGCGGACGGTGTCGGCGCCGACGCCGTCGACGTCGCTCGCGAGGTCGTCCGGGTCGGCTGACTTGAGCTCGTCAACGCCGTCGACGCCCGCGTCCTTCAGCTTCGCGGCGGTCTTCTCGCCGATCCCCTCGACCGCCTGGAGCTCCGACCCCTCCTGCCGGGCCGTGAACTCGCGGTAGTTACAGATCGGACAGCCCAGCTCCCACGGCTCGTCGCCGGAGTGGACACGGAGGTGCGGGAGGTCGTGTTCCTCGCAGGTCTCGTCGGTGATCTCGATCTCGCCGCGCCGGGGGAGCGGCAGCGAGTAGTCGCAGTCGGGGTAGCGCGTACAGCCGACGAGCCGGGAGCCGGAGCGGAGGCGCTTGATGGCCAGGTCCCCTCCGTGCTCCTCCCCGCACTCGGGGCACACGCCGATCACCTCGTCCTCCTGCTCGTCGGCCTCGTCCGCCTTACACTGCGGGCAGCCGTGGACGAACGTCTTCCGGCCGGCGAGCATCTTCACGTGCCGGAGGTCGTGCTCCTCGCAGGTCTCGTCGAGGATGAGCGGCTTCCCGGTCGAGGGGAGCGGCAGGGTGTACTCGCAGTCGGGGTAGCCGTCGCAGCCGACGAAGTACGACCCCTGTCGCGACTTCCGGACGAGGAGGTCCGCGCCGCACTCCGGGCACGGACCGAGCGTCTTGTCCGCCTTCAGCGAGTTCTGGAGGTGGTCGCCGACCGCCTCGCGCGACTCGGTGAGGTCGTCGAACACGCGCGAGAGCAGCTCGCGGGATGCCTCGGTCACCTCGTCGTACTCCTTCTCGCCGGCCGCGATGGCCGCCATGTCTTCTTCGAGCTGGGCGGTCATCTCCTCGCTGACGATCCGGTCGGCGAACTCCTCGGCGGCCTCCACGACCG
>NZ_JH815329.1:0-144468 GCF_000296615.1 Halorubrum sp. T3 | reverse complement strand
CCCGCCCCGGGGAGCCGCGTCGGTCGAGGCGGGTCGCTCTCGACGTAGTTGC
The DNA here is from genome assembly GCF_000296615.1 of Halorubrum sp. T3. NCBI lineage: Archaea > Methanobacteriati > Methanobacteriota > Halobacteria > Halobacteriales > Haloferacaceae > Halorubrum > Halorubrum sp. T3. Next base: position 144,416 of record NZ_JH815329.1, on the reverse strand, counting down.
GGTCGTACAGCTTCTCGATGGTCCGGTGGCGGGTCGCCTTCGTCCCCAGCTGGCGCTTCTCCATCTCCTCGATGAGCCGGGACTGGCCATAGCGGCGGGGCGGCTGGGTCTCCTTGCCCTCCGTGGCGCGGTCCGACAGCGACAGCGTCTCGCCGACCTCCACGTCCGGGACGATCCGCTCGTCGCTGGAGCGGTACGGGTAGACGTCGTGGTAGCCGGCCTCCAAGAGCCGCTTCCCGTTCGCCTTCAGCCGGAGGCCGCCGTCCGCGACGAGGTCGGCCGGCTTCGCCGCGTCGTCCGGATTTCGGAGGGCTGCGAGCCCGTCGGCACCCTCGGCGATCGGCGTCGCCTCGCCGTTCGCGAGCGCCACGACGCGGAGGCGCTCCCACGTCGCGGGGTCGGCGCAGGTCGCGAGGAACCGGCGGACGATCAGCTCGTACACCTCCCACTCGTCGTCGGAGAGGTCCGAGGCCGAGGGGAGCTCCCCCGTGGGGTGGATCGGGGGGTGGTCGGTCGTCTCCTCGTCGCCCTCGGTCGGCTCGATCTCCTCGTCGCCGTCGAGCAGGCTCGCGGCGTCTTTCCCGAACGTCGAGGCCGCCGAGAGCTCCTCGATCAGCTCCTCGGGCTCCAGATCCTCGGGATACACCGTGTTGTCCGTCCGCGGGTAGGTGACGTAGCCCGCGGTGTACAGGTCCTCCGCGAGCGACATGGCGCGCTGCGCGGAGTAGCCGAGCGACCCGGCCGCGCGGATGAACGCGGTGGTGTTGAACGGCGTCGGCGGGTCGTCGGTCTGCGTCCGGCGCGTGACGTCGTCGACGGTCGCGCCGTCGGCGGCGGCGAGCGCCTCGGTGAGCACCTCCGCGACATCGCCGTCCCAGACGCGCTCGCGCTCGTTGCCCTCGTCGTTGAGATAGAAGTAGCGCGCCTCGAACGGATCGCCGCCGGCCTTCGCTAACTCGCCCGTCAGCTCCCAGTAGGACTCGGGATCGAACGCCTGGATCTCGCGCTCGCGGTCGACGATCAGCTTGAGCGTCGGGCCCTGGACCCGGCCGACGGAGATGAAGTCGTCGCCCATCTGTCGGGCCGAGAGGGAGAGGAACCGGGTCAAGGCGGCGCCCCACGTGAGGTCGATCGTCTGTCGGGCCTCCCCCGCGGCCGCCAGCTCGAAGTCGAGGTCGTCGGGGTTCGCGAACGCCTCCTGCACCTCGTTTTCGGTGATCGAGGAGAAGCGCACGCGGTCGACGGGCACGTCCTCGTTCACCTCGCGCACCAGCTCGTACGCCTCCTTGCCGATCAGTTCGCCCTCGCGGTCGTAGTCGGTCGCGATGACGACGCGGGAGGCGTTGCGCGCGAGCCGGCGCAGCGCGGCGACGATCCCCTCCTGCGTCGGCGTCTTCGTGACCGGCGCGTCGATCAGCTCGACCGGCTCGACGTCGCGCCAGTCGTTGTACTCGGCGGGGAAGTCGACGCCGACGACGTGGCCGGAGAGCCCGATGCACCGCTTGCCGCCCCACTCGTAGACGTTGGCGTCGTTCATCCGCTCCGCGGTCGCGGACTCGCCGCTCAGGATGTCGGCGATGCGCCGCGCCGCGTTGTCCTTCTCCGTGATTATCAGCTCGGGGCCGCGACTCATTGCGCCGAGATACGCCGCTCCCGGGTCTAAAGCTTTCGCGACGCGAGATTGCGGGCAGGCTCGGGGGCGGGCGGCCTCAGAAAACGAATCGGAGCGCGACCGTCACCGGGCCGCGTCGTCGGACTCGGCGAGGAACTCCGCGTCCGCGACCTCCCCGTACGGTTCCGGCGGTTCGTCGTCCGCGTCGAGTTCGCGCCGAGCGAGGTGGTTCTCGAGTTGGCGGCGCTTGTTCCTCCCTTTCCGCTCGCGGCCCGATTTCGTGTCTGGCATCGTCACCCGTGACAACACTTCCCACACATATGAATCTTGTGTCGGTATGCGGACGTATCCGCGAGCGGCGGGAGGGGACGCCGTCGAAGCAGCGCAGCCCGGCGACAACAGCTGAATATTTAAATATCGACAGCCGGCAGCGACGATTACTTATAAATAGACAAGGCGGTGGCGCGTGCCTCCGAGCGCCCAACGGGCGCGAGGAGCACGCGCGAGGGAGTCAGTCGCCGGAGCGAAGCGGAGGCGACTGACGAGGCTGGGGAGGCGTGAGGCTGCGGTGCTGTGCGGTGCGGGGTGGGACTCAAAGGGGCAGCCGTGAGGAGTTCGGAGGCGACGCAAGCACCGCAGCGAAGGAGCGGAGCGACTGAGCGAGGAGCACAGCGAGCGTCCGAACTCCTCACGGCTGGGGCTTTGGCGGTGTTCGCCGCCGATCCGTAGTCAACTGTTTATAAATAATCACCAGCGACGTCACTCGGTCTCTTATAAATAGGCAGTTAGACAGGAGCGTCGACGCCGAACTCGCTCGTCGCCGTCGCTCCTCGCTCGTTGTTGCGACAGCGAAGCGCCAGGAGAGGGATTTGAACCCAGAGGACTTCGCTCACTCCGTTCGCTCGTCCTCAGATTCAAATCCCTCAGTCTCGGTTTTCGACGAACGGCTCGCTACGCTCGCCGTGTCGTTCGTCGAAAACGCCAGGAGAGGGATTTGAACCCCCGATCCCGGATGGGAACACGCTTTCCAGGCGTGCGCCTTACCACTCGGCCATCCTGGCTCACGCGGAGATAATCCGGTGCGACTGTTAAGTCCTTCTTTTCGCGCGCACCCGGGCCTCGGCGAGGTACGTAAGACCGGCCGACGCGACCGCCACCGCGACCGCGACGAGCGCCAACCCGCCGAACCCGACCGGCAGCGATCCGGGACCGAGGAGCCGGTACCCCTGCGCGAGCACGAGGAAGGCGAACCCGCCGACGATACCCCACAGCGCCGCGGAGCGCGCTCGGGCGCGCGGGGTGGCCGCCGCGCCGGGCGCGGGGACGGACCCGTCGGTCGCGGCGTCCGACTCGCTCTCCGACCTCTCCTCGCCGTCGACCATCTACTCGACGACGGCGACCGCCTCGATCTCGACGCCGGCGCCCTTCGGGAGCGCGCCCGCCTGAACCGCGGAGCGGGCCGGCGGCGACTCGTCGAAGTAGTCGGCGTACGTCTCGTTCATCTCGTCGAAGTCGTCGATGTCGGCCATGAACACCGTCGTCTTGAGCACGTCCTCGGGCCCGGCACCCGCCTCCGCTAACACCGCGAGGAGGTTGTCGAGCGCCTGCTCCGTCTGGACCGCGATCGGCGCGTCGTCAAGCAGGTCGCCCTCGGGCGTCAGCGGGATCTGCCCGGCCGTGAACACGAGGTCCCCGTCGGTCGTCGCCTGGCTGTACGCGCCCACCGCCGCCGGCGCGTCGTCGGTGTGAATGGTCTCCTTCATGCGGGTGCGCCTTCGACCGGCGGCCTCAAGAGTACTCTGGAGCGGCACGCCCGACCCCGGCCGAGGAGACCCCTGGACTCGGCGGAACGAGGTCGCCGAACTGGCCGACCTGTCCCACCGCCAGACACAAAACGCTGGGATGGTAACATTACGCACATGACGGGTGATCAGCTCCTCCCGCTCGCCGCGATCTTCGCCGGCGTGGCCGCGCTCAACCTCGCGGTGACGTGGTTCCTCGTCCGGCGGAACCGCGACCCTGCGGAGCTGTTCGGCTCGGTCGCGACCCGGTCGTCGGACGGCGACGGTGAGGGCGTTGGGCCGACGCTCGCGCTCGACGGCGACTCGGACGCCGATCCGACGGTCGAGGCGGGCGAGACGAGCGACGGCGGCAGTGGAGACGGTCCCCCGCCGCTCGACGCCGACGGGGAGACGGTCGTCTGCCGGCACTGCGGCGCGGAGAACCGGGCGGGATATCAGTACTGCCGGTGGTGTATCCGGTCGGGGTTCGTCGACGAGGACGCGGGCGTCACCGCGGGGAGCGCGATGGCCGACCGGTCGCTGTGAGCGTTCGCGGCGGGTCGGCGAGGACGCCAGCCCGACCGAATCAGGCCGCGTCGATCTGGCAGCCGGCCGCGTAGTCGATCCCCTCGATGGTGTCGATGCCGTCGTCGCCGCACACCGGGCAGTCGGGGTTGCGCGCGTACGGTACCGTCTCGAACGAGAGGTCCATCGCGTCGTAGAACAGCATCCGGCCGACGAGCGGCTCGCCCACGTCCATGATCAGCTTCACGGTCTCCGTCGCCTGGAGGCAGCCCACCGTCCCGGGGAGGACGCCGAGGACGCCCGTGCTGGCGCAGTCGGGCACCGTCCCCGGCTCCGGCGGCTCCGGGAACAGACAGCGGTAGCAGGGGCCGTCGGGCGACAGCGTCGTCACCTGCCCCTCGAACTTGTAAATGGCGCCGTGAGAGACCGGAACGCCCTCGATCCGGGCGGCGTCGTTCACCACGTAGCGGGTGGCGAAGTTGTCCGAGCAGTCGACGACGACGTCGTGGTCCGCGATCAGCTCGCGGGCGTTGCCCGCGTCGAGCCGCAGCTCGTGGCGCTCGACGTCGACGTCGGGGTTGAGGTCGGCCACGAATTCGGCCGCCGAGTCGACCTTCTTGCGGCCCACGTCGCCGTCGCCGTGGATCACCTGTCGCTGGAGGTTCGAACGCTCGACGACGTCGTCGTCGACGATTCCGATCGTCCCGACGCCCGCGGCCGCGAGGTACTGGATCGCCGGCGCGCCGAGCCCGCCCGCGCCGACGACGAGGACGCGGGCGTCGAGCAGCCGCTTTTGCCCCTCCGGGCCCACGTCGTCGAGGATGACGTGCCGGGAGTAGCGGTCGAGTTGGGTCGCGTCGAGCGAGAGGCTCATGTCCGTGCCCAGTGCCGGCGCGGATATAATCGTGTTCCCGGGGCGCCGCGCGGCCGGCGCTTCCCGAGGCGCCGCCCCGCGGCCCTCGGTCACTCCGTCGACGCCGCCACGGCGTCGGTCATCCAGCAGTCGTCCACGTCGCCGAGAGAGGTGTCCGTCTCCCCGCTCCCGCCGCCGACGCGGACGAGCCGGAACTCGTACCGCCCGGTGACGCTGCCGTTCTCCCGTGTGACGACCTCGACGGAGGCGGCGTCGTCGGCTACCTCCGGCACCGAGTACTGGGCGGTGTCGTACGTGAGCATCGGCGCGTAGCGCGGCGTCTCGAACAGTTCGACGTACTGCCCGATGGAGCCGACCAGGTCCCTGTTGTCCGGCGACGCGAACGCCCGCAGGGTCCGGATGCCGTCGTTGGTCTCGTTGTCGTTGTAGCGGAGCGCGTTCATCTGGATCTGGACGACCTGAAGCGCGGACCGCTCGCAGGTGGGCGCGAGGGCGGTGTTCCGCTCGGCCTCGCCGGTCGGATCGCCGTCCGCGACCGAGACGGTGTCCGCGCCGTCGTCGTCCGCGGTCGACGCCTCGCTCCCGTCGTCGCTGCCGTTCGTCGGCCCGGTCCCGTCCGAATCCGTCGCCGCCGGGTCGGTCGGTCCGCCGTCCCCGACGCCAGCGATTCCCGGCAAGCCTCCGACCCCCGCGGTGCCGGCGGCGAACCCGGCCCCCGCCGCCGCGACGAGGAGCGCGACGACGGCGACGGCCGCGAGGACGGTCCGCGGGGAGCGCCGATCGCTCCGCGCGTCTCCGGTGGCGGACTCGGTTTCCGTCGCCTCGCCGCTCGGAGCGGACGGGGCGGGGGCGTCGCTCGGTCGGTCGAGAGTCCGCGAGTCGCCGGCCGAGTCGCCTGCGGTCCGGTCGGTGGGCGGAGGAGCGGTATCGCCTCCCGACACGCCCGACGCGACGGCGCTCGTCGCCGCGCCGTCGTCGTCGGCCGCCGTTCCGGCGCCGCCCGACTCGTCGCCGTCGGCATCGGTCACTCCGTCGCCGTCCGCCGCGTCGGTGTCGGACGCGACCGCGCCGTCGTACGCTTCGGACCGGACCGGGACGCCGAGGAGTCGGTCGGCGATCGCGTTCGCCTCCGCGGGCGGGACGGCGTAGAGGAGACGTTCTCGGAGGTCCGCCGGGGCGACGACCTCGGCGTCGAGTTCGGAACCGAGGTCGTCGAGCGAGTCGATCGCGACGACGACGCCGTCGACGCCGTCGACGGCGTCGTCGGGGGCGGCGGGACCGTCGAGGACGCCTCGGTCACCGGCGGCGACGGCGAGCAGTTCGGTCCGGCGACCGCCCTCGGTCACCGTGACGCGCGGGCCGTCGACCTCCGCGTCGGCGGCGGTCGCCGCGTACGTCTCGGCGACGAGCGCCGCGAACGCGTCGCTGTCGAGCGACCCGAGTTCGGTCGCGAACGCGTCGAGGGGGATCGGCGTGTTCGCGGTCACCGGTGAATCGCCACGTTTACTGTTAGTACGTGACGCGGTCTCTTTGCTCTTGCGTCGAGGGGAGACAGAGCGGCCGCTCACCGTGAGAGCGGACCGCGAGTAAAACGTCGGAGCGGTCGAGGGCGCTACTTGCCCTGCCGGTCGTTCGAGGTGACGCTCGGGCGCGTCTTCTCGGTGCCCTTGCCGCGCTTGCGCTGGCCGCGGCCTTTGGTGCCGGCGGAGGTGAGGCCGCGGTACGCGCGGCCCTTGTGGTCGTCCGAGCAGATCCAGTTCAGCTGGTCGTCGTTCTCGATCGCGGGGTGGGCGGGGTCCACGAGGATGACCTCGTGCCACTTCTGGGAGCCGTCCTCACCGACCCAGTAGGAGTTGAGCACGCGCAGGTTGCGGTACTTCCGCGAGGCGCGCTCCTCGGCGATGCGCTGGATCGACTTGCGCCGCGAGACGCGGTTGACGCCCTGGCGCTTCGAGCGGCGGCCCGCCTTGAAGCGCTGCTTGCGCGAGCCGCCCTTCCGGACGCTCACGCGGGCGACGATGACGCCCTGCTTGGCCTTGTAGCCCAGTTCGCGGGCCTTGTCAAGCCGGGTGGGGCGCTCGATGCGCTCGATGGCGCCTTGGTCGCGCCACTCCTGTTTGCGCTGCCACTGCAGCTCCGCTAGTTTCCCCTCCTTGGGGGACCGCCACGCCTCCTTGATGTGCGAGTAGAAACTTCGTGCCATTGTGTGTCCGCGGACGGTTGCGATTCAGCCGCGAGGGGCCACATGTCGTCTCGTCCCGGGGCGTGCGGCGGTCGGTCCGGCCGCGGCCCCGGCGGCGAGTGCCCGCTGTGTCCGCACCAGCGAGTTGGCAGAAATACCCGCGGTCCGCCCTTAACCGCTTCGCTCCGCGGGTCGCGTGGGGAACCGTAACAGGGGACGAGCGGACCGGCGCGTGTTCGGCGACCGCTGTCGGCAGTTCCGCGCCCGCTATCGCCGCGGTCGGACGCGCCGTCCGCCCACGCGCGCCTGACTTATCCGTCGAGGACCGCGACGGATCCGTGGGCGCGGGCGTTCGTATCCGCCGGAGTCCGGCCGAGCGCTCGTCCGCGCCGGGCCGCGCCGACCGCCGAGCGTTCCCCCGGGCGGTCGGCCCGCGACCCGAGAGAGACAGAGGCACACGCCGCGGCCCCGGACGGGGGCGAGAGGCGCGAGCCCTTACCCTCCGAACGAGCCGCGGTCCGCACGCTCCCGACCGGCGCGCGTCGATCGATTAAAGTTCACTTGTATCGATGAACCGCCAGTGGTACACACCGACGCCGCACCGGGAGGCCGCGGGCTCGACGGAGGGGGTTCCGGATGGGCGACGTGAGGCTCGTCGTCGTCGCCGGAACGACCGAGACGGCCGCCATCGACGGGATCAGCGCGGCGGGCGCCGACCCCGAGATCCGCGTCCACACGCCGAGCGCCGACCTCGAGATCGTCGAGGCGGGGCGCCCCGCGCCGGGTTCGCCCGTGCCGGTGAGCCCGGGCGGCTGCCCGACGCCCGCGGTCGTCACCCGGGCGGTCCGCGAACTGCTCGGCCCCGAGTCGCTCCCCGTCGAGTTTCTCGACGCCGGACTGGAAGCGCCGACCGCGGCGACGGTCCGCGACGCCGGCGCCGCCCCGGGCGGCGACGTCCGCGACCCGGAACCGGTCCCGGAGGCCGCGGCGGTCTTCGAGCGAGCCCGAGAGTTAGCCCCCGAACTGGCCGAATTCGGTGACGAGGTCGACCCCGGGAGCGACGGTGACAACGAATCCGCTGAACTCCTCGTCGCCGAGACGATCCCCGGCGGGACGACGACCGCGCTCGGCGCGTTGACCGCGCTCGGCGAGCGCGCCGCCGTCTCCTCGTCGCTGCCGGCGAACCCGATCGAGCGCAAGCGCCGCGTCGTCGCCGAGGGGCTGGACGCGAGCGGTATCGACCCGGGCGACGCGGCCGGCGACCCGATCGAGGCGGTCCGACTGGCGGGCGACCCCGTCCTCGCCGCCGTCGCCGGACTGATCGTCGGCTGCGCGGACACCGAAGTCGACGTCACCCTCGCGGGCGGCACCCAGCTCGCGGCCGCGACGGCCCTCGCCCGGCACGCAGGCGTCGACCGCCCGCTCCCGCTGGCGACCACGTCGCTCGTCGCCGACGACCCGACCGCCGACCTCCCCGCCCTCGCCGATGACCTCGACCTGACGCTGTCGGCCGCCGACCCCGGATTCGCCGAGGGCGACCACCCCGCGCTGGCGGCGTACGCCCGCGGCGAGGCGAAGGAAGGCGTCGGCATGGGCGGAGCGCTCGCGCTCGCGGAGCGTGCCGGCGTCGCCGACGCCGCCATCCGCGACCGGATCGCCGCCGTGACCGACCGCCTGCTCGCCGACCGCGCTGGAACCGAGGAGGAGGAGGAAGCCCCCGCCGCGAACGGAGGCGACGCGCGGTGAGGGGGCTCGTCCTCGGCGGAACGGCCTCCGGCGTCGGCAAGACGGTCGCGACGCTCGCGACGCTGCGCGCGTTCGAGAACGCGGGGCGGACCGCGCAGCCCGCGAAGGCGGGCCCGGACTTCATCGATCCCAGCCACCACGCCCGGGTCGCCGGGCGCCCGTCGCGGACGCTCGACCCGTGGCTTCAGGGGGAAGACGGGCTCCGACGCAACTACGCCCGCGGCGACGGCGACGTCTGCGTCGTCGAGGGGATGATGGGGTTATACGACGGCAGCGCCGCCAGCACGGCCGGGGTCGCCGCCGCGCTCGACCTCCCGGTCGTCCTCGTCGTCGACGCGAGCGCCGGGATGGAGAGCGTCGCGGCGACCGCGCTCGGCTTCGCGACGTACGCCGACCGGACGTCCCACGACGTCGACGTGGCCGGCGTGATCGCCCAGCGGGCGTACGGCGGCCGCCACGAGGACGGGATCCGCGAGGCGCTCCCCGACGAGCTCGCCTACTGCGGCCGGATCCCGCCCCGCGAGGACCTGGAGATCCCCGAACGTCACCTCGGGCTCCGAATGGGCGAGGAAGCCCCGCTCGACGACGCGACGCTCGACGCGGCCGCCGAGACGCTCCGGACCGACCGCCTGCTCGACCTCGCTCGGGAGCCGACGCCGGCCGCGGAGGCGACGACCGAGCCGTCCGCCGGGAACTCCCCGGAGAGCGGCGACCGCCCGCGGGTCGCGGTCGCCGACGACGAGGCCTTCCGGTTCGTCTACCCGGCGACCCGCGAGCGCCTCCGCGAGCGCGCGACCGTCGCCCCGTTCGCGCCCGCGGCCGGCGACGACCTCCCGCCCTGCGACGGCGTCTACCTCCCCGGCGGCTACCCGGAGCTCCACGCCGAGGCGCTGGCCGCGGGCCCCGCGCTCGGATCGATCGCGGACGCCGCCGCCGAGGGGACGCCCGTCCTCGGCGAGTGCGGCGGGCTGATGGCGCTCGCCGAGACGCTGACGACGGTCGACGGCGACACCCACGAGATGGCGGGCGTCCTCCCCGCGACCGTCGAGCGCCGCGAGCGGTACCAGGCGCTCGATCACGTCGAACTGCGCGCCCGGAGCGATACGCTCACGGCGAGCGCCGGCGAGCGGCTCCGCGGCCACGAGTTCCACTACTCCGCGGCCGACGTCGCCGCCGACGCGCGGTTCGCCTTCGACGTGGAGCGCGGGACCGGGATCGACGGCGACCGGGAGGGACTGACCGAGTACCGGACCCTCGGGACGTACTGCCACGTCCACGCCGAGAGCGGCGCGTTCGACACGTTCCTCGACGAGGTGGAACGGTGACGGGAGTCGGCTCCCTCTCGACCCCGGCCGTCACCCTGCTCGCTCCGCTTCTCATCGCCATCGGGCTGGACCTCGCGTTCGCGGAGCCGCCGCGGCGGATCCACCCGGTCGCGCTGTTCGGGAGCGTCGTCGCGCCCTTCGACCGAGAGTGGGGCCGTCCGGGGCTCGTCGGCGTCGCCGTCGCGGTCGCGCTTCCGCTCGCCGCGGCCGCGGTCTGCGGCGGGGGCGTCTGGCTCGCGGCCGCCCTCGGGCCGCGGGTGGGGGACGTGCCGGTCCTCGCCGTCGCCGTCGCGGCCGCCGTCCTCTTCTCGGCCGCGAGCCTGCGCATGCTGCTCGACGTGACGGGCGAGGTCGTCGCCGAGAGCGAGGCTGACCCGGACGCGGCCCGCGAGTCCGTCCGGGCGCTCGTCGGGCGCGACCCGGCCGACCTCTCGCCGGCCGACGTCCGGAGCGCCGCCGTCGAGAGCGCGGCCGAGAACCTCGCAGACGGGTTCGTCGCGCCGCTGCTCTGGTTCGCGATCGGGTCTGGGGCCGCTGTCGCACTCGCCGCGGTTTTCGGCGGGACCGCGGGAGCCGCGAGCGCGCTGGCCGCGGGCGTCGCGGCCGCGGGCTGGGCGAAGGGCGTGAACACGCTCGACTCGATGCTCGGCTACCGGTCGAAGCCCGTCGGCCGGGCGAGCGCCCGACTCGACGACGCGGTCATGTTCCTCCCGGCGCGGACCGCGGCGTGCTGTCTCGCCGTCGCGGCCCGGTCCCCCGGGAGTTTGCGGCGCGCGCGGCCGCTGGCCCGCGAGCCGGCCTCGCCGAACTCAGGGTGGCCGATGGCGACGGCCGCGGTCGCGCTCGGCGTCCGCTTGGAGAAGCCGGGGGCGTACGCCCTCGACGGCGGGGCGGCGCCGCCGACGCCCGCGGCCGCACGCGATGCCGTACGACTCGTCGGCGCGGCCGGCGGCGTCGCGCTCGCGGCCGCGGCGGGGTGGCTCCTCGCGCTCGCGGGGGTGATCGCGTGGTCCTGACGGTCGCCGCGCTCCGCGGCGCGCTCGGGTTCCTCTCTCGGATCCCCGTGGGCGGCGGCGAGGGCGACTGGGAGGCGTTCCGCCGGACGCCCGCGGCCATACCGGCGGTCGGGTACCCTATCGGCGGCCTCCTCGCGCTGCCCGTCGCCGCCGCGACACTGCTACCGGTCCGGGTGCCGTCGCTCACGGTCGGGGTCGCGTTCGCCGCGTGGCTCTACCTCGTCACGGGAATCACCCACCTCGACGGCGTCGCGGACCTCGGCGACGCGGCGGTCGTCCACGGCGACACCGACCGGCGGCGCGAGGTCATGAAGGACTCCGCGCTCGGCGTCGGCGGAACGGTCGCGCTCGCGCTGGTCGTCGTCGGACTCGTGACCGCCGCGACGGTGATCGCGGACGTCGCCCGCCTCTCGCTCGTCGACGCGGTCGTTCTCGTCGTCGCCGCCGAGGTGGGCGCGAAGGCCGCGACGGCGACGCTCGTCTGCGTCGGCGACGCGGCGCACGAAGGACTCGGGTCCGCGCTGACCGAGGCGTCGGGGCCGCGCGCGCTGGGCGGCGTCGCGCTCGCGGCGGCGCCCGTACTGCTGCTCGGGTGGCCGGCCGTCCGTCCCAACGCCGTCGACCCTATCGCCGTCCGGCCCGGATCCGTCGCCCCGATCGCGGTCGTGCTCACCGCCGCCGGCGTCGCCGCCGCGCTCGTGTTCGCGTGGGCGCGCTCGCGCCTCGGCGGCGTCAGCGGCGACGTGCTCGGCGCGACGAACGAGCTCGCCCGCGTCGTCGGGCTCCACGCGGGGGTGATCGCGTGGACGCTCTCGTGATGTGCGGCGGCCGCGGCACGCGACTCGGCGACGGCGAGAAGCCGCTCGCGCCGGTCGCCGGGCGGCCGATGATCGACCGCGCCCTCGACGCCCTCGCCGCGAGCCGCGTCGAGACCGCGTACACGGCCGTCTCGCCGCACACCCCGCGGACGCGCGAGCGGCTGGTCGCGCGGCGGGACGGCGGGGCGTCGAGTTCGGCGGAGGCGTCGCTCGAACTCGTCGTCGTCGACACGCCGGGCGACGGCTACGTCGCGGATCTTCAAGCGGCGCTGACCGAGGGACCGACGGCGCCGACGCTCACCCTCGCGGTCGACCTCCCGCTGCTCGACGGGACGGCGGTCGACGCCGTCCTCGACGCTCACGAGGCGACCGACGCCGACGCGCTGTCGGTCCGCGTGCCCGCGGCGCGCAAGCGGGAACTGGGCGCGAGCGCCGACGCCGCGACGCGGTACGACGAGGCGGAGGGCGGCGAGGCGGAGGGTGGCAACACGGCTGTCGACCGCGTCCCCGCGGGGGTCAACGTCGTCGGCGCGCTCGACGGCGCGGGCGACGAGGCCGTCCGCGCGACCCGCGACGCCCGCCTCGCGGTCAACGTCAACCGCCCAGAGGACCGCCGGCTGGCAGAGCGGATCCTCGCCGGCGACCGGGATGCGCCCGCGCTCCCGAGCGGCGGTGTCGACTGGCTCGACGCGGGCAACGTGGGCACGGGGTCGCCGGGAGGTGACCCCCCGTGAACCGCGAGCGCGCGGCGGCGCTCGGTCGCGAACCGCACGGGAGCAGCGACGACCCCGACCTGCTCGACTTCAGCGCGAACGCGAACCCCGAGGTCCCCGAGGGGGTCGAGCGCGTGTACCGGGCGGCGTTCGAGCGGGCGCGGACGTACCCGCCGGAGCCGCCGGCCGCGTTCCGGGCGGCCGCCGCCGACTACGTCGACTGCGACCCGGAGTCGGTCGTCCCGACGCCGGGCGGGCTGGCGGCGATCCGGGCCGCTGTCGCGCTTGCGGTCGACGACAGCGACACTGCCCTGCTCCCGGCACCGAGCTTCGGCGAGTACGCCCGCGAGGTCCGGCTTCATGGCGGCGAGCCGTCGTTCGTCGACGCCGACCGCGTCCTCGACGCGGACCCGAGCGGCCACGCGCTCGCGGTCGTCTGCACGCCGAACAACCCCACCGGGACCGGCTACGACCGCGACGCGCTGCTCGCGTTCGCGGCGCGCTGTCGGGCGGCCGGGACCGTCCTGCTCGTCGACGAGGCGTTCCTCGGGTTCACCGAGCGCGAGTCCCTGGCGGGGACCGACGGCGTCGTCGTCGCGCGAGCGCTCACCAAGCTGTTCGGGCTGCCCGGGATCCGGACCGGCTTCGCGGTCGCGACGGGCGACCTCGTCGCGGCGCTGCGGGGCGCCCGCCGGACGTGGAACTTGGGCGCCCCGGCGCTCGCGACCGGCGAGTACTGCCTCCGGCAGGACGGGTTCGTCCGCGAGACCCGCGAGCGCGTTCGGCGGGAGCGCGAACAGATGCGGGCCGCGCTCGCCGAGGGGTACGACGTAGCGCCTTCGGAGGCGCCGTTCCTCCTCCTCGACGTCGGTGACCGCGACGTCGACCGCGTCATCGAGCGGGCCCGCGACCGTGGCGTCGCCGTCCGCGACGCGCGGTCGTTCCGCGGCCTCGACTCGCACGTTCGGGTCGCGGTGCGCCGCCCGGCGGAGAACGGCCGCCTGCTCGCGGCGCTGGGGGTCGATGCCGGCGGAGACGGGAACGGAGGTGAAGGCGCCGATGTTTGAGGCGACCGTCAGCGAGGGCGTCCTCCGGCTCAGACGGCCGGGGACGCGCTGGCTCTCGACCGGCTGGGACGGGGGCCGGTCGCGGGCGGCGACCGCGTACAACGTGACCGTTCCGGAGGGGTTCGACCGGACCGACCTCGCGGCGTACCGAGAGGAACGGCTGGCGCGGGCGGGGTTCGGCGCCGAGGGGAACGTAGAGGACGATCCCGACGCCGCCCCGACGCTGTTCACGGGCGTCTCGATGGACCACGCCCGGGGAGCGCGGCTCGGCTCGGTCGTCGCGTACGCGACGGTCGGGCTTTCGAACCCCGCGATGCTGCCGGTGGAGCGCGAGGCCGCGTCGACCGCGGGGACGGCGGGCGCGACCGAGTTGCGCGAGGCGACGGGGCGTACCGAGACCCCGCCGGACCCCGGAACAGTCAACCTGATCGTCGGGACGACGCGGCGGCTCGCGCCCGGGGCCGCGGCGAACCTCGTCGCGGTCGCGGCCGAGGCGAAGGCGGCGACGCTGCTCGCGGCGGCGGGCGTCCCGGGAACGACGAGCGACGCCGTCGTCGTCGGCGACGACCCGGAGGGAGAGCCCGCCGAGTTCTCCGGCAGCGCCACGGCGGTCGGCGGGGCGGCCCGCGCCTGCGTCCGGGACGCGGTCCGCGCGAGCCTGCGGTCGCGGTACCCGGACGGCGACGTGCCCGGCCCGGTGGCCGACGCCGAACACGGCGTCGTCACCGACGAGCGGGCGGAGGTTTTCGACCCATGACGACGAACGACGACACCACCGACGGCGAGGTATCGAACGGCGAGAACGGAGAGCGCGACGAGGCCGATGAGACCGGGGCCGGCGACCGGAGCCGCACGCCGGGCGGCGGCGAGGCGCCCGAGCCGGAGCCGATCGAACCGGCCGCGCCCGAGGAGTTCGGGCTAGTCCAGGCCTGGTGGGGCGGCGGCAAGGGGAAGACCACGGCGGCGATGGGGATGGGGTTCCGCGCGGCGGGCCACGGCCACCGCGTCCACATGCTCCAGTTCATGAAGGGGGGCGCCGACAGCGTCGAGGGCGTCCGCGGCGAGTACAACGCGATCGCGGCCGTGCCGGGGTTCTCCTACGAGAACGCCGGCCACTACGGCTGGCACGGCCTGCTGGACGGCTCGGCCGACGACGAGCACGAGGCGAAGGCCGCGGCCGCCTTCGAGCGCGCGGAGGCGCTCGTCGCGGGCGCGGCCGAGGCGGACCTGACCGAACCGCTCCCGCTCGACGGCGAACCCGAGGAGGGCGTCCACATGCTGATACTCGACGAGCTGCTGTACGCGGCCGACCGCGGGCTCGTCGCGCCCGATGACGTCGTCGCGCTCGCCGAGTCGAAACCCGAGGACCTCGAACTCATCCTCACCGGGAGCCACGCCGAGCCCGAGTACCTCGACGGCGTCGCCGACCTGATCACGAACGTCCGCAAGGTCGCGCATCCGTTCGACGACGGGCAGCGCGCTCGCCGGGGGACGGAGTACTGACCGTGCGATCTGGGCCCGCATGACCGATGCCGACGCGACGGAGGCCCGGGAAGACCGAGCCGACACCGTCCTGATCGCGGGCACCGCGAGCCACGTCGGCAAGAGCACGCTGGCGGCCGGGCTCTGCCGACTGCTCGCGCGGCGGGGCGTCTCGGTCGCCCCGTACAAGGCGCAGAACATGAGCAACAACGCGCGCGTCGCGCTGACGTCCGACGGCGAGTGGGGCGAGATCGGCGTCTCTCAGCACGTCCAAGCTCGGGCGGCCGAGGTCCCGGCGACGACCGACACCAACCCCGTCCTGCTCAAGCCCCGGGGCGGCGGCGAGAGCCAGGTGATCGTCGACGGCGAGGCGGTCGCGAACGCCCCGGCGTCGGCGTACTACGACGAGCACTGGGACGACGCCCGCGCGGCCGCGGTCGCGGCCCACGAGCGTCTCGCGGCCGAACACGACGTGATCGTCGCGGAGGGGGCAGGGAGCATCGCGGAGATCAACCTCCACGACCGCGACCTCGCGAACGTCGAGTGCGCGCGGTTCGCGGACGCCCGGATACTAGTCGCGGTCGACATCGAGCGCGGCGGCGCGTTCGCGAGCCTCTACGGGACCCTCGAACTGCTCCCCGACGACCTCCGCGAGCGCGTCGCTGGCGCCGTGATCACGAAATTCCGGGGCGACCCGGAGCTCCTCGAACCCGGGATCGCGGAGATCGAGGAGCGAACGGGGGTACCGATCGTCGGCGTCGTCCCGCACGACGACCCGGGACTGCCGGCGGAGGACAGCCTCTCGCTGCCGGACGCGGAGCGGGCCGAGGACGGGAGCGACGGCGGTATTAGTGGCGAGGGCGGCGTCCTCGGCGACGACGACGGCGTCCCCGACGACGCGAGCGTCCGGATCGGGGTCCCGCGGCTCCCGCGGATCTCCAACTTCACCGACCTGGAGCCGCTGGCGCGCGAGCCGGGCGTCCGCGTCGTCTACCTGCCGCTCGACGCCGCGCTCGACGGCGTCGACGCGGTCGTCCTCCCGGGCTCGAAGAACACCGTCGACGACCTGCTCGCGCTCCGCGAGGCGGGATTCGACGCGGCGCTGCGCGCGTTCGACGGCCCCGTGGTCGGCGTCTGCGGCGGGTACCAGCTCCTCGGGGATCGGCTCGTCGACGCCGACGTCGAGGGCGTCGGCGACCGCGAGACGGTGCCTGGCGTCGGGCTCCTCCCCGTCGAGACCGAATTCTCGACCGACAAGCGCGTCGAGCGCGTGACGTGCGCCGTCGACGGCGTCGGTCCGATCGCGGGCGCCGAGGGGCGCGCGACCGGGTACGAGATCCACGCGGGGCGGACGCGGCTCCTCGATGACGCCGCGAGCGGCGACTTAGCGACAGCGCCCCTCGGCGCGGAGAGCGTCGCCACCGAGCGAGTCCTCGGCACGTACCTCCACGGGCTCTTCGAGACGGCGGCGGTGCGAGACGCCTTCGTCGAGACGGTCTTCGCGAGCGCGGGCCGGGGGCGCCCGGACGCGACGGTCGCCGACCGCTCCCCGTACGAGCGGGCGGCCGACCTCGTCGCGGAGAACGTGGACCTGGCCGCGGCGGGTCTCAACGACCTCGTCGGGTCGGCGGAGTGAGGTCAATCAGATCCGGAGGCGGAAAGTATATTGTTCCAAGTACCCAATACTGGTGTATGAGCGACGCAGCCGACGCGAACGATTCGGCGGGGAACGACGCGAAAACGGAGCGCGAGCGCATCCGCGAACGGAAGCGACGGGAACTGGAAGCGCGTCTCGACGACGGAGAGTCGCTCGACGGCGGCGCCGGAACCGAGACGGGCGACGGCAGCGGATCGGCGACTCCGAACGAGCCGATCCACGTGAACGGAACGGAGGAGCTCCAGCGGACGGTCGACGACCACGACGTCGTCCTCGTGGACTGTTACGCCGACTGGTGCGGCCCCTGTCAGATGATGGAGCCGACGATCGAGGCGCTCGCGGCCGAGACCGACGCCGCGATCGCCAAGGTCGACGTGGACGCCAATCAGGCGGTCGCCCAGCAGTTGGGGGCGCGCAGCATCCCGACGCTCGTCCTGTACGCGGACGGCGAGGCGGTCGACCGGTTCGTCGGCGCGCAGGACCGCGCGACGCTCGAATCCGCGATCGACGAACACGCCGCCTGAGACGGTGCGGAGCGGAGGGTTCAGTTCTTCGCGAGCGTCTCTTCGAGGAGCTTCCGCTGGGCCGTCGCGAGGTGCTCGGCGAACGTCGAGGGGGAGATGTCGAGCGCGTCGGCGACCGCGCTCGCGTTGGCGTCGCGGGGGCGCTCGAAGTAGCCCATGCGGTAGGCGGTCCGCAGCACCTCGCACTGGCGGTCGGTGAGCCGGCCGCGGTCGACGAGCGTCCGATCCGACACCTCGTCGCCGCGCGACGCGCCGTGGACGAGGTAGCGGACCTCGACGCGCTCCGCGGTCCCGTCGAGCGCCGAGACGATGTCGCGCAGCCGTTCGAGGTCGGGGAGGTGGAGCGTTAAGAGGAGGACCCCGTCCTCGGCCCGCGCGTCCGCGATCGGACAGTCGAGCTCCTCGATGATCCGGCAGGCGCACTCCCCGTCGCGCGGGCGGTCGTACCGGTACACCCGCTCGTCGCCGAGGTCGACGACCGACTCGGGGTCCGGAATGCCTTCCGCGGCGTCGACCACGTCCGGGTGGCGGACGCGGAACTCCTCGGTGTGCGTGTCACCCGCGTGCGTCCAGTTGACGCCCGTGATCGGGCCGTCGTGGGCTGTCGATGCGTCGACCAGCGGGCAGTTCCCCGTCCCGTGGATCGCGATCCCCGCCCGAACGCCGTCGGGCGTCACGTGGTTACCGGCCGACTTCCCGTCGGTTCCCATCGAACGCGGGTTGGTGCGACGGACACAAAGGCCTGATCCCCAACGAACGGGACGTTCGCCCCCGAGAAGGCCCGCAGTACTGAGGGTCGATCGGTATCGGTCCTCGGCTCGGAGTCGCGGCTGTGAACCGAGCGATTCACGCCGTCGGAGCGTTCGCCCTGGCCGGTGCCGGGGTCGGAATGAGCGTCGCGGCGGCCGCCGGCTTGGCGTTCGGGACGGTCGGCGCTCCGGATCCGCTGATCGGAACGGTCGTCCTCGCCATCGCCGCGGTGAGCCTCGGCTACACCGCTGCGAAGGAGACCCGATACGCGCTGCGGACGGACGGCTTCAGCGTCACGCGGACCGACGCGGGCAACGCGGCCGCCGTGGCCGCCGCGGCGCCGGTCACCTACGCGCTCTCCGTCGAGGTGGGCGTCGGGCCGGTCGTGGCGTCGGCGCTCGTCGGACTCTGTGCGTTCCTCCTCTCGGAGACGTACGGCGCACCCGCGTACTGCGGCTCGTTCGTCGGGATGGTTACACCGGCGGCCGGCGCCGACATCGGACCGGTCGTCGCCGCGGGCCTCGCGGCCGCCGTCGCGTTCGTGGCCGCCAAGCGCGCGTTCAACGGGTTCGGCGGCAAGCTCGGGACGACGGCGTTCGTCGGCTGCCTGTCGGTGGCGGCGTTCGGCGGGCTGGCCCCCGGGACGGGGACGACCCCGGAGCCACGCGTCGCGGCGGGACTCGTCGTCGCGGCGGCCCTCGCTGCCGTCGCCACGTTCCTCGTGAGCGTCCGGCTCGACCACGGTCCGGTCGTCGGATCCGCGGTCATCGGGCTCGCGGCCGGAGTCGTCTGCCCGCCGCTGTTCGCCGCGGGCGACGCGGTCGCGGCGGTCGCCTTCTGCGCGTCGTTCGCCGGGATGGCGACGCCGGAGCGGATCCCGGGGACCGGGCCGATGCTACTGGCCGGCGGAGTCGCCGGCGTCGGGTTCGTCGGCGCGGCGCCGTACTTCGTCGGCTTCGGCGGGAAGCTCGGCACCATCGCGTTCACCGCCTGCCTCGTGACCTCGGGAGTCCTGTCGCTCGGCAGCCGCGTGGCGCCGGTCGGCGGCGACACCGTGACGGGGTGATCGTCGCCGGGCGGGGCGCCACGGCGAGCGCGCGGCGTCTTAAAACACCACGCAACTCCGGTGGCACCGGGAGGGTCGTGGAGTCCCTATCGACGATCGATGACCGACCCGACTGAGACCGACGAGCGGCGCTTCGAGTCGAACCCCACCGTCTGCCCGTTCTGCGGCGTCGGCTGTTCGATCGAGTACGCCGGGCGGGGAAGCGCGACCGGCGTCGAGGGACCGGTGAACGAGCGCGGCGAGATCTGCCCGAAGGGGGCGGCCGCGTTCGACGTGGTCGACAGCGACGACCGCCTGACGGAGCCGTTGGTCCGGCACGAGGGGCGGTTCGTCACGGCGCCGTGGGCGGAGGCGCTCGACCGCGCGGTCGACGGGATCGGGCGCGTGGTCGACGAGCACGGCCCGGACGCCGTCCAGTTCTTCGCGTCGTCGAACTGTACGAACGAGGAGAACTACGTCCTCCAGAAGCTCGCGCGGGTCCTCGGGACGAACAACGTGGACAACTGCGCGCGGCTCTGCCACGCCTCGACGGTCGCCGCGATGAGCGAGCGGCTCGGCGCGGGCGCGATGACGAACAGCTTAGACGACCTGAGCGAGGCCGACTGTCTCTTCGTCAACGGCGCCAACCCGGCCGAGCAACACCCCGTCGCGTTCCGGTCGTACCTCCTGCCGGCGGTCCGCGACGGCGCGACGCTGGTCCACGTCGACCCGCGCGCGAACGACACGACCGAGGTGGCCGACGTCCACCTCCCGCTGCGGCCCGGCACCGACATCGAGGTGGCGAACGCGATCGCCGCGGTCCTCGTGGAGGAAGATCTCGTCGACGAGGAGTTCCTCGCGGAGCGGACGACCGGGTTCGACCGGCTGCGCGAGCACCTCGCCGAGGTCGACGTCGCCGCGAACGCCGAGGCGGCCGGGGTCGACCCGGAGGCGATCCGCGAGGCCGCGCGGGCGTACGGCGAGGCCGACCGCGCCGCGATCGTGACGGGGATGGGGACGAGCCAGCACCGCTGCGGCACCGACAACGTCCACGCCCTGCTCAACCTCGCGCTGCTGACCGGCAACGTCGGTCGCCCGGGGACCGGCGTGAACCCCCTCCGCGGACAGAACAACGTTCAGGGCGCGAGCGACGCCGGCGGGCTCCCGGGCGTGCTCCCCGGCTACGAGCCCGTGACCGACCCGGACGCCAGAGAGCGCGTCGCCGCGGAATGGGGGGTCGAGCCGCCGGCGGAGCCCGGGTTGACCGAGGTAGAGGCGACGCACCGCTTCGGCGACGACGTGCGCGCGGCGGTCGTCTTCGGGGAGAACCCGGCGGTCACCGAGCCGAACGCGACCGTGGTCGCGTCGGCGTTCAACGACCTTGACTTCTGCGTCGTCATCGATCTGTTCGAGACGCGGACGGCGGCGCACGCGGACGTGGTCCTCCCCGGGAGCGCGTGGGCCGAGAAGTCGGGCACGGTGACGAACACCGATCGGCGCGTGATGCGGATGCGGCCGAACGCCGACCTGCCGGGGAACGCCCGGCGCGACTTCGAGATCCTGACCGAGCTCGGTCAGCGGCTGACCGACCGTCCCGACGCGTTCGACTACGACGGCCCCGAGGACGCGTTCGACGAGCTGACCCGCGTCGCGCCGATCTACGAGGGGATGAGCTACGAGGGGATCGGCGACGGCTACCAGCGGTGGCCGTTCTCGGCCGCGGAGGGACGCGGCACCGACGTGTTACACGCCGAGACGTTCGCGACCGGCGACCGGACCGCCCCGCTCGCGGTCGTCGACCCCGTCCCGCCCGCGGACGATCTCGACGCCGACGAACTGGTCCTCACCACCGGGCGCGTGCTCCAGCACTTCAACAGCGGCGCGCTCAGCCGGCGCTCGGAGCGGCTCACCGCGATGCGGGGCGAGGACGTCCTCCAGATCCACCCGAGCGATGCGGCCGAGCGCGGCATCGAAGACGGCGACCGGGTGACCGTCTCGAACGAGCGCGGGACGGTCGAGGTCGCGGCCGACGTGACGCCGGCGGTGCGCGAGGGGGTGGCGTTCTGTACGTTCCACTACCCGGAGCCGCTCGCGAACGCGCTGACGGGCGACGCGCTCGACCCGGAGGCGAAGATCCCCGAGTTCAAACACTCGGCGGTCGCCGTCGAGCCGGCCGCCACCGCCGGGGCGGCCGGCGGGAGCGAGGCGGCCGGCGACGACTGAACCGCTGCCGACGCCGCGCGGCCGCTCGTCGGATCCGCCCACCGTCACGCGGTTCCGCTATCACTCGTGAGACGCGGGAGTTGCCGTTTATATAACCCAAGCGGAGAGCCTCCAGCATGCCAACATCGGGAGAGTACGGCCGCGATGATTTCGGGCGGGGCGGTTTGAACGACCGACTCGACGTTTCCGAGCTGGTCGACGAGATCGGGCTCGACGCCGACGAGATTGCGTGGCGGAAGGAGTTCGTCGGCTTCGACGAGGAGGACGAGCGGCGGCTGAGTCGGTACGAGGACGCGTTCGCGGAGAACGCGGACCAGATCGCGGACGACTTCTACGAGAACCTCACCGGCCACCAGCAGACGGTCGACGTGATCGGCCGGTCGGAGAAGGGGCTCGAACAGCTCAAGCGGACGCAGTCGGCGTACCTGGTGACCCTCGCGGAGGGTGACTACGGGGAGGAGTACTTCGAGGACCGGGCGCGGATCGGCAAGATCCACGACATGCTGGAGATGCCGATGAAACACTACCTCGGGCAGTACGGCGTGTACTACGATCTCATCCTCCCGCTCATCGGCGACCGCCTCACCGACTCGCTCACGGACCGGCTGGCTCCCGACGGCGTCGACGAGGAACTCGACGACGCGACCGCGGCGGCGGTCGAGGAGGAGGTCGACGACGCGATCGAGGACCTGCTCTCCGTCCTCCGGATCGTCAACCTCGACATGCAGGTCGTCACGGACACGTACATCCACTCGTACAGCGAGAAGCTCACGGAGGCGGTCGAGGAGAACGAGCGGCTGATGGCGGAGGTGGAAGACGAGGTCGAAGGGCCGATCGGCGACCTGCGCGAGTCGGCGGACGACGTCGCCGACAGCGCCGCCGCGGTCGGCGACGCGGCCGAGGACCAGTCGGACCGAGTCGCCGAGATCTCCTCCGAGGTGGCGAACCTCTCGGCGACGGTCGAGGAGGTGGCGTCGACCGCCGACGAGGTCGAACGCACGAGCAGCCGGGCGGAGACGCTCGCGGAGGACGGCCGGGACGCGGCCGACGACGCCGCGGCCGCCATGGAGGACATCGGCGACGCCGTCGACGAGGTGGCGGAGGACGTCGAGGCGCTCCAAGAGCGCGTCGAGGAGATAGACGAGTTCGTCGACGCGATCAACGGGATCGCCGACCAGACGAACCTGCTCGCCCTGAACGCCTCGATCGAGGCGGCGCGGGCCGGCGAGGCCGGCGCCGGGTTCGGCGTCGTCGCCGACGAGATCAAGTCGCTCGCGGAGGAGTCACAGGAACACGCGAGCGACATCGAGTCGATGGTCGACGGGATCCGCACCGACACCGAGGAGACGGTCGAGAGCCTCTCGGAGACGACGGTGCGGGTCGACGAGGGGAGCGAGCGCGTCGCCGACGCGACGGAGAGCCTCACGGCCATCGCCGAGGCGGTGACGGAGACGGCGGACGGGATCGACGAGGTCTCGGACGTGACCGACGAGCAGGCCGCCGCCGCCGAGGAGATCGCCGCGACGATCGACGGGGTGGTCGAGCAGTCCAACCGGATCAGCGAAGAGATGCAGGAGTTAGCGGCCGAAAGCGAGCGCCAGTCGGCGGCGGTCGAGGAGGTGGAACGGACCGTGCGCCGGTTGGCCCTTGACGGCGGGACCGACGGCGGTGTCGGCAGGGCGTCTCTGACGGACGGCGGAACGCGGGTGAAGCGGGCGGACGCGGAGGCGCCTACGGAGGCGGAGAAAGGTCGGTCGCTGCCGGCCGGGATTCCCGAAGGAACGCCCCGGTTCGTGATCGACCGCCTCTCTGACGCGGAACTGCGTGCGATCGCCGACGGAGAGCTAGAGATGGACGATCTGCGGTGAGTCGACGGGGCTGACCGCTCGACCCGCAGTCGGGGGACGCGGACAGAGATCAGGGCGCGAAGTACGCGTCCGGTCCCCGAACCTCGGGGAGTTCGCGGAGCGCCCGGACGCCGCACCGGCCGCAGACGGTCGGCTCGTCGGGGTCGGCGGGCAGCGCGAACACCGTCTCGCAGGCGTCGCAGACGACGTAGCGGAGTGCGAGCGACGGAGTCTCGGCCATGGGTCGGGTAGGTGGCCGACGCACTTGAACCGACGCCTCGGGGCGTCGCCGCTACATCGAGCCGGCGTCGTCGGCCGGGTCGCTATTGCCCGGAACCGGCGTCGCCGGCCGGGTCGCTACTGCCCCGAGCCGGCGTCGCCGGTCGACTCGATCCGCGCCTCGTACTTCGCCAGCGACTCGGAGAGCGCCGCGTCGGCGTCGACGTCGGCCGCCTCGGCGAGGGCGAGCAGCGCGAACAGCGCGTCGCCGATCTCGTCGGTCGCGATCGCGGCGGCCTCCGGATTCCGGCCGTAGTCGGTCGAGGTCGCCACTTCCTTCGCGACCTCGCCGACCTCGCTCTCCAAGTCGAGGACGCGGTAGGCGAGGTCGGTCTCTAACCCGTGCTCGGCGACGAACGCGGCCACGCGGTCCTGCTCGTCCATGGGCGTCGCCTCCGCACGTTCCGTCAAAAGTGCCCCGCTCTACGGTCGCCTTCGACCGTGGCGAGGACGGCCGGTCACGCAACCCCTAAGACGCGAGCGACCCCACGGATCGTATGAAAATCGCCATCTTGGGCGGCACCGGCGACATCGGCGAGGGGCTCGCGCTGCGGCTGGCGGCGGACACACCCCACCGGGTCGCGATCGGGTCGCGGGAGGCCGAGAAGGCCGAGAACAAGGCGGAGGAGTACACGACCGAGCTGGAGAGCCGCGGGCTCGACGCGACCGTCGCGGGCGGCGAGAACGCCGCGGTCGCGGCCGACGCGCGGATCGTCGTCCTCGCGGTCCCGCCGTACCACGTCGGCGACACCGTCGAGGCGGTGGCGGGGTCGCTGGAGGACGGCGACGTGCTGGTCTCGCCGGCGACGGGGATGAAACGCGACGACGAGGGGTTCCACTACCACAAGCCGGGCGCGGGATCGGTGACGGCGATCGTCGCGGACGCGGCGCCCGAGGGCGTCGACGTCGTCGGGGCGTTCCACAACCTCGCGGCCGCGCGGCTCGCGAACCTCGACGCCGACCTCGGGGTCGACACGCTCGTCATCGGCGACGACGGGGACGCGAAGCGGACGGTCGCGGACGTCGCCGAGGGGATCGAGGGGCTGCGCGCACTCGACGCCGGCGGGATCGCCAACGCACCCGAAATCGAGGGATTGACCCCGCTTTTGATCAACGTCGCCTCGAACAACGAGAAGCTCCACGACCTCGGCGTGCGGTTCCAATAAACGGACAGGCGCGAAGCCGACCGACCCGCGCACTATTTATAAGTAATCGGGCGACCGGTCGGCGTCGTTTATCACTCGAACCGAGCGGCGGCGACGGTCGCCGGTCCGGTTGTTGGTCGCTTATAAATAACTGACCGCGGATCCGCGGCGGACACCGCCAAATTTCCAGCTGCTCGCTTATAAATAACCGATAGTAGCTCGGGAGGGGGGGACTCCACCGAAGCCCCAGCCGCGAGGCTGTACGTATTCGCTTATAAATCGCAGAGCGACACGACCACCACCGAAGCCCCAGCCGCGAGGCGGGCGCACGCTCGCTGCGCTCCTCGTCACTCGCTTCGCTCGTTCCTGCGGTGCTTACTTCACCTGCGCCCGCCTCGCGGCTGCCCCTTCGAGTCCCGCCCCCGCACCGCACAGCCCCGCACCTCACGCCTCCCCAGCCTCGTCGCTGGCGCCCTCCGCTTCGCTCCGGGAGCCAGCGACTCCCTCGCGCGTGCTCCTCGCGGCCGCCGAAGGCGGCCGCTCGCAGGCACGCGCCACCGCAGTGAGCGGGGGCGAGCGAACGCCGTCGCGGTCGCCCGAATCGGCGTTCGGCGGGCGTTCCGTTAGGCCTTTGCGCGGCCGGTCCCTCCGGACGGTAGATGGAGTACTTGCAGCGTCGGGTCGGGCTGGTCGAAGACCGGATCGAGTCGGTCATCGACGACGTCGAGCCCGACGAGCTGTCCGACGAGGTCGGCCACGTCGTCCTCGCGGGCGGCAAGCGGGTCCGGCCCGCGGTGACCGTCCTCGCCTGCGAGGCGTTCGACGGAGATCCCGAGCAGGCCGTCGACTTCGCGGCCGGCATCGAGTTCGTCCACAACGCCTCGCTCGTGATCGACGACATCATCGACCGCTCGGAGGTCCGCCGCGGCACCGCCGCCGCGTGGGCGGAGTTCGGCTACGGCCCGGCGATCATCGCCAGCGACGGCCTGCTCGGCGAGGCGTTCGCGCTGTTCTCCGCCGAGCCGCGCGCGATGCGCACCGTTGCCGAGGCGATGGTCGAGCTCGGCGAGGGCGAGGCGACTGAGCTCGCGGCGCGACCGACGAACGAGGCGGAGTACATGGAGTTAGCGCGCCGGAAGACGGGCGCGCTGTTCCGCGCCGCGGCCGAGCTGGGCGCGGTCGCGGGCGGCGCGGAGCCGCACGCAATCGACTCGTTCGGCGAATACGCCGAGCGCGTCGGCGTCGCCTTCCAGATGCGCGACGACGTGTTAGACGCCACCGCCGACGCCGACGACCTCGGCAAGCCGACCGGGCAGGACGCCGAGATGGACCGCCCCTCGGTCCTCCAGGTCACGTCGCTGTCGCCCGAGGAGATCAACGAGCGCGCCCGGGCGGAGTCGGAGCGCGCGCTCGCCGCCCTCGACGACGCCGACCCCCCGGAGACCGAGGCGATCGAGTACCTCCGCGACCTCGCGGAGTTCGTCGTCGTCCGCGAGCGGTAAGGGGAGAAGCCGGAAACCGTTTTTCAGCGTTTCAGAGTTCGTATCCCGCCTTCTCCATGAGGTCCGCGAACACGTCGGTCCCCATCGCCTGTTCGTAAACGACAGCGGTGAGCATGCCGCCGGGGTAGGAGCCGCCGTTCCGGACGTGGTCGACCTTGTGGCAGTGGATCGGGTAGATGCCGGGGTCGGCGTCCGCCTCGAACTCGACGGTGTGCCGCTCCGCGGGCGCGACGTTCACCACGTCCTCCGGTAATTGCAATACCTCGGGGTACTCGGCGCCGTCCTTCTCGACGGTGCGGAACCGGTGGTTGTGCGTGTGTATCGGGTGCGACATGAACCCAGCGTTGACTAAGTGGAGCCGCACCGTGTCGCCCTCGCTGACGACGACCGGCGAGCCGTGGTCGGGGTTGAACGTGTACGGCGCGACGCGCCCGTTGATCGTGAACGCGTCCGGCCGCCGGTTCTGGAGGTCGTACGTCGCGTCCTCGCCGCCGTACGACCGAGAGAGCCGCGTGTCCCAGTCTTTCAGCGTCATGAACTGCTCGACATCGGCCGACTCGTACCCCTCGGGGTCGATGCGGAGGATCCCGTACATCCCCATGTCCATGTGCATCGGGGTATTGAAGTGACAGTGGTAGAGGTGGGTGCCGGGCACGTCCGCGCCGATCTCGTAGGTGTGTTTCTCGCCGGGCATCACGGTGATTCCCGTCGTCGACGGGACGCCGTCGTCCTTCCACGACTTCGAGACGCCGTGGAAGTGGAGCGTGTGGGGCATCTCCGCGTCGGTGTTGTCGAGCGTGATCGAGAGGTCGTCGCCCTCCGTGGCCCGGAGTACCGGTCCGGGCACGCTCGGCGTGCCGTCGTCGGCCTGAAACGCCCACGTCACCGGCATCTCGACCGGCCCGCCGAGCGAGCTGCCGGGGTGGGCCGCGTGGCGGGCGTGGACCGAACGCAGCGTCACCTCGCGGCCGCGCTCGTCGAGGTCGACGACCTCCGGCGACCCCGTCTCGGGGAGCGCGGGCCCCTCGTCGTCGGTCTGGGCCGCGTCCGCGCCGTCGCCGGTCGCGGCGGTGTTGACCGTCTGGCTCATACAGCCCGCCAGCCCGGCGACGCCCGAGAGGCCCGCAGCCTGGAGGATCGTTCGCCGCGCGAAGCCGCCGTCGGAACCGGAGTCGCTGTGCGTCATGTCTCAAGCGATGTGACGGGGACGAATAACCGGGGCGCGGCTTCCCACCGCGAGGTACGACTGACGAACCGGTTCGGGCCGTAGTATATAAAAGAATCAGCGGTCGCGGGGACCGTCGCCGCGACGGGGACGCGCGGCCGCCCGCGGGCAGGGTCAGTCGTCCGCCGGTTCGCCGGCGTCCGCCGCGTCCGACTCGTCGCTGGCCGCCGCATTCTCGCCGATCGGCTCGCTGTCCCAGTACGCGTGGTCGTCGTCCGTCCGGAAGCAGGTCGCCGTCCGGCCG
The DNA here is from genome assembly GCF_000296615.1 of Halorubrum sp. T3. NCBI lineage: Archaea > Methanobacteriati > Methanobacteriota > Halobacteria > Halobacteriales > Haloferacaceae > Halorubrum > Halorubrum sp. T3. Next base: position 116,834 of record NZ_JH815329.1, on the reverse strand, counting down.
TCGCCGACGTCGTATCCCGGCGGCGCCGACTCCCGGCAGGCCGCGCGCGCCTCCGGACAGCGCGTGTGGAACCGACAGCCCGCCGGCGGGTTCCGCGGCGAGGGCACGTCGCCGTGGAGCGTCTCGAACTCCTCGTCGCGCGCCTCCGTGCTCGCCCGCGGGACGCTCGACAGCAGCGCCTTCGTGTACGGGTGCGCGGGGTCGTCGAAGATCTCCTCGACCGGGCCGATCTCGACGATCTCCCCCAAGTACATCACCGCGACGCGGTCGCAGACGTGGCGGACCACGCCGAGGTTGTGCGCGATGAAGAGGAACGTGAGCCCGAAGTCCTCCTGCAGGTCTTCGAGCAGGTTGAGGATCTGCGCCTGAACGCTCACGTCGAGCGCCGACACCGGCTCATCGAGGACGACGAAGTCGGGGTCCAAGGCGAGCGCCCGCGCGATCCCGATCCGCTGGCGCTGACCCCCGGAGAACTCGTGCGGGTAGCGGTCGATCTGGTCGGCGGAGAGGCCGACGCGTTCCAGCAGATCCCGGGCCGTCTCGCGGCGCCCCTGCTTGTCCTCGATGTCGTGGATCCGGAGCCCCTCCGTGACGATGTCGCCGGTGGTCATCCGCGGGTCGAGGCTGGAGAACGGGTCCTGGAACACGATCTGCGCGCGCCGCCGGAACTGGTTCAGCTCCGCGTCGGTCATCCCGCGGACGTCCGTCCCGTCGAAGGTGATCTCGCCCTCGGTCGGCTCGCGCAGCCGTAGCACCGTCTCGCCGGTCGTCGACTTCCCGCAGCCGGACTCGCCGACGAGCCCCAGCGTCTCGCCCTCCCGAACCTCGAAGGAGACGCCGTCGACCGCCTTCACGCTCTCTGACTCCTGGCCGAGCAGGCGGTCGACGAGCGACGGGTCGTCCGCGTAGTACTTCTTTAACCCCTCGACGGAGAGCAGCGGGTCGCTCATTCCCCCTCACCCCCGTCGGTCGCGGCCGCGGCCCCGTCGTCGGGATCGGCTGCCTCGCCGGCCTCGCCGAAGTAGTCGTCCGGGAGCGCGTCGGCCGGGTCGTACTCGCGGTCCGCGAGGACGCACTTGGCGCCGTGGTCGGCGGCGGCGTCGACAGTCGCCTCGGGCGGCTTGTCGAGGCACGCGTCCATCGCCTTCGGACACCGGTCGGCGAAGTAACACCGGTCGTCCATCTCGGCGTCGACCAGGCTCGGGACGTTGCCCGTGATCGGTTCGAGCCGTGCCTGCGGGTCGTCCACGTCCGGGATCGAGCCGAGTAACCCCTGCGTGTACGGGTGGACCGTGTCCTCGAACACCGAGTCGAGCGTGCCGCGCTCGACGACCTCGCCCGCGTACATCACGCAGACGCGGTCGCACATCTCCGCGATCACGCCGAGGTCGTGGGTGATGAGTACGATGCTCATCCCGCGGTCGGCCTGGATCTCCTTCAGCAGGTTCAGGATCTGCGCCTGAATCGTCACGTCGAGCGCGGTCGTCGGCTCGTCGGCGATCAGCACGTCGGGCTCGCCGGCGAGTGCCTGCGCGATCATCGCGCGCTGGAGCATCCCGCCGGAGAACTGCCCGGGGTACTCGTCGACGCGCTCCTCCGGGTCGGGGATCCCGACCTGTCCGAGCAGGTCGACCGCGCGCTCCATGCTCTCCTCGCTCGTGTAGTCGCGGCCGGGGACGAGCCCGTCGAGGAGGTACTTGCCGAGCCCGTACCCCTGCGTCCGCGAGCGCGTCGAGCGCGGGTTCGCCCGCGCCCGGCGCTGTACCTCGACCGCCTCGGCGATCTGCTCGCCGACTGTGATCGAGGGGTTGAAGCTGCTCATCGGGTCCTGGAAGATGACGCTGAACGAGGGACCACGCAGCGAGCGTCGGACGCGCGGCGGCACCGTCCGGAGGTCGACGTGGTCGCCGTCGACCCGCACGGCGTCGTTCCCGCGGAACTCCTCGGCGAGGTCTGGGTCGCGGTACCACACCTCGCCGGCGGTGATCCGGCCGGGGGTCTCGACGAGGTCGACGAGCGACAGCGCGGTCACCGACTTGCCGGAGCCGGACTCGCCGACGACGCCGAGGATCTCGTCTTCCCGGAGGTCGAACGACACCGACTCCACCGCGTTGATCTGCCCCTCCTCGGTGAAAAAGCGGGTCGAGAGGTCGCGGACCGAGAGCACGTCGCCGGGCGCGGGCGCCCCCGTCGGGGCCGCGTCGCCGGTCTCGAAGGCGTCGCTCATGCGGCACCCCCTTCGCCCTCGATGCCGGGGTCCAAGGCGTCACGCAGCCAGTCGCCGAGCAGGTTGATCCCGATCACCGACAGCATGATCGCGAGCCCGGGGATCGAGGCGATCCACCACTGGCCGGAGGAGACGTAGTCGCGCCCCTGCGCGATGTCGAAGCCCCACGACAGCGTGGTCCCGGAGAAGCCGAGGAACGACAGCGAGCTCTCCAAGAGGATGATCGCCGCCACCTGCACCGTCCCGAGGACGATGATCGGCGTGACCGCGTTCGGGAGGATGTGCCGGAGGATGATCGTGTTGTCGTCGGCACCGAGCGCGCGCGACGCCTTCACGTACTCCTGCCCGCGCAGGGAGAGCGCCTCCCCGCGGGCGACGCGGGCGAACCACACCCAGTTGACGAGGCCGACGACGATCACCACCGTTATCGGCAACACGAAGCTCTCGGGCATCTCCGGCGCGAGGCCGGCGACGACGAACGGGTCGGGGATGTCCACCGCCGCCCGCCCCCACAGCCCGATCAGCGCGACCGCCAACACGAGCGAGGGGAACGCGAGGCTCACGTCCGCGATCCGCATCAGCGCGTCGTCGACGCGCCCGCGGTGATAGCCGGCGAGTAAGCCGACCGGCACGCCGATCGACGCCGCCAGCAGCGTGCCAAGCACGCCGACGGCGAGCGATGTCCGAGCGCCGTACACCACCCGCGAGAACATGTCGCGACCAAGCCCGTCGGTGCCGAACACGTGGTCGGGGTCCGCGGTGATCTCCACCTCCTCGGTGACCGTCTGGATCTCGCCGTCGACCATCTGCGAAGAGGTCCGCTCTTCCGTCTGCGAGAAGCCGATCGGCGGCAGCTCGCTCTGGTTGAGCTGTTGGTCGGTCGGGTTGTGGGGCGCGATGAACGGGGCGAACACGGCGGTCAACACGATGACCACCACCAGCGCCAGCCCGAGCTTCGCGAGCCCGCTCTGTCTGAACTCCTTCTTGAGATTGCGTATGACACGTGAAGAGACCATGTTAGTCGTTCACCACCTCCGGGTCGAGGTAGGCGTACACCACGTCGACGAGGATGTTGACGAGGACGAAGCTCGTCCCGATGACGATGAGACTGCCCTGTAGCGTCGGCCAGTCTCGGGTGTTGATACTGTCGATGACGAGCGTGCCGAGTCCCGGCCACGAGAACACCGCCTCCGTGATGACGGCGCCGCCGATCAGCGTCCCGAGCTGGAGCCCGAGGACGGTGATCACGGGGATCAGCGTGTTCCGGAGCGCGTGCTTGTACCGGATCAGGGTCTGCGGGAGCCCCTTGGCCCGCGCGGCCTGAACGTACCCCTTGCTGAGCTCGTCGAGCATTCCCGACCGCGTCAGTCTGGTGATGAGCGCCATGAAGTACGTGCCGAGGGCGATCGCGGGCAGCGTGATGTACGCGAGCCACGTCAGCAGCGTCCCGACGAACGGTTCGGCGTTGACGACCGACAGCGCGACGTCGACGACGGTGGCCCCGCGGCCGCTGGTGTTGAAGATGTTGAACTCCACGGCGAACACGAGGATGAGCATGATCCCGAGCCAGAAGTTCGGCGTCGAGATACCGCCGAGCGACAGCAGCGTCGCGCCGTAGTCGACCGGTTCGTTGCGCCGGGTGGCGCTGATCACGCCCAGCGGGATCGCGAGGACGATGGCGACGACGCTGGCGGCGACCGCCAGTTCGACCGTCGCGGGGAGGCGACCGAACACGAGCGTCGCGACGTCCTGGCCGCGGATGTAGGAGAACCCCATGTCGCCGCGAAGGAGGTCGAAGATGTACTGCCCGTACTGGACGTACAGCGGCTGGTCGAGCCCCAGCTCGGCGGCGATCGCCTGTCGCGTCTCCTGCGAAGCGTCGAGCGGTGCGACCGCGTTGATCGGGCTGCCGGGCGTGACGAACCGGAGCGCGAACACGACGGTGACGACGCCCCAGACGACGCCGATCCCTTGGAGGCTTCTTTTGAGTGCGAATCTTCCGAGTGACATTAATAACGATGTAGAGCGGTGGGGGTAGGGGTCGCGTTACTGTTGCGTGGCGGTGTCCGGGTCGATGAACTCGTCGGCCCGCGGCTCCCAAGAGATATCGCTGGAGACGCCGTAGACGCTGAACTGCTGGTGCATGAACACCCACGGCGCGAGGTCGTGGGCGAGCTGGTTCGCCTCCTGAAGGATGTCGACCCGCTCGTCGGGATCCCGGGTCGACTCCGCCTCTTCGAGGAGCCCGTCGAGCTCGTCGTTCTTCAAGATCGTGAGCGCGCCCTCGGAGGAGAGCAACGGCGTCAGGGTCTGGCTCCCGTCGAACTCGGCGTTCCCCCACCCGAGGAGGGTGAAGTGCGGGCGGTCCTCGATGTTCGGCGCGGTGACGTCCTGGACGAGCGAGGAGAACTCGCGCTGTTGCAGCTCACAGGAGACGTTCGACAGCGAGTCGATCTGGTTGGCCGCCGCCTGCGCGATCTCGACGTCGCGGAGGTAGCGCCCGATCGGCGTCTGAAGCGTGATCTCCGCGCCGGCGTATCCCGACTCCTCGACGAGCCGCTCGGCCTCGGCGGGGTCGTACGGGTACGGCTCGATGTCGGGGTTGTAGCCGACGTGGCCCTCCAGCGTCGGCTGTCCGGTGATGTTGCCGAAGCCGTTGAGCACGTTCTCGATGATGCTCCCGACGTCGACCGCGTGGTTCATCGCCTGCCGGAACTGCTGGCTGGAGAACGGCTCCACGTCGTAGCGCATCTGGAGGAAGATGATCCGCGCGCTCGCCACGGAGTTGATCGTCGCGACGTCGGAGCTGTTCACCCGAGAGACCTCGTTCGGCGGGACGTTCGTCACGATGTCCGTCTCCTCGGCGAGCAGCTGGTTGACCCGCGTGCTCGACTCGCTGGAGGCGGTCATGGAGAGTTCGTCGACCGCCGGCGCGCCGTCCCAGTAGTCCTCGTTCGGCCCGTAGCGGACCACGTTGCCAGACTGGTACTCGGTGAGACGGAACGGCCCCGTCCCGTTCGCGTTCCGGTTGATGTAGTCGGTGCCGTTCTCCTCGACCCACGACTGCTGCATGATGTCGCCGTTCGTCGCGAACAGCTGGAACGCGATCGGGTTGTACCCCTCGAAGGAGACCGTCACCTCCCCGTCGCCGGTCGTGACCTCCGAGACCGAGCCGAGGTCGTTCGTCTGCGGACTGACGATGCCGACGTCGTTGAAGACGATCCGGCGGATGCTGAACCGGACGTCCTCCGCGGTCAGGTCGTCGCCGTTGTGGAACGTGACGCCGTCGCGCAGCACGAACCGGACGCTGCCGTCGTCCGTGCGCTCCCACTCGTTGGCGAGCCCGGCGATGATGCCGCCCTCCTTGTCGCGGTCGAGCAGGCCCTCGTACATCTGCCCGGTGATGATCTCGGTGTTCGTCTCGGCGTGGTCCTGCGGGTCGAGTCCGGAGTCCATCTGGCCCATGGTGACGCCGAGTTCGAACGCGTCGTCGCCCCCGTCGGAGCCGTCCTCGCCGTCCGAGCCGTCCCCGCCGTCCATACCGTCCTCGCCGTCCGAGCCGTCCGAGCCGTCACCGCCGTCGCCGCCGTTTCCGGAACAGCCAGCGAGGCCGACCGCACCGGCCGTTCCCGCGTACTTGAGCACCGTCCGCCTGTCGACGTGATCGTCGTTGTCAGTAGGCATAGGCGATACCAAACCATAGAGCGTTATGAACCTACCGGCAGAGGTCGCTCCTTTTTCGACCGGCCGCCGGAGACCGGTTGACGAAACGACGCACCGGAGTGCGGGTGTGAGGGGGAAAGCGGAAACCGACGCGAAGGGAAACCGACGCCTATGTAGGGGGGCCGGCGGTAGACGAGCGGTATGGACGCACCCGATCCCGGACCGCGGTGGGACGCGGTCGAGGAGGACGCGGAATCGACGGCGGCGGCGTACCGAGAGCGCGGCTGGACCGCGATCGCCGGGCACCCCGGACAGGTGAACCCCGTCGCGGACGCCGGCCGGATCGACGTACTCTTACCCGAGTCGGAGTTCGACGCGGCGCTTTCCGCTGTCGACGACGCCGCGATCGACGGCGTCGACGTGTACGCGGGCGCCGCCGACAGGGTCGCGTACCGGCTGGTGGTCGCGACCGACGAGGCGGCACAGGTGGCGCTGTGCGTGCCGACGTACCTCGCGAGCGACGACCTCGCCGCGCTGCGCGCGGCCGCCGAGGCGGCGGGGACGCTCACCGTGCGGCTGCGCCCCCTCGACGACCGCGACCACGTCGAGATCGCGATCGACGAGCCCGCCGTCTTCTTCGACGCGCCCGAGGCGTGAGGCGGTCGCAGCGGTCGACACGAGTCCCGACCGCATCGCCCTGGGACGCACGCTCGTGCGTATCGGCGCCACGATCGACTTCGACGTATTCATAGTTGTGCGATCGCGATCATTCCCATGAACCGCGCAGAGAAGGCGGCCCTCCAGCTACAGGCGGTCGCCGTGTTGCGGATGCTGAAGGAGACGCGAACGTACGAGGAGCTGTCGGAGGTGACCGGGCTGCCCGCGGGCGACCTGAACCGGTACGTGAACGGGCACGTGCTGCCCGGCACCGACCGCGCGAGCGAGGTCGTCGAGTCGGTCGGCCGCGAGGCGCTCGCCGACGAGCTGGTCGCGCGCGTCGAGTTCGACGACGAGGGGTACGTGGACAACTCCGGCGTCGTCTTCGACCAGTCGTTCCTCGATCTGGTGGCGCCGGTCGCGGCGGAGACGTTCGAGTTCGAGTCGCCCGACGTGGTCCTGACTGCCGCGACCGACGGGATCACGCTCGGCGCGGCGATGGCCTCCTTCTTCGACGCGCGCTTGGCGTACGCGAAGAAGTCGAAAGAGACCGCCGTCGAGGAGTTCATCGAGTCGCGCCAGCGGCTCGCCTCCGGCATCGAGCTCACCTACTACCTCCCCGCGAGCGCGATCGACGCCGGCGACACGGTGTTAGTCGTCGACGACCTCATCCGCTCGGGCGAGACCCAAGAGCTCCTCTTGGACATCGCGCTCCAGGGCGACGCCGACGTCACCGGCGTGTTCGCGCTCATCGCCGTCGGCGACGAGGGGATGGACCGCGCGCGAGCGATCACCGACGCGCCGGTCGGGGCGCTGACGACGTTCGAGTAGCCACGTTCGCGCATACTATTTGTTCATAAACAGGAGATATCCCCTTTTCGATCCACACTCGTGGATAACTAAGCGCGGCGTTCAGCAAGGCTTATCATCCGATCCCGGGGAACACTCACCCGTTCAATGGGCCTTTCAGACACGCTGGCCGCGCGGTTCGACGTGGAGTCGCACGGGTCGGACGTTCGGACGGAGATAATCGCCGGGCTCACGACGTTCCTCGCGATGTCGTACATCATCGTCGTGAACCCCGCCATCCTCTCGGAGGCGATCCAGATCGAGGGGTACGGGCAGGGAGAGGTGTTCCAGATGATTGCCATCGCGACGATCCTCTCGGCGGCGATCGCGACGGCCGTGATGGCGCTGTACGCGAACCGGCCGTTCGGGCTCGCGCCCGGGCTCGGGCTCAACGCCTTCTTCGCGTACACGGTCGTGCTGGGACTCGGCGTCCCGTGGCAGACGGCCCTCGCCGCCGTCTTCGTCGAGGGGGTCCTGTTCATGCTCCTGACCGCGGTCGGCGCACGAGAGTACGTCATCCGGCTGTTCCCCGAGCCGGTGAAGCGCTCCGTCGGCGCCGGTATCGGACTGTTCCTGCTGTTCATCGGCTTTCAGGAGCTCCAACTCGTCGTCCCCGACGACGCGACGCTCGTCACGCTCGGCGGGATCTTCGGGAATCCGTGGGCGATCCTCGGGCTGCTCGGGCTCGCGTTCACCTTCGCCCTCTGGGCGCGCGGGATCACGGGCTCGATCGTGATCGGCATCGTGACGACCTCGCTGGTCGGCTGGGGGCTCACCCTCGCCGGCGTCTTCGGGCGCGGCACGGTCACCCCGGAGTCGCTGCCGAGCGCGCAGTACGACATCACGCCGCTCGCGGGCGCGTTCGTCGACGGGCTGGGACAGATCGACCCGCTCACGTTCGTCCTCGTCGTGTTCACGTTCTTCTTCGTCGACTTCTTCGACACCGCCGGGACGCTCATCGGCGTCTCGCAGTTCGGTGACTTCCTCGACGAGGACGGCGACCTCCCGGACATGGACAAGCCGCTGATGGCCGACGCGGTGGGGACGACCGCCGGCGCGGTGCTCGGCACCTCCACGGTGACGACGTACATCGAGTCGTCGACCGGCGTCGAGGAGGGCGGCCGCACCGGCCTCACCGCCCTCGTCGTCGCGCTCCTCTTCCTCGCGTCGCTCGCGGTGATCCCCGTCGTCGCCGCCATCCCGGCGTACGCCTCCTTCATCGCGCTGATCGTCGTCGGCGTGATGATGCTCCAAGGGCTCGTCGAGGTCGACTGGCAGGACCCGGCGTGGGCCGTCTCCGCGGGGCTCACGGTCACCGTGATGCCGTTCGCCTACTCCATCGCCGACGGACTCGCGGCCGGCATCGTCGCCTACCCGCTGATCAAGGTCGCGGTCGGCGAGTACGACGAGGTCGCGCTCGGGCAGTACGTCATCGCGGCGCTGCTCGCCGCCTACTACGTGCTCCAGACGCGCGGCGTCATCTTCTAAGGCGGTCGACGAGCCGCGACGGCCGTTCCGCACACCGTTTTTGAGCTTATAAAGATCCACGAGCGGGAGCGTCGGCACTTATAAAAGACAGATGCGGTGGCGCGTGCCGACGAGCGGCCGACAGGCCGCGAGTCGCACGCGCGAGGGAGTCGGTGGTCCGGAGCGAAGCGGAGGACCACCGACGAGGCTGGGGAGGCGTGAGGCGCTGTGCGGTCGCGGTCGGGTGGGACTCAAAGGGGCAGTCGCGAGGACGGCGCAGACGACGTAAGCACCGCAGCGAGTGAGCGGAGCGAACGAGCGAGGAGCGCAACGAGTGTGCGCCGTCCTCGCGACTGGGGCTTTGGTGGTGTTCGCCGTCAGTCCGCTCTCAGCTATTTATAAACGAGCGACTGGGGCTTTGGTGGTGTTCGCCGTCAGTCCGCTCTCAGCTATTTATAATGGCAGAACGCTCTTGAGCTGCCGGCACGCATCCCGACCGAGGCGACCGAACCAATGCCCGATCAGTCCGACGAGTTCCGCGTAACCGTCGCCGACCGGGAGCGACACGCGAGCGACCCGGCTCGCGAACTCGCGCTCGACTGCGTTACCGCGGGGATCGAGGCGGCCCACCCGGAGCGAGTGGTCGCGGACGCGCTTTCTCTCCACGATGAGACCCTGATGGTCACCGCCGTCGACGACACCTCGACGACCGTTAACCTCGACGCGTACGATCGCGTCCTCGTCGTCGGCGCCGGCAACGCCGCGGGGCATTTCGCGGCCGCAGTCGAGCACCTGCTCGGCGACCGGATCGACGGCGGCGCGGTCGTCACGGACGACCCCGTCGAGACCGATCGAGTCGCGGTCCTGGCCGGCGACCATCCCACGCCGAGCGAGACGGGCGTCGAGAGCGCCCGGGAGGTCCGCGAGGTCGCGGTCGACGCCGGCGAGGACGACCTCGTGATCGGCCTGCTCACCGGCGGCGGGAGCGCGCTGCTCGCCGCGCCCGCCGCGGGGATCGGCCTCGACGACCTCCGCGAGACGACCGAGGCGCTGCTCGCGAGCGGCGCGACCATCGCGGAGATCAACGCGGTCCGGAAACACTGCTCGGCGGTGAAGGGGGGACGCCTCGCGCGGGCGGCCGCCCCCGCCGACGTCCTCGGCCTCGCGATAAGCGACGTCACCGGCGACGACCCGGCCGTGATCGCGAGCGGCCCCCTCTCGCCCGATCCGACGACGTACGCGGACGCGCTCGCGGTGCTCGACCGATACGGGATCGACGCCCCGGCCGCCGCGACCGACCGGCTCGAACGCGGTGCCGCGGGCGAGCTCGCGGAGACCCCGGGACCGGGCGATCCCCCGTTCGACGGCGACGGCGTCGACATCCGGATCGTCGCAAGCGCGCGCACCGCCCTGAACGCCGCCCGCGGGGTCGCCGCGGCGCGCGGGTACGAGCCGCTCGTGCTCTCCTCGCGGGTGCGCGGCGAGGCGCGCGAGGCGGCGAAGACCCACGCGGCGGTCGCAGAGGAGTGCCACGCGGCCGGCGAGCCCGCAGAGCCGCCCGCGGTCATCCTCTCGGCCGGCGAGGTGACGGTGACGCTCGGCGACGACGCCGGAGAAGGCGGCCCGAATCAGGAGTTCGCGCTGTCGGCCGCGCTCGAACTCGACGCGGCGGGCCCGGACGGCGCGAGAGAGGCGGGCCACGCCGCGGTCGCCGTCGCGAGCGTCGACACCGACGGGATCGACGGCGCCACGGACGCCGCGGGCGCGCTGGTCGACGACCGCCTCGTCGGGGACGGCCCCGACGGCGGCGCCGACGATGGCGGCAGCGACGGGTCGCTGGACCGCGAGGCGGCCGCGGACGCGCTCGACGCGCACGACGCGTACCCGCTCCTCGACGAGGTGGGCGCGCTGCTCCGGACCGGGCCGACCGGGACGAACGTCAACGACCTGCGCGCGATCGTGATTTCGGGGCCCGAACTGCGTTCGGAAGACACTAAGTAGCGGCTGGCAAATTCTGCGGCATGCAGACGCTGCTCCTCAACGCGGACGACGTCGACGAGAACGCCGAGATGGACCGCGTGATCGACGCGGTCCGCGGCGCGTTCACGGCCTACGAGCGCGGCGACGCGAAGATGCCGGCGAAGTCGTACATCGACCTCCCCGAGTACAACGGCGACTTCCGCTCGATGCCGGCGTACCTCGACGTGCGCGAGGAGGACGTCGCCGAGGAGACCGCGGCCGGCGACGGGTGGGACGCGGCCGGGATCAAGTGGGTGAACGTCCACACCGACAACCCCGCCGACCACGACCTCCCGACCGTGATGGGGACGATGATCTACTCCGACCCGGAGACGGCGTTCCCGCTCGCCGTCCTCGACGGGACGACGCTGACGATGAAGCGGACGGGCGCGGCCGCCGCGGTCGCGACCGACCACCTCGCCGTCCCCGACGCGAGCAGTCTCGGGATCGTCGGCGCCGGCGTCCAGTCGTACACGCAGCTCGAAGCGATCTCGACGGTACGAGACATCGAGGAGGTCGTGATCAGCGACCTCGACGAGGCGCGCGTCGCCGACTTCGTCGACGCGTTCGAAGGCCGGTTCGACGTGCGCGCGGGCTCGATCTCGGAGGCGGGCCACTGCGACGTGCTCTCGACGGTGACCCCCGTCGAGGACCCGATCGTCGGTCCGGACGACGTGGGCGATCACACTCATATCAACGCGATGGGCGCGGACGCCGAGGGCAAACACGAGCTCGCGGACGACCTCCTCTTAGACGCTACCGTCGTCATCGACGACCACGAGCAGTGCACCCACTCCGGCGAGATCAACGTCCCCTACGCCGCGGGGACGCTCACGGACGACGACATCTACGGCGAGATCGGCGAGATCGTCGTCGGCCGCCGCGCGGGCCGGCCCGGCACGTCAGGCACGCCGGCCGACGCCGACGGCGTGCGCGGCGTCAGCGTCTTCGACTCGACGGGGCTCGCGATCCAGGACGTGGCGGCCGCGCGCGTCGTCTACGAGCGCGCCGACGAACTGGACAACGGCTACCCGTTCGACCTGCTCGGCCTCGACGGCTGAACTCGACGCGTCGCTTTTGCCCCTCCGTCCCGTATCCGACCCGTGAGACTCGTCAGCGTCGCCGCGCTCGCGGAGAACCGCGTGATCGGGAGAGACGGCGAGGTGCCGTGGCCCCACATCGAGGCGGACGTCAGGCAGTACCGCGAGCGCGTCGCGGGCTCGCCGGTAATCCTCGGCCGCCGCACCTTCGACTCGATGCGCGGCGACCTCCCGGGGAGCCGGCAGATCGTCGTGAGCCGCAGCGTCGACGCCGTCGACGCCCCGACCGCGGTCGTCGCGAACGGCGTCGAGGAGGCGCTCGACCTGGCCCGTGACCTTGTCGGGTCGGCGCCCGCCCCGACGGCGGACGAGGAGGCAGCCGGCCCAACCGCGGACGCCGAGGCGGCCGAAGCGGGCACCGACGCGGACCGGGTCGCCGCCGAGGCGGACCGAGTCGCCGCCGAGGCAGACCCGATACCCGAGGAGTCGGCGGACGCCGGCGGGACCGGCACCCCCGGAGAGACCGACGATGTCGTCTACGTCCTCGGCGGCGGCGGGATCTACGAGCTGTTCCAGCCGCACCTCGACGAGATGGTCCTCAGCCACGTCGACGGCGCCTACGAGGGCGATACGCGCTACCCCGAGTGGGACGAAAGCGAGTGGGAGATCGCGGAGGAAACAGCGTACGACCGGTTCACGCTGCGCGAGTGGGCGCGTCGGGAGCGCTGAGCGGCTCTGCCCCCGACAGGGAACGATAGTCGGGGTTACGACCCGTCGGCACGCTCCTCGGCGTACCGTTCGAGCTGCAGGGCGGTGCTGTCGGCGAGCCGTTCGACCGCGGACTCGACACCGTGCTCGCGGGCGTCGACGGACGCCTCGGCGACGAGCGTCCGAACCGTGTCGAACGGGCCGATCCGGGCGCCGGTCGTGGCGACCGCGTCCTCGGCGTCGAGCAGCTGGTTTATCGCGGTGCGGTAGCCGGGGTTCTCGTCGAACCACCCGTCGCGGTCGAGCCGGTCGACCGCGCCCTCGTGGACCGGGAAGTAGCCGGTCTCGCGGTGCCAGCGCGCCTGTCGCTCCGGCGCCGCGAGCCAGCCGAGGAACGACGCGGCGGCGCGCTGCTCGGCCGGCGACGCGCCGTCCGCGACCCACAGCGACCCGCCGCCGACGACGACGCCGTGTCGCTCGTCGGCGACCGGGAAGTAGCCGACGTCGACCGGGAAGGATGCGCCCTCCCGGACGTCGACCATGGCGGAGGTGGAGCCGATCAGCATCCCGGCGCGCCCCTCGTGGAACGCCTCCCGGGCCTGCCCGCGGGCCTCGATACCGGGGTCGTGGTAGAGGCCGTCGGCCGCCATGTCGGCGATCCAGCGGTAGACCCGCTCGCCGACCGGCCCGTCGAACCGGCTCTCGGTCGGCGTGCCGCCCCGCCCGTTGTCGGCGTCGACGAGCGGCTCGCCGGCCTCGGCGAACCACTGCTCGACGAACCACGAGTACGTCGCGAACGTGATCCCCGTCTCGGTCGCGCCGCGCTCGACGAGCTGCTCGGCGCAGCGGCGGACCTCGTCGAACGTCTCCGGCGGGTCGTCGGGGTCTAACCCAGCGCGCTCGAACGCCGCGCGGTCGTAGTACAGCACGGGCGTCGACGCGTTGAACGGCATCGAGTGGAGGACGCCGTCGGTCCGGTAGTAGTTGGCCACGGGGTCGAGCAGGTCGTCGGGCGAGAAGCCTGCGGCCGCGGTGTCGGGATCGAGGAGGCGCTCGACGGGCATGAACGCCCCGCTGTCGAGCGCGCGCTGGGTGCCGATCTCGTAGAGGTGCGCGATCGCGGGCGGGTCGCCCCGGTCCGCCGCCGCGAGCGTCGCCTCGAACACGCCGCGGTAGCTCCCCTTCGAGGCGGGCCGGACCGCGACCCCGTCGGTCTCGGCCGCGAACTCGGCCGCGAACTCGTCGAGGAGCCGGGCCTTGCGGCCGCCGAACGCGTGCCAGAAGTCGAGGACGACCGCGTCGTCGGCCGCGGCGCCGTCCGCGTCGTAGGCGTCGAGCGCGTCGTCGAGGGTGCCGGTCCGGTCGGCGAGCGTCGAGGCCCCGGCGGCTACTTCCGCCAGCGACGTCTTCTGCGCGTGCGCGACCGCGGTGGCGTCGCCCGCGTCCGCGGCCGTCTCCTCCGCGAGGTCGCCGACCGACTCGACCGCGTCGACCACCGCCTCGATCGAGGTCGCCTGGTCGTCGGTGGCGTCGCGGATCTCCTCGACGCCGCTCGTCGTCTCCTCGACGTCGGCGGCGAGGTCGGTGAACGCCTCCAGTGCCTCCTCGGCGGTGGTTATCCCCTCGTCGGCGCGCTCGCGCATCTCGGCCATCTCGTCGACGGTCGCGTCCGTCTCGGCGCGCACCGACCGGATCGACGACTCGATCTCGCTGGTCGCGTCCCGCGCCTCCTCCGCGAGGCTCTTGACCTCCTCGGCGACCACCTCGAAGCCCGCGCCGGCCTCGCCCGCGCGGGCGGCCTCGATCGAGGCGTTGAGCGCGAGGATGTTCGTCTCGTCGGCGATGTCCTGGATCAGGTCGGTGACGTCCTCGATCGCCGCCACCTCGGATTCGAGCGTCTCGACCCGGTCGAGCGCCTCCTCCGTCCGCTCGTCGACGACGCGGAGCTCCTCGATGGCGGCGGTCGCGGCGTCGGTCCCCTCGTCGGTCCGCTCTGCGACGCCGGCCGCGGTCTCGGCCACCTCGTCCGCGGAGGCGGCGACCTCCTCGGTGGCGGCCGAGACGGTCTGGAGCTCGCTCGTCGCGGCCGCGATGTCGTCGCGCTGGCGGGTCGCGGCCGCCTCGATGTCGTCGACCGCGGCGTACACCTCGTCGCTCTGCGCCTTCGCGCGGTCGACGTTCGACCGGACGTGTTCGGTCGCGCCCGCCACCTCGTCGCCGAAGCCGTCGACGGCGGAGACGGTCTCGGCGACCCCGTCGACGAACTCGTTGAGCGTCGCCGCCAGCGCCGCCGCCTCGCCGTCGGCCTCCTCGGCCGGGAACCGCGCTCCGAGGTCGCCGTCGGCCAACTGTTCCGCGGCCTCACGGAACGCCGAGACCGGAACGTCGTCGCCCGCGGCGGCGCCGGAGGCCGCCGCCGTCTCGCCGGACGCAACCCCGCCGTCGGTGGTCGCGTCCGCGTCCGTCGATGCCGCCGAACGGTCCACGTTCGTCGATGCCGTCGAGCCGTCCCCGTCGGCGGAACCCCGCTCGGACCGGCGTCTCGCGTCGTCACTGTTCATTCGTCGTCACTCGCCCGCGGGGGTATATAAGAATCAGAGTCGAATTATCCCGGCTGATAGCGGCGGGTGCGGGAGTGGGGGCGGCCGCGGCGGCGCCGCCGCGAGCGTTCGCCGACCGCGGCGACTCAGTTCGACGCGTCCGAGCCGCCCTCGTCGACGGGCTCGGCGAAGCCGAACCGCGGCTTGACGTCGGTGACCTCGACCGTGAGCGTCTCGCCCACGTCGCCGTCGACGAACAGCGTGTACCCCTCGACGTAGGCGATGCCGTCGCCCTCGTCGCCCTCCTCCTCGACGGTCACCTCGACCCGGTCGCCCTCGGCGACCGGCGAGGTCGTGTACCCCTTCGCGACGAGGTACACCTCCGAGGACGAGTCCCGCGAGGCGGGCGGGGAGACCGTGCGAACGTACTGGAACGAGTCCGCCACGTCGTCGCGGAAGGTGTCGAGGTCCTCCCCTTGGAACACCTTCACGACGAAGTCGCCGCCGGGCGCGAGCAGCTCGTCCGCGGTGTCCAGCGCCTGCCGCGCGAGGTGGACCGACCGGGCGTGGTCGAGGTTGTACTCGCCGGTCATGTTCGGCGCCATGTCCGAGAGGACCGCGTCCGCGCCGCCCTCGCCGACCGCCTCGCGCAGGTAGTGGCGGGTGCGCTCCTCGGTCATGTCGCCGCGGAGCGTCTCGACGTCGTGCTCGTCGAACTCGTCGATGCGCTGGAGGTCGACGCCGACGACGGTGCCGCCGTCGCCCACCTCCTCGGCCGCGACCTGAAGCCACCCACCGGGGGCGGCGCCGAGGTCGACCACGGTGTCGCCGGGGGCGAGCAGGTCCGCCTCCTCGGCTATCTGTTTCAGCTTGTAGGCGGACCGGGCGCGGTACCCCTGCTGTTTGGACCGGTTGTAGTAGTCGTCTTTTCCGCTCATATCTCGATCACCGCGGCTCGGAAGGGAGTCGCCGAAATCGAGGGCGAAGTAGCGCTCATACCCGTAACGACGGGGGCGACCCGGAAATGAACGTCGAATGCGGGCGCGGGCCGCTCTCCGCGGTCAGGTTCGCCGGGAGGCCGGCAGCGGGCGGCTACTCGCGCCCGGGTCGCAGCCACCCCGCGATCCGCCCGATCCCGGACGCGACCGCGGCGAGGGGTCCCCGTCCGTCGCTCGGCTCCGACGGCGCGGCGTCCGTTTCGGACGAGCGGTCGGGCGCCCGTCGGGCCGTGACGATCGACTCGTAGTTGTCGATCACCTGCTGGCGCTGTCGCTCCTTCGACTCGACTTCCGCCTCCAGCGCCGCGACCTCCGCTTCGAGCGTCGCCACCTCGTCCGCGAGTCGCTCCACACGATCCTCGGGGAGGTCGCGCTCGGCCGCGGAGGCGTCGCGGTGGGCGCGTCGGTCCGCGGCGGACCGATCGCCGGCGTTCGGGCTGTCGTCCGCGGACGCGGTCGGTCGGAACCGGGGACCGTCGATCGAGTCCACCGCCTCGACGTCGATGCTACCGGGGTCGGGCGAACCGGGCGCTGAGGGCATCATCTGTAGGGAGTCATGTGTACACGTACCACACTGAAAAAGCCCAGTCGGACGCGGGTCGGACGCGCCGCTTGCGCCCGGTTCACGGCGGCCCGTCGCCGGCGACCGACGTCCGCCCTTCGAGACGGGTCGAACGCCCGTCGGCACCGTCGGCGACCTCCTCCTCGGCACCGTCGGCCGCCGCTCCCGCCGGTCGTATCGTGAACCCGAGGCCCTCGTAGAACGTCCGCAGGTCGGCGTCGAAGGTCGCGGTGACGGCGTCGACCGCGGGGTCGGACTCGCCGCGGTCGACCGCGGCGGCGACGAGCGCGGAACCGATCCCCCGGCCGCGACGCGCTCGTCTGACCGCGACGGCGTCGACGTGAAGCCGGTCGGGGTCGGGTCGCACGGCGAGCAGCGCGCCGACGACCCCGCCGGTTCTCGTCGAGCGCGCGACGAGCGCGTCGCCGGCCGCGATCCGGTCGTCGACGGCGTCCGCGTCGGTCTCCAGCATCGCGGCGTCAAGGATTCGGAGGACGTCGAGGCGGTTGTCGGGGGTCGCGGGCTCGACGGTCACGTCGTCAGGCGGGTCCGGGAGACCGTGCTCTTCGGTCACGCGCCGTCGTCCGTCGCGCCGCCCTTGATCAGCCGCAGGAGCCGGACCTCGTCGGCGTCGACGACGCGGTCGCCCGGGACCGGCGACCCGTCGACCAGCGCCGACGCCTCCTGCGGGTGGTAGCCCGCGGCGCGGATCAGGTCGTCATACGTCGCGTCGGCGGCGAGGCTGTGCTCCTCGCTCCCCTCGCCGACGACCTCAACGGTCACGTCCATGGGCGCGGTAGCGGGCGGGCGGGCGTCAATCGCACGGTTCGGGCGCGGTCGGCTCAGTCGAGGTCGCGCTCGCCCGCGTTCCACTTCCAAATGAACCACCCGACTGCGGCGACGATCGCGAGCGTCACCACCACGCCGGGACGGGGGACCGCGCCGGTCCACGCGTCGGCGACGAGGAGGCTCGTCGCGGCCGGGGCGACGACGAGGACCGCCGCCGCGTCGCGGGCGAGTTCCGCCTCGCGCTCGGGCGGGAGGCCGCCGTCGTAGCCGGCGATCAGTCCGACCTTCCCGCGGGCGCGGATCGCCCACGCGAGCAGGAGACAGACGCCGATCGGGACGGCTGACAGGAGGGTGGCAGCGAGGGCCATACGCGGGGTATACCGTGTGATTGGGATAAAATCGGCTGATCGTTGACGTCGGTGAATCGGATCGACCGAGCGACATCGCTTGCGGCTGTTTATAAGCGAACAACGACGCTGCGATGAACACCTCCAAAGCCCCAGCCGCTCACTTATAAATGACTGAACGTAGAACGGCGGTGAACACCTCCAAAGCCCCAGCCGCTCACTTATAAATGACTGAACGTAGAACGGCGGTGAACACCTCCAAAGCCCCAGCCGCTCGTTTATAAATAATTGACCGGAGATCAACGGAGAACACCTCCCAATTCCCAGCCGCTCGTTTATAAATGATTGATCGGAGATCAACGGAGAACACCTCCCAATTCCCAGCCGCTCGGTTATAGATGATTGACCGGAGATCGACGGAGAACACCTCCAAAGCCCCAGCCGCGAGGGCTCGGTGCGCTCGCTGCGCGCCTCGGTCGCTCACTCCGTTCGCTCCCTCGGTGCTTACGTCGCGCGCCTTCGCCCTCGCGGCTGCCCCTTTGAGTCCCACCCCGCACAGCACCGCCCCGCACCTCACGCCTCCCCAGCCTCGTCGGTGGTCCTCCGCTTCGCTCCGGACCACCGACTCCCTCGCGCGTGCGACTCGCGGCCTTCGGCCGCTCGTCGGCACGCGCCGACCGCGTCGTTCTTTATAAGTAGTCGTCGCTGCTCATGGGTATTTAAATACAGTATCGCCGCCGCCGAGCTAATTCGTCCGCTCCCGAAATCGGCCGACACTCGACCGTCTCAGCCGTCTAACTCCTCGCGCAGCAGCCCGTTCACCTGGCCAGGGTCGGCGCTGCCGCCGGTCGCCTGCATCACCTGCCCGACGAGGAAGTTGATCGCGCCCTCGTCGCCGTCGTGGTA
The DNA here is from genome assembly GCF_000296615.1 of Halorubrum sp. T3. Taxonomy (NCBI): domain Archaea; kingdom Methanobacteriati; phylum Methanobacteriota; class Halobacteria; order Halobacteriales; family Haloferacaceae; genus Halorubrum; species Halorubrum sp. T3. The sequence continues at coordinate 98,062 of NZ_JH815329.1, read as the reverse complement.
GTCGCTCACGGCGCCGGGGTTCTCGTCGATGGCGGCTTCGACCGCGGCCTCGACCTCGCCGCTCTCGGCCTTCCCGAGCCCCTCGCGCTCGATGACCGTCTCGGGGTCGTCGCCCTCGTCGAGCATCTCGCGGAGGACGACCTCCTCGGCGTTCTTCACGGTGAGTTCGTCGGCGGCGACTAACTCGATCAGGCGCGTGAACTCGTCGAGGCGGTCCTCGACGTCGGTTATCTCCATCTCGCGGTAGTTGAGCTCGCCGAGCAGGTTGTCGGCGACCCACGTCGCGGCGAGGTCGGGGTCGAACTCGCTCGCCACGTCCTCGAAGAAGTCCGCGACCGCCTTCGTGGAGGTGAGCTTCGAGGCCGCCTCGCGGTCGAGCCCGTACTCCTCGCGGAAGCGCTCGCGGCGGGCGTCGGGCAGCTCGGGAATCGCGATCTGCTCCTTCCAGTCGGCCACCTCCAGGGCGGGGAGGTCGCCCTCGCGGAAGTAGCGGTAGTCCTTCTCGGCCTCCTTCGAGCGCATCCCGACGGTGACGCCGCGGTCCTCGTCCCAGTGGCGGGTCTCCTGTTCGATCTCGCGGCCGCGCCGGAGGACGTTCTCCTGGCGGGTGACCTCGTAGGCGAGCGCCTGCTCCGCGCCCTTGTGGCTGGAGATGTTCTTCACCTCGGCGCGGTTCACGTCGTCGAGCGCGTCGCCGTCGATCGTCCCGTCGTCCGCGACGTGTTCGTCGGGGACGAGAGAGACGTTGGCGTCGACGCGTAAGCTCCCGTCGCGGCCGGGGTCGAACACGCCGAGATATTCGAGGACCTCCTCGAGCTTCGCGAGGAACGCGCGCGTCTCGGCCGGCGAGCGGAAGTCGGGCTCCGTGACGATCTCCATGAGCGGGGTGCCCGCGCGGTTGTAGTTGACGAGGGTGTGGGTCGCCGATTCGATGGAACCGCCGGCGTGCTGGAGGCTGCCGGGGTCCTCCTCTAAGTGCGCGCGGGTGATCCCGACCGTCCGCGGCTCGCCGTCGACGCGGATCTCCAGCTCGCCGTCCGCGCAGATCGGCGCGTCGTACTGGGTGAGCTGGAAGTTCTTCGGGAGGTCGGGGTAGTAGTAGTTCTTCCGGTGGAACGTCGTCGTCTCGGGGATGTCGGCGTCGATCGCTTTCCCGACCTTCACGGCGGCCTCGACGGCGGCCTCGTTGAGGATGGGGAGCGCGCCCGGCAGCCCGAGGCAGGTCGGGCAGGTGCGCGTGTTCGGCGCCTCGTCCTCGGCGGGCTCCGTCGAGCAGCCGCAGAAAATCTTCGTGTCGGTCTCGAGCTGGACGTGGACCTCCAGCCCGATCACGACTGTCCGGTCCGCCGTCGCGGCCTGCGTGCTCATTACCGGTCCGTTGTGAGCGGGCCGCCTAAATCGTGTCGGGACGGGCGCCACCGCGGCGGGCGTCGAACGCGGCTCTCAGATCCGAAAACCCGGCAGGAACGATTATTAGTGAGACGGCCGTATCCCTCCCGATGAGCGAACCGAGAATCCGTTGGGCCGGCGGCGGAGACGCCCCGGAGTGGTTCCGTCGGGCGTCCGCCCGACCGCGCGAGACGGGAGGGCCGAGAGCGGAATGACCGCCGAACACCGTTTCCGCCACGGACGGACGTCGCGGACCGTCCCCGCCACGAATGTCCGCTGACCCGCCGATTCACGTCGGAGAGCCGGTCGCCGCCGGGTGGGGCGAGCTCCCCGAGGAGACGGTCGTCCGTCCGGCGGGCGACGCCGCGAGCGACGGCGACGAGCGGCCGGACCGCGTCGTCGTCCGACTGCGCGACGAGGAGCGACGGGGCGACGAGGAGCGACGGAACGGCCGCGACCCGGGCGGCACCGCCGCCGCGGCCGCCGACCTCGCGGTGACCGAAGGGGCGGTTCCGGTCGAGCGACTGGAACCGATCCGCGACCGCTACCGCGACGCGCGGATCCTCGCGTACACGGTCCGCGACGACCCCGACGCCGCGATCGACGCGAGCCGGCTCGGGGTCGAGTACGTCTCGGGCCGGCGGCTCGCGGCCGACGGCGAGACGCTCGCGGACCGCGTGGCCCCCTCCGGAGGGCACGGCGACGACGCCGACGGCCGAGACGACGCCGACCGCGCGTTCCTCGAACCGTTCGTGCGGATCGTCTCCGATCGGCGCGCCGACCTCGAAGAGCAGATCGACGCGCTGCTCGAACTCGGCCGCGACTACCTCGGGCTGTCGATCGGGTACTCGTCGCGGATCGCCGGCGACCGTCTCGAAATTCGACAGTACAGCGACGCCACGGGCGTCCTCGACCCGATCGCGGGCGACGACGCGGACGGCGACGGGTCGGTCCCGCTGGAGCTGACCTACTGCCGGCGGACGGTGAGCGGTCGCGCCGCCGGGCGCGACGCCGACGGGGAGCCGGTCGGGCAGGGAACCGACGGGGAGCCGGCCGGGCGCGGCGACGACGGGGACGACGGAGGCCGGGAGCGAACCGGTCGTCCCGACGTGTTCGCGTTCACCGACCCCGAGGCCGCCGGGATGGTCGGCGACCCGGCGTACGAGCAGTTCGGCTTCGGCAGCTACGTCGGCGGGCGCGTCGTCGTCGACGAGGAGGTGTTCGGCACGATCTGTTTCCTCGACCCCGAGTCGCGAGACCGGCCGTTCGACGCGGCCGAGGAGCTGTTCGTGGAGCTGCTCGCCGAGTGGCTCGGCCGCGCGATAGAGCGTCGGCTGGCCTTCGAGGAGCGCGAGGCGGCGGTCGAGCGGTACGAGGAGACGCTCGAACGGATCGACGACGCGTTCTTCGCGCTCGACGACGAGTGGCGGTTCACCTACGTCAACGAGACGGCCGCGACGCTTCTGGAGCGCGACCCCGACGAGCTGCTCGGCGCCGACGTCTGGGAGGAGTTCCCGGCCGCGATCGGCGAGGAGTACGAGCGGAACTACCGGCGGGCCATGGCGGAACAGGAGACGGTCTCGTTCGAGGCGCACTACGAGCCGCTCGACCTCTGGACCGAGGTGACCGCCTACCCCTCTCAGGACGGCCTCTCCGTGTTCTTCGTCGACGTCACGGACCGCAAGCGACGCGAGGAGACGCTCGAACGCCTGCTGGGAACGGTCGAGCGCATCCAGCGCGAGTCCGACGCCGAGGCCGTGGCCGAGCGGCTGGTCGAGGCCGCGGACGAGGTGCTCGACTACCGCATCAGCGCGGTGCGGCTGTTCGACGCGGCCGAAAACGAGCTCCGGCTCGCCGTCACGAGCGACGGGATCGGCGAGGCGTTCGCCGAGAGCCGACGACCGCGCCCGCCGGGCGAGGGAATCACGGGCCAGGTGTTCGAGCGGGGCGAGACCCGTGTGTGCGACGACATCGCGGCCGTCGAGGGGCCGGTGGCGCGCGACGGCGACGCGGGGAGCGGCGAGCGCTACGAGTACCACGGCATGCGCTCGTTCGTCGCGGTGCCGCTCGCGGACCACGGCGTCTTCGTCGTCGGCTCCACGGAGCCGGACGCGTTCGACGAGAGCGACGTCACCGTCCTCGAGCTGCTGGCGACGAACGCCGTCGCGACGATGGACGCCAACGACCGCCGGGAGCGGCTGCGAACCTACGAGAACGCGCTGAAGAACGTCGACGACATGGTGTGCGTGCTCGACCGCGAGGGAACCGTCACGTACGCGACTCGGCCGTTCGTCTCGTGGGTCGCCGGTCGCGAGGCCGACGGGCGACGGGGCCTCGACGGCGACGCCGACGGGCCGGTCGTCGGCCGCCGGCTCGACGAGCTCGTCTCCCCGACCTCCCGCGAGCGGGTTGCGGACGCGGTCGCGGCGCTCGCCGCCGACGGGGGCGAGAGCGATCCCGGCGCCACCCGCACGGTGGACCTGACGCGCGACCGGGACGGCGATGAGCGCCCGCGACACGGCGAGCTGCGGCTGTCCGCGCTGTCCGGCCCGGGGAGCGGCGTCGTGGGGTCGCTGTCGGACACCACCGACCTCCGCCGGACGCGTGCGGAGCTGTCGACGGAACGGGACCGCTTCCGACAGCTGTTCGAGCGGATCCCGGACCCGGTGTTGGAGGTCGTCATGGCCGACGACGAGACGGTGATCGACGGGATCAACCCCGCGTTCGAGTCGCAGTTCGGCGTCGACGAGTCCGCCGTCCGCGGCCAGCGCATCGCCGCGCTCGACATCGAGGTCGGGCGGCTGGGCGACGAACGGGGCGATCGGACCGACGGCGAGTCGCTCGCGGCGACGGTCCGCGAGCAGGGGTTCGTCACGGCGGAGCTGCGCCGGCAGACGGTCGACGGCCCCCGCGAGTTCCTCTTCCGCGGGTTCAGCTACGAAACCGAGGGGACCCGCCGGGCGTTCGGCATCTACACCGACATCACCGACCGGAAGCGGCGGGAGCGGTACGTCCGGATCGTCAACCGGATCCTCAGGCACAACCTGCGCAACGAGCTGAACGTCGTGTTCGGGTTCGCGGGCGAGATCGCGGAGCTGGCGGACGACGAGCGGGTCCGCGACTACGCCGAGCGGATCGAGGCGACCGGCCAGCGGCTGATCGACGTCACCGAGGGTGCCGCGGCGATCCGTCGCGTGGTCGAGGAGGGGTACGTGACCGACCCGGAACCGGTCTCCGTCTCGCGAGTGGTCGACGAGGCGGTCGCGCGCCACGCCGAGCGACGCCCCGACGCGCGGATCGAGGCCGACATCCCGGACGGCGTCGCGGTCCGCGGCGACGACCGGTTCGCGACCGCGATCGACCATCTCGTGGAGAACGCGGTCGACCACGGCGGCGACGAGCCCCGAGTCGCGGTGACCGCCGAGCGCGACCTCGACGAGGGGGTCGTGACGGTGACCGTCGCCGACGACGGCCCGGGGATCCCCGACGCGGTGCGCGAGGTGATCACCGGCGAGGGGGAGGTGACGCAGCTCCGGCACAACACCGGCGTCGGCCTGTGGATCGTCGCGTGGGTCGTCGAGGCGTACGGGGGCGCGATCCGCTTCGGCGACGGCCTCGACGGCCGCGGAGCGGCCGTGACGCTCGCGCTTCCCGCGGCGGAGTAGGCGGGAGCGGGCGGCGGCGGCCGCGGCTGCGGGCCCGACCTGCCCCGTAACGCGGTGCGACGCGTCCCCGCGTTCCGACCCGTTTATTGTCGGCCGGGGCCCTGTTCGGCGTATGACCGACGACGACCGACGACGCGAGCTGATCGCGGCGCTCACCGCCGCCGACGCCGTCCGGTTCGGCGAGTTCGAGCTGTCGCACGGCGGCACGAGCGACTACTACGTGGACAAGTACCTCTTCGAGACCGACCCGGACGCCCTGACGCTCGTCGCCGAGGCGTTCGCCGACCGGCTCGCGGACACGGACGCGAAGCTGGCGGGCGTCGCCCTCGGAGCCGTCCCGCTGGTGGCCGTCACGGCCGCGGAGCTGGGTCGCCCGTACGTCATCGCGCGCAAGCAGGCGAAGGAGTACGGCACGGGCAACCGGATCGAGGGCCGACTCGACGACGGCGAGGAGGTCGTCGTGATCGAGGACATCGCGACGACCGGCCAGTCCGCGGTCGACGCCGTCGAGGCGCTTCGCGAGGCGGGCGCGACGGTGGACCGCGTGTTAGTCGTCGTCGACCGCGAGGAGGGCGCCGAAGAGCTGCTAGCCGACCACGACATCGAGCTGGAGTCGCTGCTCACGGCGACGGAGCTGCTGGCGGAGCGGGACGCGGAGTAGATCGCGGCTTCTTCGGCTTTGTTAAAATTCTATTCTCCAGACATATTCTCATCTGAAACAGCTGTTCGATGAGAATTGCTTCTTGATCTTGTGCGGGAGTAGGTATAGTACGTCGTGAGTGTGGTCGTTTATAAGTCGGAGCGCGGTGTTACTGTCTGCTGTTTATAAGTGATCGACGCGGCCGCGGTGAATCCCTCCAAAGCCCCAGTCGCGAGGCGGCCGCACGCTCGCTGCGCTCCTCACTCGGTCGCTACCGCTCCCTCGTTGCGGTGCTTACGTCGCCTGCGCCCGCCTCGCGACTGCCCCTTTGAGTCCTGCCTCGCACAGCCCCGCAACCGCACCTCACACCTCCCCAGCCTCGCCGCTCACGCCCTGCGGGCGTTCGCGGCGTCCCTCGCGGACTGACTCGCGGCCTCCGCTTCGCTCCGGCCGCTCGCAGGCGCAGCGAGGCGCGACGCGCCTCTGGCAGCCGGCGGCGCAGCCGCCGGCGACGCCACCGCCTGCCATTTATAAACGGCCGTCGGTGCCGTTGGCGACTATTTAAATATCGAATCGTTGTAGCGATCTGCGATACCCACTCCCGCTATCGCTCACCACCACCCCTGTACTGAGCGATTGGGGGTGTGAAAATGTCAACTTCTGAGATTTTCAACAAAGCCGCTTCTTTTTAAATTGACGCCTCACGCCTCCGGCGCCTCCACCGTCGGTACCGCGACGCGGTCGAGCACGTCGGCGATCACGTCGCGCTCGTCGACGTCGTTGACCGCCGCGTCCGGCGTCAACACGAGCCGGTGGGCGAGCGTCGGCTCCGCGACGCGCTTCACGTCATCGGGCGTGACGAACTCGCGGCCGGCGATCACCGCGGCCGCGCGGGCGGTCTCGAAGAGGCGCTGGGTGCCGCGCGGGGAGACGCCGGCCTCGACGCGGCGGTCCTCGCGGGTCGCCCGCGCGAGCGACGCCGCGTAGCGCAGCAGGTCGTCCTCGACCCGGACCGACTCGGGCACCTCCCGCAGCGCCGCCACCGCGTCGGGGTCAAGCACGCGGTCGACCGTCGGCGACTGCTCGACGCGACCGGCGCGCCGCCGGAGCAGCTCAAGCTCGCCGTCCTCGTCGGGGTAGCCGATCGAGGTCTTGATCGTGAACCGGTCGAGTTGGGCCTCCGGCAGCGGGAACGCGCCCTCGCTCTCGACCGGGTTCTGGGTCGCGATCACGTAGAACGGGCTCGGCAGCTCGTGGGTGTCGCCGTCGACGGTCACCTGGCCCTCCTCCATCGCCTCCAGCAGCGCGGCCTGCGTCTTCGGCGGCGCGCGGTTGATCTCGTCGGCGAGGACGACGTTCGCGAAGATCGGCCCCGGAGAAAAGGAGAAGGAGCCGTCGCGCTCGTCGAACACGTTGGTCCCGGTGACGTCGGCGGGGAGGAGGTCCGGGGTGAACTGGATCCGCGAGAACTCCAAACCGAGCGCGGTCGCGAACGAGCGCGCGGAGAGGGTCTTGCCGGTGCCGGGCACGTCCTCTAAGAGGACGTGACCGCGGGCGAGAATGCCGAGCGTGACGCGGTCAAGGAACTCGCGGTCGGCGACGACCGCGCCGCCGACCTCGTCGACGACGCGGGCGCAGGCGTCGGCCGCTTCGGGGACGTCCATACCGGCCGCACGGGTGCCGGGCCGAAAAGCGTTGCCGGAACTTCGGACCGCAGTGCGGTTGGGCGGAGACACCCGGACCGCGGCGCGGTCGAGAAGAGATCCGGGGACCGCGACGCGAACGCGATCGAAACGCATAACAGCGGAACCGGCCAACGACGAGACGAGCCGAGGTAGCCTAGCCTGGCCAAGGCGGTAGATTCGAAATCTACTGTCCATTCGGACACCGGAGTTCAAATCTCCGCCTCGGCGCTTCTCTCAGTCCCGTTCGGCGAGCGGCGGCGCTGCCGTGTCCGTTCGCTCGGTCGTCCCCTACGCGATCAGCGACGCCGCGAGGAACATCCCGCCGGCGGCTGCGGGCGGGATGGTGAGGTTGTCGTCGACGGCGACCCCCCGGATGAGCGGCGGGAGCCCGTCGGCGATCGCCGCGGGGATCGCCCCCGCGAGCGCGACGATCACGCCGGGGTCGGGGCCGAACTCGGGGATCGCGTACGGGACGGCGATCCCGAAGCAGACGAACACCATCGCCGCCACCACGGAGAGCCGCTTCGGCTCCGTCGCGGCGTTTTCGCCGAGCCCGCCGCTTATCGGGTCGCCGACCGAGAGCATCCACATCGCGGGCACGGCGAACACGGGCGCGAACGCGAGCGCGGAGACCGCCATCCCGACCTGATAGAGGGCGTACCCCGCGATCCCGTCGGCCTCGTAGTCGCGGACGAGCGCGTCGTACAGCGGTTCGAGGGGACCGACCGAGTCGGAGAGCCGGAGGGTTTCGAGGACGGCCGCGACCGCGACGCTCACGAGGAGCAGCCGCCCGGTCGTCCGCCACGAGATCCAGCCTAAGAGGTACGGGACCGGGTAGAGGGTACCGCTCGCGTGGACGAGCCGCCGCTCGAACTCCACGCGCTCGCGCCACGCCGCCGCCGGGAGCGTCACGCCCTCAGTTCCCCTCGGTCTCGACGTCGGTGTCGACCGCGTCGTATCGGTCTGCGACCGACGCGAACGGCTCGCCCTCGCGGAGCGCGGTCAGCTCATCAGCGAGGTCGTCGACCGGGATCCGGACCTGCGCTGCGGAGTCGCGCTCGCGGAGCGTGACGGTGTCGGGGCCGTCCCCCTCGATGCCGTCGCGGTCGACCGTGACGCAGAACGGGGTTCCGACCTCGTCCTGCCGGCGGTAGCGGCGGCCGATCGATCCGGAGTCGTCGTACGCGACCGCGAGCCCCGCCGCGCGCAGGTCGGCCGCGACCTCGTCGGCGAGCGCGGTGAGGCGGTCGTCGTTCGTCACTAAGGGGAAGACGGCGGCGTCCTGCGGGGCGACCTCGGGTTCGAGGGAGAGGTAGGTGCGCTCCTCGCCGTCGACCTCGTCCTCGCTGTACGCGTGCGCGAGCAGCGTCTGGACGGTGCGGCCGACGCCGAACGACGGCTCGACGACGTGGGGCGTGATGTGCTCGCCGCTCTCGGTCACCTCCTCGACGGCGAAGTTCGCCACGTCGGCGTCGACCTCGCGCGTTTCCCCGTTCACGTCGACTGTCACTGTCTCGCCGTCGAAGGCGTCGGGGTCGCGCCCGGCGAGCGCTTCGAGCGCGTCGGCGACTGCGCCCGCGTCGCCGCCGAACTCCGGCCCGAGGACGGACATGTCGGGATCGACGGTCGCGCGCTCGACCGTCTTCGGCTCGTCGTAGCGCTTGAACACGGTGAACGCGTCGTCGCCGTACTCGTCGTGTTTCGAGAGGTCGTAGTCGCCGCGGTAGGCGAAGCCGGCGATCTCGATCCAGTCGCCGTCGACCTCGCTCTCGGCGTCCCAGCAGTCGGCCGCGTAGTGGGCGCGCTCGCCCGCGAGGTGCTGGCGGAACCGGAACCGGTCGAGGTCGACGCCGACGCGCTCGTACCACTCCTGGGCGACGCCGAGGTAGTAGCCGACCCACGGGGAGCCGATGACGCCCTCGTCGACCGCCTCGCCGACCGTCGTGTCGAGGTAGTCGCCGTCGTCGGCCTCCTGCTCGGTCGCGGGGTACAGCCGGACCTCGACGTCGCGCACGCGGTCGAGCGGCGGCTCGTCTTCCTCGGGGTCGATGAACTGCTCTAACTCGGCCTGCGTGAACTCGCGGAGGCGGAGCAGCCCGCCGCGCGGCGAGATCTCGTTGCGGTAGGCGGGGCCGATCTGCGTGATGCCGAACGGGAGGTTCCCGCGGGCGTACTCCTTCAATCGCGGGAACTCGACGAAGATCCCCTGCGCCGTCTCCGGGCGGAGGTAGCCCGGCTGGGCGTCGCCGGGACCGATGTCGGTCGCGAACATGAGGTTGAACGCCTCCACCGGCTGGCCGGCGAGCTCGGTGCCGCAGGCCGGGCAGGCGATCCCCTCATCGGCGATCAGCTCGGCGACCTCCTCGCCCGGGAGCGCCTCGGCGTCCTCGATCTCGGTGGCGTCCTCGACGAGGTGGTCGGCGCGGTGGGACTCGCCGCACTCGGGACACTCGACGAGCATGTCGTCGAACCCCTCCAAGTGGCCGGAGGCCTCGAAAACGGCCTCGGGCATGATCGTAGGCGCCTCGATCTCGCGGTTCCCCTCGCGGATGGTGAACCGGTCGCGCCACGCGTCCTCGACGTTCCGCTTGAGGGCAGCCCCCTGCGGGCCGAACGTGTAGAAGCCGGCGGTGCCGCCGTACGCGCCGTTCGAGCCGAAGAAGAACCCGCGGCGCTTCGCGAGTTCGGCGAGCGCGTCCGCGGCCATCTACAGCCCCTCCAGCAGGTCGACGTCCCGGACGATCCCGTCGAGGTCGGTGCCCGAGACGAGCGGGACCTGCTCGATGTCGTTGCTGATGAGCTCCTGTGCCACCTCCTTGGCCGTCCGCGTGGCGTTGACGGTGACGAGGTCAGCGGTCATGAAGTGGCGCACCGCCTCCGCGGGGATCTCGACGTTCCGGGTCGGGAGGTAGCGGGCGCCGGTCGCCTTGATCCCCTCCCAGGACCACTCGGAGTCCTCCTCGGCGATCGAGTCGCCGGTGCTCGCCTCGCCCTCGACGACGCGGGCGACCTCTAAGATGTCGACCTCGGTGAGCATCCCCGCGACCGCGGCCTCGTCGTCGAGGACGACCGCGTACGGGACGCCGGAGAGCGCGATCTCGCGCTCGGCGACCGGCAACGGCGTCCCGGCGTGGGTCGCGTTGACCTCGCGCGTCGCGAGTTTGCCCACCTGCGTCTCGCCGTCGACCTCGCCGCGGGCGATCGCCCGCACCACGTCGGTGACGGTGAGGATGCCGACCAGCTCGTCGCCGTCGACCACGGGGAGGCGCCGCGACCCCTCCGCGACCATCGTCCGCGCGGCGTCGACGATGTCGTCGTCGGCCCCGGCCGTCGGGACCTCGCGCATCAGCAGCGCGAGCTGGTCCTCGTCCGGCTGGTCGATCAGGTCGTCGCGCGTGACGAGCCCGCGGTACACCTCCTCGCCGTCGACGTCCTTCACGACCGGGACCGAGGAAAACCCGTGTTCTTGAATGTACTCCAGCACGTCGTTCCGGCTCCCGGGGATCTCGACGACGACGAGCTCCGAGCGGGGCGTCATGGCGTCTGCGACGTTCATGCCCGTCTTTCAGCGTGCCACCTCTTGTATACTGCGAAGGTGTGCGGAGCCGGCCCACCGACCCGCGGCGTCGGAGCGGCAGCGGGGCGACGACGGATCGGCGGCGACCGGGGCCGTCCGGCGGCGTCCCGCGAGGGGACGCGAGCCGATGAGAAACTCGACACGTTCGGGCATATCGTCGCCCGAGCGGCGGATTTTCGAGAGATACGTCGGCGACGTGTCCCCGGAATCCCCGATCCCACGGCGGATCCCGCTCTGGTTCGCAACTCTTATACGTACTGTGAACAATTCACAACCATGTCACGGAGTTCCACCCCTTGGGACGACCCGGACCCCGACCGTCGCCGGACGGCGCTACCGACGGACCCAGCGCTCGACGCCGCCGACGCGCCGGACGTGATGGCGTCCATCGACTCCTCGTCGTCGCGGCCGGAGCTCGTCATCGCGGACGTCTCGCGGGAGGACGCGTGGGTGTCGGTCGACGAGACCGACGCGACCGTCCTCGAGGAGTGGTGCTGAGCGCGTAGCGGCCCGGATCGCCGACCGCGCGGTGTTCTTTTCGGAGTTCGTCGTTACCCCTGACGGAGCCCGCGCGCCGCCTCCCAGCCGCGGATCAGGGACCCGATCGTCCGACACGTCGGCACCGGGACGCCGTGTCGGTCCGCCCGGTCGACGACCGCGCCGTAGACGGCGTCGACCTCGGTGCGCCGCCCGTTCGCGACGTCCTCGCACATCGACGACCGGTTCGCGGCGGTGTCGGCGGCGACGCGCTCGACGGCGGCGACCGCGCGGTCGTCGCCCAGGTCGACCCCGACCGCCCGGGCGACGCGGGCCGTCTCGCGGGCGGCCTTGCGGGCGACGTCGCCCGCGGGCCCGTCGAGCGTCGGTCCGTTCTCGGTCCGCGCCAGCGCCGAGGGACCGTTGATCCCGGCGTTGACCGCGAGCTTCTCGAATCGGCGCACCGGCATGTCCTCGGCGACGACCGTCTCGATACCGGCCGCGTCGAAGGCCGCGCCGACCCGCGCGGCGACGGGGCTCGCGCCGCCGGAGAGCGCCCCGACGACCACCTCGCCGACGCCGGTACAGGTGACCCGGCCCGGCTCCGCGAAGCGGGCCCCGTAGCTCGCGGTGCCGGCGAGCACCGTCGCGTCGAGCGCGGCGACCAGCCGCTCCTCGGTGAGCCCGTTCTGGAGCGAGCAGACCGCCCCGTACTCGCCGGTCGCGAGCGCCCGGGCGGCCGCGTCGGTGTCGTACGCCTTCGTCGTGACGAGCGCGAGGTCCGCGGCGCGGTGCCGCCCGTCGGTGAGCGCGCGCGGCGTGACGCGGACGTCCACTTCGCCGTCGATCCGGAGCCCGTCCTCCCGGATCGTCCGCATGTGCGGGTCGCGCCCGACGAGCGTCACGTCGTGGTCGCGCGCCAGCAGCCCGCCCACGAGGCTCCCGAGCGCGCCGGCGCCGTAGACGAGCACCTCCATGCGAGGACCGAGTACCGCCGACCGAATAGGGGTAACGGTGCGGCCGGTCGCCGTCCTGCGCGCACCGGGCAGAGCGCCCGGCTCAGCCCTTCAGGCCGCTCCCCGTCAGCGGCACGACAACGTCCTCGTCGGGCCCGACCTCGCCGCGCTCGCGGAGGGTCCGCAGCGCGGCGGGCGCGACCGCGCAGGTCGCTTCGGTATAAAAGCCGGCCGCGTGGAGCCGGTCGAGTTCGCGGGTCGCGGTCGCCTCGGTAACTGCGAGGGCGTCGCCGCCGGTCGCATCGATCGCCGCCCGAATCTCGCGGTCGCGGACCGGCTCTGCGATCTGGATCCCGTCGGCCGCCTCGTTGACCGTGCCGTCGGGAGCAGCCGCCTCCGGACCGTGGAGCGCCCGAACTATCGGGGCGACGCCGGCCGCCTGCGCGCCGTAGAGCCGCGGGACGGAGTCGGTCCAGCCGGCCCGTTCGAGCCGCCGGAACCCGCGGTAGGCGCCGAGGAACAGCGTCCCGTGGCCGAGCGGGGTTACGACGGCGTCTGGCGCCTCCCAGCCGCGCTGGTAGGCGATCTCGTACGCGACCGTGGCGGTCCCCTCGAAGAACGCCGGATTCCACGCGTGGCTGGCGTACCAAGCACGGTCGCCGTCGTCGGCGACGCCGGCGTCCGCGTCGTCACCCACGGCGTCGTCCCCCTCACCGAGCGCGGCGACGCACGCGTCAGTCACGTCACCTCGGCTCCCCTCGATCCGGACGGGCTCCGCGCCCGCCCGCCGGATCGCGCGGAGCTTCGACTCCTTGACGTCGACGGGGACGTAGATCTCGGCGTCGATGCCTGCGCGGGCGGCGTAGGTCGCGATCGCGGCGCCCGCGTTGCCCGAGGAGTCCTCGACGACGCGCTCGACGCCCAGCTCGCGGGCGCGGGTCAGCGTCGCGGTCGCGCCGCGGTCCTTGAACGAGCCGGTCGGGAAGACGTACTCCAGCTTGAACGACGCGTTCCACGGGGGGCGGTCGGTTTCCGCGTTCCCACCGGACTCGCGCCCCTCGTCGGCGTCGACGAGCGGCGTCATCCCCTCGCCGAGCGTCACGCGGTCGCGGGGGTCGTCGCCGACGGCGAGGAAGTCGTCGAACGCCCACAAGCCGCCGCGCGCGTCGAACGAGTCGGGGTCGGGCGCGGGCCCCTCGGGGGTCGGCGGGTCAGCGAAGTCGAGCGGGGAACCGCACCGACAGCGCCAGCGGTCGCGGTACGTCTCGCCGCACTCGGGACAGCGGAGTCCGCGGAGATCGGGGTTCGGAGAGGCCGTGTCGTCGTCAGAGGGCCCCATCAGTACTCGTCGACGTTGGTGCCGATCGAGCAGACGTACTCGCCGGCGGCCACCTGCGGGAGCCGGCGCGTCCGCCAGAAGATTCCGTCCGTGTCGGCGGTGACGCGGCCCTCTAAGGCGCCGAAGGTGTCGGTTACCTCGAAGAGGACATCGCCGGCGGAGACCCGCTCGCCGAGCTCGCGCTCGAAGCGGACTAAGCCGCCGGCCGGCGAGCCGTACTGGTCGAAGCCGCGGGCGCGCGTCTGCGATTCGAGGGACGCGTCGCCGTCGAGGAACCCGTAGTGGCGGAGCACGTTGAACACGCCCTCGACGCCGTACTGTATCGACTCCTCGTCCCAGCCGACGCAGCCGCCGAGCTCGGGGTCGACGGTGGGGATGCCGTGCTCCGGGCCGGCCCGCGCGAGCTGGCCGTCCGGGCCCTTGATGTCGAGGACGTGCCCGCAGCCGAACGCCTTCGCGAGCTCCAAGCACTCGCCGTGGAGGCGGTGGCGGACGCCGCAGCGCACGCGCGTCTCGTTTATCATCCGGCTCGTCGACCCCTGGTGAAGGTCGAGGATGTAGTCCGCGCGCTTGGCGATCTGGAACGTCTCGTGGGCGATCCGCTCGCTGGTCGTCCCGTCGGCGTCGCCCGGGTAGCCGCGGTTCATCTTCCGGTCGTCGACGGGGTTGCGGTGTTCCGCGGCCTGAAACGCGAAGTGGTTCACGATGCCGACAACGAGGACCGACCCGGACAGCTCGGCCGGATCGAGCCGCGGAACGACACGGTTGACGACGCCTAACCCGTTCAGCTCGTCGCCGTCGCTCACCGCTTGGACGTACAGCGTCGGCCCGTCGGCAGCGCCGTTGATCGCGGCGACCGGCAGCCGGACGGGGCTCCCGTCCCGCATCTCCCCCACCTCGAGACGGCCCGTGTCCGTCTCGCCCGGAGAGGCGCGGGCCGTTCCCAGCGTTATCATTACGCGGAGGTGGGGCGGCCGGGACTTTATCCGTTCGGTCCGCGGCGATCCGGCCGACGCAAGCTTTATCGCCGCTTTCCGTCAATGAGTGATACCCACAACCGCCGCGGCGCCGGTCTCCCGTCCGCCTCAACGACCGCGGCGAGTCCCCATGAGCATCGACATCGATCCACTGCGCGAGGCCGACGGGCTCACCGTCACCGACCACATCGAGAACACGCAGTTCGAGGTGTACACCGATCGGCCGGTCGAGCCGCGACCGCGTCCCGAGTCCGACCACTACTTCCCCGTCGACGCCAGCGTCGCGGTCGAGACAGGGTCGATCGAGATTCCTCGGGTCGCGGTCGTCGAGACGCGCGCCGGCGACGGGGAGCTCCTGACTCACGGCGACTGTTACGCGATGCCCGACGGGACGTACCACGTCGGAATCAACCCGGCGCCGACGAAGCTGTACCTCACCTTCGACTCCGGGTTCTCCGTCTCGACGACCGACCGGACAACCCGGATCGACCTCGACACGCCCGGCGTCGTCGGGCTCGGTTTCCGGTCGCTCCACCAGACGCCGGCGGGGACGATCACGACGCCAACGGACCCGGAGTCGCTGATGGACGCCGTCTCGCTGCTCGGCTCCGCGCTCCAGACGACGAGCCCCGAGCGGTCGTTCCCGACCCTGCGGGGCCACCCGCCGCTCATCGAACCCGGCGACGAGTTCCGCGTCCCCGAGCGGGTCGAACCGGTCGACAGCGGCGTCCGGATCGTTGTTCCGCCGGAGTACCGCTACCTCTTCCCGGTCGTCTCGCTGGCGTACTACTTCGCGGCGGACGTGGTCCCCGGCGACGAGCCGCGGATCGAGGGCGACGGGTGGGCGTACCCGCTCGAACCCGGGTTCGAGGCGCGGACCGCGCAGGTGCTCAGGCAGTCGTTCCACATGGACTGTCTCGCCCGCACGGAGGGGTTCTACCCGGTCGACCTCCACGAGCGCGAGACGACCGACCTCGACCTCGACTGGGAGCGGCTGTACGACCTCCCGCTCGCGGCGCGGCTCGGCGAGTACCTCGACGTCCCGTTCGAGGCGGTCGAGCCGGAGCTTCCGCAGTGGACGCTGACGACGGATGTCCGTCCCGACCCGGCGAACGTGGAGATGCTCCCGTTCGTCGCCGGCGAGCTGTCGATCGTCCGCTCGCCGGAGACCGTCACGCCGGTGGACGATGACGGCGGCGTCGGCGTCGGCTTCTTCGGCGGTGCGGACCGAAACCCCTCACCGGCGACGAGGCGAGAGGTCCCGGTCGGCGGCGTCGCGCCCGACGGCGGCGCCCTCGGTGACGCCGAGTTCGTGCGCGGTGGCGCGAGCGCGGGCGCGACGAGCTCGGGAGCCACCCGCGGCGCGGACGCCTCCACCCGCGGCGCAGACGCGACCGAGAACCGCGGCGCCGTCGCGGCGCAGACCGACTTCGTCCGGCCGGAGCCCGTTGACACCGTCGAGCACGCGTGGGTCGGCGACGGCGTCCCGCTCGACGCGAATAAGGCGACGCTCGACGCGTACCACCGCCGGCTCGAAGCGGGTCAGGTCGAGCAGTCCCGCATCTCCGTCCTCGTCGTCTGTAACGACGAGCAGATGCGAGAGGAAGGCAACGTCGCCGACCTCTACGGGCTCCGCGACATGGTCCAGTTCGACATCGAGGTGCGCCACGACCTCACCCGCGAGGAGATGCGCGAGGTGCTTGAGTCCGACGTCGACTTCCTTCACTACATCGGCCACGTCGACGACCGCGGGATGCAGTGCGCCGAGGAGTACCTGGATCTGACTGACCAAGATCTCGAGATCGGCGTCAGCGCCTTCCTGCTCAACGCCTGCCAGTCCTACCAGCAGGGCGAGGCCCTGGTCCACCGCGGCTCGCGCGGCGGCATCGTCACACTCTCCGACGTAGCGAACTCGCCCGCGACGACGCTCGGCCGGATCATCGCCCGCCTGATGAACAGCGGGTTCAACCTCCGCACCGCGCTTCACGTGGCGAAGCGCGAGCTGATTACGGGTCATCAGTACATCGTGGTGGGGGACGGGGGGACGACGATCTGTCAGAGTCGGAGTGGATCTGTAGTCGTACTCGACATTTCAAACAGGACTAGCGATTCATGGAAATTAACTGCGGAAATGTTTCCGAACGGGCCCTATGGAAAGGGCTCCCTTACAAAAATAAATATATCTGGAGAGACAGATAATCACTACATCCCCACAAAAATATTTATAAAATATGTTCAGAAAAATAAGCTTAAGAACTTTCTTGAGCTTGAGACAGTACCGATTTTTATTGACGATGAATTAACTTGGAGTGACGAGTTTATTATTGATTAAGGACCAGGGTTCGTAGCGGCCATGTTTGCCGCCGCGGGCGCCGCCTGCGACAGCAGCAGGAGGGCGGTGAACAGGACGCCGGCCATCTTCGGGTGCTCTGCCACGTAATCTGCCACACTTTCGTGCATATTCGAAAAGTATCAGGATAAATAAATATTAAGATTGTTCTGCGGTAGAACGTAGTAGATATTTAAATCTCGATATTTTTGTATTAAATTCTTAGAGCGGTCAAGAGAGAGTATTTATTCATCACCCACGGTTGTGAGACCGAAACGCTCTCCGTACCGACACGAGAAATCGGGGACGCGTTTTTTCACCGCGCGGCGCGGAACGGACCGTGCTATGACCGACATCGAATCCGCGATCCGAGAGGCGTTCGAACACACGGAGTACGACCTCGGCGACGTCGCGGTCAACCGGCGACAGGTCCGCGTGCCGGTGATTCAGGAGGGCGCCGACCCCGACGCGCTGCGGGCGGTGATAGAGGAGGCGCTCGGCGCGGACGCGCTCGCGGCCGTGACGGTAACCACGGAGCGCATCGCCGGCGAGGACACCGTCGGCACCGTCGTGTCGTTCCGCTACCGGGACTGACGTGGCCGACGGGCGGGCGGGGACCCGAGCGCGGCGCCCGGGCCTACAACGCGGTACGGTTAACAGGGCGGTACCCGTACACACGGATCATACGATGACGGCCGAGGACGGACACGACGGCGCACAGTACCTCGCCGGCTCGCCCGTTCGAGTCGCGATACTCCGGGCGCTGCGCGAGGAGCCGCGGCGCCCGGCCGAGCTGACCGACGCGGTCGACGCCACCCGAACGACGGTCCAGCGGATCCTCGCGGGGTTCCGCGAGCGCGACTGGGTCGTGAAACGCGGCGCCGACTACCGGGTGACGCCGACCGGGGAACGCGTCCACGACGCGTACGAGACGCTTCTGACGGAGGTCGAACGCGGCGACCGCTACGGCCGGTTCGCCGAGACGGTCGAGCGCGTCGGCGTCGACTTCCCCGCGGAGGGGATCCCGGACAGCGACCTCACGGTCGCGTCCGACCAGAACCCGCTGGCGGCCGTCGACCGCCTCACCGAGCTCTTACGCGAGAGCCGCGGGGCGGAGATCCGGGCCGTCTCTCCGGTCGTCCTCCAGCAGTTCAACGACGCGGCGGCCGCGGCGCTGGACGACGGCGCGAGCGTCGAGCTGATCGTCGACCGCGACGTGGTCGACGCGTCGGTCGCGGAGTTCGGCCCGGCGACCGACCGCGCGCTCACCGACGACGACGCGACGGTGTACGTGAGCGCCGAGCCGATCGAGTACGGGCTCGTCCGGTGTGACGACGTCGCGTGCGTGACCGCGTACGACGAGCGGAACAACCCGCGGTGCGTGCTCGAATCGACCGACGATCCGGTGGTCGACTGGGTCGACGACGCGTTCGCGTCGCTTCGAGACGACGCGACGCGGCTCTCGGCGGTCGTCGAACGCGCCTGAGAAGGGGAGCGGCGGCCGCTACGCCTCGTCGGTCGCGGCGTCGTCGTCGCCGGCGGCCGTCTCGGTCGTCGCGTCGTCGTCCGGGTCGAAGTTCGCGGGCACGACCGTCGGGTGATCGATGCCGACGGAGGGCGTGGTGGCGCTCATGGTTCTACGCGATCGTACGCGACTCTCACCCTAAAAATTACCCATAGGCATAACGCATCCGGGCGCGGGCGACGGATGCGCTCGGGTTATATCGGCGTTAGGCGACCTGGTCGTCGTACAGGTCCTGCGCGTGTTCGATGGCCTCCTTCGCCGCCGCCTTGTCCTCCCAGCCGAGCGTTTCGACCTCCTTGCCGGCCTCGAGGTTCTTGTAGGTCGCGAAGAACTCGTCTATCTCGTCGAGGGTCTGCTGGGGGATGTCCTCGAGGTCCTCGATGTGGTCGAACCGGGGGTCCTCGGTCGGCACCGCGATCACCTTGTCGTCCTGCTCGCCGTCGTCGTCCATCTTCATCATGGCGACGGGGCGGGCCTCGACGACGCAGCCGGGGAACGTCTGGTCCTCGACGAGCACCATCACGTCGAAGGGGTCCTCGTCGTCGTAGTACGACTGCGGGATGAAGCCGTAGTCGTACGGGTAGTGGACGTTCGAGTGGAGCACGCGGTCGAGCACGACGCCGGGGATGTCCTTGTCGTACTCGTACTTGTTCCGCTCGCCCTTGAGACACTCGACGACGGCGTAGATCTCGTCCGGCGCGTTCGGTCCCGTCTCGAGATCCTCCCAGAGGTTGGCCATGTGTCCGTTGGTGGGTGGAAGTCGGCCAAAGTCCTTTCGGGATCGCGCGAGCGCGTCCATCATCGGTCCCCGTCGCAACGACGGGAAGCCGGCGTCACTGACCCCCGTCGCAACGACGGGACGACGGCGCCACCGAACCACGAGGAACCGAGGTCGCGAGGGCGGACACCGGGCGAGGCCGGATCTCCGCGGTTTCGATCGTGAGCCGTACGCCGAGCGCGACCGACGATCCATCGGTCCACCCGCCGAAAGCGGAATCGATCAGTCGAACGCGTTCCATCGCCGGATACCACGAGCGTCCGCCGAGAGACCGTCGATACCGAGAGATCCGGACAACCGTGCGGGGTTACGCATCGCAACGGTCGTGAATGTTGAGAAAGATTATAAGTTCGGGTCCCCTCCCGTCAGGCATGTCAGAGGCACAAACAGTCACTGATGAATCGACGGCGGCAAGCGATCTCACGGCGTTCCAACAGAACATCCTCACGATCCTCGCCGAGGAGCCGATGTACGGCCTCGCCATCAAGCGGGAGTTAGAGGCGTACTACGGCTCCGAAGTGAACCACGGCCGCCTGTACCCCAACCTCGACGACCTCGTCGAGCACGGGCTCGTCGAGAAGAGCGAACTCGACAAGCGGACGAACCAGTACGAGCTCACCGACGAGGGCCACGACGTCGTCCTCGGCCAGATCGAGTGGGTCCTCGACCGGTTCGTCACCGACGAGGAACGCGCGGACGAGGTCCGCGCGCTGCTCGAGTAAGCCGGAGCGCCGGCACCCGCGCGGTATCGGTTTCCAACTGAAATTTTGGCACACGGCGCGGCGAAAGCCGCGTTCTCTCTCCGCCGAGCGACCGCTACGTCGAACCGTCGTCGTCGGCCGACTCTCGGTCGTCGAGGGCCTCGACCGCGACGGACTCGTCCACGTCGGCGGCGACGGACTCGATCACGGAGAGCGACTCGTCGACGGCGGCCAGTTGCTCGTCGGTCGGCCACCCGTTCCGGACGAAGTACTCCTCGCGGAACTCGGCGCGCATCTGCGGCGTGGCGTCGTCGACCGGGCGGACGTAGTGGTTGCTCATGAACGACGCGAACGTCTCCGCGGTCCGCGCGTGGACCTCGGCCTCGCACTCGCCGACCGCCGCGGCGACCGCCTCGTTGTACGCGGCCACCTCGCGGTAGCGGTCGGCGTCGCCCGGGCCGGACAGCGACACCTCGACCGCGCGGTCGGTGTCCTCGACGCGGTCGAGCTGGACCGTCCCCTCCTCCATCCACTCGTCGGGGTACAACACGAGCGTGTCGTCCTCGCCGCGGACGCGCGCGGTGTAGCCGTACTCGGTCGCGAGCGCGTCGCGCCGCTCGCGGTACTGGTCGGCCGCCTCCTCGATCTCGGGCGTCGGCTCCGCGGACTCGGCCTCGCGGGCGAGCCGGGTGAGCCGCTCCGCCTCGTCGACGGCCTCGACCGGCACGTCCGGGACGCGCTCCTCGTCGCGGTCGGGCGACTCTGCGGCGTCCGCGGGATCGTCCGCGTCGGCGGATCCGTTCGCCTCCGCGTCGTTCTCCGCCGCCATCATCTCCCGCGCCCGTTCCTTGGCCCACTCCGGCGGCTCGTCGTCAGTTCGCGTCATCGAGTGCCTCGTTCGCCAGATCGTCGGCGCGTTCGTTTATTTCCCGCGGTACGTGGGCGATCGACCAGCGGTCGAACCGCTCTAACAGCTCGCGGGCGCGGACCCGCCGCTCGCGGAGCTCCGGGTCGTTGGCGTCCCACTCGCCGCGGATCTGCTTGACGATGAGTTGGGAGTCGCCGCGGACGTCGACGGCGTCGAAGCCGTACTCGTCGGCCGCCTCCAGCGCGCGGATCAGCGCGGCGTACTCGGCCTGGTTGTTGGTGGCGCGGCCGATCCGCTCGCCGCCCTCGGCGACGACGCCGTCGGACGTGACAAGACACCAGCCGACCGCGGCCGGCCCGGGGTTCCCGCGGGAGGCGCCGTCGAAGTAGACGTGCGCGCGGCCGCCGCCGTCGCGCAGCAGGGCGGTCAGCCGCGTCGGGTCGCTCCCCTGAACGACGACCTTGTCGTCGTACGCGACCGCGACGGCCCCCTCTCGCTCGGCGCGCCACCGCTCGTGGGGGGTGTTCCCCTCGTCGATCCGGACGCCCTCGCCCGCGAGTCGCTCGCGCGCGGCGGCCGGGTCGCAGTCGATCGTCGGCATTCGTCCGGGTTCCGCGCCCGGCGAACAAAGGGCTGTCCGTCCGCTGTCCACAGGAGACCGACCGGGGGTCACAACCCGTGGTACTCTCCCACACGGTAACGAACTTTTAAGTTAAACCGTTTGGATAGTATATAAATGCGATGACACGGCCCACCCGGCAACGGGATCACGACCGGCAGCGCGTGGGGGACGAAGAGGCCGAGGAAGACGAGATCGACGTCGAGGAGGTCGAGGACATCGACGAGTTGGACCCCGAGGACTTCGATCCGGAGGACCTCACCCGGACGGCCGACGGGGAGCTGATACACGAGGAGACGGGGATGATCATCGAAGACGAGCAGATCGATCCCGGCCCGGAGTGGCGCGCGTTCAACCACTCGGAGCGGCAGGAGAAGTCGCGCGTCGGCGCCCCGACGACGAAGACGATGCACGACAAGGGACTGACGACGACGATCGACTGGAAGGACAAGGACGCCTACGGGCGCTCCATCTCCTCGAAGAAGCGGTCGCAGATGCACCGGCTGCGGAAGTGGCAGGAGCGGATCCGGACGAAGGACGCCGGCGAGCGCAACCTCCAGTTCGCGCTCTCGGAGATCGACCGGATGGCGTCGGCGCTGGGCGTGCCGCGCTCGGTACGCGAAGTGGCGTCCGTCATCTACCGACGCGCGCTCAACGAGGACCTCATTCGGGGGCGCTCCATCGAAGGCGTCTCCACCGCGGCCCTGTACGCCGCCTGTCGCAAGGAGGGCATTCCGCGGAGCCTCGAAGAGATTTCCGAGGTCTCGCGGGTCGACCGCAAGGAGATCGGCCGGACGTACCGCTACATCTCCCAGGAGCTCGGCTTGGAGATGCGCCCGGTCGACCCGAAGAAGTACGTCCCGCGATTCTCCTCGGAGTTAGAGCTCTCCGAGGAGGTCCAGTCGAAGGCCAACGAGATCATCGAGACGACCGCCGAGCAGGGACTGCTCTCCGGGAAGTCGCCCACCGGCTACGCCGCCGCCGCCATCTACGCGGCCTCGCTGCTCTGTAACGAGAAGAAGACCCAGCGCGAGGTCGCCGACGTCGCGCAGGTCACCGAGGTCACCATCCGCAACCGGTACCAAGAGCAGATCGAAGCGATGGGAATTCACAGTTAGGACGGTCTCGTGGTCGGTTCTCCCCTTTCCTGCTTTCTTTTTCGGGCTTCGCGTCCCGCCGCGCCGGAAACGTTCAAGCCGGTGCGCCGCCAACGCCGATCCGAATGCGGCTCGACGAGTTCATCGAGTTCGAGGCGAACGAGCGCGCCGAGCGGCGGCGCCTCGCCGCGGAGAAGGACTACGGGGTTCTCGACCACCTCGACTCCTTCGAGCGGCGCTTCGACGAGCATGTCTCCGACGACGCCGTCGTCGGCAGCGTCTCGCCCTCTATCTTCGTCGGCCGCGCGGACTACCCGAACGTCTCGACCGGCCTGCTCTCGCCCGTCGGCCGCGAGGAGCGCGCCGCGGCGTTCGAGACCTCCGCGGCGTGGTACGAGGAGGGCGTCTCCATCTCCGACGTGTTCGACCGCCGGACCAGCCTGCTCAACTCGACGCGCGGCGTCGACGTCGCGGACGCCGGCGTGACCGGCGGGGTGAAATCGGTCGGGAACGGCGGCGGCCCGGCCGAGAGCGTCCACGACGCGTGGAACGGCTGGCTCGGCGTCCAACGCGAGATCGCCATCGCGGACCGCCCGGTCGACGTGGAGATCGGCCTCGACGGTCGGCCGGACCTCGACTTCGAAGTCGGGACCGAGGACATCAAGACGCCGACCGGGCCGCGCGCCGCGGCGCGGACCGCGGACCTCGGCGAGAACCCCCACGTCCCGCAGCCGGTGAAGAAGACCTTGGAGGACGACGACTGGCGCGCCGAGGGCGCCATGACGTACCTCTACCGCCGCGGGTTCGACGTGTACGAGATCAACACGATCCTTTCAGCGGGCGCGCTCGGGCAGGGCGAGAACCGCCGGCTCGTCCCGACGCGCTGGTCGATCACGGCCGTCGACGACACGGTCGGGCAGTTCCTCCGCGGGTCGATCCGCGACAACCCGACCGTCGACCGGATCGAGGTCCACCGCAACGAGTACCTCGGCAACGCATTCTGGGTGATCTTGGTCCCGGGCCGCTGGGAGTACGAACTCGTCGAGATGAAATCGCCCGGCTCGATCTGGAATCCCGACCCCGAGGCGGGCGTCTACCTCGCGGCCGCGAGCGAAGGCCGCGAGGGGCGGACCGGCTACGTCGAGGAGACGGCGGGCGCCTACTACGCGTCTCGCTTGGGGGTCTTAGAGCACCTCGACGACCGCGGGCGGCAGGCGAAGGCGCTCGTCTGCCGCCACGTCTCCGACGACTACTGGGGACCGGTCGGCGTGTGGCAGGTGCGCGAGGCCGTCCGCAACGCGTTCGAGGGCGAGTTCGGGGCCGCGGAGACGTTCGGCGAGGCGGTCCGCGGCGTCGCCGACCAGCTCCCCGTCTCGCTCGGCCGCCTCCGACGGAAGTCGACGATGGCCGCCGGGCTCCAGGCGAACCTCGGGGACTTCGTCGACGCGGACTGAGCCGGCCGGCGACGGTTACTTATAAACAACTGTGGAAGCGGTATCGTTTGTTTATAAAACGACGTGCGGTCGGCGCGCGCCTCCGAGCGGCCGCCCCCGGCGGCCGCGAGGAGCGCGTGCGAGGGACGCGGCGACCGGAGCGTAGCGGAGGGAGCCGCGAGGCTGGGGAGGCGTGAGGCTGCGGTGCGGGGCGGTCGGGTGGGACTCGAAGGGGCAGCCGTGAGGCGGGCGCAGGCGACGTAAGCACTGGAAGGAGCGAGCAACGCGAGCGACTGAAGCGCGCAGCGAGCGTGCGCCCGCCTCACGGCTGGGGCTTCGACGGTGTTCGTGTCGATGAGCAGATTATAAACTGTAGTGTCGTACAGCCGAGCGGCTGGGGCTTCGGTGGTGTTCGCAGTGAATCCGCTAGTGGCGATTTATAAATAAACGGCTGGGGCTTCGATGGTGTTTGCTGCGTCAACGCGGTCAGCTATTTATAAATAAACGACGAGAACGAGAGCGGGGTTCCCGCCGTCGTCGTCTCAGTCCTCGGCCCAGTAGTACAGCTCCTCGCGGGGCGCGTCGCAGTTCGGGCAGTTCGCGGGGAGCTGGTCGCCGATCTCACCCATCTCGCCGCACTCCCAGCAGCGCCACATCACGTAGGCGGTGCCGAACACGTCGCGCGCATCGGTGAGCGCCAGCGTGTCCGTGCCCGACGGCGACGCGACGTAGAAGCCGTCGTCGTCGACCCCCCGGATCGACCCGAGGCGCTCGCCGTCCTCGTTGTACACCTCCTGTCCGATGCTCACGTTCGCGAAGACGGGATCGTCGGTGGCCATGCGCGACCGTACGCGTTGATCCCTCATAAGTGTGGGAGCAGATAACACGACTCGTGATGAATGTCCGACCACGGATCGACGGTGAACGCCGCCAAATTCCCAGCCACTTGTTTATAAATGACTGCCAACGGATCGGCAGTGAACACCGCCAAAGCCCCAGCCGCTCGGTAATAAATCGCTGACGGAGAATCGACGGTGAACACCGCCAAAGCCCCAGCCGTGAGGCCGCCGTACGCTCGCTGCGCGCTTCACTCGGTCGCTCACTCCGTTCGCTCCCTCGTTCCAGTGCTTGCGTCGCCTACGGCGGCCTCCCGGCTGCCCCTTTGAGTCCCACCCCGTACGGCGACTGCACCTCACGCCTCCCCAGCCTCGTCAGCCGGCCTCCGCTACGCTCCGGCCGACTGACTCCCTCGCACGCGCTGACTCGCGGCCTCCGCTTCGCTCCGGCCGCTCGCAGGCGCGCGCCACCGCTGTCCCCGCGGGTAACGAACGAGAGTCGTTGACAATGAGAATCGAAATCTGCTCGTTCAGGCGACCGGGGTCCGCTCGACGACGGTGCCGTCGACGGTCGGGTACTGCTCGACGATCTCGCCCTCGTCGAGGTCGCCGTCCTCGATCATCTCCTCTAAGAGCCACCACGCGACCTCGACGTGGTCCGACTTGACGGTGTAGAACTCCTCGGGGACGCCCAGCGCCTCGAAGCGCTCGGGGGCGGCGAACGCCTTCCCGTAGACGAGCGTGCCGTCGTCCGTCACCTCGTCGAACTCCCGACGGATGTTCTTCGCCATGCGCTTCAGGCGGTTGCGGTGTTGCGCGGCGTCTTTGAACACCGACGTACAGAAGTACACCTGCTCGTGGCTCGCCATCTCCTCGAGGATGGCGTCCTTCGACCCCTCGACCGCGGACATGTGTCCCTCCTGGAGCTCGAACCCCTCCTCTTGCATCCGGCGGTAGTTCCCGTCGGACATCTCGAACTCGTTGATGTTACAGAACTCCGCGGCGCCCTCGTCGAGGAATTCCAAGAACTCCGGCTCCGCGCGGATCCCGGGAATCTCGAAGGCGGGCGTGAGCCCCTCCTCGCGGGCGATATGGAGGATCTCCTCCCACTCGGTGCCGTGCATGTCGCCCCACAGCTCCACGGGCGGGTGGAAGCGGATCTCGTCGAGGCCGGCCTCCGAGAGCTTCCGCATGTTCTCGCGGCCGCCCGTAATTCCGGTGTAGAGGTGCGTGTGGTGGTCCTCGCCGAACTCGTCTTTCAGCAGTTCGAGGTACCGGGTCGTCTTCGCCATCGCCTCCTGGGGCTCGCCGCCGGTGATCGAGGTGCCGAGCGCGCTCATGCGCTTGGCCTCCTCGATCACGTCCGCGTCAGACTCGACTTTCCGCTCGTTGGCGTACACGTCGGTGACGTTCTTCCGGTTCTCTCCGAGGGGGCAGTAGAAGCAGTCCCGCTGGTCGCAGTACCCGTAGACGAAAAGCACCATCTTCCCGCCCTTGGCGCACTGTTCACAGCCCTTGGAGATCATCTACCCCCTTCTACCGGCCGCGACGTGAAAAAGCGTGCGAAGCGCGGAGTCGGGCGAGAGCGGTTGTCACGGCGGCGTGTTCGGGCAGGCCAGCGGTCAGCGGCGCCCGAGACGACCGACCGGTTCAAACACAAAGTATGTACCCCCGCCGCCGCCAGTGGCGGGCATGGACCGAGACCCGACCGACGACGACGCCGAGAACGAGACACCGAGCGACGCGGTCACGCGCCGCCGGGCGCTCGCCGCCGGCGGCGCGGTCGGACTCGCAAGCCTCGCCGGCTGTACCGCGCTCGACGTCGCGACCGGCGACGGGCCCGCGGAGTTCGCGGCGGGCACCGCGACGGTGGCCGACGCGACCCTCTCGGAGAGCGGATACGAGCTCAACGAGGTCTCCGACGAGGTGATCTCGCGCGAGGTGGAGGTCGCCGGACAGACCCGCGAGGTCCGCGTGACGAACACCGTCGCCGAGTACGACAAGGCCGTCGAGCTGTTCGGCGAGCGCTACCAGGCCGCCGTCTTCGCCGCGGTGACGACGCCGCAGATCGAGGTGCTCGGCCGGGCGCTCAACCCGATCGCCGAGCTGGGCACCCGCGAGCGCGCCGAGCTCATCCTGAGCCGGTACGAGGGGGTCGGCGACCTCGAACGCGGCTCGGAGTACTCCACAGAGGTCCTCGGGTCCGACGCCGAGGTCGTCGTGTACACGGCCGACGGCGAGATCGAGGGGACCGGCGCGGACACCGAGCTGGAGCTTCACATCGGCGAGCCGGTCGAGGTCGAGGACGACTTCGTCCTCCCGCTGGCGGCGTATCCGGCCGCGTTCAGCGACGGCGAGAACGTCCGCCGCATGATGAACGGGCTCGAACACGAGCCAAACGAGGAGGAGTGACGGAGCGACCGTTCGGGCCGACGCGGTCGCCGGGTTCGCCGGGCGCGACCCGAGCCGAAAACATATGCCGTCCCCCCGCGTAGCCTCGAACGATGCTGCTCGTCCTCTGTGTCGACCTCGACGACGACCTCGGCCGCAAGACGGGGATCCCCACCCCCGTCATCGGCGCCGACGACGTCACCGAGGCCGCGGTCGCGCTCGCGACCGCCGACCCGGAGGACTCCGACGTGAACGTCCTCTTCCAAGGCGTCAACGTCCACGACGAGCTCGCCGCCGAGGGGGAGGCCGTCGAGGTCGCGGCCGTCACGGGCGTCGACGGCCCGGACGTGAAGGCGAACCGCGCGGTCGGCCAGGAGGTCGACCGCGTGCTCGCCGAGCTGTCGACCGGCGAGGAGGTGTCGGCGGTCGTGATCACCGACGGCGCCCAAGACGAGTCCGTCCTCCCCGTGATCCGCTCGCGGATGCCGATCGACGGGATGCGCCGCGTCGTCGTCCGGCAGGCGCAGGACCTCGAGTCGCTCTACTACACGATCAAGCAGGTGCTCGCGGACCCGGAGACGCGCGGCACAATCTTAATCCCGCTGGGCGTGGTCCTCCTCATCTACCCGTTGGTCGTCGTCGCCAACCTCTTCGACGTGGCCGGCGCGGCAGTGCTGGGAATCCTCTCCGGCGCGGTCGGGCTCTACTCGCTGTTCCGCGGGCTGGGGCTCGAAGACACCGTCGACGGGACCGCCGAGAGCGTCCGCAACGTCCTCTACACCGGCCGCGTGACGCTCGTCACCTACGTCGTCGCGCTCGCCTTAGTCGTCGTCGGCGGGGTTCAGGGCGTCGACACCGTCGACGTCGTCCGGACCGCGCAGGGAAGCCCGCTCGCGGCCGGCACCGCCCTCGCCGCGTTCGTCCACGGGTTCGTCCAGTGGCTCGGCGTGGCGGGCGTCACCTCCAGCCTCGGGCAGATCACCGACGAGTACCTCGCCGGTCGGTTCCGGTGGCGCTACCTCAACGCCCCCTTCTACGTGGCCGCCATCGCCGTCGTGCTGTTCGCGGTCTCCGGCTTTTTCCTCCCGGACGCGCCCGGCGTGACGGCGCTCGGGCTCTCGGAGCTGGCGATGGCGCTCGCGGCCGGGACGCTCATCGGCGTGTTGAGCACGCTCGCGTTCGCCGTCGCGGAGTCGCAGCTCCCCTCCGCGGAGCCGGTGTAAGGCCCTCTGCGCCGAGGCGCTCGCCTCGACCCGTCCGAAATCCTCGGGTTGGAGCGGGACCAACCGATATCGGCACCGGAGACGCTCAGGCCGAGCCGGTCTGCCAGCCGATGAACCGGTCGAATCCGTACGTGAACCCGACGTACAGCGCGACGAACACGACCCAGCGGAACACGTCGAACGTACCGGTGAACGCGAGGACGTTGAAGATGTACGATAGCGACGCCCCGACGAATCCGGCGAGGAAGAGGGTCCTGCGGTCGTCCATACGGGCCCGTCGGCGGAGCGTGAGTTAGCTCTTGTGCCGGGCGAGCGCGGACGGTCGCACGGTCTCGTCGGCGTTCTCGCGGCGGCGAGCGCGCCTATCGCGGCGTCCAGGAGTCGCACGCCTCCATGTCGTCCATCAGCTCGTCGTAGTGCGCGCAGTAGGGGCGCATCCCGTCATCCGTCCGGACGTAGTCGAACTTCGCGCAGTTGCCGCAGTAGGTGTCGCCCGGGCCGTCGCGCGCGGCGGGGGAGCCGGGCGAGGGCGCGGACTCCGGCGTCGACGGCGAGGACGGCCCCGCCGGCCCCGCCTCGTCGAGCGGCGAGGAGATGTCGGTGTCGGCGCTGCCGCCGTCGCTCACGCCCGCCGAGCCGGGCATGGGGGATCCGCCCGTCCCGGACCGGCCCGCGTCGGTCGTCCGCCCGCCCGCGCCGGAGCCTCCCGCGCCGCTCGACCGGCCGCCGGTGGTGTCCGACGCGCCGGTGCCGGTCGCCGCTCCGGAGTCGGCCGTCGTCCCGGGGCCGGACGCCGCGCCGGCGGCGTCTCGGTCCGTCGACCGGTTCGCGTCGCGCGCCGACCGGTTCGCGTCGTCGGGACGGTTCGTCTGCGTCTCCACGTCGCCGTCGGGGGTGCCGCCGAGGAGGCCGACGCCGCCGGGGCCGCTGAGCTGGTCTCGGGGGACTTCGACCACCTTCGTCTCCCCCTTGTGGGTCACCTCCATCGAGACGGTGCCGCCGGGGTCGTTGCGGGTCTTGAAGTTAGCGACGCCGACGAACACGCTCCACAGCGTCGTCGCGGCGCCGAGGAAGTAGACGCCCGCGGTGTGGAGGGTGAGGTTCGGGAGGTCCGGGCGCGGTCCGCCGACCCACCGTTCGGGGTACGCGTAGGTGAAAACCGCCACGCCGAGACACATGACGGCCGCGCCGACGACCGCCGCTGCGTAGGTGCTGCGGTCGGCCGGCAGCACGGCCATCACGCCGATCAACACGAGCGGGACGCCGATGCCGCCGAGGACCCCGCCGAGCTCCCGGGCCGCGGCGGAGCTGTACCCCGCAGGCACCGCCACCTCGGCCGCCGCGAGGATGCCCGCGACGAGGAGCAGCGCCCCCGTGGCGAACGATCCCACGCCGAGGTACAGCCGCCGCGGGTCGGCCCCGGAGCGCCCCCGTCCACCGTACGCCTCCGAGAGACTGGTCATAGGCGGGGTACGTCGTCCACCGTGAAAACAGTACGTCAGACGATCACGGATCGCGGGCGAACGCGACCACGAACTTCGACCGAACCGGACCGGCGCTGCGGCCGAACCGGACCGGCGCTGCGGCCGAACCGGATCGAGGATGCGGCCGAACCGGACGGGGGTCGCGCCCTCAGACGAGCGCGTCGACGTCGACGTGGTCGCCGAGCAGTTCGGCCATCCGGTCAATCGTCCGGACGTCGCGCGTGCGGCCGCCGCGGATGACCCCCTCGGCGCGGTCGATGGCGGTGACCGTGTCGGTGTTCACGGCGAGGACGGGCTTGCCGGCGTCCGCCGCCTTCCCGAGCACCGCGCCGGAGGGACGGTGGCCGCCGGTGAGGACGAGACAGGCCACGCCGGAGGCGTCGAGTGCCGCGGTCTGAACGTCCGCGCGGTCGCCGCCGGTGATGACGGCGGCGTCGCGGGCGCGCCGGAAGTAGCGGAGCGCCTCGTCGCCGCCCATCGCGCCGACGAGGAACCGCTCGACGAACGCGTCCGTGGGCGCGTCGGTGAGCAGCTCGGCGCCCAGCTCGTCGGCGAGCTCGCCGACCGTGACGCCCGCGAGCTCCTTCTCGTGGGGGATCGCGCCGAAGACGGTGATCCCCTTCGATTCGAGGAACGGGATCCCGTCCTGGTCGAGCGACTCGAAGGCGTCGTCGGACACCTTGTTAAAGACGACGCCGGCGAGGCGGTCGCCGAACGCGTCGGCGGCCGCGAGCACCTCGTCGAGGTCGTTCGGCGAGCCGTACTCGGCGACGAGGACGACGCGCGCGTCGAGCAGCTCCGCGACGTCGACGTCGGTGAGGTCGACGACGCCGCCGGTGGTCCAGCTGCCGCCGCCCTCGACGAACACCTGGTCGTTGTCGGCGGCGATGTCGTCGTACTCGTCGCGGATCCGGTCGCGGAGCGCGGCCGGGTCCTCGGTGCCGCGGATCGCGCCCTCGACGAACGTCGGGGAGTAGACGACGGGCTCCATCTGGTGCATCTCGGCGTCGAGGCCGAGCACCTCGCGGGCGAGCATGGGGTCCTGGTCGAGCGTCTTGCCGACGTTCGACTGGAGTCGGGTGCCCTTCGGTTTCATGTAGCCGACGCTGCGGTCGCGGTCGGCCGCGAGCCGCGCTAAGGCGACGGTGATCGCTGTCTTTCCGGCGCTGTCTCCGGTTGCGGTGACGAGTGTGGTGGGTGTGTCTGTCATTAGTTTAGTTCCTCCGGATCGACGGTGAGTCTCACGTCGACGGCGGCGGCGTTCGTGCCGCCGTCGTCGTCGGGCAGTGCGACGAGCGGGTTGATATCCAGTTCGAGGATCGCCGGGAAGTCGGTGACCAGCTGCGAGAGCCGGCCGATCGTCTCGACCACGGCGTCGACGTCGACGGGGTCGCGGCCGCGAGCGCCGCGCAGGAGCGGCGCCGACTGGATCTCCTCGGTCATCTCGCGCGCCTCGGGTTCGGAGACGGGCGCGACGCGGAAGGTGGTGTCCTCCATCACCTCCACGAAGATGCCGCCGAGCCCGAACATCAGCAGCGGGCCGAACTGCGGGTCGCGGTTCATCCCGACGATGGTCTCGACGCCGTCGTCGAGATCGACCATCTCCTGTACCTGAACGCCGAGGACGGTCGCGTCCGGCTGGTAGTTGCGCGCGCGGGTGACCAGGTCCTCGTAGGTGTCGGCCACGTCCGCGTCGGCGACGCCGACGGCGACGCCGCCGATGTCGGACTTATGCAGGATGTCCGGCGAGACGATCTTCATCACAACGTCGCCGTCGACGCCCTCGGCGACCTCGCGGGCGCGCTCGGGCGAGTCGACGATCTCGCCGTCGGGCGTGGGGATCCCGTACGCGTCGAGCAGCTCCATCGCCTCGACGCCCAAGCGGTTGTCGTCGCGGTCGCGCACCGTCCCGAGGATCTCGCGGGCGCGCTCGCGGTCGACGTCGAACGACATGGGGGGCGCGTACTCGCGCGCCTTGATGTCGCGATAGCGCGCGAGCGTCGCGAGGCTCTCGATCCCGCGGGCGGGGTCGAAGTAACAGGGGATCCCCCGCGCCTGAAGCTGCTGTTTCGGCTCGCGGGTCCGGTCGCCGCCCATCAGGCAGGCCGCGACGGGCGCGTCCATCTCCTCGCTGACCGCCTCGATCGCGTCCGCGAG
Organism: Halorubrum sp. T3; assembly: GCF_000296615.1. Classification (NCBI taxonomy): domain Archaea; kingdom Methanobacteriati; phylum Methanobacteriota; class Halobacteria; order Halobacteriales; family Haloferacaceae; genus Halorubrum; species Halorubrum sp. T3. The sequence goes on along the minus strand of NZ_JH815329.1, from coordinate 65,916 downwards.
GTCGCCGAAGTCGATCGTCGCCGTCGGCGCGGCCAGCACGAGCGCGGCGCCGACGTTGTCGTCTTCGACGGTGATCTCCAGCGCCTCGCGGAACCGCTCGACGTCGGCGTCGCCGATCACGTCGACCGGGTTGTGGATGTTCGCCTCCTCGGGCATCGACGCGGCGAGGGCATCGCTCGTCTCGGCCGTGAACGACGCCATGTCGAGGTCGGCGTCCCCGACGGCGTCGGTCGCCATCACGCCGGGGCCGCCGGCGTTCGTGACGATGGCGACGCTGTCGGTGTCGGGCAGTGGCTGGCTCCCGAGGATGCCCGCCGAGTCGAACAGCTCGTCGACCGACTCCGCGCGGATGACGCCCGCCTGATCGAGGCCGGCCTCGTACGCCTTGTCGGAGCCCGCGAGCGTGCCGGTGTGCGAGGAGGCGGCCTGCGCGCCCGCGCTCGTCCGCCCGGACTTCACGGCGACGATCGGGGTGTCCTGGGTCGTCTCGCGGGCGGTCTCGATGAACTCGCGGCCGTCCTCGATCCCCTCGAGGTAGCCGATGATCACGTCGGTCTCCTCGTCGTCTCCCCAGTGGTCGACGAAGTCCGTCTCGTCGAGGACGGCCTTGTTGCCGAGCGAGACCACGTCCTTGAAGCCAATCCCGTTGTCGTTGGCCCAGTCGAGGACCGCGGTGACGAACGCGCCCGACTGGCTCATGAAGGAGAGCCCACCGGGGAGCGCGTTCTCGGGGCCGAACGTCGCGTTCATCCCCGAGGGGGTCGACATGATCCCTAAGCTGTTGGGGCCGACGAGGTTGAGGTCGTACTCGTCGGCTAGCTCCGCGAGGCGACGCTCCCTCGCCGCTCCGTCCTCTCCCGTCTCGCCGAACCCGGCGGTGATCACGACGACGTTACGGACTCCCGCCTCGCCGCACGCCTCGATGGCGTCCAGCACGATGGACGGGGGGACGACGACGACCGCGACGTCGGCGTCCGCGTCGGCGACCTCGTCGACGCACGGCGTACCGAGCACCTCGTCGTAGTTCGGGTTGACGGGGACCGTGTCGCCGTCGAAGTCGTCGAGGAGATTCGACGTGACGGCGCGACCGACGGCGCCCTCGCGGGCGGTCGCGCCGACGACGGCGACCCGGTCCGGGTCGAACAGATCGTTGAGCGTACCCATCAACGCGGGAGTACGCGAAGCGACGGCTTAAGATCGGTGGGAGGTTCTTCGAAATCGGGTCCTATGGTGAACGATCGATCGGGTTTCGCTCGGCCGCCCGGCGATCCTCACGGCGGACCGGGGGCGGCGTCGGTGTCGTCGGGGTTGCGGTCCGCGGTCGACTCGCGGTCTCCGGTCGGCTCGCGGTCCGGAGCCGACTCACAGTCAGCGGATTCGTGGTCCACGACGGATTCGGCCGCGACGGATTCGGCCGCGACGGATTCGGCCGGAACGGACTCGGTATCGGCGGACTCGGTATCGGCGGACTCGGTATCGGCGGACTCGGCCGCGGCGGACCCGATATCGGTTGACTCGGAGGCGACCGCCTCGGAGCCGGCGACCGGCGCCGTCGCCCCGCCGTCCGGTTCGGCCGCGGCCGGCCGGACTTCGGAGACCGGCGGCAGGCCGCGGTCGGCCGCCGGGAAGGAGGGGTCGGCGTCGGCGTCGGGGACGCTGATTGTCACCTCGTTGCCGTCGGCGCCGGCGTCGAACGCGAGGTCGCCGCCGGAGCGGTCCGCGATCCAGTAGACGAGCCACAGCCCCATCCCGCCGGTGTGTCTGAGGTCGTCCATCTTCCATCGGTCGGTGATGGGGTCGCGCTCGGCCGGCGGGATCGGCGGCGCGTTGTCGCGGACCGCGATCTCGACGCGGTCTGCGGGCGCGGTGACCTCGATCTCGACCGTCGGCGCCGCCTCCGCGTGCTCGATCGCGTTCTCGATCAGCTCGGCGATCGCGTAGTCGAGCTCGGGGTGCGTGAACGCGCGCACGTCGTCGGGACAGGCGACGGAGACGTCGGCGGGCGCCTCGCCCGCGTCGTCGACGGCGTCCGCCACCGCGCGCTCGACGAGCGGCGCGACCCGGAGCGGCTGGGGTGACTCGTGTTCCCGGAGCAGGTCGATCACGCCGCGCTGCTTCTCGGCCGTGGTCAGCAGGTCGTCGGCGACACGGCGGACCGTCTCCGCGTGGTCGATCAGGTCGGCGGCGAGCTCGGCCAGGTCGACGTCCGCGGGCACCGCGTCGCCCCCCTCGGTCGCCGTCGTGGCCGCGCTGACGGCGTCGTCGACGCGGTCGGCGATCCGCTCGGCGGTGCCGTCGACGATGTTCATGTCGTTGCGGATGGTGTGCCGGAGCAGGTTGTCCATCACCGTGAGCTGGCGCTCGCGGCGGTACTCGTCGGTGACGTCGCGGGCGAACCCGGTGACTGCGACGACCTCGCCGTCCTCCCGCACGGGGCGCGCGGGCACCCTGACCCAGGTGGTCGGGCCGTCCGGGGAGCCGATCCGGTAGTCGAGGTTCGTCGGATCGCCGGCGGAGAGCCGCTCCATCGCGCACTCGACGTCCGCCCGGTCGTCGGGGTGGACGGCCTCCAAGAACACTTGCGGCCGGCGCTCGAGGGTCTCGGGGTTGATTCCGAACACCGACTCGATCGCACCGTTGACGAACAGCAGTTCGCTCCAGTCGGCGCTGAACATCCACAACACGTCCGGCGACGTCGAGGCGATGGTCTCTAAGCGCCGTCGGGACTCGACCTCGAGGGTGATGTCGCGAGAGCTCAGCGCGTAGCCGTCGAGACCGGTCTCCGCCGGCGGAAACACGCGGGTGCGGAACCACACCCAGTCGCCGTCGGCGGTCCGGTAGCGGTACTCTAAGGGGGCGTCCGGGCGCGTGCCGTCGGCGACGAGCGCCTCGAACGCCGTCCGGACGCGGTCGACGTCGTCGGGGTGAACCAGGTCGAACGCGTCCGTCCCGACGAGCTCGTCCGGGTCGTATCCGAGCAGGTCGCGGGTGGCCGCGTTGAGGTACCGGAACCGGCCCGCCTCGTCGATCACCGCGATTTTGTCCTGCGCGAGATCGATGAGGGTCTCTGGCTCCGGCGAGCGAGACATATCGGGGACCACCCTGAACTGAAATAAAACGTTGGCCGTTCGATTATCAGATTCGAAACGCAGCCGCGCGGCGCGGCGGCGGCGCGGCGGCGGCGCGGCGGTGTAGCGCGGCGGCGCGGCGGCGACGTGGCGACCCACCGCCGGGAACGGCGGTCAGTCAGCCGAGACGCCGGGGACATCGAGCGCGGCGGCGAGAGGGTCGGCCCCGCCGTCGTCGACCGTGAGCGTCACGCCGTCGTCGCCGAGCTCGATCGCGGCGTCTCCGGCGTCGCGGACGTACTCGGCGGCGTGGTCGCCGTCCGGGTCGAACCGGACCCCCTCGGCGAGCAGCGGCGTCTCGCTCAGCAGCTCGACCTTCCGGTAGGCGGTCGAGAGCGCGATGTCGCAGTCGTCGGCGAGCTCGCTCGTCGTCTTCGGCGTCGCCGCCGCGGAAAGGATCGCCCGACAGTCGGCGTCGGCGAGCGCCTCGAACGTGGCGTCGAGCGCCGCGTCTCCCTCGGTCGTCGTCGCGTCGGTCGTGCGCGGGGGGCGTTTCATATCTGTAGAGAAGGGCTCCACGCCCCCGAACAGTGGCCCATCATATGCTGGGTGTTTTATACTGGGCGGCGCGCCCGCCAACGTTTTTGCCCGGGGCGGGTACGGACGAACGAGATGGGATCGGGAATCCGGGCGGAGGTCTCGCTGCCGACCGCGCTGTCCCCGTTCGACGGCGTCGTCGACGGGGCGACACCGGTCACCGAGGTGACGCGCTGCGCGCCCGCCGACGACCGCGAGCGCGTGGTCGTGGAGTTCATCGCGGACGCCGACCTCCCGGTCCCCGAGGGAGTCGAGGTCGTCTTCGACTACGGCGGCCGGGCGGCGTACCGGTTCGACGCGGCCGTCGACCCCGACTCGCCGTTCGCCGTCCTCGACCGCCACGAGACGCCAGTCTCGGAGGCGACGGTCCGCGACGGCCGGCTCCGGATCACCTTCCACGCGAGCGACCTGCCGACGCTGCGGTCGGTCTTAGAGGCGTTCCGCGACGCCTGTCCGGACATGGAGGTGAAGCGCTTACTCCAGTCGACGACGACACCGACGGAGTCGGACCTCGTGACCGTCGACCGGAGCGAGCTGACGGAGCGCCAGCGCGAGGTGCTGGCGGCCGCCTACGAGGCGGGCTACTTCGACCACCCGAAGAGGGCCAACGCCGGCGAGGTCGCCGAGTCGCTGGGGATCGGGCGCTCGACGTTCACAGAGCACGTCTCGGCCGCCCAGCGGAAGCTGTTCGGGGCGCTGCTGGATTAACGATCGTTCATCACATTTCGAACTCGCGAGAATCCGCGGCCCGTTTGATGAGCGTGGGGAGCGTACCCACAGGTATGGCGGGGCGATCCACCCACACCTTCGTCTGCCCGGAGTGTCGGCGCTCGATCGAGGTGGACGACGCGATACGGGAGACGCTGCTCGAGACGGGCTGCGTCGTCTGCGGGGCACCGGTCACCGAGGAGGACGTGGGCTCGGCGCCGGAGATGGGCTGAGCGGCGCCGTCGGCGACCGATCCGGAGCGCTCCGCCAGTGTCGTCGACACGGCGCAGCGGCGCCAGCCCCCCGCGAGCCCCCGCCCCGTCGCGCGTCGTCTCGTGCCCTTTATCACCTCGTGCGGAGACATTCGGGTATGCCGACGAACAGCGAGGTCGAGATGTCGCCGGCCGAGGTGGACGCGCACCTGTCCCGCCACGAGACGGGGGTCCTCGCGCTCGCGCGCGGCGACGCGCCGTACGCCATCCCGATCTCCTACGGCTACGACGCGGACGAGCGCGCGTTGTACCTCCGGCTGGTGTCGACGCCCGACAGCGAGAAGCGCGAGTTCCTCGCGTCGTCGCCGGAGGCCCGCGTGGTCGTCTACGAGGAGGACGGCGACGAGTACGCGAGCGTCGTCGGCGTCGGCCCGCTCGAACGGGTCGACCTCGACGCGCTCACCCCCGAGACGATCGCGCAGTACGGCGAGACGCAGCGCCCGCTGTTCGAGATCTGGGCCGACGACAAGCCGGAGCTGGACATCGAACTCTACCGCTTCACGCCGGAGACGTTGACCGGGCGGACAGTCGTCGTCGAGCGCGACGAGGAGTAGGGAGTCGCAGCGTCGTTCAGCGCCAGACGGTCGACTCAGTCACGAACTTCTCGTCGTTGGTGACGATCGCTTCAGTACCCCGGACGCGATGGTTGGCAATGAGCAGGGCGTCGTGGAGGGTGTATTGGTCGATCAGACTCCCATACACCGCGAGGTCGTGGTCGTCGCTCGGAGCTATCCGTACCGGTCCGTCGGTCACGAGCCCACGTAACACCGCATTCGGGGTCGTTTCGACCTCGACGCCTGCGATCGATCCCTTGTTGACCGCAGTCCAGATCGCCTCGCTGACGGCGACTGTCGGCGCCTCAACGATGTCGACACCGCGCTCGGCGCGTTCAAAGGCGTCGTCGGCAGCGGGCGGCAGGCTATCGACGAGGTACCGGGCCATCGCGACGCCATCGACGGTGTAGCGGGTCACGGCTGCCACTCGCTTCGACGCTTCTCACGGATCTCGGCTTCCATCTCCGCGGCCATCTCCTCACGCTTCTCCTCGGAGACGTCCTCGTCGACGAGCATCCCGCGGCCCGCCGACCCCGTCGCCTTCCGGACGCGAATTCCGTCGTCGGTCTTCTCCCATCGAAGCTCGTCGCCTTCCTCTAATCCGAACTCCTCGCGGAGCGCTTTCGGGATAGTCACCTGCCCTTTTCGTGTGATACGGGTCGTTCGATTGTCGCTTTCATCGTCAGTACTCATGCGAAGTACTACGTACTGTACTACATTAAATACACCGAGCGTTGAGAGACGGCCGCAGGTGGATAGTATCGAGTCTATCAGAACCCCGTAGTCAAACGTCCGAAAGGGACGTTAACTCGGCTCGATCCGCGTCCTCCAACTCCCGAAATCCTCGTTCGAGATCGCGTCGACGTCGCTGCTTTGCGAGTTGCTTCAGGAGGTCGTCGTACGTCTGGCCCGGTTCCTTCAGCTCGTGGAGCTCTTTCCGGGTTTCCTCGGTCACCGGGATGCGCTTGTCTGCCGACATGGTTCTGTAGGGACGTAGAGGGCAGACAGTTGTAACAGTTATCCCGGATCCCGGCTCTCAGTGCGACTCGATCCGAATGCGCTCGCCGAGCATCGTCCGCGGCGAGCGCGATCGCCGCCGCTGGCGGCGTGAGCGCGACGAAGAGTAGCGATTTTCTGATCTGCCGGCGTTCGTTTCGCGTTCTCGGGAGGAGTCACGGCGCGGCAGCGGCCGCGTCGTCGGCCTCCGGATCGAACGGGAGGTTGATGACGAGCTCGTCGAACCAGACGACGGGGCGCTTGCGCTGGCCGTCTTCCTCGAAGAAGATGATTCCCAGTCGGGTGAGCCGGCTGAGTTCCTCGTGGACGTTCTTCACGTCCCGATCGACGACACGTGCGGTCTATGAGTTCGTACGAGAGATCCGATAGCCCGGCAGGAACACCACCGGACTCGACTTCCTCGTAGACAGTCTTTGGAACGAGGAGTGTGTCGAACGTCGCGAGTAGTTCCAGCGAATCGATTTCGGCAAGATGAATGAGCGGTCCCGCGTCCGAGACTGCCGCGAGTGTCACGCGTTCAGGCCCCAGTCGACGTCGTCCTCGACGATCGAACACTCTCGGTCGGCACGCTCGACCGTCGCCCGCCCGACACGGTCGATCGCCGCGGCACGGTCGAGGTCGCCGGCGAGGTATTGCGCGAGGACGAGGTCTTCCCAGAGGGCTTCGAGGCCTCGTTCGAGGGCGCGCTCGAAGACCTCGGACTCGGAGAGCTCGCGAGCCGCCGCGATTTCGCGTACGCGGTCGGATATCTCAGCAGCCATACCGCGTCTTTGCCCGCCGACGTTCTTAAATCCGCGTCCGCCCGGAGAAATCCCAGATCCCGAACCGGGTCACGAGTCGTTCTGCTCGGAAGCGACGAGCGAACTCGGCGTCAGAACACGACACCCGATCACGACGAGCGCGAGCGCCGCCGCTCGCTGTCGCTCAGCAGTCGAGCGCGATAAAGAAAAACCGCGTGTGGGTCGGCCCGCGTGGGCCGATGGTTGCGAGGCTACGAGTCGCGACCGTTAGACAACGACGTTAGTCGTTGCGGCGGGTCGCGAGCAGCGCAGCGGCGATGAGCGCGACGAGGGCGACGAGCGCACCGAAGCCGGGCGTGCCGTCTTCGCTGGAGCCGTCGGAGCCGTCGGACCCGTCACTACCGTCGGAGCCGTCGGACCCGTCGCTACCGTCGGAGCCGTCGGACCCGTCACTACCGTCGGAGCCGTCGGACCCGTCGCTACCGTCGGAGCCGTCGGACCCGTCACTACCGTCGGAGCCGTCGGAGCCGTCGGACCCATCGCTACCGTCGGAGCCGTCTCCGTCGGTTTCGATGGTGAGCGTGCCGGTTGCCTCGTCGTCGTCAGTCGCGACGCCGTGCTCGTAGTCGCCGGCCTCGAGGCCGGACGTGTCGGCGGTGAACTCAACCGTCTGGGTCGCGCCGGATTCCAGCGTGACCTCAGTCGTGTCGAGCTCCTCGCCGTCGAGCGTGAGCGCGACGTCCTGCGTGCCTTCCGCGTCGCCGGTGTTCTCGATCGTCGCCGAGACGTCAACCGAGTCACCAGCGGTCGCGGTGGCTTCCTGCGGGCTCAGGTCGGAGACCTCGAAGGTCGCCTCACCCTCGCCGTCGTCGACCGATTCGACGACCGTACCGTCGGCCTCAGCCTCCTCCGCGAACGGAGAGTTCTGAGTGCGGACGGTGAAGTTGTTGCCCACAGAGGCGTCGCTGAAGTCCATCTCGTCGGCAGTGAACGTGCCGTCGGCCGAGACTTCAACGCCGGACTGCGAGACGACGAATCCGGGCGTGACGTCGTCGGCCGAGCGGGCACGGATGTTAAGCGTGTTGCCGGGCGCGACGTTCGTCGTGCCGGTGATGACCTGCTCTTCAGCGTCCGTGACTTCCACAGGCGTGTCGAACTCGCCAGTGGCTTCCACGACGCTGAACTGAGCGGTCACGGTCTGGTAGAAGTCCTCGATGTCGCCATCCTCGAGCTCGTCCTCATCGGGGTCGAGGAGGCGCTCGTCCTTGATGTCGAGGGAGACTTCGAGCTCCTCACCGGTTTCGGGCGTGGTACCGTCGTCGTACTCGACGTCCGAAGTGCTGAACGCGATGTAGTAGGTGCCGTCACCCTCGATGACCGTGATACCGTTATCACTGTCTTCGACAGTGGTGAGGTTGACTTCCTTCGGGTCCGAGTTCGGCGGCGCTTCCGCCTGCTCGACGGTCAGGCCGAGACCGTCGCTGTCGTTCCCACTGATAACACCGAGGATGTCCTCCCGGTCGTCGAACGTCTCGTTCTGCGTGCCGTTAGCGACGAGGCCTTCGAGGCCGGTCGCCTGAAGCTCGTGAACAACGTAGTCGCCGCTGGCGATTTCGCTCTGCTGCTGGAGCGTGTCGTTCTCGACGGCGTTCAGGACATCCTCTTCGTCCTCAACATCTTCGAGGGCCTCGCCAGAGGTCGTCCAGATGTTGAAGGCGTCCACCGAGCGCTCCTGGATTTCCAGGTCGCCCACGGTGTCCGCGTTGTCGTTGTTGATTTCACCGAAGCTCGTCGAGTCGAGCTCCATCGGGTAGGAACCCGTGGCTAGGATGTTGTCGAGGGTACCGCTCTGGTTCTTGACATCAAGTTCCGGGCTGGCGTCATCGTGTTCACTCTCGATCGTGAACACGTCGTTGGGGGTGCTGGCGTTGCCAGTACCCGCAGCGTAGGTGTTGAAGCCAACCGTGACGCTGTCGGCACCATCAGCCAGGACGCTAACGTTCGCGGAGTAGCCGACTTCCTCCTCGTCACCGATGCGGAGGTAGCCTGTATCGGCGTCGCCCTCGAACGTGAGCGTGATATCGGCAACGTCACCCTGAGCGGCGGTGACGAAGCTGTTCTCGAAGTCAACCTCGCCTTCACCGATGTCGGAGACATTAATCGGCGCGGTGGCTTCCGCGTCCGTATCAGTCACGGAGATGTCGACATCGTATTCGCCAGCGCCAACGTCGGTGAAGTCGATCTCGTGGTCGCCTTCGGCCTCTTCGATGAGGACCGCTTCCTCATCTGGGTCGAAGGAGGAGCTGTTAGCCTCGAGATCGCTGTTGTCGAGGATGAAATCGTAGTCCTCCTCCTCTGTGAGGCCGTCGATCGAGAGGAAGACGTCGTAGTCGTTCCGAAGGTCGGACTCGATCGAGAGCGTACTGTTGGAGTTGTCGCCGCCGTTGTCAACCTCTTCGGGGTCGAATTCGGCGTCGAGGCCCTGCTGGACGATCTCGAATGCCGAGTTGGCCTGAGTGAAGTTGTTGCCGTCAACACTTCGGAGGAAGTAGTCCCCAGTCTCGAGGCCCGAGGTCTCGAACTCGACGTAATTACTACCGTTCTCGTTCTTCTGAACGGAGAGCGAGGTTTCTGGCGTCGACGAGTCAGAGTCAGTCTCGCGCCGAAGCTGTACCTCTTCGCCGTCTGTATCATTGGTTCCTACGACAACGGTCTGGCCAGAGAAGACTAGGCTTCCTGACAGATCGTCGTTGTCGTCGAAGTTTGCGTCTGCATCGACATCGTTGACTGTCGCCGCAGCGGGCGCGGCAGCAAAGCCAACGGCGACCATGGAAACAACCATGATCGCGGCAAAGAAGACTGCGTTAGCCTTCTTGCGTGTGGTATTGTCGTTTGTCATTGTGTGTTGTTGTGTTCTGCGTCGCGACAGTCTGCTTTGACCTCGCCTGCGTCGCCCGTTCGTCGTCAGCCAACATACTCGATGTGGAACGGCCGGACTTGGCGCGGATTACTCGCGTTCGTGTCGCATTGTGGGGTAGGGGCTGCGACCGATTGTTAAAGCGGTCAGTATAAGTACTTTGTGTCGATCGTCGTCGTGTGTGAACCCACCTCATAGGCGTTTCAGGCGCTAAGGCGTCCGTTTTCAATCTGGAGATACTCGAATCGAGACTCGGGAAAGATATGAAGCAACGACTTCCCCCAAACGTATCCTGACCGAAACAGGTACAAGCCGACATCGGCATGTTCCAACCGGGCCTCACGGGTCCACGCGACCGGGCAGTCACGCAGGCGGTAGGGGACGCCCAGTCGTCTGGGTCCGTTCGGCTCCGTTTTGCGAGTACAGTACCGATAGGATCGTCTACGCCGACGGAATCGTCGTCTGATTGCCCGCGAGGACGTCGTCGTCGGTCACCGTGACGGTGCGATTCCCCACCTGGTACTCGCCGGGGTGCGCGACGCGAATCGTCGCGGTGCCGTCCGCGACCGTCGCGCTGCGCGCGTACTCGTGCGTGACGTTGGTACCCGCCTCGTCGATCTCGACATCCGCCGTCGCAGTCACCTCTCCACCGGTCGCGCCCACGGCCGCGGGGTCAGTGACCTGAATCGTCGCCCCGGGAACGACCGCGAACGTGCGCACGCCCGAATCGCTCGCGAGCAGCTGATAGTGGCCGGTCGCGGCCGTGTCGTTGGCGCCAAGGCCCAACCCCTCGTGAAGCGCCGCGTACGTGGTGTTTTCCGGTGCGCCCTCGCGGTCAGTGATGACGACGTACCCGACCCGGCCTTGGAACTGATCGTACCAGTCATCCGGATCGGACGATGCGAGGAACTGATCGTGATTGCTCCGGGCGTAGCCATATCCCTGCGACTCGCCGTTCACGAAGTAGTTGTACATGCGATTGTCGCCCCACTGGCTCAACACGAAGTTCTGTGGGTATTCGCGGTCAACCTCCTCAGCGTGCGAATCGACCGTGAGCGCGGCGTCGAACTGCGCGCGGTCGTGCGTCGTCTGCCCGACGAGCGACGGGACGAGCAGCAGATTGAACAGCAACACGATCAGAATCGTCGCGACGAGATACCCGCGCACGCGAGTGCTGTCCGGCAGCCCGAGCGACGTGATCGAACCCTCCTCGGAGACCGTGTCTTCTTTCCGAGCGCGAGGCGGCTGGGAGTCGGAGTCGGCGGGTCGACCCACGACGGCGACGGGACGCGCGATGTCGATCGCCGACAAGAGATAGACGAGCCCGATCCCCGCGAACGGGGCGATCATGATCGCCAGCTGGCCAGCGAACCGCACCTGGATCGTCGCGAGCAGCGTGTAGTACCACGCGAAACAGACCACGACGAGCCACCCGGGCTCGTAGCGGCGGGCGATCGCCCACGTCGCGACCGCGAGGACCGCGACCGCGAAGTAGAACCCCAGTCCGAGCTGGAGCAGTGGGCCGAATATCACCGCGAAGTCCGGGCTGAACAGCGAGGCCGTCTCGGAGATCCCCTCGCGGAAGAACAGGTCGTCCGCGCGCGTCCGAATGCGGTCGATGTCACCCGGACGCAGGCGCGCGTAGGCGACGAGTCCGCCGACTGCGACGACCGCCTCGGCCGCAACGAGCGCGAGCGGCGGCAGCGAGACGCGGCGCCACAGCTCGCCAAGCCCGACCACCACGAGCGCGCCGCCCGCGACGAGGACGGGCGTCACCGCGGCGATCGACTCGTGCCAGCCCAGCGCGAGGTGCGCGGCGAGCGCCCCACCGGCGCCGAGCGTAAGCCCGCCGAGCAGCGGCGCGTTGGCGGTGGCCGGCGAGATGTCGTGGCGTACGTCGAGGGCAACGCGGAGCCCGACGACGGCCGCGACCGGGACGAACGTGAGCGGCGAGCCGCCGTAGGCGTGCGCAGACGCGGCCACGGCGACCGCGAGCCCGAGCGCGAAGATCCACATTCTTGCGTCGCGTGCGTGCGCTCGGGCGGCCGTCTGCGAATCTGTTTGTGTGGCTCGCCGTGTCACGTCGACCCCGAGCGCGGTCAGCGTCACGACGAGCAGACCGAGCCACAGGTACTGGTGGGCCTGATGGTCGAGGAAGCCGACAGAGGTGTATACGACGTTGACGGGCGCGAGCCCGTAGAACAGCACCGCCGCGAGCGCGACGCGGACGTCGCCGGTGAGCAGTCGCGCTGTCCGGTAGACGAGGTACCCCAGACAGACGGACGCGACGACCGGGAGCCACGCGGCGACCGCGGGCGCGGCGTCAACGCCGCCGAGCAGGACCGTCACCCACCAGTTTGTTGCGTGGGCGAGCGGGCGCGTGCCCGCGGCGCCGCCCATGTCGGCGAACAACCCCAGATCGAGGAGGCCGTCGGCGCGGGCTGCGAGCCGCTCCTGCCAGTACCGGAAGAAGTAGGTGTCGTTGGCCGGCGAGACGACGAACCCCTGCTGGAACACCGCGGGTGCGGCGACGAGGCGCGCACCGGCGACCGCGAGGAGCGTCCCGATGAGCCCGAGCAGCGTGAGGGCGTCGACGTCGGCTAGAGTGGGGAGGCGCGACAGCATGGCGGAGGCGTCAGCGGACGACGTTGCGGCGAATCCTCCCTCGTCCGCGGCTGCCTCCTCGGCGGGCGCGTCCGCGCCGTCGGCTGGGGCAGCTCCCGCCTCGATCACGGCGCGGATCGCGTCCGGATTCTCGAGGCGGTAGCCGTCGTCGACGGATGTCGCGAGGTCGCGGGCGACGAGCTCGCCGAACTGGCCGGAGTCGAGGGCGATGTCGGCGAACGTCCACGGCGCTCCCTGAGCGTCGCGCTCAATGAGGGCCGCGAGGGCGTCCTCGGCCTCGGGATGGTCGGCGAGGAACTCGCGCGCTGCCGCGGTCGTCTCCTCTGGCGCGGGCATTGGCTGTCACCTATTGGGGACGCCGATTAGCGGTTTCGGTCGCGGGCGGAAGTCGGCCTCCGTGATGAGGGTGTCGTGAGGGTAGTCGGTTCCTACGCCGGTTCCGGGGCGGGAAACATAGTGTTTAACTCGGTACATGTGACTGTATTTGATAATGGATACGGGATGGCGGTACCGCGCCGCAAGCGTGGGAGGCGTCGCCGCGCTGGTCGGGCTCGCAGTGATGCTCGTCAACAACGGCGCCGTCCAGGCAATCGTGTCGACCGTGCCCGTCCTCGCCCGTCTCCCCGTGGACCCGCCCACCGGTGCGGAGTTCGTCATCGAGGTCGCGTTGACTGTCGTGGTCGTGACGGCCGCGTTCGTCCCGCTGTACAAGCCACGCCCACGGCGAATCCTCGACATCGTCGCGCTCGCGCACAAGCGCGTGTTCGTCGCGGTGTTTGCGCTCGCGACCATCGGCTACTTCGATTACACGTACAAGGTGCCGCGGCTGACACTGGTGTTGATCTCCCCGCTGCTGTTGGTCGTCTTACCGGCGTGGTTCATCTGGCTGCGCCGCCCCGAGGCCCGCAGCGAGCGCGCGATCATCGTCGGAGACGATCCCGAACAGATCGCCGAAGTCGCGCGTGGCACGGCTCTCCCGCTACTCGGCTATCTCTGTCCGACGACGGTCCACGCGTTGACCGACCAGCAATCGGTCACCGAGAATCCCGGCGTCGGATCCGCCGGGGTCGCACACGCCGTGGACGGCGGTCGTCAATCGTCAGGGCTCGCTCGACTCGGCGGCCTCTCGCGGCTTGAGGATATCCTCGTCGAACAGGACGTCGACACGGTCGTGCTAGCGTTCGACGAGCCCGACCGAGCGGAGTTCTTCGGCGCGCTCGACGCGTGTTACGAACACGGGGTTGCCGCGAAGGTCCACCCGGCCCACGCGGACACGGTGTTGACGGACACGCCGGACCCGAACGCCACGCTCGTCGACGTCGAGATCGAGCCGTGGGACATCCAAGACTACATGTTCAAGCGCGGCTTCGATATCGCCTTCTCGCTGGCGGGGCTGCTCGCACTGTCGCCGGTAATCGTGGTTATCGCGCTCGCGGTCAAGCTTGAGGACGGCGGCCCGGTATTGTACCGGCAGGAGCGAACCGCGGTGTTCGGTGAGACGTTCCCCGTGTTCAAGTTCCGCTCGATGGCCCCGGAAGGGGAATCGGCGACGCCGATCGACGACGACGACAACGACCGGATCACGCGGGTGGGCCGGCTGCTCCGGCAGACACACCTCGATGAGATTCCCCAGCTGTGGTCGATTCTCCGCGGGGACATGAGCGTTGTTGGCCCGCGGGCGGTGTGGACCGAGGAGGAACACCTCCTCGAGGACGAAGCCGAGACGTGGCGCAAGCGGTGGTTCGTCAAGCCCGGCCTCACCGGCCTCGCACAGATCAACGACGCGAGCAGCGTCGATCCCGGGGCGAAGCTTCGGTACGACCTCCAGTACGTCCGCGAGCAGTCGTTTGCGTACGACCTGAAGATCGTGGCGCGCCAGCTCTGGAAGGTCGGCGAGGACGTGGTGACGGCGGTGTGGTCGTGACACTATCGAAAACATCCATTGGTCCCCTGCGAAGCTGCCAACAGAGGAACCGCGCGAGTTTTGTGTCGGCCCGCTGAACGGCGCGTATGCGTATTCTCGTGACGGGCGGGGCCGGGTTCATCGGCGGCCATCTCGCCGAGGCGTTTCTCGACGACGGCCACGACGTGACCGTCCTCGACAACCTGGAGCCGTTCTACGCGGAGGGGATCAAACGCCACACCCTTGATGTCCACCGCGAGGTCGCCGAGGGCCGTGCCGTCGACTACCAGTTCGTGGAAGGCGACGTGCGGGACCCCGAGACAGTCGAAGCACTCGTCGCTGACGCCGATGTTGTCGTCCATCAAGCCGCGCAGGCGGGCGTTCGTGAGAGCGTCGATAACCCTCGGAAGGTGACCGATATCAACGTCGATGGGACGGTGAATCTCTTGGAGGCGTCGAAGGAGGCTGACGTGGACCGGGTGATTCTCGCGAGTTCCTCGTCGGTGTACGGGAAGCCGCAGTCGCTCCCCTACGAGGAGGATCACCCGACCGAGCCGGTGAGCCCTTATGGGGTGACAAAGCTCACGCAGGAACACATGGCGCGGGTGTATACGGAGCTCCACGGGTTGCCGACGGTGTGTCTGCGCTACTTCACCGTGTACGGCCCGCGGATGCGGCCGAACATGGCCATCTCGAACTTCGTCTCGCGGTGCGTGAACGGAGAGCCACCGGTGATCTACGGCGACGGTCAGCAAACACGGGATTTCACGTACGTGGCCGACATCGTGGACGCGAACCGGACGCTATTGGAGTCGGACGCGGCCGACGGCGACGTGTTGAACATCGGGAGCTCGGACAACATCTCGATTCAGGAGTTGGCCGAAACGGTCCGAGACCAGTTAGCGCCCGAGCTGGAGATCGAGTACGAGTCCGCACGGGAGGCCGACGCCGAACACACGCACGCGTCCGTCGAAAAGGCCGGCGAGGTGATCGGCTACGAACCCTCGCGAACGATCGCGGAAGGCGTCGGGGAGTTCATCGAGTGGTACCAGGCGAACCGCGAGTGGTACGAACCGTTGGTGCGGTCGTCGTAGGCGGCCCAAGTTGGAGAGAGGTCGGGTCTGCGGATTGGGATTACCGGCGGAATCAGTGTATAGACGGGAATCGAGAGCAGGTCACTCGGGCCGCGGCGTCTCTTCGAGTTCAGCGATCTCACCGGTCTTCTCGACGCGAGCGTACTGCCGCTGCCGGGCTTTGCCGGGAACAGGTCGTTTCGATCGAACAGCGCTCGCGCCTGCGGGGTGAGCTGAGAGAGGTCCATCGCGGACGCAGGGAAGTGACCGACGGATTCAGGTGTCGAGTGACCGATATTCGCGACATGGACGCGGTCATCCCCGCTGCCGGGCGCGGCAGTCGACTCGGCGAGCTGACGGCGGACCGACCGAAGGGGCTCGTCGGCGTGGCGGGGCGCCCCTTGCTCGCACACGTTTTTGAGACGGCGGTCGACGCCGGGGCCGACGCGCTGGTCGTGATCGTCGGGTACGAGGCGGCGCAGATCGTCGATCGGTTCGGCGATGTCTTTGAGGGGACTCCTATTACGTACGTCCACCAGCGCGAGCGGCTGGGACTCGGGCATGCGGTGTTACAGGCGGAACCACACGTCGACGGGACGTTCCTGCTCGTGAACGGCGACAACGTCTTCGCGGGGAGCGTCGAGCCCGCGGTTGCGGCTGTCCGGGAGGCGGACGCCGCGCTCGCGGTCGAGGAGGTCTCGCCCGAAGTCGCGACGACGACCGGCGTGATCGAGACGGACGGGGCAGGGCGCGTGACGGGACTCGTCGAGAAGCCGGCCGATCCGTCGTCGAGGCTGGTGACGACCGGGTGTTACGTGCTTCCGGAGGATGTGTTTCACGCGTGTGCGCTGCTCAGGCCGTCGGCCGAGGGCGAGTACCAGCTGAGCGAGGCCGTGGGGCTGTTGGTGCGTGCGGGGTACGAGGTCGAGACCGTGCGCCTCGGCGAGCGCGTGAACGTGAACACGCCGGAGGACGTGGAGCAGGCGAGCGAGTTGGTTCGCGGGGAGAGCGGGACGGGTTCCTGACACCCCACCGCGTCAAGTGCTTTTTTACTGGGGCAGTAGTCGGCCCCCACACCCCACCGTGTCGAGTGTTCTCGGAGACGACCAACGACAGGTCTCGTATCACACCCCACTGCGTCGAGTGTTCGAGACGGGCGGCGCTCGCGTTCAAGCAGGAAGTCCCGACGCATATCTGCGGGCGTAGTCGCCGTATCGGCGTATTGCGGAAACTTCCGAGTTAGATCGCGTGCGGTGGCGATGGCGGAGGGACACACCTCATTTCGTCTGTCTCGGGAACGACCCCGGTAGGGTTCCTTGGATTCCCGGTCGCGTTCCGTTTCGATCTTGTCTCTGCTGTCGAGGACGATCTCGGGGTCGAGATCGAGGCCGCACCCGTCGTACCGGCCGCCGCTCTCCCCGCGATTCCGGTTCGTTCGTTTGAGGAACCCGAGCATGTGGCGGTCCGAGAGTGGTTCTGGATGCTTTTCAGCGTGTGAGCGGGTTCACGGCGTGTGAGTCCGCCACGCGCTCGTACCGCGTCTTGATCGTCTTCGAACGGGCCGGCGTCGCGCCTCGTTCTTCGAGGTACGCGGGCGGTTCGATCAGCAATTGGGCGTGCTCGGTCTGCTCTCGAATCCAGTTGCGTAACCGACCGCGCTGTACGAGGTCCTGGGCCTCGATGATGTGCGAATCGTCGACGCCGTCGTCGCCGCGCTTCTTCGCCACCTCGCCGCCGACTCTGAAGAGGAAGCAAGCGGGCGAGTCGGTGGGCTGAGCGCTCGACACCCCACCGTGTCGAGTGCTTTCCTCGTTGGAGCAGCCAGTCAGATCCCCCACCCCACCGCGTCGAGTGTTCTCGATGAGAATTGAGGGTAGGTCTCAGAACACACCCCACTGCGTCGAGTGTTCGACGTGGGAACTGAGTATTTCCGTGTCCCACCCCACCGTGTCGAGTGTTCCGTTCGGTTGTTATCGATGAGGACTGACCGAGTGACACTCCACTACGTCAAGTGCTAACCGATAGACTTGGATTATCTGTACGTACACACGACACACTTGACACGGTGGTTTTATCGGTGCGGACTGCGTCAAACGTGGCAAAGGATGGCGACGTTCACGCGAGACACAGAGATCTTCCGCAACGAGGACATGCTCCGCGAGGATTACCAACCGGATTCGATTACCGCTCGCGAGGACGAGATTTCGACGTACACGGCCGCGCTTCAGCCGATCGTCAACGGCGCACAACCCCGGAATATCTTCTTGTACGGAAAAACGGGCGTCGGAAAGACGGCGGTGTCCCGCTATCTGTTGAAACAGCTACAGCGAGATACGGAACAGTACGACGACGTCGAACTCTCGGTCTGCTGGCTCAACTGTACGAACCTCTCGTCGTCCTACCAAGTCGCGGTTAACCTCGTGAACCAACTGCGACCAGCGGACGGTCAGATCAGCACGACCGGGTATCCCCAACAGCGCGTGTTCGACATCCTGTACGAGGAATTAGACCAGATCGGCGGGACGATCCTCCTCGTCCTCGATGAGATCGACCATATCGGCAGCGACGACGAGATCCTGTATGAGATCCCGCGAGCCCGCTCAAATGGCTACCTCTCCAAGGCGAAACCGGGCGTGATCGGCATCAGCAACGATTTTGGCTTCCGCGACGACCTCTCACCGAAGGTGAAAGACACCCTCTGTGAGGAGGAAATCCACTTTTCGCCGTACAACGCCCCGGAACTGCGTGCCATCCTCGAAGAGCGAGTGGCCGGTGCGATGTACGACGGCGCGGTGAACGACGCCGTGATCGCGCTGTGCGCCGCTATCGCGGCGCAGGACACTGGGAGCGCCCGGCAGGCGTTGGACATTCTGTATAAATCCGGTGAGATCGCACGGACGAACAGTGAGGAACGACTGACAGAGGAGCACGTCCATCAGGCTCGCGATAAACTCGAACAGAGTCAGGTCGAACACGGGATGCGCGAGCTGACGAAACACGGGCATCTCGCGCTCGTGGCTATGTTACAGCTCGCGTTCGAGCAGGAGACCCCGGCGCGGATCCGCGACGTATACCCACTATATCGACGTATCGCAGAGAGTTCTAACGTCGACCCGCTCGTCCGTCGGCGAATGCACGACCATCTCGCGGATCTGGCGATGCTCGGCATCCTCGATCGCCAGATGAAAAACGAGGGGCGGGCAGGAGGGCACTACTACCAATACGAGTTCGACGTCGACCTCGATATCGTCGGCGACGTGGTTCAGGACTTCGATTCCATTGTGCTCCCGACGGGCGTGGCGACGCGGATCGAGTGAGTTCGATCGGTTTCGTTCGGGAGGCCCTAGCCAGTATCGTCCGAACACTAGATATAGTGGGGTCTCAGCGGTCCCGTTCCGTCTCGGGAAGAACACTTGACATGGTGGGGTGGGGGTGGCGATGAACGCGGAGGGGGTGCGGTAAATACTTCAGCTCATGAAATGCTACCGACCCTGTACCGAGTGAGATACACAACAGATGAATTCTACCTCTTCTGGACCGGGTTTGGACGGAATATAAATACTACACAGCCTACTGCCACACAGTAGGCACCGAGTGAAATTGGCAACCGTTGTTCTGCTGGCAGAGTAAAGAAGCCGAGCAATTCGGGCCTTGGTGGTGAGACGATGGACGTTTGCGGTCTGTTCACTTTGGTTGGAACCCACTCGGTAGGAGGTGTGTCTGTGAGCCTAGAGTCTGGTCGGGGTGTCGTCCTAACTGAACCGGGTCACGCTGACTGCGTTGTCTGGTTCAGCAGGAGTCACTCGGTGCGACGTGTGTGACGATGGTTTGACGAGGGTCTCATCTCTCGATTTTACTCAGTATACGGTGTGTCCCTCGTACTGCCCGGCCGGAGGGCCCGACGCTATCAGTACTAGTTCGACGTCGACATCGGTGTCGTCAAGGCCATGATTCGGGACTCCAACACTATTGCGCTTCCGGAGGGTGTAGCAGCGCGGATCGGATGAGTTCGATCAGTTTCGTTCGGCTGGCCCTAGCCAGCGTCGCACGAACACTCGACACAGTGGTGTCACACCGCAGAGCATCCTTCCCTCTCTCAGAAAGAACACTCGACACGGTGGGGTGGGAGTGGCGATGAACGTGAGGGGGCACGGTCAATATTCGACTGGACGATGCCGCGGAACTACGAACGATCTTGGAGCATCGTGCGGACCGTGGCTTCGTCGACGAGGCGTGTGACACGTCGGCGATGGCGAAGGCGGCGGCGGTGGCCGCGTAGGAGGTGGGAACACGCGGCAGGCGCTCGATCTACTCCGCGTCGGCGCGGAGCTGGCCGAGCAGCACGGCGAGGCGCCAGTCACGGACGCGCACGTCGAGATCGCACGGGAACTCCATCTCATCGAGGTTGCGGTCGCGAAGATGGTGAAGGAGACCCGGACGAATTCGGAACGACTATCGTCAACACGGGACAGACATAGCGCACGGAGCGAGACCGACGACATTATTCGAGTCGCCGCCGGAAATCGGATCAACTCACTGCTATGTCATCGTCAGATCCCGAACCGGTCTCCAGACGCGAGAAACTCGACGCCCTCCGCGACGTCGCGCGGTACAATCCGAAGTACACGGCGGCAGTCGTCGTGCTCGGGGTCGTCGCCGCGGTGCTTGAGGGTGTGGGACTGAGCTTCATTCTCCCGATCGTCGAACTCGTCCAGCTCCAAGACCCAGCCGCGGAGGCGGAAGGGCTGCTCGCGGTATTCGTGACTGTGTATCAGACGCTCGGAATTCCATTCACGCTGGGCTACGTCGTGGTCGGCGTATCGGCCGTGATGGTCGCACGGTACACGACGAGCTTCGCGGTCTCGTGGTTCCGGGAGGCGCTGCGGACCTACTACATTCGGGACCTCCAGACGCGGGCGTTCCGGAACGCGCTGAATGCGCGCGTTGAATACTTCGATAAGGAGGGGTCCGACGACATCCTGAACGCAATCGTCACGCAGACGAACTACGCGGGACGGGTGATCAGTCAAGGGATCAAGTTCACTCAGCAACTTTTTCTCGCCGTCGTATATTTCGCCGTTGCGCTGGTGATTGCGCCGACGTTGACGATTATTACAGGGGTCATCCTCGGAGGATTCTCGGTCTTCTTCCGGCGAGTTCTCGACTCAGGGTACGACGTTGGAGAGGAGGTTGCTGAGGCGAATGAACTGCGACAGGAGGCCGCACAGGCCGGGACACAAGGTATTCGTGAGGTTCGGATCTTCGGGCTCGCCGGGGAGCTCCTCGAGGACTTCACGGACGCGATCGATCAGTTCACTAAATCGCGGATCATCCTTCGGCGCAACGAGGCCGCGATCAACAACTTCTACAACCTCGTGGTCGCGGTGTCAGTGTTCGTACTCATCTATCTCGCGTTAACGTTCGCGAACCTCTCGGTCAGCGAACTCGGCGTCTTTCTCTTTGCGATGTTCCGACTCGGACCGAAGGCGAGCCAGGTAAACGCGCTGTACTACAAAGTCGAGAACAACCTCCCGCACCTCGTCCGCACCATCCAGTTCACCGACGAGCTGGCAACGTACAGTGAACCGACTGAATCGAGCCGGAAGGTTCCCGAGGAAATTCGAGAGGTCGAGTTCGACAATGTCCACTTCTCGTACGGCGGTGATGAAGAGGTACTCCGCGGGATCGATTTCACCGTTGAGAAGGGAGAGTTCGTCGGGTTCGTCGGACAGTCGGGCGCGGGGAAATCGACGATTGTCTCGCTTCTCGCCCGATTGTATCCGGTCGATAAAGGTGAGATCAGAGCGAACGGGATCCCAATCGACGAGATGGATATTGCGGAGTGGAGAGACCGGCTCTCGATGGTCAGGCAGGATCCGTTCATTTTCAACGACACGCTCCGGTACAACCTGACACTCGGGAATCGAGAGGTGTCGGATAGTGATCTCGAACGAGTATGTTCGATTGCTAAGGTCGACGAGTTCATCGACGAACTTCCAAACAGATACGATTCGTTGTTGGGTGACGACGGAGTTCGGCTGTCGGGCGGACAACAACAACGTGTCGCACTCGCACGGGCGTTGCTTGAGGACGCCGACATGTTGATTCTCGACGAGGCCACAAGCGACCTCGATTCCAATCTGGAGAAGCAAGTTCAGCAGTCGATCGAGGAGATGGACCGTGACTACGCCATCGTCACAATTGCTCACCGACTGTCAACGGTAAAGAACGCCGACCGGATCTACACGGTTGAGGACGGGCGGGTTACGGACACCGGACGGCATGATGAACTCGTTGAGGAAGGCGGGAAGTACGCGGAACTGTACGGGATCCAGTCTAGCAGGTGAGTATTGAGAGTGCGTCCACTTTCGATCGGATTATGGATTTGATATTCATAAATATTGGATCTGTATATTCGTGCGCATTATTCGGACATAGATAACTAAGAAAACCAGAATCATAAGTACTAGTATGTACAGTCATGTAACAGTGACAATTGTCTATTAATGAGGATTACTACCGAGTTCCGGATATTTTTTAAGAGGAGACCAGGTCCCAGTTAGGTGCGCTATCGAGTCAGTCAAATTAAAATGTGTCGATGATCTGATCTCAAAAACATCATTATTCAACCACGCGTGCCGATCAAATAAAAATGACGGAAGTATTCAACTGGGTATCAGAATTTTCAATTCAGAGTGGAATAGAACTAGCGTGTGACAGCTATTGAGTAACCAATGAGTGAACACTGGATCTCTGAGGAGGACTGGAATACAATCGTCGCTAACAGTCCTATTGTTTCTGTAGATCTATTGGTTAGATATAAGGATGGACTCCTCTTTGGTAAACGGACAAACAAGCCAGCGAAGGGGTATTGGTTTTTACCAGGAGGACGAGTACAGAAAGGCGAAACCCGGTGTGAAGCCGTTGATCGGATCGCGAAGGAGGAACTCGGTTTATCGGTGGAGATCGTTGAATCACTCGGTGCGTTTGAGCACATCTATGAGACATCAGATGTCGACAGCGTGGCCACGAAACACTACCTCGCGAACGGATACGTAGTCGATGTAATTAGTGGAGAACCCCAAGCCGATGATCAACATGAGGATATACAGATATTCGACTCGGCCCCGGAACCTCTCCATGAAAATATTCATGAGTATTTGGATGAGTCGAAGAGCCTCACAAGCTGGCCATAATACAAATTGAACTCTCTATTCTATCGCTAATCGAATGATACATAATCGGTGGCCAAAGTATTTTTAAAGGTAATGGATCTCGAGTCACAGTTCGCGGGACGTCCAGTGTTCATAACCGGAGCAGATGGGTTCGTCGGGTCTCATCTCACAGAAGAGCTCGTGGAATTTGGAGCGGATGTCCATGTGTTCGTTCGAGCCACATCAAGTGGAGAGTTACAGAATATCCGCCATCTCCGTGACAAGATTACGGTTCACCGCGGAGACCTCCGTGACAAGCATTCCGTTGAACAGGCGATGAAGCATCTGACGGGGTACTCCGACACGATTGTGTTTCACCTCGCTGCACAAGCACACGTCGGCGAGTCATGGGACCGTCCCTACGAGACGATTGACACGAATGTCGTAGGAACGCTTAATCTTCTTCAGACAGTCGTCGATCTGGATCTGGATATCGCGAAATTCGACACTGCTGGCACCTCCGAGGAGTATGGCAACGTAGACGGTCAAATGAAAGACAAACACGAATACGACTCCGACGGTCGAGTGCTCCTCAGTGAGCGATCGCCTGTGAACCCGACATCGGTCTACGCGACCTCGAAGCTGGCGGCCGATTTCCTCACGATGAATTACCACGACGCCTACGGTCTCCCCGGCGTGACTACGCGGATGTTCAACAACTACGGGCCGCGACAGAACCCCCGATACATCACCGGTACGATCGTTACGCAGGCGCTGGAGCGTGGTATCGTCGAACTGGGGAATCTCACACCCAAGCGCGACATGTGCTACGTTTCCGACGGCGTCCGAGGTCACATGCACGTGGCACTAGAGGGTAGTCCCGGCGAGGAGTACGTCTACGGCTACGGCGAGAACATCTCGATGCGCGACTGGGCAGAGTTGCTGCTGGAGGTCGGTAGTGAAGAGGGCTACTGGGAGAACCCCGAGATCGTCCAGCGGGACGACAGGTATCGGCCCGGCGACAGCGACGTTGAGGAGCTACTGGTCGGCTACGAGAAGCTTCACGAGGAAACTGGCTGGGAACCCGAGGTGTCTTGGCGCGAGGGCGCACGGCAGACAATTGAGTGGTACGCTGCGAACAAGGAGAAGTGGTTCGGGCGGGTCGACTGGAGATGACTGACTGGCATCGCGAAACCGCGACCTACTGGGACGGCAAGTCGGTGATGGTAACCGGCGGTGCCGGTTTCCTCGGTAGCCATCTCATCGATGAGCTCGAACGGCGAAGTGAAGATGTCGAGATCTTCGTCCCCCGAAGTGACGAGTACGACCTGCGGAATCGACCAGAAATCAAGCAGGCGTTGGTCGACTCCGATCCAGACATCGTGATCCATCTCGCGGCGACAGTCGGCGGGATCGGTGCCAACCGGAAGAACCCGGGGAAATACTTCTACGAAAACGCCGTCATGGGAATCGAGCTGATCGAACAGGCCCGTCAGTTCGGGATCGAGAAGTTCACCGTCCTCGGGACAATCTGCTCGTATCCCAAGCACACGCCCGTCCCCTTCAGTGAGGAGGATCTGTTCGAGGGCTACCCCGAAGAGACCAACGCGCCTTACGGGATCGCCAAGAAGGCACTGTTGACCCAGTCGCGGGCCTACCGCAAGCAGTACAATTTCGACAGCATCTACCTCATGCCGGTGAATCTGTATGGGCCCCGAGACGACTTCGATCTGGAAACCTCACACGTGATCCCCGCAATCATTCGGAAGTGCGTCGAGGCCCGCGAGCGTGGGGATGATGCCATTACCGCGTGGGGGACTGGTGAGCCAACTCGGGAGTTCCTATACGTGAAAGACGCCGCAGACGGGATCCTTACTGCCACTGAGCGTTACAACGAGTCCGATCCGGTCAATCTCGGCAGCGGTATGGAGATTTCCATTCGAGAACTCGTCGAGAAAATCGCAGATCTCACCGGCTTTGAGGGCGAGATCGAGTGGGACACCTCCAAGCCCGACGGTCAACCCCGGCGGAAGCTGGACACGTCACGGGCGA
This sequence comes from Halorubrum sp. T3, assembly GCF_000296615.1. Classification (NCBI taxonomy): domain Archaea; kingdom Methanobacteriati; phylum Methanobacteriota; class Halobacteria; order Halobacteriales; family Haloferacaceae; genus Halorubrum; species Halorubrum sp. T3. The sequence goes on along the minus strand of NZ_JH815329.1, from coordinate 41,236 downwards.
AAGAACGCTTCGATTGGGATGCGACGACATCGTTCGAGGACGGACTGAATCAGACGATCCAGTGGTTTGAAAAGAACTCTGAGTACTAAAACGTCCTTCAAATACCTACATATATCCTAAGTCCTCAAGTCGTTCATGAACAAGCGAATCCTCAAGACTTTGGTATCCAATAGGGTCTTCCTCAGTCACAGATCGTCTCTCCTCGAATGGTAGTTCTAACCAAGGTACAAACCGACAATTCTTCGTCTCGTTCGCGTGACTGAGGTATTCCATCGATAGGAACGTTTCTCCGAGGTTCTCACCGTGATCAGAGGTGATGACGGTCTTTCCGTCGATCATATCTACTAATGGTCGAGCAGCCTCTTCGACGATTTTTAAATTCTGTATATATCCATCTGTCAGTTGTTCTCTCGATATTTTTCCATCTTGATAGAGCGACCAAATGGTTTGTTTGGTTTCATCTGTTTCAAGTTCGTCGTTAGATTCTCCCCAACCACCGACATCTACATCAAGACTCGAAGCGAAATTTCCAAGAAAAGGCGCATGCGGTTGCATGTAGTGAATCAACAACCGCTTATCCGGATATTTTTCCCGCGCATTAATCGCCGTTTCAGTCACATCTTCCGGGAGGACAGTTTCGTGTTGTTCACTCCATTTGGGCAATACAGACTCTATCGTATAGAATACGTCCTGTGAGAGCCGTTCTGCGAAGGGATTTGCAGTCACGTAGACTGTGTCGTGGTGGTGTTGACCGACGAAGTTCTCCTCCATAAATTCCCAACTATAGTTCCCTTTTGAAACTTCTCTGCTCAACTTTCCCGTGAACGACGTGTGATCTCTAAATATGTCCCATCGACAAGCGTCTAAAAGAATGAGATTATCCCAGTCCTGTTCCATCACAGCGATTCCGTCCCCGTATTTATGCTCAAAAACCGGTTGATAGAGCGAAGCGATAGTTGGCTGAAGTACTTCGTTTTGTATATATCTTGACACACCACGCATCGCTTCCGCGACACCCATTCGTCGTCGGATCTCATTGAATCTGCGGACTTTATTTTTCATGTGCTCCCTAGTTCGCCATCCATATATTTTAGATGACTGGTACCACTGAGCTTCCGGGGCAGCAGCTTCGTCAGGATTGTCGTCATAACTGTTGGTCAGCAACACCATCTCCTCGGTGACGCGGGTGTTCCTGCTTACAAATCACTTCACGGTATGAGTAGTGGCATAGATAAGCCTAAATTGTCAGCCACGAATCTATCGATAGCCAACTAATGTATACAGCTAAATACGATTGAGGGAGACCTACAGAAGATATACTCGACAGCATCGAATACGGGTGAATTCTTCCAGCGAGAACTAACGGAAACGTACCCAGACACAGTTTATTTAACCGCAAATCCAAATTTACAGCTAGATGATGAACGGCGTTTTCATCAAGTCGTTCGTCTCTGGGAAGACGATTGGGATGAAGATCTGAATACTGTTCCCCCAGTCAATGTTACAGAAAGAACACTCGAAACAGCAAATGAATATCCCGACAAACGGCTCGTAATTCACTTCGTCCAACCGCATCGTCCATTTATCGGCGAAACAGGACGTGAAATCTCGCGCCAGTACGATCAAAACACGCTCTGGCAGCGACTCAACGACGGTTCGATCGAGATTGACGACGAACTCCTGTGGAAAGCGTACCGCGAGAACCTCCAGCTCGCGTTACCACATGTCGAACAACTTATCGACGAACTTGATGGTAAAACTGTCGTAACGTCTGACCATGGAAACGCATTCTCCGAGTACGGAATGTACGGGCATCCCGCTCGATCCCATATTCCTCCGTTGATTACAGTTCCATGGCTGACAACTCCGTACGATAATCGCAAGACAATCACTGAAGGAGAACTCAAAAATGATCCCGCAGAGATTGATTCGGATGCGGTTTCGGAGCGGTTGGCCGATCTTGGGTATCTCGAATGAGTATGTACCGGGTCCAAAACTAGTTCGCATGGGGTTTAAATATCCGGACAAACTTTCTTTCAAAAAGTGATGTCTAACAGGTCGCTGCGGACTGATGCGATAAATATCTATAGAGAAGAGGGATTACTTTCTCTCTTGAAGCGCTCTTTGTCGTTCGGGAGAAAGAGAATTTACTCTCTCTATTCTTCGGGAGTTGAATTTGGGCATCAGTTCGCTTCCAGTCGTATGAAAGAACTCTCTCTAAATGACGTGACCGTCCCAGTCGAGATCTACCCCATCGATAGATACATCCCATTTTACGAGTTGCCGTATCACACCGAAGATTATCCGATGTACGAACAGACGGAAGTCGAAGCGCTTCAATCGTATGTTACCGAAGGAGATGATGTGGTCGTCATCGGTGGTGGATTTGGCGTTACCGCGGTCGTTGCAAGCCGGGTTACCGGTGGTACTGTCACTGTGTTCGAGCCAGACGCAAACCGATTCGAAATTCTGAGACGAGTCGTGGAGGCAAACGACAATCGCTCGAAAATCAATCTCAACCACGCGATCGTCAGCCAAGTCAATTCTTCTGTCGTTGAGAGCAAGGCCGAACCAGATCCAGAATTTGTGTCACCAGAAGAGTTGCCAGACGCTGACGTTTTCGAAATAGACTGTGAAGGAGCAGAGACGACAATTCTGAAGCAAATGAAGGCCAGGCCCTCCGTGATTCTGGTTGAGACGCACAATAACCACGACGAGGTGGCACAGATACTGCGCGACATCGGATACAATATCGTAGACGTAGTCAAAGATGGTGTTGAGCAGCACCCGAACTGTACTCATATTCGTGCGAGGTTAGCGTAGAATAAATCGAATGGAACTCATGCCCCCGATACGACACCGTCTGGTACGCCTAACCGCGGATATCAAACACTTGGAGAAAGGATCTGTATGGTCTCGATAATCCTACGCGGTGGACTCGGCAACCAACTATTCCAGTACGCGACGGGACGCGCACACTCACTCCGAACTAATTCTACTCTTTTTGTAAACCTCTCTAAACTTGACTCGAACCTTGGCCCCGACGTAGCGAAACGATCGCTACATCTTGAGGCGTTCGATCTTCCAGTTGAATATGTAGATAATGAGACAAGCCACAGTTTTGGCAGGACGATACGCAGACGGATCCCGCAGGTCGTCGCAAGTATAAACCAGTTACTAGCGACACATCTCTTCAAATTGTACGTCGAAGATCAGTCACTGACGTTCGATCCGAATGTCCCTAATCTACCTGGAAACGTCACACTCGACGGTTACTGGCAATCCGAACGCTATTTTACAGAGTTTACCGAGACGCTTCGGCGTGAAATTACGGTTCGTAATCCTGTGTCTGGTGAAAACCAACGGTGGTACGACCTCATCTCCGATACTGGCTCAGTAAGTGTACACGTCCGTCGTGGAGACTACGTTGATCTCGGCTGGGCACTTCCACCGTCCTACTACAGAAATGCCCTCAATCAGATTCAGGATGAAACTGACGTGACAGATCTGTTTTTTTTCTCCGACAACATTGACTGGATTCGTACCAACCAGAAAGACCTTGTGCCGGATCACAGCGATACCAACGTACACTACGTCGAGTGTAACGATGGAGAAACGGCCCACGAGGATCTCCGTCTGATGCGAGCCTGTGATCACCATATCGTCGCCAACAGCAGCTTCAGTTGGTGGGGTGCGTGGCTGGATAATTCTGAGACGAAAATTGTCATCGCTCCCGACTATTGGGTTCATGACCCGGTCAATCATCTCGATATTATTCCCGATCGATGGGATACCGTCAGTTGGTAGCCCTCTCCAGCTGACCGCGCTTGTTATATATTTACAGTAGCAACTTGGTGAATATGGAACACCAGCGTGACATACATGATGAAAGCTGGCGGTCTCGGAAACCTGAACGGGATGTTGTCCTCAAGAAACCACGTGTTAAATACACTCTCTCACTTCTAGAGGATTTACTTAATCAAAATGACGTGATTTTCGACTTGGGATGCGGAGATGGAACCTTTGGGAAAGCTCTCAAAAAGGGTCACACAATTACGGTTGATGGCTGCGACATATCAAAAATTGCGGTAGATCGGGCTCGGGAACACTATAGAACGGTCCACCAACTCAATATCGATGATGAGGATATCCCTACTGAGTCCGGATCTTATGACACAGTGATTTGTACTGATGTGCTCGAACATACTCTCTCTCCGACCCACGCATTAGAAGAGATACAAAGAATTCTCAAAGACGACGGAACGGCCATCATAACTGTCCCAAATTTTGGCTTCGCCAGGTATCGGGTCAGCTCCTTGTTCGGGAATATTCCCAGCATAATCAGAGATGACCGCCACTATAATACGTTCACAGTTTCGTCTCTGAGGGAGATGTTTGATGAATGTGGGTTAGAAGCGCGCATGATTAGTGGGATCTCCGGTGTTAAAAGGCTTGCAAACATGTTTCCTAGTGTATTTGCTAAAACAATAGTCGTAATAGCAACCAATACCTCTCACGAAGGATAAGTCGACCATACATTATAAATTATTGAATTCATCAATATACATATGAATGGAGAAGCCTGATCTGGGGCAAAAATGAAATTCAAATGAGATGAGAGCACATTACTGGAGTGTCCAAGATTTCTAATTCACTCTAATCGAACTTCAGCTAACCGGATACTACCTTATTAACGGCATGGTAGAATGTTGTCGGAAATCTCAATAGAGCTTCCCGATGCTTTCTAAGCAACCTAAGGAACTCGAAGGTGTACTGTACTCTGCCGATCTCGTCACGCTGGTGAATAAGTCTCTCTGCCCTGCTGAGAGCCTTAATATCATCCAACAGTTGTCGGTCGGGCGGTCTATGCCGCCTCTCTTCAGCCAATATTTCATTTTCGAGGGTTTGGGCATAGTTCTCGATAGAGAACTGCGATGCGTCTTTCCGAAGGAATTCCTGAGCACTTTCGAGGTACTTCTCATGTTCCTGTTCAGTAACTGATCTGAGGCGCTCGTGTAACGAGGCTGGCGTCCCATATTCTCGATAGTCAATAAACACATCGTCCGGAACGTACTCGGAGACGTTGTTTGCGCCCCAATAGACGGGAACAATTCCGGAGCGAAGACAGTCAAACATTTTCTCGCTAATGTACCCCTCAATTCCGGTCATATTCTCAAACGAGAGTGCAAATCTGTGAGTGCCATATGCGTCGGTTTTGTTTTCAACTACTCCCTTATACACTGAATAGTCAGTTGGTTTGACTACTTGGTGATAGTATGTGTCGACCAACCTCGGTCTTTCGTTCCAGTGGTAACCATGAAGTGTAAAGTCAGTCGGATGGTAATCATCGTAGTACTCAATGACGTCTTCGCGTGCCGTGTAGAGCTCTTCGGGATGTTTCGTCGGCGAATACTTCCGGCTCGATATGTTCACAAGTAATTTCTTTTTGTCGAAGTCCAGGTGTTCGACTTCTTTTTGTTCTATATACTGTGGGATATAATGTTTCGAGAACCGTTCGTATGTTTCTGCAAGGCCATCGTTCCACGTGAGAATACTATCGAACAGCGGAACAAACTGAGTGAAGTTCGATATGAGATTATCTTGTGAAATAGACGATGGTGCCTGTCTGATATACACGAGGCGAGGTGTCTCTTCGGTTTTAGTCAGCAAACGATACAGATAGCCGTAATTCATATCCTCGAACAGGCAAACATCAACTTCGTCGAGAGAAAAATTATCAATCGAGTCGAACTCGTGTCCCTTTGTATCTAATTCCTGTCGTAGAAGAGAGTACGACTCTCCGAAGACAGACTTCCGCTCACCATATTTTGGTCCAAATTCGAATACTTGTCCCTCCAGTAGATCCGGTCTTTGAGGGACGAGAGCTACTTTCATTGTGAGATGATTTTGAAACCTCCCCGAATATGCTTTCGGTTCGTCTGGCTCCAGATAACCACAAAAGCATCCCACCTACTGTAGGATACAGTAGGTAACTATCTTCCACAGCGAGGCACTCATAGAGGTACTCTCCCACCCATGAATTGTTGCAGCCGATTTTTCACCCAGTCCTGAATGGTCTGTCTCTGATCTGACGGTAAACACGAAAGTACGAAACGATACCACGGTCGTGGTCGCTTGGGTGCGAACCACAGTGCTTTCACCAAGTACCTTTGTGCTGCGCCCTGTTGGTTCTGTGCCAGTAATTTAGTGGCGAGCAAGTAGTGGTACATTCCCTCCAATTCTCTCGGTGTGTATTGAGGATTAGCGGCACGTTCCACTCGCTCAGGTAAGCCCTCAAGTATTTGTACATCAGTCTCCCCTTTCGTCCGCACACGGGCACACTCTTGAGCAGCATCACTATAGACACGCTGTCGATGTCGCTTCTTCAACTGCGACGCTTCAATAGTCCGTTCGTAAAGCACAGATGAAACGATGTGGAGCCATCCAGGCCCGAACGCCTCGGCCATCCGTAGCCAGAGATCGTAATCTTGAGCCAGTTGAAACGCCTCGCGATATCCACCCACTTTCGACAGCGCGTCCGCCCGTATCATCATCGAGCCGTGTGCGACACCAGTCCCATTCTCAAGTAAGTCTCTGACACTAAACGACCGGTCCGTCGAGATTCGTTCGTCAACTATTCGTTTACCGTGTCTTCCAACGTTCGTGTACCAACAGCCGACCGCCTGAACATCCGACTGTTCGTCAAGGACTTCAGACTGTTTCTGAAGCCGATACGACAATGATCGCTCGTCAGCATCAGCCCTCGCAATATATTCGCCTTTTGCCGCGTTGATCCCGCTATTAAGCGCTCCCGGCAATCCTTGGTTCTGGTCGATTGTGATGAGACGAATCCGTTGATCAGTAAAATCAGACACTACTTCGGCGGTATCATCAGTCGAGCCATCGTCAACGACGATAATCTCAAAGTTGTCTATTGTCTGACCAAGTAAACTCTGTACTGTTCTCGCAATCGTGTCTTCCTCGTTGCATGCCCCGATCACAACTGAAATTCGGGGAGAGCTATCGGCTTTCATCGTGTCGGATCTATTTTATTTGAGTACGTGGTACATAATACAAGGAATTGATTAATAATCTACTGGAGCAAGAACATCACTCGGTCTATCCTCGACAAGTTCAAGTTACCCGTTATATGTAATATATCACACGGTGGAGATGCCCCATCACGAGATATAATATGGTTTCGTCTGTCTTGACTTCCTCCCTTCCTCATCTCAGGAAAATCGAAACCGTTGGTATTGTAATTGGAGCTCTGCTCTCGCCGTTCTGGTTCTTTACGATCGGGGGCGTCAACCTCAACCCGGTAGACTTTGTCTTGATCTTCGTCCTAGCATGGTTCGTTCTTCGGACTGGCCTGCTCCCGTACTCGCTATCGCGACAGTCCGGGATCGCGATTGTCATCTTCCTCGGCATCGTCGGTCTCTCTATCCTGTGGAGCCCAAACAAACCAAGCGGACTGTTGAGCTTTGCGCAGTACCTGTTCATCTTCGTGGGCGTTGTTCCAATCGTCAGCTACAGTCTCAGAGACCGGTCGATGAGATGGCGGGTATTCCTAGTCATTTGGGGGGTGACGACCGTATTGACGCTCCTTGGAATCTATACGTACGTCTCCGGAGATGCGCAAAGATTTCGGGACATCATGCTCTGGTATAACAATCAGAATCAGTTTTTCTGGCTGGTGGCCACCGCGTTTCTCTGTAGCATCGCACTCGCGCTCGAAGAGTCGATCCCTCTCGGGATCCGATTTGTTTCGGTAGTTCTAGCGGCTGCCGAAGCGGTTCTGATCGTCAGAGGAATGACCCTCTCAGCGATCATGATGGTCGCGGGGGGTGTTTGGCTGTTCGGCGCGTGGCTCGCACAGCGCCATGCGAAGTGGGTTAGAGTCGCATTCGCGACGGCCACCGTGAGCGCAGGAATCCTCGCGCTCGTAGCGATCGTCAGATACTGGGACGTGATATATATCCAGGGATCGCTGTACGCCCGCATTCCCCAGTATACGACAGCGATTCGGGTAGGTGTACAGCACTTCCCCTTAGGAATGGGGATTGACGCGTACCCGCCCTCTGTACACAATTTCGTATTGAACTACTTCGTGGAGGTGGGTATCATAGGTGCAGCGGCATTTCTCGCACTTGTTCTGATCTGGTGCCGGGATGTAGCGCTCCGATCGCTCCGGTATCCCTTCCAGGTACAACCGTTCGAGTTTGCGTTTGTCGCGATCTTCGGCACGTACTTACTCGTCATCTGTTTCCAGCCGATCCCTGTCCAACGGTTCTGGTGGCTTCTATTCGGCGCGTCGTGGGCCGTCGCACAAGATCGTCTACCCAATATCGAACCTCAGTGAGTAACTGTCACAGTCCACGTACAGGCAGTACTCGGCTCCACACCTTATTCGATAGCCGAGATGAATGCCGAAACGAGATGGTCCCGCGTGAAATTTTGTTTGACAGTACGTCTGCCGTTAGCTCCAAATCTCGAACGGAGGTGAGGATTTCCGGCGAGCGTTCGTATCGACGAGACGTACGCCTTGGTATCGGAAGGATCGTGAAGGAACCCACTTGTCTGGTGGTCGACATTCCGTTTTATCCCACCTACGTTACTACCCACGACAGGTAGCCTAGACGCCATCGCTTCTAAGACGGAGATACAGAGACCTTCTCGAAGCGACGGTTGGAGGTAAATATCGAGCGTCGACAAAAACGTAGGTACATCATCGACCTGGCCGTGTAGGACTACGTTTGTGAGTTCTCGATCCTCGATCATCAACTGGAGTTTCTCGTATTGTTCCCCATCGCCCGCGATATCGAACGTGACACCAGATTCAAGCATATTTTCTGCGACATCGAGAACCATTTCGTAGTTTTTCGCTTTCGTGAGTCTACCGACAGTCCCGACTCGAATATCGTCCGTATCTCGATGTGTCACCTCAGTATATTCGCTTAGATTGATACCAGCGATCGGCACGGAGTGGACGACACTCTCGTCGATTTCGAGTTCGTCGATAAGCATCTTTGCGACTGCTTCCGAATCAGCGAGTACCACGTTAGTGAAGCGGATCGTTCGGCGAAACAGTTCCTCTCGCACTACTGACGTAAACTGATTGCTATGTTGCCACGTCGCTACTGTCGCACTGGGATTTATCACACTGAGAACCCTGGCGAAGATGACTGAATGGAATAATGATCCGACGATTACATCTGCCTTTCGTAATTTTTCGAGCACAATTAAAGAGGAATTGAGAAGTGAACCATCCCTCCCGTAGAGTGTTACAACTCGAACCTCAGATGGAATTAGATTGAAAAGTTCGCAACTTCCAGCAGTCAAGGAAACGACTGTAATATCAAAATCAGACTCCGCGATGCCGTTGAGAAGCCTACACATCCCGATTTGAGCACCGCCGACATCTAGAGAGTTGATGAGATATACGAGCCGTCGTTTCTGAGACATAGGTGCCTGTAAAATGATATAATTCAGGAAACCACTTGGGGTTGTCGGCACTGTCTAGCTGAGCCAGTTTGAGAAGTGAAAAGTTCGTTGATTTTTGGTGTCTATGTACAATTAAGGACTGCTCAAAGAAACGTGAAAGGAGGTCGAGCGGACGCACGCAAACAGTGATGACATGTACACTACTTTGACCGTCAGAGACCATCAATCGCTCGACGGCCAAACGCCAGCCAGAGAGGTGTTTAACTAGACAGTGCCGACTAACCAAGTTGATTAATAAGTTGTATAAACCATTTTAACCAACGCTGAGCAAATACCTCTATGCGCTACGCAGGATCATTCTCATTTCCCTATCGTGATCGGATCCGCTCGTATCTCCCTTCACCAACCCTAAACATCGCTGCTGAACCTATACACCGCCATATTGAACAAAATATAGGCCCAGATGGGACCGTTCTTATCGTCGGATGCGGTGACGGCGGTGAAGGCCTATCAGGTTTTTCCGAGGAATTCTTAGAAAAAAATGTCATCGGAACAGATATTCGCGAAACGAATTTTACTGAATTACTTAGCGATATCCATCGGCTGCCTGTTCGTGACGAATCAATTGACGCAGTCGTCTGTCAAGCAGTCTTAGAGCACATTGAAGACGTAAATGTCGCAATTGACGAACTAACTCGAATACTCAAACCGTCCGGCCTGCTATATATTGACGTACCCTTTCTTCAAGGGTATCACGCACTCCCGACAGATTACAGGCGCTTCACCAGTATTGGTCTCGAAAAGACGGTGACGAAAGAACGGAGCGTCCAGACAATCGACTCGGGTGCCTCAAAAGGTCCGACGAGCGTTCTTGTCTGGGTCACTTGTGAGTATCTCGCATATCTCCTAAGCTTCGGTAATTATAAGCTACGAAAGTCGCTCAGTGTCGGCTTCAGAATTCTCACCTTCTGGGTGAAATACTTCGATAAACTCTTTTTGAAGACACATGAATTTGATACCGAATCTATGACTATTCCATCAGCAGTGTACTGGTACGGTCGAAAGGTGGATAAGTCCGTGTCGCCGGAATAGTGCCGTTCTACCACTGGATACGGTTTAGCTCCTCTGTGGTTTTTTCAACTGTTTTTCTCCACTGAAAGTTAATTGTATTAGAAGTCGAGTTTGCTCCGCCGATCATTCGATTTTGGAGCTGACATTTAATTTCTTGAGAGAAGCTGTCTGCGTTTGTAGCCGAAACCGTTTCGATCTCGGTGTTAAGGGCACTGCTCACTTGATCCAGATCGCTCATCACAATCTCCAACCCGCTCGCCATCGCCTCCAACACCGTCCGTGGCACCCCCTCTGCCCGACTCGGCAACACCAGCACGTCCCCGCTCCGGTACACCTTCGGCATCTCGTCGTAGGGCACGTGCCCGAGGAACGTCACCGCCTCGCCGATCCCCAACTCGGCCACCTGCGCCTCCAGATCTCCGCGCAACGCCCCGTCGCCACACAGGTACAGCTCCGCGTCCGGATACTCCGCCAGCACCTCCGCGAACGCCTCGACCGCGAGCCACGGCCGCTTCCCCTCCGCGAACCGCCCGACGAACAACACGACTGGGCCCTCCGCGTCGATCAGGTCGCTCTCGGGGCCCTCCGGCGTGAACCGCTCCGTGTCGATCCCGTTCGAGACGACCTCGATCCGCGAACTCACGCCCAACTCCCGGACGCGCTGTTTGTCCACGTCGGTGTAACAGAACACCACGTCCGCCTGATTGAACGTCCACCGGCCGAGCGTCTTCAGGTACAGCGAGAACAACCGCTCCGGTGCGTTCTGACTGTACAGGCCGTGGTTCGTGATCGCCAGCGGAATATCGCCGAGCCGCCGCTTCAGCGCCGCGAGGTTCGTCACGAAGTAGCAGTGCGAATGCGCGTGGATGACGTCGAAGTCGTCGCCGTCCGCATGCCAGAGGTACCGCGCCACCGCGGGCGACACATCGTTCCCGAGCAGCGTCACGCCCGGCGAGACGCGCAGGATGGTGTACCCGTGCGTCTCCTCGATTCGCGGCAGCGACTCGTCCTCCCGCGTCGTGAGCACGGTCACGTCGTGACCCATCGCGGCCTGGTCTCGCGACATCGCGTGAACGTGGTACTCCCCGCCGCCCTTCGTGTCGGGATAGATCCACGGCGCGACACGGAGAATTCGCATTATCGGTGGTACCCGACGGCCGGGTACAAACGTACCGGTTCGGACTGCTCGGATCCCGTTCGGCCGCTTGCCTGACGACTTTGCGAGGAGATCGAATTCGTCCACGCCTTGCGTCACGAGTCCCGTCTCCGAGCGACACACCATCGCTTCAAGTGAATACCGTCCGAGTAACGCCCGGTAACGCAAAATGAAGTGATCTCCGAAAATCGTGAACAAACGCGACGAGACCGGACTACCGGGTAGCTTCACGTGAAATGGTGGTGTGTGACACTCCCGAATCCGAACCTCTTTGGCTGGGGTACCAACCGGGCGGCTTCACTTGAAGCGATGGTGTGTCAGTGGTGACCTGTTGGCTCCGCGACTCACGTCGATCGCCCGTGGATACCGCCCGAATTACGAAGGCAGAATCCTTATGATTGGCTGAATTGAACCCATGGAGTATGAAGGCAGTCGTACTCGCGGCCGGCGAAGGCACGCGTCTCCGCCCGCTCACGGAAGACAAGCCCAAGGGGATGGTCGAAGTCGACGGGAAACCCCTCATCACCCACTGCTTCGATCAGCTGATCGACCTCGGCGCGGACGAACTCATCGTCGTCGTTGGCTACATGAAGGAAGTGATCATCGACCACTACGGGGACGAGTACGAGGGCGTCCCGATCACGTACACGCACCAGCGCGAGCAGAAGGGACTCGCCCACGCCCTCCTCACGGTCGAGGAACACATCGACGACGACTTCATGCTCATTCTCGGAGACAACATCTTCCAAGCGAACCTCAAAGACGTGGTGCGACGCCAGCGCGAGGAGCGCGCGGACGCCGCGTTCCTCGTCGAGGAGGTCCCCTGGGAGGAGGCCTCCCGCTACGGGGTCTGTGATACGAACCAGTACGGCGAGATCACCGATGTCGTCGAAAAGCCGGAGGACCCGCCGAGCAACCTCGTGATGACCGGCTTCTACACCTTCTCGCCCGCTATCTTCCACGCCTGTCATCTCGTTCAGCCGTCGAACCGCGACGAGTACGAGATCAGCGACGCGGTGGATCTGCTCATCCAGTCGGGCCGCACCATCGACGCCATCGGCCTCGACGGCTGGCGCATCGACGTCGGCTACCCCGAGGACCGTGACGAAGCGGAGCGTCGCCTCGCCGGCGACGCCGAAAGTGCGGCCGACGGAAGCAGCGAAGAGACGGTCGAACCGGACGCGTAGCCCCACCCGAAACGCCGACGACGATCCGTACTCCTCACGGGCGGATCAGCGCGCTCGGCGGGTTTTCCCCGTGGATAGCGCTCCGGTCATTACGCCCAGACACCGTGCCAGTGGCAGCTGTGTCGGATGCCCCCGGCAGACGAGGAAGTCACTCCGTTTCTGAGAGAGAATCCGAGCGCAACGACGGGCCGGAGCGGCGAGCCCACAGCCCGCTCGCGACGAGCAGGAGACCCATCACACCGACGAAGAGACCACCGAGCAACGAGAAATAGCCGATATCGACGATGACCTGAACGAGATAGACCGACTCGTCGTGGCTGACGAAGTACTGATTGGTCACGTCGTTACGATAGACGAACTGCGACCCGTCCCCTGACTGGCCGCGATCCGCGTAGACGCCCGCTGCCGAATCGATCGCCCCGCTTACCGCGGTTTGTTCTTCCGGCGACAGCGTCGTAAACGCGATCGGGTCGATCTCGCCGGGCGAATACGCGTCGAGCGAGTCCGCCATCGCCCGCTCGTTCGGGACTTGCGCGTCGATCGGCGTTTCGTAGGCGGGCGCTCCAGCGACGACCCCGCCGACACACAGGAGTAGGCAGCAACACCCGATGAGGGCGCAGCGGGAGGGGTAGAGTTAGGGGACCGGCATCTCCGTGTCGCGTCTCCGGCGAGCCGCGTATTAATACTGATGCCGGCGACAGCCAAGCTCCGAAAACAGCGTTTGTCGGCGGCGTGAAGACCGTACGGACGCCGTCCGTGGACGAGACAGCAGCGATCAAAACAGGAACTATCGACGGTGTCAGACCGTCGCGTCGTACCCGGAGGCCGCCTGCTCGATACGCCGTCGAACGTCAGTTCGGGCCGCAAACGAAATCGTCTCCGTCTGCTGCCAAGCGAGCGCGAAGAGGATCGGGACGTCAGCCTGATCAACGGGGGTCGACTCGAAGAGATCCCGAATCGGGGTCAACTCGGGGGCGTCAGCGTCGGCGGTCGTGGGGCCCGTCGCCCGCGCCCGAAGGTCCGCGACGGCGGTGATCTCGTTGTCGGAGAGAGCGTCGGTGGTGGCCGTCGACAGCCCTGCGAACTCGTCGAGCGCTCCCGAGACGGCGAGGGTGTCGGCGTCGGGGGAGACGTGAACCGGCGCCTCGATGGGCTCAGCATCGGCGTCGGTGTCGTCGTCCGCGTCGATCAGCTCAAGCGCCTCCTCGAAACCGTCGCGGGCCTGCCGGTACCGGATCTTGGCGACGGTCTGTTCGCGTTCTAAGTGTGCTCGGACGGCCGTTTGGAAGCTGTTCTCGGCGGCTGCGAGGCGGGATTCAAGCGTGGCGCGGCGCTCTCGTAGCTCCGCAATCTGTTGTCGAGCATCCCGAATCTCGGTCAACGTTTCTTCGATTGCGTCGCGGCGGTCATCGCCGGCCGGGAGTCGATCGAGCACCGTTCGGTACCCGGTGATCGCGGTCTCGTACCGGTCGCTCGCCTCGACGAACGATCCATCGCGTCGGGCGCTCGCAGCGGCTTCGACCACGCGCTCGCAGTTCCGGAGCGCGCCGTCGACGTCGGTCGGGTAGGCTGGGTCCGCGAGTTCGGGGTCGGGAACGTCGGCGACTGCGGTCTGGAGGTCCTCGATGAACTTCCCGTCCGGATCGTGTAGCTCGTAGGTGAGCGTGTCGTCAACGGTTTCTATCTCGATCTGTCGACGACGCTCCTCCGGCAGGTCGACGAGACTCGACCGAGTCTCCGCGATGTCCGCCAGCGGAACTCGCCGCAAGGTAGCGTCAACCAACTTGGACGTCACGACGACGAGCTGGTCGGATGTCACGACCAGCCAAACAGATTGGGTGAACCCCCCGGCCGTCGTTTTGACGCCGGCGCGAAACGTCTCGGTCCCGTCCATCACGTCAGCGACGTATCCTCGGATCGAGTCCGGAAGGCGAGTTTCGTCCTCGCAGTACTCATCCATGGGTAGACATCCTCGCTGTTGGGATACCGCAGATATCAAGCCACCGTCCGAAAGGCGGAGCGTCCTGGTCTACGCTTGATATAGGCGCTAAGCCCCCACCCTCAACGGAGCGACCGAAGGGAGCGGAGTAGGGTGGGGATACAGCGCCGTCATCACCTGTTCATCTGAAGATACGGTTACAGGCCCACAGGCCAACGCTGTCGTAATTATTTTACATTTGGGTATTGTATTACAGTATGAACCCAATGGAGTACGACCTCGATTCGGGAGCGCACTCGACGTATTCCCTACACTACCACCTGATACTCACCACGAAGTATCGGCGCGGAGTGCTAACCGAGGAGCGAACCCAATTCATTCGCGAGGTCATCAGCGGGTTCACGGACAACTACGGCGTCGAACTGACGAACCTCGACGGAGAGGACGACCACGTTCACATCCTGTTCCGAGCGAAACCCACCACAAACCTCGTGAAGTTCATTAATACAGTCAAGGGCGCGACTGCTCGCCGTATCCGAAACGAGTACGAGGATGAGCTGAAGACCGAACTGTGGGGCGACTCGTTCTGGAACGACTCGTACTGTCTTATCTCGACGGGGCAGGTGTCGCTGGATGTGCTGAAACAGTATGTCGAAGACCAGCGGGAGAACTGATGTACTACGCCTACAAGTATCGCCTCAAGCCGTCCGACGCCCACCGAGAGGAGTTGGACCGCCACCGCGATATTTGTCGGCAACTGTACAATCACACGCTCTATCGGCTTAACGAGTACCAAGATGAACACGGCGAACTGCCGTCCATGACCACGCTACGGTCGGAACTCCCCGATCTTAAGAAATGGTGGGACGGTCTCTCAGACGTATACTCAAAGGTTCTCCAAACCGTCGTAGAACGGCTGTTCGATAACCTCAACAGCCTCTCCAAACTCAAGGAGAACGGCTACGGCGTCGGGAAACTCAACTGGAAACCACCACGAGAGTTCCGCAGTTTCACGTACAGTCAGTCTGGCTTCAAGCTCGACAAGAAGGGCGGTCAGACTGTGCTGTCACTCTCGAAACTCGCGGACATTCCGATACGACTCCACCGCAACATCCCCGACGACGCCAACCTCAAGCAGGTCACGGTCAAGAAGGAACCGACGGGCGAGTGGTTCGCCACGTTCGGCGTCCAAATCGACCGTGAACCGCCCGAACCCACCGAAAATCCCGAGAAGTGCGTCGGAATTGACGTGGGGATTCTCAAGTACGCCCACGACACCGACGGCACGGCGATCGAGTCGCTCGATCTCTCCGACGAGCGTGAACGCTTGGAGCGTGAGCAACGGAAACTCTCGCGGAAGCAACACGGGTCGAACAACTACGAGAAGCAACGGCGTCGCGTCGCGGAGTGTCACGCCGATCTCCGACGGAAGCGCCGTGATTTTCTCCATAAACTCTCGAACTACTACGCTCGGGAGTACGACCTCGTGGCGGTCGAAGACCTGAACGTGAAGAGGATGATGGAGTCGCCGTCGAACAGCCGCAACACCGCGTCGGCAGCATGGCGGACGTTCTTTTCGTTGCTCGAATACAAGTGTGAGCGCGAGGGGACGCACTTCGTGGCAGTCAACCCGAGAGGGACGACCAAAGAGTGTGCGTCCTGCGGCGTCTCGACGGAGAAGCCGTTGTGGGTCCGTGAACACTCCTGTCCCGCCTGCGGGTTTGAGGCGGACAGGGACGCGAACGCGGCGTGGAACATTCTTTCTCGCGGCCTCGAAGACGTAGGAGTGGGATACTCCGAATCAACGCCTGTGGAGACTGCGCTCCCTACGGACACCGATTCGGTGTCTGTAAAGCGCGTCGTGGAAACAGGAAGCCCTACCCTCAAGGAGCGAACGGCGTCAGCCGTGAGCGAGTAGGGTAGGGTAGTTCACAAGAGAGGCATATTGGGAGGTCTCGCCCACCCACCGCGGACTACGCCACGACGCACCTAGCGTCACACCGGCGCTTCGAGTTCGTCCACTCCCCGCACCCGATAGAACCGCACCCATCGCGTCAGCACACGCCAACACACCGCGGCGACGGCGGCCCCGACCGCGTTCACGAGCAGGTCGCCGAAGTCGGCCGTGCGCGCGTCCAGCGTCGATTGGAACAGTTCGATGCCCGCGCCGTAGCCGACCGCGATCAAAAACACCACGACGAGCACCGAGCGGTCGCGCCACGGCTGGTCCTGAAGCGCGTACGCGAGTGTGACCGTGAGGCCACCGTACGCCAGCCCGTGGAGCCACGTGCTGTACGGGAAGACGCCGAGCGGCCCGGTCTGAATCGCGCCGCTTCCCGGGGGCGTAAACACCGAAAAGTAGAGGATCGTTGCCGCGACCGCGAGGACGCCCGCCAGCCGAAGCGAGCGGGGGACCAGCGGGAGTCGCAGGCGATTCATATATCCGAGTTCTCCCATAGGATCCTCAAAAGCCTGCGGGTTCGGGCCGTCGCGAAGTGGCAAACGAATCTCGAAATGGCGAACGAATACGCTTTTTACCCGCGCGGCGGTCGTCGTTGATAATGCCGCGCTCGGAGGGACCTCCATGGAACTGATCGACGACGAAGGACGGCTGTTCGGCGCCGTCAACGTCATCGACGCGCTCGTTGTCCTACTAATTGCCGCCGTGGTCGTCTCCGGTGCCGCGTTCGTTCTCACGGACGATCCGGCACCGGCTCCAGAAACGGACACGACGTACGCGACGCTCGATGTCGGCACCGTCTCACCGTACATCGTCGACGCAATCGAGGAAGGCGACACCTACAGCCCCGACGGGGCGTCGACGCTCCGGATCACGGACGTTCATCTCACGCCACAGGGAGCCAATACCCGCGTCATCCTCCGCGTCGCCCTCGAAGGCGAACTCAACAACCAAGACAGTCTCATCTACGGCGGCGCGCCGCCGCGACTCGGTCGCACCCTCGACATTACCACCGACCGCTACCAGGTCAACGGCCAGATCCGTGACGTGGGCGACAGCGACGCACTCACGACCGAACAACAGCGCGTGTTGCTCTCAAGTCAGGTCGATGCGGGCACCGCAGAAGATGTGACCCCCGGCGACGAGATCCGCCTCAGCGACCGCACAGTCGCCCGCATCAACAACGTCACCACCTACACAACTGACCAACCCACTCAACGACAGCTGCTCGTCGAGGCGACACTCACCGGCCACCGCCAGCAGGACCGGCTCCGGTTTGGCGGCACGCCGGTCAGGCGCGGGCAGACGGTGTCGCTCCCGACGAGCGAGTACACGTTTGACGGCCGGATCGAGCAGGTTGGCGGCGACATCAGCCTTGGCGAGACCACCACCCGGACGGTGACGCTTCGGATGGACGACGTTCGCGAGGACTTCGCGGACGCCATCGAGCCGGGGATGGTCGAACGCGCCGGCGACACCACCGTGGCCCGGGTCACCGGTGTCGAAACAGAGCCGTCGCTCATCATCACCACCGGCGAGAACGGCAGCGTCAACGTGGTCGACCACCCGGTGGACCGCGAGGTGACGATCACCGCGGACCTCCAGCTCCGAGAGACGCCAAGCGGGCTGGCGTTCAAAGGGGACCAGATCCGCCAGGGATCGACCGTCGCACTCGATCTCGGCACGGTCACCGTGGAGGCGACGGTCGTCTCCGTGGAGCGGTGACCTACCCTATCGGTTCGCCCCAGCCGCAACACACATGAGCGCCCACCCGAAGATCAATTCAGATGAGTGACGAGACGGAGGCGGGCACGCCGACCGGTAGTAGGATGCGGCGGGCGGCCCGCGAGTCACGTCTCGGCCGCCTGTGGGAGCGGACCGCAGCAGCCGTGCGTAGCTCCTACCTGTACCGTTGGCTCACCGCGGAGCCAGACCCGGAGGTGATCGTCATCGACCTGCGGGAAACGTGGACGGTCGGCCCGTTCATCCGTCTCCTCGATGCGATTCTCGATCGCCTCCTTCCCGCACTCGAAGACTCCCGGATCGCAACGGCGGCCCGCACAGGTGTTTCGTACACACTGGCAGCGCCGGCAGTTGTGGGCGGCCTCGCAGTACTCACTGTCGGCCTGCTCCTCGCACTCGTGAGTATCGCGGCTGGAACCCTCGGCACGACACGGCTCGGCCTCGCGGCCGGGCTCGTCGTCGCGGGCGTGATTGCGACGCGTGAACGCCGGAGCTGGGCGGCGCTCCGCGAGACGCGGCCGGTTGAACTCCTGGTTGCCGCACTCGAACCCCCCGAGCCCCCGGACGAGTCGGAGTCGGGCTCGGCCTCAACCGACGGCAAACGCGATCTCACAGCACCCGATACTGACGATCCCCACCCACCTGAACAGGACGCGAACACTGACGGCCAGACACCTGCCGAGCAGAACCCATAATCGTCGCCTTTTACCTGTCCACCCGCCTCCGATGTCGATAGTGACCACCACGGAGTTGCTCGTTGCGATACTCGCCGGAATCGTCCAAGGCGTCGTCGAGTGGCTCCCCGTCTCGAGTCAGGGGAACCTCTCGCTCGTGCTCACGCTCGCCGGCACGGATCCCGCGGTCGCCGTCCAGCTCGCCTTGTTCCTCCAACTGGGGACGACGCTGTCGGCCGCGACCTACTACCGCACGGAGATCGCGACCATCCTCAAAACACTCCCCGGGTGGCGACCCACGAGAGCGTACGACGCAGACCACGCGATCGCGACGTACGTGGTCGTGGCGTCGCTTTTTACCGGGCTCGTCGGGATCCCGCTGTACGTCCTCGCCGTCGATCTCGTCAGCGATCTCACTGGCGGCGTCTTCATCGCCGTCATCGGCGTCCTGCTGGTGATCACCGGACTCCTCCAGCGGGCCTCGGACTCGGTGAGCATGGGCGGCCGCGAGACGCCCTCGCTCGTCGATTCGATTCTCGTCGGCAGCGCGCAAGGGTTCGCCATCCTGCCCGGTATCTCCCGCTCCGGGGTGACGGCGAGCGCGCTGCTGTTCCGCAGCTACGACCCGCCGACCGCGTTCCGGCTCTCCTTTCTGCTGTCGATTCCCGCGAGCGTCGGCGCGGCCGCGCTCACCGTCGCCAGCGCGGGCGGGCTTCCCGGGATCGCGCCTGTGCCCGCGGCGGTCGCGCTCGGCGTGAGTGCCGTCGTCGGCTACCTGACAATCGACGCGCTCATGCGCGTCGTCGAGCGCGTGCCGTTCGCGACGGTGTGTTTCGCGCTCGGGGCGCTCGCGATCATTGGTGGGGGCGGAATCGCGCTCGTCGTGTGAGCTTCCGGGTCGCGAGTACCGTTCAGCTGGGCTCGTCACGAAAACTCGACGCGGACAGGCGCGTCGGGCCGGTAGTCATCGGGGTGACCGCCGCCTCGCTCGCCGAGAAAGACAATCGCGTCGAGGGCTCCACGCGTGAACCGTGCCTCGTACGACCAGTAGAACTCGTCTTCGATATCGTCGCTCCGGCCGTGAAACTCGAAGCTGCCGTGCATGTTGTGGTCGAGCCAGAGTTCCTCGTCGAGGGTCTGGGGATCCGGCGCTCGAAGGCCGATACCACGTTGGATGCGCTCATCTGGGGTTGCGTCCTCACAAAACGAGACGTACGCCTCCCACGAGTCGAAGCCGTGGTCGGCGGCCGCTGTCTGTTTTTCTTCGGGCGTCTTCTCACGGAACTCCCGCTCGCGTCGCAGGAGCCGTCCGTCTGTGGTCAGCTTGTACGCTTGCATGGCTGGCCGACCGATATCTTTCGTCTGCCACTCGATATCGGACGGGCTGGCGTCGGCTGGAAACCTCGGCAGCCTGACCCCATCCGCGACCAGCACGTCGTCGTACAGGCCCATGAACGGGCATCGGTGAATGCTGATAAAAAGCATCCGCCCGGATTGACAGTGACTGGGTTGGTGATCGGTGACAATACGGATAGGCCGGGAAGGCTGACCACCTGTGTAGGCGTTCCGAGACTACGGCAAGCCGTCCTGCGCGTTCACCAGGCTCTCGTCACCGTTCTCGACCCCCGTCCACCACGTCTTCAGCACGGCGATCGTGACGAGTTCGGGCGGTCGTTCAATGCCGATACAGGATCGCCGATGTACATCGAGGTCGTGCGGCGGATGAAAATGCCGGACCGGCTTCGGGGTGGCTTCGTTCGCCGCTTCCCGCCCGAATCTGAACTCCAGTCCGTCCTCCCGATAGTGGTACTTGTAATCGCCGTTCTCCCACCACTGAATATCGAAGTACCCGCCTCGTTCGTGGATACCGGGGGTAACGGTGACTCGTGCCGCTCTGACGTCCGCTCCGTCCCGCCGCGTGAACGGTTGTCCCTTCCCATACCGGAATCGGACGTCGACGACGCCGTCACCGAGTTGTCGGCGTACTTGTTCCACGCTCTCGTCGATCGCGTCCGAATCGAGCGGCGAACCGTTCCCCAGCCCCATTACTCGAGTGGGAGCTGATCGCCGGTGGGGGTCGTCTGCGTCCCCGTCCGTCCGTCTCCCTGTTCGGTTACGGTCGGCGCCCGCTCCTTCGCTTCTCGGAAGCGGTACGCCGCTCTGAGGTGGCTGAGTTCTCGTTTCGCCGTCCGCCAGTGAGAGACGGCGTCGAGTTCGTCCTGATCGAGGTCCCTGTCCGAAACCAGAAGCTCCTCCGGATCGGGCGCGTCGTATTCGGCTTCGTACGCCGCGAGTTCCCGTTTTATTCGCTGGATTTGGTCGACGAGCGTGTCGCTCCCGGCGAGCCGCCGGATCTGTTTGAGAAGGTGCCACTCCGGGTCGCGACTGTACAACTTCCCGGAGCCCGTCTGCTGACTTCTGACGATGCCCTCCTCGCTGAGCTTGTTGAGCGCCGTCCTGGCTTTTGTCTCCGAGACGAGCGCCGTCTCTGCGATATCGCCCGCCGATTTCGGCGTCGTCGTTCTGTCGATCACCGCGCGAATTCGCTCGTCCGCAGTGGTCTCGTGTTTCCACTCTGCGGCCGCGAACTCGTCGACGTCCTCGAAATCATCGTCGTCGACGGCGAACGGTTCGACGTCGGCCGCGGTTACCGGTTCGTCCGGCAGCTCCGCCTCGGTGGGGAACTCGTCGGGGCCGTCAGCGGACGGTGGCTCGTCTGTCATACGCTACGCTTCGTCCTAAAAACACATATATTTTGCTGGCACAGATATACGTGCTGAGGATATCGTGCTCGAGAGCATTATGAACGCGATAATATTATCGCCCACATAATTAGATCGTGCCCGACTCCCACAGCTCGCCGACCCGCTCGTCGACCCACGGCAGCACAGTCCCCTCGATGACACGCGTGAGGTCCGTCGCGTACCCCCGGTCGACCGCGGCTGTCGTCTCGGCGTCCGGCAGCGGATGGAAGTGGTCCCGCGTGTTGTGCGGCTGGTCGTGGCGGTCCCATCGACACTGCTGCCGGTCGCCGGCGCGCATCCCGTGGTACGAGACGTGAAAGTCACCGTTCGTGTACGCGCGAACTTCGAGCGAGACGCCGTCGACTGACTCGGGATAGTACTCGACGTCGAGCGTGACGACAAGGCTTTCCAGCTTGTTCGACGGGAACAGCGACGTCTGGCGCACCTCGTCCCGTCGACCGAACGCCCGAGCGAGATAGCGAAGCGTCGCCTCGTCGACGGATCGCGACCGGTCAAGACCGGTCACGCGGCGTTCTCCTCACGAAACGAGTCCGAACCGCGATCGCGGCGGACCGCCTCCAGCCGGTCGATCCGTTCCCTGACGGTGTGCCACTCGCTCAACGCGAGCCACACCGTCTCGACGTCGTCGTACTCCGCGTGGTCGAACGCGTCCACGTCGGTCGGTGACTCGGCGTCGAAGCGCTCCCGGAACGCGGACTCGCGCTCGGTGAGCTCGGCGAGCCTCTCGTGAAGCTCGTCGCGTGGCAGGGCTTCGAGCCGATTCCGAAGACGCCACTCGAAGTACGACTCGTTGCGGGCGAACGTGAGCGGCGACTCCGAGACGCGTTCGACGACGCCGATGTCGGCCAGCCGCTTGAGGTGCCGCCGAGCGGTGTCCGGGGCGCACGAGGCGCGCTCAGCGATTGTCGACACGCCCGCCGGCTCGTACAACTGGAGCGCGACCCGGTACACGCGCTCGTCGGCGGGCTTAGCGTCGAGGTCCGCGCTGAACCCCTCGGCGAGTCCGAACTCCTCGCCGGGCTCGTCGGCAGGCATACTCGTCAGTAGCGGCAGCGACTATATAATTCTGGTGTCGGCGAACTATTTAGCCTGGTCGGCCGACGTAGCAGCGGATTCGCGTGAAATGAGAGTCCCGTCGACTCAGTCGGCGCCTGTTCCCGCCGCCGTGTGAGACGCCGACAGACCCGTGTCGGTACCGGCGTCGCCCCCAGACCCCGCCTCCGCCGCCAGCGTCTCCACGTTCGCGAACACGAAGCCCGCGAACCCGACCCGGAGCAGGAGATCGAGATACTCTAAGGTCACCGTCGCGGTGAACTGATCGAACAGCCCGGCGATCTGGAGCATCGCCCACGCGATCAGCACGCCGAACGCGAACAGCGCGAGGTTCCGCGTCTTCTTATAAAACAGCTCCCGTTCGGGCGCCTGCCGCGCCGCCGCGCTCGCCACCGGCCCGAAGAACAGCCCGACGAGCGTCACGTAGCCGGCGAGGATTCCGAGGGTGCCCGCCGTCGCGAGCGGGCCCGCGAACACCTCCGCGAAGTCGTACCCGACCCGCATCACGACGGTGATCGCGACGATCCCCCCGACGTACCGCCGGCTCACTCCCGCGACGAACGCCGCGAACCCGAACAGGAAGGGGTACGCCACGTAGTCGGTGAGCAGCTGACCGGCCTCAAGCGTCCCGGTGCCGACCTCGAACGTCCCGATCCCGGCGCCCCAGCTCGCGATCCCGACGCCCGCGACCGCGACGACCGCGACGAACGGGTAGCAGTACCGCCGGAGGTCGGCCGGCTTGCGCCGCGCCAGCGCGAGCAGCACGACCGCTGAGACGGCGTAGATCCCCGCGGAGGCGAACCGAACCGTCGACGGCTCAATCATCGGCGCTCACCTCCGCGTCGCCGGCGACCGGGCTCGCGGCGGCCGCGACCCCTCCGCCGGTACCGTCCGCGTCCGCCCGCGTTTCGAACTGGGCGAGCCGCTCGGTGAGCGACGCGGTGCGCTCCGATAGCGCCGTCGCGGTCTCCGCGAGGTCGCCCACCGTCTCGGCCGTCTCGTCCGCGGTCTCCGCGAGCGAGCGCGCGCGGTCGGCGGCGTCGGTGGCGGAGCCGTGGACTGCCTCGACGCGCGCCGCGACCGACTCGATCCCCTCGGCGCCCTCGTCGGTCGCCCGCGCGATGTCGCCCATCGCGACGTCGACGTCCTCGACCGTGCCGGTGAGCTCCTCGATCGCGTCGCCCGCGGCGCGCACCGCCGACGTCGTCTCGTCGAGCTCCGTCATCGTCCGGTCCATCTCGCCCGCGACCGCGGAGACGTCCTCGGTCACCTCGCCGATCGTCGCCTCGATCTCCGTCGTCGACTCGCGCGTCTCCTCGGCGAGCCCCTTCACCTCGTCGGCGACGACCGCGAACCCGTCGCCGTCGCCGCCCGCTCGCGACGCCTCGATCGAGGCGTTCAGCGCGAGGATGTTGGTCTGCTCGGCGATATCCGCGATCACGTCTGTCGTCTCCGCGACGCCGTCCATCCGGTCGTCGAGACCGGCCACGAGGTCGTCGAGCTCCTCGAGCAGGTCGCCGATCGCGACGATCGCCTCGACCGCCTCGGTCGCCCGCTCCTCGCCCTCCGCGCCGAGTTCGGCCGCGGCGCTCGCGTCGCCCGCCACCTCGTCGGTCGTCGACGCGATCTCCTCGACGGTCGCCGAGAAGTCGTCGGTGTCGTTGGCCGTCTCCCGTAACCGCTCGGTCTGCTCGTCTAGCTCGTCGGCCAGCTCGCGCATCTCGTCGGCCACCTCCCGGTTCAGCCCCGCGACCTCGTCGGCCTCAGCGGCCATCTCCTCGCTGGTCGCCTCGACGTCGCCCGCGAACGATTGGATGTCCTCGATCGTCGTCGCGAGCCCGCCGGTCATCTCGTTGTACGCCGCCGTGATACGCTGGATCGCGTCGACCTCGCCGTCCGCGTCGAGCCGCCGCGTGAGGTCGCCTTCGGCGGCGTCCTCCATGGCGCCGCCGATCTCCTCGGCGCGCTCGATGAGGGTGTCCGACAGCTCCTCGGCCTCCGCGCGGGCCGTCTCCGCCTCGCTCTGGGCCCGTTCGGACTCGGCGACCGCGTCCCGCAGCGACCGCCGCGTCTCGTCGAAGGCGTCGAACAGGCGCCCGATCTCGTCGCCGCGGTCGGACGTGGCGCGCGCGTCGAACTCGCCGCGCCCGACCGCCTCGGCCGTCTCCGTCAGCCGCCGCAGCTCGACCGCGACGTTGCCGACCAGCACGATGCCCAGCAGTCCGAGGTTCAGCGTGACGACGACGCCGACCGACGTCAGCGCCGCCGTCGCGGCCGCCGCCGTCCCGACCGTCGCCACGTGTCCCGCGAAGAGGGCGACGAAGCCGAGCGTCACGGCGAGCGTCAGGAGGACGGCCGCGCCGACCCGCCGACCGTACCGCGCGGTAATCGCGTTCATCATCCGTTATTCGTCCGAAGAAAACTACCCTATTTAGGAGTAAAGGCCGAATTACACGAAACGATAATTCGGCTGGGCCGCGGGGCCGCCGAGGTGAGCTCGGGCCCTCCGGGACGCCCGGCGCGGGGACTTTCCGGCCCGAGGACCGGTGTTTTTCCCGCGGCCGCGCGACGGTCGACCATGCCGAGCGTCAGCGACACGTACATCGAGAACCGCCAGCGCGTCCAACCCACCCACACGAACAACTACGCCTCCGCACACGGGGGGAACGTCGTCAAGTGGATGGACGAGATCGGCGCGATGTCGGCGATGCGCGCCGCCGGCGAGACCTGCGTCACGGCCAAGATCAACGGGCTCGACTTCAAGCGGCCCGTCCCGCAGGGCGACACCTGCGTCATCGAGTCGTACGTGTACGCGGTCGGGCGCACGAGCCTCCGGACGCGGATCCGCGCGTACCGGGAGTCGCCCCGCACGGGCGAGCGCGAGCTCACCACCGAGTCGTACTTCGTGTTCGTCGCCGTCAACGCGGACGGGAACCCGACGCCAGTCCCCGAACTGGAGATCACGGGCGAGCGCTGCCGCGAACTCCGCGACGAGGCGCTCGCCGCGGAGCCGGACGAGGACCGATAGAAAGCGCGGCGAACACCGTGCGGTGATTCTGACTACAACCCTGCGGCGACGGCGATGTCCGCGATCGTCGTTGTGGTCGAAACACAACAATAAGCGTTAACATTGTTGAGTTCGTATCACAACATACGAGACAGATGCCCGCTACGGTCGTGTACCGGGAAGAGTCCGAGAAATCGGACGGCAGTCGGTATGAGATGATCGCGTGGCAGGTCCCGGAAAGCGAGGAGTACCCGGAGGGCGTGAAGTACAGTTTCCAGGACATGGACGCCGACGGCGACACGCTACTCCGGTACGACAACGCGCCGCACCACCGAGACGTCGGGCGACACCATCGGCACACGCACACTGGAGAAGTCACGAAACTGGACTTCACCGGTCTCGCGGACCTGATCGACGACTTCCAATCCGAGGTAAACGAGATCCATGACCGACGAACCGACTGATACCGACCCCACCCACGACGAATTTACACCGGACCCGAGCGACGCCGAGTACCCGTCGACGCTCCGTATCACGTCGCTACCGGCGGAACAGGCACAGACGGCGGCGATCGAGCGCGCCGAGCGCTGGGAGGACGGCGAGGCAGTCCCGCACGTGGTCAACTTCGAGGACCGTGCGCGGCTCCGCCAGCTGCTCACGGACCGCCGGATGGAGCTGCTGGAGGCGGTGATGGAACGACCGCCCGAGAGCATCCGCGCGCTGGCGGACCGGCTCGACCGAGACGTCCACGTCGTCCACGACGACCTGTCGCTTTTGGCCGACTACGACATCGTCCACTTCGAGGCGGACGGCCGCGCGAAGCGGCCGTATGTGCCCTACGAGACGGTTCGGATCGAAGTCGAGTTCGGGCTGCCCCGCGGCGACGAGTCGGAGTCGACCGCGTCCGCGTGACGCACGCCGCGTCGGAATTCCGCTGAGGCCGCCGAGCGCGGCGATGCGACCCGTGAGTCAGTAGTCGCCGAGCACGCCGAGCCGCCGCGCCCGCCGGGTCGCCAGCTGGAAGACGAGGTAGCCGCTGACCAGGTAGCCGACCGCGACCGCGACGAGCAGCGCCAGGTCGGCGAGCGGGAACTCCCACAGCCGCACGCCGTCGACCATCACGCGCTGGAGCATGGCGCTGCCGTGCGCTAAGGGGAGCACGCGCGTCCACGGGAGGTCGAAGACGGGCGCCGAGATCAGCCCGACGAACCCGAACTGGAGCAGGTTGAGCCAGTTGCCGATCCGCTTGTACAGCACCGTCACGCCGCCCGCGGCGAAGCCGAGTCCGAGCACCGAGACGATCGACAGGCCGGCGACGACGACCACCGTCACCGGCGCGAGGCTGAGCCGCGTGCCGGTCGCGAGGAGCATCACCGCGAGGATCACCGCGCTGGTGATGAACGTCCGAACCACCTTCGCGACACCCTTCAGCAGCGCGACGGGCGCGAAGCCGAACGGGGTGGTGATGTGGCGTTCGAGGGTGCCCCACTGCACCTCGCTGCCGATGTCGTTCGACACCGACGAGTACGCGCCCACCGACAGCGTCCACAGGAAGTAGCCGACGACGATCCCCTCGATCGAGTCCGCCAGCGCCTGCCCCGCGAGCAGCTGGCCGCCGAGGAACAGCGCGGCGAAGAAGAACAGCGACACGACGATCCCCCCGATCGCGTTGGCCGGGTACCGCACGAAGATGAGGAACTCCCGGTACAGCACCGCCCGCGCGAGGTGGTAATAGGTGGCCGGGCGCGGCTCGCCGTCGACGGCCGAGGGGGTGTCGGACGCGCCCTCGTCGTCGACGGGCGTCGCGTCACCGGGCGCGCCGTCGGCGGTCGATTCCGCCGTCGACGCCGATCCCGCGGACGCGTCGCCACTCACGAACCCTCACCCCCGGACTCTGGGCCGGCAGCACCGAACCCGGTGCCGGTGCGTTCTAAGAACACCTCTTCGAGGTCGGGCTCGACCGTCCGGATGTCCGAGACGGTGACCCCCGCGGTCCGCAGCGCGTCGGTCAGGTCGTAGATCCGGTCGCCGCCCGCCGCGACCGTCACCGCGGGCGGGGTCGCGTCGCGGTCGACTCCGGCGACCTCGAATTCCTCGCGCAGCCCGTCGACAACCGCCGGCGTGAGGTCCGGGCTCGCCACGCGAACCGCGTCGCTCGCGGCCGCGCCGAGCAGCGCCTCGACCGTGTCGTCGGCGACGATCCGCCCGTTCGACAGCATCACGACGCGGTCGCACACCGCCTCGATCGTCGTCATGTCGTGACTGCTGACGACGATGGTGAGCCCCTCCTCGGCCGCGAGCCGGCGGAGCTCCGCCCGGAGCGTCCGCGCGCTCTCGACGTCGAGCCCGAGCGTGGGCTCGTCGAGGAACACGAGTTCGGCGCCGCCCGCGAGCACGCTCGCCAGCGACACCTTCTGTTTCATCCCCCGCGAGAGGTCGCGGACCGGCGTGTCCGCCTTGTCGGCCAGATCGAGGCGGTCGAGCAGCCGGTCGTGGCGCGCCGCCACCGAGTCGGGGTCGACCCCGCTGATCGTCGCGAAGTAGCGCAGGTTCTCGCGGACCGTGAGCCGCCAGTAGTCGTTGCGCGCGCCCTCCAGCATCGCGTCCACGTCGGCGTAGGCGGCTCGCCGGCCGTCGCGCACGTCGTTTCCGAACACTCGGACCGACCCCGCGTCGGGAACCACGATCCCTAAGGCGCACTTGATCAGCGTCGTCTTGCCCGCGCCGTTCGGGCCGAGCAGGCCGACAACCGACCCGCGCTCGACGGTGAGGCTCACGTCGTCGACCGCGACGACCGCGTCGTCGCCCTCGCCGAACCGCTTCGTGAGCCCCTCGACCGCGAGGGCCGGCGGGCCGGACTGGTCGTCGGGCGCCGCCGCGTCGCGTGCCGCGTCCGTCTCGTCGCGCTCGCGGGGACCACCGCGCGCGCTCGTCGCGCTCCGTGCCATCGCCCCGTCGTACGGGCTGCCGGCGGATATATCCGCGCTCGGCGGCGATCCCGCGTGTGGACCTCGATCGGTTCGCGGCGGACGTCCCCGAGGACGACGCGCCCGGAGACGCCCGCGTCTGCGTCGTCGCGACGCAGGAAGAGACGTTCGAGCGCTGCCGCGCGGGCTTTTATCCCGCGCCGCGCTCGTACGACCGCACCCGCGCCGAGTTCGACTACATGGCCTTCTACCGCACCGCGCCGGTGTCCGCAGTCACACACTACGCCCGCATCACCGCTCGGACCGAGCAGACGCGGGGCGAATCGGGACCGATGGACGAGGCCGACTGGGCGGCGCTCATCGACCCGTTCTCCGAGGAGCGTGTCGTCGTCGTCTTCGAGTTCGACGACCTCGTCCCGCTGGAGCGCCCGGTCGAGAACGACCTGAACGGCGTGCGCGGCGCGTGGTACTGTACGGTCGCGGACCTCGGGGAGGCGACGACGCTGTCGGGGCTGCGCGACCGCGCCGAGAACTGACCGTCCGCGCCGAGACCGACGGCTCCGCGGGTTCGCCCGGCGCGTGCCGCATCGGGGCGCAAACACGGGAGAGCGGGCCTCCGTGGGCTCGCTGTCCATGTGAGCGATCCGGGAGTTGATAACCTCGCGTGTAGACATCATTTACATGTCGTTACCGCCGTTTGTCGACCAAGAATCGGGGGAACTGGATCTGCGACGGATCCGAGCAGAGGTCTTCCCGCTCGCCGGACTCATCGTGTTGTTCGGGGGGCTGGCGCTGCTCGTGTTCCTGCTCACGCTGCTGGTCGCCGGAAACTCGATACTCGGCGGGTTCCTCGTCGTCGTAACGCAGTTTATTCTCGCCGTCGGCACCGGTATCGTGTTGATGTACGTCGTTGCGCGGGGAATACAGCTCGCCGACGAGGAGGAGCGGCCTCGGTAGCGATGACCGCGAAGGGCGTCGACGGAACCCGAACCGTCGGCCCGCGGTCGGCGTCACCCGCCGTCGGCGCGCACTGAGGTCCCCGACGCGCGCTCGACGCGCGCGACCCGGTCGTGCGCGGCGGGCGTCGTCGCGGCGTGGTCTGGATGGAGGCAGGCGAAAAGCGCCTCCAGCGAGTCGACGAGCCGGTGGCTCGGCCGGTTGAACAGCCCGTTGCCGTCGACCGCGTAGGCGCGGTCGGCCGCGACGGCGGAGAGGTCTTCGAACCCCGGACGAGCGGAGAGATCGTCGACCGCGTCGACGGCGCGGTCCCGGTCGAACCCACAGGGCGCGACGACGAGCGCTTCGGGGTCGCACTCGCGCACGTCCGCCCACGCCACCGGCTCGGAGGGGCCGTCCGGCTGGAACGAGGGGTCGCCGCCGGCGATCTCGACCATGTCCCGCACCCAGTGGCCCGCGCGGATCGGCGGCTCGGTCCAGTCGAGGACGGCGACCCGGGGACGCCCTTCGGCGGCGACCGCTCGCTCGGCGCGCTCGCGGACCGCGTCGACGCGCTCACGGAGATCGGCCCGGAGGTCGCTCGCCGCCGCCTCCGCGCCGACCGCCTCGCCGATCCGTTCCACATCGTCGAGCGCGTCCGCGAAGGAGTGAGGATCCAAGGCGAGCACCTCGGGCTCGGGGTCGAGCCGCGCGGCGGCCGCGCGGACCTCGCTCGCGTCGACCGCGCAGATGTCGCAGGTGGCCTGCGTGACGAGCAGGTCCGGCTCCAGGTCCGCGAGCCGCGCCTCGTCGAGGTCGTAGACGGCACCGTCGACCTCGCGCATCTGCTCGTCGATGTCGGCCGCCGAGCGGTCCGCGTGGTCGACGACCGTCCCCGTCAGCGTCGGCAGGTCGCGGGCCGCCGGCGGGTGGTCGCAGCTGTGGGAGACGCCGACCGGCTCGACGCCGAGCGCGAACAGCGTCTCCGTGGCGGAGGGGAGGAGGGAGGCGACGCGCATGCGCCAAGAGAGGCGCTCCGGAGACAAAAGTCAGGGGTTCGGCTCGGCGAAGGAGTCAGGGGTTCGGCTCGGCGACGGCGTCCGCGGTCGCCGTCGCGTACGCGGCCGCGAGGTCGCCGTTCGGGAGGGCGTCGAGCGCGGCCGCGCAGCCCCACCGGACCCGGTCGCGCCGCTCGCCGGACGGGAGCTTTTTGGTCGCCACCGTCTCGGCCGTGTCGAGCAGGGCGCGCGCGGTGTCGGCGTCGCCGCGCTCGGCGGCCGCCCGCGCCTCCGCGAGCAGCTGGTCGAGGCTCGCCCGCACGTCGTGGGGGACCTCGTCGGGGTCGGTCACGGCCGCGTTCGGCCCTCTTCGCCCTCGCCAGCCAGCCTCGCGAACGCGAACTCCGTGCTGCTCCCGAGCGGGTCGGTGGCGGTCCGCGTCTCGACGTCGGCGAACCCCGCCGCGCGGAGCTGGTCGAGGGTGCGCTCGCGGCCGGGCGCGGAGAAGAACATCTCGCCGCCCATCCAGCCGCGGCGGACCGTCTCGAAGCGGCCGCTCGGCAGGGTCATCAGGAGCCGACCGCCGGGCCGGAGGACGCGCGTGAACTCGGCGTACACCGCGGGGTGGCGCTCGCGCTCGACGTGAAACACCGCGTGGTACGCCGTGACCGCGTCGAAGCGGTCGGCCGCGAACGGGAGCGCCGACATCTCGCCGTGGACGAGTCGCGCGTCCGGGACGGTGTCGGCCGCGAGCTCCAGCCCGCGGCGGGAGACGTCGAGCCCGACGCTGCTCGGCGGGAGGTTCGCAAGCGTGCGGGCGCCGTCGCCGCAGCCCACGTCGAGGACGAGCGGGTCGCGGTCGCCGGTTGCGGGGTCGGTGGCCAGCGCGTCGCACAGGTCGTCGATCAGCGCCGCGTCCGAGCCGTCGGGGTCGCGGCGAGCGGCGTACGTCTCGGCGACCGCGTCCCACGCGCGGCGCACCGCGTTGCGGTCCATACGGACGCGAGGGGCGCCAGCGACATCATTGCTCGGGCGAGCCGCCAGTCGTCGGGCGCGCGGGAGTCGCCGGTCGGGATTTATGCCGCTACCGCGCGACGCCGACACATGGAGATTCTCCACACCTGCCTGAACGTGGCGGACGCGGACCGGACCGCTGACTGGTACGTCGACGAGCTCGGGTTCGAGCGGTCGTGGGAGTTCACGACCGCGGACGGCGACACCCGCAACGTGTACGTCGCCGACGAGGGCGGCGTCGAGTTCCAGCTGTCGGACACGGCCGGCGAGGCGCCGAGCGCGGACGGCGACCGCTACGACCACGTCGCCGTCGGCGTCGACGACGTGGACGCGGCGTTCGAGGAGATCGATCACCACGGCGTCAGGGAGGCGCCGACCGACCACCCGGAGGCCGGCGCGCGGGTCGCCTTCGTGAAGGACCCCGACGGACACGTCGTCGAGCTGATCGAGCCGCTCTGAGCGGGCGCGGGCGGTTCGGCGGCGGGTTCGAAAACGAAGAGTCCGATGCGATCGAGACCGGGCACCTGCCGGCTCAGAGGGTCCGGCCGCCTCGGCGGTCTCGATTGGGTCGTTGCGGTCGGATGGGGGTCGGGTGACCGTGAGAGCAATACTGCGTTCGCCGACGAGGTCTCAAGCGATGAAACCGGCTATGATCGGACAGGGGGAGGGCCGAAGGGGGAGACCGACGGAACGCCGACCTGTGTCAGTCGGGTGGAGGGGAGAACACACGTCTGCGGGGAGCCCCGTCGGCGATCGGAAACAACGCCCTCGATCGGATAGATATTACGTTAACACAGACAAAATAAACGACAATGTGATCATAATCGTCAATATCGTCCCGATAATTAGCTGATACATGAGCGATCTCGACGTCCCGAAACGCGTTCACATTGTTCCGCTGGGATACGAGTTGGACCGGATCGTCCGTCCGGTCGTCGACGGGAACGCCGACGAGGTCATCCTCCTCGAACCCGACGCCGATCAGGAGGGTGTCGACCGACCGTCGTACCACGAGACGGCCCGCCAACGAATCCAAGACGGGGGGATCCGGACCGAGACCGTCGAGTGCGACATCTTCAACCTCTTCAGTTCGCTCGGGACGATCGCCGAAATCTCGAACCGCCTCCGTGATCACAACGTCTACGTGAACCTCGCGTCGGGGTCGAAGGTGACCGCGATCGGCGGGATGATCGCCTGTATGGTCACCGGCGCGATCCCGTACTACGTCCACGCGGAGGAGTACGCGGGCGGCGAGGAGCGGCCGGTGGCCTCGGGCGCGAAGCCACCGAAGACACTCCCGAAGTACCCGATCGAGGAGCCGAATGCCGAACGCGTCGCCGTCCTCGCGTACGTCGAACGGAACCAGCCAGTCACCAAGAGAGACCTCATCGACTACGGCCGCCAGGAAAGCCTCCCCTTCGTCGAGCGCTACGACACCGAGGGGGTTCAGAACCCGGACCGCGGGTACTACCGGCGACTCAACACGCACGTCGTCGAGCCGCTCGTGAGCCGCGGGTTCGTCGAGGTCGAGGAACACTCCAAGTACCAGTACCTTTCCGTCACCGAGAGCGGGTCGAACCACCTGCGCGCGTTCCGCTACCTGCTCCGCGACTAAGTCGAGCCGCGATAGATGAGTCGCCCCCGCGATCTATCACGAGACCGGCACCGCGGGCTGCCCGAGCCTACGCGTTCGGGGCGGGCCGCGCGAACCAGTAGCCGTAGCCGAACGGCACGAGACCGGTGACGACGCCGAAAAGCACCGCGAACGGCCCGAAGACCAGCCCGACGACCCCGAGCGCGCCCGCGATCGCCGCCGTGGCGAGCAGTCCGACCCCAACCGTCACGCCGGCGAGCACGAGCCACCGCTGCCGGGCGACGAGCGCGCCGGCGACGACGCCGGTGGCGACGACGGCCGCGCTCGCGGGCCCGGTGACGAACCGGGAGGGCGACCCGCTCTCGAACACGGCGGTGCCGACGAGCGCGACCGGGAGCGCGAGCGCGGCGACCACGGCGGCCCGGCGCGGGGTGAGGAGGCGGTCGCGCGTCGGCTCTCGGTAGCGGTACGCGAGCAGTCCGAGCGCGACCGCCGTGTACCCGCGCCCGACCGGCGTGAGGGCAAAGCCGAGGGCGGCGCCAGCGACCTGCGCGAAGACGGCCGCCTCGCTTTCGACCGCGACGGCGTAGTACGCCCCGTCCTGCCGGTACAGTCCCGACCGGATGGTCGCGTTCGTCGCAGCCCCCTCGTCGATGGCGGTCCGCACGCCGGGCGACGCCTCGGCCGCGGGGCGCGCGACGGCGTCGAACACCGTCTCGGGGTCGGTCTCACGCATCTCGATCGTCGCGTTCGTCGTGTCGCCGCGCGTCGACAGCGACCACTCGTAGTAGCTCCCGTCGTACGCGACGTACGGCGAGTCGGCGTCGTCGAGCGCGATGTCCAACTCCGGCGAGAGCGACCCCTCGAAGGACCCGGTCGCGGCGGCGGTCCGGACCGGCTCCCGGTACTGGTCGGCGGTGTCCGAGAGCCGCTCGTTGAGGTCGGTGACGTTGCGCGACGCGTCCGCGACCGGGGCCGGGTCTTCGCCGGGTTCGACGGCTGTGGCCTCGTAAGTGATCTGCGTGTCGCCCGCCGTCGCGTGGAAGGCGAAGCTGAGTCCGAGGCCGACGACGAGGAGGGCGAGGATCGCGAGCGTTCGAGCGGAGGGAGGCACGGACTGGCGTTGATGAAATGCGGTTGTAAAGGTGTGGTCTGCGGGACGAGAGCGCAAGGCGGCGCCGCTCTTCGGCGCGGAGCGGGCGAAAGAAACGTCGGGGTTCGAGGCGGGGTCGTGCCCGACCGCGTCAGTCGTCGGCCGGGGCGCGCGGCTCCGCCGGGGGCTCGGGCTCCTCCGTCTCGCCCGTCGGTTCGTCGACTACCGGCTCGTCGACCGCGTCGACATCGGGTGCCTCGTCGAGTTCGTCCGCCTCCTCGGACCGGTGACGCGCCTTGACCTCCGTCCACGTGCGCGCCTCGTCGTAATGGTGGCACATGACAACAGATAACAAGGATTTAAGCGTACTAAAGGTTACGCCGATACCCCCGGAAACGAACGTTTGAGCGGTTCTGTATGCGGTGCGTCCGAATACCCATCGGCGGCTACCCGCCCGGCGACGGCTGCGGAATCCACGACCGCTCGCTTATAAATGAGCGACTACACCTCGGCGATGAACACGGCCGAACCTCAGCCATTCGCTTATAAATAGGTGATTGTGGATCGACGGCCAACACCGCCAAAGCCCCAGTCTTTTACTTGAGAATGAGCGACTGTGGATCGGCGACCAACACCTCCAAAGCCCCAGCCGCGAGGCGACCGTACGCTCGCTGCGCTCCTCAGTCGTTCGCTCCGCTCACTCCTTGCGGTGCTTGCGTCGCCTACGGTCGCCTCGCGACTGCCCCTTTGAGTCCCACCCGACCGCGACAGCACAGCACCTCACGCCTCCCCAGCCTCGTCGGTGGTCCTCCGCTTCGCTCCGGACCACCGACTCCCTCGCGCGTGCTGTCTCGCGGCCGCCGGGGGCGGCCGCTCGCAGGCACGCGCCACCGCTTAAAAACCGAGTCGGGCAGACGTAGATCGGAAATCCGGTTTCGCGGCCGCCTACGCGTCGCCGTGGGGCTTCACCAGCACCTTGATCGCCTCGCGCTCGTCCATCATGCGGTACCCTTCAGCGACCTCGTCGAGGCCGACCGTTTCGGTGAAGATGGGCGCGGGGTCGAGCGTCCCCTGAAGCACGTCGGCCATCAGCTCCTCGGCGTAGGCGCGGACGGGGGCGGCTCCGCCCGCGAGCGTCACGTTCTGACCGAACATGCCGAACACGTCGAGCCCCTCCTCCTCGACGCCGTACGGGACGCCGACGTAGCCGATCGTGCCGCCGGGGCGGACGGCGTCGATGGCGGTGTTCATCGCGCTCGCGGCGCCGACGCACTCCATCACGTGGTTCGGGCCGCCGTAGGTCAGCTCTCGAATCCGCTCGACGGCGGCCTCGCCGCGTTCGGAGACGGTTTCCGTGGCGCCGAACTCTTCGGCGAGTTCGAGACGGTCCTCGTGGTGGCCGACGGCGATAATGCGCTCCGCACCGAGGCGGCGGGCCGCGAGGACGCCGCAGAGCCCGACCGCGCCGTCCCCGATGACGGCCACGGTCGACCCCTCTTCGACGCCCGCGCTGACGGCCGCGTGGTGGCCGGTGCCCATGACGTCGGTCAGCGGGAGCAGCGAGCGGAGCGTGTCCTCGTCGTCGGCGTGGCGGTCGGGGACGCGGACGAGCGTACCGTCAGCGTGGGTCGAGCGGACGTACTCCCCCTGCCCGCCGCCGTTGTCGCCGCCCCACGAATCGCCGTTCTCGCAGGAGGTGTGGAGCCCCTTCCGGCAGAACTCGCACTCGCCGCAGGAGATGGCGAAGGGCGCGAGCACGCGGTCGCCGGGATCGACGGAGGTCACGTCGTCGCCGACTTCCTCGACGATCCCCATCGGTTCGTGGCCGACGGGCGAGCCCGCGTCGCGGTCGCTGTCGCCGCGGTAGAACCAGAGGTCCGAGCCGCAGACCGCGGTGTGGGTCACGCGGACGATCGCGTCCGTCGGAGCCTCGATCTCGGGGCGCGGTCGCTCTTCCACGTCGATCTCGCCGGGGGCGTTGAATACGGCTGCGCGCATACCGCGGCTGCGAGCGGCTCGCACAAAAGCGCGGCGGGTCCGGCGATCCGCGGGGACCGAACCGACCGCACGGAGACGGCGCCTACGGCTCCAAGACGACCCGGAACCGGGCCTCGTTCTCGGCCATGCGGTCGTACGCCGCGGCGACGTCATCGAGCGCGAACGTCTCTATCTCGGGCGTGATGTCACGGAGCGCGCTGAACTCCAGCGTGTCCTGCGAGTCGCGGGCGTGGCCCGACCCCCACCCCTCGACCGCGCCGCGGGCCCCGACGAGCTGCTGCGCGTCGACCGACACCGGCTCGCCGGGGATGCCGGCGATTATCACGGAGCCGTCGACGCCCAGCCCGCCCACGACCGACTCGATGGCGTCGCTCGCGGGCGCGGTCGTGAGGACGACGCTCGCGCCGCCGAGCTCTCGGAGCCGTTCGGCCGGGTCCGCCTCGGCGGCGTTCACGAAGTGGTCGGCCCCGAGCTCTTTCGCGAGCGGCTCCTTGTCGGGGCTGCGCGAGACCGCGACCGTCTCGTAGCCGGCCGCGTGGGCGTACTGGACCCCGAGGTGGCCGAGGCCGCCGACGCCGACGACCGCGACGAGGTCGCCGGCGCGGGCGTCGGAGTTTCGCAGGGCGTTGTAGGTGGTGATCCCGGCGCAAAGCAGCGGCGCGGCGTCGACCGCGTCGAGGTCGTCCGGGATCGCCGCCAGCGCCTCGGCGGGGACCGTCGCGTACTCGGCGTACCCGCCGTCGAAGGTCAGACCGGTAATCTCGGCGTTCTCGCACTGGAGGAACTGGCCGCGGCGACACGGGTCACAGGTGAAACAGTGGCCGCCGTGCCAGCCGGCGCCGACGCGCTCGCCCGCCGCCCACGCGTCGACGTCGTCGCCGACCGCGTCGACCGTCCCGGCGATCTCGTGGCCGGGGACGCGCGGGTAGCTCACGCCGGGGTACGACCCCTCGACGACGAACTCGTCGCTGCGGCAGATCCCGCACGCCTCGACCGCGACCCGGACCTCGCCGGGGCCGGGCTCCGGGACCTCGCGCTCGACGAGTTCGAACTCGGCACCGGGCTCCGGCACGACCGCGGCTCGCATGGTATTCGTCATCGAGTTACGGTCCGGGCGACACGGGAAAGAACCTGACGCCGGCGGCGAGGCGGTCGGCCGGGACGGACCGTCGCGGCGTCAGATCCCGCCGCCGGCCATCGCGAACAGCGCGACGGCGATGACCGCGAACAGTCCGCCCACGCCCGCCTTGATCGTCTGGGTGTTCAGCGCCGTCGAGACGTACGGCGCGATCTGGCCGCCGAGCGTCGTCGCCGGGACGGTCCAGACGACCATGTTCCACGGCGTCGTCGCCAAGTCCATCGTGTGACCGCCGACGAGGCCGCCGCCGAACACGTGAACCACCGAGGCCAGCACGGCCGTCGTCGCGACGACAATATGGTTCGTGCCGATGGCGACGCGGACCGGCACCTGCGTGCGGAGCATCGAGATGATCCCGAGTTCGCCGATGCCGAAGCCGGCGAGCCCCTGGAACACGCCGCCGACACTGTAGTTGAGGAACCGTTCGAGGTAGCCGCCCCGGGAGTAGGTGTAGTCGTCGCCGTCGCGGTCGACGCGGGTGACGGTGCCGGACTCGTCGGTGTCGACGCCCGCGGGCCCGAGCTTGTTGTCGTCGTCGGGGAGGTCTCGGGACGATCCGCCGTCCGTCGCGATCTCCTCGCCGTCTCCGCCCCCGGTCGGCTCGTCGTGACCCAGGTTAGCCTTGAAAAGCAGATACGCGGCCGCCAGCAGCGCGATCCCCAACAGGGCGTGGAACAGCGGTTCGGGGATGACGAAGGAGAGGAGCGCTCCGCCGACCACGAAGGGGATACCCCCCAACACGAGCGACAGCGAGAGCCGCCGGTCGACGAGCCCGTACTGGATGAAGGCGAGCGATGAGCTCGACAGGCCGAACGACTCGCTGATGAGCCCGATCTTCATCAGCGTCGTCGGCTCTAAGGGATACGCGACGAGCGGGAACACGAAGATGAGGAACGGCACGAACAGCGCCGACCCGCTGATCCCGACGGTGTTGACGACGGTGGCGCCGGTGGCGAACGCGATGAACAGCCACCAGTACTCGGTCCAGTAGCCAGCCCCGGCGTCGGCCGGGGTCGGCGCGAAGGCGTACACCCCTGCGACGAACAGGAGCGGAGCGAGGAACACGAAGACGTGCTGATAGCGCAGAAAGGCGCGCTGGACGCCGCTCGACAGTGACGTGCTCATTGAGTGGTGAAAAACCGGTAACGGAGAGGTGGATAAATGAGTTATATCTCTGATAATTTGAACGAATTATCATCGGGATTTCCGCATCGATCCCACCCAGTCATCGACTTCGTTTCTCACCGCTGAAACGTCCGCGCGATAATAGGAGACGGCGAGCGACGGGGCTCCGGCCGCGTCCGATCGGGCGACGAGCCGGACCGAACGCGGCTTCGTCGGGGCGAAGGAACGGAAAGCGGTCCGGCGACCGATTCGGACCGTTAACGCCGCCGTCGTAGGTAGATGGTGCCGACGATCAGCGCCAAGGCCGCGAGCAGCAGCGACGCGGCGGGCGCCGAGACGGCGCCGGGCTCTACCGGCCGGACCGGGGACGTCGAGCCGCCCGCGCTGGCGTCCGCGTCGGACCCCGGATCCGTCTCGGTCGTCCCGGCACCGGACCCGGAACCGCTCTCAGCATTACCGTCCGAGTCGGACTTCGATCCGGTTCCCGAGTCGGACGCCCCCGACTCGCCGTCGTCGCCGGACGCGTCCGCTCCGCCGTCGCCGGGCTCCGGGCCGTCCGCCGTCGCATCGGAGGCGTCGTCACCGGGATCCGAGTCGTCCGCCGTCGCCGGTCACCGCGTACGCCCGGCCCCGCTCGTCGCCGAGCGTCTCGACGGAGACGGCGAGGTCGGCGGAGCCGACCGACTCGCCCCTGACGGTCACGGTCGCGACCGTCACCTCGCCCGCGTCGTCCGTGTCCATCAGCGCCGCGCGGACGGACGCGTTCGAGCCGTCCGGGGCGATCTCGACGTCGCGGGCTCCGGGACCTCCGGCGACCGCAACGTCGACGACCGACGCCACGTCCGGGCCCTCGACGGCGACCGTCAGGTCGTACGCGCCGACACCGCCGTCGGCGCTCTCGACCACGACGGCGACCGTCGTCGTCTCGCCGACGGCCGTCGGCTCCTCGGCCGCGGCGAGTCGCACCGAGGTGTCCGTCGCCGCGGCGGCCGGGGCCGTCGCCGCGGTCAGCAGCAGCAGCCCGAGCAGGGCCGCCGTCGCGGGCGCCGTCGGGGTGTCGATGCTCGTCATCGGTGTGTTCACTCCGTCTCCTGTGCGAACAGCAGCTGGATGTCGACGAGTGTGAACTCGCCGTCCCCGTTGAAGTCGAACGCCTGCGGGGCGTTCTGGACGGCCGCGCCGTCCCGGTCGGCGAACAGCGTCTGGACGTCGAGCACGTCGACGGTGCCGTCGCCGTTGACGTCCTCGAAGTCACCGTCACCGTCCAGGTCCTGCGCCGGATTCTCGGAGTCGCCGACGACGAGAGTGGACGCCTCGAGCGTGGCGCCGGACGTGCCGGTCACCTCGTACGTACTCCCGGCCTCGTCGCCGAGCTCGGAGACGTCGAGCGAGACGTTCGTGGACCCCTCGGTCGCGGACTCGACGGTGACCGTACCGAGGCTCACGTTCCCGCTGTCGTCGGTGTCGATCAGAACCGCCTCGACCGTCACCGAGGAGCCGTCCGCGGCGATCTGGACATCGGTGAGCCCCCCGTTTTCGACGCCCGAGAGGTTGGCGCCCGTGATCGACGCCACGCTCGGGTCGTCGACGGTGACCGTCATCGAGTACGCGCCGACGCCGCCGTCGGCGCTCTCGACCACGACGTCGTACTCGGCGGCGTCGCCGACGGCGACGAGCTCGCTCTCGGGCGAGAGGCTGACCGCGGTGGACGCCCCGTCGGTCGGCGGCGCCGCGTCGTCTGCGTCCTCGACCGTGACGGCCACGGCGTCGGCATCGGTCGCCGCGCCGTCGGAGACCTCGACCTCGAAGGCGAGCGTCTCGTCGCCGTCGACGTCGGGCGCCGCGAACGACGGCGTCGCCGAGGAGGCGTCGCTCAGCGTGACGTCCGTGCCGCCGGTCTGCGTCCAGTCGTACGACAGACCGTCGCCGTCGGCGTCGCTCGACCCGCTCGCGTCGAGCGTGACCGAGTCGCCCTCGGCGACCGTCTGGTCGTCACCGGCGTCGGCCGTCGGCGGCTGATTCTCCGGCTCGTCCGCCGTCACTTCGAACGCCGTCGACGCGCTGTCGTCGTCGGTCGAGACGGTCACGTCGTGATCGCCCACCGTGAGACCGGCGGTGGCGGCGGTGAAGTTCACCTGCTGGCTCGCGTCGCCGTCGAGCGTGACCGACTCGCTGTCGACCTCGCCCCCGTCGACGGCGAGCGTGACGGTCTGCGTGTCGGACTCGTCGCCCGCGTTCTCGACGGTCGCGGTCACGGCGGCGTCGTCGCCCTGCGTGACCGACGACTCGACGTTCAGGGCCGAGACCTGGAAGCTCGCCGGGTCGGGCGCGTCGCTGACGGAGACCGTCTGGGTCGCCGTGTCGGTGGCGCCGTCGTCGTCGGTGACGGTGAGTTCGACGTCGTAGTCGCCCGC